>NZ_NVQE01000057.1 GCF_002591975.1 Mycobacterium neglectum | reverse complement strand
TCGTTACCTGCCGCCTCGCAGCCATATCGATCTTGCCTTCCACATCGGGCAAGCCTTCTAGACCACGCGCTCAAAATAGGTGAGGCACCACCACCGGCCACGCGCTCAAAGTAGGTGAGGCACGTCGCTAGGTGGTACGGCTCAGATTGACCTCGTATCATGACTGTTAGGCGTCCGTGAATGCGGGCGGACATCAGTTTGAACGATTGAGACCGGTCGCATCGGCTCCAGGGCCCCGAGGGAGGGACGAATGCCACTCTCCGATCATGAGCAGCGCATGCTCGATCAGATCGAGAGCGCGCTCTATGCCGAGGACCCGAAGTTCGCTTCGAGCGTCCGCGGCGGCACGCTGCGCGCGCCATCTACCCGGCGTCGACTGCAGGGTGCAGCGCTTTTCGTGATCGGGCTGGCGATGCTGGTGGCGGGTATCGCGATCCCGGCCACTCGGATCGGAGACTTCGCGGTCCTGTCCGTGGTCGGATTCATCGTGATGTTCGGCGGCGTCGTCTTCGCGATCACCGGCCCGCGAGTGGCAGGCGGCCGTGACCGTTCGGCCACCGACCAGGTGGGGCAGCAGCGGCAGAAGAAGGCCAAGGGCTCCGGCGGTTCGTTCACCAGCCGCATGGAGGACCGGTTCCGCCGCCGTTTCGACGAGTAGAACCGCACCGACCTCAGGGGTAGCCCAACCGGGCTACCCCTTTTTTGTGCGCGCGGCCCCGAATCGCCGGCCGCCCCACAGCGCCCCACTTCATCGCTGCAGTCCTTCTAGCTGGGGTTTTATTCTCGCCGAACTGACCTGGAATCCGGACAGTGCTGTTGTTTATCGGTGATTGCCCTGATAGGTGGGGGCGCGCGGACAAAACTTGCTAACAAATGGAGTGTGGTGGGGGATTGTGGGGTAAAGTGGCGAGCAACGGGGAATCCGGATCCCCGGAGTGGCAGGAGGTGGCGGGATGTTTCTCGGCACCTACACGCCGAAGCTCGACGACAAAGGGCGGCTCACACTGCCCGCCAAGTTCCGCGACGCACTGGCAGGAGGGTTGATGGTCACCAAAGGCCAAGATCACAGCCTTGCCGTCTATCCGCGTGCGGAGTTCGAAAAGCTGGCACGACGGGCGTCGCAGGCATCGCGGAGCAATCCGGAGGCTCGCGCGTTTCTGCGAAATCTCGCCGCGGCCACTGACGAACAGCACCCCGACACACAAGGCCGGATCACGCTGTCGGCCGATCATCGCCGCTACGCCAACCTCTCGAAGGACTGCGTGGTGATCGGATCGGTCGACTACCTGGAAATCTGGGATTCGGCGGCGTGGCAGGAATACCAGCAGTCCCACGAAGAGAACTTCTCCGCGGCCACAGATGAAGCTCTGCACGACATCATTTGAGGGTGCCGCTGATGCGGGACTCGACCGGCTCGTTGCCTGTGCATCGTGGCCTCTGTCCGAATCGGCCCTGGCGTACTTCCCCGACGCCAGGTCCGCGACCTCGGACAGGGACCTCGATGCAGGGGCCCGCACCGGAGGCCTGGAGGGATCCACAGCGATGCCTGACCACATTCCCGTGCTGCTCGACCGCTGCGTCGAACTCTTGGCCCCAGCCCTGACCCGCAACGATTCCGATGGCAGCGGGGCAGTGCTCCTCGACGCCACCCTCGGCGCCGGCGGGCACTCCGAGCGGTTCCTCACCGAATTTCCCGGCTTGCGGCTGATCGGCCTGGATCGCGATCCCAATGCCCTCTGGATCGCAGGTGAGCGCTTGTCCAGATTCGGCGATCGCGTGCTGCTGGTACGTACCCGCTACGACGGGATCGAAGGAGCGCTCGCGCAAACCGGTTACTGGGCACGCGAAGACGACCCAGGCTTTGTCCAAGGCATCCTCTTCGATCTCGGCGTGTCCTCGATGCAACTCGACCGCACCGAGCGCGGCTTCTCCTACGCGTCGGACGCGCCCCTGGATATGAGGATGGATCCCGACGCGCCACTCACCGCGGCCGACGTCCTCAACACTTACGACGAGCGAGCGCTGGCACGCCTGCTGCGTGAGTTCGGTGAGGAGCGGTTCGCCAGCCGTATCGCGTCACAGATCGCCCGCAGGCGTGCCAGTCGGCCGTTCACGACCACCGCGGAGCTGGTTGAGCTGCTGTACCAGGCGATTCCAGCACCAGCCCGCCGGACCGGCGGTCATCCGGCCAAGCGGACATTCCAGGCGTTGCGCATCGCCGTCAACGGCGAGCTGGACTCGCTACGGGACGCGGTGCCCGCAGCGCTCGAGGCGCTGACCCCCGGCGGCCGGATTGTGGTGATGGCTTACCAGTCTTTGGAGGACCGCATCGTAAAGAACCAGTTCGCCGCGGCCACCGCCTCCAAGACGCCACCCGGGCTTCCGGTCGAATTACCCGGGCACGAACCCGAATTCGTCGCCTTGACCCGTGGCGCCGAGCGCGCCGGGGCCGAGGAGATCGCATTGAACCCGCGTAGCGCATCTGTGCGGCTACGGGCGCTGGAGAAGGTGGGGGAGCCACGATGAGGGCCAAACAGAGCAAGCAGGCAAAGCAGGCCAAGCAGATCAAACGGCCGGCACCGTCACGCGGGCACGACGAGCGCCGACGCAATCCCCGAAACGGTGGTCGCCCGAGTGAAGCACCGTCGCGGCGCAAGCCCACCCCCGACCAGCGTCCGCGACGGTCAGCGCCACAGAGCAATCCGACTCCGCGGCCAACGAGCGCTCCCGCTAGGCCGAAGAACTCGAGCCAGGCCAAGGCGCGAGCCAAGGCACGTAAAGCCAAGGCACCCAAGGTCGTACGGCCTCCGCTACGTGAGCGCGTAATCGTCAAACTGGCATCGATCGACCTGCGTCCTCGCGCGTTGATCGCCAGGGTGCCGTTCGTCGTGCTGGTCATCGGATCGCTTGGCGCAGGTCTGGGGACGACCCTGTGGTTGTCGACCGACGCCGCTGAGCGGTCTTACCAACTCGGCATCGCCCGTGAGACGAATCAGGCTCTGCTGCAACAGAAGGAAGCTCTAGAACGTGACGTCCTAGAGGCGCAGGCCGCGCCCGCGTTGGCCGAGGCGGCGCGCGGACTCGGCATGATTCCGTCCCGCGACACCGCACACCTCGTGCAGGACCCCACCGGCAACTGGATCGTGGTCGGCACCCCCAAACCCGCCGAAGGTGTCCCGCCGCCCCCGCTGAACTCGCCGCTGCCCGAGGAGACGCCGCCCCCACCACCGCGGGCACCGGCAGCGCGAGTTACGGATCCGCGTGAGCTGACCGTGCGTGTTCCGCAGCGACCTGTGCTGACACCGGCGCCTGGCGCCAGCCAGCCGCTACCGGGTGCAGGCCAGCCGGTGCCGGTCCTGCCCGCCGTTCCGCCGGTGGCCGCGCCCGGCGCCGAGGTGCCGCACGCCGCCGGCGCCACGCTGCCCGCGCTGGGGCCGATGCCGGCCACCCCGGCCGCACCGTCGGCACCCGTGCTGCAACAGCCGCTCCAGGTGCCGCCCGCCGGCGCGGCACCTCAGGTGCCCGGCCAGGCGGCGCTGCCCGGACCGGCGGCCGCGCCAGTACCAGGCGCCCCGGCATGAGCCGCGGCAAGGGTCCCGCGGCCGGCAGATCGAAGTCGCGCCGCGCCGTGAAGACGCAGGAACGGTCGGCACGGTCTCGTCGCACCCGAACACCGGCATCCGACGGCGGTCTGCGCAGCGCATCGTTCGTATTTCGGCACCGCGTCGGCAACGCCGCCATCTTTCTGGTGCTGATCGTCGCCGCGGCGCAGTTGTTCAACCTCCAGGTGCCGCGTGCCGAGGGCCTGCGCGCCGAAGCGGCGAGCCAGCTCAAGGTCACCGATGTCGATCAGGCGGTACGCGGTTCGATCGTCGACCGCGACAACGACAAGTTGGCGTTCACCATCGAAGCGCGCGCCCTGACGTTCCAGCCGGTCAAGGTACGCAAGCAACTGGATGAGGCGCTGGCGAAGTCGCCGGAGGCGCCGGATCCGGCGGCCAGGATGCGCGATATCGCCGCCGAGGTCGCCCTGCGACTGAACAACAAGCCCAATGCCGCCACGGTGATGAAGAAGCTCAAGAGCAACGAGTCATTCGTCTACCTCGCCCGCGCGGTCGACCCGGCCATCGCCGACGCCATCACCTCCAAATTCCCCGAGGTCGGTTCGGAGCGGCAGGATCTGCGCCAGTACCCGGGCGGATCGCTGGCGGCCAACATCGTCGGCGGAATCGACTGGGACGGCCACGGCCTGCTGGGCATGGAGGACTCGCTGGACGCCGTCCTGGCCGGGTCTGACGGTTCGGTCACCTACGACCGCGGCTCCGACGGTGTCGTGATCCCGGGGAGCTATCGGAACCGCCACGATGCGGTCGACGGGTCGACCGTGATGCTGACCCTCGACGACGACATCCAGTTCTACGTGCAGCAGCAAGTGCAGCAGGCCAAGGACCTGTCCGGTGCGAAGAACGCGTCAGCCGTGGTGCTGGACGCCAAAACCGGTGAGGTGCTTGCGATGGCGAACGACAACACCTTCGATCCGAGCCAGGACATCGGGCGCCAGGATCACCGGCAGCTGGGCAACCCCGCGGTGTCCTCGCCGTTCGAACCCGGCTCGGTCAACAAGATCATCACCGCCGCGTCCGTGATCGAGTACGGACTTTCCAACCCCGACGAGGTACTGCAGGTGCCTGGCTCGATCCACATGGGTGGCGTCACCGTCGGCGATGCCTGGGAACACGGCACCATGCCGTACACGACCACCGGCATCTTCGGGAAGTCCTCCAACGTCGGCACGCTGATGCTGGCCCAGCGCCTGGGGCCGGAGCGCTACGCCGAGATGGTCCGCAAGTTCGGCCTCGGTCAGCGCACCGGTGTCGGACTGCCGGGCGAGAGCGCGGGCCTGGTCCCGCCGATAGATCAGTGGTCGGGTAGCACGTTCTCCAACTTGCCTATCGGGCAAGGCCTTTCGATGTCACTGCTCCAGATGACGGGCATGTACCAGGCGATCGCCAACGACGGTGTGCGCATTCCGCCGCGCATCCTCAAATCCACTATCGCTCCCGACGGCACCCGCACCGACGAACCCCGGCCGGAAGGGGTACGCGTGGTTTCCGCGCAGACCGCGCAGACCGTGCGGCAGATGCTGCGGGCGACGCTGCAACGCGATCCGATGGGCGTACAACAGGGCACCGGATCGCAGGGTGCCGTCGAGGGCTATCAGCTCTCCGGCAAAACGGGAACCGCCCAGCAGATCAACCCGGGGTGCGGCTGCTACTACGACGACGTCTACTGGATCACCTTCGCCGGCATCGCCACGACGGACGATCCGCGCTATGTCATCGGCGTCATGATGGACAACCCGCACCGGACCGCCGACGGGCAGCCAGGGACGACGGCGGCACCGTTGTTCCACAACATCGCCGCCTGGTTGCTCCAGCGGGAGAACGTGCCGCTCTCACCAGAAGGCCCGCCGCTGACGCTGCAGGCCACCTGAGCTGAGGTAGCCCCGGTAGCAGGCCGGTACTGTGTCATCGCGATGAATCTGCGTCCCAGCCACCCTGTCGGAAGCGCGCTCGGACTGCTTGCCGAGCAGGTCGCGGCGGTGCCCGCGCACGGTGTCCGGGTTCCCGACGTCCAGATCACCGGGGTGACGCTGCGCAGTCGGGACGTGGTGGCCTCCGACCTGTTCGCCGCCCTGCCGGGCGCCTCGTCGCACGGCGCCCGCCACGCTGCCGAGGCCGTTTCACGCGGGGCCGCCGCGATCCTCACCGACGCCGCCGGACTCGCCGAGATCGGCAGCGACATCGATATCGACGTCCCGGTCCTCATTCACCCGGGTCCGCGATCGGTGCTTGGCGAGGTGGCCGCCACGGTCTACGGACATCCGTCGGAAAAGCTACGCGTCATCGGCGTCACCGGGACATCGGGCAAGACGACCACCACCTATCTCGTCGAGGCCGGCCTGCGCTCGGCCGACCGGAAGCCGGGGCTCGTCGGCACCGTCGGCATCCGCATCGACGGCCGCGATCAGCCCAGCGCACTGACGACGCCGGAAGCTCCCGATCTGCAGGCGCTGCTCGCCGTGATGGTCGAACAGGGTGTCGACACCGTGGTCATGGAGGTGTCGAGCCATGCGCTGACCCTGGGACGCGTCGACGGGGTGCGGTTCGCGGTCGGCGGGTTCACCAATCTGTCCAGGGACCATCTGGACTTTCATCAGACGATGCAGGACTACTTCGACGCCAAGGCGCAACTGTTCGACCCCGAATCCGCAACGCATGCAAGCATTTCAGTGGTATGCGTCGACGACGATGCGGGCCGCGCGATCGCTGCTCTCGCGCACCGCCCGGTGTCGGTGAGCGCTACCGGGCAGGACGCCGATTGGCGGGTCGAAGATGTGCGCATACTCGGTGCTGGCTCCGGCGGCGCCCAGGAATTCGCTGCCGTCGATCCGGCGGGCGTGCACCACGGGCTGAGCATCGGCTTGCCGGGCCGCTACAACGTGGCGAACTGTCTGCTCGCGGTGGCTCTGCTGGACGCCGTCGGGGTGTCGCCGGAACAGGCGGCGCACGGTCTGCGCACGGCGAGTGTGCCTGGGCGCCTGGAAACCGTCGACCGCGGGCAGCCGTTCCTCGCGCTGGTCGACTACGCGCACAAGCCCGGCGCTTTGGAAGCGGTGCTGCAGACGCTGCGTGAACAGGGCACCGGGCGGCTGGCCGTGGTGTTCGGCGCCGGCGGCAATCGGGACGCGGGTAAGCGCGAACCGATGGGCCGGGTGGCAGCTGAACTGGCCGACCTCGTCGTGATCACCGACGACAACCCGCGGGACGAGGAGCCCGCGCAGATCCGTGCTGCGATCGTCGCTGGGACCGCGGCGGGCCGCGCCGAAGTCGTCGAGCTCGGCGACCGTCGCGAGGCCATCGACTACGCGGTCGCCTGGGCACAACCCGGTGACGTTGTGCTCGTCGCGGGTAAAGGCCACGAGCCGGGACAAACCAGCCACGGCGTGACCCGGCCGTTCGACGACCGCGATGAGCTCACCAAAGCGCTCGAGGCGTGGGGACACCGCACGTGATCGACCTGACCATCGCCGAGATCGCCCGCATTGTCGGTGGGCGACTTGCCGACATCAGCCCCGAACAGGCGGCCGTCACCAGGGTCACCGGCACTGTCGAGTTCGACTCGCGGGCCGCAGGACCGGGCGGGTTGTTCCTTGCGCTGCCCGGCGCCCGCTCCGACGGACACGATTTCGCCGCCGCCGCGGTCGAACAAGGAGCGGTCGCGGTGCTGGCCGCTCGGCCCGTCGGAGTGCCCGCGATCGTCGTCGAACCCGCTGTCCGGCCGACGGGCGAGGAAACCGCCAGCGTGCTCGAACACGACAGCGACGGCTCTGGTGCGGCGGTGCTGGCCGCACTGGCACGGCTGGCTGCAGCCGTCGCCGCGAAGCTGGTGGACGGCGGGCTGACGATCATCGGCGTCACCGGCTCTTCGGGTAAGACCTCGACCAAGGATCTGCTGGCGGCGGTGCTCACGCCGCTCGGTGAGGTCATCGCACCGCCGGGCTCGTTCAACAATGAGCTCGGCCATCCATGGACGGTGCTGCGGGCAACCGAGGCCACCGACTATCTGGTGCTCGAGATGTCCGCACGGCACCGCGGCAACATCGCGGCTCTGGCGGCAATCGCGCCGCCCTCGATCGCGGTGGTGCTCAATGTGGGCACCGCCCACCTCGGCGAGTTCGGATCCCGGGAGGCGATCGCGGCGACGAAAGCCGAACTGCCCCAGGCTGTTCCATCGTCGGGTGCGGTGGTGCTCAACGTCGACGACGCGGTGGTGGCCGCGATGGCCGAGACGACCGCGGCGCGCGTCGTGCGGGTGTCCAGGTCAGCAGAAGCAGACATCTGGGCGGACGCGGTGGCGCTCGATGAGCTGGCCCGGCCGCGGTTCACACTGCACGCCGGCGGCCAACAGGTCGGCGTGACGCTGGCGGTGCACGGCGACCATCAGGTGTCCAACGCGCTGTGCGCGGCCGCCGTCGCGCTGGAATGCGGCGCGACGCTCGAGCAGGTGGCCGCTGCGCTTGCCGCGGCGGGCCCGGCGTCGCGACACCGTATGCAGGTCGCCACCCGCCCCGACGGTGTCACGATCGTCAACGACGCCTACAACGCCAACCCCGACTCGATGCGTGCCGGGCTCAAGGCGCTCGCCTGGATGGCGCGCGGGGCAGGCGTGGGCCCACACCCGGCGGGTAGGGGAGGACGTCGCAGCTGGGCGGTTTTGGGCGAGATGGCCGAACTCGGTGACGACGCGATATCGGAGCATGACAACATCGGCCGGTTGGCCGTGCGATTAGATGTGTCACGACTGATCGTCATTGGAACCGGGAGGGCTATGAGCGCCATGCACCACGGCGCGGTGATGGAGGGGTCGTGGGGCTCTGAGGCCACCATGGTCGACGACGCTGACGCCGCGCTGGCTGTGCTCCGGTCCGAGCTGCGAGCCGGCGACGTGGTGCTGGTGAAAGGCTCCAACTCCGCTGGGCTGGGCGCACTCGCCGATGTCCTGATCGCCGATGGTGGGGACCCCACCCCATGAGGCAGATCCTCATCGCCGTCGGAATCGCACTGACGGTCTCGATCCTGCTGACCCCGGTGCTGATCCGGCTGTTCACCAAGCAGGGCTTCGGTCACGAGATCCGCGAGGACGGTCCGCCGAGCCATCACAAGAAGCGCGGCACACCGTCGATGGGCGGTGTGGCCATCGTCGCGGGCATCTGGGCCTCCTACCTCGGCACCCACCTGGTGGGTGTGGTGATCGACGGCAAGGGCCCGTCGGCTTCGGGCCTGCTCGTACTCGGGCTGGCGACCGCGCTGGGCTTGGTCGGCTTCACCGACGACCTGATAAAGATCCGCCGGTCTCGCAACCTGGGCCTGAACAAGACGGCCAAGACCGTCGGCATTCTCTGTGCCGCGGTGATATTCGGTGTGCTCGCGCTGCAGTTCCGCAACTCCGACGGACTCACGCCGGGCAGCCCGGATCTGTCGTACGTCCGCGAGATCGCCACCGTCACACTGCCACCGGCGCTGTTCATCTTGTTCTGCGTGACGATGATCTACGCGTGGTCCAACGCGGTGAACTTCACCGACGGTCTGGACGGGCTGGCCGCCGGCGCAATGGCGATGGTGTGCGCGGCCTATGTGTTGATCACCTTCTGGCAGTTCCGCAACGCGTGCGCGATCAGTCCCGGCCTGGGCTGCTACAACGTGCGCGACCCGCTGGACCTCGCGATCATCGCCGCGGCGACAGCAGGCGCCTGCATCGGGTTCCTGTGGTGGAATGCCGCGCCGGCGAAGATCTTCATGGGCGACACCGGGTCGCTCGCGCTGGGCGGAATCATCGCCGGGCTGTCGGTGACCAGTCGGACCGAGATGCTCGCGGTTGTGCTCGGCGCGCTGTTCGTCGCCGAGGTCACCTCGGTCGTCGTGCAGATATTGGCGTTCCGTACGACCGGGCGCCGGGTGTTCCGCATGGCGCCGTTCCATCACCACTTCGAATTGGTGGGATGGGCCGAAACCACGGTGATCATCCGCTTCTGGCTGTTGACCGCGATCGCCTGCGGGCTCGGTGTCGCACTGTTCTACAGCGAGTGGTTCACGACCGTCGGTACCTGACGTGAGCGACCTTTCGCTATTGGTGCCGGGGGCGCGCATTCTGGTGACAGGCGCGGGCATCACCGGGCGCTCGGTGAGCGCCGTGCTGGAGCCGACGGGTGTACTGCTCACGATCTGCGACGACGATCCGCTGGCGCTGCAACGTCTCATCACGCCCGCGAAAGTGGTCACCGTCGCCGAAGCGCAGGCGCACATCGCCGAGTACGACCTGGTGGTGACGAGCCCCGGATTCCCGCCGACGGCACCCGTGCTGTCCGCCGCAGCCGAGGCCGGTGTGCCGATCTGGGGAGACGTCGAATTGGCCTGGCGGCTGGACAGTTCCGGCCACTTCGGGCCGCCGCGACAATGGCTCGTCGTCACCGGAACCAACGGCAAGACCACCACGACGTCGATGCTGCACGCGATGTTGATCGCCGCGGGTCGTCGCGCGGTGCTGTGCGGCAACATCGGGAACCCGGTGCTCGACGTGCTCGCCGAACCGTCCGAAGTGTTGGCCGTCGAGTTGTCCAGCTTCCAACTGCACTGGGCGCCGTCGCTGCGACCGGAGGCCGGCGTGGTGCTCAACGTCGCCGAGGACCACCTGGACTGGCACGGCAGCATGGCGGCCTACGCCAGCGACAAGGCCCGCGCCCTTGGCGGCCGGGTCGCGATCGCCGGCCTCGACGACCCGGTGGCCGCGGGTCTGCTGGAAACGGCTGCGGCCCGGGTGCGGGTCGGCTTCCGGTTGGGCGAACCGGCGACGGGTGAGCTCGGCGTCGATGAGGGCATGCTCGTCGACAACGCGTTCGGCGACCGGGTACCACTTGCGCCGGTCGCAGCCATTCCGGTGGCCGGGCCGGTCGGGGTGCTCGACGCACTGGCCGCGGCGGCCCTGGCCCGTGCGGTCGGGGTGCCGCCGGTGCCCATTGCGGATGCACTCGCCGGGTTTCAGGTGGGCAGCCACCGCGCCGAAGTCATCGGAGTGCACGACGGCGTGACCTACATCGACGATTCCAAGGCCACGAACCCGCATGCGGCGCAGGCCTCGATCACTGCGTATCCGCGCGTGGTCTGGATCGCCGGCGGGCTGCTCAAAGGCGCCTCGGTCGAAGAACTCGTGGCGACGGTGGCGAATCGGCTGGTTGGAGCGGTGCTGATCGGCCGTGACCGCCAGCTGGTCGCCAACGCGTTATCGCGACACGCCCCGGATGTCCCCGTCGTTCAGCCTGTGACGGGGGAGGATTTTGGGGTGCATGGGAAAGATGAGACTGGTGTGACTGGCGAGGCGGTGATGGCGGCCGTTATCGAGGCCGCGTCGCGTCTCGCCGGACCTGGGGACACCGTCCTGCTGGCGCCGGCCGGGGCATCCTTCGACCAGTTCAGCGGCTACGGCCATCGCGGCGACGCATTCGCCGCCGCCGTGCGCGCCCTGTCTCGGTAGCAGCGATGAGCAACATCTTGACCCGATTGCGGCTCCGCAGGACGGGTGACGATAAACCGGGCGACGCTACGTCGGCGGAGCAGGCACCCCGGACGCGCTTCGGCGCGTGGCTCGGTCGGCCGATGACGTCATTCCATCTGATCATCGCCGTGGCGGCACTGCTCGTCATGCTGGGCCTGACGATGGTGCTGTCCGCCTCGGGTGTGTACTCCTACGACACGGACGGTTCGCCGTGGATGGTGTTCGCCAGGCAGGTGCTGTGGACGGTGATCGGCCTTTTCGCGTTCTACGTCGCGATGCGAATGCCCATCCAGCTGATGCGCAGCCTGGCGTTCACCGGATTCGGCATCTCGATCATCCTGCTGATCCTGGTGCTCATCCCGGGAATCGGCAAGGTGGCCAACGGCTCTCGAGGCTGGTTCGTCATCAACGGCTTTTCGATGCAGCCGTCGGAGCTGGCCAAGATCGCGTTCCTGCTCTGGGGTGCGCACCTGCTGGCCACCCGGCGTATGGAGCGGGCATCGCTGCGTGAGATGTTGATCCCGCTGGTGCCTGCGGCCGTTATCGCGCTGGCGCTCATCGTCGCTCAGCCCGACCTCGGGCAGACGGTGTCGCTGGGCATCATTCTTCTCGGTCTGCTCTGGTATGCCGGCCTCCCGCTGCGGGTGTTCGTATCGTCGCTGTTGGCGGTCGTCGTGTCGGCGGCCGCACTGGCCATGGCCGAGGGCTACCGCTCCGATCGGGTGATGTCGTGGTTGAATCCCGGCGCCGACTCCCAGGGGTCGGGCTACCAGGCCCGCCAGGCGCGATTCGCACTGGCCAACGGCGGTTTTTTCGGCGACGGACTCGGGCAGGGCACAGCGAAATGGAACTACCTGCCCAACGCGCACAACGACTTCATCTTCGCCATCATCGGTGAGGAACTCGGGTTCATCGGAGCGGCCGGCCTGCTGTGTCTGTTCGGCCTGTTCGCCTACACCGGCATGCGGATCGCCCGTCGCTCGGCAGACCCGTTTCTGCGACTGCTGACCGCCACCGCGACGCTGTGGGTGATGGGTCAGGTATTCATCAACGTCGGCTACGTGGTGGGGCTGCTCCCCGTGACCGGGCTGCAGCTGCCGCTCATCTCCGCCGGCGGAACATCAACGGCGACAACGCTCTTGATGATCGGGATCATGGCCAACGCGGCGCGACACGAACCCGAGGCGGTGGCTGCCCTGCGGGCGGGGCGTGACGATCGGGTCAACCGCCTACTGCGACTGCCGCTGCCTGCGCCGTATGTGCCGACCCGCACCGAGGCGCTGCGAGACCGCCTGCGAACCAGGGAAACCAAGGGTGCGGGGAGCACCAAACCAACCAAGAAGGCACCGCGGCCCAAGGCCGCCACCAGCAGGAGTCGTAAGCCCGCCGCGGAGAACCGGCGCCAAACCGCCACAGCCGCCAGGGCCGTGCGAGCCCCAAGGCATCATGGAGACGGTCGAGATCGCAAGGGCCGACGGGCTCGCACATTGGAAGGTCAGCATTACGGGTGAACAGATCGGTATCGGTGGTGCTCGCGGGTGGTGGTACCGCGGGCCATGTCGAACCGGCGATGGCGGTGGCTGACGCGCTGCGAGCGATCGATCCTGACGTGCGGATCACCGCACTGGGCACCGAGCGTGGTCTGGAGACGCGGTTGGTGCCGCAGCGCGGCTATGACCTCGCACTGATCACCCCGGTCCCGCTGCCACGCAAGCCGTCGGCTGACCTCGCGCGGCTGCCGATGCGAATCCGACGGGCGGTGCGACAGACCCGCGCCGTGCTGGTCGACGTGGACGCCGATGTCGTGATCGGATTCGGCGGCTACGTTGCCTTGCCGGCATATCTGGCCGCCCGGGGCGGGCTGGGCAAGCGTCGTCGGGTGCCAGTGGTGATCCACGAGGCCAACGCCAGCGCGGGCTGGGCGAACAGAATCGGCGCCCGTACAGCGCGACGGGTGCTTTCGGCGGTGCCGAATCCGGGGCTGCGCGACGTCGAGGTCGTCGGGGTACCGGTGCGTGCGGCGATCACATCGCTGGATCGGATGGCCCTGCGTGCCGAGGCGCGTGCGCACTTCGGCTTTGACGACGACGCCAAGGTGCTACTCGTTTTTGGCGGCTCGCAGGGCGCCCAGTCGCTGAACCGCGCAGTCTCTGCTGCCGCCAAAGATCTCGCTGCGTGCGGAATCTCGGTGCTGCACGCGTACGGTCCCAAGAACACCCTCGAATTGCGTGAGTCAGCCGACGGCGATCCGCCGTACGTCGCCGTTCCCTATCTGGACCGGATGGACCTCGCCTACGCCGCCGCCGACCTCGCGATTTGCCGGTCGGGGGCCATGACGGTCGCCGAGCTGACGGCGATCGGTCTGCCCGCCGTGTATGTGCCGCTGCCGATCGGCAATGGCGAGCAGCGGCTCAACGCGCTGCCCGTCGTCAACGCCGGCGGCGGCGTCCTCGTCGACGACGCCGACCTTTCGCCGCAATTCGTCGCCGACACGGTCACCGCATTGTTGACCGAGACGGGGCGCCTGCAGGCGATGACGGTGGCCGCCGCGCTGACCGGCCATCGTGACGCAGCGCAAAAGGTCGCCGAAGTCGCCCTCGACATCGCGCGCGAATCCCGAAAGGGTCTGCGGTGAAAGCGAAGCCACCGGAGCCGGAAGGTCGGCGACATCGGATCCTGCCTGCCGAGTTGCAGCGGGTGCACATGGTCGGCATCGGCGGTGCCGGCATGTCTGGAATCGCCCGCATCCTGCTGGACCGCGGCGGGATGGTGTCCGGTTCGGACGCCAAGGAGTCGCGCGGCGTGGTGGCGCTGCAGGCGCGGGGTGCGTCGATCCGCATCGGTCACGACGAGTCCTCGCTCGACTTGCTGCCCGGTGGACCGACCGCCGTCGTCACGACGCATGCCGCGATCCCCAAGACCAACCCCGAGCTGGTCGAGGCGCGCAGACGTGGCATCCCGGTGATCCTGCGTCCGGTCGTGCTGGCCAGGCTGATGGCCGGCTACACCACGCTGATGGTGACCGGCACCCACGGCAAGACGACCACCACCTCGATGCTGATAGTTGCCTTGCAGCACTGTGGATTCGACCCGTCGTTCGCGGTCGGCGGGGACCTCGGGGAGGCCGGCACCAACGCCCATCACGGCAGCGGCGACTGCTTCGTCGCCGAGGCCGACGAGAGCGACGGGTCGCTGCTCGAGTACAGCCCCGATATCGCGGTGGTGACCAACATCGACGCCGATCACCTCGATTTCTACGGCACCGTGGAGGCGTACCGCGCCGTGTTCGATGATTTCGTCGAACGCATCAAACCCGGTGGTGCACTTGTGGTGTGCGTCGACGACCCGGGCGGGGCCGCACTCGCCGAACGTACTGCGGCGCTGGGTATCCGTGTCCTGCGCTACGGCAGCGATCCGAGCGTGGCGACCGATGCCGCGCTGGTGAGTTGGGAACAGCACGACACCGGCGCCGTCGCGCACGTCCAGTTGGCCGGCGACCCGCAGCCGTGGGTGATGCGACTGGCGGTGCCGGGTAGACATATGGCGCTCAATGCGCTGGCCGCCCTGCTCGCCGCGGTGAATGCCGGCGCACCTGTCGACGCTGTCCTCGACGGTCTGGCCGGCTTTGAAGGTGTGCGCCGCCGTCTGGAGTTGGTCGGCAACGTCAGCGGGGTGCGTGTCTTCGACGACTACGCACACCATCCCACCGAGGTTCACGCCAATCTGAGCACATTGCAAACGGTGGCGCGCACTGGCCGTTCGGTCGTGGTGTTCCAACCCCATTTATATTCGCGGACAGAGGCTTTCGCGCGAGAATTCGGACAGGCGCTGGATATTGCGGACGAGGTTTTCGTGCTCGACGTCTACGCGGCCCGTGAGCAGCCGATAGCGGGAATCAGCGGAGCGAGCGTCGCCGAACACGTCACCGTTCCGGTGACCTACATCCCGGACTTCTCGGCTGTCGCCGAACGCGTGGCCGCTGCTGTGCGGCCGGGCGATGTCGTCGTCACCATGGGTGCCGGTGATGTCACCATGCTCGGCAAGGAGATTCTGGCGGCGCTGCAGGCCAAGGCCAACCGCGGTGCGCCGGGCGGGCCGGGCCCGGTGCCGCGATGACAGAGCCGACCGACCCCGCGGTCGAGGCCGACGAGCCCGAGACCCCGGCCGAGGCCGATGACCCGACGGCCGAAAGCCCGGCCGACGCCGAGTCGGAAACCGATTTCGAGGGCCCTCGGCGCCGGGCACGCCGTGAGCGCGAGGAGCGACGCGCCGCCCAGGCCCGCGCCACCGCGATTGAAGAGGCCCGCCGCGAGGCCAAGCGGCGCATCACCGGTGCCCCCAGTACGAAAAAGACTGGGCGCGGCACGGTTCGGGGCCTGAAGGTGCTGATGTGGACAGCGCTGATCAGTGTGATCGTCGTCGGGCTGGGACTGTTGCTGTACTTCACGCCGGTCATGTCGGCGCGCAACATCGTCGTCGTCGGGTTGGGCGCGTTGACGCAGGACGAGGTGACCAACGCGGTGGCCGTCGAGCCGGGGACTCCGCTGCTGCAGATCGACACCGACACCGTCGCCGAGCGGGTGGCCGCGATCCGGCGTGTCGCCAGCGTTCGGGTCCAGCGTGAGTATCCGTCCACGCTGCGGGTCACCGTGGTCGAGCGGGTGCCGGTGGTGGTCAAGGACTACCCGGACGGACCGCATCTGTTCGACCGCGACGGTGTGGATTTCGCGATCGCGCCGCCGCCGCCGGGCGTGCCGTATCTCGACACCCAGAATCCCGGGCCGAACGATCCACCGACGAAAGCCGCGCTCGAGGTCATGACGTCGCTGCGCCCCGAGGTGGCCGCTCAGGTCGCCCGCGTCGACGCACCCTCGGTCGCCGCAATCACGCTGCAGCTCACCGATGGACGCCAGGTCGTGTGGGGGACCACCGACCGCACCGAGGAGAAGGCGCTCACACTCGGCGCGCTGCTCACCCAGCCGGGCCAGACGTACGACGTGTCGAGTCCGGACCTGCCGACCGTCAAGTAATTGCGCAGAATTCTTTGCGTGCGTTTCGGCGCGCCTGCACGGATCGTCAGCGGACGCGCCCTACCGTTCTGATTGCGCGAAACAACTTGACATAACTATAACCCTCTGGTTGAGGTTGAGAGTTTGCCAAGGCGTTCTGCGAGTCGACAACCAACCTGGGAGGAAAGGGCGATCCGATGACCCCCCCGCATAACTACCTCGCCGTGATCAAGGTCGTCGGCATCGGCGGCGGCGGCGTCAACGCCGTCAACCGGATGATCGAGCAGGGCCTCAAAGGCGTCGAGTTCATCGCCATCAACACCGACGCACAAGCGCTGTTGATGAGCGATGCCGACGTCAAGCTCGACGTCGGCCGCGATTCGACCCGCGGACTCGGCGCCGGAGCCGACCCCGAGGTCGGACGGAAAGCCGCCGAAGACGCCAAGGATGACATCGAGGAACTGCTGCGCGGTGCCGACATGGTGTTCGTCACCGCGGGCGAAGGCGGTGGCACCGGTACCGGTGGCGCGCCCGTCGTCGCGACGATCGCCCGCAAGCTCGGTGCACTCACCGTCGGTGTGGTGACGCGGCCGTTCTCCTTCGAGGGCAAGCGCCGAAGTAATCAGGCCGAGACCGGCATCACCTCGCTGCGCGAGAGCTGTGACACGCTGATCGTCATCCCCAACGACCGGCTGCTGCAGATGGGCGACGCCGCGGTGTCGTTGATGGACGCGTTCCGCAGTGCCGATGAGGTGCTTCTCAACGGCGTGCAGGGCATCACCGATTTGATCACCACGCCCGGTCTGATCAACGTCGACTTCGCCGACGTCAAGGGCGTCATGAGCGGAGCGGGCACCGCATTGATGGGTATCGGGTCGGCGCGCGGTGATGGCCGCGCACTGAAGGCAGCCGAGATCGCCATCAATTCACCGCTGCTCGAGGCGTCCATGGAGGGCGCCCAGGGCGTGCTGCTGTCGGTGGCCGGCGGCAGTGACCTCGGACTGTTCGAGATCAACGAGGCGGCCTCGCTGGTGCAGGAAGCGGCCCACGCCGACGCCAACATCATCTTCGGCACCGTCATCGACGACTCGCTGGGCGACGAAGTCCGCGTCACGGTCATCGCCGCGGGATTCGATTCGGCCGGGCCGGGGCGCAAGCCGGTGGTCGGCGCCGGGCAGGCGATCGCGGCCGGAACCGCGGGCAAGGTGACCTCGCAGTTGTTCGAGCCGGCCGACGCCGTCAGTGTGCCGGTGCACACCAACGGGGCGACGGTCAGTATCGGCGGGGACGACGACGATGATGTCGACGTGCCGCCGTTCATGCGCCACTGACATCGCCGCGATACTGGCGAACGTGACGGTTCGTATACGGCGCGTGACCACAACCCGTGCCGGTGGTGTCTCCGCGCCACCGTTCGACACCTTCAATCTCGGTGACCACGTCGGCGACGACCCCGCCGCGGTGGCCGCCAACCGGAAACGGCTCGCTGCGGCGGTCGGACTGGGCGATGACGCTGTCGTGTGGATGAACCAGGTGCACAGCGATCGCGTCGAGGTGGTCGACGAACACCGGCCCGTACCCGTCGACAAAACCGATGCGTTGGTTACCACGAGGCGGCGATTGGCTTTGGCCGTGGTGACCGCCGATTGTGTTCCGGTGCTATTGGGTGACGCGCGCGCAGGCGTGGTCGCTGCCGCGCACGCCGGCCGGGTCGGCGCGCAGAACGGTGTCGTGGCGCGCACAGTGGAGGCGATGCTCGAAGTCGGGGCGCGCGTCGAGGACATCTCGGTGCTGCTGGGTCCCTCGGTCAGCGGACGCAACTACGAGGTTCCCGCAGCCATGGCCGCCGAGGTGGAGGCCACCCTGCCCGGCAGTCGCACGACGACCGCTCAGCAGACTCCCGGACTGGATCTGCGGGCCGGAATCGCCCGGCAACTAACGGATTTGGGAATCCGGGCCATCGACGTCGACCCGCGCTGCACGGTGGAGGATCGCAATTTGTTCAGCCACCGGCGGGACGCGCCGACGGGACGGCTGGCGTCCCTGGTGTGGATGGAGTGACTCTCACCATGGTGACGACTCGTGAAGCTGAACTCGCCGAGGCGCTGACTGCCGTCCGGGCCCGGCTCGCCGCCGCGGCCGAGGCCGCCGGACGCAATTCTGACGAAATTGAATTGCTGCCTATTACGAAATTCTTCCCGGCCACCGACGTATCAATTCTGCACCATTTAGGGTGCGAGGATTTCGGCGAGTCTCGCGAACAGGAAGCGGCCAATAAAGCGGCGGAAGTCGCCAATAGTGAGGGCGGCGCACCCATTCGCTGGCACATGGTCGGGCGGATCCAGCGCAATAAAGCGCGGTCGATCGCCGGCTGGGCGTATGCCACGCACTCCGTCGACAGCGTGCGTCTCGTCGACGCCCTGAGCCGCGCCGCGGCGCAGGCGCTGGCCGACGGCGAACGGTCCGCGCCGCTGCGCGTCTACATACAGATCAGCCTCGACGGGGACCTGAAGCGCGGGGGCGTGGATGTCAACGATGCAGAGGCGGTCGACGCCCTCTGCGCCGCGGCCGAGGCCGGCGAGGGTCTGGAGTTCGTCGGGCTGATGGCGATTCCGCCGTTGGCAGCGGACCCCGGTGCAGCCTTCGGACGTTTGCAATCCGAATTGGCACGGGTACAGCGGCATTATCCGCAGCGCCTCGGACTGTCTGCCGGGATGTCCAGCGACCTCGAGGCGGCGGTCGAACACGGCTCAACGTGTGTGCGTGTCGGTACCGCGCTATTGGGACAACGTCCTCTACCGTCACCAGGAGTAGTCACTCCAGTCACATCTTCATCACAGACACCAGAGCGATCATGAGAAGGGTCGAGCGATGAGCACACTCCACAAGGTCAAGGCCTACTTCGGAATGGCCCCTATGGACGACTACGACGACGAGTACTACGAAGACGACGACCGCGGCACCGCGCGCGGCGGGTACTCGCGCCGTCCGCGGGAGGACCGTTTCGAAGATGACGGATACGGTCGCGGCTACGACGACCGCGAGTACGACGACGCACCGGTCGGGTACCGCGGTGGATTCCGCGACGACGACCGCTTCGAGCCGAGGATGCGCGGACCTCGCGACTTCGAGCGCGCATCGTCACGGCTGGGCGCGCTTCGTGGTTCGACCCGCGGGGCACTCGCGATGGATCCCCGCCGGATGGCCGAGTTGTTCGAGGCCGGCAGCCCGATGTCGAAGATCACCACGCTGCGCCCGAAGGACTACGGCGAGGCCCGCACCATCGGCGAGCGGTTCCGCGACGGCACCCCAGTCATCATCGACCTCGTCACCATGGACAACGCCGACGCCAAGCGACTGGTCGACTTCGCGGCCGGGTTGGCATTCGCCCTGCGCGGCTCGTTCGACAAGGTCGCGACCAAAGTCTTCCTGCTGTCGCCGGCCGATGTCGACGTGACGGCCGAGGAACGCCGCCGCATCGCCGAGGCCGGTTTCTACGCCTATCAATAGGTTCGATCTCTTCAGGGCTTCTCAGCGGTAGCGTCCTCGCCGAACGTGCCAGGTAGGCTGGCGGCGTCGCGCCGGCGCCTCGTCTTCAAGCGTGCGCGACCTCGTGCCTGTATCAAATGTCACACCTGTAGTGAGGTCGGCTCCGTTGTCGCAATTCTTCTCGATACTGGGCTTCGCCCTGTTCGTCTTCTGGCTGCTGCTGATCGCCCGGGTCGTCGTCGAATTCATCCGGTCGTTCTCCCGGGACTGGCAGCCCAAGGGCATGACGGTGGTGATCCTGGAACTGATCATGACCGTGACGGACCCGCCGGTGAAGCTGCTGCGCCGGATCATTCCGCAGCTCACGATAGGTGCTGTGCGCTTCGATCTATCCATCATGGTGCTGCTGCTACTGGCCTTTATCGGCATGCAGCTGGCATTCGGCGCGGCGGCCTGAGATCCGCTCGACCGCCGCGATTCTGGGCGGTTTGCCGAAGTCGATATTGGAAGACTCAATCGCACCTACCGACACCGCGGAAGATTGAAATTCGCTCTTAATATTGGGCTCTACTGCAACCGCAGGGTCTGGTGTGACAGGATGGGCGCCAGTTACGTTCCAGCGAGGCTTTACACTTTGAGATCGGTTTACGGTCCAGACTCCAAGGGGGCAGACAATGCCGCTTACACCTGCCGACGTTCACAACGTTGCATTCAGCAAGCCACCCATCGGCAAGCGCGGCTACAACGAGGACGAGGTTGACGCCTTCCTCGATCTGGTCGAGAACGAGCTGACCCGACTCATCGAGGAGAACGCCGACCTCCGTCAGCGTGTCGCCGAGCTGGACCAGGAGCTGGCCTCCGGCGGTGGCGGTGGCGCGCAATCGACTCAGTCGATTCCGCACTACGAGCCTGCTCCGACGCCCCCGCCCGCACCCGAGCCCACTCCACAGCCGGTGTACGAAGCGGCCCCGACCTCGTCGGTATCCGACGATCAGGCGCTCAAGGCGGCCCGCGTGCTGGCCCTGGCCCAGGACACCGCCGACCGGTTGACCGGCACGGCCAAGGTCGAGTCCGACAAGTTGCTGGCCGACGCGCGTGCGCAGGCCGACGCGATGGTCAGCGAGGCGAGGCAGACCGCCGAGACCACGGTCGCGGAGGCCAAGCAGCGTGCCGACGCCCTTCTGCTCGACGCGCAGACCCGTTCGGAAACGCAGCTGCGGCAGGCCCAGGAAAAGGCCGACGCCCTGCAGGCCGACGCCGAGCGCAAGCATTCCGAGATCATGGGCACCATCAATCAGCAGCGCACAGTGCTGGAAGGTCGCCTCGAACAGCTGCGCACCTTCGAGCGCGAATACCGGACCAGGCTCAAGACCTATCTGGAATCGCAGCTCGAGGAGCTCGGCCAGCGCGGCTCCGCCGCCCCGGTGGACTCCAGTGCGAACAACGAGGCCGGCGGGTTCAACCAATTCAACCGCGGCAACAACTAGTCGTCGGCGATTCCGCTCGCCGTGTCCCGTCGACCCAGGGTTGATCAATGTTGATCGTCGCGCTCGTGCTCGCAGTCATCGGCCTTGCCGCGTTGGTGACCGCCGTCGTCACCAGCAATGAGGTGATCGCCTGGGTGTGCATCGCGGCGAGCGTTATCGGCGTGGTGTTGCTGATCGTTGACGCGATCCGGGATCGCTCCCGGGACAACGCCGACGAAGTCGAGGGCGACGTCGAGAACGAGCAGGCCGTCGAGTTCGACGAGGAGTACCCGGACGAGTCGCCCGCGGAGACGACGGTCGTCGAGCAAGCCGACGACGTCACCAACGAGGACCGCAACCGCTAAACCGTTGGGGTTGTAAGCAATTCGCGTACCTCGTCGTCGGTGACCTGGTGGAAATCCTCGTACACCTGACCGACGGCCTCGAATCGGGACGGCATCGTCGCACAGACCACGTCGTCGGCTTCGGTCGCCAGCTCGCGGCATGTCGATGGCGGTCCCACCGGGACGGCGACCACCACCGCGGAAGGGGCGCCGGCCCGCACGGCACGTACCGCCGCGAGCATGCTGGCGCCGGTGGCGATGCCGTCGTCGACCAGGATCACGATCTTGTCGGCCATGTCGACCGGCGGCCGGTCCCCGCGGTAGGCGCGTTCGCGCCGGTGTAGTTCGTCGGTTTCTCGCTCGATCACGTCCTGCATCTGGTCGTCGCTGATGCCGAGGCTGCGCACCAGGCTGTCGTTGATCACCACGCCACCGCCGGAGGCCAGTGCGCCCATCGCGAGTTCATGCCACTGCGGGACCCCCAGTTTTCGAACCAGGAACACATCCAGCGGAGCCCCCAAAGCGCGGGCGACCGGCCAGCCGACCGGAACGCCGCCTCGGGCCAGTCCGAGCACCAGCACGTCGTTCTCATCGCGGTACGTCGTCAGCATCTGCGCCAGCACGTCGCCGGCCTCCCGGCGGTCCCGGAACACGCGACCCGCGCTTCGGCGGGTCGGTCTGCGCAATCCGCTCATCGTGATTCTCCGAAATTTCAGCCTACGACCGTGGATACCCAACCCGGGGGCCAATCCGACACCCCCGCGGCTGCGAATATTCAGTTATGGGCATCGAGCTTGAGACCGTCGTCGACCATCCGTTGAAGGAGGTCTTCGAATGGCATACGCGTCCCGGTGCAATGCGACGCCTGGTACCGCCATGGCAGCCGATGAAGGTGGTGGCCGAGGCCGACTCGCTGGCCGACGGCCGTGCCGTGCTCGGTCTGCCTGCCGGGTTGCGCTGGGTGGCGCAGCACGACCCGACCAGGTTCGACCCACCGCACCGGTTCGTCGATGTGCTCTCCTCTGAAGGTCTGCGGTCGTTGCCTCCACGGATCGTCGGACGCTGGACCCACACCCACGAGTTCGAGGAGGTCGCTTCGGGAACGCGGGTGTATGACCGCATCGACGCGCCGGTGCCCGCGGCCGCACTGCGACCGATGTTCGCCTATCGGCACCGCCAACTCGCCGACGACCTGGCCGCGCACCGCGACGCCCGTGATGCGGGCCTGACCCCACTGGTCGTGGCCGTCACCGGGGCTACCGGCCTGGTCGGCACCGCGTTGACGGCATTTCTCAGCACGGGCGGGCACCGAGTGATCCGGTTGGTCCGGCATCCAGTGCAATCCCCGGACGAGCGGCGGTGGGATCCCGATCGCCCCGCGCCGGACCTGCTGTCGGGTGTCGACGCGGTGGTGCATCTCGCCGGGACGTCGATCGCCGGGCGATTCACCGCCGCGCACAAGAAGGGCATCCGCGACAGTCGGATCGGCCCCACCCGCCGCCTGGCCGAGGTCGCTGCCAACGGTGGCTTCAACGGGCCGTTCGTCAGCGCCTCGGCGATCGGCATCTACGGCTTCGACCGCGGCGACGCCGTTTTGTGCGAGGAAAGCGTGCGCGGCGACGGCTTTCTCGCCGATGTCGTCGCGGAATGGGAGGCAGCCACCGTGCCTGCCGTGCAAGCCGGCATCCGCGTCGTCAACGTGCGGACCGGAATCGTGCAGTCCGCCAACGGCGGCACGCTGCGTCTGTTGCGTCCGCTGTTCGCCGCGGGACTGGGCGGGCGTATCGGCGGTGGCCGTCAGTGGCTGTCCTGGATCGCGCTGGACGACCTACTCGACGTCTACTACCGCGCCATATATGACTCCCGGTTGTCAGGACCGGTCAATGCCGTGGCGCCGACGCCGGTGCGCAATGCCGACTACACCAAGGCGCTCGCCGGGGTACTGCACCGTCCGGCTCTGCTGCCCGTTCCGACGCTTGGGCCGCGGCTTCTGCTCGGGGCGCAGGGGTCACGTGAGCTCGCCGAGGCCGACCAGCGCGTGGCGCCGACCAAACTCGAGACGCTGGGTCACCGGTTCCGGCACCCGCGGGTCGACGGCGCCCTCGCTCACGAGCTGGGGCACGGTTGACGGACGACGTGCGTCACGAAGCCTCGCACCAGGTTGCGCACTCTCGTTGCTGCGCTCTCGGCAAGATCCGTTGTACGGGAACGTAATTGCTCGTGGGTGAGTCCGAATCCCGTGACCTCTCCGTCGCGATCGTCGGCCAGCCACACGTCCAGCAGGTCGGCGTCGACCTCTGGATGAAACTGCAGCGCGAGCGCACGCCCGAGCACGAACGCCTGCGACGCGTCTGCGGTGCGGGCGATCTCGGTGGCACCGGGGGGCAGCGTCCACCGGTCGAAGTGCCATTGGAACCACGGTCCGCCGGGGATCAATTCCTCGTTGTCGCTCGTGACGTCGTACCAGCCCACCTCCGGGTCCGTTGAGCGCGCGACCGATCCGCCGAACGCCTGGGCCAGCAGCTGGCCGCCGAAGCACACGCCGAGCAGCGCCGCTCCTGCATCGGCGGCGTCGCGCACCAGCTGCATCTCCGCTCCCACCCAGCTGCGGCGCAACGCATCGTCGTAGACCGGCCACCGCGCCCCGAGCGGCACGATGACGTCGTAGCCGGTGGGATCGGGGAACGTCACGTCTCCGGCGGGATCATCGACGCGCGCCGCGGGCACGACCTCGAACCCCTCGACGTCGAAGCCCTGATCTGCGAACGCCTCGCCGAGCAGCGCTTCGGTCGCGAGATGCTCGTTGTAGAGGAAGAGAACTTTGGGAGCCACGATCACATTATTTCGGCGCGCGCACCGGCGGCGCATCGTCAGGGGCCATAACGGCGCCGATCTTGCGGAACAAAGCGTCCGCAGCGTTGGTGTAATCGCCCTCGTCGTCGAACGCCTCGGGGAGATAGGTGGTGGCGACGGCGATCGCGATCCGCTGTGACGGCAGGTAGGCCGACACTGCGGAATACCCCGACATCAGCGGGTTCTGCAGCAGCCAGTTGCCCGAGATGACGAGGCCAAGACCGTAGGTGTAGCCGTCGTTCATCTCGTCACATGTCGTACACCCGGCCTGCTTGTGGGTCTTGCCGCGCAGGTCGGTCGAGACCATCTTCTGGTACGAATCGGCAGACAGCAGCTTGCCCGACCCGATGCCGACGGCCGTCGCCTCCAGGTCGAAGATGTTGGTCGTCTGAATCGCACCGTGGGTGATGGTCCACGACGGATCCCAGAAGGTGCTCTCCTCGTAGAACGGTGTGTCCGGAGGGATCTTGAGGAATTCGCGACGTTCCGAGCTGAATGCATGCAGCGTGGGCGCCGGAATTTCCGGCGTAAGCGAGTTGACGGTGTTCGTCAACCCCAGCGGGCGAAGTACCTTCTCGGACAACAACTTCGGCATCTCTTGGCCGGTGGCCTTCTCCAGCGCCAGCCCGAGGAGCAGGTAGTTGGTGTGCGCGTAGTTCCAGTTTGTTCCGGGCTCGTAGAGCAGCGGCTGCGTGACGGCGAATTGCAGGAGCTCGTGAATCGTCCAGCGCCGGAACGGATCGGCATATGCCGCGTCGGTCATCTTGGTGTTGCCGATGACGTAATCAACGTAGCCCGAGGTCATCTGGGCGAGCTGGCCCAGCGTGACGCGGTCGGCGTGCGGAATCTCGGGCAGAAACTCCGACAGCTTGTCGTCGAGGCTGACCTTCTGTTCGTCGACGAGCTTGAGCAGCAGTGTGGCGACGTAGGAGATGGCCACCGCACCGTTGCGAAAATGCATGTTGGTTTCTGCGGGCACGCCTGTCATCGACTCGCCGACGGCTTCGGTGACCACCTCCTGCCCGTCGACCGTGACCCGGACGATGACCGACTTCAGATGCTCGGCGGCCATCGTCTCGCGCACCGCGCGCATCACCGCGTCAGCCTTCGAGTTCTCGCTGCCCGCGCTCGTCGTGTTTGATTCGTCCGGCAACACACCGGGAGTACAACCCGCGGTCAGGACGAGGACCCAAAGCGCCAGCAGCAGGCGCCGCATAACGAGCATGCCCGGATCTTCGCATACGCCGGCCGTGCGTAAACAACGGCGAAAATGGGCATTCCAGGGCGTGTCTGTGCTGGCCGAATGGTTCCTCACGTCAGGTGAGCGGGGTAATCCCGACTGGGATCTGCCCGCGTGGAGCGAGGGTAATGAGGCGGAGGCCCTCATTCACGGGTCGGCCTACTTCGATCGCCTCGTCACCGAAGTGGAGCAGCTGGGCCCCGGTGATCACCTGTTCTTCGCCGACTGGCGCGGCGACGCCGATCAGAGGCTGCGCGAGGACGGACCGACGGTCGCCGAACTATTTCGTGCCGCGGCCGAGCGCGGAGTGCTCGTCAAGGGTCTGATGTGGCGCTCATACCCGAACCGGCTGCAGTTCAACGAGGAGCAGAACCGCCATCTCGCCGAGACCATCGAGCGTGCGGGCGGGGAGGTGCTGCTGGACCAGCGGGTGCTGCTCGGCGGGTCCCATCACCAACGACTGGTCCTGCTTCGTCACCCCGAGGAGCCGCATCGCGACGTCGCATTCATCGGTGGGATCGACTTGTGCCACTCGCGCCGCGACGACGAGTCCCATCGCGGCGATCCGCAGGCGGTCTCGATGTCGCGGCGCTACGGTGAGCGCCCGCCGTGGCATGACGTGCAGTTGCAGGTGCGCGGTCCGGTCGTGGGTGCGCTGGACACCACGTTCCGGGAGCGCTGGACAGCCAGGGCACCGTTGGATCTCTTCAATCCGCTGGCCTGGCTGCGCGACCGGTTCGCGGGGACACCCGAACGGCACCCGCTGCCGGAGCAGCCGCCGGATCCGCCTTCGTGCGGATCGCACGCGGTGCAGGTGCTGCGGACCTACGGCGACGCCCTGATCGAGTACGAGTTCGCCAAGGACGGTGAACGCACCATCGCGCGCGGCTACACCAAGGCACTGCGGCGCGCCCGGAAGCTGATCTACCTCGAGGACCAGTATCTGTGGTCGGAGGAGATCGCGGCCCTGCTCGTCGAGGCGCTGACCGCCAGTCAGGATCTGCACCTGGTGGCCGTCGTTCCACGGCATTTCGATCTCGAGGGCGGCCTCGGCCGCCCACCGACACTGGTCGGCCGTCAACTCGCCGTCGAGGCGTGCCGACGCGCCGCCCCGGGTCGCGTGCATCTCTTCGACGCCGAGAACCACGAGGGCACACCGGTGTACGTGCATTCCAAGGTGTGTGTCATCGACGACGCCTGGGCCTGTGTCGGCAGTGCCAACTTCAATCGGCGGTCCTGGACCCACGACAGCGAGTTGGCCTGCGCGGTGCTGGATGCCGACGATGTGTTCGCCCGTGACCTGCGGTTGCGGCTGCTGCGCGAGCACCTCGACCGCGCCGTCGATGGTAGCGAGGATGGTGCACTGGTCGATCCGGCTACCGCAGTGGACGAAATCATCTCCTCTGCGGAGACTTTGGAGGAGTGGTATCAATCCGGATGTGAGGGACCACGTCCGCCGGGCCGATTGCGGCCACATGAGGTCGAGCGTGTCGATCCGCTGACCCGGCTCTGGGCCGAACCCGCCTACCGCGTGATCTTCGATCCGGACGGCCGGTCCTATGCCGACCGGCTGCTTGGACGTGGGCATTGAACGTCACCGATTGGTTCCTGACCGAAGGCGAACGCGGCAATCCGGACTCCGCGCTACCCGCCTGGTGCGACGGCAACCGGGCGGAGCCGTTGATCCATGGCTCGACGTACTTCGATGCTCTCGTCACGGAAGTGGAAGCGCTGGCGGCCGGCGACCATCTGTTCTTCACAGACTGGCGGGGCGACCCCGACCAGAAGATGCGCGACGATGGTCCGACGATCCGCGAACTGTTCTGCGGCGCCGCCGAACGCGGTGTCGTCGTCAAGGGATTGGTGTGGCGGTCGCATCTGGACAAGTTCACCTACAGCGAGGAGGAGAACCGCCACCTCGGCGAGGCCATCGAGCGCGCGGGTGGGGAAGTGCTGCTCGATCAGCGGGTTCGCATCGGCGGGTCGCATCACCAGAAGCTGGTCGTCATCAGGCATCCCGGTGCGCCGGAGCGAGACGTCGCATTCGTCGGCGGGATCGACCTGTGTCATTCCCGCCGCGACGACGCATCGCACCGTGGCGACCCGCAAGCGGTGCAGATGGCCAAGCAGTACGGCGAGCATCCGCCGTGGCATGACGTGCAACTGCGGGTTCAGGGACCTGCGGTCGGTGCGCTCGACACGACATTCCGCGAGCGCTGGAACGACCCGGCGTCGCTGGACATGCTCAACCCCATCGCTTGGCTCAGGGACAAGTTCGGTGGCGCCGACATGGACGCCGATCCGCTGCCCGAGCAACCGCCCGATCCGCCACCCTGTGGGCCCCATGCCGTTCAGGTGTTGCGCACCTACCCCGATGCACACTTCGCGTACGACTTCGCGCCCAGCGGTGAGCGCAGCATTGCGCGTGCCTACAACAAGGTGGTGCCGCGGGCGCGGCGGCTGATCTACGTCGAGGACCAGTACCTGTGGTCCAAGCGGGTCGCGCAGCTGTTCGCCCAGGCGCTGGTCGACAATCCCGACCTGCATTTGGTCGCGGTGATTCCGCGACACCCCGACGTCGACGGTCGGCTGGCCCTGCCACCCAACAAGATTGGCCGCAGCCAGGCGCTCGAGACGTGTTTCGAGGCGAGTCACGACCGGGTCCATGTGTTCGATGTCGAGAACCACGAGGGCACACCGGTGTACGTACACGCCAAAGCGTGTGTCATCGACGATGTGTGGGCGTGCATCGGCAGCGACAACCTCAATCGGCGGTCATGGACGCATGACAGTGAGCTGTCCTGCGCCGTCCTGGACTCCGAGGGAAAGTTCGCCCGCGACCTGCGGCTGCGGCTGCTTCGCGAGCATCTCGACCGCGCCGACGACGGCAGCGAAGACGGCGGTCTGACTGATCCGGTCGCCGCGGTGGATGAAATCGTCTCAGCAGCACAGGCATTGGATGACTGGCACATGTCGGGACAGAAGGGGCCGCGGCCGCCGGGGCGACTGCGCCCGAGCAACATCCTCACTGACCAACCGCACAACATCGAGCTCAGTCGGGGTCAACGACCCCCAACCACTCGACGGCCGCGGCCGCGACGCTGCTGATGGCCGGAACCGACACCACGCGCAACCAACTGGCTGCGGCGGTGGAGGTTTTCAGCGATCACCCCGAACAGTGGGCGATGCTGGCCGAGCGCCCCGAGCTCGCAGTCCAGGCCGTGCATGAGGTGATGCGCTACTCCCCGGTCATTCTCAATACGATGCGCGTGCCGGTCGAAGACGTCGAACTCGCCGGATTCAGGATCCCGGCAGGCACTCTCGTCATCGCGAATACCGCTGCGGCCAATCGTGACTCCGACGTATACGACGAGCCGGGTCGCTTCGACATCACGCGGGAAGATGCCCCGGCCATGCTGACTTTCGGCGGCGGCGTTCACTACTGCCTCGGCGCACACCTCGCCCGGATAGAACTCGCCGAAGCGTTGACCACGATGGCACGTCGGATGCCGAACATCCGAACCACCGGCCCCGTCCCGTGGAAGTCGATGACCGGCATCACCGGACCGGCGAACCTGCCTGTCGAGTTCACAGCCTGCCCCTGAGTCGGTCGCGGTAGGACCGGCCGTCCGGGTCGTACGTCAACCGATACACGGGTTCGGCCCACAGGCGCGTGAACAAGCTCAACTTCTCGGCCTTATGCGGGGACTGTCACCGATGTCCTGAGACATCACATCGACGTGTCGGACCCGTGTGGCATAGTCGAACATGTGTTCGAGTGCGATCGGGATTGGGATCTCATCGAGTTGATGGGTGAGGCCACGCGCTATGAGTCGATGTCCACCGCGCAGCGGTTGTTGGCGGTGGCGGAGTTGTATGAGCGCCGTCAGGGGGCGTTGGCCGATCTGG
>NZ_NVQE01000056.1 GCF_002591975.1 Mycobacterium neglectum | reverse complement strand
GAAGTCGCCGCCGAACTCAACAACCGGCCCCGGAAACGCTACGACTTCGACAGCCCCGCCCAAGTCCTTGACCGGATACTCTCGGATCCGAAAACAACCACTGTTGCGATCAAACCTTGAATCCGCCTCGAACTTCTTCTGCATTTCGTGGATTTCACGAACCGGGTTGGTTGACGAACCACACGTTCTCCTCGCGGAGTCGACGGCTGAGCCACCCGTCGGCGGTACGCACCAGCTCGTGATGGTAGTACCCGCCGCAGGAACTCATCGCCGCCATGCCGGGCAGCTGCATCGGGTTGTAGAACATCGCCCGCACCGTGGCGGTGTCACCGGTGATTTCACTTTCGATGTTCGTGATGTAGTGCATGCTCCACGGGATCACGCCGAAATTCGCGGCGAACCAATCGACGACCTCATCGCGACTGCCGACGATCGCGCCCGCCGAGGAGTAGTCGATGTGGGCATCGTCGGTGAACACCGACCGGTACAGTTCCCAGTCCTTGGCATCGACGGCGCGGGCGTATCGGTATAGCAGGCGGGCGATTTCGGCCTCGTCACTCATTGGATTCCGCTCATTCGGGCATGCCGATGGTCTTCGCCTCCAGGTACTCCTTGTAGCCCTCTTCGCCGTTGCGGTAGCCCAGTCCGCTCTGCTTGGTGCCACCGAACGGGCTGCTGATGCCGAAGTGGCTCTTACCGTTGATGGTGACGTTGCCGGTGCGCATCCGCTTGGCCACGTCGAGTGCTCGGTCCAGATCGCCGCCGCTGACCTCACCTGAAAGGCCGTAGATCGAGTTGTTCGCGATTGCGATCGCCTCGTCGTCGCCCTCGTACGGAATGACGGTGAGCACCGGGCCGAAGATCTCTTCCTGTGCGACTTGCGAATCCGGATCGACATCGGCCAGCAGCGTCGGCTGCACGTAGTAACCGGTCGGCAGATTCTCCGGGACGCCGCCGCCGGTGACCAGCCGCGCGCCGGAGTCGATGCCACTCTTGATCAGGCCGAGCACCTTCTGCCGCTGCGTCTCGCTGATCTGCGGGCCCTGCATGTTGCCCGGCGTCCACGGGTCGCCGACCGGGAAACCTTCCATCATGGTCTTGAGCATCTCGACGCCTTCGTCGTATCGGCTGCGGGGCAGCAGGATCCGGCTCGGCAGGATACAGCTCTGCCCGGACATGACACACGCCATCATCGCCGCCATCGGCAGCGCGGAATTGAAGTCGGCATCGTCGAGCACGATGTGCGCGGATTTTCCGCCGAGCTCCAGCAGCGTCTTTTTCACTGTCGACGCGCCCGCGGCAAGAATCGCCCGGCCAGTCGCGGTGGACCCGGTGAACGTGATCATGTCCACCCGGGGATCGGCCGACAACGCCGCACCCACCTCGTTGGCGTTGGAGACCACGACATTGAAGACGCCTGCCGGGATGTCGGTCTCCTCGGCGATGATGCGGCCGAGCTCACTGCCCGACCACGGCGTGAGTTGCGCGGGCTTGAGGACGACTGTGTTGCCTGCCATCAACGCGGGAATCGTCTCGGCGACGTTCAGGTAGAACGGCACGTTCCACGGGGTGATCGCCCCGACTACACCGACGGGTTCGTAGTGGATCTTGCGCCGCGCCGGGCCGAGCTGGGTGGGATGCACGCCGGTGTCGACCAGGTAGTCGAAGTTCTTTCCGTGCTCGGCCCAGTGCTTGACCTCTTCGATGGGGCTCTCGATCTGGCTGCCCGACACCGTGACGGGACAGCCGACCTCGGTGATGAGGATGCGGCGCAACCGCTCCTTGTCTTTTTCCAGCGCGGCGTGCAACTGGGTCAGGCAGTGGTAGCGGAACTCGAGGTCGCGCGCCCACTCGCCGCTGTCGAATGCCCGCCGCGCCGCTCCGACCGCGCGTTCCATGTCCGAGACGGTGCCGTCGGTGGCCTGGCCGGCCACCTCTTCGCTGGCGGGGTGAATCACGTCGAACTTCGCGCCGCTGCTGGTGTGTAGCAGTTCGCCGTCGATGAGCATCCGCTCTTCACCGGCCAGTACTCCCGTATCGTCCTGCACGCTGGTCATGCGCTCAGCATTACAAACTTCTGCGGAAGTGTCACCCCTTCGGCGGTGCCGAAAATTCAGCCCGAGCGGCGTAGCTGAAGGATCAGCCCGCCTGCTTGACTCCCGCCGCGTGCCGAAGCTGCGCCAGGAACTGGTCGTCATCGTCGCTGCGCACGATGTAGTGCGAGATCGCGACGCGAATTGCCGTGGCCGCCTTGACCGCTCCGTTGGGCCCGGTCAACAGCTTCTCCAGGCGCGCCCGCATGATCGGCAGGATTCGTCCCAGTTGACCGATGACGACCTCGGGTTCGATGTCGACCAGTCGCACACCGGAGTAGGAATGTTGGTAGGAGACGATGAACCGCAGCGCGGCGTCCAATTTCTCCGCGCCACGCAGGCCCGCGGTCGCCTGGCTGATGCCGTTGTCGAACATCTCGCGTTCGTGAATGCCGAAAGCGTCGAGTAATTCCTGCTTGGAGGCGAACCAGCGATACAGCGTGGGCCGGGAGACACCGGCCTGTAGTGCGACCTCCGAGAGGCTCAGTTTGGTCTGTCCGCTGCGGGCGAGCACTTCCGCGGTTGCGACGAGAATTCGGTGTCTGGTCGAAGTGTCCTCGGTGGCTCCGGACGGATCGCGCAGCGGATCGTTCACTTCCTGGGCCTCAATCGTTGGGTTCCATGATGGTAGTGCGTCAATCACAGCGACTTCTTGAGGACGGCGACCGTGTCTAGATCCTCGAGTGCGGCGACCGCCCGCCTCAGTCCTTCCAACGCGATGCTCTCGTCCTGCATGCCACCCATTCCGGCGGTGATCAGCGCGGCGGTGTACGCGTACAGCGCGCCTTGCCGGTAGCGCTCCCACAGTTCGGCGCGGTCCAGGTTCGGGCCGCCGGCAGCGGCCAGGGCCTGGCGGTATCTGTCGAGGATGTCCCCTTCGCAGGCCTGCCGGTCGGCGGTCGTCATACTCGTGATCAGGGTGTAGGACAGTTCACGGCCCGGATGCCCCCGTCGCACGGCCTGCCAGTCCAATAGGCCGGCCGCGCCACCGCGGAAGTAGACGTTTCCGGGGTGGGCGTCGCCGTGCATGACCGTGTTCGGTGACCTGTCGATCAGGCGAGCCGCCGCGCGGTAGTTCTCGTCGATGAAGCGCCCCGTTGCCACCGGGATGTCGGTTCGCTCGGCGATCCGGCGTGCGGACGACTTGAGCAAGGGACCCGTCATCATCGACGAACTGTCGGCCGACGCCGAGTACACCCAGTCGGGGATCCGGCCCCAGAACGTCCCGTGCAGCCGGGCCAGGAGTTCGACGATCAGATTCGCCCGGTCCTTGTCGAGCGGATGGAGCGTGTCGGGGAACTCGCATTCGTCGGCGGGCAGGTCTTCCAACACCAACACGTAGCGGCCGGTCATCGAATCGAATGCGGACCCGTAGGACTTGGGCAGCCCGCTCAATTGCGGTGACAACTCCTGGTAGAACCGCGTCTCTGTCTCACCGAGTCGTCCCAATTCACCCATCAGGCGAGTCGCGGCCGTTTCAGCGGCCATCTTGACGAATACCGAATCGGGGACGTCCTCGCCGGTGAGCGCCAGGCGGGTGCGCGACGATGTTCCCGCATCGCCGCCGATCACCGACATCGCCGTCACCGTGCGCCCCATCAGTTTTGAGAGCTGGGCAGCGTCGAGGTCGTCTATGGTGCGGGGCAGCGATCGAATGCGGCCGATGGCGGCGTCGGTGACGATACGTTGAACACCGCGCCCGAGATGCGATGCGAGGCCAACAACCGGCGCAACAGATTTCACCTCGCTAGTTTACAAATTTACGATGATTTGTAAAGCTCCTGGAAGGAATGCGATGGCCGGACCGTTGGAGGGCGTCAGGGTCGTCGAACTCGGTGTGTGGGTCGCCGGGCCTGCGGCTGGAGGAATTCTGGCGGACTGGGGCGCCGACGTCGTCAAGATCGAGCCACCGGACGGCGATCCGGCGCGGATGTTCGGCCGGATGCTGGGCGTCGAGGACGGATCGAGTCCGCCCTTCGAGATGGACAATCGAGGCAAGCGCAGCATCGTGCTCGACGTCACGACCGATGCCGGACGTGAGACCGCGCGTGAGTTGCTAAGCGGCGCCGATGTTTTCCTGACCAACGTCAGACCCGCAGCGCTGACCCGGTTGGGTCTGGATTTCGAGTCGGTGGCCATGAGCAATCCGGCGCTGGTGTACGGCCTGGTCACCGGTTACGGCGAGAGCGGTCCCGACGCCGACCGCGCGGCCTTTGACGTCGCCGCGTTCTGGGCCAGGTCCGGCCTGGCACACCTGCTGACCCGACCCGGTGACACCCCGCCGTTTCAGCGTGGCGGGATGGGTGACCATACGGTGGGTATGACGTTGGCCGCGGCGGTATGTGCGGCACTGGTCGCTCGCGGGCGGACCGGTAAGGGCCAGATGGTCAGCAGCTCGTTGTACCGGCAGGGCGCTTACACCGTGAGCTTCGACCTCAACACATTTCTGATGACGGGCAATCCCATCGCGATCGGGCAGCGCGAGTCAATGGGTAATCCCTGTATGAACAACTATGCAGCCGGTGACGGACGGCGGTTCTGGATCGTCGGACTGCAGGCGGGCCGCCACTGGCCGCCGCTGTGTCGGGCCGTCGACCGGACCGACTGGCTGACCGATCCCCGATTCGATACGCCGCTGAACCGTGCGGCCAACTCCCGGGAATTGATCGTCGAACTCGACGAGATCTTCGCGACCAAGCCCCTGGCCGAGTGGGCGGAAATCTTTGCGGGCGAACCTGATTTCTTCTGGTCGCCGATCAACTCGCTCGAAGACGTCATCGGCGACGAGCAGTTCCACGCCGCCGGTGGCATCGTGAATGTGCCCGACGGGGAGGGCGGCATTCCCATGGTGGCCTCACCCGCGGACTTTCACGGCACGCCGTGGGAACCGCGTTCGGCAGCGCCGCAACTGGGGCAGCACACCGACGAGATCCTCGGCGAACTCGGTTCGCGCTCGCGCTAGCGGGTTGATCCCGCGCATCAGATGCACGTGATCAACCCCGTTAACCGCCGGACTGCTCGGCCTCGGGAGCGTAGTGCTTGACCCGGGCGGCGTGCCGAAGCTGATTCAGGAAGTCGTCGTCATCGTCGCTGCGCACCACATAGTGCGAAATAGCCACGCGCACCGCCGTCGACACCGCCAAGGCGGGGTCGGGTCCCGACGCCAGGCGCTCGAGCCGCTGCCGCATCAGCGGAATGACCCGGGACAGCCGCTTGATGACCTGCGCCGGTTCGATGTCGATCATGCGTAGACCCGGATAGGACTGCTGGTAATCGACGATCACCCGCAGCGCCGCATCGAGCTTTTCGCACGCGGGGAGATCGGCGGTCGCCTCGGACACCGCGTGTTCGTAGAACTGCCGTTCCCACACCACGAATGCTTCGAGCAGTTCCTTCTTGGAGGCGAACCACCGATAGAGCGTCGGCCGCGACACCCCGGCCTGCGCGGCGACCTCTGAAAGGCTGAGCTTCGACATGCCGTTGCGGCCAAGAACCTCCGCGGTGGCGGCAAGAATGCGCTGACGCGTCGAGCTGTCGACCTCGACCCAGGATTCCGCCATCGTCATAGCTTTACAAATTTTTAGCGAAGTGTCACGCTTCAACTGTGACTGCCCCACCCGTGCAGGTTCGTGAATACAGTCGGTTCGACATCACGTCCCGCGACTTCTGGAGTCGGACCTTCGACGGCCGAGACGAGATATTCGCCCAGCTCCGGGCCAGTGAGGGCATCACCTGGCACCGGCCGTTCGACTCGCTATTCCCGATGGAGGAGCCCGGATTCTGGGCTCTGACACGTCGTGCGGATATCGCCTATGTCAGCCAGCATCCCGAGCTGTTCACCTCCGCCCAAGGGGTGGCACTGAGTCCAATGCCCGCCGAGATCCAACGGTTCGCGTCGTTCTTCCTGAGCATGGATCCGCCGCGGCACACCGTGTACCGGCGGTTGATCAGTTCGGCGTTCACTCCGAGAAACGTCCGTCAGATCGAGGAGCAGATCCACCGCAACGCCGTCGCGATCGTCGACGATCTCGTCGGGGCCGGGGATGTCGACTTCGTGGGCGCTTGTTCGGCGCGGCTACCGATGCTGACGATCATGGACATGCTCGGCGTGCCGACGGCGGACCAGCCCGCGGTGGCGTATGCCGCCGAGAAGCTTTTCGGCATGAGCGACGACGAGTACGCGACTCCCGAGGAGCGGGCCGAAGACCCGATCGCGCAGATCACGCTGCTGTCGAACACGGGGGTCGAGTTGGCGCAGTTCCGGCGCAACAATCCCGGCGACGACCTGATGACCGGGATCGTGAATGCGGAGGTCGACGGTCATCGGCTGACCGACGAGGAGATCGGCGCTTTCCTGATTCTGTTGGCGTCCGCGGGGAACGACACCACCAAGCAGTCCACCACGCACGCGATGCTGGCCCTGGCCGAGAACCCCGCCCAGCGGGAGTGGTTGTTGGAGGATTTCGAGAACAGAATCTCCTCGGCCGTTGAGGAATTCGTCCGATGGTCCTCGCCGGTGCTCCAGTTCGCGCGCTTCGCGACCGAGGACACCGAGATCAACGGAGCGCCAGTGCAGGCGGGCGACAAGGTGGGGCTGTTCTACTGCTCGGCCAACAGGGATGAAGCGGCCTTCGCCGATCCCGGCATCTTCGATCTGTCGCGTTCGCCCAATCCGCACCTCGGTTTCGGCGGCGGCGGTCCACATTTCTGCCTCGGCAACCAACTGGCCAAGGCTGAACTGCGAAACCTGTTCCGGGAGTTGCTAACTCGATTGACAACTGTTGAGTTCGGTGAGCCCGACCTGCTCTACAGCAACTTCGTGCACGGCGTCAAACGCCTGCCTGCCTTCGTTCGATAGGAGTGCCCATGAAGGTGGAAGTCGACCTGGACAAGTGCACGGGCCACGGCATCTGCGAATCGATCGCCGACGAGGTGTTCGAGGTGTCCGATGACGGCGTCGTCGTGATCCACGACAACGAACGGCCCGAAACCGACCGCGACCGGATGCAGCAGGCCGTCACCCAATGCCCTGTCGCCGCGTTGCGGCTCGCCGACTGAGCACGCCGCCACCCGCGACGGCCTGTGGGCGTCTATCGTTTCGCCATGAGGTGGATTCAGCTCGCCTTCGCCCTGCTCGCGGTCACGCTGGGGCTGGGTGCGTTGGCCGGCCGCGGCGCAGTGCCGGAGACGGTCCACCGCGCAACCGAGTTGACAGAGCAGGTCGGTCCGATGGTCGGCGTCGAACCACCGGATGCCGCGCTGGCCAACGATGCGGTCGTCGTCGGCGCGGCGCACAGCGTCGTCAAGGTCACGAGCACCGCTCACTCATGCATGACGATCACGACGGGCAGCGGCTTCGTCGTCGCGAATGAGAAGGTGATGACCAACGCGCACGTGGTGGCGGGCGCCGACAGCTTCACCGTGTCTGTCGACGGTCAGGACCTCGACGCCGCCGTCGTGGCCTACGATCCCAACGCGGATATCGCCGTCCTGCAGGTGCCCGGGCTGCAGGCGCCGCCGCTGGACTTCTCCCACGAGGTCGTATGGAGGGGCACAGACGCCGTGGTGCTGGGATATCCGGGTGGGGGGCCGTTCGCCGCCCACCCCGCGAGGGTCCGCGAGGTCATCTGGCTCACCGGTCCCAATATTTATCGGTCGACATCCGTGCGACGCGAGGTGTACACGATCAGAGGCAAAGTGGGGCAAGGAGATTCCGGCGGACCGCTGATAGACACCGACGGCAGGGTGATCGGCATCAACTTCGGCGCGGCGGTCGAAGATCCTGAAACCGGCTTCGTGCTCACCACGAACCAGGTGTACCCGCATGCCGTCAATGCGGTCGCGTCGGAGCCGGTCCCCACCGGCGGGTGCGTGCGCTGACGGTTCAGCGACTCGGCATCGGCCGGACCAACACCGACTCCTGGATCGCGCCGACCGCTCCGGACTCGTCGAACAGCGTCCCGATCGTCGTGCCGATCCCGTCGGGCCCGTAATTGGTCTCGGCGCGGATTCCGATCCATTCGCCCTCCGGAATCCGGTGCACGTGCACGACCAGGTCGGTGTTCATGAACGTCCACTTCCTGATGTCGAGCTTGGTGCCTATGCCATTGGCGTCGTCGGCAACCGCGAACAGCCGCTCCAGCGCCGTCATGGACTCGCCCTTGACGAGGTCGACCTCCGGGCGGATCCAGGACTCGCCGGGCCCGTCGCTCATCGGCTGGGTCAACCACCGCCAATCGAGGCTGTGCACGTAATTGCGATCCCAGTCCTTCTTCATGTCGCGGCTGCGCGCTTCGGCGAGTGGCCGCAGCGGTGGCGCGGACGTGCGAACCACCTCGGCCGTGTCGATCGTCTTCAGCCGCCACCCACTCGCCCGGGCCACCGCTCGGGGCTCACCATCACGCCCTGGGGCCAGCATCTCGGCGCTGACCAACTCGATCTGCTTGCCGGAGCGCTCGATTCGAGATCGCACCCACAGACCCCCTTCGGCGGGCACCGCGCCAAGCAGGTCGATCATCACGCGGCTCAGCCGGGTGTCGGCGCGCACTTCGCATTTCTCGAGCGCGCGCACCAACAGCGCCGAGACCGGCGCACCGTGCTGGATTTCGGCAGTCCATGTGCTGCGTACCAGATCGGTCGCTGCGAACTTCTCGCCGAGCGGGTCGGCACCGTCGACCAGTTCGTAGTACGAGTCGCTCACGGCAGCCCGGCTCCCGGGATATCCACGGTCATCGCATCGAGGCGTGACTGCTTGGTCCCGATCAGCCGCTGCGGATAGGCGTCCGTACTGGAGAGCAGGAAAAGAGTGCGCCGCTCCGGTCCGCCCAGCGCGCATGCGATCGCGGTGCGGTCGCCCATCTCGATCCGGTCGGTGATGGTGCCGCCCGCCTCGATCCGTTCGAAGGCGTGTGCCAGGGTCATCGCCACCCAGACCCCACCTTCGGCGTCGAGGCAGATGCCGTCGGGCGGTCCGTCGAGTCCTTCGGCGAATATCCTTCGGTCGCTCAACGATCCGTCGGCCCTGATGCTGAACGCGGTCAGTCGCCTCCCGGTTGACTCCGCAACGATCAACGTCGTGCGGTCGGGCGTGATCACCATTCCGTTGGGGAAGTCGAGGGTCTCGGCGACGATCGCGATCGAATCGTCAGGATCGACCCGCGCGATGACGCCGCCCTCGCGTGCTTGGGATCCGATGTAGGCGCGACCGGCGTTGTCGATGACCATGTCGCCCAGCGCCGCGGGCACGACGTCGGACAGATCGGCGACCTCGTCGAGGGTGTACCCGTCGTAACGCAGCAGTCGGCGCTGCTCGCCGGACACGATGAGTAGCGTCCCGTCGGGACGGAACCCGAGCCCAGAGGGGTGGTGACCGGGCAGCGGGAGGGTCGTGAGGTCACCATGGAGGTTGACCGTGTGCACCGCCTCGCCCAGCATGTCGGAGAACCAGAGCAATCCCTCGAACCACCGCGGGCCCTCGCCGAAGCAGAAACCTTCGGTCAGTGTCGTCAGCGTGTCGGCACCTTTACAAATCACGTCACAAGTGTCACGCTCGCAGGGTGCGACTGTCAACTAGGTGCTGGGTGTGAAGAAGTTCCCCGGCCACACACTTCTCTATCTTCACGAGACGATTGCGCTGGGTGAGGGCCGAAGTGGGCAATTCACGGAGGTCTTCGGCGACGTCTATCACCCGATGATGGAGGACCTCGGCGCGCGCCTGTTCGCGATGTGGGAGAGCACGCCGTACAACGGGCACTGGCCACAGGTGACGATCATCTGGGAGATCGACGCCTTCGCGGACTACGCGCGTCTCGGTAGGGCGCAGGCGCCGGGTGGGAGCCACGCCGATGCCGCGGCGCAATGGTCGACATTCCTGGCGCAGATCCGCGCATCCGGTGAGGGCCGGATCATGTACGCCGGAAAGTTCAACAGGACACTCGCGCAGTTGAAGGAAGCGCAGTTCGGGGCAGGGCTGGTGATTCAGGAGATCATGCAGACCAAGCCGGGCCGTCAGGACGACTACATCCGGGAACTCGAACGGCTCTATGTGCCGTGGTCGGAGAGCACCGGAAAGCGTTGGCTCGGTTCCTTCATCACCACCTTTCGCTTCAACGAGGTCATCCACTACTGGGCGTTGGACGGCGACTGGGACTGCTTCGAAAACCACTACCCGTCATGGAAAGACAGCCCGCCTGCTGAAATTGTCACCTGGATGAGCGTGGCGCCTGCGCTGCGCGACGGGTGGGAGGATTCGATATTGCAGGCACTACCCGCTTCTCCGCTGCAATGAGTTCTCAAGCGAAGCAGATGATGCAGAACTTCTCCTACGATCCTTTCGACCCCGCGGTGATGGCCGACCCACCGTCGTACTACCGGGTGCTGCGCGACGAACATCCGGTGTATTACATCGACAAGTGGGACACCTATGCGGTGTCGCGCTTCGACGACATCTGGCAGGTGCTGGGGATCAACGACGGAACCTTTGTCGCATCTGAGGGAACCTTGCCCGCGGCAACGGTTTTGGCAAAGCACAACGACGGCCCGGTGGCCGATCCACCCCTGCACCCATTGCCGTTCCACGCGAACTTCGACGCCCCGATCTACGACTCGGTGCGGCGCTGCACATCGGGCCAGTTCCGACCGAAATCCGCGGCGAACCTGGCTGACCGGATCCGAACCATCGCCAACGAGCGGCTGGACGACCTGTTGCCGCGCGGCACGTTCGACCTGACCCAGGATTACGGCGGCATCGTCGCCGCCTCGGTGGTCTGCGAATTGTTCGGGCTGCCAGTTGATCTGGCGCCCGATGTGCTGGCTACCGTCAACGCAGGCAGCTTGGCTCAGCCGGGCAGTGGAGTAGAGGTGGCCAACGCGCGGCCCGGTTATCTGGAGTACCTGGTCCCGATCATCGAGCGCCGACGGGCCGGAGACGGCGACGGGGTGCCGATCGCCGACAACCTCATCGGTTACCGCCTTCCCGACGGTTCGGCCCTTTCCGATATGGAGGCAGCCGTGCAGATGCTCGGCGTCTTCATCGGCGGCACGGAAACGGTGCCCAAGATCGTCGCGCACGGGCTCTGGGAGTTGGGCCGGCGACCCGAACAGATGACCGCCGTACGTGCGGATCTGGACGCCAATATCCCGGTCGTGCGCGAGGAGATGATCCGCTATTGCGCACCGGCGCAATGGTTTGCCCGCACGCTGCGCAAGCCGTTCAAGATCCACGGCACGACGATGAATCCCGGCCAGCGGATCATCACGCTGCTGGCATCGGCAAGCCGCGACGAGCGCGAGTACGCCGATCCCGACGAGTTCATCTGGGACCGTCGCATCGAGCGCCTGCTGTCGTTCGGCCGCGGGCAGCATTTCTGCCTCGGTGTTCACGTGGCCCGGCTCGAGATCGCCATCTTGGTGACGGAATGGCTCAAGCGAGTGCCGGATTGGCGGATCATCAGTGAGGGTGCCGCGCGCCCGCCGTCCAGTTTCCAGTGGGGCTGGAACAATGTTCCTGTCGAGTGCCGGGTGGAGGGCGTGTGACATGTGGGCATACCGACTTGTTGCGCCGTACACCTTTGAGCGACTGGATGTTCCCGACAAGACTGCCGACGACGTCGATGACCGTCACGTCCTGTTGCGTTTCATGGCCGCAGGTGTCTGCGGCAGCGACCTGCCCCCGTTTCGGGGCGTGCGCGGCAAGATCGCCGGAGACACCGGGCTGAATGCGGCTGAGATGGTGGGCTTCCCGGTCCACGAAGTGGTCGGTGAGGTGTTGGCCAGCCGCCACAGCGACCACCGGGTGGGGGACCGGGTCGTCGGGTGGGCCTCAGGCTTCGACGGTCTGATGGGGCTCGTGGTGGCCGACGGCGGCGGCCTGGCGCCCTACGACCCGGCATTGAGTGCCCAGCATGCCGTCGCACTGCAGCCGCTGGCCTGCGTTCTCTACGCCCTCGAACAGCTGGATCTCGAGGGACAACATGTCGCCGTTATCGGCCAGGGTTCGATAGGATTGTTGTTCTCCTATGCGGCAAAGGCTCTGGGCGCGCGCCATGTGACCGGTGTCGACCCCGTCGATCGGGATGGCGTCGGCAAGGAGTTCGGTGTCGACACCATCATTCGCACCACCAGCGACCGCTGGGTCAGTCATCTGGAGCCGAGCGATCGGCCCGACGTCGTGATCGAGGCCGTCGGCCACCAGGTCGCGACGCTCGGCCATGCCATCGACGCCGCGGCGCCGGGTGGAACAGTGCTCTACTTCGGCGTGCCCGACGACGACAGCTATCCGATCAGCATGCGCGCCATGCTTCGCAAGAACCTGACGCTCAAATCCGGTGTGACTCTTGAGCGGCGACGAGTCCTCGGTGCTGCCGACGATTTCGCGAAAAGCCATCCGGAGTTGCTGGCCGCCTACGTCACCCACACCTTCGGTGTCGACGAGGTGCAATCGGCGTTCGACTTGGCCAGTAGGCCCGTTCGGGAACGTGTGAAAATCGCGATCACCGCATGACCGGCCGGTTGCAGGAGGCTCTCGCCGCGAAGCCGCACGTCTGGGGCGGATGGGTGGTGGGGCCGACGATCATCGGCCCAGAAGAGTTCGCGCGGGCGGGCTACGACTACGTCGGGTTCGACCTCCAGCACGGCTACCTCGACGACGCGGAGGTCGCACTGCTGTTGCGACGGCTGGAGCACGTTCCGATCGCGACCGCGGTGCGACTGCCGTCGGCAGATCCCGCGCCGATCGGTCGCGTCCTCGATGCCGGTGCCGACGCGGTGATCATCGCGATGGTCGAGTCGGCCGAGACCGCCGCCGCCGCGGTGGCTGCCACCCGCTACGCACCCGTGGGGGTGCGCAGCTTCGGACCGTTGCGGCCCGACATCGGGCTCGACCCAGCCGGACACGAAGCCGGAGCGAGCGTATTTGCAATGATCGAGACCGCACGAGGGCTGTCTGCACTCGACGAGATCTGTTCCGTGCCGGGGCTATCCGGCGTCTACGTCGGTCCGGCCGATTTGGCGATCTCGCTGGGGGAGAATCCGATCACCGCGCTGACCACCCCGACGGTGCTCGATGCCGTGGCACGTGTTCATTCGGTCGCCTCCGATGTAGGACTGGTTCCCGGCATTCACGCCAACGCGGGTAAGCCCGGGAAGGCCATGGCCGAACTGGGTTTTCGAATGATCACACTGGCATCGGAGTCGCAGGCGCTGCGGCGCGGCGCAGCCGAGCATCTAAGGGAGGCGCAGTGACCGACCGCGTGGCACTGGTTACCGGTGCGGCCCGCGGACAGGGTGCGGCGATCGTAGAGCGATTGCATTCCGAGGGTTTCCGGGTCGCTGCGGGTGATGTTCGCATCGACGAACTGAAGGTGAACGTGGACGCCTACGGCGACAACGTGATCGCCGTCGAACTCGATGTGACCTCTGCGCAGCAGTGGGACTGCGCGGTGCGGGCCACCGTGGAGCGCTTCGGTTCGCTGTCGACGTTGATCAACAACGCCGGGGTGCTGCACCGGGCGTCGCTCGACGATGAGACTCCTGAGGGCTTCGAAGGCAGTTGGCGGTTCAACTGTCTGGGACCGTTCCTGGGAATTCGAGCGTCGCTGCAGGAACTGCGGCGCGCTGATGGCGCCGCGATCGTGAACACGGTGAGTACCGGTGCCATTCGGCCGTTCCCCAACCACACCGCCTACGGATCGTCGAAGTGGGCGCTGCGCGGGCTGACCCAGGCTGTCGCCGCTGAACTCGCCCCCGACGGTATCCGTGTCAACGCGGTGTTCCCCGGTCCGATCGCGACGCCGATGCTGGACGACACGACACAGAACAGGTTGACGACCACGTTCGGGCGGCTGGGGGAGCCGGTCGAAGTCGCGAACGTGGTGGCTTTTCTGGTATCCGATAAGGCGTCCTTCATGACGGGTTCCGAAATCGTCGTGGACGGAGGGCAATGCCTACGGATCGGATGAACCTGTCGGTGGGAATCATCGGTGCCGGCCCCGGCGGCCTTGCGCTGGGGATCTTCCTGAGAAGGAACGGTTTTCGTGACTTCACGATCTTCGACCGGGAGGACGGCGTTGGCGGCACCTGGCGGATCAACACCTATCCGGGCCTGGCCTGCGATGTGAAGTCGCATCTGTACTCGTATTCTTTCGACCTCAACGCCCGCTGGTCGCGCCTCTGGTCCGGGCAGCAGGAGATCCTGGGATATTTCGAGCGCTGCGCGCAGCGCCATCGACTCGGGCAGCATCTGCAGCTGAACACCGAGATCACCTCGGCCCGGTGGGACGCCGAAACCAAGACGTGGGAACTGAGCACCAGCAGCGGCGAGCAACATTCGTTTGACGTGGTGGTCTCGGCGATCGGCCTGTTCACCCAGCCGGTACTTCCCGATCTCGCCGAGGAGGAGCCGTTCACCGGAACGCTGATGCACACCGCTCGTTGGGATCACTCCGTCGACCTGACGGACGCCCGGGTCGCCGTGCTGGGTACCGGATCGACGGCGGCACAGCTGATCCCCGAGGTCGCGAAGGTGGCCAAGAAGGTCTATTCGGTGCAGCGCTCGCCGACCTGGATTCTGCCGAAACCCGACCGCCCCTACACCGATCGCGAAAAGTGGCTGTTCGCGCACGTCCCGTTCGCCAAGAAAATCTATCGGACGCGGTTGTGGCTGCGCAGTGAGTCCAACATCGGTGTGATCGAGAACGGCAGCGACAATACACACGAGTTCAGGGACATCGCGCTGCGCACCCTTGCAGCCACGGTGCCCGATGAAGAGTTGCGCAGCAGGCTGACTCCCGAGCACCCGTTCGGCTGCAAGCGGCTGGTTTTCGCGACGGACTATCTGCCGACCCTGTCCCAACCGCACGTCGAGGTGGTGTCCAGCCCGGCCCGGGCCCTGCGCGCCGGTTCGTTGGTCACCGCCGACGGCCGTGAACTCGACGTGGACGTGGTGCTGTGTGCAACGGGCTATGCCGCGGCGGACTACCTGGGTCAGATCGACGTCGTCGGCGAGGGTTCCACCACGCTGCAGGAGATATGGCGCGACGGCGCTTTTGCCTATCTGGGCATGGCGGTCCCGGGATTCCCCAACTTCTTCATGCTCTACGGTCCGAACACCAACGTCGGGTCCAACAGCGTCATCTTCATGCTCGAGGCGCAGGCGCATTACATCGTGCGCGCGCTGAAGTACATGCGGCGCAGGCGCAAGACCTACGTCGCGGTGCGCAGCGCGACGATGACGGATTTCATCGCCAGAATCGACGAGTGGATGCAGGGCACCGTGTGGCTTACCCGGTGCAGCAACTACTTCCGCGCACCCAACGGACGAGTCGTGACGCAGTGGCCACGCAGCGCGCGGGCCTTCTGGGGAATGACGCGCCGCTTCCGGGCGGCCGAGTACACCTTCGAACCTCCGGCGCACCCGCCCGCCGTCGAGGTGAGATCACACCCGGCGATGGCTGGATCGCCGGCTCGGCCGACGGGCTAGACCATGTCCGCTGATACCGACTTCTTGCCGCGGCTCGATCCCGCATTGCGCCACCTGGCGGCAGCCAGGACCGATCTGTCGCCGAACCTGCTCGGCGTCGTTCGCGACTCTCTCAACCAGCGCCGTGGCGAGACATCGAGAGACGTCAATACAGCTGGGGTGGAGATCGAACAGCGCGAGGCGGAATCGGTGCCGGTGCGGATCTATCGCGGCGCCGCAGCCCCCTCGCCGGCGGTGATCTACTGCCACTCTGGGGCTTTCGCGTTGGGCAACCTCGACACGGATCATCGGCAGTGTGTCCAGTTCGCCAGGCAGGGAAGCTGCACGGTCGTCTCGGTCGACTATCGACTGGCCCCCGAACATCCGCACCCTGCAGCGCTGGAGGATGCGAAGACGGCGCTGAACTGGGTGGCGGAGAACGCGTCTGAGCTGGGTGTCGACCCGGGTCGGCTCGCGGTCGCGGGCAGCAGCGCGGGTGCGGCACTGGCCGCTCGCCTTGCGCAGTGCGCCGCCGACGGAGCCGCGCCGTCCATCGTGTTCCAGTTGTTGCATCAACCCGTGCTCGACGATCGGCCGACGCCGTCGAAAGACGAATTCGTCACCACACCCGGATTCGACGGCCCGGCGGTCGAGCAGATGTGGCGGCACTACCTCGGTCACGGACAGCATGTCGGCGACGGAACAGTGCCCGTGGATGCCGCGCCCGGTCGTATTCGCGAGTTATCCGGTGTCGCAAGCGCGTTGATCACCTGCTCGGAACTCGACCCGCTGCGTGACGAAGCCATGGACTACGCGCTGAGGCTCATGTGGGCAGGTGTTGCCACCGAACTGCACGTGTTCCCCGGCACCTGCCACGGATTCGACTCGCTAGTCCCGGACTGGGAGACGAGCCAGCGTCTGTTCGAGATGCAAGGAACCGCGCTGCGTAAAGCCTTGTGCTGACAATTTACGCGCCCAGTTCCCTGGCGACCGCGGCGTGATACGCGTCGATATGCGCCGGGTTGACCATTCGGAAGAAGCCGTCGCTCAGCGGGGCGTGCCGGTAGCCCTCGATGGTCATGGTCCTGCTGAAGAGCGTGACGCCATCACCGGGTTGGGTGAACTGATACTCGATCGTCATCCGTCCTTCGAGTCCGCCGTCGCCCTGACTGTCGTGTCCAAGGCGCCCGATGGAGCTGAAGACGAACAGTGTGGGCCGCACGGCCATCGCCAGCTGCCACGTGAAGACTCGGTCCTTAGCGGGATCGGGGTGGGCCTCGTCCCAGGTATCACCGACCTGTAGCGGCAGCCGGTTCGGGAGGTTGCGGATATCCGGACCACCCGGGTACGTCTTGGTCCAGTTGGCAGGGTTGGTCACGAAGTCGTAGATCGCCTCGGGTGATTGGCTGAATGCCGTCTCCGAGCTTGTGGTGACGATGCCCACGGACATGCTCCTTCGGTTTACAGTTCGCTGATTCCCATGAACAGCACGGTGATTCCGACCGCCACGAGGATGACCGCCGACACGTGCCCGCTGCGTCGGTGCAGCCACTCTTTGAGACGGGTGAGTTGGTCGGCGGCGCGCGCGCCGACCGCGATGTAGGTGAGCACCGGGACCGCGACCGTCGAACTGGCGACCGCCGAGTAGTACGCGACGGCGCCACTAGCCCCCGCGATGCCGATACCTGCGGTGCCGATACCTGCGGTGCCGATGAGCAGCCCTGCTGCCGCGGTTGCGGCCAGCATCTTCGGATTCGTCAACACCAGAAGCGCCCCGATCGCCGTTGCGCCGACGGGGGTCAGCCGGCTGAATCTGCTGAGCCACGGCGGTTCCTCGGTCATCCGATCTCGCCGCAACCAGACCCACATGCCGATCCCCAGGAGTATGCCGCCGAGAACGATCAGTATCCGTGGCGAGACCGGCCGGTTGAGGCTGCCGATCAGCCGGGGCGCCTGCAGGAATGCGGCCGTTACTGCGGCGAGGGTCAGCAGCCTGCCCAGGAGGAATGCCACGCCGTTGGCCAGGGCGCGATCGGTATGGAGCACCAGGAAGATGGCGATGATTATCGAGAACGGCGATATCGCAACCACCATCGCCGGTGCGAGAAGTTGGCCAAAAACGGACGACATCAGGCATGACTTTACAGATCAATCCGAAAGTGTCACGCTCGGTGAGTGGACTTCTCCCGCGTCGAACTGTCTCCTGACGACCAGGTGTTCCAGGACGAGCTCCGGGCATTGCTGACGACCCTCGTCACCGATGAGGTCATCCGGCGAGACCGCGAGTCGGGCGAGAACTTCGACGAAGGCGTCCACCTCGCGCTCGGGGAGGCCGGCTACCTGGCCGCCGAGTTCAACGACGAAGCCGGCGGTGGGTTCAATCGCCTCCGGCGCCGCCTCTGGAACCTCGAGATCGGCAGGGCCCATACCCCGTGGTTCCATTGGGGCACGACGGCGATGGTGGCCCGGGCGGTACGGGATTTCGGTTCGCCCGCGCTCCAGGACGAGGTGATGGAGCGAGCTCTGTCGGGCCGGATTCGGATGTGCCTTGGCTACACCGAGCCGGAGGGCGGGTCCGATGTTGCGACCTGCAAGACGCGCGCGGTCCGTGACGGGGACGGCTGGATCATCAACGGCTCGAAGATGTTCACCTCCAACGCGCAAAACGCCTCGTACGTATTCCTGATCACCAACACCGATCCGTCCGCGCCGAAACATCAGAGCCTGACCATGTTCCTCGTTCCGTTGGACTCGCCGGGTGTCGAGATTCAACCGCTGCGCACTGTCGACGGCGACCGCACCAACATCACGTACTACAGCGATGTGCGCGTCGACGACAGATACCGCCTCGGTGAGGTCAACGGCGGCTGGACCGTGCTGCGCGACGCGCTCAACGACGAGCACGGCACCGTCGCACGCGCCGCGGACGGTCTGCAGAAGGTGGCGGCCATGGCGGAGCATCTCGTGTTACTCGCCGAGGCCATCGACAAGGTCGCAGCGCTGGCAGACGACGATGATGCGGTGAAGTATCGACTGGGTCGCGGAATCGCGAGGATGGAAGCGGCGATGAGCACTCCGGACATGTTCGGCCGCGTTGCCAACGCGCAGACCATGCGCGATGTGTCCTTGGAACTGATGGACATCCAGGGAGCGGTTTCCACACTTCCCGTCGACGCGCATGGCGCTCAAGCCGACGGGGGAGCCGAGTACGTCTTCCGGCTCGCAGGGCCTACCGGCATTTACGGCGGGACCCTCGAGGTGTTCCGCAACATGATCGCCCAGCATGCGCTTGGCCTCGGGCGTCCCGCCTACGCGCCGCCGGTGGCCAAGGCGAAGTATGCGTGATGGCGTGCGCTTCGCCGAGTGTGGGCTCGATGCACACATTGTCCGCAAAAGTGTGCGGGTAACCCACGTTCGCGCGAAGGACCGGATCTAGAGTTTCGCGATTACCTCGGCGGTGAGCAGGTCGAGTGTCTCGTCGGATCCGCGGTCGTGAGTGAACAAAACGATCTGGCCGAATCCCAGCTCCTGCAATTCGTGCAGGCGGTCGACGATCATTGACGGTGTGCCGACGAGGCCGCCCTCCTTGAGGCCGAATGCCGGTATACCGAAACGCTTCTCGGCCAGGTGGCGCACACCGGGCAGCGATGCGTCGTCGGCGGCGACCGCCATGACCGCCTCGATCGACATCACGATCGTCGATGGGTCGCGGCCGATCTCGCCACAGATCGATCGCAGCACCGAGATCTTGTGCTCGAGTTCGCCCAGCGCATACGTCGGGACGTTCCAGACGTCTGCGTAGCGCGCGACCAACGGCAGGGTGTACTTCTCGCCGACCCCGCCTACGACGATCGGCGGTCTTGGCTGCTGCACCGGACCGGGTTTGATCGGCATGTCCTTGACGACGAAATGCTTTCCGGTGAAATCTATCGACTCGTCGGCGAAAGCCTGATGCAGAATCTGCAGCGTCTCGCCCAGGCGTTCAGACCGCTCGACGAATGACCCCCACGCCAACCCGAGGCGGGAGTGTTCATCCTCGATGGAACCGCTGCCGATGCCGAGTGCAAGCCTGCCAGCCGATATCTGGTCCAGCGTCGTCGCCATCTTGGCCAGGACTGCCGGATGACGGAACTGGTTGCACAGCACCATGTGTCCGACCCGGATACGTTCGGTGCGGCTGAGCAGTGCGGTCGCCAGCGTCCACGCCTCCATGGACGGGTAGTCCGGCATCCCCGGCGCGTAGAGGTGGTCGTAGAGCCATATCGAGTCGATGCCGAGTTGCTCGCAGCGCAGCGTGCGATGCAGGATCTGGTCGTAGGTGAAACCCATCTGCGGCAGATAGACCCCGATCTCCGGCTTGTTCATGATCGCAGCTCCAACCTTCCATGGGTAATGGTCGTCGTACCGTTCGTGACCGCCTCGAAGGCAAACGAATGTTCCGATATGCCAAAGGCATTCACGGTGAGATCGCACTCCAGGGGAGTGGGCGATGCGAATCGCACCGCAACCCGCCGAACCCGACCGGGGTCGTCGACGCCCAACACGCCGAGCAGCCGGTGAGTGCAGATCGCCATCGTGCACAGGCCGTGCGTGAACACGAAGTCGAAACCGGCCGCGCGGGCCACCTCGAGGTCGAAGTGATGCGCCGACCAGTCCCCGGACACCTCGGCGTAGCGATGCGCGACGTCGGAATCGATGTGGTGGGTGACGGATCCGAGGGGGTGCGCTCGGGCGTCGTCGGGGAAGCCGTGATCGGCCGGTGTGCTGCCGAGGTCGGCGACGCCCTGAAGTCCGAGCAGCACCATCGTCCACCACTGTTCGACGGCGATCGCCCCGTCGGCGTCGACCTGTTCGAACCGCATCACGACCCGTGTGCCCGCCCGTGTTGTCCGGACCGCCGATATCTGCGACCACGTCTGCAGCGACTCACCAGGGGCCAGCGGCCGGTGCAGCACGATGTCGTGTGCGCCGTGTACCCCGCCGCGGACGCGCTGCCAGACCGACTCGGGCAGATCGCCTCTAGCTGCCTCGCTGGGGGTGGAAACGAGGATTGCCGGAAACACGGCCGGCATCGTGAGTCCGGCCAGCACCGATGGCGTCGGGTCGCCTGTCGCACCGGCATAGCGGGCAATGGTGTCGGGGTCGAGACGACCGGGGAACGGGCCGTGCCTGGCGCCGGCCACCAGCGACACGACGGTCTCGCTCATTCCCGGTGACCCTCCTGCGGCGCGAACGCTGTACTTTCCGTGATTCGCATGGTAACGACATTCTCAGAAAACGAGAAGATTGTTCTAAGACGGAGTACACACATGCGGTTCACGTTCACTCATCCGATGCACAGCCATCCCTACAACCCGGAGCTGGTGACGGGTTCGGGCATCGCCACCGTCGCGGCGGCCGCCGAGGCGGCCGGGTTTCATGGATTCGGATTCACCGATCATCCTGCGCCCTCGCAACGATGGTTGGAGTCGGGCGGACACGACGCGGTGGACCCGTTCGTGGCGATGGGCTACGCCGCCGCGCGCACCACGACGCTGCGGCTGATCCCGAACATCGTCGTGCTGCCGTATCGCAATCCGTTCGTGGTGGCCAAGGCGGGCGCGACGCTCGATCTGCTGTCCGAAGGGCGGTTCACGCTCGGGGTCGGCGTCGGCTACCTCAAGCGGGAGTTCACCGCCTTGGGCGTGGACTTCGAGGAACGCGCGGCGTTGTTCGAGGAAGCCCTGGAGGTGATCCGGGGTATCTGGACCACCGACGACTTCTCCTTCGAGGGCAAGCATTTCAGCGCCAAGGGCATCACTGCCCATCCGAGGCCGGTGAGCACACCGCATCCGCCGATCTGGATCGGTGGAAACACGTCGGCCGCGCGCAAGCGTGTCGTCAATTACGGTGACGGCTGGTGCCCGTTCCCCGCGCCGGCGATGCTGGCTCAGACCGCGCGCACGGCGGTGATGGATTCCGAGGTGCTGGCCGAAGGTGTCGAGGATCTGCGTCGCCGGTTCGACGCCGCGGGCCGGGATTTCACGGGCATCGACATCACGTTCACCAACGCCGACGGCGGCAGCCCCGGCAGCGACGAGTTCAACGCCGACGCCTATCTCACCGGTTTGGAAAAGCTTGCGGCGGTGGGAGTCACGTGGGTGCAGGTAGGGTTGCCTGGCGACAATCTGGCGCACGTGCTCGAGACGATCGAACGCTTCGGCAGCTCGGTGATCAAGGCTGTGAGTTGAGCGGGATCAAGCCGCGGTCAGCTTCAGCGGTAGCCGCTCGTGTCGGCGGATGATGTTGTTCGGCGCCCACGTCGGCGGCGCCACCAACTCGATCCGGTCGACCCTAGCGACGAGAGCCCGCAGCATGGCCTGGGTTTCCAGCCGCGCCAACCCCTGTCCGGCGCAGGCGTGCGCTCCATGGCCGAAGCCGAGCTGACGTGCGGCGTCGCGCCGAATGTCGAAGCGTTGGGGCGACTCCCACTCGCGGTCGTCGCGGTTTGCTGACGCGTAGATGATCAAGACCCGTGCACCGGCAGGGATCCGGTGTCCGGAAATGTCGGTGTCATGGCGCACGTGGCGAGAGAACGCTCGCAACGGAGATTCGTAGCGGACGACCTCGTTGACGGCGCCTGGGATCAAGGCCGGATCCTCTTTGAGAAGCCGCCACTGATCGGGGTGTTGGGCGAACAGGTGCAGCGCGTTGGAGATGGCGCTGATCGTGGTGTCCAGGGACGGTGCGATGTAGTCGATCATCAGCGCTGCCAGCTCTTCGTGCGGTACCCGGCCCTCATCGGCGGCCAGAAGTACTTCGTGACCGACACTGCCCTCGCTGAGGGTGCGCTCACGGACGACACGTTTGGCGTAGCCCAGCATGCGCAACGACGCGGGTAGTGATTTCAGTGCCTGCCGGTTCATCGGCCCGAGGATGTCGAATGTCGCTGCACCCCAAGGCAAGAGGTTCTCGCGTTGCACACGAGGCCAGCCGATGAGGTCAGGGACGACGGCCATCGGCAACGCGCACGCCAGATCCTCGACGCCGTCGACCTCGTCGCGCCCGAGTGCAGCGTCGACCACGCGGCCGGCCTGCGCTTGCACGTCGTCCTCGATGCTGCGCAGAGCGCGGGGGAGCAAGCGATGCGCGACGAGCTTGCGGCGCTGATCGTGTTCGGCGCCGTCGCTGCTCAACGTGGTGCCGCGGGAAAGGCGGTTGGTCAGCTTGTTCAGTGCGACGCCTGCGCCGGAGACGAAGGTCTTGTCGTCGCGCAGGACTGCCTTGCACTCGGTGTACCTCGGCAGTGCATACACCCGGTGCCTGGACAGCCACACGACGGACCCGAGCCTGCGCAGCTTCGCGTAGTGCGGGTGTGGGTCGACGATGGCATCGGTCGTGTAGATGCTCGGTCGATGGACGGGAACACCTTTGGTCACTCTAGGCATTCGATCGAATTCTCGTGTGCGGGCGGAAGGTCGGAAACCGCTCGCAGATCCTGCCCAGGTCGCGACCCGCGTACATCACCGTGCGGTCGGGCCGGATGATCGCCGCGGTGACGCGGGCATGGGTCAGGTAACCGGCGAGTTCGCTGTCGGGGTTGGCGATGTGAACCAAAGCGCCGCGCTCGTCGAGTATCGCGCGCTGCGCGTCGGTGGGCGTCTGGCTGGTGACCAGCGCGAAGCCATCGCCGAGGACACTGTCGAGCCTGCGCCCGTCGGCAACGACTGGATTGGGGCACAGCGTTCCTGCGAGATTCCGAGCAGTGCGCCTGCGGTGGACGAACGCAGAGCCGCACAAGGCGGGTGTGCGGCCTTCGGTCAGTTTGTTCCGGAGTCCTGGGACGAACCTGATGCGCGTGACGACCAGTCGTCGCATGAGATTGCCGAACTCGCCGCCGGCCGTCATCGCCCACCCGACACCCAGTGCGAGCCGAATCATGTGCCGAGCGTGCGGTATGCGTTCCTGCTCGTAACTGTCGAGCGCAGTACGAGGAAGATCGCCTGCGATGACGGCAGCGAGCTTCCATGCGAGGTTCATCGCGTCGCGCACACCCGCGCCCAGACCCTGTCCGATGAACGGGGGAGTGAGATGGGCGGCGTCACCCAACAGGAAGATGTTTCCACGTCGCCACCGGTCGGCCAGCTGCGCTCGAAAGGTGTACTCGGTCACGCGAAGCAACTCGAGTTCGTCGTCGCAGACGCGCGAGATCCACGGAGCCATCAGAGGCCTCAATGCCGCGAGTGTGCCGAAGGCGGCGACCGACTCGCCCGGTAGCAGCCGGAACTCCCAGCGGTAGCGTGTCGGCCCGATCCTCATATAGGTGCCCGCCCGCTCGGGGTCACACACCTGATGGACGCCCTCCCACTGGTCGAGCTCGGCACCGGTGGCCACGTCTATGACCAGCCAGCGCTGCTCGAATCTCATATCGCGCATGGCAGATCCGATATGTCTGCGCACGATGCTGTTGGCGCCGTCGCAGCCCAGCACGTAATCCGCATCGACCGAATGCTCGGAGTCGTCGGTGCGATCGAGATACGTGACCCGCGTCCGCCCGTCGCGTCTTTCGTCGATACGGGTGACAACGACGTTGCCCCGTAATTCGGCGTTTGGATATCGCTTCAGATTCGTCCGCAGCAGCATCTCGAGCGCTGGTTGGTCGAACATGTTCGCCTGGGGGAATCCATTCTCGCTGAGCGTGGTGTCGCGTTGCCATTCGGCCAGAACGCGCATCGCGGGATCGAGGAGTCGCAGCCCCTGTGCGGGTCGCGAGATCGCGGCGAACTCCTCGGCGATGCCGAGGCGTGCCAGGACGCGGTAGATCTCATCGTCGAGATGGACTGCACGTGGCTGCGCATAGACGTCGGCCCACCGATCCAGGACCAGTGCGCTGATTCCATACTGTGCCAACAGGGTTGCGGCGGTGACGCCGGTGGGTCCTGCGCCCACGATGACGACGGGGTACGAGGTCTCCCTCGTCACGAGTACCTCACGGCGGTGCGCTGGGTGCCCAGATCGATGGTGCCGTCATCAGTCGCGACACCGAGCTCGACGACATCGCCGTGCTTGAGGTACTTGGCGTTTTTGGCTTGGCGCTTGAAGAACGCTTTCCACTTGACCGCGGGAGGCAATAAAGAACCGATGATCTCGATCGGTTTCGGCGGGGCGCTGAGCGCCGTGCCGACAGGAGTGCCCGTCATGATGAGATCGCCCGGGGCCAGATCCTGGAATCGGGCGAGCGATTCCAGTGCCTGCACCGGACGGTAGAGCATGTCGTCGCCGACGATCATGTCCTGGCGAATCTCACCGTTGACGCGCAATTGCAGACGCAGATCGGTGAAGCGCTTCAACTCGTCGGCGTCGACCAGCACCAGTGCCGGTCCAACCGGCGTGAACGTCGGATAGGACTTGCCCTCGTAGAACTGCGTCTGGGGCAGCTGAATGTCGCGGGCCGAGACGTCGTTGGTCACAACAAGTCCGGCGATGTAGTCAGACAGTGCTGATTCCGAGATCTTGGTGCCGACGGGGATGTCCTGCCCGATCACCAGGCCGATTTCGACCTCGTAGTCGAGCAACTTCACGTGGCCGGGCTTGACGATGTCGTCGAACGGGCCACTGATCGATGCCGACGACTTGCGGAAGAAGGTCAGCGGGATCGATGCGGGGTCCATGCCGGCGTCCTTGACGTGCGACGCGAAGTTCGTCATCTGTGCAACGACGCGGCAGGGTCGCGTCACCGGGGAGAGCAACGTCAACGATTCAACCGGCACCGTATCGGTGCTGTAAGCGGCCCATTCGATGGCTTCGCGGTCGGTGATCAGGTCGCGGGTGGTGGTTGCGGTGGTGGCGATTTTCGCTGCACCGGCAGGAGTCTGGACCCACCAGGCGTCGGCGGTACGGAGAATGGACGTGGTCATGAAGTGGCTACTTTCAGCAGGCCGCGAAGGCGGGTGAGGGAGAATTCGTTCTTGGTGCGGAGCGCGGTGACCATCGAGAGCGCCTCGTGGGGAAGCGCTTTGGGGTTGATGCCAAGGAAGTCCTTGGTCACCGCCGGTCCCCATTGAGACAGGCCCGACGCCGTAAACGGTGCCCAGCCCGGCTCCAGCGTGTTGTCGAACATGTCGCCGTCGGCGAAGTGCTCGACCAGGAATCCATCGGGGTCGCGCCAGTAGTCGAACAGCTGGCTGCCCTGGATGTGACGGCCGATGCCCCACGACCGGAAATAACCACGCTCGCGAAGGAATTCGCCTCCGGCGGCGAGTGCGTCTAGGTCGCACACCTGGTACGCGGAGTGCACGTAGCGGTTGACCGGCCCCAGTGTCATCGCCAGGGTGTGGTGATCTGTGGGGACCGCTCCCCGGTCGCAGCGCATGAAGCTCATGACCGGGCCGCGGTCGCGCTGGTCGGGGTAGTAGAGGAAGTCGCTGACGATCATGCCGAGGGTATCGAGGTACCAGTTCAAGGCCTCGGTGTACCTGGTCGACGAAACAACGACGTGTCCGAGTCGTTGAACGCCGGCCGGGGCGCGGGTCGGGCGTTGCGTGGCGTTGGTACGTGTGACCCGGTCGCCGAAGTTGAAGACATGCGCTTCCTGGCGGGGCAGCGCGGGCAGCGTGTGCATGCCCGCAACCACCTTGACCGGAAGTCCGCTCGGGTCTACCAGCTCGGTCGACACACCGCCGATGGATTCGGGTAGTGCCGTCACGGCCGTGCCCGTTGCGTCGGCGAGGCGTAATACGTCGACTTCGTCCTGGGCGGCGAACGCGGTTCCGACGAAGCGGGAGCGGGCGCCCCGGCGCACGATCACACATGCCGCGCCGGGATCGGCGCCGCGCAGCTGCACCTCGTCGCGGGTACGCAGCGCGGTGGCGAAGCCGAACGCCTGCGCAAACGATTCCGCCCGCATGAGGTCCGGTTTCTCGAACTCCAGCCACGCGATATCGGCGACCTTGATCACCGGATTTCGCGACCGTCCGGGATGCTCACCGACTCGGGCCCCCTGCTCGCTGTGCAGGTCACTGTGGGTGCCGACGACGTCGCTCATGCGTCACCTCCCCTTGCGATTCAACTGACTGACGAAATCGTCACATACGACGTAACACTCAGTCAAGAGATTCTGACGAAATCATCAAAAGTGATGAAAGCTGCTATCTTGGGTCGGTGAGCGATCAATCGGAGGCGTCGGTGAATCGCCTGGAGCGGCGTAAACAGCGCACACGCGCGGCGTTGATCAAGGCGGCACAGAGCTTTATCGCCGCGGGGAAGGTCAACGTGCCCGTCCTGGAGATCACGCAGGCGGCGGATGTGGGGATGGGGTCCTTCTACAACCACTTCGAGAGCAAAGAGCAGCTGTTCGAGGCTGCGATCACTGAGGTGCTCGACACCCACGGCGCGCTGCTGGACGAGCTCACATCATCCATTGAGGACCCCGCCGAGACGTTCGCCCGCAGCTACCGGCTTACCGGGCGGATGTTCCGCCGTCGTCCGGACGAGAGTCAGATCCTGCTGGCGAACGGTATGACGCTGTTGGCATCCGAGAAGGGGCTGGCGCCACGCGCCCTGCGTGATATCCGAGAGGCCAACCGGGTGGGCCGATTCACCATCAAGGATCCCGAACTCGCGTTGGCCATGGCGGGTGGCGCACTTCTCGGGCTGGGCAATCTGTTGCGCAATCAACCCGAGCGCGACGACGCCGAAGCGGCCGACGCGGTCACCGAAGACATCCTGCGGTTATTCGGACTGTCTGCCGACGAGGCTCGTGAAATCTGCAGTCGCCCATTGCCCGATCTCGATGGCCTCACCGAAACTGAAGATATGCAGGCTATTTCGCGTAGAGCACCTGCATAAGTTCAGTTTCAGCGCCGAGAACGGCTAGAAGGACGCAACCGTAGGCAACGCGGTCAAGCGGGGGCCGCGGCCCGCGTTATAGCCTGCGAACTCAAGGCCGGGGCAGTTCCGCGACCACGTCTATCTTTTCGGGGTCGAAGCTGAAATATCCTCTGATGGGCAGGGTTTCGGGCAGCGGCTCTTCGTAACTCCAGGCGACGTCCTCGATGACCCCGGTGTCCTCGCGAACCGCAGACCAGTAGGTCGCGTAGCCCTTGTAGTTGCAGTAGCTGCTCGTCTCCGAGCGTCGCAGCAGGTCGGTGCGCACCAGTGAGGGGGCGACGTAGAGACGCGGTTCGAGGGCCGTTTCGAAGACGATCACGGTGTCGGTCGTGTCCACCAGGACCTCGTCGCCGAGCGCGACGTGCAGTCGGCGATCGGTCGGCCGGCAGTCGACGCGGTGATACGGATTGGGCGGATAGTGGACGAGGCGCCGGCCTTCCTCCAGCCACGCATCGACGGCATCCCATGGCACCTGGACGAATCCATGAGCCTCGGCCACCGGCTCAACGGGCAGGTCCCCGACCTCGTCAACCGGGAACGCGTAGCTCAAGGGTCGGTCTGGCCGGTGCACCAACAACGCCCGCTCGGTGTCGATCACCGCGTGACCGCCTCGCAACGCCTGCACTCGGCGACGGTGGGGTTCGACGAAAACCGTGCCTGCAGCCAGTGGCGGCGAGAACCATCCGGCGGGATCCGCGCTCAGCGGACCGCGTCCGGTGACGAGACTCATGACTCCAGCTTTACCCGAACCCTCGACGATCTTTGGCGAAGTGGTGTGACTTTGCCAACGAAGGAGTGTGATTGGCAGACACAGCGGGTACGACGGCGGACGGGGTGGGATGTGAAACGACTCAACGGCGTCGACGCTTTGATGCTGTACAGCGAGACGCCCGAGATCCACATGCATACGCTGAAGATCGGCGTGCTCGACGTGTCGGGTGTCGATGGCTTCAGCTTCGAGATGTTCCGGCGCGTGGCCTATCCGCGATTGATGGATCTGGCACCGCTGCGCTACCAACTCGTGGATATCCCGATGAAGTTGCATCATCCGATGTGGGTGGAGAACGACGACATCGACCTGGACTACCACCTGCATCAGGTGCGGGTGCCTGCGCCCGGCGGCCGCCGGGAACTCGACGCGCTGATCGGTGATATCGCCAGCACACCGCTGGACCGCGACCATCCGCTGTGGGAGATGTATCTGGCCGAGGGACTGGCTGAGAACCGCGTCGCAATCATTCACAAGGTCCACCACGTCCTCGCTGACGGCGTCGCCTCGGCCAATCAGATGGCGAAGGCGATGGAACCGCACGAACCGGTGGAGGTCCCGCCGAGGACACTGCCCGTGTCGTCGCGCAGTCGCTTGAGCCTGCTCAAGGGCGCGGGAGCGGATCACGTGGGGTTGATCCGCAAGCTGCCGCGGCTGGTGAGCGAGACTGCCACGGGGGTGTCGCGGGTGCGTCGGCGGTCCAAGGAACGCGGGGAGCATCCGGATCTGGCCCGTAACTTCGCGCCGCCGCCGTCCTTTCTCAATCACGTGGTGACACCGACACGGCGGTTCGCCACGGCGCCGCTGGCGCTGTCTGATGTGAAGGAGACCGGCAAGCACCTGGGCGTCACGTTGAACGACATCGTGTTGGCGACGGTCGCAGGTGCGCTGCGTCGCCTGCAGCTGCGTTACGACGGAAAGGCCGAATCGCCATTGCTCGCCGGTGTTCCCGTGAGCACCAATCCTTCTCGAGAGCGGTTGGCGGGCAACGAATTCACGTACATCACACCGTCGTTGCCGGTGCACATCGAGGATCCGCTGGAGCGGGTGCGGCTGACCGCGTTGTCCACGGGCATCGCCAAAGAGAATCACCAACTGCTCGGACCCGCGGTGCTGCCGGCATGGATGTCCTACCTTCCGCCTGCCATGGCGCCAGGAATATTCCGCCGCCAGGCCAGGCGAGTCGAGTCGGCAAGCGTGTTCAACCTGACGGTGTCGAACGTGCCGGGGCCCCGCGATCGGGGCTTCATCGAAGGCGGCATGGTCACCGAGATCTACTCGGTCGGACCGGTGGTGGCAGGCAGCGGGATGAACATCACGGTCTGGAGCTATGTCGACCAGCTCGCGATCTCGGTACTGACCGACGATGTCACCCTCGCCGACCCTCACGAGGCAACCGACGCGATCATCGATGCGTTCGTCGAGATTCGCGAGGCGTCAGGCCTATCGGGCGAGCTGAGGGCCGTTGGCGCCGCGATGCCGATGGCCGCCGCGGTGGGGTGACCTCCCGCTACGCCTGTTGAGCCATCCCGCCAAGGTTTACAGATCCTCAGAATCCGTCATATCGGACAAAAAGTCAGCCTTTACAGATCCTCGGGAAAGTGTCACGCTTCGTATGTGCCTCTGCCCCTCGACGAATCGAATCCCATCGGGAGCCGTCGCTATCAGCTGACCGTGGTTGCCGCGAGCATTGTCGACCTGGTCGGATCGGCCGGCGGGTGGATGTGTGACAAGGCAAGAGCCGGCTGGGACGTCAGGGTGGTGCTCACCGACGACCAGGACACGCGGCCGCTCGCGATCCTGGGTGCGGCGCCACTGGACGTCGACACAGAACTGTCCGACATCATGCAAATGGCCTCACACGGCGGTGCGCTCGCGGTCAGCGCGGGCGTACTCGCGGACGATCAGATCCGCGCAGGCGTGCTGGGCATCCTGAAGCGCGGACTGACCCAGGTGACCGTGTGGGGCCAGGACTGGCCGACCGAATTCAGCCGCAAGGCCAACCCCGTCGAGCACCGACTGAGTTCGGCCGCTCGCGCCTTCAAGGCACATGCCCTGGGCGCGGCGACGATGTCGAAGAGTCCGATCGCAGGAACCGAGACGCTGTTCAGCCTCGGCGCGGACGCTTTACGCCCCCTGCACTCCGTCTAGGAGGGCGCTGAATAATCGGCGTGCCTTCTATGAAATGGGCGTTGAGCTGGGATGATGAGTTGATGCAGGGCATGGAGCGCGCTGATCGGGAACTGTTGGATGCCCAGGCGCTGGTCGGTCATC
>NZ_NVQE01000055.1 GCF_002591975.1 Mycobacterium neglectum | reverse complement strand
CTTCCCAACCAGCGCGCCAACGCCGGTCTTGATCGAGATCCTGTTTCCGTGATGATCATCCTCGGGAAGGTGCGCCCACTTTCACGCCACCTCGCCGAGGCTCATCCACAGGTTCTGATCATTGCTCCGGTGCGCGTCGACCCCGACGGTAGGAAGACCGGGTCGTAGCCGAATCCGCCGTCGCCGCGCGGCTCCCGGACGATGGCGCCAGGCCACTCACCGCGCACCACAACTTCGCCTGCATCAGACACCAGTGCGCACGCCGATACGAAGGCAGCATCGCGCCGCGAGTCAGGCACATCACTCAACTGTCCCAACAACAACGACGTGTTGGACGAGTCGTCGCCATGGCGTCCCGACCATCGCGCCGACAACACTCCGGGCATGCCGTTCAACGCCGCCACCTCGAGGCCCGAGTCGTCGGCCACCGACGCCAACCCCGTGGCGCGGTAGGCGTCGCGCGCCTTCGCCAACGCGTTCTCCTCGAACGTCGCACCGGTCTCCGGTGCCTCGTCGAACGCCGCGACATCGTCGAGCGACAACAGCGTCAGCCCCGAGACTCCCGCAGCATCGAGTACGCGGTGCAGTTCTGCCAGCTTCTTGCGATTGCGACTGGCGACAAGTAGACCGGTCAGGCTTAAACCCTTTGTGAGCATGCCAACAACTGCTTGTAGTAGCTAGCGCCGAGGGTATCGCTACAGCGTCGGACGTCAATGAACGACGTCAAGGAACGCCAACGAAGAGGGGGAGTAATGGCAGAGAACAACAACGGCGCAATCGAGGCCGTCCGGGGCATTGTCTCCGGTGCCATCGGGTTCACCAAGCAGGTGGTCGGTTTGATCCTGAGCCGCGGCGATCTTCAGGAAGAAGGTCGGGCGCAGGTCGAGAAGGCCTCACACCAGCTTGATGCAGCCCGGGCAGAGGCCGAAGCGGAGACTGCCCGCGCCAAGGCCAAGGCACAGGAGACGCGTCAGAAGGCCGCCGCCGGCACATCCAAGTAATCGATCATCGAAACACCCTCGGCGCACCGCAGCCGAGGGTGTTCTCGTTGGCGCCTAGCGGCCAGACCTCAGCTTCCGAACGCTTTCTTCGCCGGCTCCGAGGACTCCGGCAGCACTCCGGGATAGGGCAGCTCCAGAGCCTCTTGCTGGATCACGAAGATCTGCTCACACGCGGCCATCGCGGCGTCGAGCATCTTGTCCAGCGTCGAGCGCGGGAACGTCGCCCCTTCACCGGTGCCCTGGATCTCGACCAGGGTTCCGGTGTCGGTGGTGACGACGTTCATGTCCACCTCGGCGCGGGAGTCTTCCGAGTAAGGCAGGTCGACACGGACACGGCCGTCGACCACACCGACACTCACCGCGGCGATCGCGCACGACAACGGCCGCGGATCCGATAACTTGCCCGCCGCGCCCAGATACGTCACCGCGTCGGCCAGCGCCACATACGCACCGGTGATCGCCGCGGTACGCGTGCCGCCGTCGGCCTGCAGCACATCGCAGTCGATCGCGATGGTGTTCTCCCCGAGTGCGCCCAGATCGATGCAGGCACGCAGTGACCGCCCGACGAGCCGGCTGATCTCCTGGGTGCGGCCCCCGACACGGCCCTTGACCGACTCGCGGTCGGAGCGGTCGTGGGTGGCGGCCGGCAGCATCGCGTACTCGGCGGTCAGCCAGCCCTGCCCGGAACCCTTACGCCAGCGGGGCACACCTTCGGTGACGCTGGCGGTGCACATGACCCGGGTCTGGCCGAACTCAACAAGCACCGACCCGGCGGGATGAGTGGTGAAGCCGCGCGTGATGCGAACCGGTCGCAGCTCGTCGTCAAGGCGGCCGTCTTCTCGTCTGGACACGTGGCCAACCCTATCCGGTGGGCCCGACGCGCCTCAGGACCGTGCAACCTCGAAGGACTCGCCGCACACCACGGCGTGCACCGGACCGTCGAACTCAGCCTTGGCCTCACTGATGACGTCTTCGCGCGATGTCCACGGCGGGATGTGCGTCAACAGCAGTTCGCCGACACCGGCGTTGGCCGCGGCCCGGCCGGCCTCCGTCCCCGACAGATGCAACCTCGGCGGGCGCTCCGGCGTATGCGTCCACGACGCCTCACAGAGAAAGACATCAGCCCCACGGGCCAGGTCGATCAAGGCATCGCAGTATCCGGTGTCGCCGCTGTAGACCAAGGTGGCGCCCGTCGGATCGGAGATCCGGAAACCGTACGACTCGGTGGGATGGCAGACGAGGCGAGGCACGACGTTCAACGTGCCGATCTCCACCCCGCGGTTGTCCACCCAGTGACGGATGTCGAAAATATCGGAGAAGTCGTCGATCTCCCCACCTTCGGGCGACGACGCCGCACCCAGCCGAGCCCAGGTATTGGCCGGGCCGTACATGACGCCACGCTCCTGTGCCGGCGACGGGTGATAGCGACGCCACACGAATAGGCCAGGAAGGTCAAGACAGTGGTCCGCGTGCAGATGCGAGAGGAGTACGTATACGGAATTCGGATCGGCATAGCGCTGCAGCGCACCCAGCACGCCGCCGCCGAAATCGAGAACTAGCGGCGGGGTATCGGGGGCGGTGACCAAATAACCGGACGCTGGCGAATCAGGCCCGACAACACTGCCGGAGCAACCGAGTACGGTGATTCGCACACTCACTAGCTTGCCATGCCCACCATCCGCAAGACGAAAACATCGCCCGTTTGCGTGGCCGAATTCATTTTTTCACTTCAGCAGGGCGCTGAACGGGGCGAACACCCTCGACTGTCGGGCCAAGGAATCGACCCGCAAGTGTGGTGAACGCCTCAGGATCGCCGGTCGCCTCGAAACGGCGGCGAACAGCGGGTCCCCCGTCGCCCGGATGGGGATGTAGCAAATCAAGTTCGGTGAGCACCCGAAGCAAGTCCTTGGCGGTCTCCTCGGCGCTGGACACCAGTGTCACGTGATCCCCCATCGCGAGTTGGATCAGGCCCGACAGCATCGGGTAGTGCGTGCACCCCAGCACCAACGTGTCGACCTCGGCACGTTGGAGCGGCTCCAGATATCCCTCCGCGAGGCCGAGCACCTGGCGCCCGCTGGTCACTCCACGCTCGACGAAGTCGACGAATCGGGGGCACGCCACCCCGATCACTTCGGTGTCGCGCGCCGCCGCGAACGCGTCGTGATACGCCCTCGACGCGATCGTCGCCTCGGTTCCGATGACGCCGATGCGGCCGTTGCGGGTGGCGGCCACGGCACGACGCACGGCAGGCAGGATCACTTCGATCACGGGCACGGGTGCGTACCGCTCCCTGGCATCGCGCAGGCATGCCGACGACGCCGTATTGCATGCGATCACAAGCGCTTTGACACCACGCTCGACGAGGTCGTCGCCGATCGCCAACGCATGCGCGCGGATCTCAGGAATGGTCAACGGGCCGTAGGGGCCGTTGGCGGTGTCGCCGACATAGATGATGTCTTCGTCGGGCAGCTGGTCGATGATCGCGCGGGCGACCGTCAACCCGCCGACCCCGGAATCGAAGATCCCGACGGGCGCAGTTGCCGAACTCACGGCGTCAGGTTGTACGGGTTCTTCGCCGCGACCTTGCGGTGATCGCGCGCCTTACGCTCCGGCCCGGACAGCAGATACGCCGCGACGACGCCGGCGACCGCACCGCACAGGTGGCCCTGCCACGAAACCCCGGGGGTGCCGGGCAGCACCCCGAACAGGACGCTGCCGTAGACCAACAGGACGACGACACCGACCACGATCTCCCACACCTTGCGAGTGAAGAATCCGAACACGATCAGGAACGCCAGCCAGCCGAAGATCAGTCCCGAGGCGCCGATGTGGTTCGTCTCGCAGCGCACGCCGACGTAGGGGCAGTGCGCGCCGATATTGCCGAGCAGCCAGGTGCCGAATCCGCCGAGAATCCAGACGATCGCGGTGGCGAAGATGAACCGCGACAAACCCGCGAGCGTCATCAGGAAACCGAGGATGAGTGCCGGAACGGTATTGGCGATCAGGTGATTCCAGTCTGAGTGCAGCAGCGGCGCCCAGATGATGCCCAGCAGTCCGTCGGTCTCCAGCGGCCGGATGCCGTTGTTGTCCAGGCGGTGGTTGGTCAGCGAGTCCCACAATTCGATGACCCACAGCAGCACGACGAAACTGATGATCGTCACGCCGCCGACGATCCAGGCGGGCCGCTTCTTCGGCGCCGCCGACGTCCCCGGGTATCCGGGACCTGTCAAGCCCATAACTGCCCTTCCAACGCGTCCTCCGCGTCATCCAGGCTACCGGCGTACGCACCGGTCGACAGATACTTCCACCCGGCGTCTGCGACGACGAACGCGATGTCGGCCTGCTCGGACGCCTTGAGCGCCTTGGCCCCCATTCCCAGAGCGGCGTGCAGCACCGCACCGGTGGAGATGCCGGCGAAGATGCCTTCCACCTGGACGAGCTCGCGGGTGCGCTTGACCGCGTCGTAGGAGCCGACGGAGAAGCGGGTGGTCAGCACGTCGGGGTCGTACAGCTCGGGGATGAACCCCTCATCGATGTTGCGCAGCGCGTAGACACCCTCGCCGTAGCGGGGCTCGGCCGCCACGATCTGGACGTCGGGCTTGTGCTCGCGCAGATACCGCCCGGTCCCCATCAGCGTGCCGGTGGTGCCAAGGCCCGCCACGAAGTGGGTGATCTCCGGCAGGTCGGCCAGCAGCTCGGGGCCGGTGCCCTCATAGTGCGCAAGGGCATTCGACTCGTTGCCGTACTGGTAGAGCATCACCCACGAAGGATTCTGCAGCGCAAGCTCTTTCGCGTGAGCGACCGCGGTGTTCGAGCCCCCCTCGGCGGGTGAGTAGATGATCCGCGCACCGTAGAGCTCCAGCAGCTGCCGTCGCTCGATGGAGGTGTTCTCGGGCATCACGCAGATCATCTGGTAGCCCTTGAGCAGCGCCGCCATGGCCAGCGAGATGCCGGTATTGCCACTGGTCGGTTCGAGAATCGTTGCGCCGGGCTGCAATTCACCCCGCCGCTCGGCATCCTCGATCATCCGCAAAGCGGGCCGGTCCTTGATGGAACCGGTGGGGTTTCGATCCTCCAGCTTGGCCCATAACCGCACGTGCGGCTGATCGTCGTCGCCAGCCCATCGCGGCGACAGCCGCTGCAGGCCAACCAGCGGCGTATCGCCGAGCGCCTGGATCAGGGAGTCGTATCGAGTCACTCAGCCACCTGCGACGGCGGGCAGGATCGTCACCGAATCCCCTTCGGAGACCACGGTATCCAGCCCTCCGGAGAACCGCACATCCTCATCGTTGACATAGATGTTGACGAAGCGGTTCAGCTTGCCGTTATCCATCAGGCGATCGGAGATTCCCGAGTAGTTCGCCTCGAGATCGCTGATCACCGCACCCACGGTTTCGCCCGCTGCGGTGACACGCTTCTCGCCGCCGGTGTGGGTGCGCAGAATGGTTGGGATCGACACGGTGACAGACATGGGCCGGTCACTCCTTTCAAAGTTCTAGTACTGCTCGACGATCTTGACGGGTTCTTCGGTGACGACGCCGTCGAGGATGCGGTAGCTGCGCAGCTCGTGCTCGTCGGGGTCGCGCGTGGACACCAGCACGTAGTGCGCGTCCGGTTCGGACGCATACGCGATGTCGGTGCGGCTTGGGTAGGCCTCGGTGGCGGTATGCGAGTGATAGATCACGATGGGAGCCTCGTCAGCGTCTTCTAGGGCTCGCCACACCTTGAGCTGCTCGCCGGAGTCGAACCGATAGAACGTCGGCGAGCGCTCGGCGTTGGTCATCGCGATGAATCGCTCCGCGCGATCGGACCCCTCTGGTCCCGCGATCACCCCGCACGCCTCGTCAGGGTGGTCGGCGCGGGCATGGGCGACCATGGCGTCGACCAACTCCGCTCGGATCACCAGCACTGTCTTCCCTTTCCCCGCGAAACTGCATTCCGGCAGCAGAATGTCGAGTAGACACCTGCTGGAATACAGTTTCGCCGACAATTCATTCGAACGCTCCGGGCAACATGTCCCGGTACGTCGGTATTCCTGCTACCGACTCCGCGGCCAGCACACCGACGAGGACCGCGCGGGCCAGACAGTCCGCGGCGGCCGCCCCGAGCGCGGTGATCAAGGGCACCTCCGGCGACATCGACGCCGGGGTCGTCGGATCCGGCGGCACCTCGATGGCACCGGTCGCCAGCGCAAACACCGTATCGCCATCGAGGGGGGTGTGGCACGGCCGGATGGTGCGTGCGAGCCCGTCCTGGGCGGCGACGGCCATCCGGCGGCATCCGGCCTTGCTCAGCACCGCGTCGGTCGCGACGACCGCGATGGTGGTGTTGAGCGGGCTGAGCTCGGAGTGGCGGTCGGCGTACGCGGCGATCTGATCGGCCGGCGGAGCGATGAGACCGAACTCCTCGATCTGGTCCGCGAGCCAGGGCAGCCCCGTCGCCGGATCTACAGCGTCACCAGCGGCGTTGACGACCACGACGGCTCCCACCGTCACCCCGGATTCCAGCATCACCGAAGCGGTGCCGACCCCGCCTTTGAGCACGCCGACGCGAGCCCCGACGCCTGCTCCCACCGTGCCGATGGCCACCTCGATGCCTGCGCTCTCGGCGGCGGCCCGACCGAACTCCGCATTCGGACGGCACTTCCATCCGCCGACCGGAAGATCAAAAATCACCGCGGAAGGAACGATCGGCACCACACCGTCCTCGATCGCCACCCCCCGGCCCCGCTCCTCGAGCCACTCCATCACGCCGTGGGCTGCGGCCAGACCGAACGCGCTACCTCCGCTGAGCACCACCGCGTCGACATGGCGCACCGAGTTGATCGGGTCGAGCAGGTCGGTCTCGCGCGTGCCGGGCGCGCCGCCGCGGCAATCGACGGCCCCCACCGTCCCCGGCGGGGTCAGCACGACCGTCGTACCAGCGGCCCAGCCCGAACCGAGCTCGACATCGGGATCGATCCGGTGGTGATGGCCGACGAGGATTCCGCCGACGTCCGTGATCGCGCCCATCGCTATGACTTCCCCATCATTGACAGCACCAGGTACTCCTGCAGCACGGTCAGCCACTGGTACACGTCCAGATGACCCGCCATCGGATGCTCGGGCGGCATTTCGGCAGGCCCATCCTGGGCGACTCCGAGCATGGTGCCCAGCGCGAGCCGCATGTCGTTGACCGCCGCGACCCACGCGTGCGCGTCGTCCTCGGTGAGCTCGAGTTTACCGCCATGGGGCGGCACGGTATTCAGTAACCGTTGCGCCGCTTCACGTTTGGCTTCGATGATCTCCGGCTCATGGAGGCTGCGCAGCGCGCTGTTGAGGCTCTCGGCGGGACCGGAACCCGCCGGATGGTCGGTCTGGGGACGGAAGAAGTCCGGTAGCAGCCGCTTCATCGTCTCATCCTCCGGAGGCGACGAGTGGCCGGTGCGCATTCCAGTTATCTCTTCGAGTTCATCAGCAGGAGATGATGATTCACGGTCGTCGAGCATCCCGACCATTGACGTCGCCAGGTTCTGCAACAGCGAAACCTCGTGCGCGGCCAGCGCCGATCGGAAGCGCGGGCCGTCGGCGGCATCGACCCGTTTCCATTTGCGCACAGTCGGGTCAGCGGTCCTGCTGAAGGGTCGCCCACAAACCCGCGGCGTGCAGCTTGGAGACGTCGACCTCCATCGACTCCCGGCTGCCCGCCGACACCACAGCCTTACCCTCCTCGTGCACCTGCATCATGAGTTTAGTCGCGTGGGGCTCGCTGTAGCCGAAGAGTTTCTGGAAGACATACGTCACGTATGTCATCAGGTTGACCGGGTCGTCCCAGACCAGGGTGACCCAAGGGCTATCCGTCGCGTCAAGCGTGGCGACGTCCAGTTCCTCGCGAGTTCCCGGTCGGGCCTTCGCTGGCGTAACCATGTGGATAAGGATAGCCCGGCCATAGAAGAGCCTTCGAACTACTACGGTTGCGGTGTGGTCCCGGCGTCTACTGCGTTACTCACCGACAAGTACGAGTTGACGATGCTCGCGGCCGCGCTCAACGACGGGACCGCGCACCGACGGACAACGTTCGAGGTGTTCGCCCGCCGACTTCCCGAAGGTCGCCGCTACGGCGTGGTCGCCGGAACCGCGCGATTCGTGGAAGCGTTGGCGCAGTTCACGTTCGAGGAGTCCGAACTTTCGGCGCTTTCGGACTTCTGCGATCGCGAGACGCTCGCATACCTCGCCGATTACCGGTTTCGCGGGGACGTGGACGGGTACGCCGAAGGTGAGCTTTACTTCCCCGGCTCCCCCGTCCTCGCCGTCCACGGCACGTTCGGCGAGTGCGTCATCCTGGAAACCCTCGCACTGTCGATTTTGAACCATGACACGGCGATCGCGTCGGCGGCGGCCCGGATGGTCAGCGCAGCACAGGGCCGCACATTGATCGAAATGGGCTCGCGGCGCACTCACGAGCAGGCCGCGGTCGCCTCTGCGCGCGCCGCCTACATCGCAGGTTTCGCCGGGTCGTCCAATCTCGAAGCGCAGCGCACCTTCGGGGTGCCCGCGCTGGGTACGAGCGCGCATGCGTTCACGCTGCTGCATACCTCTTCAAACGGACCTGACGAACAGGCGGCGTTCCGGGCGCAGGTCGACGCGCTCGGCGTCGGCACGACACTGCTTGTCGACACCTACGACATCACCGCGGGCGTGGCCAACGCGGTGGAGGTGGCAGGCCCGGAACTTGGCGCGGTCCGCATCGACTCGGGTGACCTCGGCGTGCTGGCGCGACAGGTCCGCGATCAGCTGGACAGCCTCGGCGCCCATCGGACGCGAATCGTGGTGTCGGGGGATCTCGACGAGTTCGCGATCGCCGCCCTACGCGCCGAGCCTGTCGACACCTACGGCGTGGGAACGTCGGTGGTCACCGGCTCTGGCGCACCGACCGCCGGGATGGTTTACAAGCTGGTCGAGGTGGACGGAATACCGGTGGAGAAGCGAAGTCTTCACAAGGAGTCCCACGGCGGCCGCAAGGGGGCGCTGCGTCTGGCCAAGTCGACTGGCACCGTCGTCGAGGAGGTCGTGCATCCCTTCGGCAACGCCGGGCCGGAGCCCCGGGGCTTGGTCGAACGCCGGCTGATGACGGCGCTGGTCCAGCAGGGCGATCCGGTAAGTGGCGCGGGACTTGACGCTGCGCGCGAGCGCGTCAAGGAGGGGCTGGGAAGCCTCCCGTGGGACGGCCTGAAATTATCCCGAGGTGAACCGGCGATCCCCACCCGCATGATCGCAGCCCGCGATTCACCGGGAAACTAGGAGCAGCCACGGGCGAGACTGGGAACGTCACCGAACTACTGGCCAAAGCGGTCACCGGGCTCGGCGGTTCAGAACGCCTCGGCCAGATCGAGATGGCCGAGGCGGTGGCGCATGCCTTCGAGAGCGGCGAACACCTCGCAGTCCAGGCAGGCACCGGAACCGGGAAGTCACTGGCCTACCTGGTGCCTGCGATCGCACGGGCCGTCGACACCGACGAGCCGGTCGTCATCTCGACGGCGACCATCGCACTGCAGCGGCAGCTGGTCGACCGCGATCTGCCACGGCTGGCCGAATCATTGGCCGACGCGCTACCGCGCACCCCCGAATTTGCGCTGTTGAAGGGCAGGGGAAATTACCTGTGCCTCAACAAGGTTCACAATGGCTCGGCGACAGAGCCGGATGAGCAATCCCAGGAGGAGCTGTTTGAGCCGGTCGCCGCATCGGCCCTCGGCCGCGATGTGCAGCGGCTGATCGCGTGGTCCTCGGATACGGAGACAGGTGATCGCGACGAGCTGACACCGGGAGTGCCTGACCGGTCGTGGTCGCAGGTCAGCGTCTCGGCGCGGGAATGCATCGGTGTTTCTCGCTGCCCGTTCGGCACCGACTGTTTCGCCGAGAAGGCTCGCGACAAGGCCGGCCATTCCGATGTGGTCGTCACCAATCACGCACTGCTGGCCATCGACGCCGTGTCCGACGCCGCCGTCCTTCCCGAGCACCAACTGCTCGTGGTCGACGAAGCGCATGAACTCGTCGACCGAGTGACCGGCGTGGCCACCGGAGAACTCTCGGCGACGTCCATGGCTGTCGCCCACCGACGTGCCGCGCGCCTGGTCGACCAGGAACTCGCGCAACGACTGGAGGTCGCGACCGCAACACTGTCGTCGGTCATCCACGACGCCGCGCCCGGGCGTATCGACATCCTCGACGACGAAATGGCCACCAATCTGACCGCTCTGCGCGACGCCGCGCACCGGGCGCGGTCGGCGATCGATACCAGTCCGAGCGACCCGAAGGCGGCGTCGGCGCGCGCCGAAGCCGTCACCGCACTGACCGATCTGGGCGACACCGCATCGCGCATCCTCGACTCCTTCGTGCCGGCCATTCCGGACCGCACCGACGTGGTGTGGCTGGAACGCGAAGAGAACCGCGGCAATACGCGGGTGTTTCTTCGGGTCGCGCCGTTGTCGGTGTCTTCTCTGTTGCGCAGCAGGCTGTTCGAACAATCGACAGCCGTGCTCACCTCGGCCACACTGACGCTCGGGGGCAACTTCGACGCGATGGCGTCGGCGTGGGGCCTGGCCGGCGATGACGCCAAGGTCCGGTGGCGCGGCATCGACGTCGGTTCGCCGTTCGAGCACGCGAAGTCGGGCATCCTCTACGTCGCCGCCCACCTCCCCCCGCCGGGTCGCGACGGCACCGGCTCGGCCGAACAACTCGACGAGATCGCCGCGCTCGTCACCGCGGCCGGGGGCCGTACGCTCGGCCTGTTCTCGTCGATGCGCGCGGCGAAGGCCGCCGCCGAGATCATGCGAGATCGCCTCGCCACCCCGATCCTGTGTCAGGGCGAGGACACCACATCGGCGCTGGTGAAGCGGTTCGCCGATGATGCACAGACGTCACTGTTCGGGACGCTGTCGCTGTGGCAGGGCGTCGACGTTCCCGGCCCGTCGCTGTCGCTGGTGCTCATCGATCGCATCCCGTTCCCCAGGCCTGACGACCCGCTGCTGACGGCACGCCAGCGTGCGGTGGCCGCCCGAGGCGGCAACGGTTTCATGGCGGTCGCCGCCAGCCACGCTGCGCTGCTGCTGGCTCAGGGCGCCGGCCGGCTACTGCGGCGCATCGACGACCGGGGCGTGGTCGCGGTACTGGACTCGCGCATGGCCACCGCCCGCTACAGCGGGTTCCTGCGGGCGTCGCTGCCGCCGTTCTGGGCGACCACTGACACCGTTCGGGTCCGTGCGGCGCTCGAACGCTTACGCGCGGGCTGATTACTTTCATTACCCTGTCGGCTAACCCCGCGCCCGCGCTGCCCGCCCGGGCCGCCGGCGGACCCGGAGAAAGGCGGCGTCAATGCCCCCACGTCACCTGGCGGGCGCCGTGATCGCGGTATCCGCGGCGCTGCTCATCACGTCGTGCAGCACGACGCTGCAGGGCAATGCGGTCTCGGTGTTCGACGACCCGTTCAGGGTCGCAGGAATGCCCGCCACCGACGGGGCCAGCGGCCTGCGGCCTGTTCCCGACCCCCCGACTCGCGATGTGCTAGACACCGACGACGGCGACATGGACGAACTCGGCCGTCAGGCGATCAGCGACATCGAAGAGTTCTGGGAAGCCGTGTACGGCGAGTCCTTCGATGGCAATTTCGAACCGGTGACGGAGCTGATCTCATGGGACGCAAACGGTTTCGACGACACCGAGTTCTGCGGCGACACCACGTACGGAATCGTGAACGCGGGCTACTGCCTTGACGACCACACCATCGGATGGGACCGCGGTGAGCTCTTGCCTGCGCTGCAACGGGCCCACGGCGACATGGGCGTGGCGCTGGTGCTCGCACACGAGTACGGGCACGCCGTTCAGTACCAGTCCGGGATGGCCGACGATGACACCCCGACGCTGGTGTCCGAGCAGCAGGCCGACTGTCTGGCCGGCGCCTACATGCGTTGGGTGGCCGAAGACAACTCGCCGCGCTTCACACTCTCGACCGCAGACGGACTGAACAACGTGCTGGCGGCCGTCATCGGGTTCCGCGATCCGCTGCTGAACATCGACGATCCCGAGGTCGGCATGGACGAACACGGTTCGGCATTCGAACGGGTGTCGGCCTTCCAGTTCGGATTCACCGACGGGGTGGCTGCCTGTGCATCGATCGACATGAGGGAGATCGGTCAGCGCCGCGGCGACCTGCCCGTCCTGCTCCCCGAGGATCACACGGGTGAACTGGCGATCACCGAGAAGTCGGTGCAAGACATCATCGGCGCGATGGACACGTTGTTCAGCCCGAAGAACCCGCCGAAGCTGAGCTTCGACGCCGTCGACTGTGCCGACGCGCGAACGAGTCCACCGGTCTCTTTCTGTCCGGCGACCAACACCATCGTCGTCGACCTCCCCGAACTGGAAGCGATGGGCGCTCAGCCGGATTACGAGGACGACGTCGGCCTGGCCACCGGTGACAATTCCGCCTATTCCATCCTGATGTCGCGCTACATGCAGGCCATCCAGCATGAGCACGGTGGGGTGGCACTCGACAATGCCGAGGCCGCGCTGCGCACCGCGTGCCTGACCGGCGTCGCCACCGCCAAGTTCTCGAATGACAGCAGCACACCCGGCGGAAACACCATCACGCTGACCGCCGGTGACGTCGACGAGGCGGTGTCGGGCATCCTCACCAACGGTTTGGCCGCCAGTGACGTCAACGGTGAATCGGTGCCGTCGGGCTTCTCACGGATCGATGCATTCCGCGTCGGCGTGCTCGGTGATCAGGAGCGCTGCTTCAAACGCTTCGACTGACGCACACCGCGACTAGATCTTTTTCGTCACGCCGTACCAGGCCAGCACGGCTTCAGACTGCTGAGTGGACCTCGTCAGGAACGCGTATGAGCGGATGAACGACTCACCCACGCAACCGTCGATCTTGACGCGGAAATTGCTGACCATCACCCATGGGTCGGCGCCGACGTAGTCCTTCTTGGTGACCGGGATGATGTTGATCAGGCCGGGCTTGAGTCCCACGGTGATGCCGCCGCCGAGATTTCCCCCCAACCCGGGCAGGATGCCGTCGATCCCCGGCGAGATGACGTCGATGCCGATGAGTCCGATGGACGGGTTGATGCCCATCGTGCCGGTCAGCGAGACGCCGTTGGAGGTGCTCATGTCGATGCCGCAGCCGATTTCGTAGCCGACCTCGAGAGTGCCCCCGGTTTCCTCACCGTCGTCGGGCCCCCTCAGCGTGCCGCTATAGGTTCCGCCGACGACGTATTCACGCGACGACAACGCGGTGGTGAGCGGTGGGATGGGGGCCTGGGTCTCGTCTTTGGCCGACAGCGTGAGCTCCCAGCCATCCGGCGTCTCAGTCACGGCGGGCGGCGTCGACTCGACGGGGCCCTCGTCGACGGGCGGCAGCGGGGCAGCCACGGGCAGGGGTGCATCGACCGGGACGGGCTGGGGCTCTGGCCCAGGCTGGGCAAGGGCGGTTCCGCCCGATGTACAACTCAGCAATCCACCGATGGCCAACACTGTGATGCCGCTTCGCAGCACATCCCCAACCGTCACACCCGAGCCCTTTCCCACGCCTCGCGGTAATTGACGCAACCTACCCCGACCGAGATACGCGCGGAGCAGGTGTCCGCGAGATTGACCCGCAAACAGCAGCGCTCAAAAAGGTATCCGCACCACGAAGCCGGCTTCCAGCGCGACCCAGAGCGCACCCTCAGGACCGATCGCAAGGCCATGCGGCTCACTGCCAGGCGGGAGGTCGACCGTGACGATCTCGCCGTCGCCACTCACCCGGGCGAGCTGGTCCGAACCCCACAGACTGACCCACACTCCGCCCTCCGGATCGGCGACGACGGCGTGCGGCTTACCCGGCAGGTCGATCTCCTGGATCGCCTCATTCATCGGGATCCTTCCGAGCCGCTCGGCATGGATCTCGGTGAACCAGATCGCGTCGTCGTGGGTCGCCGCGATACCCACCGGACCCGCTGCGGCAGTGGGTAGGTCACGCACCGACAGTTCACCCGACAGTGTCAGCCGACCAATTGCGTTGCGCTGGTTGAGGGTGAACCACAGCGCGTTGTCGGGTCCGCTGACGATCATCGACGGCGCCCCACCGACGGGATGCGGATCGGACAGCTCGCCATCGACGGAGATTCGTCCGATGTTTCCTCTCGTCATCGCGGTGAACCACAGGGCGCCGTCTGCTCCGACGGTGATGCCGTACGGCGCGCTGCCCTCCTCCAGCGCGAACTCGGACAACTCCCCCGCCGTGCTGATCCGCCCGATGCGATCGTCACCGTTGCGGGTGAACCACAACGCGCCATCCGGGCCTGAGGTGATGATGGACGGACGGCACTCAGCGGCAACGGGGAAGACCTCGACATCGCCGCCCGCCGTCACCCGTGCGACCGCGCCGCGGTGCACCAACGTCACCCACAGCGCGCCGTCGGAGCCGGCAGCCAGTGCGTAGGGCCCGCCATCGACCGCAACGTTGAGGGCCGTCACGCGAGCGTGACGAGGCCGAGTTCGTTGTCTCCCGCTAGCAACGCATGGTGGGGCAACACCCGCACCGTGTACCCCACGGGCCCCGCGACCGGCAGCGGTGCGGTCGTCGTGAAGATCTCGTTGCCGCCGTCGGCGGTACCCGTGTGCTGCATGGGTACGGTCACCGGATCCACCAGCGCATCCCCGGCGTCGACGCGCCCGAGCACCGCCTGCACGGACACCTCTTCGGGTGTCAGGTCGGCCAGGTGAACCGTCGCAGTCAGCGTCAGTTCGGAGCCCAGCAGCGGAGTATCCGGAAGCCCGTAACTGTCGACGTCGGTGATCTGAATCTTCGGCCACGCCTCGGCAGCGCGTTCGCGATAGGCCGCCAGCTCGCGTGCTGCACCGAACGGCTCGCCGTCGGCGCCGGCTTCGACAGTCTTGCGCAGCGATTGAGCGGCGGGCGCGTAGTACTTCTCGGTGTAGTCGCGCACCATGCGCGAGGCCAGCACCTTCGGTCCGAGCGCGATCAGTGTGTGGCGCACCATCTCCACCCACCGCTCGGGGACGCCGTGCTCGTTGCGGTCGTAGAACCTCGGGGCAACGGACTTCTCCATCAGGTCGTACAGCGCGGCGGCCTCGAGATCGTCGCGCCGCCCGTCGTCGGCCAGTCCGTCGGCGGTCGGTATCTCCCAACCGTTTTCACCGTCATACCACTCGTCCCACCAACCGTCGCGGATCGACAGGTTCAGCCCGCCGTTGAGCGCACTCTTCATGCCCGACGTGCCGCACGCCTCCAGCGGTCTCAGTGGATTGTTCAGCCAGACATCGCAGCCCCAGTACAACTGGCGCGCCATCGACATGTCGTAGTCGGGCAGGAATGCGATGCGGTGCCGGACCTCGGGCCGATCCGCGAACTTCACGACCTGCTGGATCAACGCCTTTCCGCCGTCGTCGGCGGGGTGTGACTTACCTGCGACGATCAGCTGGAGCGGACGGTCCGCGTCGAGCAGAAGCTTCTCCAGTCGCTCCGCATCGCGCAGCATCAGGGTCAGCCGCTTGTACGTGGGGACTCGTCGCGCGAACCCGATGGTCAATACGTTGGGATCGAACGCCGTTGCAATCCAGCTCAATTCGGCCTCCGCAGCGCCCCTTTCCAGCCAAGATCGATGCAACCGCGCACGGACGTCGGAGACCAGCTTCGCGCGAAGCTGTGAGCGAATCCACCACATGTGCCCCGGATCAACCTGATGCAATCGCCCCCACACCTCGGGTTCGCGCAGCATGCCGAGGTCGTCGTTGCCGATCAGTTCGCGGCCCAACTCCAACCATTCGGGCGCCGCCCAGGTGGGCGCGTGCACGCCGTTCGTGATCGAGCCGATGGGCACCTCGTTCGAGTCGAAGCCGGGCCACAGCTCGTTGAACATGCCGCGGCTCACCTTGCCGTGCAGCAATGAGACGCCATTGGCCCGCTGAGCAAGCCGGAGACCCATATGCGCCATGTTGAACTTCGAGGGGTCATCCTCGGCCCCGAACCAGATGATGCGATCCAGCGATACGCCGGGAAGCAGCCGCGAGTCGGCCCCCGAGTCGTCGGCGGGGCTGCCAAAGTAGCGCTTGACCATCTCCACCGGGAACCGGTCGATCCCGGCCGGGACGGGCGTATGGGTGGTGAACACCGTCGACGAGCGCACCACGGTCAGTGCGGTGTCGAAATCCAGCCCGGCGTCGATCAGCTCGCGGATCCGCTCGACGCCGAGGAAACCGGCGTGCCCTTCGTTCATGTGGAACACCTCGGGCGAGGCCAGGCCCTCGACCTCGGTGAACGCGCGGATCGCGCGCACACCGCCGATGCCGGCCAGGATCTCCTGCTTGATTCGGTGTTCCTGGTCACCACCGTAAAGCCGGTCGGTCACACCGCGGAGGTCGTGGTCGTTCTCCGGAATGTCGGAATCCAACAGCAGCAAGGGAATTCGGCCGACCTGGGCGATCCAGACCCGCGCACGCAACTCGGCGCCATCGGGCATCGCAAGGCCGACCAGCACCGCGTTGTCTTCGGCATCCGTGAGCAGTCGCAATGGCAGGCCCTGCGGATCGAGCGACGGATAGCTTTCGTGCTGCCAGCCGTCGGCGGTCAACGACTGCCGGAAGTAACCCGACCGGTACAGCAGGCCCACCGCGATCAGCGGCAGTCCTAGGTCAGAGGCCGACTTCAGATGGTCGCCGGCAAGAATGCCCAGGCCGCCGGAGTAGTTGGGTAGCACCTCGGCGACGCCGAACTCCATCGAAAAGTATGCGATGCCGTTGGGCAGTTCTGCACCGTGGTCGAGCTGCTGCTGGTACCAGAGCGGCCGGGACAGGTAATCGTCCAGTTCACCGGCCAATTCGTCGAGCTGCCGGACAAAGGATTCATCCGCGGCAAGCTCGTCGAGCCGTTTCGGGCTGACCTGACCCAGCAACGCGACCGGGTCGCATCCGACCTGCTTCCAGAGCTCCGGATCGATTGTCGCGAACAGATCCTGGGTCGGCTTATCCCAAGACCACCGCAGATTGATCGACAGCCTTTCGAGCGCCACCATGCGTTCGGGAAGGTGTGCGCGGACGGTGAACCTTCGCAGAGCTTTCATGGGGCCATCACGCGACTCAACCTTACTGACATTTCGTCGCACTGCAGACCTGGTCCTCGTACGGCTTCACCTCCGGTTGGTTGGGCAGCGCATTACGGTGGGTATAGGCGCAAAGAAGCGAATGATGAGCTCATCCAGGCAGCGTGAAGGAGTGGTGGGAAGTGGTCGGTCGGATCGGGATCGATGACGTCGCCCCCGTCGTATCCGGTGGACGATTCCCGGCCAAGGCCGTCGTCGGCGAGATCGTGCCGGTGCGCGCGACGGTATGGCGAGAAGGCCATGACGCCGTCTCGGCCACCCTCGTCGTCCGCTACCACGGTCCGGCCTATCCGCAGCTCGTCAACGGACCGACAAGCGCGGCGCCTGCGGCCGCGGAGGCGGTGCCTATCGAGACGGTCGTCAATCCACGGCCACGCATCACCCGGCACCATCTGTCGATGGCTATGGGCACGACCCCGGATGTATTTCACGGTCAGTTCACCCCCGACAACGTCGGACTATGGACTTATCGAGTCGACGCATGGGGCGATCCGATCGCGACATGGCGCAAGGCTGTCATTGCGAAGCTGGACGCCGGCCAAGGCGAGGACGAGCTGTCCAACGATCTACTGGTCGGAGCGCGGCTACTCGAACGGGCGACGCCGGGAGTGCCGCGCAAGCTGCGAGACCCGATCATCGAGGCAGCGGAGTTGTTGCGAAAGCCCGGCGACCCGTTCACCCGGGCCGCCGCAGCACTCTCACCCGATGTGACGCAGTTGCTCACCGAGCATCCGTTGCGCGAATTGGTCACCCGCGGTGAGCAATACGGTGTATGGGTGGACCGTCCGCTGGCCCGGTTCAGTGGATGGTACGAGCTGTTTCCGCGCTCGACGGGCGGGTGGGACAAAAAGGGCAAGCCTGTCCATGGCACGTTCGCCACCGCCGCCAAGGCGCTTCCGCGCATCGCGGCTATGGGCTTCGACGTGGTTTACCTTCCGCCGATTCATCCGATCGGTACGGTTCATCGCAAAGGCCGCAACAACTCCGTCACCGCTGCCCCGGGTGACGTCGGTTCACCGTGGGCGATCGGCAGCGACAAGGGTGGCCATGACGCGATCCATCCCGAACTGGGCACGATCGACGACTTCGATGAATTCGTCTCTGCCGCAAGCGATCAAGGCATGGAAGTGGCGCTGGACCTGGCGCTGCAGTGTGCACCCGACCATCCATGGGCGAAGGATCATCCGGAATGGTTCACGGTGCTCCCCGACGGCACCATCGCCTACGCCGAGAACCCGCCGAAGAAGTACCAGGACATCTATCCGATCAACTTCGACGACGACCCCGCCGGTCTGTACGAAGAGGTACTGCGGGTGGTGCGGTTCTGGGTCTCCCACGGGATCAAGGTGTTTCGGGTGGACAACCCGCATACCAAGCCGCCCGATTTCTGGGCGTGGCTGATCGGCAAGGTCAAGGGCGAAGATCCCGACGTGCTCTTCCTCGCCGAGGCCTTCACCAGGCCGGCGCGGCTCTACGGTCTGGCCAAACTCGGATTCACACAGTCCTACACGTACTTCACATGGCGCACGGCAAAGTGGGAGCTCACCGAATTCGGTCAACAGATCGCCGAGCATGCCGACTACGCGCGGCCCAATCTGTTCGTCAACACGCCGGACATCCTTCACGAAAGCCTTCAGCACGGCGGCCCCGGCATGTTCGCGATCCGCGCGGTGCTGGCCGCGACGATGAGCTCGTCGTGGGGCGTGTATTCGGGTTATGAACTCTTCGAGCACCGCGCTGTCCGCGAGGGCAGCGAGGAGTACCTCAATTCCGAGAAGTATGAGTTGAGGCCCCGCGATTTCGAGGCGGCGCTGGCAGACGGTGAATCACTCGAGCCCTTCCTGACCCGGCTCAACGAGATCCGCCGCGTCCATCCAGCGCTGCACCAGCTGCGCACCATCAAATTCCACCATGTCGACAACGACGCCTTGTTGGCTTACAGCAAGTTCGACCCCGGCACGGGCGATCAGGTACTGGTGGTGGTGACGCTCAACCCGTTCGGCCCGGAAGAGGCGACGCTGTGGCTGGATATGAGCGCGCTGGGTATGGAGCCCTACGACCGCTTTTGGGTGCGCGACGAGATCACCGGTAACGAATACCAATGGGGGCAAGCGAATTATGTTCGCCTCGATCCGGCTAACGCTGTGGCGCATGTGCTGAACATGCCCCAGGTGCCGGCCGACCAACGACTCAACCTACTGCGTAGGGAGTGACGACATGACACAGACCAACCAACTCGCCAGCCCCAATCTGCGGCCCCATACGGCCGACCTGAACCGGCTGCTCGCCGGCGAACACCACGATCCACATTCGATTCTGGGCGCCCACGAGTACGACGACCATACGATCATTCGCGCGTACCGACCCCACGCGGTCGACGTGGTGGCCGTCGTGGGGGGTCAGCGCTATCCGTTCGGCCACATCGAGGGCGGCCTGTTCGCTGTCGCGCTGCCGCTGACCAATCTGGTGGACTACCGACTCGAGGTCAGCTACGCCGCGGGCGACGGACAGTCCGTACACACCGTCGCTGATGCGTACCGCTTCCTACCCACCCTCGGTGAGATAGATCTGCACCTCTTCGCCGAAGGCCGTCACGAGCAGCTATGGGATATCCTCGGCGCGCATCCCCGTAGCTTCACCACGCCCGACGGCGTGGTCGAAGGAGTGTCCTTCGCAGTGTGGGCACCGAATGCCAAGGGCGTCAGCCTGATCGGTGAGTTCAACCACTGGGACGGCAATGAGGCCCAGCTGCGAGTGCTCGGCTCCACGGGCGTGTGGGAACTGTTCTGGCCCGGATTCGAGGTCGGCGGGCTCTACAAGTTCCGGGTGCACGGCGCCGACGGTTCGGTGAGCGACCGTGCCGACCCGATGGCGTTCGCCACCGAGGTGCCGCCCCAGACAGCCTCGAAGGTCACCAAGAGCGAGTACACCTGGGCGGATCAGGAGTGGATGGCCGCGCGAGCCAAGAAGAACCCGGTATTCGAGCCGATGAGCACGCTCGAGGTGCACCTGATGTCGTGGCGACCGGGTCTGACCTATCGCGAATTGGCAACCGAACTGACCGAATATGTGGTCGCCAACGGTTTCACTCACGTCGAGTTGATGCCGGTCGCCGAGCACCCGTTCGGCCCCTCCTGGGGCTATCAGGTGACGTCGTACTACGCGCCGACCTCACGATTGGGCACCCCCGACGAGTTCCGCCATGTGGTGGACACCCTGCACCGGGCAGGCATCGGCGTGATCATGGACTGGGTCCCGGCCCACTTCCCGAAGGACGCGTGGGCGCTGGGCCGCTTCGACGGCACGGCGCTGTACGAACACTCTGACCCGCGACGCGGTGAACAACTCGACTGGGGCACTTACGTGTTCGACTTCGGACGCGCCGAAGTCCGCAACTTCCTGGTGGCCAACGCGCTGTACTGGCTGCTGGAGTATCACATCGACGGGCTTCGGGTGGATGCGGTCGCATCGATGCTTTACCTGGACTATTCACGACCCGAAGACGGCTGGACGCCGAACATCTACGGTGGTCGCGAGAACCTCGAAGCTGTGCAGTTCCTGCAGGAGATGAATGCCACGGTGCACAAACTCGCCCCAGGCATCGTCACCGTCGCCGAGGAGTCCACGTCGTGGCCCGGCGTGACCCGACCGACAAACCTTGGCGGCCTTGGCTTCTCGATGAAGTGGAACATGGGCTGGATGAACGACACGTTGGAGTTCATCAAGCGCGATCCGATTCACCGCAGCTACCACCATCACGAGATCACGTTCTCGATGCTTTACGCGTTCAGCGAGAACTTCGTGTTGCCAATCAGCCACGACGAGGTCGTCCACGGTAAGGGCACGTTGTGGGGACGCATGCCCGGCAACGACCACGTCAAGGCCGCCGGACTGCGCGGCCTACTGGCGTACCAGTGGGCCCACCCCGGCAAGCAGCTGCTGTTCATGGGCCAGGAGTTCGGACAGCGTGCCGAGTGGTCGGAGGAGCGCGGTGTCGACTGGTATCAGCTCGACGAGAACAGCTTCTCCACCGGAGTGCAGCGGTTCGTCCACGATATGAACACCGTTTACAGCGGCTCGCGGGCGTTGTGGTCCCAAGACACCAAGCCTGAGGGCTATTCGTGGATCGACGCCAACGACTCGGCTAACAACGTGCTGAGTTTCATGCGCTTCGGCGACGACGGTTCCAAGCTGGCATGCGTGTTCAACTTCTCCGGCGCCGAGCACTCCCGTTATCGGCTCGGCCTTCCACATGCGGGTACCTGGCGGGAAGTACTGAACTCCGACGCCGACATCTACAACGGGTCGGGTATCGGCAACTACGGAGCCGTCGAGGCGACCGACGAGCCGTGGCACGGCCGTCCGGCGTCAGCGCTCATGGTGCTGCCCCCGATGGCCGCACTGTGGTTCGAGCCGGTCGACCCGGAGTAGCCGCTTACTCACAATCAGACGCTTACGATCGGCGGATGCCGGACGGTGTGAGAGTGGAGCAGTCGCGGGCCATCCCGGTGACCCCAACGCAGGCTTACCGCGGAATCATCGACATGGATCCGACGGTCGTTTTCAAACGCCGCTACGGCCCGATACCACCGATAACGGGTGTCGGCGGTCGGGACGGCGGCAACTGGGCGGGCACCGTCGGCCAAACTCGCAGCTTCGCGCTCGGCGGCGGCGGAAGCATCACCGAAACGGTGGTCAGCGTCGACGAACCGCGCGAATGGAACTACGTCATCACTGATTTCGTAGGTCCACTTGGGGCCCTGTTGACGCGGATCGACGGCCAGTTCCACTTCACGCCCGCGGGAACCGGCACTCGGGTCACTTGGCGCTACGTGATGCATCCGCGGTCTCGACTCGCGACTCCCGCCCTTCCAGCCTTCAGCTGGTTCTGGCGCGGGTACGCGCGTCAGGTCCTCGAGGAATTTTCGAAGGTGCTCGTCGACTAGCGAGCGGATCAGTACAGCGCGTTGGCCAGCTTGCGCCTGCCGGCGATCACCTCTGGGTCGGCCGGATCGAAGAGATCGAACAGCTCGATGAGCCGAGTCCGTACCTTGGTGCGATCGTCATCGGCGGTGCGTTTGAACAATGCGATCAGTCGGTCGAACGCCGATGCGATGTTCTGCTGCAGGATTTCCACGTCGGCCGCGGCGAACACCGCCTCGATGTCGTCGGGTGCGGCATCAGCCACAGTCAAGGCGTCCGGACGGTGCGCCGATGCGCGCTGCAGAAATCCGATCTGACGCACCGCGCCTTTGGCCTCGGGATCATTCGGCTTGGCCTCGAGTATCGCCTGATACGCGCTGCGCGCGGCATCGAAGTCACCGGCGTCGAGATGTGCGCGCGCCTGAACCAATTCGGGGTCCACGTGTTCGGGATCCTCAGCATCACCTGCGCCGCCGAGTTTTCCCGCGGTCGCATTCAGCAGCGAGTCGATCCAGCCGCGCAACTGCTCGGGTGGCTGCATCCCCTGGAAGCTCGAAAGAGGCTGCCCTCCGCCCAACGCCACGACGGTCGGGATGGCTTGGACGCCGAACATCTGCGCCACCCTTGGAACGGTGTCCACGTTGACCGTTGCCAGCGACCACTTGCCGCCGTCGGCGGCGGCGAGACTCGCCAGCGCGTCACCCAATTGGATACTCGCGTCGCTGCGCGATGACCACAGCAGAACGACGACGGGAACCTGGCTCGAGCGGACCAAAACCTCGGCTTCGAGATTGGCCTCGGTGACCTCGACACCGCCGGACGGGCCGGCCGCGCCTCCGCCGCCGGCAGCAGCCGGTTGCTTGAGGGCCGAAAGATCAATCGCACCTGCCATGGAGGCAGCAGCAGGACGTGGACGAGTCACGCCCACAAGTTTGTCACGTCGTTTCGGGAACCGGCTGCCCCGGTTGGATGATCGCCGCAATCGGTGCCGCTACGCCCATTTTCCCGGTCCGATCTGCCCATATGAGGAAGATCACACTGCCCAGCGGCACGATGCTCGCGATCAACGCCAACAACCAGGTCCCGACCGACCATTTGAACGCGATCCCGGCCAACACGGCCGCCACCACGAAACCCATGAAGATCAGCCCGTGCGCCATGCCGAACACCTTGACGCCGATCTCGGTTGGCGCGCTGGCCAGGTATTTGAAATACATTCCGACCAGCAGACCGACCCAACTGAAGGCCTCGAGCAAAGCGACGAGCCGAAACCACCCAGCAATGGACCGAAGATCGAAAGCGCCTGTCATGGCCGCCATTGTGCCCGAATAGCGAGCGAATTACTACGCCACGTCGTAGATGTTCACCCCGCGCGCAGCACCAGGGCGTCGCCCTGACCACCGGCGCCGCACAGCGCCGCGACGGCGTAGCCAGAACCGCGTCGCGCCAATTCAAGGGCGGCGTGCAGCGTGATCCGGGCACCCGACATCCCGATCGGATGCCCGACGGCGATCGCACCCCCATTCACGTTGACCTTCTCGGGGTCGACGCCCAACTCCTTCATCGACGCGAGTGCAACCGCGGAGAACGCTTCGTTGATCTCGATGACGTCCAGCTGATCGACCGAAATGCCTTCGCGGGCAATCGCTTTCTTGATGGCGTTGGCCGGCTGGGACTGCAAGGTCGAATCCGGGCCCGCAACCACGCCGTGGGCGCCGATCTCGCACAACCAGGTCAGCCCCATCTCCTGGGCCTTCTCCTTGTTCATCACGACCACCGCGGCGGCGCCATCGGAGATCTGCGACGCCGATCCGGCGGTGATGGTGCCGTCCTTGCGGAACGCGGGCTTGAGACCGGCCAGAGAATCGGCGGTGGTGTTGGCGCGGATGCCCTCATCCTCGGTGAACTCGATTGGGTCGCCCTTGCGCTGCGGGATCTTCACCGGCACGACCTCGTCGGCGAAGACGCCGTCTTTCCAGGCCGCCGCGGCCTTTTGGTGCGAACGTGCCGCGAACTCGTCCTGCTCGGCCCGGGTGAACTGGTCGACGTCGTTGCGCTGCTCGGTCAGCGCGCCCATCGGCTGATCGGTGAAAACGTCGTGCAGACCGTCATAGGCCATGTGGTCGCGAACGGTGACGTCGCCGTACTTGTACCCCCCTCGGCTGTCCATCAGTAGGTGCGGCGCCCTGGTCATCGACTCCTGGCCCCCCGCGACCACGACGTCGAACTCGCCGGCACGAATCAGCTGATCGGCCAGCGCAATGGCGTCGATGCCCGACAGACACATCTTGTTGATGGTCAGCGACGGCACATCCCAACCGATACCCGCGGACACCGCTGCCTGCCTGGCGGGCATTTGCCCGGCGCCTGCGGTGAGGACCTGGCCCATGATCACGTATTCGACCGCCGAGGCCGGGACCTTGGCCTTTTCCAGCGCTCCAACGATCGCAACGGCACCCAGGTCACTACCCGAGAAGTCTTTAAGCGATCCCATGAGTTTGCCAACCGGCGTGCGGGCGCCAGCAACAATTACCGATGTCGTCATTAATAACCTCCGGGGTCCTGCCGACCAATGTGACCGATTACGCATATGCAACCGTTCTAGTAAACGTTACCGTTGGCTTATGACCGCCGAGCAGATCGATGCCCGTCCGGCCCTCGCGAGCGCGTTGGTCACAGCAGTTGACCACGTCGGCATCGCCGTTCCCGATCTCGATGTGGCCATCACGTGGTACCACGACCACCTCGGAATGATCGTTCTGCACGAAGAAGTCAACGACGACCAAGGCATCCGCGAGGCCATGCTGGCCGTGCGCGGTGCGCCGGTCGGCAGCGCCCAGATTCAGTTGATGGCACCCCTCGATGAGAATTCGACCATCGCGAAGTTCCTCGACAAGCGTGGTCCCGGAATTCAGCAGATCGCTTACCGCGTCAGCGACATCGATGCACTCACCGAGCGACTGCGCGCCGATGGCGTCCGACTCATCTACGACGCACCGCGCCGCGGCACGTCGAATTCGCGGATCAACTTCATCCATCCCAAGGATGGCGGCGGCGTTCTCATCGAACTCGTCGAGCCCGCCGATCACTGACGCTGGGCCTTCGCTTTCCAGCGCGTCAAGACCACTTGCGGGTCGGACCGCGCGTCGCCCGGTTCGTCCAGCACGGCGTGTGCCAGTGCCGCCGGTCTTCTGACGCCTGATCGCCACGATCGGCCGGCCAAACGAGTACATGTGCAGTGCCGGAGCGAATTTCGTGATCGCATCCGGGGCAGCGGTACGTCTTCGTCGCACGTGCGGCCGCGACAGGCCGCACTTCGTACTCATAGCCGTCCGGCCCGGTTTCGATCCGCCGAGCCGCGGGAAGCGGCGGCGCGGCGCGCTGCTTGCGCGGCGGTGTACGGCGCCTGGGCATGTCGTCGACGCTCAGAAGAGCCGGAACTCGTCGCTGTCCATGCCGCGCATCTGGTCGTAGTCCAGAGTGACGCAACGAATCCCGCGGTCGGTCGCCAGCGTCCTCGCCTGGGGTTTGATCTGCTGGGCAGCGAAAACGCCCGCGACGGGTGCGAGCACGGTGTCGCGATTGAGGAGTTCGAGATAACGGGTGAGTTGTTCGACGCCGTCGATCTCGCCTCGCCGTTTGATCTCGACGGCGACCGAGCGACCGTTCTCGTCGCGGCACAGCAGATCGACGGGCCCGATCGCGGTCATGTACTCGCGGCGCACTAGTGAGTAGCCCGTGCCGAGCAGCTCGACGTGTTCGGCCAGCAGTTCCTGCAGATGCGCCTCGACGCCGTCCTTGACCAATCCGGGGTCGACGCCGAGTTCGTGACTGGAGTCATGCTCGATGTCCTCCAGAGTGATGCGCAGCTGCTCCCCCGCCTTGTTCTCGACCACCCACACCGGACAGGGCCCGTCGGGTTCCTCGGTGAGCCAGCAGGGCGGGCTCATCCAGTTCAGCGGCTTATAGGCGCGGTCATCGGCGTGGACACTGACCGATCCGTCGGCCTTGACGAGGAGCAGGCGGCGGGCCGACGGCAGATGCGCGGTCAGGCGCCCGACGTAGTTGACGGTGCACTGGGCGATCACGAGACGCACCCGAACCACCTTAAGGGGCCGGACGGCAACCTAGGCTTTAGCCACGATGACGGCCAACAAGTCCGTGGCACAGCGACTCGGTCGCGTGCTGGAGCGGGTGACGAGCCAGAGCAGCCGCGTGCCCGCCACGCCCGAGTACGGCTCGTGGGTCCTCGGCCGGGTATCCGAGAGCCAACGCAAGCGGCGCGTTCGCATCCAGATCATTCTCACCGCATTCGTCGTCGTCGCGAACCTCATCGGTATCGGGGTGGCCGCCCTGGTTGTCACCGTCGCCTTCCCGACGCCCAGCGTCTTCGAACCCGGGGTCCGTCCGATCACCTTCATCGCGGTGCCGATCTACGTCGCGACCGCGCTGATCGTCGGGGTTTTCTGGGCGACCACCCGCGTGATGAACAATGTCCGTTGGGCCATAGAGGAACGACCGCCAACGCGCGAGGACCAGCGCAACACGTTCTTCGCCCCGTGGCGGCTCACCCGCGTGTTGCTGGCTCTCTGGGGAACCGGCACCGTCGTCCTCACGACGTTGTATGGCATGGTCGACGCCGACTTCATCCCGAAATGGTTGTTGGGCATCAGTTTTCCCGGCATCGTCGTATCGGCCAGCTGCTATCTCTTCACTGAGTTCGCACTGCGCCCGGTCGCTGCGCAGGCGCTGGAGGCGGGCAGGCCGCCGCGCCGCGTCGCCGAGGGCATCATGGGCCGCACGATGCTGGTCTGGGCCCTGGGCTCAGGCGTGCCGGTGCTCGGGATCTTCCTCGCCGCCGCAATCACTCTGATTCAACAGAATGTAACGCCAACGCAATTCATCATCGCCGTCATGATTCTCGCGCTGTTCGCGCTGGTCTTCGGGTTCATCCTGATGCTGATCCTGTCCTGGCTCACCGTCACGCCGGTGCGGGTGGTGCGCGCCGCCCTCACCCGCGTCGAGCAGGGGGACCTCGACACGAACCTGGTGGTGTTCGACGGCACCGAACTCGGGCAGCTGCAGCGGGGCTTCAACTCGATGGTCGCGGGATTACGTGAGCGAGAACGTGTTCGGGATCTGTTCGGTCGTCACGTCGGCCGCGAGGTGGCTGCCGCGGCAGAGCAACAGCGGCCGAAGCTGGGCGGCGAGGAGCGCCACGTCGCGGTGATCTTCGTCGACATCATCGGGTCCACACAGTTGGTGACCGGTCGGCCTGCGACCGAGGTCGTCGACCTGTTGAACCGGTTCTTCGCGGTCATCGTCGACGAAGTCGATCGCCACCACGGATTTGTCAACAAATTCGAAGGCGACGCGGCCCTGGCCGTCTTCGGTGCGCCCAATCACCTCGACAATCCCGAAGGCGAGGCACTGGCCGCCGCCCGCGCGATTGCCCGGCGAATCCGCGACGAGGCACCCGAATGCGACGCCGGTATCGGCGTCGCGGCCGGCGAAGCGGTGGCCGGCAACATAGGCGCCAACGAGCGCTTCGAGTACACCGTGATCGGCGAGCCCGTCAACGAGGCGGCCCGCCTGTGCGAGTTGGCGAAAGATTCGCCGGGACACCTGCTGGCATCCTCGGACGCGGTGTCGAACGCCGATGAGACTGAGCGTGCGCACTGGACTCTCGGCGACTCGGTGACGCTACGGGGCCACGACGAACCGATTCGGCTCGCGCATCCGGTCTAGCCGGCACGGAATTCCTTGGCGGCCGCCCTCGCATCGTCAAGCGTGTCGAACACAATCACGTCACGGCCTTGCCGGATGCCTGTGGGCACCACCTTGTTGTCCGGGTCGACCAGGAAGCCTTCTTTATCCACGGCGGTCAGGGCGGTCCGCATGCCGGCGAGCATGCTGCGCGCGGCGTCGTTGATGTCGTCAATCCGCGACACCTCCAAAACAGCGACGTCATAGTCGTCCCGCTCGATTTCGATGGTGCGAAGTACCTGTTCAGCACCGGCAAATAACAAGTCGCCGTGCAGTTCGTACACCCGCACGCCCTCACACAGGTCATAGCGCGCACGGATAGTTGATGAGGATTCCCTTGTGACAGTGAGGAAATGTAGCCCCAGCCGCGCGGAAAGGCTGCGACACACCCGCACTCCGCGCACGCTGTTGCCCCTGGCATCCAAAAGCGGTGAGTAGACCCCGATCCCCAGTTGCCCGGGCAAGACGGCGACAATGCCGCCCCCCACGCCGCTCTTGGCGGGCAAGCCAACGGCGCTCACCCAATCCCCCGCGGCGTCGTACATTCCACAGGTCACCATCACACTCAGCGTGCGCTGCACGACCGCAGCATCCATCACCCGTCGCCCAGTACACGGATTTATGCCACCACGCGCAAGCGTCGTCGCCATCCGGGCCAGATCGGTGCTAGTCACCTTCAGCGAGCACTGGCGGAAATACACGTCGAGTACTTCGTCGGGGTCGCCGCCAAGCACCCCGAAGCTCTGCAGCATGTAGGCGATGGCGCGATTACGGGCACCGGTGTCCCGCTCGGAGGTGTACACCGCATGGTCCATCTCGAGGCGCCGCCCGGCGCACGCCGAGTAGAAATCCTGAATCCGGTTGAATCGCTCGTCGGGAGTCGCACCCGGCACAAGCGCCACGGCCGCGATCGCTCCCGCGTTGATCATCGGGTTCTTCGGTGTCTTGGTGGTGTCGTCGACGCTTATTTCGTTGAACGCCTCCCCCGATGGCTCGACACCGATCTTGGCATCGACGGCCTGCTGGCCGGACTGGTCAAGCGCCAATGCGTAGGTGAACGGCTTCGAGATCGACTGAATCGTGAATTCGATTGCGGCATCGCCGGATTCGTAGACATACCCGTCGGACAACGACAGCGAGAGACCAAGTCTGGAAGGATCAACACAGGCCAGTTCGGGGATGTAGCAGGCGAGTTCACCTTCGGTGACGTCAGCGTGCTCAGCCCGGATCCGGTCCAGGTATTGCTGCACCAGTTCGGCCACGGTGTGGAGTGTAATCAGCCACGCCGTCACACCGTCTGGACGTACTCCTTGCGTGCTGCATCACATCTGGCGCCCGGTAAGTGATACTCAACGTCACAGTAACTAAACTGGGGTGCATGCAAGGTTCGCTTGCCCCCGAGGGCCTGCTGAAGATCGAGGAATGTCTCGATAACGACGGCGACATAGTTCTGCCGCCCGGCGTGACGCTGATATCGCTCATCGACCGCAACATCGCGAACGTCGGCGACACGGTTGCCTACCGCTACCTGGATTTCGCCCGCTCGGCCGACGGTACGGCCGCTGAACTCACGTGGAACCAGCTCGGCTGCCGGATGCGAGCCGTCGGCGCCCGACTGCAACAAGTGACGTCGCGCGGTGACCGGGTGGCGGTCCTGGCGCCACCGGGCCTCGACTACGTCACGGCGTTTTTCGCTGCGGTCAAGGCGGGGACCATCGCGGTGCCCTTGTTCGCCCCCGAACTCCAAGGGCACACCGAACGTCTGGAAACGGCGCTGCGCGATGCGCGGCCCACGGCCATCCTGACGACGGCTGCGGCGGCCAAAACAGTACGAGCCTTCCTCGCAGAGCTCGCCTTCGCACGCACGATGCCGGTCATCACCGTCGACGACATCCCCGACTCGGCCTCCGAGGGATTCCTTCCGGTGGATATCGACGTGGACGAGGTCTCGCATCTGCAGTACACCTCGGGGTCTACGCGATCGCCGGTCGGGGTGGAAATCACCCACCGCGCGGTCGGAACCAACCTGCTGCAGATGATCCTGTCCATCGACCTGCTCGACAGAAACACCCACGGGGTCAGCTGGCTTCCGCTCTACCACGACATGGGGTTGTCGATGATCGGCTTCCCGGCGGTGTACGGGGGCCACTCGACGCTGATGTCCCCCACTGCCTTCATTCGGCGGCCGCAGCGCTGGATCCGTGCGTTGTCGGACGGATCACGGCAAGGGCGTGTGGTCACCGCGGCACCGAACTTCGCCTACGAATACACCGCACAGCGCGGCCCGCCCGCACCCGATGAGGATCTCGACCTCCGCAATGTGGTGATGATCATCGGCTCCGAGCCAGTCAGCATGGAAGCGATCACCTCGTTCAATGAGGCGTTCGCGCCATACGGACTGCCGGCCACGGCGATCAAACCGTCGTACGGGATCGCCGAGGCGACCCTGTTCGTATCGACCATCGCCCCGTCCGCCCGTGCGACGGTGGCCTACTTCGACCGTGGCCGACTTGCCGAAGGTCAGGCGGTGCGCGTCGCGGCGGATGATGGCGACGCGGTCGCGCATGTGTCGTGCGGTCAGGTCGCCCGCAGTCAGTGGGCGGTCATCGTCGACCCCGACGCTGCCACCGAACTCGCCGACGGCCGGGTCGGCGAGATCTGGCTGCACGGCAACAACACGGCCCGGCGATACTGGGGGCGGCCCGAGGCATCCCGGCAGACGTTCGACGCCACGCTGCGGTCCCGACTGCAGTCGGGAAGTCACGCCGACGGTTACACGGTTGACGGAACATGGTTGCGCACCGGCGATCTCGGCGTGTACCTCGACGGCGAACTGTATGTGACCGGACGCCGCGCCGACGTCATTCATGTCGACGGCCGACACCACTACCCACAGGATGTCGAGGCCACCGCGCAAGCCGCCTCGCCCATCGTGCGGCGCGGTTACCTGGCGGCGTTCTCCACCGATGCCGGCGTCGTCATCGTCGCGGAGCGCGCGTCGGGTACTCGCCGTGCCGATCCCGACGCCGCGGGCGAAGCGATCCGCGCGGCCGTCGCCGATGTGCACGGATTCGGTGTCGCGGACATCCGATTCGTGCCGGCGGGCGCCATCCCGCGCACCACTAGCGGCAAGGTGGCCCGTCGCGCATGCCGCGGCGAATATCTCAGCGGCGACTTACGCGGATAATCGTCGGGCCGTTCGTCAGCTGTCGCCGGCGCCGACCTCAGCAGGCAGCGGCGGCGGCAACGGCGTCGTCGGCGTTGCCGACGGTGATGCCTCAGCCGGCGAGCCACCGACGCCGGACTGTTGCGGGGCATGGAAGTCGGTCATCGTTTCATCGCGGATTATTTCCCTGCCCGCGCTGACGACCAAGGAGTCTTCGGTCACCCAGTAGGTGATGCCGTCGTTTTCGGCGGTGTAACCCTCGGTGGATTTCTTGGCGGGGACGATCAGCTTGGCGCCGTCGCTCAACCGCACGCCGCGGTACTCGTACTCACCGTCGGACACACAGATCGCCACCCGCGATGTTTTCGTGCTGCCGAAGACGACAGCCTCGCTCGGCGAGGTGCAGCGCGCGGTCGAGTCGATGTAGCCCTGATCGTCGGCGGTGGGGGCGGCCGTGCCCGACGCCGGCCCGGCAAGGGCCAGCACTGAGCACGCCGCAGCGGCGACGGTCAGGCGAAGGGGGACCAGCGCGCGTATCGACATCACCCTCCACCTGAGCACGATCTGGGCTGGCACGCGAGTACCGATGCCGACAATTGTCGAGATCGTTAGCCCGCTGACATCGGAGGCCGCCGTGGCCGGCCCGCCCGCGACGACGATGTCGGATTTCCGCCAGTCATGTCGGTGGGCACGTGTAATTGTTTGAGCTGTGCACGACGATTTCGACCGCTGCTACCGGGTCGTCCAGTCCAAGGACGCGCGGTTCGACGGCTGGTTCGTGACTGCCGTGCTGACCACGAAGATCTACTGCAGGCCCAGCTGCCCGGTACGCCCGCCATTCGCCCGCAACATGCGGTTCTACCCCACGGCGGCCGCCGCGCAGAGGGCCGGCTTCCGGGCCTGCAAGCGCTGCCGACCGGACGCCTCACCGGGTTCGCCGGAGTGGAACGTGCGCGGCGACGTAGTCGCCAGGGCGATGCGACTGATCACCGACGGCACCGTCGACCGTGAAGGCGTCACGGGCCTCGCCGCTCGCGTCGGATACACCACGCGCCAACTCGAGCGCTTGTTGCAGGCGGAGGTGGGGGCGAATCCGCTTGCGCTGGCGAGAGCGCAGCGCACGCAGACCGCCCGCGTGCTCGTCGAAACCACCGAATTGCCGTTCGGCGACGTCGCATTCGCGGCCGGTTTCTCCAGCATCCGCCAATTCAACGACACGGTGCGGGCGGTGTGCGATCTGACTCCCACTGCGTTGCGCCACCGTGCGCGTTCGCGGTTCAGCCGCGGCGAGAGCGGGGCCGGTGCGCTGTCCTTGCGGTTGCCGGTGCGCACACCGTTCGCATACGAAGGACTGTTCGGCCACTTGGCGGCCAGCGCGGTGCCGGGCGTCGAGGAGGTGCGTGAGGGCAGATACCGGCGCACGCTGAGGCTGGCCAACGGGAATGGAATCGTCAGTCTCACACCACAACCCGACCACGTGCAATGCGATGTCAAGTTGGATGACTTCCGGGACCTCGCAGCGGCGATCGCGCGCTGCCGCCGGCTGCTCGACCTCGACGCGGACCCGGAGGCGGTCGTTGACGCGCTGAGTGCCGACCCTGACCTCAGTGTGCTGGTCGCCAAGGCGCCTGGACAGCGCATACCGCGAACAGTCGACGAGCAGGAACTGGCGTTGCGGGTGGTGCTTGGTCAGCAGGTATCCATCAAGGCCGCGCGTACGCACGCGGCCCGCATCGCCACTGCCTACGGCCGGCCGGTCGCCGATGTCGAAGGTGGCCTCACGTACGTGTTCCCGGCGGTCGAGGATCTTGCCGAGATAGACCCGGCGCACCTCGCCTTCCCGAGGTCCCGCCAGCGGACGCTGATCACGCTGATCCATGCGCTGGCCGAACGAGATGTCGTTCTGGACGCCGGATGCGACTGGGAGCGCGCCCGCGCACAGCTGGTGGGATTGCCTGGCATCGGACCGTGGACCGCAGAGGTGATCGCGATGCGGGGCCTCGGTGACCCGGATGCGTTTCCCGCCAGTGATCTCGGAGTGCGCATCGCTGCGCGGCAGTTGGGTCTGCCGGCCGCTTCGCGCGCACTCATCGAACACAGCATGCGCTGGCGTCCGTGGCGCTCCTATGCGACCCAGCACCTGTGGACAGCGCTGGATCACGCGGTCAACGTGTGGCCGCCGAAGGAGAATGATGGAAACCTTGCAATTCCGCACCGTCGACAGTCCCGTCGGCCTACTCACCCTGGCCGGCAAGGGCGGACGGTTGAGACACCTGCGGATGGTCGACCAGACCTATGAGCCCAGCCACGAGGGATGGGAAACCGACGACAATGCGTTCCCCGACGCTGTCGAGCAGCTCGGAGCCTATTTCGCTTGGGAGCGAACCGATTTCGATTTGAGTCTCGACCTCGTTGGCACCGAGTTCCAGCGACGCGTGTGGGCGGCACTGCTGACCATCCCCTACGGCGAGACACGGTCCTACGGAGAGATCGCCAAGCAGATCGGGTCGCCCGGTGCGTTCCGGGCGGTCGGGCTGGCCAACGGCCATAACCCGATCGGCATCATCGTGCCGTGTCATCGGGTGATCGGAGCCAACGGCAGCCTCACCGGATACGGCGGGGGATTGGACCGAAAGCGGACTCTGCTCGACATGGAGAAATCGCACAACGGTGCTGCGCCGACATTGTTCTAGCGACGCAGCGATGATCAAGGCTGCGAAACATAATCTGGTGTTGCATCGCGGTGAGTTCTGCTCTCCGGTGCAGTCTGATCTGCATGGGCAAACTCATCTATGGCTTCAACGTATCGGTGGACGGCTACATCGCCGACGCACAGGGCAACATCGACTGGTCTGATCCGAGCGAAGAACTGCACCAGTACTGGAACGACTTCGCGCGGGAGACGAGATATTGTCAAGACCTGTGGATGAGGTTGTTTCAGGCGACCTCGGTTTCGGTTGATTCGTCGCTCTCGGCGGGTGTGATGCCAACGGGCCGTTCGAGTAGCTTGCCTTTGTGGAACACCGCGCCG
>NZ_NVQE01000054.1 GCF_002591975.1 Mycobacterium neglectum | reverse complement strand
TCGTTACCTGCCGCCTCGCAGCCATATCGATCTTGCCTTCCACATCGGGCAAGCCTTCTAGACCACGCGCTCAAAATAGGTGAGGCACCACCACCGGCCACGCGCTCAAAGTAGGTGAGGCACGTCGTAGTCTTCACGGCACACCGAAGGGGCCGATACCGTGCACCGCATGACAGCAACGCCCGTGATCGACTCGGACAGCGCCTCGGCAAGTCAGGCCGAGATCAGCAGCGAGATCGGCGCCATCGAGTCGGCCTATCAGCGTTCGGGTGTCGAAGAGACGCAACCGCGGCTTGATTACGCGCCGTACCGAAGCAGTCTGTTACGCCACCCCACGAAGGATCTCCACCACGCCGACCCGGAAGGGATCGAGTTGTGGACACCGTGTTTCAGTGAGCGCGACGTCCATCCGCTCGAATCCGACTTGACCATTCAGCACACCGGCGCGCCGATCGGCGAACGGATGGTGGTGACGGGTCGAATCGTGGACGGTGATGGTCGGGCGGTGCGTCGGCAACTCGTGGAGATCTGGCAGGCGAATGCGGGCGGGCGCTACATCCACAAGCGCGACCAGCATCCGTCGGCGATCGACCCGAACTTCACCGGCGTGGGCCGGTGCCTGACCGACGACGACGGCAACTACCGCTTCACGACCATCAAGCCCGGGCCGTATCCGTGGAAGAACCACCACAATGCGTGGCGGCCCGCGCACATCCATTTCTCGTTGTTCGGAACCGAATTCACGCAGCGGATGATCACCCAGATGTATTTCCCGAACGATCCGCTCTTCACGCTCGACCCCATCTACCAGTCCATCACCGATCAGAAGGCAAGAGACCGGTTGGTCGCCGGCTACGACCACGACGTGACCACTCACGAGTGGGCCACCGGCTACCGCTGGGACATCGTGCTGACCGGCTCCAACCGAACTCCCGTCGAGGAAGGAACCGAGCACTGATGTCCACGCTGCTGACCGCTACCCCCGGGCAGACCGTCGGCCCGTTCTATGGCTATGCGCTGCCGTTCGACCGCGGCAGCGAGCTCGTACCTCCCGGCTCGCCCGGCGCAATTCAGTTGCACGGCGTGGTCACGGATGGGGCAGGCAACCCGGTTCCCGATGCGCTGCTGGAGATCTGGCAGGCCGACGCCGACGGCGTGATTCCGTCCGCCACCGGGTCGCTGCGCCGTGACGGCTGGACGTTCACCGGCTGGGGGCGCGCCGCCACCGACGACGCGGGCCACTACAGCTTCTCGACGGTGCCGCCCGGGCCGACGACCCCAGGTACCGCACCGTTCTTTCTCCTCGCCGTTTTCGCCCGCGGACTGCTCAACCGCCTGTTCACCAGGGCATACCTCCCATGCGACCAGATCGCAGCTGACCGGCTGCTGAATTCTCTACCCCCGCAACGCCGTCAGACTTTGATCGCCTCCCGCGAAGCGGCAGGCCTGCGTTTCGACATCAAGCTCCAAGCCGGCGACGACGAGACCGTCTTCCTCAGCTATCCGGGACATCGACTGTGACCGACCTGTTCTGGCCGGGGGATCATCGTGCCGGCGATCTGATGAGTGACCATGCCTTTCTGAACGCGATGGTCGCGGTCGAACAGGCGTGGCTGGATGCGCTCATCGAGGCCGGGATCGCACCGGATCAGGCGCGGGCCGACCTCGCCGAACATCTCACCGACAGCGACCACGAGCCGATCGCGCGCGGCGCCGATGTCGATGGCAGCCCGGTCAGCGGACTTGTCGCGTTGTTGCGAGCGCGCACGGAGCAGCCAACCTCACGATGGCTGCATCGTGGTTTGACCAGTCAGGATGTCGTCGACACCGCGCTGATGCTTTGTGTGCGAGATGCAACCGATCGCATCCGCGGGGAGATTGTCGATCAGGTACGGACGCTATCGCGACTCGCTGAAACGCACTCAGCCACACCGATGCTCGCCAGGACCCTCACACAGGCGGCGTTGCCCAGCACCGCGGGTGTGAAGGTCGCGCGATGGCTGTCCGCGGTGCTGGACGCCGCCGAACCGCTGGGCGAACTGAGATTCCCAGTCCAGGTCGGAGGTGCCGCGGGCACCTTGGCAGCGGCCGTCGAGCTGAGCGGATCGGTGGAAGGTGCGATCAGCCTGGGTGACTCGCTGGCGGCTGGGCTGCTGCTCGCTCCGGCGCCGCCCTGGCACACAACGCGATCCCCGATCAGTCGAATCGGGGATGCCCTGGCCACGTGTTGCGACGCGTGGGGCTACATCGCCGCCGACGTCGCCACCGGCAGCCGGCGCGAAACAGGGGAATTGGCCGAATCGGGCGCGGGCGGGTCTTCGACCATGCCCCACAAGAACAATCCGGTGCGCTCGGTGTTGATCCGCCGTACCGCAATGACCGCGGGCTCGCTGGCCGCCACACTGCACACTGCATCGGCTATGTCTGTCGACGAACGTTCCGACGGCGCATGGCATGCCGAGTGGGCGACCCTGCGCACGCTGGCCCGACGTACCGTTGTCGCCGCCGCCCACGCGACGGAACTGGTGTCCGGACTGCAGATCGACGCGGCACGTGCGCGTGCGAATCTGGACGCGGCCGCGGGGGTTCTGTCGGAGCAGCAGAGCATGACGGAATTGACTGGACGCGAACCGATGCCGAATTATCTGGGGGCCGCCGAGCAGCTCGTCGAGGCCGCCGTGCAGAGGGCCGGCCACTACCTCAAGGACACGCCGTGAGTATTCCGCGCATTGTCGGCACCGTCTTCGGCGGAGCGGACACCGCCCCGCTGCTTGTTCTCGGGCCGTCGCTGGGCACCTCTGCCGCCACGTTGTGGCGGGAGGCCGCCGTCCAGCTGAGCCAACACTGGCGGGTGGTGGGCTGGGACCTTCCAGGCCACGGCCGCGGCGAAACCACAGGCGCCTTCAGCATGGCCGAACTCGCCGCGGGCGTGTTGGCACTCGCTGACGAGTTCACCCGCGAAACATTCCATTACGCCGGCGACTCGGTGGGAGGATGTGTCGGGCTGCAACTGCTGCTCGATGCTCCGCACCGGGTGGCGTCGGCCACGGTCCTGTGCACGGGTGCGGTGATCGGGACCCCCGACGCGTGGCGGGAGCGGGCTGCAACCGTTCGCTCGGCGGGAACCGAAACCATGGTTGCCGCCGCGGCACAGCGTTGGTTCCCCACTGACTTTGCCCAGCGTGAGTCGCTCGTGAGCTCGGCGCTAATTGACGCGCTGCGGGCCACCGACGCCGATTCCTATGCCCAGGTGTGTGAGGCCCTGGCGGGATTCGACGTCGTCGATCGACTGCAGGAGATCAGCACACCGGTCCTCGCCGTTGCGGGCAGCGACGATGTCGCTACACCGCCGGATCATCTGCAGCGCATTGCCTCCGGCGTCAAAGACGGGCGAGCGATCGTGTTGGACGGGGTGGGGCACCTCGCCCCCGCGCAGGTCCCGGTTCGTGTCGCAGCGTTGATCACCGAACACGCGCGCGCATCGGCGTCGTCGCCGAAAACCACCGACGAGGTGTACGCCGCCGGGCTGGCGGTTCGGCGTGAGGTCCTCGGGAACGCCCACGTCGACCGGGCCATCGCGGCGGCCACCGAATTCACCGCCGACTTCCAGCGGCTCATCACCGAATATGCCTGGGGCTCCATCTGGACGCGCCAAGGACTGGACCGCCGAAGCCGGTCGCTGATCACGCTCACCGCACTGGTCGCGCGCGGCCATCACGAGGAGCTCAGGATGCACCTGCTTGCCGCCCGTCGCAACGGGCTGACCAACGATGAGATCAAGGAGTTGTTGATGCAGACCGCGATCTATTGCGGAGTGCCGGATGCCAACACAGCGTTTCGGATCGCCGCCGACGTACTCCCGGATTTCGACGACGGCAGGGGTGAGTAGTCATGAGCCGCACGGAGATCTGTGACTCAGCACGGCACGCTGTCGCCGGAATCGAGGATGGATCAACTGTTCTCGTTGGCGGGTTCGGGATGGCGGGCATGCCGACGGTGCTGATCGATGCGTTGATCGAGCAGGGCGCCACCGGTCTGACCATCGTCAGCAACAACGCGGGCAACGGCGACACCGGCCTGGCCGCACTTCTCGCCGCCGGTCGTGTCACCAAGGTCATTTGTTCGTTTCCGCGACAGGCCGACTCGTACGTGTTCGACGAGCTGTACCGCGCAGGAAAGGTTCTGCTCGAGGTGGTGCCGCAGGGAAATCTGGCCGAACGGATCAGGGCGGCAGGTGCGGGTATCGGCGCATTCTTCTGCCCGACCGGCGTCGGAACCCCCCTCGCGGAGGGCAAGGAGACACGCACGATCGACGGCCGCGCGTACGTGCTGGAGTATCCGATTCACGGCGATGTGGCACTGATCGGAGCCCACATCGGAGACCGGGCGGGGAACCTGTTGTACCGCAAGACCGCCCGTAATTTCGGCCCGGTGATGGCCACTGCGGCGTCACTCACGATCGCCGAGGTGTCCCACGTTGTGGAGTCGGGCGCCATCGATCCAGAAGTCGTGGTCACGCCGGGAATCTTCGTTGACCGCATCCTCGATCTGTCGGCCGTGTCGGGCAACAACCTGACGGAGGCGGCGTTGTGACGTTGCATGTCCCAAGTCGAGCCACGGTCGAACATGTCGATCGCAGCCCGCTGGACCGTCGAGAACTGGCGGCCGTCATCGCACGTGACATACCGACCGGCTCGTACGTGAACCTGGGGATCGGGCAGCCGACGACGGTTGCCGAATATTTGTCGCCGGAGGCAGAAGTGGTGCTGCACACCGAGAACGGCATGCTCGGTATGGGCGGCGAAGCCGTCGGCGACGAGGTCGACGCGGATCTGACGAACGCGGGCAAGGTGCCCGTCACCGAGACCGCAGGCGCATCGTACTTTCACCACGCCGACTCGTTTGCGATGATGCGTGGCGGCCATCTCGACGTCTGTGTCCTTGGTGCATTCCAGGTCAGCCAGTACGGCGATCTGGCCAACTGGCACACGGGTGCGGCCGACGCGATTCCAGCGGTCGGCGGCGCCATGGATCTTGCCATCGGTGCGAAAAGTGTGTTCGTCATGATGAATCTGTTCGCCAAAGACGGCACCGCCAAACTTGTTCCGCAGTGCACCTATCCGCTCACCGGCATCAGGTGCGTCAGCCGGGTTTACACCGATCACGCAATCTTCGCGATCGACTCCACTGATGACGGTGGGTTGCACGTGTTGGAGACGTTCGGGATCTCGGTGAGTGCGCTGGCCGAGAGAATGTCGGTGCCGTTGCATTAGCGACTGGCTGCGGTACCTCGCAAGCCGCGGATGATGGGGCGCTCATCGGTGCTGGCCACCGAATAGCAGATGGCGGTCGCGACGACTGTCGGCAGCACAAACGTCAGGAACAAGACGAACGCGACCAGGCCGGCGTTCGGTGTTGTCAACCAGTCCTTGGGGATTCGCGCGAGGCTGACGGCCAGCCAGGACGCGGCGATGGCCAGGATGACCGTGGTTATGGTGGCGACCTTGATCGAACGAAGCGCCAGACGGGTCGGTGCGGCGGTGTCGGCCAACGACTTACGCAGCGTCCTGGTTCTGACATACACGAGCACGAAGTCCGCGATGATGACGAGAGCTGCCGCTGTGATCACGAGTCCGGTCACCCAGAGCTCGGGCCGGCGACCGAACATGAAATGCAGATAGTCGATGGCGGTTTCGGAAAGGATCAGCGTTGTCGTCATCACCGCGGCGAACGTCAGCCAGCCACCCAGATCGGCGAGAAAGCAGTAGGCGCCGACATCCTCGGGATCCTGCTCTGAAATCCTGTTGACCGCGTGGCTGGCGAGCATCCAGCCCAGGCCGCCGAACAGGGCGCTCGCGCCCGCGGCGAGCATGCCCGTCGACACCGCACCCTGCGTCCACGCGATCGCGCAGATGCCGCGGGGGTCGCCTTCGCCCGGCACCTGGCTGCCGGTGATCAAGCTGAACAGGAAGCTGGCCAACATGAGGATCAGCACCGCGGAGGCGAAGAGCGCGAGTGTGTGAATGCTTTCGCGGCTCTTCTTGTCCATCAGCAGCGCGATGGCGGTGATCAAGAAACCGCCGAGCACGCCGGCGAACTGCGAGTGTGAGGAGGCCGAGGACAGCACGCTCCACTGGTCGGACGTACAGAATTCGTCCGGGTTCACAGCGGGCCAGAAGGTCAGGGTGTCAGGACGCGGCCAGCACTAGCTGTCGCGACGGACCTCGGACGTTTCGAGTTCCGATGTCTGCTCGCCCTCTGGTTGGCTCACCGCGGCGAACACATCGGTGTCGGCTCGCTCATCATCTCCGGAACGGTGCCGCGTGACCGGGGGTGCGTTGCGGTCGATGACCCAGCGGCCGAGGGTGACGCCAAGGAGGGCCACCAGGAACACCAGCAGCGCGGTGAACGCCGCAAAAGTGGTGAGCTCATTGATCAGACCTTCGACATAGAGGGTCTTGTAGAAGAGCGAGATGAACCACGCGACGGCACCGCTGACGATGCCGGCGAACAGGCCGGCCAGCAGCCACGTCATCGCCAGGTCGCCACGGCGGTCCGGATCCGGATTGGCGCGGGCGTCGGCGCGACCGTCGATCAGGCCCCATACGAACACCGCGACGGCGAACAGGAGCACCAGAATGATGCTGATCAGCCCGGCCCTGGTCTCCCACGCGTTGATCATCGCTCCCTGCAGCAATCGGACGATCACCATCAGGGCCGCGAACACCAGTCCGCGCAGCAACCAGTTACTCATGAGGGCACACCTTAGCGAGTAGGTTCAACAACCGTGACTATTTCACAGCGCCGGGACCGGCTGCGTCAGCGACTTGTCGCCGCAGACCTGGATGCGATGGTGGTGTCAGACCTGGTCAACGTGCGATACCTGTCGGGTTTCACCGGGTCGAACGCCGCACTGTTGATTCGCGCGGAGGACCCGACTCCGGTGCTCGCGACCGACGGGCGCTACCGCACGCAAGCCGCACAACAGGCCCCCGATGCCGAGCTCGTCATCGAGCGGGCGTGCGGCCCCCATCTCGTCGCACGGGCGGCAGCCGATGGGCTGGCTCGTCTCGGATTCGAGAGTCACGTGGTGACCGTCGATGGGTTCAGCGCCCTCACCAAGGCCGCGGGCGAAACGACCCAACTGATCCGGGCGTCGGGGACGGTGGAGGCATTGCGCGAGGTCAAGGACGCCGGCGAGGTCGCGCTGTTGCGGTTGGCCTGTGAAGCCGCCGACGCCGCGCTGCACGATCTGATCGAGCGCGGCGGCCTGCGGCCGGGCCGGACCGAAAAAGAGGTGGGCCGCGAACTCGAGGCGCTGATGCTCGATCACGGTGCCGATGGCGTGTCCTTCGAGACCATCGTGGCGGCCGGACCCAACTCGGCGATACCGCACCATCGGCCGACCGATGCGGTGTTGGCAGCCGGCGATTTCGTCAAGATCGACTTCGGCGCACTGGTGTGCGGCTATCACTCCGACATGACCCGCACGTTCGTGCTTTCGCCGGTCGCACAGTGGCAATACGACATCTATGACTTGGTGGCCACCGCCCAACGGGCGGGCCGCGACGCGCTCGCACCCGGGGTCACGCTCTCCGACGTCGACGCGGCTTCGCGGCGGATCATCGCCGATGCGGGATATGCCGAGAACTTCGGTCATGGGCTGGGACACGGGGTCGGTCTGCAGATTCACGAAGCACCGGGAATCAGCGCGTCATCCGCCGGTACACTCCTTGCTGGCTCTGCGGTGACCGTGGAACCCGGTGTCTATCTGCCAGACCGTGGCGGCGTCCGAATCGAGGACACGCTGGTCGTCGGTGAAGGCGCCTCGGAGCCGGGTAGCCGGCGACATCAGACCGCAGACTTACTCACCCGGTTCCCCAAAGAACTGGCGATTCTCTGAACAGGAGTACAACCGACCGTGGCATCGACCGCCGACTTCAAGAACGGGCTCGTCCTTCAGATTGACGGCCAACTCTGGCAGATCACCGAATTCCAGCACGTCAAGCCCGGCAAAGGGCCCGCCTTCGTGCGCACCAAACTCAAGAACGTGTTGTCAGGCAAGGTCGTCGACAAGACCTATAACGCGGGTGTGAAGGTCGAGACGGCCACCGTCGACCGCCGCGATGCCACCTATCTGTACCGCGACGGTTCGGATTTCGTGTTCATGGATTCCCAGGACTACGAGCAGCACCCGCTGTCGGAGTCGCTGGTCGGTGATGCCGCCAAGTTCCTGCTGGAGAGCCTGCCGGTGCAGATCGCATTCCACAACGGCGCCCCGCTGTATCTCGAACTGCCGGTGACCGTCGAGCTCGAGGTCACCCACACCGAGCCCGGCCTGCAGGGCGACCGGTCCAGCGCGGGGACCAAGCCCGCGACCGTCGAGACCGGTGCCGAGATCCAGGTGCCGCTGTTCATCAACACCGGCGACAAGCTCAAGGTCGATTCGCGTGATGGCAGCTATCTGGGAAGGGTGAATGCCTAACCATAGGTCCGACTCCGGCCGGATTGGTCGGTCCGACCGTGGCCGCCATCAGGCCCGCAAGCGTGCTGTCGACCTGCTCTTCGAAGCCGAGGCGCGGGGGATCACGCCCGCCGAGGTTGCCGAGTCGCGCAGTGCCCTGTCGCAGACGCAGTCCGATATCTCACCGCTCAACCCGTATACGGTGACCGTCGCGCGTGGGGTGACCGATCACACCGCGCACATCGACGATCTGATCTCGGCGCACCTCCAGGGCTGGACACTGGAGCGGCTGCCTGCCGTCGACCGGGCGATCCTGCGGGTGGCGGTGTGGGAACTGCTGCATGCCGACGATGTTCCCGAACCAGTCGCGGTCGACGAAGCCGTTGAATTGGCCAAGCAGTTATCCACCGACGACTCACCGGGTTTCGTCAACGGGGTGCTGGGCCAGGTGATGCTGGTGACACCGCAGATCCGGGCGGCCGCAGAAGCCGTTCGGGGGGCGGGTGACGGGAGCGCAGGCACGTAATGGGAGTACCGCAGGACTGGGCGCCGTACTCGAGCGTGGACGAGGCGGCCAAGGTGTACCTGCGCGATCCCGAACTGGCACTGGACCAAATACGTTCTGTCATCGATCTTCCCGCGATCAAATCGTTCATCATGTCGCGCGGCGTCGGCGAGGGGTCATGGGGTGATACCGACGAGAATCCCCAGTGGCAGGAGGTCGTGCTCACCGACGGCCACCGGCTGATCATCTGGCGCGCTGACGACGAGTCGTCGATTGTCGACGATCGCGAGCGCCGAGTGCTGAACGCCTCTGTTCGCACAATCCTGCTGTCGACGATCACCGACCACGTGCTCACCACCGAATACGAGGCATTCGACGACGGCACCCGTCGGCTCTCCGAGGTCAGGCTGCGGATGTACACCCAACTCGTCACCAGGTCGCGGCAGAAGTCGGTGACCGAGACCGACATCTACTGTGAGTCGTTCCGCTACCTCAAGTCCGTCGACAACGGCGGCCTTGCCCAGATGCAACGGCTGCTGCAGTTCGGTCGCGTGCTCTCGCGCTGTATCGAATAGCCCGCTACTGCGGCGGCGCACCAAGGGAGTAGTCCGGAAGGTCGATGGAGTCGGCGATCCGGAACCACAGCCTGGCAGCGAGGGGGCGAAACGGCCAGCGCTGCATCCACTTCATCGCCATCGCATTGTCCGCGATCTCCTTCTCTGTCATGGGTGCGAACCGGTCGATGTTGTTGGGTAGATCCTGGCAGGTGTCGACGTACGGCCGCATCAGAGTTCCGTAGCGCTCCAGCGCGGCCTGAAGGGGCTCGGCGTCAAGCGAATCCGCGGGTCCAAGTTCACCGGCAAGAACATAGCCGCCGACCAGTGCCAGGCTGGTGCCCATGCCGCTGAGCGGTGAGGCGCAGTAGCCGGCGTCGCCGACCAGCGCGACCCGCCCCGATGTCCACGACGGCATGTGCACCTGCGCGAGCGAGTCGAAGTAGAAGTCGTCGGCTTCCTGTGCCGCGGCGAGCAACGCATCGCACTCCCAGCCCGCGCCTGCGAACCGCTCGACAAGGATCTGACGCTGTTCGTCGAGGTTGTGCCGGTCGTAGACAATGGGCTCGGACTGAAAGGCCAACCCCGCCTTCGCTATTGCGGGATCATGTGAGGGCCGCAATGAGGCGTTGAGACCACCCGACGCTTGATACATCAGATACCAGGAGTCCAGGCCGACGCGGTCCGGAGCCGAGAACCATGCGTTGTAGCCGCCAATCGGCTTGACGAACTGTTCCTCGGGCCCGAACACCAGACGCCGCACCGCCGAATGCGGACCGTCGGCACCGACCACAAGGTCCGCCCGCAGCGCGCTGCCGTCTGACAACGTCACGTCGACCCCGCTCCGGTCCTGCACGAGATCGGAAATGCTGGTCCCGAATCGGTACTCCGCCGTTTCCTTGGTGGCCTGGTACAGCACATCCACCAGATCACCGCGCAGAATCTCCAGCTTGGAGACTGGTCCATTGCCGCCGAATGCCGTCACTGGCATCTCGGCGCGTCGGCTGCCATCGGATTTCACCCACGCGATGCCGCGCTGGAAGAGCGACCTGTGCTCCATCTCGTCGATCAGGCCCATCCGTTCGACGACGTCGCCGCCCGCGCCGCGCAGGTCGACGGTCTGTCCGCCGGGCCGGAGGCCGGGTCCGATCTCCACGACGATGACCCGGTATCCGTTGCGGGTCAGCCAGAATGCCAGGGCGGGTCCTGCGATTCCGGCACCGCTGATCACGACGGTGGGCTGTGTCATGACGGCACCGTATCGCTAGATATCGAGGGCTTGGTAGGTCCGACGGACGAATTTGGGCTGTGCGCTCTGCAGCTTCGCCAACGAGGTGTTGCCCGCGACGGCCGCCGCCATGTCGGCGTTGATTTCGGGGAGATTCTGGATCAAGTAGATGAGCACCAGATCGGTGCTCGGGTCGGCTTGCCACCACGTGCCGTACGCGCCGGGCCAACTGAATGTGCCAAGGCCGCCGGGGCCGAACAGTTGCCGTGATTTGGCGGGGTCGGTCACGACCGAGAGGTTGAGCCCGAAGCCGCGGCCGACCCAAAACGGCGACCCCAGAAAGGGTTCCCGCTTCTGCTCATCGGTCAACCGGTCGGTGCGCATCAGTCGCACGGATTGTTCGGACAACACCCGGACGCCGTCGAGCGTGCCATCTGCGAGCAGCATCCTGGCGAACCGGAGGTAGTCGTCGACCGTCGACCACAGACCGGCGCCGCCCGTGCAGAACGGCGGATCGGTGATCGGCGCCGGACCCATCACGTCGTGCTGCAGCGCCATATTCGCGTCGAGCTTGTACATCGTCGCGGCGCGTTGGCGTCCCGCGGTGCCCACCGAGAAGCCGGTGTCGACCATCCCGAGCGGTTCAAAGATGCGCTCGGACAAGACGTCAGCCAGTGACTTGCCCTCGATGCGGGACAGCGCAATACCGAGTACGTCGGTTGCCTGGCTATAGGTCAGGTGGTCACCGGGCTGGTGCACCAGCGGCAGCGTCGCCAACTCCGCCAGCCAGCGGTCCTGATCCTGGCGGAAGGACATCCGCCCATACCCCTTGCTCAACGGACCGGTCACGGAGAACGCATAAGCGAGCCCACTGCGGTGCGTCATCAGATCGTCGACCGTGATCTGCCGATGGGCGCGGGTGGTCTTGTCGAGCGGGCCGCGCGGATCGAGGAGAACCTGCATATCCGCCAACTCCGGCAGCCACGTCGCCACCGGGTCGGTCAGCGCGAGCTTGCCATCCTCCACCAAGCTCATCGCGGCGGCGACGGTGACTGGTTTGGTCATCGACGCGATGCGGAAGATCGTGTTCCGTTGCATCGGCAGTCCCGCGTCGACATCCCGATAGCCGAGCTCGTTGACTTGCAGTACCTCGCCGGCGCGGCATACCAGCGTCACCGCACCGGCGAGCAGCCCAGCGTCGATCGCCTCGAGAATGGATGCCTGGTTACCGTCGAGCTTCATCGGCGCCATCGTACTGAGGCGCCGGGGACGGTTTGTGTCGACTGTCGCGGCTCGGAACGCGGGTGCTAAGCTCCCCGAAGTTTCGACATCCTTTAAAGAGCCGTCCCGAGAGGCGGAGAAGGAGGTCAGGGTCACATGGGCGCGCCTGGCACCGACCGGGAACTGATGTCCGCAGCGGACGTCAGCCGGACCATCTCCCGCATGGCCCATCAAATCATCGAGAAGACCGCACTCGACGGTCCCGATGCCCCCCGCGTCATCCTGCTCGGGATCCCCACCCGCGGCGTCACCCTGGCCGCGCGGCTCGTTGAGAAGATCAAGGAATTCGCCGACGTCACCGTGCCTCGCGGCGCCCTCGACAACACGCTCTATCGCGACGACCTCGACTCCAAGCCCCCGCGAGCGCTCGAGGACACCTCGATCCCAGAGGGCGGCATCGACGGCACGCTCGTGATCCTGGTCGACGATGTCCTCTACACCGGCCGGTCGGTGCGCGCGGCGCTGGACGCACTGCGGGATATCGGCAGGCCCCGCGCCGTCCAACTCGCCGTCCTTGTCGACCGCGGTCACCGGGAGCTGCCGCTGCGCGCCGACTACGTCGGCAAGAACGTGCCGACCTCCCGCAGTGAGAACGTCAAGGTGCGCCTCGTCGAGGACGATCAAGTGGAGGGCATTTGGATCGCCCCGCAGGGAGGGCCGGCAAGATGAAGCATCTGCTCTCGGCCGCCGACCTGTCCCGCGAGGAGGCGGTGGCCATACTCGACAACGCCGACCGGTTCAGCCAGGCGCTGCTCGGCCGCGAGGTCAAGAAGCTGCCGACCCTGCGCGGCCGCACCATCATCACGATGTTCTACGAGAACTCCACCCGCACCCGGGTGTCATTCGAGGTCGCAGGCAAGTGGATGAGCGCCGACGTCATCAACGTCAGTGCGTCGGGATCCTCTGTATCCAAAGGTGAGTCGCTTCGCGACACCGCTCTCACCCTGCGCGCCGCCGGGGCCGATGCCCTGATCATCCGCCACCCCGCGTCGGGGGCGGCCCAGCAGCTTGCCGAGTGGACGGCTCCTTCTGGCACCGATGGGACGGGCCCCGCGGTGATCAACGCCGGCGACGGCACTCACGAGCACCCGACTCAGGCACTGCTCGATGCGCTGACCATCCGCCAACGACTGGGCGACATCGAGGGCAAGCGCGTCGTGATCGTCGGCGACGTCCTACACAGCCGGGTCGCACGATCCAACGTGCTGCTGCTGGACACGCTCGGTGCCGAAGTGGTGCTCGTCGCCCCGCCAACGCTGCTCCCGGTCGGGGTGAACGACTGGCCGGTGACCGTCTCGCACGACCTCGACGCCGAATTGCCCGTCGCCGATGCCGTGCTGATGCTGCGCGTGCAGGCCGAGCGGATGAACGGCGGGTTCTTCCCGTCCACGCGCGAGTACTCGGTGCTCTACGGACTCTCCGAGAAGCGTCAGGCGATGCTCCCTGGCAATGCGGTGGTATTGCACCCCGGCCCGATGGTGCGCGGTATGGAGATCGCTTTCTCGGTCGCCGATTCCTCGCAATCCGCTGTCCTGCAACAGGTTTCCAACGGTGTACATGTCCGAATGGCGGTGCTGTTCCACCTGCTGGTGGGCGCTGAGCAAGAAGCGATAAACGTATGAGCGTCTTGATCCGCGGGGTGCGACTCTACGGTGAGGGTGACCGGGTCGACGTCTTCGTGTCCGACGGCCAGATCGCCGACATCGGTTCCGGGCTCGCCGTCCCCGACGATGCCGATGTGTTCGACGCGACCGGCCAGGTCCTGCTGCCCGGCTTCGTCGACCTGCACACCCACTTGCGCGAGCCTGGCAGGGAGTATGCCGAGGACATCGAAACCGGCTCGGCGGCAGCGGCTCTGGGCGGCTTTACCGCGGTGTTCGCGATGGCCAATACCAACCCGGTCGCCGACAGCCCGGTCGTCACCGACCATGTGTGGCACCGCGGTCAGCAGGTCGGCCTCGTCGACGTGCATCCGGTGGGCGCCGTCACGATGGGTCTGGCAGGTGCGCAGCTCACCGAGATGGGCATGATGGCCGCCGGCGCCGGGCAGGTGCGCATGTTCTCCGACGACGGTCTGTGCGTGCACGATCCACTGATCATGCGGCGTGCGCTCGAATACGCCACCGGCCTCGGTGTCCTCATCGCCCAGCACGCCGAAGAGCCCCGTCTCACCGTCGGCGCCGTCGCGCACGAGGGCCCGAATGCGGCGCTGCTCGGTCTTGCGGGCTGGCCCCGCGCGGCCGAGGAATCCATTGTCGCTAGGGACGCATTACTGGCCCGCGATGCCGGAGCACGGGTACACATCTGCCACGCCTCCACGGCCGGCACCGTCGAGATCGTCAGATGGGCCAAGGAACAAGGTATTTCGATCACCGCCGAGGTGACACCGCACCACCTGCTGCTCGATGACCGGCGGCTGGCCTCCTACGACGGCCGGAACCGGGTCAACCCGCCGCTTCGAGAGGCGTCTGACGCCGAGGCCCTGCGTCAGGCGCTCGCCGACGGTGTCATCGACTGCGTGGCCACCGACCACGCACCCCATGCCGAGCACGAGAAGTTCTGCGAGTTCTCGGTCGCCCGTCCGGGCATGCTCGGGCTGCAGACTGCGCTGTCCGTGGTGGTCGAGACAATGGTGGGTCCTGGCCTGCTCACTTGGCGCGACGTGGCCCGCGTCATGAGCGAAAACCCTTCCCGCATCGTCGGGTTGCCGGATCAGGGCCGTCCCCTCGAGATCGGCGAACCGGCCAACCTGACCGTCGTCGATCCCGATGCCACGTGGACCGTCGAAGGATCCGAGCTGGCAAGCCGCTCCGACAACACCCCGTACGAATCGATGGAGTTACCCGCGACGGTGACGCTGACGTTGTTGCGGGGCAAGGTCACCGCTCGCGACGGTAAGAGCCCGGCGTGAACACCGGAACGCTGGTCGGTTCGCTGATCATGGCCGCGGTGCTGGCGGTGCTGATCGCCATCATCATCCAGGCGATGTTGCGTGGCTGGCGTCGCCGTGCCGAGCGGCAGGCCGAGCTGATCGGCACACTGCCACCGCTTCCGGACACGGTGGGATCGGCTGTCATCTCTGCCACCAAAGGTCTCTACGTCGGCAGCACGCTCGTCCCGAACTGGAACGACCGCGTCGCTGTCGGCGATCTCGCATTTCGCCACAAGGCGGTGCTGACCCGCTACCCCGAAGGGATCATGTTGCAGCGCAGCGGCGCAGGCCCGATCTGGATACCCGAAGAGTCGATCACCGCCATCCGAACCGAGCGGGGGGTCGCCGGTAGGGCTCTCACTCATGAGGGCATCCTCGCCATCCGGTGGCGCTTGCCTTCGGGCACCGAGATCGACACCGGTTTCCGCGCCGACAACCGTGCCGCATACGCGCCGTGGCTGGAGGCAGTGTGAGTAAGGCACTGCTGGTCCTGGAAGACGGCCGCATCTTCACGGGTACCGAGTTCGGGGCGACGGGCCAGACGCTCGGCGAGGCGGTGTTCTCCACCGGCATGTCCGGTTACCAGGAGACCTTGACCGATCCGAGCTATCACGGGCAGATCGTCATCGCCACGGCCCCGCAGATCGGAAACACCGGCTGGAACCACGAGGACGCCGAGAGCCGCGGTGACAAGATCTGGGTGGCGGGTTATGCCGTCCGCGACCCATCGCCACGGGCATCGAACTGGCGCGCTACCGGCACGCTCGACGAGGAGCTCGTCCGTCAGGGAATCGTCGGTATTGCCGGAATAGACACCCGCGCCGTGGTCCGGCACCTGCGCAGCCTGGGTTCGATGAAGGCCGGTGTGTTCAGTGGAGACGCGCTTACCAGTGCGAATGGGTTAGCCGACGAGCTGCTCGGGAGGGTCCGTGATCAGCCGTCAATGTTGGGTGCCAACCTCGCCGGCGAGGTCAGCACCGACGCTGCCTATGTCGTGGAACCCGATGGACCGCAACGCTTCACCGTTGCGGCGATCGACCTCGGCATCAAGACCAACACGCCACGCAACTTCGCCAGCCGCGGTATCCGTAGTCACGTTCTGCCGTCGACGGCCACCTTCGAGCAGATTGCTGAGCTCAAACCCGACGGCGTCTTTCTCTCCAACGGGCCCGGTGACCCGGCGACCGCCGACCATATCGTCGGTGTGACACGCGAGGTCCTCGGCGAAGGAATCCCGCTGTTCGGTATCTGCTTCGGCAACCAGATCCTCGGCCGCGCGTTGGGGCGCTCGACATACAAGATGGTCTTCGGCCACCGGGGGATCAACGTGCCCGTCATCGACCACGCCACCCGACGGGTCGCGGTGACCGCGCAGAATCACGGGTTCGCGCTCGAGGGTGAGGCCGGCGAGACGTTCGACACCCCGTTTGGCAGCGCGATCGTCAGTCACACCTGCGCCAACGACGGAGTCGTCGAAGGCATCAAACTGGTTGATGGGAGAGCCTTTTCGGTGCAGTACCACCCGGAGGCCGCAGCCGGCCCGCACGATGCGAACTACCTGTTCGACCAGTTCATCGACCTGATGGCAGGGGAGGGTCGCTAGATGCCAAGGCGCACCGACCTCAACCACGTGCTGGTGATCGGCTCCGGGCCGATCATCATCGGCCAAGCGTGCGAGTTCGACTACTCGGGAACGCAGGCCTGCCGCGTGCTCCGCGCGGAGGGCCTGCAGGTCAGCCTCGTCAACTCGAACCCGGCGACGATCATGACCGACCCGGAGTACGCCGACTTCACCTACGTCGAACCGATCACGCCGGCCTTCGTCGAGCGTGTCATCGCCCAACAGGCCGAGCGCGGCAACAAGATCGACGCGGTGTTGGCCACCCTGGGTGGCCAGACCGCGCTGAACACCGCCGTCGCCCTGTACGAGAACGGGGCACTCGAACGCTACGGCGTCGAGATGATCGGCGCCGACTTCGACGCGATCCAGCGCGGAGAGGACCGCCAGCGGTTCAAGGACATCGTGGCCAAGGTCGGCGGCGAATCTGCCCGCTCCCGTGTGTGTTTCACGATGGACGAGGTCCGCGAAACCGTCGCGGAGCTCGGACTGCCGGTGGTCGTGCGGCCGTCGTTCACCATGGGCGGCCTCGGCTCGGGCATGGCCTACTCCGCCGAGGATGTCGACCGGATGGCCGGCGAGGGGCTGACCGCGTCACCGAGCGCAAACGTGCTGATAGAGGAGTCGATCTACGGCTGGAAGGAATTCGAGCTCGAGCTGATGCGCGACCACCACGACAACGTCGTCGTGGTGTGCTCGATCGAGAACCTCGATCCGATGGGCGTGCACACCGGCGACTCGGTCACCGTGGCGCCCGCGATGACCCTCACCGATCGCGAATACCAGGCGATGCGTGACCTCGGCATCGACATTCTGCGCGAGGTCGGTGTCGACACCGGTGGATGCAACATTCAGTTCGCGGTCAATCCGGTCGACGGACGACTCGTCGTCATCGAGATGAACCCCCGGGTGTCTCGGTCGAGCGCGTTGGCGTCCAAGGCCACCGGTTTCCCGATCGCGAAGATCGCCGCCAAATTGGCCATCGGCTACACGCTCGACGAGATCGTCAACGACATCACCAAGGAAACGCCTGCGTGCTTCGAGCCGACCTTGGACTATGTCGTCGTGAAGGCCCCACGCTTCGCTTTCGAGAAGTTTCCCGGCGCCGACCCCACCCTGACCACGACCATGAAATCCGTGGGCGAGGCGATGTCGTTGGGCCGCAACTTCATCGAGGCACTCGGCAAGGTGATGCGGTCACTTGAGACCACTCGGGCCGGGTTCTGGACCAAGCCCGACGCCGATGTTTCCGTCGACGAGTTGCTCGGCGGGCTGCGCACGCCCACCGACGGGCGGCTGTACGACATGGAACTGGCGCTGCGCAAGGGCGCCAGCGTCGAGCAGGTGTCTGAAGCCTCGGGTGTCGATCCGTGGTTCGTCGAGCAGATCGCCGGACTCGTCACGCTGCGCGCCGAACTACTCGACGCGCCGGTGCTCGATGAACAACTCCTGCGGCGCGGCAAGTACCACGGCCTGTCCGACCGCCAAATAGCAGCCCTGCGGCCGGAATTGGCCGGCGAGATCGGTGTGCGGGCCCTGCGGACCCGGCTCGGCATCCACCCGGTGTACAAGACCGTCGACACCTGCGCCGCCGAGTTCGAGGCCAAGACGCCGTACCACTACAGCAGCTACGAACTCGACCCCGCCGCGGAGAGCGAGGTCGCGCCGCAAACCGAGAAGCCCAAGGTGCTCATCCTGGGCTCGGGGCCCAACCGCATCGGGCAAGGCATCGAGTTCGACTACAGCTGCGTGCACGCCGCCACCACGCTGAGCCAGGCCGGATTCGAGACGGTCATGGTCAATTGCAACCCGGAGACGGTCTCCACCGACTACGACACCGCCGACCGGCTGTACTTCGAACCGCTGACATTCGAGGACGTGCTCGAGGTGTATCACGCCGAGTCCGCCTCCGGTGCAGGCGGTCCCGGCGTCGTCGGGGTCATCGTGCAGCTCGGTGGGCAGACCCCGCTCGGCCTCGCGGAGCGCCTGGAGAAGGCCGGTGTGCCGATCGTCGGCACCAGCCCCAAGGCGATCGACCTGGCCGAGGACCGCGGCGCGTTCGGCGAGGTCCTCAGGATCGCCGGTCTGCCCGCGCCCCGGTTCGGCACCGCGACCAGTTTCGAGCAGGCCCGCCGGATCGCCGCCGATATCGGCTATCCGGTGCTGGTCCGGCCGTCCTATGTGCTGGGTGGCCGGGGTATGGAGATCGTCTATGACGAGGAGACGTTGCAGGGCTACATCACCAGGGCCACCGAACTCTCGCCCGAACATCCGGTGCTCGTGGACCGTTTCCTCGAGGACGCCATCGAGATCGACGTCGACGCACTGTGCGACGGCACCGAGGTGTACATCGGCGGCGTCATGGAGCATATCGAAGAGGCCGGCATTCACTCCGGCGATTCGGCCTGCGCGCTGCCGCCGGTGACCTTGGGCCGCAGCGACATCGAGTCCGTACGGCGCGCGACCGAGGCGATCGCGCACGGCATCGGCGTGGTCGGGCTGCTGAATGTGCAGTACGCGCTGAAGGACGACGTGCTCTATGTGCTGGAGGCCAATCCGCGCGCCAGCCGCACCGTACCGTTCGTCTCGAAGGCGACGGCCATTCCACTGGCGAAGGCCTGTGCGCGAGTCATGTTGGGCACCAGCATCGCCCAACTGCGCGAAGAAGGTGTGCTGGCGAAAACGGGTGACGGCGCGACCACAGCGCGCAACGCGCCGGTCGCAGTCAAGGAAGCCGTCCTGCCATTCCATCGCTTCCGGAAAGCCGACGGCACGCAGATCGATTCGCTGCTCGGCCCCGAGATGAAATCGACGGGCGAGGTGATGGGTATCGATCGCGACTTCGGCAGCGCCTTCGCCAAGAGCCAGACCGCTGCCTACGGGTCGCTGCCCGCCGAGGGCACGGTGTTCGTCTCCGTGGCCAACCGCGACAAACGCTCGCTGGTGTTCCCGGTGAAACGTCTGGCCGATCTGGGCTTCCGGGTGCTCGCCACAGCGGGTACTGCGGAAATGTTGCGGCGCAACGGAATTCCCTGCGACGAGGTGCGAAAGCACTTCGAGCACCCGGGGGAGGGGCGCCCTGCCTCGTCCGCAGTGGACCTGATCCGGTCGGGTGAAGTCGACATGGTGATCAACACCCCGTACGGCAATTCGGGGCCACGTATCGACGGCTACGAGATCCGCTCGGCCGCGGTGTCGATGAACATTCCGTGTGTGACCACCGTGCAGGGGGCTTCAGCTGCGGTGCAGGGCATCGAGGCTGGCATCCGCGGTGACATCGGCGTGATGTCGCTTCAGGAGCTGCACAGCGTGCTGGGGCCGTGACAGGTTTCGGTGCCCGGCTGGCCGAGGCGGTAGCGCGGCGCGGGCCGCTGTGCCCCGGCATCGATCCCCACCCCGAACTGCTGAGCGCCTGGGGGCTGACCGTCGACGCCGACGGTGTGGCGCGGTTCTGCGAGATCTGCGTGGAGGCCTTCTCGGGCTTCGCGATCGTCAAACCGCAGGTGGCGTTCTTCGAGGCGCACGGCGCCGCGGGATACACGGTGCTGGAACACACGATCCGGGCTCTTCGTGACGCCGGTGTGCTGGTGCTGGCCGACGCCAAACGTGGTGACATCGGGTCGACCATGGCGGCCTACGCCCATGCGTGGGTGGGTGATTCGCCGCTGGCTGCCGATGCGGTGACCGCGTCACCGTATCTGGGCTTCGGTTCGCTGCAGCCTTTGCTCGACACCGCCGGCGCCAACGGCCGTGGTGTCTTTGTCCTTGCCGCGACATCGAACCCGGAGGGCGCAGGCGTTCAGCGAGCCGACGCCGGCGGGCGGACCGTCGCGCAGTCGATCGTCGATGCCGCGGCCGCGGCCAACCGCGAGGACTTGCCCGGTGCGGTCGGCGTCGTCGTGGGCGCCACACTGGCAGAACCGCCGGATGTCAGCGCACTGGGTGGCCCGGTGCTGGTGCCCGGCGTTGGGGCGCAAGGCGGACGTCCGGAGGCACTCGGGGGTCTCGGCGGTGCCCGGCCCGGCCAACTCCTTCCCGCGGTCTCGCGCGACGTGTTGCGCGCCGGACCCGATGTCGCCGCGGTGCGGGCGGCTGCGGAGAAGTTCCGCGACGCCGTCGCGTATCTCGCATAGCCCTAGGGGCGGTGCGGGTCTCGCAACATCCGCCGGATCAGCAGGACGCCGGCCGCCACGCCGGCGACACCGATGGCCGCGACCAGGATGAGGTACGTGATGTGTCCACGGTCGCGCGTGCGATAAACCACTTGCTGGAACGGGGTGTCGGCGGGCGCTTGCTCGAATACATAGTCGCCCTCGATCGCTTCCGGGTCGAAGATCGTGTTCTTCCACCGGGTCAGAAATGCCGCATCGCCGACGAAGTCGGCCAGTGCCGGGGAGTCGCTGCGCTCGATCGGGCCGGCGAACTCCAGGGTCGGCTCGTCGCCGGCGACGGGAATTGCCGCGGGATCCATTCGATGCGGCGCCAGCACATAGAGGTCGATGTACTGCGACATCGTGGCCGATCGCGACAGGCGCATCGGATAGATGACGGTGTCGGAGGCGAACGAGAGACGCAGCGGCTGAAGCGCTCCCGACAAAGAGCCGCCCGTTTCGGCGGGCACCAGTTGAACCGCGATGATCTCCCAGCCGTCGGCGACATACGGTGCGAGGTTGTCATCCAGTCCGTCTGGATGTGGAAATCCGTTGTCCTCCAACCAATTCGCTAAGGCGGTGGGGTCATCGGCCGCCAGCCGGGTGACGTCGAATGGTCCGAGGCGCTGGCGGCCGAGCACATTGACCGCGCCGGCTGGTGCCCCCGCGCCATCCGGTGCCGCTCCGGCCCAGACCAGCCAGGGAATCGTCGGCCACCACGAGTCGCGGTACTCGATCCGTGGCGCGGTGAACGTGGCGAGTTCTTCGAACACCTCGGTGTCGCCAAGGCTGACGCGAGCGGCCGATGGCACCGGCATGACCCACGCCGCTCGGTCCGAGGAGCCCGTCACCGACAACGACATCAGGATGTCCTCGGTGCTGCCGTCCCATGAGATCAGCGCGCGCTCGTCGGCGACCGAGGAGCCTGGGTGGTCCGGAACGTAGGCACCACAACCGCACGCCCACGCCGGGCTCGCGACATTGAACAGCGCCGCCCCGCCCAGCAGGACGAGCACCACAGCAATCGACCGGCATATGCCCATGACCACGACGACCTCCTGACGGCGACTGCACGGCGACTCACGGCGAATCCTATTTGTCCGCCGGCCTCGCACGGGTGGTTGAGCAGCGAACAACACTGGAATCTTCCGCAACGCCTGCCCCGCAGGTACCGCCTGTCACGCCTACTACGCATCGTCGTCGAGCGCATCGGCCACCACCGCGGCAATGTTTGAATTCATCCTGCTTTTTTGACGGTCGCTCAGCCCTTCGTGCCGGTCATCTGAGCGGCTGCGACACGCCCGACATGCGGTGACCAGGCAAAATTTTCTTTTCCGACCTCCAACGGCCACCCGGGTGTGGTCCAGGCCACAGGCCGAGCCGGTGGGTGAACCACCCCATCTGAGCCGAAATACCTTGATATGCAGGCAAATTCGGCTTCGCGATGTCTGAAATCGGCGAAATCGGGACGCTTGGGGCACTTCGGGCTCTGCGGCGGCCCTGCCTTACACGCTGGGCTTTTGGCCCCACAAGCAGGGGGTGGGGTTAGCTTTCATCAGGTTGCGTGGGTACGGTCGTCGTCGCTGGCTGTTCTGGAATTTTCATACAGCCGATACAGGAAAATTGATGGTGTGAGAGACGGAGGAACCCGTGGCCCTTCCCCAGTTGACCGACGAACAGCGCGCGGCAGCGTTGGAGAAGGCTGCTGCCGCACGTCGCATACGTGCCGAGCTCAAAGACCGGCTCAAGCGCGGCGGCACCAACCTCAAGCAGGTGCTGAAGGATGCCGAGACCGATGAGGTCCTTGGCAAGATGAAGGTTTCTGCCCTTTTGGAGGCGTTGCCCAAGGTGGGCAAGGTCAAGGCGCAGGAAATCATGACCGAACTCGAGATCGCCCCGACGCGCCGCCTGCGTGGCCTGGGTGACCGGCAGCGCAAGGCGCTGCTGGAAAAGTTCGACCAGTAACTCCAGGCGCATAAGTTGAGCGCCGGCCGAGGGGCCGGACGGGTGATCGTGCTGTCCGGCCCCTCTGCCGTCGGGAAATCGTCCGTCGTCCACTGTCTGCGTGATCGCATTCCCGACCTGCACTTCAGCGTCTCCGTCACCACCCGGGCCCCGCGCCCGGGCGAGGTCGACGGCGTCGATTATTCGTTTGTCACCGCCGAGCGGTTCCAGGACCTGATCGATCAGAAAGCCCTGCTGGAATGGGCCGAGATCCACGGCGGCCTGCACCGTTCCGGCACCCCCGCGCAGCCCATCCGAGAGGCCACCGAGGCTGGCCGGCCCGTTCTCATCGAGGTGGACCTGGCCGGAGCCCGTGCCGTCAAGGAATCCATGCCGGAGGCCCTCACGGTCTTTCTGGCACCTCCGAGCTGGGAGGCACTGGAGAGCCGGCTGGTCGGGCGGGGCACCGAGAGTCCAGAAGCAATGGCCCGCCGCCTGTCCACCGCACGCGACGAACTGGCGGCCCAGAATGACTTCGACGTGGTCGTCGTGAACAGCGAATTGGAGTCTGCTTGCGCTGAATTGGTATCCTTGCTGGTGGCCCACAATTAACCCAGCGCCGGGCACGGTGCGATCAGGCCAAGAACCACTCAAAAAAGCCAGGAGATCTTCTACGTGAGCAGCACCCCCGACGCCCAGCTGACCGCTGTCGACGACATCGAGTCCGGCACCGGTGCCTATGACACCCCGCTGGGCATCACCAATCCGCCCATCGATGAGCTGCTTGACCGCGCGTCCAGTAAGTACGCGCTGGTGATCTACGCCGCCAAGCGTGCGCGCCAGATCAACGACTACTACAACCAGCTCGGCGACGGCATCCTCGAATATGTCGGTCCGTTGGTCGAGCCGGGCCTGCAGGAGAAGCCGCTGTCGATCGCGATGCGTGAGATCCACGGCGACCTGCTCGAGCACACCGAAGGCGAGTAGCGGACGGGATCGGCGGCGATGAACGTCTTGGGCGATGAGTTGACGTGACCGAACGCAAGCGGATCATCGTCGGCGTCGCCGGTGGCATCGCTGCCTACAAGGCCGCCACGCTCGTCCGTCAGCTGACCGAGGCGGGCCATTCCGTTCGAGTCGTTCCGACCGAGTCCGCCCTGCGCTTCATCGGTGCGGCGACCTTCGAGGCACTGTCGGGTAACCCAGTTCACACCGGCGTCTGGGATGACGTTCACGAGGTGCCGCATGTCCGCATCGGGCAGGAGGCCGACCTCGTCGTGGTCGCCCCGGCCACGGCCGACCTGCTGGCGCGCGCCGTCGCGGGCCGTGCCGACGACCTCCTGACCGCCACCCTGCTCACCGCCCGGTGTCCGGTGCTCTTCGCGCCGGCGATGCACACCGAGATGTGGTTCCACCCGGCCACCGTGGACAACGTGGCCACGCTGCGCCGTCGGGGTGCGGTGGTCCTGGAGCCGGCGTCGGGACGGCTCACTGGCGCTGACACCGGCGCGGGACGGCTGCCCGAGGCCGAGGAGATCTCAACGCTCGCCCAGCTGCTGCTGGACCGCGGCGACGCGCTGCCCTATGACCTGGCCGGCGTACGGGTCCTGGTCAGCGCCGGCGGCACCCGCGAAACGATCGACCCGGTGCGTTTCATCGGCAACCGGAGTTCGGGCAAGCAGGGCTTTGCGATGGCTCGGGTGATGGCCCAGCGTGGGGCCGACGTCACGCTGATCGCGGGCAATACGGCGGGCCTCATCGATCCCGCGGGGGTGGACGTGGTCCACATCGGCTCGGCCGCCCAACTCTCCGACGCGGTCTCAAAGCATGCGCCCGACGCGCACGTCCTGGTGATGGCCGCCGCCGTTGCCGACTTCCGCCCGACCCAGGTCGAGGCCAACAAGATCAAGAAGTCCGCCGACCCCAACGCCGCGGCGCCGATCATCGAACTCACTCGTACCGACGACGTGCTGGCGGGCGCAGTCCGGGCGCGAACCGACGGTCAGCTCCCCAATATGCGCGCCATCGTCGGATTCGCTGCCGAGACCGGCGACGCCAATGGCGACGTGCTCTTCCATGCCCGCGCCAAGTTGCAGCGCAAGGGATGCGATCTGCTCGTTGTCAATGCGGTCGGCGAGAATCGGGCGTTCGAAGTCGACAACAACGACGGGTGGCTGCTCGCGGCCGACGGCGCGGAGTCTGCTTTGGAGCACGGTTCGAAAACTCTGATGGCCAGCCGTATTGTGGACGCGATCGTGGCGTTCCTGCAGAGCGGCGGCGGGTAACGCGAATCACGCGCCTGGCTGCGTGTAAGGGTTGTGCGGAACGTGCGCACGCGCTTGGGTGCAGCGGGGCGAGCATATAATTTTACTGACTAACTACCTCAAGGCGACTTGAGCGGAAGGATCACACCGTGAGTGAAGCTCGGCTGTTTACCAGTGAGTCGGTGACCGAGGGCCATCCCGACAAGATCTGCGACGCCATCAGCGACTCGGTGCTCGACGCATTGCTTGCCGACGATCCCAAGTCCCGCGTCGCGGTCGAAACGCTGGTCACCACGGGCCAGGTACACGTCGTCGGCGAGGTGACCACGACGGCGAAGGAAGCGTTCGCCGATATCACCAACACCGTGCGGGCCCGCATACTCGACATCGGCTACGACTCGTCGGACAAGGGCTTCGACGGCGAGACCTGTGGCGTCAACATCGGGATCGGCGCGCAGTCCCCGGATATCGCGCAGGGTGTCGACACGGCCCACGAGACACGAGTCGAGGGCGCGGGTGACCCCCTGGACGCCCAGGGCGCCGGCGACCAGGGCCTGATGTTCGGTTACGCCATCAGGGACACCCCCGAGTTGATGCCGCTGCCGATCGCGCTGGCCCACCGACTGTCGCGCCGGCTGACCGAGGTCCGCAAGAACGGCGTGCTCGATTATCTGCGTCCCGACGGCAAGACCCAGGTCACCGTGCAGTACGACGGCACCACCCCGGTACGCCTCGACACCGTGGTGCTGTCGACGCAGCACGCCGCCGGCATCGACCTGGAGGCGACCCTGGCCCCTGACATTCGGGAAAAGGTCGTCAACACGGTGCTGGCCGACCTGAACCACGACACCCTCGACACGTCCGACTTCCGCCTGCTGGTCAATCCGACCGGCAAGTTCGTGCTCGGCGGCCCGATGGGCGACGCCGGGCTCACCGGTCGCAAGATCATCGTCGACACCTACGGCGGATGGGCCCGACATGGCGGCGGTGCCTTCTCCGGCAAGGATCCGTCCAAGGTGGACCGCTCCGCGGCGTATGCGATGCGCTGGGTGGCAAAAAACGTGGTCGCCGCGGGCCTGGCAGAGCGCGTCGAGGTGCAGGTCGCGTACGCGATCGGCAAGGCAGCCCCGGTTGGACTGTTCGTGGAGACCTTCGGCAGCGAAACGGTTGACCCGGCCCGCATCGAAAAGGCGATCACCTCGGTGTTCGACCTGAGGCCCGGTGCGATCGTCCGTGACCTGGACCTGCTGCGGCCGATCTACGCGCAGACCGCCGCCTACGGCCACTTCGGCCGCACCGACGTCGACCTGCCGTGGGAGCGGCTCGACAAGGTCGAGGAGCTGAAGGCGGCCGTTTAGCGGCTCGCGAGAACGCGCAGTATCACGGCGGCCGCGCGCTCGACGTCGTCGTCGTCGACATCGAGGTGTGTCACAGCGCGAATCCGTCCCGGGTGGGGGATCGCGGACAACAGCACATCCTCTTCGGCAAGCCGGCGCAGCAGCAGTGCCCGATCCCACCCTGCGGCGTCGGTGTCGAGGACGACGACGTTGGTGTCGACGGCCGAGATGCCCAGCGCACTCTGAGTCAGCAGGTCTGCAAGGCGTTGCGCCCGACGATGGTCGTCAGCCAGCCGGTCAACGTGATGGTCCAACGCGTAGAGCCCGGCCGCGGCGAGGACCCCCGACTGACGCATGGCCCCACCGAGACGTTGTTTGATGCGACGTGCCTGCGTCTCATGGTGCGCGGGCAGGGCCAGTAGCGCGCCGAGCGGACACCCAAGGCCTTTGGACAGGCAAAATGTCGCTGAATCGAATTGTGAAGCAATACGATCCGGAGCCACTGAGGATGCGAGTGCCGCGTTGAGCAATCGTGCACCGTCGAGATGCGTTCGGATTTCGAGCCTTCTTGCGGCTGTCACCACTGCGTCGAGGCGCTCGGTCGGCCAGACTCTACCGCCCGCATTGCTATGCGTGTTCTCTACCGAAACAATTGCAGTGCGCGGCTTTTCGACGGCTCCTTCACTGGCCGCGGCGGCAAGATCGGCAGCATCGAACGTGCCGTCGGAACTCGTGATCGGCTGCAACATCAAGCCGGCCAGCGCCGCTGGTCCGCCGGCCTCGCTGTGCACCAGATGCGAACCGGCGGAGAGCACGACACCGTCGCCTGGCGCCGACCACAGTTGCAGCGCAATCTGATTGGCCATGGTCGCCGACGGAACGAACACGGCGGCCTGCGTACCCAGCAGGCTCGCCACGCGCTCCTCCAGGGCGCGGGTGGTTGGATCCTCACCCTTTTGCTCGTCGCCGACCTCGGCCGACGCCATCGCCTGCCGCATACCTGCCGTGGGGCGGGTGACTGTATCGGTGCGCAGATCGATCACGCGGCCGGCCCGGCGGGGTCTGGGATACCGTGCGACCGGCGGTAGGGCCGGATGATCTCAATGGCAAACATTTCCAATTGTTCGAACCACTCATCGACCGTTTCGACACACAACGTGGTGCAGGCCAGATGGTCAGCGCCCATCTCATGCAGGCGCTCGACCCGTGCGAACACTTCTTCGAAGCCGCCGATCAGGTTGTTGTGCAACGATTGTGAAGGATCACGGCCATCGAACGACAACGATCGACGGTGCTGCACCATGCCGCTGGACAGGTAGCGGCGTTCGGTTACCGCGTGGTCCTTGCCCACGAGGCACGAAAACTGGGGTGCGGCGATCAGCGAGGAGGGATCACGGCCTGCCGCCGCGGCGCGTTCACGAAGCGTCGCGATCCATTCAGCAAGTTCGTCGAGGGGCCGCCAACCCGGAATCCATCCGGCGCCGTAGCGGATCGCACGGTCGATGCCGCGCTTCTGATGGCCGCCGACCAGTACCCGCACCTGACCCCCGAATCCCTTCGGCGCTAATTCCAGACCGTCCACTTGGTAGAAGTTGCCGTGCGAGGTGACCTCCGGTTCGGCGAAGAGCCGCTGCAGCAGGTGCAGTCCCTCCTCGAGCATGTCGCCGCGGTGAGCGCCCGCCAGATCTGGTCGCGCCGCAGCATATTCCTCGGGGTACGCGCCGATTCCGACGCCGAGCAGCAGACGGCCTCCGCTGAGCTGGTCGATGGTGGCGGCCTGCCGCGCGACGGTGACGATGTCCCGCATCGGCAGGACGAGTACCGCGGTGCCGATCTCCACCCGCTCGGTGACAGCGGCCGCCGCCATGAGGACGCTGAGGACTTCGTAGAAGTTCGGTATTGCGGCGCGTTTGCCGCGCACGTAGTTCTGTGGCGCGTAATGATCGTTGCCCCAGACCGAGTCATAGCCGAGCTGCTCAGCCAGACGTGCCGCTTCGATGAAGTGGCGGGGTTCGAAGAATGGAATCGGATTGATCAGCCCCTCCATCCCCGTCGGCAGGCCAATACCGAACTTCATCGTGCCGTCACCTCTCGTTTGCCTACCATCGTCGCGAGGTCGGCCGCGTCGTCGATCAGCGGGCCGTCCACCGCGGAGTTCAACTGCCGGTACAGCGATTTGAGTCCGGTCGAAGAGGCCACCAGTACTACTTCATGCCCACGCGGCAGGACTGCATCGCGCCGATGTCTCAACAGTGCCGCCAACCCGGCCGCGGCGGCGACCTCCAGCAGGACGCCCTCGGTCTCCACCGCAAGTCTCACCGCATCAGAGAGCTCGGTCTCGTTGACGGCATGAATCGCCCCGCCGCTGTCCCGAATCGCCTGGAGTGCCTGGAAGGTGCTTTGCGGTGACGATATCGACGTGGCCGCCGTCGGATGGTCCGCCGCGGCGAGTGGGATCGAATCCGTTCCTTGAATCAGTGCCGAACTGATGCTTCCGTAGATCTCGCCGCCGCTGTGGGCCGGTATCCGGTCGGCGAGCCCGAGCGCGGTCAGGTCGCCGAAACCCCGGCGGCTGGCCGCCAGCGCATCGCCATAACAGATGGGGAAGTACACCGCGTCGGGTACCCGACGGCCGAGTTGCTCCCATATCTCGTACGCGATCGCCTTGTAGCCGTCCAGTGCGTACGGATTGTTGCCCACCGGCGGGTCGGAGTAGTTCGACATCGGATACCAGCCGTAGCGCTCGACCGCATCGGCGACGATCCGCCAGCGGTCCTTTTTCGTCGCGGCGACGGCGATGTGTGCACCGTATCCCGCGACGAACGCGGCCATCAGCGGGTCGACGCCACGCGCGAACACCACGACGGGCTGCAGGCCCGCGCGTCGCGCATGGGCGGCAGTAGCCGCGGCGGCATTACCCGTGGATGCGGTTATCAGTACGTTCACACCGAGGGCGCGGGCGTGCGCTGCCGCGACCGCCCCGGCACGGTCCTTGAAAGACCAACTCAGCCCGCGGGATTCGTCTTTGATCCACAGCGTCTCCACTCCGGCTGCCGCGGCGAGGCGCGGGGCGGGGATCAACGGCGACGGCGACGTCGCAGCAGCGTCGGCATCATCGAGTTCGGCAGGAAGCAGCGCGCGGTACCGCGCGGTGCCCCGCAGCGGTCCGTCGAGATCGGCGATGAATTGGGGGCCGGCGACGGTCATGTCGTAATCTGTGCGCAGATTCGCCGGGACGCCTTGCGCGCGACACACTTCACAGCCGCGGCCATGCGGTGTGCTGACCCCTTCGGTGCCGCAGCGTATGCACACCAGACGCGGCATCAGATCCGTCACAGCACACTGAACTGTCTGGGCAGCCGGCTGAGCGGATGCCAACCCGTTGCCGTCACCACGACCATATCCTCGATCTGAACGCCACCCATCCCGAACTCGTAGTACGGTGTTTCGACGCAGAGCACCATGCCCTCTTCGATGACGTGGGAGTCGTTGGGGCCGAGCAGCGGAGCGTCGTAACCGGCACCGGCCAGGCCGATTCCGTGTCCGACGTGGGTTCGTGCGTAGTGTGGGATGCCCGCCTTGCGGGTCTCCGCTACCGCCGCCGCGAACAGGTCGGCTGTGCGCACGCCGGGACGCAACATATCCAGCGCCGCACCCTGTCCGGCGATGACGGCATTGGCATAGCGACGAACCTTTTCCGTCGGCTCGCCGAGGTTGAAGCAACGGGACAGATCCGACTGGTATCCGGCATAGATGGCACCGACGTCGAATCGCAGCAGCTGCCCCTTCTCCAGCACGGAGGTCGGCACGTTTGCATTGCCGAAAACCGTTGCGGTGCCGACAGAGACCGAGTCCACCCGCAGTAGCCCGCCCTCGCGGGCCACCGCCACTCGAAACTCGCTGGCCAACTCGGCCTGGGTAACCCCCGCGGTTGCGACGGCGACGGTGGCCGAGATAGCCGCCTCTGCTATGCGTGCCGCCTCCTGGAGGCGCTCGACTTCCAGTGCGGTCTTGCACATCCTCAGCCGCGGAATCACCGGCGATGCGTCGGCGACGTCGGCACCGTCCAGCGCGTCGACGAGCCCGGGCTCGGTGACGGGTGCGACGTCGAATCCAATTCGGGCATTGCCGAGGCCTAGTACCGCGATTGAGTTGGCCAGCATCGCGGGACGGTCGAGATCCCTGCGTCGATCGGCATGAGCGGCCGCCACCAGCCGCTGGTTGTCGTCGAGAACGGCGTCGTCGTCAAGCTCTCGGACGAACTCGCCCCAGGCGCGGTGGACCAGGCCGGGCACGAGATCTTCTACGAGGTAGTCCAGTTCGACTGCAGGCACGAGCAATTGGGGGTGGGCGGGGTCATCGCGAGTGACGACCGCGAGGCTGCGGCCCGCCTTGGGAAACCTCGTGAGATACCGGACACCTGAAGGTTGTGTCGCCACGAGTGCGTCGAGTCCGGAATCGGCCATGGCCTGGGCCAGCCGGTCGGGGTCGTACAGCAGTTCTCTCATTGGTCACGTTCCATATCGAGCCGTTGCCGCAGTCCTGGAAGTGTGCGGGACATGAGTGTGTGTGCCTCCATCAGGGTCTGACCGGGCGCACGCAGCAGCCAGAAGCCGACATCGGTCACGCCCCCGGCTTCCGTTGCGGCCGAGACGCGGTCGATGAGCTGCTCGGGTGTGCCCGCCCAGCAGAATGCCTCCACCATCTCGTCGGACACGAGATGGGGGACGGCCTCCAACGCGTCATAGTCGCGGGTCGCGATGACCCGTTCGAGCTCGTCGGATACTTCGAGCCCGGCGTCGGTGACGAAGCGCCGGTCCGGATAGCTCATCCAGAGCAGCTTGGCGATCATCAACCGGCAGCCCTCGCGTGCAAGGGCGGGATCGTCGTGCACACACGTGTCGACCCGCACCATCGTGCGTACGTCTGCGGCTTCAGGGCTTCTGGATGCGACGCCACGGCGCACGTGGGCCAGCGACCGTGCGATGCCGGTCGGGCTGGCCTGGCTGGCAATCATCACACCGTCGGCGACGGTGCCCGCCATCTCGAGCATGCGCTTGCCCCGGCTGGCGATCCACAAGGGGACCGTCTTCGGTGGCAACACGCGGAGATGGGCGCCCCGCAACGTGAAGGCCGGAGTCTGCCTGGTGACTGTTGCGCCCGCGAGCATTTCGGCGATCGACTCGTACGCTGCCCGTACCGTGTCGGTGACCGCCGAGCGTGTCACTCCCATCATCGGGAGTCCCGATCCACCGGCACCCAGCGCCAGCGTGACCCGTCCGTCCGCCAGTTCGGCGATCGTGGCCAGTGATTGAGCAGTCAGCGCGGGGTTGGTCGAAAACCCATCGGCCACAGCGCCACCGAGCATGATCGAGGTGGTGTGGACGGCCGACACCGTCATCCGCACGAACATCTCGCGGAAGAAGCGCTCGTTGGAGTGCCACAGCACGTCGAAGCCCGCCCGCTCGGTCGCCGCAGCCAGATCGCCCCAGTCGCGCATGTGTACGTCGGCGACCGAATGCGACGGAAAGCCGAGGTGGAGTCCGGTCACCGGCCCCCTCCCGCCTTGGGACGCCAGCGGAAGACGTGGCGTGACACCGTCCGGAACACGAGTAACTCGACCAGCACCATCACGATCGTGAAGCCGAACGTCCACGCGATCACCGCAGCGGGCCGGTTGAACGAGAAGTAGTACTCGATGCGCTCGCCTATCCCGGACCCCGCCGACAACGCTTCCACGAGCACGACGAGTTTCCAGCCCATCGCGAAGCCGAACCGGGCTGCCGACAGCAGCGCGCCCGCGAGCTGGGGAAGGATCACGTGCCGGAATCGGGCCACCCCGCCGAACCGGTACACCGCCGCCATTTGGAACAGCTTCGGATCCAACGCCTTGCTGCCGTCGTAGACGAAAGTAACCATGAACGGAGTGACGGCGAGGGTGAGCGCCACCAGCGTGGCCAATTCCCCGAGCCCCAGCCACAGCGTCGAGAACAGGATGGTCACCGGACCCGGTAGCGCGAGGCCGATGAACACCACGGGATGGACGAGCGCCTCGACGTAGCGGTTGCGCGCCATCAGCACACCGATTGCCAGAGCGATGAAGAAGCCTGTGGTCCAGGCAATCACGATGCGACGAAGTGTTATCAGCATCGATTCGTAGAACAATGGCGATGTCACCGCAGAGGTGAACTCGTCGACGACAGCCAACGGCCCAGGCAGGTGCGGCAGTACCGTGCCCGCGCACAGCCACCAGATCACCAGGCCTGCCGCGACAGCGACGAGTTCGGCGGGTGGACGCCACCGTCGGATGGCCGGGCTCGGTGGCGGTGCGTTCATCTCGATGACGCGGTTGAGCGTCCCCGTCATGACACGTCGCCCGCGGGCGCGTCGTCGGTGCTCCAGTACTGCAGCACCGAGTCGATCATCCGGCCCTCGACTTCGGCGATGGCCGGCGATTCATAGCGACGCGGCCGCGGGATGTCGATCGTGACACGCTCGAGCACTCGGCCGGGCCCGGGCGCCATCACGTAGACATGGTCAGCCAGGAATACCGCTTCGCGGATCGAGTGGGTGATGAAGACGAATGTCTGCCCGGTGGTCTGCCACAGGTCGAGCAGTTTGCCCCGCAGCGATCTGCCGGTGACCTCATCGAGCGTCGAGAACGGCTCGTCCATGAACACGCAGGCGGGTTCGATGGCCAGTGCTCGGGCGATCGCGACGCGTTGACGCTGACCGCCGGAGAGGTTTCCCGGCCAGCTTTCGGCGAACTGTCCGATCTCGCACATTGTCAGATACCGGTCGGTTCGCTCATGCCATTGTGCGCGTGGCACTTTGGCAGACTTGAGAGCGAGCTCGATATTCTTGCGGACGGTGCGCCATGGCAGCAATCGGGCGTCCTGGAATAGGTAGCCCAGGCGGGGCCGCTCGGTGTGCTGTTCGACGCCGTCGACGACGAGCGCGGTACCGTCCATCGTGACCGACCCGGCGGTCGGCGCCGCCAGTCCGGACAAGATGTTCAGCAGCGTTGACTTACCGCAGCCGCTGGGTCCGACGACACAGGCGAATTCGCCGGGAGCCACCCGTAGGCTGACGTCCTTCAGCGCGTAAGTCGAGCTGCCGGGATAGGCGTAGGACAAGTCGGAGATGTTGAGGAAGTCCGTAGCGGCGGTGGCGGTGGTCATGGCTGGTAGGTGTGGCTCCGTTTCAGGGCGTGTTGAGGTCATGAGGCGGTCACAGCGATTCGTTCTTGGCGGTTACGGCGGCGGCTGGGGGCACGCCATCTGAACACCCTTCGCTCGATGGGCCGAAGGATGACGTACTCGACGGTGGTGATCATCACTATGAAGAAGAAGGTCCATACGATGAGCTGTTCGAGTTCGAAATAGCCGTAGGCGCGCTTGTATTCGGCGCCGATTCCGATCTGCTGGGAGAACAGTTCAGCGATCACGACGATCTTCCAGCCCAGCGCGTGCACGTTCCGGAACGCGCTGAACATGTAGGGCGCCATCTCCGGCAGAGCGAGGTGCCGGATGCGGTCGGACGCCCCGAATCCATAGATGCGAGACATTTCGGTCAGCTTCGGATCCAGTGCCTTGACTCCCTCGTCGAGACTGACGACGACGAACGGGAAGATCACTATGGCCACAGACATGTACACGCCGAACTCGGAGAGGCCGAACACCATGAGGCACAGCAGCGCGACCACCATGCTGGGCGCGGTGATGGTGACATAGACGGCAGGGGAGAAGAACCGATTCCACCACGGGTTGATGCGCATCATCATGGCGACCGCTACAGCCGCGAGATAGCCCATAGTGAGCCCGATGACGAGCCGGCGCAAGGTGGCGACGTGCCTCACCTACTTTGAGCGCGTGGCCGGTGGTGGTGCCTCACCTATTTTGAGCGCGTGGTCTAGAAGGCTTGCCCGATGTGGAAGGCAAGATCGATATGGCTGCGAGGCGGCAGGTAACGA
>NZ_NVQE01000053.1 GCF_002591975.1 Mycobacterium neglectum | reverse complement strand
TCGTGGGCCACGGAGATGTGGATAAGGGACAGGAGCGGCACCTTGCGTTGGCGGATGTCGGGGCGGGGCGCGGGTTGGCGGTCGGGAAGGGCGGGGTCGATGCGGGCGCCGTTCCAGGAACCCTCGCGCAGGACGGAGGCGAAGAGGCGAAGCTGACCGGTGGTGCGGCCGACCTCGCCGGTGATGCGTGCGGTGGGCAGGCCGGTCTCGGCGGTCGCGCGGGCGATGACGGCGTCTTTGATTGCCTCGATGTTGGCGGCGATGGCTTCGAGGAATTGGGCGCGCTGCTCGGAGGTGGTGGCGCGGTAGATTCCGAAGGCGGCGGCCGCGGCGGAGCAGGCGGCGTCGACGTTGGACGAGTCGCCGTGGTGGTAGGGGGGCTCGAGCGTCTCGCCCGCGGTGGGGTCGAAGGCGTTGATGGGCTTGCCGGATCCGCGGACGGGTTCGCCGGCGATGAGCATCTGTCCGGTGGGTTCGGTGGTCTTCAAGGGGCCCGCAATGGTGGCAGTCATGACTTCCTAGGCCGTCGATGGTCACTGGTCTGCCACCTACGTTAGGAGCCCGATCCATGCCTGTCCAAGACTGTTTTAGGTATCAGTTATGCCCAACATGGATTAATACGTCACGCGACACGCTCTACGTGTTCACAGGACCTTGAGTTCCTCGGTGATTTCGGCGACCGAGGATTTCGCGTCACCGAAGAGCATCGCGGTCTTCGGGTCGAAGTACAGCTCGTTGTCGATTCCGGCGAATCCGGCGCTCATCGAGCGCTTGAGCACGATGACCGATTTCGCCTGGTCCACGTTGAGGATCGGCATCCCGTAGATCGGTGAGGCGGGGTTCGAGCGGGCCGCCGGGTTCGTGACGTCGTTGGCACCGATCACCAGCGCCACGTCCGCCCGGCAGAACTCGCCGTTGATCTCGTCCATCTCCTTGAGTTGCTCGTAGGGGACGTCGGCCTCGGCGAGAAGGACGTTCATGTGACCCGGCATCCGTCCAGCGACGGGGTGGATGGCGTGTCTGACCTCGACGCCGCGTCCCTCGAGCAGACTGGCCATCTCGCGCACCGCGTGCTGGGCCTGCGAGACGGCCATGCCGTAGCCGGGAACAATGACCACCTGGCTCGCGTATCCCATCTGCAGCGCCGCGTCGGAGGCGCTGGTCTGCCGTACGGTCTGGTCCGCCGGACCGCCGGCCGGGCCCGCGGCCACGCCCGTCCCGCCGAACCCGCCGGCGACGATCGAGGGAATCGACCGGTTCATCGCCTTGGCCATCAGGTTGGTCAGGATCGTGCCCGACGCGCCGACGATCATGCCCCCGACGATCATCGCGGTGTTGTCCAACGCGAGTCCGGTCGCCGCGGCGGACAGTCCGGTGAGTGCATTGAGCAGCGAGATGACCACCGGCATGTCCGCACCGCCGATCGGCAGCACGACCATCACGCCGAGCACCGCCGCCGAGAGCAGGACACCGATGATCATCAGCTCGGATCGTTGGCCAAGGCCGATCGCGACGGCACAGCCGACGGAGACGAGCAGCAGTGCCGCGTTGAGCGGTTGCTGTGCCCGGCCGAGGCTGATCGGCCTGCCCGGCAACACTTCCTGCAGCTTGCCGAAGGCGATCAGCGATCCCCAGAACGACACCGAGCCGACGATCGCGGCGAACAGCGACGTGACGGTGACGTACTCGGCGACCGTCGCGTAGCCGTGGCTTTCCCGGAACTCCACCCAGGCCACCAGGGCTACCGCACCGCCGCCCACTCCGTTGAACAAGGCCACCAGCTGTGGCATCGCGGTCATCTTGACGTGCTTCGCCGACGGCACTCCGATGACGGTGCCGAGGATCAGGCCGAGGGCGATCAACAGCCAGTTGCTCGCCCCCGGGGTCAACAGGGTCGCCACGATGGCGATCACCATGCCGACGCCCGCGATCATGTTGCCGCGCACCGCGGTCCGGGGTCCGGTCAGGCCCATGAGCCCGTAGATGAACAGGCTGAACGCGACGATGTAGGCAACCGAGATGAGCTCAGCCATGTTCTGCTGCAACCTTTTCCGCGTCGCGACTCGGCTTCTTCTTGAACATGCCGAGCATCCGGTCCGTCACGAGGAAACCGCCGACCACGTTGATCGCGCCGAAGGCGACGGCGATCACCAGCAGCGTCCGCTCGAAGCCGCCGGACGCGGAGCGGCCAAGCAGCACGAGGCCGGCGAGCAGGACGACGCCGTGAATGGCGTTGGTGCCCGACATGAGTGGGGTGTGCAGGGTGTTGGGCACCTTGGAGATCACGGAGAAGCCGATGAAACCGGCCAACACCAAGATCGCCAGGTTGGACAGCAGTGTCATCGAGTCTCCGTCAACTGGTCACTCGTTGTGGTCACGCAACATGCGGCGAGGATCTCGTCGGAGAGGTCCGGCACGATCTCGCCGTCGGTCAACATGTGTTCGAGCAGCGACGCGATGTTTCGCGCGTAGAGCTCGCTGGCGTGCTCCGGCATCGTCGCAGGCAGGTTCAACGGTGACGCGATGGTGATGCCGTGCCGAACGACCGTCTCCCCGGGCACGGTGAGCTCGCAGTTGCCGCCCGCTTCGCCGGCGAGGTCGACAACCACGCTGCCCGGCCGCATTCGGCGCACCGCCTCGGCCGTGACCAGCCTGGGCGCTGGCCGGCCGGGAACGAGCGCCGTCGTGATCACGACATCGAAACCTGGGATCGCTTCTGCGAGCCGCAATTGCTGCTCGGCCTGCTCCTCGGCGGTCAGCGCGCGAGCGTAGCCGCCGTCGCCCGCGGCGTGGATGCCGAGCTCCAGCCACTGGGCGCCCAGCGACCGAACCTGTTCGGCGACCTCGGGCCGAACGTCGAAACCGGTCGTGCGGGCGCCCAGCCGTTTGGCGGTCGCCAGCGCCTGAAGTCCGGCAACGCCCACGCCCAGCACCAGGGCCGTGGACGGTTTCACCGTTCCGGCCGCCGTGGTGAGCATGGGGAAGAAGCGGGTCGAGCATTCGGCGGCGCGGAGCACCGCCTTGTACCCCGCGACGTTGGCCTGCGACGACAGCGCATCCATGGTCTGCGCCCGGGAGATGCGCGGCACGGCTTCCATGGCGAATCCGGTGACTCTCGCTTCGCGCAGTCGATCCGCGAGCTCGGGGCGAGTACGTGGTGCCAGGAATCCGGTCAGGATGGATCCTGGTTTCAGCAAAGTGATTTCATCATCGGTCGGTGGGTTCACCTTCACCACGACGTCGGCAGTCCAGGGATTCCCGATGGTCGCTCCGGCGTCTTCGTAATGCTCGTCGGGGATGAGTGCGCCGCCTCCGGCCCCGTCCTCGACGACGACGGAAAGGCCGAAGCCGCATAATCGTTCGACGACCTTGGGGACCAGCGCAACACGACGTTCGCCCGGAGCTGTTTCTCTGGGCACTCCGATAAGTCTCATAGTCCTCTTCCTGGCGGTCGCCGGGCGAATGCTTCTGGCGGTGCACGTCGATGCGCTTCTACGGCAACGAGAAGCTGAGATCTCGCTCGTGTAGCATAACGCATACAGTATGCAAATAAAGGTGCTGCGATGAGGCGGCGACTTCTCGTGGTCGAAAAGTTCTGGACACTGCAGAGCAATACTGCATACAGTATGCCGACGAAGGGAGTCGCCGTGAAGATCGCAGTTGTCGGTGCCGGAGCGATCGGCGCCTACTGGGGCGCCGCAATGCAGCGGGGGGGCGCCGATGTGCACCTCATCGCGCGGAACGAACACCTGCGCGCGATGCGGAAAAACGGTGTGCGGGTTATCAGTCCGCGTGGGGACTTCGTGGCATTCCCGAATGCGACGGACGACCCGGCCGAGATCGGGCCCGTTGACTACGTCTTCCTCGGGCTCAAGGCGCACAGCTACGCGTCGTGCGGCCCACTGGTGGAACCGCTGCTCGGGGAGAACACAGCCGTGCTGGCCGCGCAGAACGGAATCCCCTGGTGGTACTTCCACCAGCTGCCGGGCCCGTACCGAGGCCGCCGGATAGAGGCCGTCGACCCCGGCGGAGCCACCAGCGCCGTGTTATCCCCTGATCGGGCCATCGGCTGCGTGGTCTATCCCGCCACCACGATCGAGGCGCCTGGAGTGATCCGGCACCTCGAGGGCACCCGTTTCTCCATCGGTGAGCCGTCGGGGGAGATCTCGCAGCGCTGTAAGACGTTGAGCGACGCGATGATTGCCGGTGGATTGAAGGCGCCGGTCGAGGCCGACCTCCGCAATGACATCTGGATCAAGCTCATGGGCAACGTTGCGTTCAATCCGCTCAGCGCGCTCACCCGAGCGACGATGGCCGAGATGTGTCAGCACGCCGGTACCCGGCGAGTGATCATCCAGCTGATGGAGGAGACGCTCATCATCGCTGCCGGGGTCGGCAGCAGCCCCGACATCTCCATCGAGAAGCGGCTGCGCGGAGCCGAGAACGTGGGGCACCACAAGACCTCGATGCTGCAGGATCTGGAATCGGGCAAGCAGCTGGAACTCGACGCGATCGTGACCGCAGTGGTGGAGATGGCCGACCTCACCGGGGCCGACGCTCCCACACTGCGCACCATCCACGCCGCCACCGACCTGGTTGCGCGCACCTGCGCACCCGCGTCGCCGCGGGCTGTCAGCGTGCCCGAGAAGGAAACTCAGCCCGTCATGTCCTGAGAGGACCACCGTGAACCGTCGCGCGAAGATCGTCTGCACGTTAGGACCCGCCACCGGTTCCGCACCGGCGCTGGCCGAACTCATCGACGCCGGAATGGATGTGGCGCGGCTCAATTTCAGCCACAGCACCCATGCCGAGCACTCCGCCGTCTACGCCATGGTCCGCGAGATCTCCGCCGAGCGCCGTCGTCCGGTCGGAGTACTCGCCGACCTGCAGGGGCCCAAGATCAGGCTGGGGTGGTTCGCCGCCGGCCCGGTGTTCTGGGCCACCGGCGAGCACATTGTGATCACGACCGCCGCATGTCCGGGTGACCACGACCGCGTCTCGACCACGTACGACGGGTTGGCGGCCGATGTCCGGCCGGGCGATCGGCTGCTCGTGGACGACGGCAAGATCGACCTGCGGGTGGTCGATGTCGACGGTGGCGACATCGCCTGCGAGGTGCTGTCAGGTGGTCCGGTCAGTGATCACAAGGGCATCTCCCTTCCCGGGGTCGCCGTCAGCGTTCCGCCGCTGTCCGAGAAGGACATCGAGGATTTGAAGTTCGCCCTCGAGCTCGGTGTCGACATGGTCGCCATGTCTTTCGTTCGGGCTCCCGAGGAGGTGAAGCTCGCCCATGCCGTCATGGACGAGGTCGGCAGGTGGGTGCCGGTCATGGCGAAACTCGAGAAACCCGAGGCGGTTTCAAACCTGCCTGCGATCGTTGGTGCGTTTGACGGCCTGATGGTGGCCCGCGGTGATCTCGGAGTGGAGATGCCGCTGGAGCAGGTCCCGCTGGTACAGAAGCGGGCCATCGGCCTGTGTCGCCAGGCGGCCAAGCCGGTGATCGTGGCGACGCAGATGCTGGATTCGATGATCAATGATCGGCGCCCCACCCGAGCCGAGGTCTCCGACGTCGCCAACGCGGTGCTTGACGGCACGGATGCGGTAATGCTGTCCGCCGAATCGAGCGTGGGAGCATTCCCCGCTCACACGGTCGCGACGATGGCTCGTATTGTCGAGGCGGCCGAAGATATGCCGCGCCAAGGGATTGCACTGGAGTGGGTCGACGAGCCGCGCACGCAAGGAGTAGATGCAGCGGAAGACGGTGACGATGTCGGAGTCGGCGACGCGGTCGCGGCGGCCGCGTGCGAATTGGGCCGACGACTCGGGGCAATTGCGCTGTGCTGCTTCACTCGTACCGGTGACACGGCCCTACGCCTGGCGCGTCAGCGATCGCCGTTGCCGCTCTTGGCCTTTGCCCATGATGAGTCGGTCCGGGCTCGGTTGGCATTCTCGTGGGGCATCGAGTCCGCCGTGCTGGCACCCGCGACCACGGCCGAAACCCTGCCGACCGAGGTGAGTCGCGGGCTGGCGGCCGTGGGTATGTGTCACACCGGAAGTCTCGTCATTGTGGTGTCCGGTAGCCGCAGTGGCGTGTCGGGATGCACCGACTCGTTGCGCGTGCTGCGCATCGCTTGACGGTCTCGAAGCGCTGGTGACGCAGCGATTGCCGGGTCAGCCCGATCCGACCCGGGTCCGCAGCTCGGCCAGTTCGGCGCGCAATGCCTTCTCGGCTTCGCGGCGGTCGCTGATCTCGCGCATGATCGCCGATATCCCGACTATCTGGTCGGCATCGTCGCGCAGTAGCGCCACGCTGAACTCGATCGACAGTCTGCGCCCGTCGCGGTGAGTGGCCGGCACGCTCAACATCTTGTCGCCGTAGCGGGTGTATCCGGTGAGCATCGTCTGGTGGTAGCCCTTCCAGTGCCGGTCCCGCAGTTTCTCCGGGATGATCAGGTCGAGGCTTTGGCCCACAATGTCGGCCGCGGAAAACCCGAACATCCTCGTCGCTCCGTCGTTCCACAGCCGAACGATTCCGTCCGGATCGGTCACCGTGATGGCCTCGGCCGCGTTTGTCACGACCGCCCGGGCCAGCCACGCGTCGGTCACACCGACGTCGGTCATGCCACGGGCGGTTTGCGTTGTCTCGGTCATGTGTCGCCTTCCACGTCGCGAAGTCCGCTGGACACGCACCAGCATCGGTGCGTAACATACCGAATAAGCCATACTGTATGCAATCCTGAATGACCCGGTGCCGGACGATGAGGAGGGATGCCCATGCTGCTCCGCCAGCTGGAGTATTTCGTCGCGGTCGCCAGGGAACGCCATTTCGCGCGTGCGGCCGAGGCCTGCTACGTGTCGCAGCCTGCCCTTTCAACGGCGATCGCCAAGCTGGAGCGCGAACTCAACGTGACGCTGATCAACCGTGGACAGAATTTCGAGGGTCTGACCATAGAGGGCGAGCGGCTAGTGGTCTGGGCCAAGCGACTGCTTGCCGATCACCACGGCCTCAAGGCCGAGGCGGCGGCCCTGCGTTCCGGTATCTCGGGCACGCTGCGCCTAGGCACCGGGCCCACGGTATCCACCACGATGGCACAGCCCGTCGCCGCATTTTGTGCGTTGCATCCGTTGGCCAAGGTGAAGGTCTGCTCCCGGCTGTCGTCCACCGAGCTGCTGCGACAACTTCGCAACTTCGAGCTGGACGCCGCCATCGCCCACTTTGGACCCGATGACCAGTCAGGCCTGACCGTGGTGCCGCTCTACGAGGAACAGTATGTGTTGCTCGTGTCCGGCGACAAGCTCGCGCCCGGCGCCCGAACCATCACGTGGGCAGAGGCGGCCGAGCTGCCGCTGGCGCTGCTGAGTCCGGACATGAGATTTCGGCAGTTCATCGACAAGGCCTTCGCGAGCAGTGGGGCGGTGGCCACCCCGCAGGTCGAAACCGATTCCGTTGCTTCCCTTTACGCGCACGTAGCGACTGGGAGCTGGGCGAGTGTGGTGCCACACACCTGGCTGCCGGCGATGCCGGTGACCAGCGGAGCGCGCGCCATCCGACTCGTCGAACCGGACACGACGGCGCAGATCTCGATGGCAATTCACGCGGCGGCCCCGGGCTCGGTGGCCGCAAGGGCCTTCCTCAACGTGGCGGCAGGCCCACCGCCCGAGCGTGTCTTCGACGTCGACAGCCCAGACGTCGGCGACCTCGGCGGGGACTGAATGGTATCGGCGATGACCCTGGGCGACTGGGCTCTCCGTGATAACCGGCGGTTATCGACCGGTTGACGACAGGTCTTGGACGCGCTGGCGCGCAGCGTGAAAAGTGTTAGTAGTTAGACCAATTGGAATCGGCTTCGAACAGTTAGGAAGGGTCCACATCATGACCGTCGCTCCCACGCGAGACACGGAGGCGCACGGTGCCGACGATACGGGCACCCTCACTGACGGGATCCACCTGGTCGTCGACGCACTCAAGCTCAACGACGTGGAGACCATCTATGGAGTCGTCGGCATCCCGATCACCGACCTCGCCCGGCTGGCGCAGGCGTCGGGCATCCGCTACATCGGTTTCCGCCACGAGAGTGACGCCGGCCATGCGGCCGCAGCGACGGGGTTCCTGACGAAAAAGGCGGGCATCTGCCTGACGGTGTCGGCGCCCGGTTTCCTCAACGGACTTGTGGCGCTTGCCAATGCCACCACCAACTGCTTCCCCATGGTGCAGATATCCGGTTCCAGCGAGCGCCATCTCGTGGACCTTCAGCGGGGTGATTACGAAGAGATGGATCAGCTGGCGGCGGCCAGGATGTTCGCCAAAGCTGCCTACCGGGTTTCTCGGGCCGAGGACATCGGCCGCGGCGTGGCGCGCGCGATCCGCACGGCGGTGTCCGGTCGCCCCGGCGGGGTCTACCTCGACATCCCGGCCGCGGTGCTGGGCGAGGTGATCGATGCAGAGCGTGGCGCGGGGACGCTGTGGCGGGTCGTCAACCCGGCGCCGCGGCAACTGCCGGAGGTGGAGACGGTCGACTCGGCGATCGACCTGCTCGCCAATGCCGAACGGCCCCTGATCGTGCTCGGCAAGGGCGCCGCATACGCGCAGGCCGACGAGCAGATCCTCGAATTCGTCGAGACCACCGGCGTGCCGTACGTACCCATGTCGATGGCGAAGGGTCTACTGCCCGACGACCACCCACAGTCAGCGGCCACCGCGCGATCGCTGGCACTGAAGAGGGCCGATGTGGTGATGCTCGTCGGGGCCCGGCTGAACTGGCTGCTGGGATTTGGCGATGCGCCGCAATGGAATCCGGATGCCAAGTTCATTCAGGTCGATATCGCTGCCGCCGAGATGGACAGCAACCAGCCGATCGCCGCTCCTCTGGTGGGTGACATCGGTTCGGTGATGGAGACCCTTCTGGAACGTGCCAAACCTGGTCAAATCACTGTCCAAACGGAGTGGCGTGAGGAGTTGGCGGCCAAGTCGGCGCAGAACGTCGCCAAGATGGCAGGCCGCCTCGAAGGGGCGCTGGCCGCCCACCCGATGAAATTCCTCGGTGCCCTCCAGGCGATCCGGGACGTCCTGCATGACAACCCACAGGTGTATGTCGTCAATGAAGGTGCGAATGCCCTCGACCTGGCGCGCAACACAATTGGCATGCAAGTACCCCGGCACCGGTTGGACAGCGGGACGTGGGGGGTGATGGGCATCGGCATGGGCTACGCGATCGCCGCTGCCGTCGAGACGGGCGACCCGGTCGTCGCGATCGAGGGCGACAGCGCGTTCGGGTTCAGCGGAATGGAACTGGAGGCGGTCTGTCGCTACAACCTGCCGATCGTCACGGTCATCCTGAACAACAGCGGCGTGTACCGCGGTGACGACATCTCCACCACCGGGGACCCGGCGCCGACCGCGCTCCGGGCTCGACATGAGTTCATGATCAAGGCCTTCGGGGGCAAGGGGTATCAGGCGACAACGCCCGCTGAGGTCACTGCCTGCCTCCGGGAGGCACTGGCATCAGGCAGGCCGGCGCTCATCGACTGCGTCATCGACCCCTCCGACGGCACCGAGAGCGGCAACATCGCCCACCTCAATCCCAAGGGCATCTCCACCAAGTGAGCGCCCACCCGCATCAAACCACGAAGAAGAAACAGGGAAAGGAACGTCTCAATGACTGAATTACCGCTCTCCGGCATCAAAGTCATCGACTTCACCGGAGTCCAGGCGGGCCCGGCGTGCACCCAGATGCTCGCCTGGTTCGGAGCCGACGTGCTCAAGGTCGAGCGCCCTGGCGGGGGTGACGTGACGCGTAATCAGCTGCGAGACATTCCCGACGTCGACGCGTTGTACTTCACCATGCTCAACAGCAACAAGCGGTCGTTGGCGATCAACACGAAGTCACCCGAGGGACTCGAGGTGATGGAAAAGCTGATCCGCGACGCCGATGTGCTGGTCGAGAACTTCGCGCCCGGCGCCATGGATCGGATGGGCCTGTCGTGGGACAAGCTGCAGGAGTGGAACCCGCGCCTGATCTTCGGTTCTGTCAAGGGATTCAACGACGCGTCGCCGTGGAATGACCTGAAGGTCTATGAGAACGTCGCGCAGTGTGCCGGCGGCGCCGCGTCGACCACGGGCTTCTGGGACGGCCCGCCGACGGTCAGCGGTGCAGCACTGGGCGACAGCAACACCGGCATGCACCTGCTGATCGGAATCCTCACGGCGTTGATCGCCCGCGAGAAGACCGGCAAGGGCCAGAAGGTGGCCGCGTCGATGCAGGACTCCGTGCTCAACCTGTGCCGGGTCAAGCTTCGCGACCAGCAGCGGCTGGAAGCCGTTGGCCACCTCGAGGAGTACCCGCAGTACCCCAACGGCGAGTTCGGCGAAGCGGTCCCGCGCGGCGGCAACGCCGGCGGCGGTGGCCAGCCGGGCTGGGTGGTCAAGTGCAAGGGGTGGGAGGACGACCCCAATGCCTACATCTACTTCACGGTCCAGGAGCAGAACTGGGCGCGTACGGCTGAGGTCATCGGCAGGCCGGAATGGGCCGAGGACCCGGGCTACAGCACCGCGCTTGCCCGTCAGGACAAGATCTTTGACATCTTCGCCGAGATCGAGAAGTGGCTGGCCGACAAGACCAAGTACGAGGCGGTCGACATCCTGCGCCAGTGGGAGGTGCCCTGCGCGCCGGTGATGAGCATGAAGGAGCTTGCCGTTGACCCGGCGCTGCGCGAGGCAGGCACCGTCGTGGAGGTGGACCAGAAGGGCCGCGGGTCGTTCCTGACCGTCGGCAGCCCGATCAAGTTCTCCGCGTTCACACCCGACATCAAGGGCGCGCCGCTGCTCGGCGAGCACACCGACGAGGTCCTTGCCGGATTGGGATACGACGCCGACACGATCGCCGCGTTCCACAAGAACAAGATCGTCGTCTGAAACCGGGGGGTGAGGACCGCCCCAGGAAAGAACCCTGGGGCGGTTCCGCCCACTCCTCATCCGTTCACATGCCCGCCGGAGGAAGCCAATGAATCTCACGCCAGCTGGGGCGGCGAACACCACAGTCGAGAGCCTTATCCGTGACATCGCCGCCAGCCTTCGCACGCAGCGGGGGGCATTGTTGCCCATTCTGCATGCGGTTCAAGGGGTTTTGGGCCATGTGCCGCCGGAGGCCATCGGTGTGCTGGCCGACGAACTCAACCTGTCGCGCGCCGACGTGCACGGAGTGGTCAGCTTCTATCACGATTTTCGTTCCGAGCCCGCCGGGCGTTCCACGGTCCGCGTCTGCCGGGCCGAAGCGTGTCAGGCCCTTGGCGCCGGACGACTGGTCGATCACCTGCGGGATCGGTACGGCGTGTCGATGGGGGAAACCAGCCGGGACGGATCGCTCACCGCCGAGCAGGTTTTCTGCCTGGGCAACTGCGCGCTCGGGCCGGCCGCGCAGGTGAACGGCCGGTTGCACGGCCGGCTGGACGAGGTTCGCCTTTCGTCGATTCTCGAGGAGGCGATCTCGCGATGAGCGCATCGACGCGCACGCCGGTCAAGGTGTACGTGCCGAGGGATTCCGCGGCGACCTCGGTCGGCGCGGACGAGGTGGCGAACGCGCTGCTGCGCGCCGCCGCCCGCGAAAATCGCCCGATCGAGTTGATCCGCAATGGTTCTCGCGGCATGTTGTGGTTGGAGCCGTTGGTCGAGGTGTCGACGCGGGGCGGACGGATCGGTTATGGGCCCGTGACCCCGGCAGAGGTCGATGGGATGGTGGCCGCCGGATTGTTCGACGGCGCCGAGCACCCGTCGCGGGTCGGTGTGGTCGACGAGCTGCCCTGGCTGGCGACACAGAATCGGGTGACCTTCGCCAGGGTCGGCGTCACCGATCCGTTATCGCCCGACGACTATCTTGCCCACGGCGGCATGGTCGGACTTGTTCGCGCACTGCAGGATTCGCCCGAGGAGGTCGTCACCGAGGTCACCGACTCCGGCCTGCGCGGGCGCGGTGGTGCAGGCTTCCCGGCAGGCATCAAATGGAAGACGGTACTCGAATGCGCCGATGAGCTGAAGTTCGTGTGCTGCAACGCCGACGAGGGGGACAGCGGCACGTTCGCCGACCGCATGGTGATGGAGGGCGATCCGTTCATGCTCATCGAGGGCATGACGATCGCGGCATACGCGGTGGGCGCCAGCGAGGGGTACATCTACATCCGGTCGGAGTATCCCGACGCGGTGGCCACGATGCGTTCCGCCATCGAGATCGCTTACGGGCGAGGGTGGCTCGGGGACAACGTGCTCGACTCGTCGCTGAACTTCGACCTGCATGTCAGGGTGGGCGGCGGTGCCTACATCTGTGGCGAGGAGACCTCCATGCTGGAAAGCCTGGAGGGCAAGCGCGGCATGGTCCGGGCGAAGCCGCCGATCCCCGCCATCCACGGCCTGTTCGGCAAGCCGACGGTGGTGAACAACGTGCTGACGCTGGCCAGCGTGCCGATCATTCTCGCCAACGGTGCGAAGGCGTATCAGGAGCTCGGCGTGGAACGCTCGCGGGGCACCCAGCTCTTCCAGCTCGGCGGGAACATCCGCCACGGCGGCATCGTGGAGATGGCGTTCGGGGTGACGCTGGGCGAACTCGTGGACGGCTACGGCGGTGGAACGTTTTCGGGACGTCCAGTGCGCGCGGTGCAGGTCGGGGGTCCGCTCGGCGCGTATCTGCCGAGGTCCAAGTTCGACTTGCCGATGGACTACGAGGCGTTCGTGGCCGCCGGTGCGATGGTGGGCCATGGCGGCATCGTGGTGTTCGACGACACCGTCGACATGGCGGCGCAGGCCAGGTTCGCGATGGAGTTCTGCGCCGCGGAGTCCTGCGGCAAATGCACGCCGTGTCGGGTGGGTTCGGTGCGTGGCGTCGAGGTGATCGACCGGATCACCGCGGGTGAGCACCCTGACGAGAACCTGGCCCTGCTCGAAGATCTCTGTGACGTGATGACCGAGGGCTCGTTGTGCGCCATGGGCGGCCTCACCCCGATGCCGGTCCGCAGCGCGCTTACCGAGTTCCCCGACGACTTCCTCGACCGCCAACCGAAGGCGGAAACAACCACCGCGCACATCAGCGCGAGGACGGAAGGTATGCCGTGACCCTGCTCAAGGAACCCGACTTCGGCACCCCGGCCAAGGACGGTCCGGCCGCTGTCGCGCTGGAGGTGGACGGGCTGCGCGTAGCCGTCCCCGCAGGCACGTCCGTCATGCGCGCGGCCGCGCTTGCCGGCGTCGACGTGCCCAAGTTGTGCGCCACCGACAGTCTCGAAGCGTTCGGCTCCTGCCGGCTCTGTCTGGTCGAGATCGACGGTCGCCGTGGCACTCCCGCGTCGTGCACGACTCCGGTGGCCGACGGCATGGTGGTCCGTACCCAGACGCCGAAGGTCGCCAAGCTCCGGGCGAGCGTCATGGAGCTCTACATCTCCGACCACCCGCTGGACTGTCTGACCTGTTCGGCCAATGGTGACTGCGAGTTGCAGGACATGGCGGGCGCTGTCGGGCTGCGTGAGGTCCGATACGGCTACGACGGCGAGAACCACCTGGACGCCGTCGTCGATGACAGCAACCCGTACTTCGACTTCGATCCGTCGAAATGCATTGCCTGCTCGCGTTGCGTGCGCGCCTGCGACGAGATCCAGGGCACGTTCGCGCTGACCATCGAGGGACGCGGCTTCGCATCGAAGGTATCGGCAGGTGCGGGTGAGTCTTTCATGGACTCGGAGTGCGTGTCCTGTGGCGCCTGCGTGCAGGCGTGCCCGACTGCCACCCTGCAGGAGAAGTCGGTGATCCAGCTGGGGATGCCGTCGCGGTCGGTGATCACCACGTGCGCCTACTGCGGCGTTGGCTGCTCGTTCAAGGCGGAGTTGCGCGGCGACGAGCTGGTCCGCATGGTGCCCCACAAGGACGGCGGCGCCAACGAGGGTCACTCATGTGTCAAGGGGCGGTTCGCATTTGGCTACGCGACCCATCCGGACCGGGTGCTCAAACCGATGGTGCGCGAGAAGATCACCGACCCGTGGCGTGAGGTGGAGTGGGACGAGGCGATCGACACGGTCGCCCGCCGGATGCTGGACATCAAGGCGCGGTACGGCGCGGGTGCTATCGGCGGGATCACCTCGTCGCGGTGCACCAACGAAGAGGTCTACGTCGTGCAGAAGATGGTTCGCGCCGCGTTCGGCAGCAACAACGTGGACACGTGCGCGCGGGTGTGCCACTCGCCCACCGGGTATGGGCTCAAGCAGACCTTCGGCGAGTCGGCAGGCACGCAGGATTTTCGGTCGGTGGCCCAGGCCGACGTCATCGTGGTGATCGGGGCCAACCCGACCGACGGGCACCCGGTCTTCGCGTCGCGGATGAAGCAGCGGCTGCGCCAGGGTGCGAGGCTCATCGTGGTCGACCCGCGTCGCATCGACCTGGTGCGCTCGCCGCACATCGAGGCCGATCACCACCTGCAACTGACGCCCGGAACGAACGTGGCGGTCGTCAATGCGATGGCACATGTGGTGGTCACCGAGGGCCTGATGGACAAGGCGTTCGTGGCGGACAGGTGTGAGGGGTTCGACGAGTGGGCCCGGTTCATCTCCGGCGACCAGCACAGCCCCGAGGCGGTCGAGTCGATCACCGGCGTGCCCGCCGCGGAGTTGCGCGCCGCCGCGCGCCTGTATGCGATGGCGCCGAACGGGGCGATCTACTACGGCCTCGGCGTCACCGAACACAGCCAGGGCTCGACGATGGTCATGGGTATGGCGAACCTGGCCATGGCGTGCGGCAATATCGGCCGCGACGGTGTCGGTGTGAACCCGCTGCGCGGCCAGAACAACGTGCAGGGCGCCTGCGACATGGGATCTTTCCCACACGAGCTGAGCGGTTACCGGCACGTGTCGGATGACGCGGTGCGTACGGTGTTCGAAAACCTCTGGGGTACAACCCTGCTGGCCGAGCCGGGGCTGCGCATCCCGAACATGTTCGACGCCGCGATCGACGGCACCTTCAGGGGGCTGTTCGTCCACGGTGAAGACATCGCGCAATCCGATCCGAACGTCAAGCATGTTTTGGCCGCGCTGGGCGCGATGGAACTCCTCGTGGTCCAGGACCTGTTCCTCAACGAGACCGCGAAGTACGCCCACGTGTTCCTGCCGGGTGCGTCGTTCCTGGAGAAGGACGGGACCTTCACCAACGCCGAACGCCGGATCAACCGCGTCCGCGCCGTGATGAAGCCGAAGAGTGGACGGCACGAGTGGGACATCGTCAGCCAGATCGCCACGGCGATGGGCTATCCCATGCACTACGACCACCCCAGCCAGATCATGGACGAGATTGCCTCTGTCACACCGACGTTCGCCGGCGTTTCGTTCGACAAGCTCGACGCGGTGGGCAGCATCCAGTGGCCGTGCGACGAGCACGCGCCGACGGGTACGCCGATCATGCACGTCGAGTCGTTCACCAGGGGCCTTGGCAGATTCGTGCCGACCCCGTTCGTGCCGACCGACGAGCGCAGCACGCGGCGCTTCCCGTTGATCCTGACCACCGGCCGAATCCTGAGCCAGTACAACGTCGGGGCCCAGACCCGCCGCACCGCGAACATCGCCTGGCACCAAGAGGATCTGCTGGAGATTCATCCCCATGACGCCGAGGTCCGGGGCATCGTCGACGGCGACGAGGTGACGTTGGGAAGCCGAGTCGGCGAAACGAAGCTACGCGCCCAGATATCCGATCGGATGCCGACCGGCGTCGTGTACACCACGTTCCACTACCCGGTCACCGGGGCGAACGTCGTGACGACGGAGAACTCCGACTGGGCGACCAACTGCCCGGAGTACAAGGTGACCGCCGTGCAGGTCACGCTGACTCACCCGGTCTCTCACCTGAACGATGAAGCCGGGGCGGACCGTGTGCTGATCGCCGGACTCGTGGACTGAAATGTCACTCGACGATGCCTCCGAGATCAGGCTGATCAACAAGATCGTCGTTCATTTCGGCTACCTGCCCACCGAGCAGGCGGTTGCGGAGGTCGCCAACCACGTAGACAGGTTCTGGGACCCACGCATGAAACGGCGGCTGCTGGAGTTGGTTGACTCGAAGACAACGGGTTTCGAATCTGTGGCAGTGGCGGCGGCGGCGCTGCTGCGCTAGGTGGTGCAGCGTCCCCCGATGCCCTCGTGGTCGACATCCCGCCAGAAATCGATGTGGTAATCGGCGTCGGGGATCTGGACCATCTCGCTGGATCCGCTCGATCGGCCGGGCCCCCGCGTCATTTCCAGCTCTTCGACGTCGATTTCGAGCCGGTCGATGCCGTTGGAGATGCGTTCGGCGTCATTGACGAGGCGACGCGCGGCCGCAGTGTCACCACACTTTGACGCCAGCGATGCCACGCACTTCAAGAGTGCGTCGGTCAACTCGTTGAGGCCTTCTCGTTCGACGGTCCCTGACATCGAAATCTCCTCGGTAGGTCGGTATTTACCGCGGCAGACCCAGCGCCGGGTAACCGGGGCGATGCAGCAGCCGCGTCATGACAGCGGCGCACAGGCTGAGCAGGCCGGCGGCGACGAACAGCGTCGTCAGCCCGCCCGATGTCACCACCAATGCGGGCAGCCCGACGCCGATGATTCCGCCGAACAGCTTGGCGCTGTACACCGTTCCGAAGTTGCGCACGGCGTTGTGCTCGCCGAAATAATCGGCAACCAGGCTCGCGAACAGGGGATAGAACGCGCCGCCCGCCATCCCGCTGAGCGCGGCGAAGACCACGAACGCCGCGCTCTGCCCGATCGACGCGGCATAGACGAGCCCCAGCTGCGCGCACCCCTCGAGCAGTAACGCCGCGCTCAGCGTCTGGCGTCGTCCGAATCGGTCGGAGATCCGGCCGGCGACACTGCGGCCTGCGCCGTTGACGACGGCAAGAAGACCAACCGCCGCCGCGCCGATGCCAAGCGAAAAGCCATGGGACATCGCGACGAACGGGACATACACGATCGCCAGCAGCGAGGCCGCGGCGGCGAATACCAGGATGAGGTACATGACCACGAACGCAGGCGTGCGGACGGCCTCGCCCGGCGAGTACTGGCGCAACGCCGCGGCGTTGTTGCGCAGGCTCCGGTTCACTCGCTTGTCGATTGCCCACACCTTGGGGTCGATGTCCGGTGGCCACCAGCCCTGGGGAGGATCCCGCAGGAGCACACCACAAACGGCGACGACGACGAGCACGCAGACTCCCACGCCGGCGAAGATCTCCGTCCGGTTTCCGGGTGTGAGGGCCGCGGCGAAGAGCGCAATGAACGGCACGGCGCCATAACCGAATGCCCCTGTCACGGTGCCGACCCGGACGGCGCGTTCTTCGGGATACCATTTGGCGACGGTGGAAGTGCATGTGGCGTAGACGATTCCGGCTCCGGTGCCGCACAGGACGGAGTAACCGAGCACCACGAGCACGAGATTGTCGGTATAGGCGAGGGTCAGCGGGCCTGCGGCACACAAGAGGGCACCGACGACCACCGCGCGCGCCGGTGGCAGTGAGAAGCGGTGGCTCAACGCGGCCGTCGGCGCCGCAGCGCCTGCCTGGAACGCCACCCAGAGGGCGAGCACCCAGAGCGCGCCGGTCACGCTGGCTCCGTTGGTCACGTGCAGGGCGGTGACGGCGACGCCGTAGCCGTACTGCAGAACCCCGATCCCCGCCATGGCGGCCCATGACAGCATGAGAATCCATCGCCGGGAGTGACCGATGATGTCCTGCGGTCGCTGACCGACTTGGTACGAACGCCCGTGGAGGTCGCGGACTTCGACTGCGACTGGGGCACTGGTGTGGGTCATGGCCGCTCCTATTGCATACAGTATGCCATAATATAGCGTGATGCGGATCACGTGTCCATCGCAATCGTCCAGCGACAAGGGGCAAGGCGAGGCGCCTCAGAACGTATACTGAGTACGAAATACACGGGAGGGTGACGTGGGACGCGTAACCAATAGATACCGAGTTGTGCGCGTGGTCGACGGCGTCGCGACGGCCCGCCCCGACACCCTCGCGGCGGAGGAACCGCTTGAGATCAGGGTCGCCGGCCGTCCGCTCACCGTGACGATGCGCACCCCTGGCGACGACTTCGACCTGGCCCGTGGCTTTCTCGTCAGCGAGGGCGTGGTGGCGGGCGACTCGGATGTCGCCGCGATCCGATACTGCGCGGGAGCGACCACCGATGGCGGCAACACATACAACGTGGTCGACGTCCTCCTCGCCGACGGCGTTGCGGCACCCGACCCGTCGCTGGAGCGCAACTTCTATACGACGTCATCGTGCGGGTTGTGCGGTAAGGCCAGCCTCGAGGCGGTGCGCACGATCGGTAAGTGGCGCGTCGACTGTGACCCGCTGCGGCTGACCACCGCGACCATCGCGACACTTCCGGAGAAGCTCAGGGCCGCACAACAAGTCTTCGACCGTACCGGCGGGCTGCACGCGGCCGCATTGTTCGACGCCGAGGGAGAGGTGTTGCGCGTGCGGGAAGACGTCGGCCGCCACAACGCGGTGGACAAGGTCATCGGCTGGGCGCTGGGTGCAGGCAGACTGCCGTTGACCGGCACCACGCTCATGGTCAGCGGCCGGGCCTCCTTCGAATTGGTGCAGAAGGCGGTGATGGCCGGGATCCCCGCGCTGGCCGCGGTATCCGCCCCGTCCTCGCTCGCCGTGGACCTCGCCAGGGAGATGGGACTAACCTTGATCGGCTTCCTACGCGGATCATCGATGAACGTCTACTCCGCAGGAGAGCGGATCACCACCGCCGAGGTGCTGCGGTGCTGACGTCCACGGCCCGCGAGTCAGGACTTGGCGAGCCGCTGTTCGAGGTATTGCTGGCGGGTCCGCTCGGTGTGCCGGCTCATGATGTCGCTCGCCAGCGCGGCGTCGTTGGCCGCGATCGCCTTGATCAGTTCGGCATGTTCTGACCAGGCGTCGTGGCCGCGTGGCTGCGCGATCAGGTGGTAATACCAACGCCACCGTCGTTCGACGAGTCCGATGTGCTCGGCAAGCACGGAGTTGCCTGCCAGGGCCCTGACCCCGGCGTGCAGTGCGGCGTTGGCCGCCACGAGCCCCTCGACGTCGTCGGCGGTCAGCGCGTTCAGCCCGTCCTGCTGCAACTCCCACAGTCGGTTGACGTCCGCTGGGGTGGCACGCTCGGCGGCGAGTCGGGCGGAATAGGTTTCCAGGACCGAGCGGACGCCGAGGAGTTGGTCGGCCTCCTCCTCGGTGGGGCTGTGCACGAAAGCGCCCTGAGCTGGGCGTAGGTCGACCCAGCCGTCGGTCTGCAGGCGCTGCAAGGCTTCGCGCACCGGTTGGCGGCTGACACCGAGGTACTCCGCCAGCTCGTTCTCGACCAGGTGCTGACCCTCCCGGAGGGTGTCGTTCACGATCAGCTCCACGATGGCGTCGTACACCGCCTCGCGCAGGGGCGCAGGGCGCTGCACCCTGCGCGCGCCTCCTTCGGTCAGTCCGTCGCGCGAAGTCTCGTTACGTACGCGTCGGCTCGAGAGGGGAAGTGACATGGCACGCTCCTTCGCCTGATTTGCGGTTAACCACGTCCAGGTTCTCGTATGCAATGACCCGGAGGAAGCCAGGCCGCCTCGCTTCACCCGATAATAGGTTTCAATCGTCGCAACAATGGGGACCCGCGATAAACGGCCGGTAATCGTCACGCCTGACGGATAATGGAAGAAACTCCAGGTGGTGGCTGTTGGTGATCCAATGCGGAGACTAAATCGAGGACCTGCGATGCGGGTTGCTCTCGCCTCCTTCGGCATCGTCGATCCGCCTGCGGCCCGAGACGGGCGTGGCGAACGTCACGCGGAAGGAGTCGCGGTTGATTGTATGCTGTAGGCAGCGATAGTCGCCGCACCCCGCGGCCGACACACAACGGGGCGGGACTTCCCGCCACCCTGTCTGTCGCCTTCGCGAGCGAACGCCGACGTTCGCTGCGCCGTGATGCACGGCCGTGCCCGGAATCGTCCCACGACTCTGGAGCACTAGATATTCGACGACGAAAGAGGTGATACGCATGCGTGTTTGGAAAGCGTTTGTGAAATGGCTCGGGGATCAGCCGCAGGGCTTCGGCGCCGACGGTCGCATGATCGGCTTGTCGCTGACCGCAGCCATGGACAAGGAGCGACAGCAGGTCGTCTCCGAGGCCGAGGGCTACTTGCACGGCCGTTCTGCTGAGACCAGGGGAAGCGCGACGTCTCTCTGAGAGTGGTTGGCTCAGTTCGAGCCGCGCGGCGCGACCGCGCCGCGCGGTCGCCCGAGGCTGTTGATCGGAATGCGCACATACGCGGGTAGATGGTCAGGGTTGCCGGCGCTTGGCCCGGGGCTGCATCGTGGCGGCCTGCGCCATGTACTGGTCGACGTAGCGCCGGGCCACCGGATTGTGGTTCCGTATCCGGATCCACCAGTTCGGGAAGACATGCTCGTGGAGCCACACGAACCCGATGGCGTAGCCGATGCTCAGCATCGCCTGAAAGGCGATGAACGGCAGTAGCGCGTCCGGCAAAGTGATGTCGTTACCGGCAAAGACATCGAAGGACACCTCGTGCACGAGCCGCGCGAGGGGGAAGAACACCAGCCAGTACACCGCCGCCGGGGCGGCCACACCGAGTCGTATCTTCCCGCGTGCGAGGAGGACGTTGAACCCCATGCCGAACACGGCGAGGGGTATCCCCAGTGTGAGCGCGGTCGTCACGGCATACGAGGCGGAAAGTCCACCGAGAAGGGCCACCCCGCCCGCGATGGCGCCGCTGCCGAGGCCGATCGCGACGCCGGGAAAGGTCAATTCCGCGAACTGCTGGGCCCGCGAAGTTGCCGGCGAACTCGTCGTGGTGGTCACCCCACCACCGCCCCGAACCGAACGAGGCTGTAGAACAGCATGCCCAGGTAGAACGTCGCTCCGAACGCGAGGATCACGTTGGAAACCAAACCCGGGCGGATCTTCTTGGGCAACAACCTGTTGTTCGTCAGGAGGAGCACCACGCAGTACGCGCCCATGGCGAAGGTGGACAGGAACGCCAGGACGTCCAGAATCTCCGTCGGCCCGTCCGCCGGTCCGAACAACAGGATCGCGATGCCGAACAGGATGACACCCCACAGGAACCCGAAGTAGATGTGCGACATCTTGAAGCGCTTGGCGCCCTTGACGAAGAAGTAGGTCATGTCGGCCTGCCCGCGGGCGAAGGCGTCGAAGATGCCCAGGCTGCCCTTCCAGCCCACCAGCGCGATGAATCCGAAGAACACGACGCCGAGAACGGCACCGCCCGCTGAGCTGAACGCGTCGGCCATGGCGTCGAGCGCCGCCCCCTGGTTCCCGGCCTCGAGCTCGGTCGCCACAGTCGGGTTTTGCCGCGCGGCGGCCTGTGCCAGCACCGTGAACGTGACCGTGACCAGCATGGTGACGCCCCAGAAGAGGATGAACGCGTCGTTGAAGACCCACCGCTTCCAGCTCTTCCACTTCCGCATCTCGTCGGGGTCTTCGGTGTCGAACATGAACCCGCGGGACGGCATCGTCTCCTCCTCGCCGGTGTGCACCAGGCCGGTGATGCGAGGAAGGTGAGCGCCCATACCGGCGCCCTTGTCCCGGAGGTACAGCGTGTACCACATCTGTTGCATGCCGGACGGGCCCGCGAACGCGATCGATCCGACGATGATGGGGAACCAGGCGGCGCTCAGGGCCTCGGGGGGCAGATACCCGAACGCGAACATTCCGGTGACCGTGGACGTCACGTCGCCCAGGTTGCCGACCAGCGCAGCGACGATCGCGGAGCCGATGACGAGGATGCCCATCAGAAAGCTGAGTAGCTTCTCGACGAGGTTGTAGACGATCTTCGCGAAGCTGAACAAGACGCCGATGAGCACGAGTCCGACGATCGCGGAAACGAGCCAGGGTATGCCGGTGATTCTCTCGAGCGATTCGGCGCCGGCTGCCATGTGCCCCGGCCAGATGTATACCGCCATCGCGACGACGAAGAAGAACCACATGAGCGGTTTGAATACGCGGGCGGCGCCGAAGAAGATACTTTCCCCGGTCGCCATCGCGTAGCGGGCCATCTCGATCATGACGACGGCCTGCAACGTGACGCCGATCAAGAACAACCAGCGGATCTCCGGACCGAAGAGGATTACCAGGCGCGGCCACATGTACGTCTCGCCGAGACCGACACCGAGTGCCACGAGAATCATGGCCGGACCGATGATGTGCACGGAGGCCGGCGCGTCGGGGAGCTTGCGGATCGGCATCGGATCCTCGTTGCCGGCGTGCCATACCGGCCCCGTGTCCGGTTTTATCGCCGACAGCCCTTCAGGCGGTTGCGGATTCGGATCCTTCGATATTGTCATCTGTACCTCCTTGAGGGGCGGGCCGCGTGGCGGGTTGGGCGGTGCCCGCTGCGGGTGGATCCAGCCGATAGACGAAGCGCCCCCGGTCGAGTGCACGACCATCCGGGCGGGGTCGTGTCCAGGACACGCACACTTTCGCGTGCCTTTCCCAAGACGGTCCCCTTATGTTCTGCAGCGCCTGGTTCGCGGTCTCCGTTGCACGCATGTCGGGGCGGGGCCCCACATGTTTGAATCAGAGAGTGCTTGCCGGACGGGCCTGACGAGGTTCGCTCACTGCCTACCGAATATTGCATACGATAAGAGCGTTGTGGGCTCAATCACTCATCTGGTGGATGAGTAATCTCGATCACAGCGTGTACGGTATACCACATACAATTCTCTGGCAAGAAGGTCGGCGAAGTCAGTTGCTGGCAGCTGATTCCCAGCGTTCGCACAGGTAGCGGAAGAATCGCGCGGTTCGAGATTACGCCTCTCGTCCGGCAGTCGTGCAGAAGTGTCTACCGGCAAACCCCTGGACAAGACGTGTTGCACAGGCCACACTGTTGCCTACCTCATACGGTATGCAATGTTGACCTGGGCTCCGCGTCAGGTTGCAGCGCGCACCGCGAGTGAAGGGAAATGGAGAAGATGGCTGAGATCCCCACGGTTGACGGCGCCGAAGGCAAGGCGCTGGCCGGCGTTCGCGTCCTCGACATGACGCATGTCCAGTCCGGCCCCTCGGCTACCCAACTGCTCGCCTGGCTCGGCGCGGACGTCGTCAAGCTGGAGACGCCGAAAGGCGGAGACGTCACGCGCGGTCAGCTTCGCGACATCCCCGGCGCGGACAGCCTGTATTTCACGATGCTCAACTGCAACAAGCGCAGCGTCACCGTGAATATGAAGAGCGACGAGGGCAAGCAGATCTTCACCGATCTGGTGTCGCGCGTTGACGTCCTTGTCGAGAACTTCGGTCCGGGTGTGGTCGACCGCTTCGGGTTCCCGTGGGAGACGCTGCGTGACATCAACCCGCGCCTGATCTACGCGTCGATCAAAGGATTCGGTCCAGGAAAGTATTTCAATTTCAAGGCCTACGAAGTCATCGCGCAGGCGATGGGCGGCTCCATGGCCACCACCGGTTTCGAGGACGGGCCGCCGACCGCGACCAGTGCACAGATCGGCGACTCCGGCACCGGCATCCACCTGGTCACCGGGATCCTGGCCGCGCTCTATCAACGCACCAACACCGGCCGAGGGCAGCGAGTCGAGGTCGCGATGCAGGACGCCGTGCTCAACCTGTGCCGGGTGAAGCTGCGCGATCAGCAACGGCTCGCGAACGGTCCGCTGCGCGAGTACCCGAACGAGCACTTCGGCGACGAGGTCCCGCGCTCGGGTAACGCATCGGGCGGCGGCCAACCGGGATGGGCCGTGCGGACCAAAGGCGGTGGACCCAACGATTACATCTATGTGATCGTGCAGCCCCAGGTCTGGGCGCCGCTTGCGGACCTGATCGGCAGGCCCGACCTCGCCGATCACCCCGACTGGGTCCGGCCCGAAGATCGACTTCCCAAGCTGGACAAGGTGTTCGCCCTGATCGAGGACTGGTCCGAAAAGCACACGAAGTGGGAGGCGTTGGAAGCACTGAACGCTCTGCACGTCCCCTGCGGTCCGGTGCTCAGCACCAGGGAACTTCTCGAAGACGAAACACTGGCCGAGCTCGGCGCGATCGTCACCGTCGACCATCCCGAGCGGGGTCCGTTCAAGACGGTCGGCTCACCGCTGCGGCTGTCGGACTCCCCGGTCGAGGTCGTCCGCTCGCCGTTGCTCGGCGAGCACACCGAAGAGATCTGCACCGAACTCGGCTACTCGCCCGAGCAACTGGATCGGTTCCGGCGGGCCGGAGCCATCTGAGGTTGGTCAGGCGGCGCCGTCGGGTGTCTCGTGGCGACGCTTGTGGTACATCTCCCGGGTGCGCTCGGTGTGCTGCCGCATCAGCTCGCCGGCCCGTTTGGAGCTGTGGCGGGCGACCGCCTCGATGAGTTCGGCGTGTTCGTCCCAGGCGTCCTTGCCGCGCGTCTTCGCAATCGGCAGGTAGTACCACCGCACCCGACGGTCGACCGACCCGATCAGATCGGCGAGGACCTGGTTGCCGGACATCTCGACCAGGTAGGCATGCAGCGCGGCGTTGGCCGCGACGAGACTTTCCTGATCGTCGTCGGCGAGCGCCTTCTCCCCGTTGCGTTGCAGCTCCCGCAGGTGCTCGACCTGTTCCGGTGTCGCCGCCTCGGCGGCCAGTCTGGCGGACTCGGCCTCGAGGAGGGTGCGCACGGCGAGAAGCTGATCGGCCTCGGCGTCAGTGGCTGTGTGGACGAACGCGCCGAGCGCGGGGCGCAGATCCACCCAGCCGTCGCTGTGCAAGCGCTGCAGCGCTTCTCGAACCGGCTGCCGACTGACCCCGAGCTGGGCAGCCAACTCGTGTTCGACCAGGTGCTCACCCGGCTGCAATTCGCGGGTGATGATCATTTCGACCAGCATGTCGTACACCGCCTGCCGCAGCGGTGCCGGACGCTCGAGTCGCGGCGCGACGGTCGGTGCGCCTGTGGTCTTCGGCAGGCCCCCGGCGGTGCGGCTTGACGCTTGGGTCATGAAACTCCCCCTCTCGGCAACGTCTACGGGCAGACCGGCGCCCGTCGTGCTTAGCATACAGTCGTCAGGATGCAATCTTTGCTAGCCGGCGTGAGATGTGGCGTACGAAGCCGATTGCTACCCGCCGTATCGTTATACGAAACTAATCCGGCGCTTTGCGGAGTCGCTGAACGGACCAGCCAACGATCGGAGGGCACCAGTGGCCGATGGCTCGCCGATCAAGGGCAGCGTTCAATCGGTTGAGCGCGCGTTCGAGCTGCTGGAGATCATGGCCAGCGCGGGTCCGTCAATTGCGTTCGGAGAGTTGGCTGCTCGCGCCGAACTGCCGCAGCCGACCATTCATCGCCTCGTGCGGACGCTGCTGAATATGGGCTACGTGCGCCAGCTTCCGAATCGGCACTACGCGTTGGGGCCCAAGCTGATTCGGTTGGGGGAGAGCGCAGCGCAACTCATTGGAGAATGGTCGCGCCCCCATCTTGCCGAACTGGTGGAGCGAACGGGCGAGAGCGCCAATATGGCGGTCCTGGACAACGACATGGCGGTGTACGTCGCTCAGGTCCCGTCGCCGCACTCCATGCGAATGTTCACCGAAGTGGGTCGGCGCGTCTATACGCATTGCACCGGGGTGGGCAAGGCTCTCCTGATGCAGCTTCCCGACGATGCTGTGCTCGCGCTGCTGAAGCGCGCGGGCATGCCCGCCTCCAGCGAGAACACGCACATCACTCCGGATGCGTTGATGCGTGACATCGAGCTCAGCCGCTCTCGCGGCTACGCGGTGGATGAGGGCGAGCAGGAGATCGGCGTGCGGTGCTTCGCGGCGCCGGTGCCGGACGCACCGACATTGACCGCCGTGTCGATCTCAGGACCCGCGTCGCGGCTCACCCTGAAGTCGGCGACCAAGGTGGCGCCGCTGCTGAAGCGGGTGGCTCGCGATCTCGCCTCGGAGTTCGACAAAGAGGCGGCGGTGTAGGGCGGCTATCGGCTACTAGTCGAGCAGCAGTGCGGCAGCCGTTGGTGCGTCCGACAGTGATTCGGCGAGGTCGTTGAACTCGGTGACGTTGTCGATCTCGGTGCCCATCGCGATGTTGGTGATCTTCTCCAGGAAGACCTCGACCACAACGGGCACCTTGTGCTCGCGGGCGAGTTCTTGCGCCCGTGCCAGTGACGGTCCGATGTCCTGGGGCTCGACAACCTGAATTGCCTTGCAGCCGAGTCCTTCGACGACGCGCAGGTGATCGACGCCATATCCCTTGGGGACGCCGCTGTCGGTCTCCTGAGAGTTGATGTTGTCGAAGGCCAGCGACACGCAGTAGTCCATGTCGAAGTTGCGTTGCGCCTGGCGGATCAACCCGAGATAGGAGTTGTTCACGAGGACATGCACGTAAGGCAGGTTGAACTGCGCCCCGACCGCGAGTTCCTCGATCAGGAACTGGAAGTCGTAGTCGCCCGACAACCCGACCACGGTGGCACCGGGGTCGGCAGCGGCGACGCCAAGGGCGGCGGGCACCGTCCATCCGAGTGGTCCCGCCTGCCCGCAGTTGATCCAGTTGCGTGGCTTGAACACCTGAAGGAACTGTCCACCGGCGATCTGCGACAGCCCGATCGCGCTGACATACCGGACATCCCGGCCGAAGACGCGGTTCATCTCCTCGTACACGCGCTGAGGCTTGATCGGGACGTCATCGAAGTGGGTCTTGCGATGCATCGTCTCCTTGCGCGACCTGCAGTCGTCGACCCACGAGCTCCAAGCCGGCAGCGTGCCGGCTGCGCGGCGCTCCTTGGCGACGGCCACGAACTGCTCGAGTGCGGCCTTCGCGTCCGAAACGATCCCGAAATCGGGGGAGAAGACACGCCCGATCTGCGTGGGCTCGATATCGACGTGCACGAATCGCCGGCCCCGGCGATAGGTGTCCAACCCGCCGGTATGGCGGTTGGCCCACCGGTTACCGATTCCGAGAACGAAGTCCGACTCGAGCATCGTCGCGTTGCCGTAGCGGTGGGCGGTCTGCAGTCCGACCATGCCGGCCGCCAAGCGGTGATCGTCGGGGATGGTGCCCCAACCCATCAGGGTGGGAACCACCGGGACGCCGAGGGTCTCTGCCAGCTCGACCAGCAGATCCGAGGCGTCGGCGTTGATGATGCCGCCGCCTGCGACGATCAGCGGTCGTTCGGCGGTCGCCAACATGTCAATCGCCCTGGCGGCCTGTGCCCGTGATGCCGCCGGCTTGTACACCGGCAGTGGCTGGTAGGCCTCTGGGGTGAAGTCGATTTCGGCCAACTGGACGTCGATGGGCAGATCGATGAGCACGGGTCCGGGCCGCCCCGACCGCATCAGGTGAAACGCCTGGGCGAATGCCCCGGGAACCTGGCCCGGTTCAAGAACCGTCATCGCCATTTTGGTGACGGGTGCGGCGATGGCGGTGATGTCGACCGCCTGGAAGTCCTCCTTGTGGAGCTTTGCCACCGGTGCCTGGCCGGTGATCGCAAGGATCGGGATGGAATCGGCTGAAGCGGAGTACAGCCCGGTGATCATGTCGGTCCCCGCAGGGCCGGAGGTGCCGATGCAGACCCCGATGTTCCCGGCCGCCGCACGGGTGAACCCCTCGGCCATATGGCTCGCGCCCTCGACGTGCCGGGCAAGGACGTGTCTGATACCGCCATGCGCGCGCATCGCCGAGTAGAAGGGATTGATCGCTGCGCCGGGCAGGCCGAAAGCAGTTGTTGCGCGCTCAATTTCGAGAATTCTGACGGCTGCGTCCACCGTTCGCATCAGAGTCATCTCGTTGGCTCGCCTTCGGTTCCGGACAGCCGCTCGACACCAAGCAGCAAGGCCGAATGGTCGAGCCCACCCTCGCCGTTGGCAACGGCCGAGGACATGAGTTGCGCGACCACCGCACCCAGCGGGGTGACCACGCCCGCCTCGCGGGCGGCCGCGGTGACGATGCCCATGTCTTTGTGGTGCAGCGCGATACGGAATCCGGGGTCGAAGTTGCGCTGCAACATCTTCGACGCCTTCTGGTCGATTACCGCCGAACCGGCCAGGCCGCCGGCAAGCACCTGGACTGCGGCATCGATATCGACGTCGTAGGCCTTGAGGAAGGTGATCGCCTCGGCGAGCAGTTCGATATTTCCCGCGACGATCAGCTGGTTGGCGGCCTTGACGGTTTGGCCGGCGCCGTTGGTGCCGACGTGCACGATGGTCTTGCCGACGGCATCGAGAATCGGCTTGGCCGCGGCGAAGTCTTCTTCAGAACCGCCGACCATGATCGACAACGTGGCGTTCTTGGCACCGGGCTCACCGCCGGACACCGGTGCGTCGAGGATCCGCAGCCCGCGTTCGGCGCCCATCTGGGCGAACTCGACAGTGACATCTGGACGGATGGAGGAGAAGTCGATCACCAGGGTGCCGGGCTGCGCATAAGCGAATACCCCGTTGTCGCCCAACAGCACGCTCTGCACCTGCGGGGAATCAGGCACCATGATCGCCACCACATCGGCGCCCTTGACTGCTTGCTCGATGGATTCGGCGGCCCTGCCGCCTGCTTCCACCATCGCAGCCGAGCGTTCGGGCGACTGGTCCAGGCCGATCACCGTGTGGCCGGCCCGGACCAGATGGCATGCCATGGGGCTGCCCATGATGCCTAGCCCGATGAAAGCGATTGTGCTCATGGGATCCTCGTTTCTGCTTGTGGCCGTGCTGATTCCGTGGAGATACCGCGCTGGTCTGGGGGCAGCCAGTCGAACGTGTCGGGTCGGGTCGCCTTGTATTCGAGCCCGACGTATCCGGTGTAGCCCAGTTCGGCGAGCCGCTGGAGGTGGGCGTACAGCGGGAGTGCACCGGTGCCGGGTTCGCCACGCCCCGGGGCATCGGCGATCTGCACGTGGCCGATCCGGTTGCAGTAGTGGCGAATTGCGGCGGTGACATCGTCGCCGTTGAGACGGAGGTGATAGAGGTCGGCGAGGAGTCGTAGGTTGGTCGCGCCGTAGTCTCGCTCCACGCGGTCGATCACGTGGATCGCGTCCGCGGCCGTCTTGAGCGGATAGTCCGGCGCGCCGCTCACCGGCTCGATGAGCACCGTGGCACCGATGCGGTCGGCCGCCGTGGCGGCGTAGGCGAGGTTCTCGGCTCCGGCATCGTCCTGAGCCGTCGCTGTGAAATCCGGGCGGCGATTGCCGTAGAGCGCGTTGAAGGCGCGGGTTCCCAGCGTCTCGGCAATACCAACGGCGATCTCCACGTTGTCGCGGAATGCCTGCGCCATCGGGGGATTGGAGAGAATCCCGCGGTCGCCTGCCGGCATGTCCCCGGCGGCGAAATTGAGGCCGGTCAGCGCAACGCCTGCATCCTGGATGGCGCGGATGAACTCGGCCACCTCGGTGTCCGGCGGCGTCGGGGAATCGAAGGGCCACCAGAACTCGACGGCCTCGAAGCCGGCGTCTCGGGCTGCCTGCGGCCGATCCAGCAGTGGCAGCTCGGTCAGCAGAATCGAGCAGTTGACGGTGTAGGCGACGTTAACCACGGCATACCTTTCTGTGCTGTCAGCAATAGCGGACTGGTCCCGGTGAAGCGACCCCCGCGGATGAGAACGGGAGCAGTTCCGTAATACGGAATAGAACTATCACTTACTGACTAAGTGAACGCCTGGCGCGCCGACTTGTCAAGGTTGAGTCGGATAACCAGCCGTAGCCGAATTTCCTGGCGCAGAGACTGTTCCGGAGGTGAGTGGCAATGCCGGGGAGGCGAGGTCGATGCGGCGAAAGTAGACCTACCGCCTGTGGCAGGAGCTAGCCTTCGCGTCTTCAAACGAATTAAGCATTCCGCATAGCGGAACGTAGGCATACGCAGGGCGGCAAGTGGTCAATCCGTGCTGAGCGCCGCCGGTCGGGCAGTAGCGGCGATCAGTGTTCAGCCCCTCAGCAGTTCGCCGACATGGGCGCTCACTGAATCCGCAAGGCCTTGAAGGTCGTAACCGCCTTCGAGGACCGAGACGAGACGTCCCTGGCAGTTCTTTTCAGCCGATCTCATCAGTTCACGCGTCGCCCAGGCGAAATCGTCCGCGGTCATGCGCAGTGAACCGAGCGGATCGCGTTCGTGGGCATCGAACCCGGCGGAGACGATGATGAGCTCCGGCCTGAACGTATCGAGTGCGGGCAGAATCTTGTTTTCGAAGGCTTCGCGGAGTTCGGCGCCGCCGTCGCCAGGCGCAAGGGGCAGGTTGAAGATATTGCCGACACCGGTTTCGCGGGCCGCGCCGGTGCCGGGAAAAAGCGGCATCTGGTGGGTTGAGGCGTAAAGCACGCTGGGGTCAGAGTAGAAAATTTCCTGGGTTCCGTTGCCATGGTGTACGTCGAAATCGACGATCGCTACGCGCTCAAGGCCGTACTTCTCTTGCGCATAACGCGCGCCGATGCTGATGTTGTTGAACAGGCAGAACCCCATGGCCTGTTCGGTTCCGGCATGGTGACCGGGCGGACGACAAGCGACGAAGGCGTTCAGCACTTCGCCGTCGAGAACCTTGCTCACCGCCTGGAGGGTGCCACCGACTCCACGCAGCACGACCTCCCACGTCGAGGGCTCCATCATGGTGTCGCCGCCGTCGAGATAGACGTAGCCCTCGCTTGGGCGGGCCTCTTCGAGCGCGTCGACATAACGGTTGGTGTGGACGTAGCGCGTCGCATCGAGATCGGCGACTTGGGCCTCGTCGCGCACCAGCGCGTCGAATGGCGCCTTGCCGAGCGCCGCCGCCACCGTCCGGTACCGATCAGGCCGCTCCGGATGTCCGGCGGAGGTCTTGTGGTTGGCGAAGGCGGGATGGTGGAGAAGCAAGGTGGCCAAGGGCTGCACCATCTTTCGGGTGTTGGATCCGAGCCGAGGCGCAATCGGATACTGTATGCAAGACTATCACGCATGGTCGGGCGCCTGCTATCCGAACGTATTGCGGGTGGAGGACGTCTGCGAGGCAGGGCGGGCGTCAACCCGCGGACGAAACGTGCTGGTGACACCGTGCCGAGCGGGTGAGGTGGTCCAGACCCGACGTGAGGTCGTCGGCGAGCGGCAGTTCGCCTTCTGGGTCACAAATCGAGAGCAGGCGTCGCACGGGGTGGCCGGCGACGATGACCCAGTCGACGTCACTGCGGGCGCAGTGCACGCTGATGTAGTACAGCGCGGTGAAGGCTTGAGTGCCTGCGAAATCGACGGCACGGAGATCGAGCAGCAACTGACGCGAGATTCCGGTGTGCTGCTCGACGAAACGGCCGAGGCTACGTCCGTTGCAGGCGTCTATGTCGCCGGTGACCGCGACGGCGAGCCGCGACGTCGACAGCCGTCGCGCGGCAAATGTCGCTCGGCCGCACTGACGGTGTTCGTCCAGGGGCGCAGGGTTCGGCCGACCGATGCGCACTGCCCCAACCGTCATTGCACAACTCCAAGGTCGCCTTGTAGAGGTGTCGCCATCGAGGCGCTACCGGCGGGCTGGAAACTCGACCATGATCGAGGGTAGTACGAATTCCGTCGCGAGTCTGCCCCTTCAGGAAACTCCCAGATATGTTTTCTTGCAGTGCTTTTGGTCAGCTGGGCTAACTTTGATCTTGCATGCGCGTCAGTAATTGAACTTATGCGCCGACGGAATTCGTTGCACAGTTGCTCAGGCGGTAGCTGATCACCTGCGGTTAGTGGGTTGCCTGGCCGATCGGGGGTTAGCTGCTCGAGCTCTACCGACCACCCGCTCGTTTGCGAGCTATGCGTACCGCCGTGTACTACGCCTGGGGCCAGCCGGGTGATGCGGGCTCCGGCGTCGGCGGCGTCTCGAGGATGGCCTTGATGTTCGCATCCCGCTCGGTGCGCCAGTGCGGCAGCAGATCGGAGCATTGCGAGATGCGTCGTGCGCCATCGATCCGCTCGTCGGAGGTGGACTCGAAGTCCATGCTCGTTCCCCAGGCGTAGTCGTTGGCGCCGGTGATGCGCCACGGACCGAACACGTCTCCTGCGGGTGCGGGGTTGGGCCCGCGTTGGTCGGCCACCATCGCAGGCGCATCGGCGGTCGGCGGGGTGTTGGTGAACTCGACCCGCCACACCTTCATGCCGTTGACGTCATTGAGGCCCGCGTGGTTCGAGGCATATTTGACAACGGACACGTACTTTCCCCGCTCGTCCCTTTCCCGCTCGTCGCCCTCGCGAAAAATCTTGTACAGGCCGTCGCACACGTAGGCGCGGTAACCATCCTCGACCGGCGTGATCTCGAGAATGTGGAAGTACTCGTTTCCGTAGAACGGTCCGGGAGGACCGAACCGCTCGACGCCGGGTACCGGTCGGATGGCCGCCAACTGGGCGGGGGGATCAGGCTTTGGTGCGGGCAATTCGGGCACTGCCCGATCGAAGCCCGGGTAAGTGGCGCCGATATCGACAGTGAGCTGCCCGATCCGATAGGACTCCAAATACGCGCGCAAGGGCACCGCCGGGCCCGACACCAGGTCGATACCGGGCTCAGCGGCCCAGCGGAACCGGAAGTCGTTCAGACTGGCCGGCCAGTTCGCGAACGTCGGCGCGGGCGGCGCCTCGTCACCTTGGCACCCCGTCAGCCCCAGGACTGCCAGCAGTACGACCGCGCACCACCGGATCATCGACGTCACGTCCTCATCCTCCCGTGTGTCCCGTCGGCGTGGGTAGCGCATCCCGATAGGCGTCCTCGTAGTCCTCGATGCCGACCTTCACCGTCGGGTCGATCCCCATGAAGTAATCCGTGAACGCGGAGCGGAAGTCGCCGAACTCGTCCTGTTTGATCGGCTTGAGTTGGTTGGTCTCGGGGTCGATCAGCCCAAACTGCTGGAAGACGGCTGGGTCGCCGAGGTTGGCGTCGATCAACCGCTGGGCCACGGCGTACTGCATCATTTCGGAACTCTGCTGGGCGATGTAGGTCGGATCGGCGCCCGCGGGTGCATCGCCGACGAAGATCTGATGCAGCGGATCGCCCGGAATCTTGTTGCCCCACTCCAGAATCGTTCCGACGCCGGGGATCTCCCCGCCGATCGTCTTGGCTACGTCGAACCACATGCCGCGGTTTTCGTATGCCTTCACGTCCTGCAGGTTGCCATATGCGATGGCGTCGTTGTCGGCGATGTTGGCCGCCGAATCGATGACGCCGCGCAACGTGCCCGCCGACTGCAGATCGCCGGTGTTGACCGTGCCGCCGTCGATGATGGACTGCTCGAAGTTGGCTTGGTACTGCAGACCATTGAGATAGGCCTGGCTGTTGAGGGTGGTGGCGGCGTCCGCATTGGTGTCGATCACGGCGAACAGATCCCGCATGACCGGCATCTCCGGGTTCTTCAAGTCATCCAGCGGGCGGAAACCCTGGCTGTTGTCCAGGGAATTGCCGAGCATGTCGTCGATGTAGGGCTTGTTGGCCTCCGCGAGTGCCTGGGTGAGCTCGGGGTTGACCTGGCCGACCGACTGCCCGTCGGTGCCAGGGATGTCAAGCAACTTCGGCGTGTTCTCGCCGCCGACATAGGCGTCGACCGCATTCATGATTTGCCCGGCGCGGAGGGCCTGGTCCATCTGCGTGGGGTCGGTCAGGTCGGTCGGTACCGCGCCGGTGCCGTTGAGCAGCGTTCCGGCCGCGGCGCCGTCGTCTGCCCACTGATGGGTGAACAGGTCCTCGATGAACGCGGTGTTGGGTGGCTGCTCGTCGACGCCGGTCAACTCGCCGTGCACGGCCATCTGGTCGCGCCCCGCTGCGGACAGCATGTCCTGCACCGCCGGGTCGATGCGTTCCTGTGTCCATTCGACATTTTCTGCCCACGGGTAATAGGGCGGGTTATGCGTGCCGTGCAGGACCTCTTCGGCCTTGTTCAGCAGGGCCTCATCCATCGCCGTGCCCTGCTGCAGGTTGGCATCGCCCGCACTCACGATCGCCGCGACATCGCGGTAGTTGTCCAATTCGGGGAACGGATGCTCGTAGTCGGGCATCTCGATCGTCGGATTGCCCTGCTCGTTGGTGCCTTGTGTCGGCACGGCAATGCCACGCGTGGGCCGCTCGAACGTCTCGCGGATGCCCGACGGCAGGTTCTGCATGCCGCCTTGCGTGGGCACACCTTCGGCGGGGTCGCCGGCTGTCGTGATGTTCTCGTTGCCCAGCAGCTGCAGCGCGTCGGATACGGCGCCGCCGTTCTGGCCGTTGGCGTTCATCTGGTCGATCATCGACCGAATCTCGTTGGGGCTCTTGCCGTCCAGTGAGCGTGACAGGTTGTTGAGGTACTCCATCTGGCTGGTGGGCAGCACCAGATCGCCGCGCACCAACGCCTCCTGCTGTTCGGGTGTGAGGTTGGTGTTCTCCTCGAGGCGCGCCATTTCCTCCGGCGTGAGTTGCCCGTCCTGCAGTGACTGTCCGTCGTTGGTGCCCTGCTCCCCGGGAAGCCCGGGGTCGCCGCCGGTCGCGGCGGTCAGCACCCGCGCCAGGTCGGCGTCGGCTTCCTCGGCGGCGGCCAGCACGGTCACCATCCGGTTCTCGACCTCTTCGGTCTTCCTTCGCAGCGCCTCGATCTCTTCGTCGGTCCACCCGGTGGTGTCAGGCGGGATCACCGAATTGGTGGCCAGGTCGATCTGAACGTGTGGCGCGCCTGCGGCGTAGTCGAGAAGGGCCTGCAGATCGTTCTTGACCGCGCGGACGTCGGCGGCAGCTTGCCCCGCGCCCATCGAGACGAGGATGGCTTCCTTCTGCGACAAGGACAGCGTGGTGGCGGATTGATTGATGGCCTGTTCTGCGGCCTCGCCCGCTTCGCCCTTCCACGTCCCGAACACCGACAGGTTGCGCAGGGTTTCGGCCGCCTCGCCGCTGGTGCGAGCACGCTGCGCCGCCGCTTGTGACACCTCGTCGATCTGCTCGGGTTGCCAACCTTGGACGTCGGCCAGCGTTATCCCCACGGGTTACAGCCCCAGATCCGGGCCCGCATTTTCGATTTCGGTGGACTGTTGGTTGTCAGTGCCGACGTAATTGGCCGCTGCTGACTTGAAACCTTCGACGTGTGCGATGAGCTCGTTGTAGTGCTTGGTGGAGTCGTCCTCCCATTTCGCCGCCACTTTGGAAAGCGCCTCGCCGCTCGTGCCGATCCAGCCCGCCGAGGCGGTGCCGATGCGCTCTTGGGCGGCGCCGTGGTCGGTCCGCAGACCGTCGGCGGCGACGTCGACGTGGTCGGCGGCCATCCGCACTTCGGCCGGATCGACCCGCAGCTCCTCACCCATTTCAGCTCAACCCCGCCCTCGTCTTCGAAGCTCTCATAATTTGCTGGCCACATTACCAGTCCCCGGAGCACCCCCTGTGCACCAATTTTCGACGCTCGCCCGGCTGAGCGGCGTCGCCGCAGGTGCGGCGTGGTCTACGGAGTCGCTGTACGCGCGAATTTCGGCTCTCTCGGCTGATGTGGTCGGTATCTGTACGGGATCCGTGGGTTTGCATGCAAACTCGACCGTTTGCTGGTGTGTCGCCGTCTTCAAACCTATGTCACTCGTTGCGGCGTCATCATTTGATGACGCCGCACGAAGGCACCATCCCGGGAATGGGCTCCGGCCGGCCGCGGTTGCGCGGTACATGGCCAAAATGACCAAGGACGCCCGCGAAAAGTTCCTGTCCGATCTCCACGTCGGGGTGATTGCGGTCGAACGACCAGACCGAGCGCCGCTGAGCGTTCCCATCTGGTACGGCTACGAACCCGGTGGCGACGTGTTGTTGTGGACCGAATCCGACTCCCTCAAGCACCGGCTGATTCGCGACGCCGGCCGGTTCTCCATCACTGCCCAAGAGGAGCAGCCTCCGTACAAGTACGTCACCGCCGAGGGCGACGTCGTCGACATCGGACCCGCCTCGGAGGCTGACATGCGCCGGATTGCCATTCGTTATCTCGGCGACGAGGCGGGCAACCAGTTCGCCGATGCGAACAAGACACCGTCGGCGATCGCGATCCGGATGCGGCCACAGCGGTGGCTGAGTTTCGACTACTCCGACGAGTGACTATCGGATGCGACGGCGTCGCATCGCCGCAGCCGCCGCGATGACCACGAGCACCGTGGCCACCACGGCCGTCGTCGACAAGAACGAGCTGCCACGAGCGGAAGCGCCGATGGCGATCGCCACCAGTGCCCAGACCACCCCCGCCGCATAGCCGGGGGTGCCGCGCAACATCGTCGTCAACGCCAACGCGCAGAGGGCCGCGGCAGCCAGCACGACGAACTGCCATCCGGCGGCCGACGCTGACACACCGCTATTGATAAGTGCCGCTGCAACATTCGCGAACACCGCGATGCTGCTCCACCCGAGATAGAGACCGAACGTCACCGTGGCCAACAGCGCCACCCACGTCGGGCAGGTCAGATCGTGGCGCCGCCGCACCAGCAACCGCATGATGTGGATCAGCGCCGACACCATCACCGCGAACACCGCGACGCTGGCCCACAACCAGTCCTGCGCGGCGACGAGCAGCCACACACTGAAACCGATGAACGCCACGCTGGCGTCGATGAGGACACTCGTCTCCCACCACGAGCCCAGGCCGTAACGCAGGATCGCCAACGCCGTCGCCGCGCTCAAGACAGTGATCAGTCCCCAGAGGCTGAACGCGTAGCCGGCCGGCGTGATGAGTGCCTGGTTCGTTGCGCCCGACTTCAGGAAGTCACCCGCCACCGCATTCACGATCAGGGGCGCCGCGAGCTGAGTCAGCGCCAGTGCCGCGGCGACCCATCGCCATAGCCCCACCGACGGTGCACTCGTGTTGGTCTGTGCCGTAGTCAACGGTCTCCTTAAGTTCGTAGGTGCAGTTACTTCGTGTTGTTACGTTGTGCTGTGACCCGGGTGGGCCGGGTGAGGCTGCATCGGTTTAGCCGGCCTTGGTGGTGCGGCTTGAAAGGACTGGCCGCCCGGCCT
>NZ_NVQE01000052.1 GCF_002591975.1 Mycobacterium neglectum | reverse complement strand
CGGTCTTCATGGCGGTCCCTTACTCCTTCTTCGAGGTGTACTTGGTCGTTCACCCGAAGACCTACCATCTGGCGGGCATCAGGTGAGGGACCGCCACCTCAAATTCCACGAAGACCGGGACAACCTCACGTTCTTCTCGGGAGTATTCACTACCTGAGTGCACCCGATAGACCCCTCAGTTGGAGCCGTGGATGCCATGCGAGGACCGGTGAGTGGACGTCAGCACCGTAGCGGCGTCGACCGTCCTATACCCGGGGACCGATCAGGAGGTGCGCTGGCCGCTCGGGTAGTTCTCCAAGCAATCTATTAGTTCGTTCAGTCGTGCAAGCAGCTGCTGCCTGTGTCGCGGGTTGATACCGGCAAAGAGTCTCTGCAGAAAGTCGTAATGACCGGGCAGAAACTCGGTCATGAACTGATCGCCCTTCTTCGATATCGCGACCACAACCGAGCGCCGATCGCGGGGATTCACCTTGCGTGTGACAAAACCTGCCTTGGTCAGCGTGTCCACCACGCTCGTCAGGCTGGCTTGGCGTACGGAAATAGAATCGGCCAGTGCGCCCATCGTGATCGGCCCGTCGGCGCGCTTCAGGACGGTCAGAACGTTGAACTGGCTCATCGAGAGGTCTACCGGCGTCAACTCATCGACGGCGACCCGACCGAAGGCGGTCACGGCACGGTAGAGCGCAAGCGGGAGCGCCAACGAAGAGGGGTCGTGATCGGGTCCGGCTTCGCGGGTCTTGGCCGCGACCTGTTGGGCCATCGTCAACTTCTCGGTAGTCATGACGTCCCTTGCAACGTTGATCAGCGGTTCGGCAGACATCTCCACCGGGTGGTGATCATACCGGCAAATGGTCGGTGGTCTTTCTTTCCGCTCACCGATATTCGGCCCCGTTTACAATTCAGTTAGCTATACAGCGTGAGCGCCTTACTGTCACGGCGTGGAGGTTGACTTCGGAGGCATCGACCGGATTCGTTGAAGAAGTTCTGTGCTTTCGGGGTAGGCACGGTCGCGAAACTCCGAGGCCGCAACGCTTTGGAAGAAGTCCACGACGGGCTCAAGCGTCCTGCTGCGGATACCGGCGTTCGTCGCCATTCGTTCCGCGAGCGCGGAGTCTTTCGTAATGGTGCTAGCGGGGGCGCGGTTTCTAACTGACTCGGTGTCGTGGCGGAAGTACGCCGCCGCCGTGGTGAGACCCGAGTCCCCCCCGCTGCACTCCGCGATCGCGTCGGCTACCTCGCCGGCATTCAATCCCATCGCCTCAGCGATTAAGAGGGCTTCCGCCGAAGCGAGGTACCAGCTGTACTTGATGTGCTGGTTGAGAAGCTTGGTGGCATATCCCGCACCTCGTTGGCCGCAGTACACCAAGGTGCGCGAGACGGCGGCGAGGACATCGGCATCAGGGCCGAGCACCCCGCTTGGGCCTCCGACCAGAACGGTCATGTTCGGCGCCTTTCGGCTGACGGGGCAATCGACAAAACGCCTCCCAGCCGCGTCGTAGGCCTGACCGATGATTGCTGCGACCTCGGGATTACAGGTCGACATATCCAGCAGGGCGGCCCCGTCGGCAAGGCCGGCCAGGACACCTCGCTCCGACCCGAGCGCCACCTCCAGCACCTGACTCGGCCCCGGGAGGAACGTCAAAACGACATCACATGCGCCGGCCAACTCACGCGCGTCCGCAGCAGCCTCGGCGCCTAGCTCGACAATTGGGCGTAATACGTCGGGCCGAATGTCGAAACAGACTACGTAATGGTCCGTCGCAAGAAGTGACGCCGCCAGCGCGGAACCCATGCCGCCCAAGCCGATCACGCCGACCCGCCTCATGACACCGACCACCGAATGTCAGGCCGTAAACCGACTACCGACACAGTCGGCGAATGCCGGCATCTGCGGCATGGTGGCTCAACAGACGGCTATCCCAGCGCCGGATCGGCGAATCGGACACTGTTTCGCTTGGCCGCCTCAATGAGGGCCTTCACGTCACCCGGACCGTTCGACGTTTCGTCCACGTCTGAAAAGAAATCCAGCGCGCCGCCCGGGCAAGACGAAGTCGTGATCCACCGGGCGCCGTCAGAGAGAACGCGATAGGCGTGCACGACGCCAGCCGGCACTCGAATCGCCTCACCCACCTGCAGGGTCGCTTCTTCGCCGCCGCGGCTTACCCACAGTTCGCCCTCCAGCACGACATAGCTTTCATCCCAGGGATGCTGGTGCGGCGGTGGGCCCGATGATTGCGGAGCGCGCACATCGAACATCTGGTACCCGTCGCCGACGAGAAGCGGGCGCATTTCCTCTGTCATCACACGCAGGGCGGTCACGTCATCGGCACGCCGCTTCGGTTGGAGCGAAGTAGACAATCCAGCTGCCCCCTCATCGGTCGCGGCCCATCAAATGGGTTTAGAGAAGAATATATTTTGCCGTGCTGAAGGTCAAGGGTTCAAGGACATGGTCCGGCTTCATAGAATGATCGACAGGTTCTTAGCGAGTAAGACCGTTTGGTCGAGGAGTAGCCGGCGACGGCACAGTTGCCAGTCACCGGCGACGCGGCGCAACCGGTCCTTGCGCCGGCCGACCAGCAAATCAGTCTCATCGGCGACCCGGTTTCGATACACCAGGAACCGGCAACTCACATCGACTTCCGCGCCGTCTACTCCTTCAATACGCACGTTGGTAACCAGGTGTGACACTCGCGAGACGGGTTCTTCGGCCCAGTGCAGGCCAGTCATCAGCTGCTCCACCCGCAAAGCGACGGTCTCCTTTTTCTCGTCGAACCAGCAGATGTCGTGACCTTCCTGAGTCTGCTCCAGCTGCGCGAGGTCGTCGTAGGCGACGTTCGCCCGCAGTGGAACGGAGTACTCGTAGTCGTCGGTGAGCAGACCGAGCCATTCGGAGTAACGTCGTTCGTCGAGCAGGTCGGCTTCCCGATAGAGGAAATCGGCGATTTCGGCCTGAAGCAGCAACTTCTCTACCGCATCCTGCCTCGTGGAAATTTCACCGCCCGTTGCACTCACGACCGTGCGGCTCTCTCGTCGGATTTGGCAAGTTCGATGAGTTGAGGCCACGAGAGGTTGTCGGTGAACTCGGCCCATCGCCGGTAAAAGGCGCGTGCATTCACCTCGCCTGCGATGGGGTGGTGAGAATGCACAGCCTGGTCGAGCGCACTGGGAGTTTCCATATCGAGACCCTGCTGATAGTTGTAGGGATAGCGCCGGGCTATCACGCCCTGGCTGGCCTGCGTCGCGTAATTCCAGTTCTCCATATCGTCTTGCTCCGTCATCCCTCCAGGACCCGAGTAGCGCATGTAATAGCGGCGCAGCCAGTCACGTACATCATCGGGTGCGTTCTTGTCGATGAGGTACCACCGCCACACTTCGGTTTCGGTGGGGCTGATCGGGTGTGACACCAGGATCGTCCGCGGAAAACCGGCGGAGAACGACATATTGGGGAACATCGTCGCTGGGCCACGACCACCGAGCTGTCTGCCCTGCGCCTGCAGTCGCTCCTTGCGGACCGCCCAGGCCTGGGAGAAGTACTCACTCAAGGCCGGTTCTTCGGCGAACTCAGGATAGGGAATCTCATACGCCAGATTGTCCGACGCGCCATGGCCCATCCGAAACGACGTCTTCACACGGCCCTTCGAAAAACCACCCTGATCCTGTCGTTCACCGTGACGTCGTGAATTTCTGCCACCCGGCCCGATGCCCACCTGTTCAACCGAGGCATGGGTCGTCGCCCCGTGATAGGTATCGCCCAAGAAATTCTCTGAGACGAATTTCCAATTTGATTTGATGCGCCACTTCTGCACCCCACGGAACACCTCGGTACCACCTTCCGTACCATCAAAAGCATCAGACAGGTTATCCAGCCAATGATGAAAGTCCCCAACGTATTCATCGAACTCCGGGGCTGATGGATCCCAGCACGCGAATACCAGGCCCTTGTAATTGTGCACCTTGGCAGCCCTGACAAGTCCCCAGGCCGCTTTGTCAAGGCCGTTGCCGTAGGCCATGCCCTGCTGCGGCACACCGTGCAAATCCCCCGGGGTGGACACCAGCGAACCGTCCATCGAGTACGACCAGCCATGGTAGGGGCAGGTGAACTGCAGCGTACGGCCCTCGTCGTAGCGACACACCGCCATACCCCGATGTCGGCACGAATTGAGGAGGACATTCACATCACCTTGAGCGTCACGGGTCAACAACACCGGATCCGAGCCCATCCTCGACGAGAAGAACTGACCCGGCGCAGAGACCTGCGAGGCATGACCCACAAACAACCAGCTCCGCGGAAACAAATACTCCAACTCACGGTTGAAAATCGAAGCATCGGTGAAGATTTCGCGACTGATCTCCCCGCGATCGACATCGACGAGACTACGAGCGGTCGTGTCCGAACCGCCTGAAGTACTCATTTTTAACGTCATCGGTACCTTTCCCTTGCTGTAATGCCCGAATCACCCCGAGACAGCCGTAACTCAAATCACCACAAACCGTCACCGCGTCTGCCGGGCACCGATCTCACGCGTCGAAGTGGAAGTGGAGCCAGATCCTGATTGAGGATGCAATACACGAGAACTCATGTCGGTTGAGACTCAAGGACATTCGACGATCCGACTCGTCTCCACCATGCATCCGACCCCCTGATACTTGCGCCGTTCACGGCCGTCTCACTCACACCGTTGCGAGACGTAGAGCCGAGACGGGACAACTGCGAATCGCAGTGACAATCCGCGCCTCATCGCTCTCGGCTACCGTGTCATCAAGAATGACAACAGTTCCCGCATCACCGATGTCGAAGACGTCGGCCGCTGCAACGACACAGTTCGCGTAGCCCTGGCAGACCTCCACGTCCGCCTTGATAACACTCATCGGAACCCTCCTTCTCCTACAGAACTCTGATCAGCATTGCTTTTTGCCGTTGAGATGAATGGCGGCAACCCCTTGCGCCGCTTGCCGATCCCCGGCGAAGACACCGAATTCGAGATCTACGACGTCTGCGCCTGCCTGCGCATGCTTGCCGGTCACCGTCCATCGCGCCTGCACCACGTCGCCCGGGTGAACTGAGGCACTCATCTTAAACGGACCCAGCTGCACCAACCTGCCGCGAAGGCCCATCCATCGACGAAGCCCGGTCTCGAAAAGAGTTTCCAGGCCACGAGTATTGAAGATGATGTCGGCAAGCCCCGCGGCATGAGCGGCCGCGGCGCTGTGGTGTATCCCGGAAAACATGCGATCCGCGGCAATGTTCATCACCATGCGCTGGTAAGTCAGGGCCAGAGCCGGTCCGCGCACTTGCGCACCGACCGTAACGTCGTCGAACTGAAGTGGCGTGTTCCAGTCGACACTGGTATCGGCATCGTCCACTGAGCGCGTGCGGGGACCTCGGTCGCCCTGCTGGGCGCGGGCCGAAGTGCCGGGCTCAGGCCTGGAGGCGTCGTCTGGGTCGTAGTTGAAGACGGTATTTCGGTTGAGCGCCACCAGTTCTCCCGAAACCTTCACGTACTCCGACTCGTATTGCAGGAAGACTCCGGTACCCACCCGGGTGCGCTTCTGCTCTACCGAGATGATCGTCGTAGTCCCCTGCAACCTGTCCCCCAAGTACAGCGGTGTGTGGTATTGCCACTCGCTGCTGACGTTGACCGATCGGCTGAACGGCAGAGCCAGCGTGTCGGTGATGTTGCCCGTCATCTCCTGCCCGTCGACCAGATAGGGACTGGGCTGTCCGGGTGCCCAATACGGCGGCAGCCCCCACAGCGGGGTCATCGTCACCGGGGCCACAACGCCGAGGTAGCCGTGCGCCTTCGCTGCCGCCTCGTCATCATGCAGCGGACAGGAAAAGGTGAAAACCTCCAGTTTGCGGCGGATGTCGTTCTGCGTCACCGAGTCGGCGCCTCGAAAGTGGATCTTCTCACCGACACGATCGCGCAACTCGTCAGCGGCGGCCATTGCCCCGCACTTCCGCAGCGGGCAGCCGAAATGCCGGCAGCACAACATCATCGGCGGCGTGCACATAGACAACCTCGACGGCCGCATCAACCAGCATCGCCGTCCCGTCGGCAACTAGGTCCACTATCCGTGCCACCATCCGCACACCCTCATCCATTTCGACAACGGCGCACACGAACGGGACGGCCTCGTCGAACCCGGGATGCAGCGCGCGGTGAATAACCGTGTGGCTGAATACCACTCCCCTGCCCGACGACCTCTGCCAAGACCAGGAGTTACTGCCGCAGCCAGCACACGTCAGGCGAGGAACGTGACGCCAGCGATCGCACCTTGAACACCGCTGAAACGACAGCTCTTCACGTCGGCAATGCTCATAGAACTGGGCCGTGAGACCTTCCAGGGATGGCAACGGCGGTGCTGCGACATCCGGTCCCGTTCGCCTCACATCGGTCCCCTTGTGAACCGGCCAGTCACAACGCTGTCACCGACGCAATATCGCGAGAGCACCTGAACCCCATCCGCCGCCCATACCGGTCACTACCGCCAACTCCGCATTGTGGACCTGCCGCTGCGGTAAACCACCGCGCAGCTGCCGCACCGCCTCGACCAGATTGTTCATGCCTTGCACGTGGGCTTCGGAGAGCAAACCGCCGTTGAGATTCGTGGGCAACGAACCGTCCGCGGCGATACATCCGTCGAGAACGAAATCCGCTGCTTCGCCCGGCTTGCAGAATCCGGCCGATTCGATCTGCCGCAACACGTTGACAGTGAAACTGTCGTAAACCTCGAGCAGATCGATGTCAGACGGGGTGACACCAGCGTCGGCAAATGCGCGCGGCGCCGCCTCGGCAAGCCCAATCTCCAATGGGTCGGCCCTGTTGGCGAACTCATCGACGGGAAATGGGCGACCTTCGGCCACACTCATCACAAACACCGGCCGGTGCGGGCTGTCAGCCGCACGATCGGCCGCTGATACCACCACCGCCGCTGCGCCGTCGGTCTCCAGACTGCAATCGAACAAACGAAACGGCGTACTGATCGGTGGAGCGTCGAGGTAGTCCTGCATCGTCAGCTCACGGCCGCACATCACCGCATTCGAGTTGAGCTGCGCGTTAGCACGAAACGCGACTGCCACCGCCCCCATCGCTTCAGGCGGCACGTCATACTTGCGGACGTAGCGGTCGGCCACGAGCGCATACTGGTGCACGGCCGACACCGCGCCCTGTGGCGCGTAATAGTCCCGGACAACCTTGCCTATCGCCATGTCCGCGCTCGATGCCATCCCGCGGGCACGCGGACCTGAGTACCCACACCAGCCCGCGGGAATGAGGACATGCCGCGCGACGCCCGACCACACCGCCATCGCCGCAGTTGCCAGGGCCGCCACACTTGCCGCGCCTCCGGTATGGGAAGTCACCGCGTAACGAACATGCGTCAGGCCGAGATTCGCGATGAAATCTTCGGCCGTGCCACCGTTGATCGGGCAGATGAGCCCATCGATCTCGCCAGCCGACAGCCCGGCATCCACGATCGCGGCATGGGCCGCTTCGAGTTGCAGGCCAAGGTCCGTTGCCGACTCAGTGCCATCACGACGGTAGGCCGTATGACCAACGCCGACGATGCAGGCCTTGTCGCGCAGCGAACTCAATGCCCGGGAACCTCTCCGTCAACGTCGACCGCCCCGACGACGCCACTCGATACCAGCGCCTCGTACTCCGAGTCGGCCATGCCGAGCCACTCGGTCAGCACCTCTTGGCCGTGGATCCCGAGACCGGGCCCAGTGCTGCGCACGGATCCGGGAAAGTTCGTCAGCCTTGGTACCACCCCGGTGACACGGACCGGACCCAATTCCTGGTCGGCGACCTCGACCAGGCTCTGGCGAGCCGCGAACGTGGGACTGGAGAACATCTCTGCCGGCGTGAAGATCCGCGCAGCCACGACACCGGAGCTCGCGCAGGCCTTTTCGACGATATCGGAGTTGTTTTCGGCGAACCACTGGCGAACCATCTCGCCGAGCTCCTCGCGGTGCAACATCTGCAGTTCCTGAGTCGCGTACTTCGGATCGTTACGCAGAGTCGTGCCGCCCAGCAGTTCGAGCAGGCTCTGCACTGACCGAACGGTGCCGGTCGCCACGGTGTACCACACCCCATCGCCACTGAGATACGTGTCTGACACCGGTGACGGGCTGACCTGGAACTGATTGCCCTGACGCTCGGCAACAAAGTTCAACTGGTCATAAAGGATGACCTGCCAGTCGATTCCACGAAACAGTGATTCGTAGAGAGCCAGGTCGATACATTCCCCATCGAAGCGATCCCCGATCGCTTCGCGTTTGAACAGTGCTCCGGCAACAGCGAATGCACCCATGATTCCTGTCGTGACATCGCCGAGGGAGAAACCGAAATGCGTCGGTGGCCGGTCAGGATGCCCGGTGATGTGTACCGCTCCGCTCATGGCCTCGCCGACGCGTCCATATCCCGGCTTTGCGCTCTCCGGGCCGATCTGGCCGTACCCGGAAATCCGCAACATGATCAGCCGCGGGTTCGCTGCGTGCAGCTCCTCCCATCCCAGTCCCCAGCGCTCAAGCGTTCCCGGGCGGAAGTTTTCGATCACCACGTCTGCGCGTTCGACCATTTTGCGCACCAGCGCTTGCCCTTCGGCGAGCCGCAGATCGACAGCGACGCTTGACTTGTTCCGGGCCGCGGACTTCCACCAGAGGGGCACTCCGTCTTTACGAGGACCGGACCTACGCAACATGTCCCCCGAGCCGGGGTCTTCGATCTTGATGACCTGTGCTCCGAAGTCGCCGATCAGCGAGGCAGCGAAAGGCGCCGCGATCACGTGCCCCAGCTCGAGGATCGTCAGACCGTCGAACAGACTCTCCATATTCGCGGACACTTAACTCCTTTGGTGGGGCGGCGTGACAATCGACGGCGCGATACCGGTCGTGCTATGCCGATGGGTCGATCAGAATTTTTACGTGTGCATCGCGGTTGACGCGCAGTTCCTCGAGACCCTGACTGACCACGGCATCCAACGGGATCTCGTCGGTGATCAGTTCACCGAGGTTGATCGCCCCCGTAGCTAGTAAGTCAAGAATCGCCGGGACCTGCCTTTGCGCTTCGTAACAAAATGAAAAGCCGATATTGGCTTCGCGCATGACGCTTCGATTGATGTCGATACCGGCCGGGGCCTCCCAAATCGCCACGACCATCAATCGACCGCGGGGGCGCAGAACGCCCAACGCCGCATCAAGCGCGGGTTGTACGCCCGCAGCGTCGAAGGAGATGTCGACGCCGTTTCCGTTCGTCAACGTCCGAACCACCTCAACTGCATCCTCCGCCAGAGGATCGATTACGCGCGTAGCCCCGACCCGGTGAGCGGCAACGCGGCGCGTCGCCGAAACCTCACTGACGATGACCTGAGTCGCACCTTGGGCAAGTGAGAACTGCACCAGGGCGAGGCCGATCGGGCCAGCGCCGGCGATGAAGACGGTCCCACCCGCTGCCAACCCGCTACGGCGGACAGCGTGGTACGCCGACGCGATCGGTTCAACGACGGCAGCCTCGGCGAGACTGATCTCATCCGGGATGCGAAACAACGCCTTCGTCGGCAACGACGCGTAGCGGGCAAGCGCTCCGTTGACAGCGAAGCCGATGAAACCGACTGCTCCGCAGAGTGCTTCAGCGCCCTGTTTGCAGAAGCCGCATTCACCGCAGCCGAAAACGCCGACGCCGCAGACTCGGTCACCTTCGGTGAACTCGCGCACGCCGGACCCGACGCCGACCACCGTCCCGGAATATTCGTGTCCAATGACGACCCCTGGCGCAGCATGCATCGGACCGGCGATGTACTCATGCAGGTCTGTGCCGCAGATCCCCGCTCGGGCCACCTCGATGACCACTTCGCCCGCACGTGGACTCGGGTCGGGAAGCTCTTCAATCCGCACGTCTTCGCGGCCGTGATAAATAGCTGCGCGCACCTACCGGCCTACCTTAAGGACAGACCCAAATTCGCTCGGCCACAACGTTCGTGGGCCGGAGTTTCGGCGGAGGCGCCGCCGTAATGATGTCAAGCTCACCGGCACCTTAGATCCAGAATGACAGGTTGTGCGTGGGCAACGTGGTGTGATCCAGCAGGATCTCGCGCTGGACCAGTTTCAAACCCGTCTCGTCGCGACGAATAATGTCTCGGCGCTCGGCAGAAACTGTCTCCGCCTTGGCTTCGTCCCCGCGCGTGCGCACCAGCAACGCATTCGACGTCACACGGTACTCATCGCCGTCCTCACCAGACCTGACCCTGACATTGGTGATGAAGTGCCGGATCCGCGACGGAGGATCCTCAGCCCAATCCGACGACGTTCGGTGCCGCTGAATACGCATCTTCAGACTCGTGTAGTTATCACTCAGGTGCATAGAGCGCTCAGAGAACCCCGGGCCACCTGCTCTGCGAAGCGTCTGACGGACGCGCGCGAAATAGTGCACATCCGGTGCCAGCAATTCCAGCCACTCTTCGAACTCATCGCGATCCAACAGATCGGCCTCGTCGAAAAGGAAGTCTTCGATTTCCTCGCGCACGTCGCGCGAAACCCTCGCAGCCTGAGGTGGATCCTGCGGCACCGTTGTCGTCATACGTTCTCATCCCTTCTCGGTGTGGCCAGATAGTCGAAGTACTGCTTCCAGTACTCGCGCTGATTCTGTTCGGCGTAGCCACTGGCCAACGGTCGTCCCGGGCCCAGCCACGTTGGATCAGGAGCCAGATTGTCCAGTCCCATCTCCAGGTTCAGCTCCACACCACCAGCCAACTCGCCGCGTGTTCCCTTGGTAATAGCCTGGAATATCTCGGCGTCATCCTGCTCGAAGACACCCCCGACCCCGAACGTCCGAACATAAGTCTCAAACGACTGCTGCTTGAACTCTTCGGGCGCGTTGCGCTCCACGAAGAACCACGACCACACCTCCATACGCGCTGCGTCCAAGGGACGCCATTGCCGCAAGGTCAGAATGGGCACCGGCATAGACTCCCCGTCCTTGGCGATGAAGGCGTTCAAGAAGGACAAGTTCGGGAACACATTGCCATGAATGAACATCGTCCGTTTCAGCAACTCGCCATGGACGTCATCGCCGTAACCCTCGCTGAGACCGGAGACGACTTCCTCCGGATAGCCCATGTACGGCGGTGCGGGTATGCCGGGTGGTGCGCCTAGAACGCCCGCCCCGTGCCCGCCCGATAGGCTGACGTGGGCCGGCGAAACGGCCACATTATCGGGCGGTAACAACCCCAGCTCACACATCGAACGGTGCGTCATGACCGTGTGATAGCCGTCCCCAACAAAGTTATCGGCGCCGGTCTTCCAGTTCGCGTCAATCACCCAACGCTGCGGGGCACCCCACGCCTCAAGGCCGGTCGGGCTCTTCTTCATCATCAAGTCGAGATACCAGCGCATGTCCCCGAGGTACTCATCCAGTCCCGGCGCCTCATCCGACACACACCCGAAGACAAGGCCCGCGTACGAGTCCAGCATCGGCAGAGCGCGCAACCCTAGCCGACTCTTGTCGAACGCAGCACCGTACACTGCCTGCTGCGCAGGTATCGCGATGAGATCACCGTTGTTTCGATAGGTCCAACCGTGGTACGGACACTGGAACGCCGACTCATTCCCAGACTCGGTTCGGCAAAGCAGCGTGCCGCGGTGCCGACACGAGTTCGACATCGCCCGAATCGTCATATCCTGCTGCCGCGCGACAATAATTGAGTTATCAGCGATGTAGCGCACTACATAGTCACCCGCATTGGGGATCTCGTCTTCGTGGCAGAGAAACTGCCAGGTCCTACCAAATACTCGCTTCAATTCAAGCTCGTAAAGCGCTGCATTAGCGATGAGAGACGCAGGGAGGCGACCCTTTAGGATGGAGCCGCGCGCATTCTCTAAGGTTCGCATTGTCGTCGCATCAGGCGCCATCGAATCCACCGGGCGCACCTTCCTATCGATTTGTGCCCCTAGAACGTGAGCACTCATGTGGGCTACACCACACGGAAGCTTACATAGGATGACAACTGTTTGCAAGCTATTATTTAGGCCACCGCGGTAACGGCGGTATCAGCCGGCATCCCCTCGCAGACCGACGTCTGCCACCCAGGACTCCAACCGAACAGAGTTCTTCTCGACAGTCGCGGCCCTTGGTCCACCAATCCCGCCATCTGACCCGACTTCTGCAGACCCCACAGCGACCCTGGCATGTTGCAGGTTCGCTAGGCCGGACTGAGAGTCGTTCGTTGAGCGATCCGGCCGCGGCTTTCATTCAGTGTTTGGCGGGCGGCGCTGACTCTTGCTATCGCATCGCGCAGCGCCCTCAGTTCATTACCGTCAAGTGCCGCAAGCGCTTCGGGAGCCGGGTCGTCGACCGCATTGATGGTGGCCACCATCGACCAGCCGGCGTCGGTCAGTGATACCACTTTGTACCGCCGGTTGGTGGGAATAGTCTGACGCATGACTAGGCCGCGGTCCTCCAGATCGTTGACGGCCACCGTGGCCGCCGGGGGATCGATTGTCACGGCGTGCGCGACCTCTTTGACGGTCATCGACCCGCGGGACAGCCGGAGCAGTATCCGGATGCGACTGAAAGGTAGGCCCGTCTGGTCGACGGTCGCTCGCCTCCAACTGTCGCGGTTGTCGGTGACCAGTGCGGTCATCGCGCGCCAGACCTCGTCCGCTTCCGGATTACGCGACATCGGCAGCCTCCCGTCGCGGATCGGTTCCTGCGATCAGCGGCGCCAGATGCTCTGCTGAGCGCAGCGCGCGCTTCGACGTCGAGTAGACACCGAGCGTGAAGATCAGCACACCAACTCCAGCGAACACTAGCCATAGGGGCTGGGCGGAGACCGCGAAATCGACGTTGGTGTCGCCCAATGCCGCACCAGCGACCGGGCCGCATATGGCCACACCGATGGCGACGCCCACCTGTCGGCTCGTGGATGTGATAGCCGCCGCCGCACCGGCGCGGTCGGTCGGCATACCGCTGACGGCCGCGGTTGTGACCGGTGCGTTCACCATCGAAGTACCGACGCCGAAAACCGCAAAGGCGACCAGCATTCGCCATTGCGGGGTAGCGTCGCTCATCTGCGCGAACATGAGAGTCGCGGCGACGATCAATGCGCCGGCGATCATCAGCGACGGTCTGGCACCAAATCGCCCCACCAGCCGGCCAGACAAGGGCGAGAAGATGAATGCGCCGACGGCCACGGGCAGAAACATCAGCCCGGTATTCACCGCTGAAAGCCCGCGCTCCCCTTGCAAATAGATTGACATCATGAACAGGAACGCGCCCCATGCAGCGAATGCGCACACCGCGATGGCCGTCGCCGAAGCAAACGGGATGCTGCGGAAGAATCGGAGCTCGACGAACGGGTCGAGGCGGCGTGACTCGTAGCGCAGGAATGTCGCGAAGGCCAGCGCTGCGAGGCAACAGCTAACGACGACGCGGGTGTCGGTCCAGCCCATCCCTGGCCCTTCGATGAGCACGAACACCAGTCCGAACAGGAAGGCCATGCCCAGGACCAAGCCGATCAGGTCGACGTGGCGCATGGTGACCGACTTGGATTCGGGAACGAAGATCGCGGTCAACAGCACCGCAAGCGCGCAGATCGGCACGTTGATCCAGAACACTGCTCGCCAGTCAACATACTCGAGAAGTAATCCGCCCATGATCGGACCCAAGGCCATCGAGATGCCTACGACGCCCCCCCATATGCCGATGACGCGCGCGCGCTCCACTCTGCCGGTGAACACCTGCGTGACGATCGACAACCCAGCAGGAGTGAGCATCGAACCGCCGATCGCCTGCAGGAAGCGGGCGCCGATCAGCGTTTCGACGTTGGGAGCCACGCTGCACAGTAGGGAGGCCGACGCAAAGATTGTCAACCCGATCTGCAACGTACGCCGCCGACCGAATCGGTCGGCCATGGCACCCGAGAGCAGCAATAGCGAGGCCACCATCAAGGTGTAGATGTCAATGACCCACTGCATTTGCGAAGGCGACGCCGAAAGGTCGGCGCGGATGCTCGGGATTGCAACGTTGGCGATGGTCACGTCGATCGACACAATGAGCACGCTCAGGCAGCAGGACGCCAGGACGAAGGCCTTGTGCCGGCGGCTCAGTCGTTCGACAACAGTTTCATTCACACAACTATTTTGAAACTACAACTGATGCTAGCGCAAGTCGGCGTGTACCAGTCGATTGCGTGCTGCCCGACCCGACGCCGGACATAGCCGCCGCCGCGGGCATCGGAGGGGTTCCGGGGGAAACAGCCGCGTGTCACATACCCGCAACGGCGCGATGCCGTGTCCCGAGTCGATTTTCTAATCGGTCGCTTATCGTCTGGGGCGCCGATGCACGGCCGACTGACGCCCTACGTCAAATAGCAGTTCTCCCACAGGATTTCGACTGCGAGAAAGGTCACCGTCCGCAGTCGACGCCTTCCAGCGCATCGACGCAGTTCAGTCCAAGGTGACGGTTACTGCCTTGACTTGGGTGTAGGACAACAGTTCCTCCGTGGACTCTTCGGATCCAACACCTGACGATTTCCAACCGCCGAAGGGCAACCCCCAGTAATGGCGTGCACTGCCGTTTATCCAGACGTAGCCGGCATCAAGTCCCGCAGCCATGCGGTGGGCTTGGCTTACGTCGTTGGTCCACACCGCGGCGGTCAACCCGAACTCGACGCTGTTGGCAACTTCGACAGCCTCGGCTTCGTCACGGACGGTCAGCACCGAAAGAACGGGCCCGAAGATCTCGTCGCGGGCGACATCGGCTTGTGGTGCCACTCCAGCCAATACGGTCGGGGCGACATACCAGCCTTTGCTACCAACACCCTGCGCGCGTCCTCCACCGGTAAGTACGCTGGCGCCGCCCGCCCGTCCTGACTCGATGGCCCGCAACGACTTTGAGTATTGCGCTTGGTCGATGACGGGTCCCATGTCCGTGCCGTCAACGAGCGGGTCGCCTACCTTGATGGCAGCGACCTGATCGACGACCAGATCAATCACCTCGTCAGCGATCGCTTCGTGCAGCAGCAGTCTGCTTGTTGATCCGCATGATTGGCCCGCGGTGGTGGTGAAGTTCATCCCTACCACGGCGCTTTTGGCAGCCGCCTCGAGGTCGGCGTCGGGCATGACGATCATCGGGTTCTTGCCGCCGAGTTCCAGCGTGACGTATTTGACGCCGTGCTCGGCCGCCAAGCGCTGGATATGTCGGCCCGTGCCCGGGGAGCCGATGAAGCCGATTCGCCGGACTAGTGGATGGGCAACCAACGCGGCGCCGGCAGTTGCCCCGTGCCCGGTTACCACCCCGAATAGGCCTTCGGGCAGGACCTCCCTGGCGAGCTCGGCGAGCCGGATGGCCGACAACGGTGTTTGATCGGGAGCTTTGAGCACCACGGCGTTCCCCGCCATCAGCGGAGCGGCGATCTTGGATCCTGCAAATAGGACGGGATGATTGAAGGGGACGATTCGAGCGACTACGCCGTAGGGCTGCTGCAGCGTGTAGTGCAGGTTCGCCGAGAGCGGGATAGTCCGTCCGCCGAGGTCGAGCGCGTCGTCTGCCATCAGCTCGAGCACGTCGGCCGCCCACGTGACGTCGTCGCGCATCGCAGGCAGTGGAAAGCCGCCGTCAATTGCGTCGAGCAGCGCGAGCTCTTCAGAGTGATCGCGCATGAGTGTCGCCAAAGCCCGCAGCGCGGTGCCGCGCTGGCGAGGCGTCCGCAGCGCCCAATCGCGTTGAGCGGCATGTGCAGTCGCCACCACCCTGTCGACATCCTCACTGCTGCAGTCGGGCACCTGGGTCAGCACGTCGCCGGTACACGGATCCTCCACGTCGTAGACGCTTTGGCCCTGCAAAGTTGCGTCACCTAGCGGGAGCGTCCACGTTCTCATGACTGCACTCCGTGGGTCGTCTACCACTCATCGCCTCCTTGATAGTTGACACGTGCTTGTCAGCGGGCATCCTCTTGCTAGCAGATAATATCTCCGCAATACAGAAAGTTTAGCTCATCGAAAGCGTGCTCCCAAAGCTTCGTTGCCTGCCGGCTGGCCGCATCACCGCACGGATTCGAAGAATGCGCGGATGTCGTCGACGAAGAGCCTCGGTTGTTCCAGAGCGGCGAAGTGCCCGCCGCGCGGCATGGTCGTCCAATGGGTGATGTTGTAGATCGGTTCGCACCAACTTCGCGGTGCGCGCAGGACCTCCTTGGGGAAGGCAGCAATACCAGTGGGCAATTCCACACGAGTTGTCGCGTCCAGGGTCTTGAAGCTCTCCCAGTACAACCGGGCCGAGGAGGAGCCACTATTGGTAGCCCAGTACATCATGACGTTGTCGAGGAGCTCATCGCGGCTGAGCACGTTCTCGGGATGGCCGTCGCAGTCCATCCACGCTGCGAATTTCTCGACGATCCAGGCCATCTGGCCGACCGGCGAATCGGCCAGTCCGTAGCCGACGGTCTGAGGCCGGGTGGACTGCTGCTCGGAATAGCCTGTCTCCCAACGCTGATAAGTCGTCAGGGCGGCCAGGGCCAGCTGTTCTTCCTCGGTCGGATCGGTGATGCCGCCCGCTGGAGGGTAAGCGATCGGCATATTCAGATGGATGGCGGCGCAGTGGCCGCGGTTGCGGCCCATTTGTGTGGTGATCGCTGCGCCCCAGTCGCCGCCCTGGGCGCCGTAGCGCTGGTAGCCAAGGCGCAGCATGAGCGTCTCCCAGGCCTGCGCGATCTTCCCGACACCCCAGCCGGCGTTGGTGGGCTTGCCGGAGAAACCGTAGCCCGGAAGCGCCGGGCACACCACGTGGAAGGCGTCCTCGGCCCGTCCCCCGTGGGCAGTCGGGTTGGTCAGCGGCTCGATCACGTTGTGAAACTCCACGATCGAGCCGGGCCAGCCGTGGGTGATCACCAGCGGAAAAGCCTCTTGGTGCGGAGATCGCTGGTGGATGAAATGGATGTCCACGCCGTGGATTTCGACGACGAACTGATCGAATCGGTTGAGGGCGGCTTCACGGGACCGCCAGTCGTATCCGTCGGCCCAATAGGCGGCCAGTTCGCGGGTGTACCCGAGCGGGATGCCCTGGGTCCAGTCCGGTACACATTCGGCTTCCGGCCAACGGGTCCGCGAAAGACGCGTTCGTAGATCGTCGAGAACGTCATCGGCGACGTGGATCCTAAATGGTCTCACTGCGCGCACGGCACTCAAGGTCACTCCTCACACGCTGCTATCGGCGGACTTGGGGGCCACCAGCCGACCTTGAAGTTTGGATGGTGCTCATTTCGGCTCGAAACCCGATATCAACCAGTGGGATTCGACCTTGTCGAGGCTGACCTGGACTACGGAGTCGGTCTCTGTCGGCGCGTCTTTGCCCACAGTGGTGGTTTGGTCGACGAACACCATGACGATGGCACGGTTCTTGCTTACGGAGACGGAGGCGGCGGCTGACACCCTGGCGGTGGCTGAGATTCGTTGCTGCTGTGCCCCAGGAATGACGACATCCTCAGTCAACGATGTGTATGAACCGCGAAATGGTCCCGTCAGTCGATCGCGCGCGGCCTTGAGTTTCTCGGCTGCCGTTTCGGGTGTGTAGGACAGCATCGCGACCGTCGCTTCGGTGGCGACCTGAACGGTTTCAACGCGGGCGCGATCCTCGTCACTGGCGGTTCCTTCTTGATACTTGAAGTAGGCCGCGCCCAGCGCCAGCAACAACGCGATTGAGGGCAAGAGCCAGAATCCGAGCATCCGCACGAAAGTGCCGCGACGGTCGGCTATCGAGGCCACATCGTCGCGGTCCAGGCATTCTGGCGCTACGGCGGCCTCGCATCCCGACGCGCTCTTCGATGTTTTCTCGGGTGATGGTGGTTGGGCGTCGGCTCCGGCGGAGTGGGCGGCGTCGCCGTCATCGGGCTCGACTTTCGCTGGTGAATTCCTCATACCACGAACTCCACGTCGGCGACCTTCGCATCGTTGCCGACTTTCTGCACCGTGACGCGCATTCGCCATGACCGGGGTTCCTGTTCTGGCCCATCGCCGACCGTGGTCTTCACGCTGACCGCGACCAGCACCTGGGCCGTGTCACGGGAATGCGATTCCAAGCCGGCCTCGGTAATGGTGCCCACCGATTTGGACTTCACCTTGTTGACCACGTCGATGAACGGCTGTGACCGCTGGGAGAACTCGTCGTAGAACGTGCCGGTAGCCGAGTCGAGAATGCGCTTTACATCGACGTCGGCGTGCTGCCAGTCGATCGTGGTCAGATTCAGTGCGCCTTGCCGTCCGACCTGCACGAATAGCTGACGTTGTTCGGCGGCCTGATGCGCTTGGTAGGTCTGGAAGCCGAGCCAACTGGTCAGAGCGGCCATCGTCAACGCTGCTACCAATCCCATCACAAGCGCCAGTCGCTGCGGCGGCATCGCCTTGCGCCAGGCGCGCGCGGTTTCAGGTTTGTCGTTGAGGCCTTCGGGGTCCTCGCCGTCGGCGCCTCCACTGTCGGGGCCGTTGTCGGGGCCGACAACGAGGGTGTCATCAGGGGCCGTCCCACTCGCTGTGGGATCGTCGGCCGGGTCGTCGGCGGTGTGGATGGTCACCGTTCACCGTCCTTTGGCGGAAGCAGCATGTCCTGCCAGGTCTGATCCCCGGCAGCATTCCGGCCCAAATCCGCCTGCCTGTACTGTTTTCCATCCGGTCCGATGTAGCTGCCTGTGCTCGGGTCGTACTCGGCGACCGGAATCGGGGCGGTCGCCGGCACCGGGGTGGGCGGTGGCGTTCCTGGCGGCAGCTGCGGAACCGCCTGACCGGACAGCGTCGCATTCGGATCGCCTTTCCAGTTGGTGCCGTCGTTGAGTGGTACGTAGTTTTCGTCGCTTTCGCACATCTTCACCGTGGGCGCGCGCTTTCCCGGCCGAGTCACACAGGGCAGGTTTCGAGCTCCGCGGACGTTCGTGAGGCCGGATTCCTGTGGTATCCGGCAGTACAAGTCACCGGCGGGCTTCGGTGGGGCATCCACTTCAGTCGGTGTGCGTTGCTGTTGGGCGGGTAGGTATCCCGTTCTGCACGGCGGGGGCACATTGAGGTTTAGGTTGAAGGACAAGAACACACCTTTGTAGTCCTGTTTGGTGTTTCGGTTGGCCAGTGCGGCACCTTGGAGGCCGGCGATCTCGATCGGGTACAGGGCGAGGATCTGCTCGAGGTTGGGTTGATAGGTCAGGGCCACTTGCCCGAGGCTGACCATATTGGCCAGCAGGATGGGCAAGGTGGGCCGTACGCGGTCGAACAGCTGACGTACCTCGTCTGCGGCGGGGGGCCCGTTGACCAGTAAGCCCCGCACCGAATCATCCTGCAGCTGCAGCTGATTGGTGATTTGAGCGACATTGGCCGCCCAGGTCTGGATGGAGTCGGAGGTGTCGGTCTGGGTATCCAAAATGGGTTTGGACTCATCGATGAGGGTGGTCAGCGCGGGCAGGTTGTTGCGCGCATCGATGGCCAGCGTGGTGGCACCCCGGGTCAGCCGGGAAAGCTCGGGGCCCAAGCCACCGAAAGCCGTGTAGGACTCGTCGATCACCGTTTTGAGGTTGTTGCGCGGGATCGCTTGGACACCGGTGTTGACAGCCCGCAGCAGTGCGTTGATGTCGGGAGGGACCGAGGTGCGGTCGGCCGATATCACGTCGCCGTTCTTCAGCCGCGCACCGTCACCGCTTCGCGGGACGAGGTCGACGAACAATTCGCCTACCGCGGTCTGGCTACCCACGTGAGCCTCGAGGTCCGCCGGGATCTTGATGTCTGACTGCAGCGACAGCACGGCGTCGACGCCCGTGTCACTGAGGCGGACATCTGAGACCCGGCCTACCGTCGCGCCCCGGTAGGTGACGTTGGCGTTGTCGTACAGGCTCGCTGAGTCCTGAAGCTTCATGGTGACTTGGTAACGGCCGACACCGAAGAGCAGGCTCGGCAGCCGAAGGTAGTAGAAGCCCATGCTTCCACCGGCCAACAGCGTCACCGCTCCAAAGACGGCCAGCTGCACCCGAACTCGTTTACTCAGGTACATTTACGGTCCTTGGTCCAACCGGTACGGGACAATTAGCGGATTTCGCGCGGTGTAGGGGCTTGGCAGTTGCCCGATCGTGCGGCCCCACTGCAATTCAAGTTCGGTGAGGTTGCCTTCGAACCGGGTACCGGTGAATAGCGCCGCGTCGATGCGACTCAATGTCAAGTCGACGATGGTGGTGATGTTGGCGTAATCACCCCGCCACCACTTGGTCAGGTTGTCTTTCACGAACGGAACGGTGGTGAACAAGTTCAGTGAACGGGTCAACGCGGGACCGGCGTTCGCCAGTGATTCCAGTACCGGTCCCAGGTCGTTCAAGATCTGGATCAATGACTCTTGCGACTGGTTGACTGAGTCCGCGGCCAGTGCGCCGAATTTGCCGAGCTGGTCGACCGCCTCCACGAGCTGGTCGCGTTCGGCGTTAATCACCGCCAGCGCGTCGGGAATCGTTTCTAGCGCCTTATCGATGACTGGTTTTTGTGCGGCGAACTGGGCGGCCAGATTGTTGAGGCTCTCGGTGGCCGCGATGATGTCGTCGATTTGACCGTTGACGTTGGCGGTGAAGGTGTCCAGCTGTGTGAGGAGGCTGCGGAATTCCTTTTCGCGGCCTCCCAGCGCGGACGTGAGTGCTGTGGTGATGTCCTGTACCTGCCCCACTCCGCCGCCGTTGAGCAGGAGGGAGACCGACGCCAGGGTCTGTTCGGTGGACGGGTAGGCCCCAGCCGAGGACAACGGAATCAGCGAACCGGTCCGGAGTTTTCCCGCCGGGCGAACATCGGTGGGGGGCGCCAACTCGATGTGCAGTGAGCCCAGCAGGCTGGTTTGACCCAGCGACACGGTCGAGTTGGCGGGAAGGTCGACGCCACCATCGAGTGCGAGGGTGAGCAGCGCATGCCACCCTCGACGCTCGATCTTCGTGACCGTACCCACATTGACGTCACCCACTCGGACACGCGAGTTTGGCTGAAGGTTTTCGACATCGGGCATTTCGGCTTGGATCGTGTACGAGCCCTGCCCGTGGCCTTGCGTCCCGGGCAGCCGAAAGGAGTTCAACCCGCGAAAACCGCATCCCGACAGAGCGGCGATGGTCAGCGCGATCACGATCACCGCGGCGGCACGAACGCAGCGCTTCCCCGTCATGAGCCGCTCCCGGGTGGAATCATCATGCCGGGCAGCCCGGCGGCCGGATCGGTCGGCTGACCCGACGGGCCAGAAACCGGCACTGGGGCTTCAGCTGGCAGCGCTGGCCCGCCAAGCGGTGGCGGCGCATTCGGGTCGGAGGCGGTTGCATCGGGTGGCGAAATCGGCTGCGGCGGAATGTAGTCCGGCCGCATCCAGTCCTCACTGTACGTCACTTCATTCGGCCGGGCGCTGGCCTGGACGACCGGGTTCACCCCGATCGGGGGGAAGTTATATTGGCGGTTCTTGATGATCGGCGCCAAGTACTGCACACACAATTTCGCCGATTGTTCGTTGTTCAGTCGCGACGCGGCCTGCACTGCGCCGCACAAAAAGGTGATCGGATCCGAGAAATTCGCGACGTTGAGAACTCCGGTGAGCGTGCCCTGCGCGGGCTTGTAGAGGTTGGCGGCGTTGGACAACGTCGTCGGCGCGATATGCAGCAGCTGCTTGATGTCGTCGATGCTGGCCGTCAGTGCATCGGAGACCGACGTCAACTTGTCCGACGTGGCGCCGATCGTCTCGCGGTTTGCGGCGACGAAAGCCGTCAGGTCGCCCACCACGTCATTGAGGTTCTTCACCGCGTCCCCGACTTCGGTCGGGTTGTTGGTCAGTAGCCCGGTGACCGACCCGAGGTTCTGATTCAGCTGACGTATCAGGACGGTGCTGTCCTGCAGCGCAGACACGAGTGTCGAAAGATTCTTGACGCTGCTGAAGATGTCCGGGCTGTGATCGGCTAGCGCGGACACCGACTGTGACAACTGGATGATGGCGTCGCGTATTGCCGGGCCTTGGCCGCGCAAGTTGTCGGCGGCGGTGTTGACCAGGGCGCCCAGCGTGCTGACTCCGCCGGGCTCGGTGGGCTGCAGCAGTGTCGTCAGCCGTTCGAGCTGTCGGCGCAATTCGTCGAACTCCACTGGAACAGCGGTGCGTTCTCTGGGGATGACGGCGTTGTCCTGCAGCGTCGGGCCACCGGTGTAGCCGGGAGTCAATTGGATGGCGCGGGAGGTCACCAGCGTCGGCGACAGGATCACCGCTTTGGCATCGGCGGGCACCGTGTATTTCGCGTCGACCCAGAAGGCGATCCTGACTCGTGTGGGCTCCGGGTCGATGGCGTCGATCCCGCCGACGCGAACGCCCTTGATGCGGACATCATCGCCGACGAACACCCCGTTGCTGTTGTCGAAGAAGGCGACAACGTGTACTCGATCGGGCTCGTGTGCCGCACGAGTCACCGCAATCGACCCGCCCACGATGAGGCTGACCAGAACGATTGCCAATCCGAGTTTGGTCCGAGATTTCGTCATCGTCTGCCTTGGGGAATCGAGGAATCTGTTGGTCCGGGCGCGACTTCGCCGGGCGCCGGCACGAAGACCGCGCTTGGGGTCGGCGGCCGTGGGGCCTGCTGATCGGGTGGTAGGGGTGCCGGCGGACCTGGTGGGGGCCCACCTGGCGGAGGGGCCGGTACGGGTTCGCGATACGGGTAGCGAGGATCGCCCGGGTTTCCGGTGATCGCATCGGGCAGCGTCAATTTGGGGTCGCCACCCTGGCCGGTCCTCGGATACGGAATCGGCAGCGCCGGGGTACCGGGCTGGCCCACCTGGGGGTCGTCGCGCTCGGAAGGTAGCAGCACGTTGGGATCCAGACCGAGATCGGAGAACGCCGCATCGACGAACGGTTGAATGAACTGTCCAGGCACCAGGTTGGCGAGATAGGCGTTGAAGAAAGGGCCGGCAGCGACGGTCTCGCCGAACTGCATCGCATAGGCCGCCAGCCCTTTGATGGACTCTTGGATCTGAACCTTCCGGTTGTCGAGGATCTCGAGAACCCCGTTGAGCTTGTCGAGGGCGGGCTTGAGCGTCGTCTTGTTTTCCGCAATGAACCCGGCGATCTGCCGACTGAGCTGAGAGATGTTCGTCGAGATCTCGTCCAGCGCAGCGCTTTGGGAACGCAGCTGCGCCAACAACGCATTGGTGTCGGAGATCAGACGCACGATGTCGTTGGTGCGTTCGCCCAGGACGGTGGTCGCCTTGGCGGCGTTCGCGAGCAGTTCGCGCAGCCGGGCATCGCGCTGGTTGAGAGTGTCCGAGAAGCGGGCGACGCCCGCGACGGCGAGGCGCAGGTCGTCGGGGGTGTCTTGGAGGGTCTGGGACAACACTGTCAGCGAGGTGGATAGCTGCTCGGTGTCGAGCCCGCTGATGGTGGTCGTGAGGTCTCCGAGGGCGTCCGGCAATTGATACGGCGAGGTGGTCCGCTCGACAGGGATGGTGCCGGCGAGCGTCTCGGTGCCGCGGGTGGTGAGGTCGAGAACCTTGTTGCCAAGCACACTGGTCGTCTTGATCGACGCCTCGCTACGGTCCCCCAGCCGGATACCGTCGGCCACCGTGAACGTGACCAGTACCCACTGACCGTCGAGGGCGATGCTCTGCACTTGGCCGGCGGGAGCCCCCGACACCCGCACCGGGGCGCCGGTGGTCAGTCCGCCGGCCTCGTCGAAATACGCCGAATAGGTCTTGCCGGAGGAGACGAACGGCAGCTTGTCGTAGTTGAGCGCGCCGAGGACGAGGGCGGCGGTGGCCACGACACCGATGGCTCCGATGACGACGAAGTTGCGCTCCCCGAAGGCCTTCATTGGGGTGTGCACCTGCCGCTACTTTGTCCCACCAGCTTGATGTACACGGGTTGTCCGCCCTTTCCATTCACTTTCAACAGCAGATCGCACAGGTAGAAGGCGAAGTAGTTGCCGTAGAGCCCTTGCCGCAGCAGCACCTGGTAGGCGTCGGGCAATGTATTGAGGAGGTTGTCGAAGTAGTCACGATCTGCGAGCACAGCGGTCGCGGTGCGATCGGTCTCGTGCACAGTTTTCTGCAGCGGTGGTCGGGCTTGTGCGAGAAGATCGGCGATCGAGCGGGCAGCCTCGTTGGCGTAGGCCACTCCGTTGCTGATGTCCTGCTTGCGGGCTTGCAGCCCGTGCACGAGCTGCGACAGCGAGTCGACAGCCTTGCCGAATTGCTCGCTGTGCTCGCCCAGCGACCCCAGCACCGCGTTCAAGTTGACGATGGTTTGCCCGATCAGCTCGTCTCGGTCGGCCAGAGTGTTCGTCAGCGCTGCGGTCTGAGCCAAAATGGAACCGATCGTGGCGCCTTGACCCTGAAAAGCTGCGATGAGTTGGCCGGTGAGAGTGTTGACCTGTGTGGGGTCCAGGGCGCGGAACAGCGGCCGGAACCCACCGATCACGGCGTCCAGATCCAGTGCCGGCGCGGTGCGATTCAACGGAATTGTGTCGCCGGGCCGCAGTTTCTTGGTCCCGCCCGCGCCTTCCTCGATCGCCAGGTAGCGGTCCCCGATCAGGTTGTCGTATTTGATGACACCCCGGCTGCCGTCGGTGAGTACCACCGAGTCGTCGGCCCCGAACTCGACCTGCACCGTGGAGTCATCGCGGACTGTGATGGTTTGGACCTTGCCGACCTCCACACCGGCGATGCGGACGAAATCCTCGCTCTCCAGTCCGCTGACGTTGGTGAAGACAGCGGTATAGGTCTGTTCGCGCTCGAAGCGCAGCTGCGCGAAGACGGCAAAGAGGGCAAATGCACCCAGAGCGCAAACGACCACGAAGATCCCGAGGCGCCACAAGACGGCCGACACCTTATTGGTCACGGCGATGCTCCCCTCCGAAGTTAGCGGCTATGTTTCGACGGTCTGTGTGGCCGACGGTCACGGTGGTGTGGCTCCCGGTGACGGCGGTGGCGGAACCCCGGGATAGAGAGGCGTGCCATCTGGTCCGTACTGGGGTGCGCCGTAGGGCGGCGCGCCGGGGTAGGGCACGGGGCCGGGCGCCGGACCGCCCGGGTAGCGGATACTCGGCGGTTCGGGGACCGCCCGAGTCACGGGGAAGTAGTTGGCGTACCCAGGGAATCCGATGCCGGGATTGGGCCGCCAATCCAATCCGGTGCCGAAGCCGGTGTTGGCGATCAGCTGTCTCACCGGGAAGTTCTGGGCGACGTCGGGCAGCGAGCCGCACCCGGGCTTTCCGCCTTCCCCGCCCTTGCCGGCGTTGATGGGCAGGTTGGCCGGATACCGGTACGGGTCGTATCCCGGCAACAGTTCAGCGTCCATGATGAGAGACTTGCCGTTTCCGCCGAGCATGTCGGCGTAGCCGTTGTCGAGGGTGGTCTTGGCGCCGACGAACAAGCAGGTGAGCTCCGGGTTGTACTTCATCAGCAAGTTCGTCGTGGGCTCCAGCAGGTTGACCGCTTTCACCAGGTTGTCTTTGCTGGGACCTAGCAGGTCCACTCCGCTGCGCGACAGCCCCACGACGTTGAGCAGCAGCGCGTCGAGTTGCTGGGCGTGGCTGGCGACTGTCGCGCTGGTTGTGGTCGCGGCGGCCAGGGTGTCGATGATGTTCTTTGCCGCGGCGCTGTAGGTGTCGCTGACACCTTTAAGCGCGCGGAAGTCCTCGCGCACAGTGTCGGTACGTGGATTCAGCTCCAGCAGAACCTGATTGCCCGCGGTGATCGCTTCGCCGATCCTGTCACCTTGTCCTCTCACTCCCTCGGCGAGCGCGCTGAGTACGGCATTCAGCTTGAACGGGTCGATCGCCTTGATCAGCTGCACCACGTTCTGAAACACGGTGTTGACTTCGGTGGCGACGTTCTGTGATCTCAGCACCGCTCCCGCGGACAGCCGCTGCGGGCTGGGGTTGGGTGGGTAGACGAGGTCGACATACTTCGCCCCGAACAGGGATATGGATTGGATGCGCGCCTCGACGTTGGCCGGGATGTGTCCGATCTGGGCTGGGTCGATGTCCAGCTGGATGCGTGTCAAGTCTCCGCCGCCAACCGAACTGACGCGGCCGACCTGCACCCCGCGCATCTTCACCCGGGAGTTGGGCTCCAGCACCAGACCCGAGCGGTCCGCTGTCAGAGTCACCGGCACGCTTGGGGTGAACGTCCCGTTGAACATGGTCAGACTCAGCGCCACCGCCGCGACGATGCCCGCGACCAGGAACACCGCCCACCATTCGGTGGAGATCCGACGAGCGCCCATACCGTCTGCCATACGCGTCACCCCGCGTAGTTGAAGTTGCCGGTCTGGCCGTAGAGAGCCAGGGTGACTAACAGAATCACCAGTTGCGACGCGATCAGTGACGTCCGGGTCGCGCGCCCGACCGCCTCGCCCACGCCCGCGGGACCGCCGGTGGCGTTAAGTCCGTAGTACGTGTGGATCAGCATGATCACCAGCACTTCGGCGACCGTGACGGCGAAGGAGAAGAACACAGCCTGTGGATTGAGAAAGGTGTCGAAGTAGTGGTCGAATACTCCGGACCCTTGCCCGTAAAACGCGGTGGTGATGACCCGTACCGAGAAGAACGACATCAACAAGGCCACGCAATACAGTGGAATGACCACGATCATGCCGGCGAGCAGACGGGTTGAGGCCAGATAGGCAATCGGCCGGATGCCCATCACCGCGAGCGCGTCGACCTCCTCATTGATTTTCATCGCGCCCAGCTGCGCGGTGGTACCGGCACCGATCGTCGCGGCGAACGCGAAGGCGGAGCTGGCCGGGGTGACCAACCGAACGTTAACGAAGGCGGAGGTGAAGCCGGCCAACGCTTCCACGCCGACTTGAGACATCTGGTTGTAGGCCTGACTTGCCAGGGCGCCGCTGGTCGACAAATTCAGGAAGGCAACGACCGCAACGGTGCCACCCACCACCGCCAAGGATCCCGAGCCGAGACCGATCGCGGCGATCTGGCGCAGCAATTCAGCCCGATAAATACCCACCGCCTGGACGATCGAGGCGACCGACTGTCCGTAGAAGTGGGCCTGATCGCCGAGATCTCTCCACTTGGCCCTCCACTGGCTCAAAGAGCGGGCGGTGCCTGGAAACCGCTGCCGTAAGACAACGCCGGCGCTCATTTCGTGACCTCGAACCCGACCGCAGTGACGATGGCATTGACGACGAACAGCAACAAGAACGCAATGACAACGGTTTCGTTGACCGCGTTACCCACACCGGCCGCGCCTTTTTGCACCCGCAAGCCTTGGTAGCAGGCAATCAGACCCGCCACGAAACCGAACAGCGTGGCCTTGACCAGAGACACGAGGACATCGCTGAGACCCGTGATCAGCGTCATACTGGCAACGAATGACCCGGGAGTCACGTGCTGGAAGTACACCGAGAACAAAAAAGCGCCAAGGAGACCAGTCACGGTCACGACAGATGACAGGAGCACCGCGACCGTCGTCGTCGCCAGCACCCTGGGGACGACAAGGGAATGGATCGGGTCAAGGCCGAGGACCCGCATCGCGTCGACTTCCTCGCGGATGGTGCGCGACCCGAGATCGGCGCACATCGCCGAAGCGCCGGCACCGGCGACGACGAGGACGGTCACGAAGGGGCCGATCTGGTTGACCGCGCCCAATGCTGCGCCGGTTCCTGAGAAGTCGGCGGCGCCGAACTCGCCGAGCAACGTGTTGAAGGTGAATGACGTCAGCACAACGAGGGGAATCGACAAAGTCAGCGCGGGAACCACGGAAACCCGTGCCACGAACCATGTTTGGAGGAGGAACTCGCGCCATTGGAACGGTGGTTTGACCATCGCGACGAACATGTCCAGCGTCATCGCGTAGAGCCCGCCAATTACGCTGAGTGGTTTCAACGCTTTGACGTCAGCCGCTGTCGGGAGGTCCTCGAACTTGTCACGGAGCGAAAAGCGCTTCACTCGAAGTCCCCATTACCTTGCTGAGGCGCAGTCACGTTGCTGCTTCCTGGCGCGGCTCACCAGAGGTGTCAACCGTCATGCCAATTGCTGGCCGCAGCGTGATGTCGAAACGAAGTCCGATGTCGTCGCGGGTGGCGATAAGGGCCTGCCGCCGCTCGGCGGGCAGGCGGCGCAGCAGGGAGTCTTTGGCGAGATGACACCCCGGAAGATAGGCGCGGGTGATCAGCCGATCGAGAAGCCCCCGGGCATGTACCGACACCGCAATGAACGGCGCTGCTCCGTGCTCGGGTGCGCGAGACGGCACCATTCTCACGCTGTAACGACCCTGTTGGTCCGTGATGGCGCTACTCGGGCGAGTAGAGGTTCGGCGGTCGCACCGCGGCAGTCCGGTCGTCGTCGCCGCATTGTTGTCGTCGCCCGCGGCATGCCAGGTCTCGATCAGGGCGTCAGGAACTGGTCGACCGTCTTCACCCGTGATCACCCCGTGAAACTCGATGGCCCCGTAAGCAGCGGTCGGCCGGTCACATCGCGGCCATGAGGTAGATGCCACGGCTCAGTCGCCCCACACGAGTCCGTCGACCTCGCCCACGAGACGGAGTCCGGCGCTGAGCACCGCCATGTTCGCCATCGCCACCTTGATCGGGCCGACGAATTTGATCTTGCGCGTCGCGATGGCGGTCGCGACTCCGATCTCGCCTTCCGCAACCCGGTGCCAGACATTCGCGGTTGCAGTCAGGACGAAGTCGGGCTTTCGCCCCTCGATCTGGCCCCCGCCGTAGACAGCCTCACCGTCGGTGATCTCCAACTGTGACACCTGGTCGTTTGCGTCCTGAACTCGCCATTCGATCAGCATGGTCAAGTCTTTGGCGTCCTGCCGGATCTCGGCCGAGCCATTCCACAGATCGCGGTACGCGTGCGCCCAGTCGGGCGACATCAACGCGACGGCACTCATGATCAAGTCATCTCCTTCAGGTCAACGAGTCAAACGGGGTACACCAGATAACGCGGTGGGGTGTTGTCGAGCACCACGAATCTTTGCTGGAACAACGCGGTCTCATGCTCGAGGACAACGACATCTTCGCTGTGGCCACTGACCAAGATCCCGGGCTCGCCGGAGGCCCCGGTATAGGTAACGAGGATGTTGGACCGCACCTCCCAGCGGTCTTCGCCGAGTTCCCGCATCGCCGTGCGTTGCTGAAGGTGGCGGGTGTCATAAGGTTCGACGGTGCCCGCCCAGACATCCTGGATCATCTTCACGCGGTCGACCAGCCGTTGCCGGCAATCGTCCATCATGTATGCCAGCGGCAGCCCCTCGCGGACGTTCTCCATCGCGCGCACCTCGTAGGCACATTCCGGCGCGAACAGGGCAAGCCACGCGGTGAAGTCCTGCTCGTCGACTGCGCGAGCGTAGGCCCCCAGCAGTTCGTCCACCAGGTAGGCGGCGCGTGCCCGCCGATCTTCGATGCTCGTTGTCAACAAAACTCCATCACCTCCCGGTAGTGGGCCCACCACCCTGTATTGGCGACTTCGTCGTTCTGCGACGACTGCGACAACGGGCGGCCGACGCCGGCGACGAACCGCTGGTAGCCGCCATCACGCGCGGTCGCCTGCACGCGGTTGTAGACGGCGGCGTCCTCGATGCTGATGAAGCCGCTCGGGCCCAGCAGGTTGGACGACTGGCGGACCCGGTGGCGCGCGTAGTCCTCGCTGTCGCTGGCGTGGCCGAAGAACGTGTAGCGCACCTCGGTACGATCAACCCCGAGCGGGCGGGCGTACCGGACGTTGATCGTGTCGACGTGACGCACGATGCCGGTGACCGGCCGTAACGCAATCACGCGGGCTCGGCTGTCGTCCCCCATCCGCGTGACCACACTCGGGTCAGCCAGAAAACCGTTGTCCACGTAGGGTTGCGAATCGTACAGAATCGACATGTGCCCATAGGGCTCGCTGACCAAGATGTCGCCGTTGCCGCCTTGCCAGTTGAGCAGTTTGAACGCGCTGTGCAGTAGCGGGGCATGGTAGGGATCGTTGTCAATGTAGGTTTTCCAGTTACTTTGAAACACCACCGTCTGGTAGCCCAGCAACGTCAAGTCCCCGTCATCGAGCATGCAGTCGCGCAGCGGACCAGCACTATCGCCAAGGAAGTCGTCGAGCGGCGGCGGCTCATCATCCATGCTGACGAAGATCAATCCCCACGACTCGACCACATGCAGCTCCCGCAGGCCGTAGTCCTCCTCGCGGAAGTCGGGGCGGAACTGCATGCGGCGGGGCGCGCCGGCGAAGCGGCCGTCGTTGGTGAAGAGCCACCGGTGATACGGGCACTCGAATCGCTCCGCCACCCCGCACCGGCGCTGTTCCAGCAGGGTTCCCCGGTGGGCGCAGGAGTTGACGAAGACGCGGATGCGGTTATCGCCGTCCCGCACCATCAAAAGCGGCGTGTCGGCGAGCCATCTCGTCCGGAAGGCGTTGCGCTCGGGCAGCTCGGCTCGGTGTGCGATCGGATGCCAGTAGGGGCCATAGAAGATCCGGGCGAGCTCTTCCCGGTAGATCTCGGGGTCGCTGAACACCTCCTTGGGGATGTCCGCGGCCGACGTGAAACGTTTCCGAATCGCAGGCTGCACATGGTCGAACTCCAGCGTCGGTCCAATGTTCACTGCACTGTTCCTTTCTCCAGAGTCGCGATGTGGGTGATCGCGCCCAGGCCGTCGGCGAGGCGCGTCCAGGTGTGGCCCTCGTCTTCCGACACGCTGAGTTCACCCGCCGTGGTGCCGTAGTACAGCCGAAACTCACCGTGTTCAGTGAGCACCCCTTCCAGCGCCCAGACCATGTCGAACAGGCCGCGGTCGCCGTTGGTATCCAGCCGTCCCCAGGAGACGCCACCGTCGTTGCTGCGGAAGAACCCCACGTCGGCGCCGCGGCGTCGGCGCAGTTTGGACGGCGACAGGAAATAGACATTGCCGTTGAGCACGCCCATCACCAGCCGGCGCACTGCGGCCCACTTCGGTGGGATGCCGTCGGCCGCGGCAAGGAACATCACGTCGGGGTCGGCGGGATGCACCACGATCGCGTCTTCGGTGTAGTTGCGCTCGCCAAGGCCGTCGTTCGACTGCGCCCAGCTCTTTCCGCGGTCGGTGCTGCGGTAAATGCCCTTGCCGCCGCGGTAAGGCTTGGTGTCCTGGCCTGTGGTGACGATGAGCCGGTCGGGAGCTTCGGGGTGCAAGACCACGCGGTGGATGTCGTGACCGAGGCCGTCGACCTCCTCCCACGTCTGTCCGCGGTCCCGGGTGACCAGGAGGGATCCAACTTCAATGCCGGCGTAGACGACGTCAGCTTCGAGGGGGTGCACGGCGATGGTACGGACGTGCGCGATTCCCGGGCGGATGGGGAAGCTCCACCTTTTCGCTTCGGGTACGTCGAGGAGGTTCCCACACTCGGCCCAGGTCCCGTCTTCCCACCGCAGCAAGTGCGCTGGTTCTGTTCCGGCGTAAAGCGCGTTGGGTGTGTGCGGGTCGAACGCCAGCGCGCGCACGTCGCGGTGGGCGAGGCCATCGCCGAGGTCAGTCCAGTGGTCTGCGCCCGCGGTGGCCAGAAACACGCCGTGCTTGTGGACCGAGACGGCGACGCGCTCGCCGTGGGCAGCCATTGCCATGACCTGCCCCGGCAACTCGGGCCAGGCCGCCCGGGCTGTGCCGTCGCCGGACACGGTGAACACACCCCGGCTTGTCGCTGCGACGAGCATCAGGCCTCCTCGTCTGAATCTGGGCCACAGCCCTCGCGAAGGGGCTGCACTCTCGAGTGGACGGGGTCGAAGCTCACCGGCGCCGCGCCAAGACTGGTGTCACTCACGGCTTCACCAGCACCTTGACCAAACCCTCGCGGCCCTCCAATAGCCCGCCCAATCCCTCCTTGACGGCGCGGTCCAGCGGGATTCGAGAGGTAATCTGCGGCGTGAGCGCGATCTTTCCGTCAGCCATCAGGGCGAGGACGGTGGGGAAATCGTCGAACATGTCGTACCCGAAAACCATCCGGAGCTGCGTCTCCTTGAGCAGATGGCGGTTGACATCCAGCGAGGCCGCGCCGTCCCATGACGACATCTCCATGAAGCGGCCCTGTTTGCGTAGACAGTCCAGGCCTTGTGTGAACGCCTCCGCGCTGCCCGCCACATGGAAGACGACGTCCACCCCTACGCCCCGTGTCTCCTCCAGGATGCGCGCGGTGGTCCCGGGGTCATTCGGATCGAGCACCAACGTGGCGCCGAGGTCGCGAGCCAGGCTGCCGCGCACGCCGCTTGGTTCCGTGACGTAGATCCGCGCCGCTCCTGCTGCGCGTGCACACTGGATCACGGTGAGCCCCAGTGCCCCGGCGCCGAGGACCATCACCGTTTCGCCGAGGAGCAGTTCCGCTCGCCGCACCGCGTGGAATGCCACCGCCGTCGGCTCGGTCAGGGCCGCCTCCTCGAGGTTCACCTCGTCCGGCACTCGGACCGCGAGCCGAGACGGCACTGCGACGTAGTTCGCCAGGCCCCCGTTTCGGGTCAAGCCGATCCATCCTGGGCGCTGGCACAGGTGGTAGAGCGACCGGTGGCAATAGTGGCAGCTCCCGCAGAAATCCATCGGAATCACCGCGGCGCCCTCCCCGATGCGGGCCTGGTCGATGCCCGCACCGACCTCCACGATCCGGCCCGAGACCTCGTGACCGAGCACCACCGGCGGCTGCGAGAAGGTGGGCCCCGCCACATACTCGTGGAGGTCAGTTCCACATAGCCCGGTCGCCGCCACTTCGATGATGACCTCACCGGCCTGCGGCGCCGGGTCTGGCACCGATGTCAGACTCACGTCGTTGTTGCCGTTAAGAACGATCGCTTCCATCTCAGCCCGCGGCGCTCTCGTGGGTCCGGCAACGATTCAAATGGTTAGGGACCATGCTCATACCGCCTCGAACGCCCGGAAAGTGACGCCGGCGGTCATGCCTCCGTCGACCGGCAGCACGGCACCGGTGATGTAGGACGCCTCGGGCGAGGCAAGAAACACAGCGGGCGCCGCGATCTCGTCTGGTCCTGCGAAACGCTGCATCGCGCAGAGGTCAACCATCATCGAGGCGTGTTCGGGGTGCTCGGCCAGGAACCGTTCGATCCTCGGCGTGCGGGTGCCCCCGGGGGCGATCGCGTTCACGCGGATGTTGTCGCGGGCGAAGTCGAGGGCCATGTTTTTCGTGAGCAGCACGACCCCGCCTTTGCTTGCGCTGTAGGCGGAGCACCTGTTCTCGGCGAGGATCCCGGCCGTCGACGCGACGTTGACGATCGATCCGCCGCCACCCTGGCGTAGCAAGGGGATTACGGGTTTGGACATCTGAAAGACACTGCCGAGGTTCATGTCGATCTGGCTGCGCCACTGCTCCTCGCTGATCTCCTCCACGTTGCGGGCCAGGCTCCCGCCGACGACGTTGAACAGTGCGTCGAGCCGCCCGAACTCGGTCAGCGTCCGTTCGACGACACTGTTTGCAACATCGCGGAGGCAAACGTCGCCGGCGACGCCGCGAACCGCCGCGCCGGACTCGGCCAATTCGGCCACGGCGGCATCGAGGCCCTCGCCGTCGGTGTCGGCCATGACACAGCACCCACCTTCGCGGCACCACCGCAGGGCGATCGCCTTACCGATCCCCGCGGCGGCGGCGGTGACGATCGCGACCCGGCGGTCCCCCGCCGTCACGGCACTCACGCGGCGCCGATCGTTGGACGGGCGCACTTCGCGCACAGCCTGGGTAGAAGCTTCATCAAGCACGCCCACCGAATGCGGGAGGCTGGCCCATGTATTCCAGCCATCTCCCCCAAAACCGCCGCTGGTTCTGCTCGGCGTACCCGCTCGGGAGAGCCTCTCCCGGCCCTGGCCAGTCGGTGAGCGGAGTCAAGTCCATGCCCATTTCGTAGTTCAGCAGGCCTGCACCGGCGAACGGACCCTGGACAGATTCGGTGATGGCCTTCCACGCCTCGGCGTCGTCCTGTTCGAAAACACCGCCTGGACCGAAGTTGTTGACGTAGGACGCCTGGGACGCATCGCGCAACCATTCGGGAGCGTCACGTTCGACCAGGAACCAGGAGAGGATCTCCATCCGATCATGAGAGAGCGGATGCCACACCCGGAACGTGATGAACGGGGTGGGGGGCGACATATGGTCAGGCGCGATGGTCACGTTGATGAAGGACAGATTCGGGAACACCGTGCCGTGAATGAAGGCTGAGCGTCGCATCATGTCCTTGTGTGCCGGCGACGGATAGGACGCCGCCATCTGGTCGACGACTTCGTCGGGGTATCCCTCGTACTCGGGGAAATCGGCGAGGTTGGGCGGAAAGCCGAGGACGCCGACGCCGTGGCCGTTCTGCAGCGAGATCTCCGCCGGTGCGCTCGCGAAGTTCGGGTCACCGGGTGCCATGCCCAGCTCGACCATGGAGCGGTGGGCAAAAAGGGTGTGGTAGGAGTCGCCGACAAAATTGTCGGCGGCTGTCTTCCAGTTCGCCGACATCACCCATCGATGCGGCGCCCCTATCACCTCCAGACCGCCCGCTGTCTTCTTCGCAATGAGGTCGAGGTAGAACGTCGTGTCGCCGAGGTAGTCGGTCAGGCTCGGCGCCTTCGGATCGACGCTGCCGAAGATGAATCCGGCGTACGAGTCGACATGGGGGATGTGACGTAATCCCCACTGCGCCTTGTCGAAGCCGCCGGGATAGGCCTCCCTCATCGCCGGCACACCGACGAGCTCCCCGGTGTTGCTGTACACCCAGCCGTGGTACGGGCACTGGAAGTGCGCGGTGTTTCCCGTCTCCGCGCGGCACACGAGCGCGCCACGGTGTCGACAGGAATTGGACAGCGCCTGGATCTGGCCGGAAGCGTCCCGGCAGAGGATCACCGAGTCGGCCCCGATGTGCCGCACGACGAAGTCGCCGGACTTGGCCAACTCCGAGTCGTGTCCGAGGAACACCCAGGCGCGTCCGAAGATCCGCTCCATCTCGATCGTGTGCAGCGCGGGATCGCTGACGACGCGGGCCGGTAAGCGCCCGACCTTGAGCCCGTCCGCTACGTCGCGCAGCGCGCGCCGCAGGTAGGGATCGGTCGCGTCAGCTGTGCCGGTGGTTTCGGTTGTTTCGGTGGTCATGTGGTCAGACCCTTTCTGGAGTAGGCGATAGCCAAGGAGGAAGGCGGTGAGGTGAACTCGGCCCTATAGGACGACCGACAGGTTGTCGATGGGCAGTGTCGAGTGGTCGAGCAGGACCTCGCGCCGAGCGAGCCGCAGCGAATCGTCGGTCCGGCGCACCACGTCGACGCGTTCGGCCGAGAGCAACTCCCACCGGCCGCTGTCTCCGCGGCTGCGGAAGAACAACAGGTTCGAGCGCACGGTCAACTCATCGGTCCCCGGTCCTGCAGTCGTGCGGATGTTGGACACGAAGTGCCGGGTCCGCGACCGAGGTGACTCCGCCCACGAGAAGTCCGTCTCGCCGCGCAGGACCCGCATCTCCAGGCCCGTGTAGTCGTCGTTCCAGTGCGCGATCGCGCCCACCCAGCCTGCGGAGTCCTCCCTCGTGGTGCGCACCGGAACCACATACCGGATGTCGGGGTCAAGCAGACCCAACCATTCCCGGAACTGGCCCCCATCGAGGAGCTCCGCTTCCCGGAACATGAAGTCCTCGACGGCCTCACGGGTATCCCGATCGACCGCGACCGCGTTCATCACATCGAACTCCTCGACCAAACCGTCAACACTCACTCTCTGTTCTGCTGAACAGATGCGTCCTCCGCTGTAGAGAATGCTAGATACATCACACCGGCCCGTCAAGACGCCATCTCGGAATGAACCACGACCAAAACGGCTCCCACAGCAAGCCCCACGGCGCTCCCAGAACCAGCCCCACGGCACACGTCATTGACGGCCAGCGAACCTGTAGACGACAACCGGATGTATCGCCCGGTCGTCGCCTTGCCCGGCGGCTTGACAGCGGCGGCGGCCGTTGCAATGTGCGCACTGTCGGTGAGAGCGCTGCCGGCGTTTTCCTCGTCGACGCGCGGCAGCACACGCACGTCTATTGGCCGGTCCCTACGTTATGAGGGTCGAATCGCCGCGATTAGAGGGCTGGAATGGATCATTAATGGCGGCAGCCTGCTAAAGCACGCGCCGCTCATGCCTCCGCACCTTCGGCGGAGTTATCCCTATGCATCGATACCGCCGCGTCGTCGTCGCGGATCTACGCCCGTGACGTTTATGTGTCGGTCAGGCTCCGGCCGGACTCAGGACAGCGGAGGGCCTGGCGGCCCGATGCGACGGCTGATTGTTTGTAATTCGGTATAGGAATCCAGGCTGGCTGGAGAGAATTCGCGTCCCAAGCCGCTCGCTTTCGCCCCGCCGAAGGGTGCGCGGGGGTCGAGGGAGGTGAAGGTGTGGCTGTTGATGAAGACGGAGCCGGTGTCGAACCGACGGCCGAGCAGGAACGCCCGCTCTTCATCTGACGTCCAGATCGAGGCGGCAAGCCCGTATTGCGATTGATTCACGAGCCGGATCACGTCGTCGAGTTCGTCGTATTTCAGCACGGGCACTACCGGGCCGAACTGTTCCTCTTCGACGATTGCGAGGCGGGGATCAGCCGCAGTGACCACGCTGGGCATCATGAAGTGGCCGTGGTCCCAGGCCGCCGAATCGAGCCGCTGGCCGAGGGTGGTGACGGTCGCGCCGCTCGAGCGCGCGTCGTCCACGATCTTCTCGACGAGGTTCTTCTGCTGAGCGTTGTTCAGCGGCCCCATGGTGACTCGGGGGTCGTCGCCGGGCCCGACGACGATTTCATCCACGGCGGCTGAGAACGCTTCCACGAAGCGGTCGTGGATGCGGGTCGGCACGTAGATACGTTTGAGACCGAAGCACACCTGGCCGGTGGTCCCGAACGCGCCTTTTACGATCTGCCGCATAGTCTCGGGCGAGAGGTCGACGTCGTCGAGGAGGATCGCGGGGTCGTTTCCGCCCAGCTCGAGCGTCACCCGCTTGATGTCGCGCGCGGCCGCGGCCATAACTTTGCGCCCGGTATCGATGCCGCCGGTGAAACCAATCTTGCGAATTCTCGGGTGAGCGACGAGTGCTTCTCCGACCGCGTCGCCTCCGGTGACCATGTTGAGCACGCCCGGAGGGAAGTGCTGTTGGAGGGCTCGGATGATCTCGGCGAGAACCAACGGGGAGTTTGCCGCCGGCTTCAAGACGACTGTGTTGCCGGCGACGAGCGCGGGCGCCAGCTTCATGAATGCCAGGACCACCGGGAAGTTCCACGGCGTGATGGCGGCCACCGGCCCGATTGGGCGGCGGCGGATGAGGGTCGTGCCCCCGGTGTCGCGAATCTGTTGGTCTGCAAGGATTTCAGCCGAAATGCCTGCGGTGTAGCCGCAAATGCCCGACGCGAATTCGAGGTCGACGTGCGACTCTTCGAGGATCTTTCCGTTCTCCCGGCTCAGGATCGGCGCATATTCCTCGATCATGTCGTGGATCGTGCCTGCGGCGGCAAGTAGTGCTCCCTGGCGTTCTTCCAGGGGCCGCGATGACCATTCTGGGAACGCCATTGCGGCCGCTGCGACCGCTTCGTCGACCTGCCCGGGTGCGGCGTCTGGGACCGAACCGAGCAGTACCCGAATATCAGCCGGGCTAACGACGTCGATCGTCCGGTCGGATGTTTCCTCACGTCCGTTGATGATGAGGTTTGCGCTGATCATGCCGAAGTCCTAACTTTCCTGCGGGGAACGGTTGATTTGTGGGAGCCATGTCTGGGTCATCGGAGGATCGCCCGGCGACCGCCAGATAAGTGCCGAATCCGGCGCCGGCCGCATCGGGCGGCCATCATCGCCTGACCCCGCAGCGTGGACCTTGCCGACACCGAACACGCCCGGCTCGCGCTATTCCGATGGACATCAAGATCCTTTTTCGTCTGGCTGGGGGTCGCGGCTGTCGTCGAGGGGCTCCACGCGGGGGAGGAACTGTCCCGTATACACATCTCCGAG
>NZ_NVQE01000051.1 GCF_002591975.1 Mycobacterium neglectum | reverse complement strand
GGCGGGAAGGGCCCAGGGCGGGGCGGCGGGAAAGATCCTGTGCGGGCTTGGCCGCTGCGGACAAAAGACTGTCCGAAGTCGCAGAGACGGTCATGCCTCTAGACGGTACTAGTTGGTTATGCAGACCGACGACCTGATTCTGGTGAGCATCGACGACCACGTCGTGGAACCGCCGGACATGTTCCTCAACCACGTCCCCGCGAAGTACAAAGACGAAGCGCCCATCGTCGTCACCGACGAGAAGGGCGTCGACCAGTGGATGTACCAGGGCAGGCCGCAGGGCGTCAGCGGACTCAACGCGGTGGTGTCCTGGCCCGCCGAGGAGTGGGGGCGCGACCCGGCCGGTTTCGCCGAGATGCGGCCCGGCGTGTACGACGTTCACGAGCGCGTTCGGGACATGAACCGCAACGGCATCCTGGCGTCGATGTGCTTCCCGACCTTCACTGGGTTCTCGGCTCGGCATCTCAACATGACGCGCGAGGACGTCACCCTGGTGATGGTGTCGGCTTACAACGACTGGCACATCGACGAGTGGGCCGGCAGCTACCAAGACCGCTTCATCCCGATCGCCGTGCTGCCGACGTGGAATCCGGAGGGAATGTGCGCCGAGATCCGCCGGGTGGCCGCCAAGGGTTGCCGGGCCGTCACCATGCCGGAACTGCCTCACCTGGAAGGCCTTCCGAGTTACCACGACGGTGAGTACTGGGGCCCGGTGTTCCAGACGCTTTCAGACGAGAACGTCGTGATGTGTCTGCACATCGGCACCGGCTTCGGGGCCATCAGCATGGCGCCCAACGCGCCGATCGACAACCTGATCATCCTGGCCACCCAGGTCTCGGCGATGTGCGCCCAGGATCTGCTGTGGGGTCCCGCGATGCGCAACTATCCGGACCTCAAATTCGCCTTCTCCGAGGGCGGAATCGGATGGATCCCCTTCTATCTCGATCGCAGCGACCGGCACTACACCAACCAGAAGTGGCTGCGGCGTGACTTCGGGGACAAGCTGCCCAGTGACGTGTTCCGCGAGCACTCGCTGGCTTGCTACGTCACTGACAAGACGTCGCTGAAGCTGCGCCACGAAATCGGCATCGACAACATCGCCTGGGAGTGCGACTACCCGCACTCCGATTGCTTCTGGCCGGATGCGCCGGAGCAGGTGCTCGCCGAACTGAACGCCGCGGGCGCCGACGACACGGACATCAACAAGATCACGTGGCAGAACAGCTGCCGTTTCTTCGGCTGGGATCCCTTCAAGCTGACGCCGAAGGATCAGGCCAACGTCGGGGCGTTGCGCGCCAAGGCAACCGACGTCGACGTGTCGATCCGGCCGCGCAAGGAGTGGGCGAGGCTCTACGCAGAAAAGCAGCTCGCCAAGGCTTAATCCCGCCTCCACCTACCCGGCAGAAGGCACGCGGAGGCCGCGGAAATCACCGACACGGCAATGAGATAGGCGACGATCGAATTGCTTGTCTTGGTCGCCGCATACAGGGCGGTCGCGATCGTCGGCGCGAAGGCCGAGCCAAGCACTTGAGACAGGGTGTAGCCGATCGATACTCCGCTGTAGCGGACGTCGGCGTCGAACGCGAGGCTGAACAACGAACCAGTCACCCCGGCGGCGGGCGCCATCGCGAAGCCGAACACCAGCAGCAGGGCTGCGAGGAACAGCGTCGGATTGCCGGTGTTGATCAACGCGAATGCCGGCGCGACCGACAGCGCCATCAGAACGACGCCGGCCAGAAAGACCGGCTTGCGGCCGTAGATGTCCGACAGCGCGCCGAACACCGGATACGTCACGACCGCCACCACCGCGGCGATGAACACACCCAAAAGAGCCTGTGCCCGGTCGATTCCGGCGATGGTCGTGCCGTACGACACGAGATATGCCACACAGATGTACGCGAACACACCCTGCGACAGGTACGCGCCGGCGACGAGCAGGATCTGCTTCCAATGCTTGCGGAACGCTGCCGTGACGGGTACCCGCACGACAACTGACCGTTTTCGGAGTGCGTCGAAGTCTGGGCTCTCGGCCACCGACAATCTGATCACCAAGCCGATGGCGATCAGCACGGCGCTCGCAAGAAACGGTATGCGCCATCCCCACGCCGTGAACTGCTCGTCGGGCAGCAGGGATACCGCGTAGAACGCCAGCGTCGCGGTCGCTGTACCGGCGGGAGCGCCCATTTGCGGGAATGCACCGTACAACCCCTTGCGTTCCGCCGATGCGTGTTCGACGGCCATGAGCGTGGCCCCACCCCATTCGCCACCGACCGCGAACCCCTGCACAAGACGCAGCAGCGTCAACAGGATCGGAGCCGCCAGACCGATATGTGAGTAGGTGGGCAGCAGACCCATCAGCACTGTCGCGCTGCCCATAATCAGCAGTGAGTAGACGAGCATGCGCTTGCGGCCCACGCGGTCACCGAAGTGGCCGAACACGATTCCGCCGAGCGGCCTCGCGACGAAGCCGACCCCGAACGTCGCGAACGACAGCAGCAACCCCGAGGCGGGGGACACGTTGGGGAAGAACAGCTTCGGGAACACCAGCGCCGCCGCGGTGCCGTAGATGAGAAAGTCGTAGAACTCGACCGTCGTACCGATGAAGCTGGCCATCGCCACGCGCAGCGGAGAGGTGGCCCGGTTCCTTGGCAAGCGTGCCGTCGACATGTGGTCGAGTCTGCGCTGACGACGTCCCTCGCAGGACGGTTGGCGCTCAATCTGTGTGCGCTATGTGTGCACCTTCTGTCGCAACGGTTGAGCGGCCGTCTCCCGCATGGTCATGATGGTGGCCAGCGTGATGATCGCCGCGGCGATGACGTAGAACGCGGGTGCGAGCTCGTTGCCGGTCCGTGCCACCAGCCAGGTCGCCACATAGGGTGCCGTCCCGCCGAAGATCGCGACGGACACGTTGTATCCGATGGAATAGCCGCTGGAGCGCACCCGCGTGGCGAACAGTTCCGCGCCGGCCGCCAACGACGCCGACACAAACACCGATTCAATTGCGGCCAGGCCCGCGTGCGCGGCGATGGCCGCGGCCAGTGATCCGGTGTTGAGCAACATGAACAGCGGATAGGCGAATATGGCGAACCCGACGGCGCCCGCGATCAGCAGCGGTTTTCGGCCGATCCGGTCCGAAAGCGCGCCCAGTGGGGGAATGAGGATGATCGCGACAGTGCTCGCGATGATGATCGAGACGAACGCATTGGTCTTCGTGAACTCAAGCGTCTTCGTGAAATACGTTGGTAGGTAGGTGAAGACGATGTAGAACCCGACGTTGTGGATCACCACGAGCCCGGCGATCTGCAGGATCGGACGCCATGACGATTTGAGCGCCTCCTTGAGCGGCGACTCAGAGACTTCGCCTTCCTCGCGCAGCGTCTCGAATTCCGGCGTGTCCCCGAGTCGAAGCCGGATGTAGAGACCGACCACCCCTAGTACGCCTGCGATGAGGAAGGGGATCCGCCAGCCGTAGGAGTTCATCGCGCTCTCCGAGAGCAGCGTTTCGAGGCCGGTGACCGTCAGCGAGCCCAGCAGAAAGCCGACGACGACCGACCACACCAGGAAAGAGACGACGAACCCACGGTGGCGGTCGGGCGCGAATTCAGCCAAATAGCACGCACCGCTGCCATATTCGCCACCGGCCGAGAACCCCTGCACACAACGGAGCAACAGCAGCAGCAGCGGTGCGGCAACGCCGATCGACTCGTAACTCGGCACCAGCCCGATGAGGAAGGTCGACCCCGACATCAAGAGAATGACAAGTGCCAGAACCCGCTGCCGGCCGATCCGGTCACCGAGCGGCCCGAAGAAGAAACCGCCGAGCGGACGCATGAAGAACGCGGCGGCGAAGACGGCGAAGGTGCTGAGGAGCGCCGCGGTCTCGTCACCAGAGGGAAAGAACTGATCGGCGATGTAGGTGGCGAGGGTGCTGTAGATCGCGAAGTCGTACCACTCGACGGTATTCCCGATTGCCGCGCCGCGTACCGCTTTCCGTACCGCTTTTGGGTCGGTGTCGCGTTGCCGGTTGGGCGCCTCACGGATGGTCATGACCCCTCCTGGGTGTCGAAGTCGACGTGGCGTCGATCGGTGATGAACATGTGGCCGGGGGCGTGGAAGATCGCGAGGGAGGGCCGCGCCTCGACTACGACGGCCTGCGGTGTCACTCCGCAGGCCCAGAAGACGGGCACCTCATCCGTGCCGACGCGGACCGCATCCCCGAAGTCCGGTGCCGCGAGGTCCTCGATGCCGATCTCGGCCGGGTCGCCGATGTGCACGGGTGCACCATGCATGGCGGGAAAGCGAGCCGAGATCTCGACGACTTGCGGGATGACCTCGGGTGCGTACGGCCGCATCGACACCACCAACGGTCCGTCGAAAGGACCCGCGGGACTGCAGCGTCGGCTGGTGACATACATCGGAACGTTGACGCCTTGGAGCTGGTGCGCCACTGGCAGGCCGGCAGCAGCGAGCGTCCATTCGAAGGTGAACGAGCACCCCAACAGGAACGACACCAGGTCTGCACGCCAATGGTGGGCGATGTCGGTCGGCTCGTCGATGAGGTGACCGTCCTGGAATACCCGGTAGCGGGGCAGGTCGGTGCGCAGATCGGCGTCGGTGGCGAGCCCGGGCGGGCGCGGTGACCCGGTGTCGGTCACCTCGAGCAGCGGGCATGGTTTCGGGTTGCGGACGCAGAATCGCAGGAAGTCGAGTGCGTCGTCAGCCGGCAGGATCACGAGGTTGGCCTGCGCGAAGCCCGGCGCAAGCCCGCTCGTCGGGCCGGTGTGGTCACCGGCCCGAATTCTGGCCCGATCAGCGGCTGCCGTGGCCGCAACCCGAGCGGTCATACCCGTGCATTCCCGTTTGCACCGAGGACCTAACCTGCAGGTTGCTCCTGCCGCACCGGTACCGAAATATCCGTCGCGCTGGTGCGTCCGCGTAACACCTCGGAACCGTGCGCGATCCAGTGTCCGCGTTCGGCGTCGGTCGCCTGCTCGACGGCTGTGCCAGAGCACAGCACCCGATCGTCATAGTCCTTGGCGAGGTCGGCGAGTCGGGCGGCCTCGTTGACGGCGTCACCGACGACGGTGTATTCGTACCGGTTTTCCGCCCCGATGTTGCCGGCGAACACCGGGCCGGCAGAGACACCGATGCCGAAATCGACAGGGAGGCAGCGTAGTTCGACGCTGAGCGTACGGGCGGTCGTCAACGCCGCTGTCGCGGGATCGTCTGTGCGTATCGGTGCGCCGAAGACGGCGAGCACTGCGTCGCCCTGAAACTTGTTGACCAGCCCGCTGTGTGCATCGACCTGAGCGACGACCAATCGGAAGAACTCGTTGAGGACGGTCGCGACTTCATGTGGTTCGTGGGTTGCCGCGAGCTGCGTCGAGCCGACGAGATCAATGAACAGAATCGCGACGTTTCGTTCGTCACCCGACAATGATTCGTTTGCGTCGATCGCGCGGCGCACCACTTCCTCACCGACGTGACGCCCGAACAGATCGCGCAGCTTCTCGCGCTCCCGCAAGCCGGCGACCATCCGGTTGAATCCACTTTGCAGCCGCCCGATTTCGGACCATTCGTAGACGTCCAGCGATCGGTCGATCTCGCCCCGCTCGACCTCGGCCATGGCCTCGACGACCTCGCGCAGCGGATCTGAGATGGAGATGGACACCAGGATCATCGCCCGAAGTCCGAGCACCACAGCGACGAGGGCAAGCACCAGCAGGGCCAGTTCGACAGGAGTGGTCTTCTGAATGATCCATCCGTTGGAGCGCAAGATAAGTAGACAGGCGATGGCGATACCGGGCAGCGCAGTGCACACCGCCCACATGATCAGCAGCCTGGCGCGCACGCCGGGCGCAATGCTGGGCGTGATCTCGCTGAAATCCCTTGTCACACCTGCCAGCAGCGGGCGAAGCGTGCGGAGTGTGAAAAGGAAGCCGGTGCATATCGTGGCGATCGTGCCGAAGATGAGTGCCGAGGCGATCACCACCTGCAGTTCGACGGGCGCGCCGAGATTCAAGGGAATCATCACTGCGGCACCGAGTACCCAGGGCGCGGCGGTGATCGCGGACTGCCGGCGAAGCGTCTTCAACGCCGATCGCCGTTCGTCGCCGGTGGGTTCGCGGATGCCGAGCCATTGCAGCGCGGGCGCCACAATGCGGACGGCGCCGATAGCGACGACGGCTGTTCCGATGACGATCACCCCCGCCGCGGCGATGACGATCGCCGGCGAGCTGTGGCCGCGGCCGGTGAGTGAGATGACGAGCGCTGTGACCTCGGCGGTCGTCAGGAGGTACGCGAACGTCAGCCCCGCTGCATACCGGATCAGCAGCCTGCGGGGCTTCACATGGCCGAACGTATCAGTCGCTTGCGGGCAGCGGCTTGGCTTCCTTGAGAGACAGTGCGGTGGTGCCGACCGACAGGGTGCCCGCACCCGCCTTGGTGACGAGCACCTCGGCGCCCGCCTCATCGACGTAGCGCTTGCCCATCGCGTTGCCCTCGGAGAATGCCGGATCGATGGATAAGTCGGAGGACTTCTCGGGATCTTTCTGACTGTCGAGCGGGATCATCGGAACTCCGCCCGCGCGAAGGTCGTCGAGGCTGTCGGCGCTGCGCACGACGATCACCTGGGTGTCGCAGACCTGGCTCTGCAGTCGCGTCCCGTTCTTGATCATGTTCGGCTCCTTGTCAATTCGAGGCTGTCAGTTCTTGGACCAATTCCCGGCGCAACACCTTGCCGGTCGCGTTGGTCGGCAGTTCGTCTCGGAAGACCACGCGGTCGGGTGTACGCGAGCCACGGAGTTGCGATCGAACGTGCTCGCGCAGTTCGTCGGGATCGGGGTTCGCACCCGGTGATGGAACCACCACGGCGACGATGATCTGGCCCCATTGCGGATCCTCGGGTCCCACGACCGCGCAGTCATGCACCAAAGGGTGTTCCACGAGGACATCTTCGATTTCGGCGGGCGCGATGTTCTCGCCACCGCGGATGATCGTGTCGTCCGACCGTCCGCCGATGAAGAGATAGCCGGCGTCGTCGAGCATGGCGACATCCTTGGTTGGGAACCAGCCGTCGGCGTCGAGCACGGAGCCGATCTCGGCGTAGCGGCCCGACACCTGCTCGCCCCGGACGAACAACTCACCGGTTTCGCCGGGCCCGACCACCTGCCCGCTTCCGTCGCGAATCTGTACCTCGATGCCGGGAACGGGTTGGCCGACCGATCCCAGCCGACGGGTGACCGTCACATCGGTGGAAGTCATGGCGTCGCGGTGATCGTCGGGAGTGAGCACCGCGATCGTCGAACTGGTCTCGGTGAGTCCGTAGGCGTTGACGAAACCGACATCGGGCAACAGTCCAAGTGCCTTGCGCACCAACGGAAGTGCGACCTTCGAGCCGCCGTAGGCCAGGTTGCGCAGGCTGGGGAGCGCGACCGGTTCCGATTCGAGGGCCGAGACGATGCGGTCGAGCATGGTCGGCACGACGGTCGCCGTCGTCACACCTTCACCGCCGACCAGCGATACCCACTCGGCCGCGTCGAACTGCGGTAGGTACACCATCTTTCGACCCGCGTACAGGTTCGACAGTGCGGCGCCGACGCCCGCGATGTGGTAAGGCGGCACACAGATCAGCGCGGCGTCATCGGGATCGGCCGAATCGAATTCGACTGTGCCGGTGACATAGCTGGTCAAGTTGTTGTGGGTCAGCTCAACGGCTTTGGGCCGCGACGTCGTTCCCGACGTGAACAGCACCACGCCGACATCGTCGGGGTCGGGGAACTCGGCGGCCGGTTCCGCGGTGCGGGCCGCCGCGATGAACTCCTCGGAGCCGATGACCAGCTTGCCCGCGCCCGCGACGACGTCGAGATACTCCGCGTCGGCGACGACCAGCGGCTGCGGCAGGCGGTCGATGAGCTCGCGCAGACCGTCGGCGCTCAAGCGGTAGTTGAGCGGCGTGAAAGTCGCGCCCGCGCGTGCAGAGGAGAACAGCAACAGAGGAAGCAATGCGCCGCCCAGGCCGACGTAGGCCACATGGGAGGTGCCCGCCGCCGCGATGACGCCTGCACCGCCGTCGGCGAGCTCACTCAGTTCGGCTGCCGTAAGCCGCATCTCACCGGACACCAGCGCAGTGCGGTCCGGGTTTGTGGAGGCTGCCATCTCCAGCAGCAACGAGATGCTCATGGTTTGTCGACGAAGATATCAAGGATGGGGTCGTCCCCACCGCCGTAGCCGGCCAAGTCGGTGATGCCGGCCGATGCCAGCGCACCGACGTCGATGAAGCATTGCCCGTTGACCTCTGCGGCCGGGCGGGACAGGAGCGCGACCGCAGCGTCGGCCATGATCCGCGGATCGCGCGACCTTGCCAGCATTTCCTGGAAGCCGGGTGCGTTGGCGACGGCCGCGGTGGCGATGTACGTCTCGGGCCAAAGGCAGCTGAATCCGATGCCCGAACCGGCGTATTCGGCCGCCCAGCCCAGTGACAACAGCGTCATCCCGTACTTCGACAAGGTGTAGGACGGGTGCGCGCCCAGCCAGTGCGGGCTCATGTTCAGCGGCGGTGACAGCGTGATGACGTGCGCATTCGGTGATTTGCGCAGATGCGGCAGGGCCGCCTTGGTCAGCAGGAACGTGCCGCGGACGTTGATGTCCATCATCAGGTCGAACTTCTTCGCGGCCAGTTCCTCGGTCGGCTCGGTCGCGATGGCGCTGGCGTTGTTGATGACGATGTCGACACCGCCGAAATGGCTGATCGCGGCATCCACTGCGCGCTGCACGTCCTCTTCTTTGCGCACATCGCCGACGACCGCGACACCCTTGCCGCCCGCAGCCTCCACGTCGGCCACAGCGGTGTGCACGGTGCCGGGCAGCTTGGGGTGGGGTTCGGACGTTTTCGCCAGAAGTACGACGTTTGCGCCCAGCTCGGCGGCGCCCAGCGCGATCGCCAGTCCGATGCCGCGGGAACCGCCTGACACGACCAGCGTGCGGTCGGTGAACGGTGACGGGCTCGTCATGAGTCTCCTCAGGTGCGCAGTCCCAGGATTCTACCTGGATTCTAAACGAACGGTAGTGACGTTCTCATTCTAGGCAAGTGCCATAATCGCTGTTTACTGGGCCTTCGGACATGTTCGGGGGACTGCCGTACGTCCCCCTCACTGCATGTTTCCGGCCGGCGGTATTGGCATTCTCATTTTTTGCAAGTACGTTATCGACTGATGACTCCGCCATCTGACCTGCCTGTACAGACCCCCTCCGGCATCCCGCTCGAGCCCATTTACGGACCGGCGGACCGAAGCGGTGAGCCGCCCGCGCCTGGCACCTATCCGTTCACGCGCGGCAACTTCGCGAGCGGGTATCGCGGCAAGCTGTGGACGTTTCGGCAGTATTCGGGATTCGGCACGGCCGAGGAGTCCAACCGTCGCTACCGCTACCTACTCGATCAGGGCGGCACCGGGCTATCGGTCGCGCTCGATCTGCCCACGCAATGCGGCTACGACTCCGATGACGCCGAGTACGGCGAAGAGGTCGGCCGCGTCGGCGTCGCCGTCGACACACTGGCCGATGCCGAGATCCTGTTCGACAGCATCCCGCTGGAGGCGATCAGCACCAGTTTCACCATCAACGGCACCGCCGCGATCCTGCTGGCCTTCTACGTTGCCGCCGCGGAGAAGAAGGGCGTGCCGCGGGAGAAGCTCACCGGCACGATCCAGAACGACATCCTCAAGGAGTACGCGTCGCGCGGCACCTGGATCTGGCCGCCCGAACCCTCGCTGCGGCTCATCGCCGACACCATCGAGTTCTGCGCCGCCGAGGTGCCGCGCTTCAACGCGATCTCGGTCGCCGGTGCGCACTTCCGAGACGCAGGCGCCAATGCCGTACAGGAGATGGCGTTCACCCTCGCCGACGGCGTCACGTACTGCGACACCGTAGTCGAGCGTGGCCGGATGACCATCGACAAGTTCGCCCCGCAGATCTCGTTCTTCTTCTATACGCACGGCGACTTCTTCGAGGAGATCGCCAAGTACCGGGCAGGCCGTCGGCGGTGGGCGACCATCGTGCGGGAACGCTATGGCGCCGACAGCGACAAGGCGTCGATGTTCCGGTTCGGCTGTGTGGCCGGCGGTGCGTCGCTGTACGCACCGCAGGCCCAGAACAACCTCGTCCGCGTGGCGTATGAGGCGATGGCTGCGGTGCTCGGCGGCGTGCAGTCGATGTTCACCGCCGCGTGGGACGAGCCGTTCGCGCTGCCCAGTGAGGAGTCCGCGACGCTCGCGCTGCGCACCCAGCAGATCCTGGCGTACGAGACCGGAGTCACGAAGGTGGCCGATCCGCTGGGCGGGTCCTACTTCGTGGAGGCGCTGACCGACGCCACCGAGGCCAAGATCATCGAGATCATGGCAGACCTCGAAGCTCACGGCGGCATGGTGCGCGCCATCGAGGATGGCTATCTGCAGGGTCTGATCGCCGATGAGGCCTACAAGATTCATCAGGAGGTCGAGTCCGGCGAGCGACCGGTGGTCGGGGTCAACAAGTTCGTCGTCGACGAGCCACCGCCGGAGATCGCCACCTACGAACTCGATGCCGAGGGTCGTGACAAGCAGCTCAAGCGTCTGGCGAAGGTCAAGGCCGATCGGGACGACGTCGCCGTCAAGGAGGCGCTGGCCGCCTTGGCTCGCGGCGCCGAGGGTGACGACAACCTGATGCACAGGCTGATTGACTGCGCGAACGTCTATTGCACGGTGGGGGAGATGGTGTCGACGTTGAAGTCGGTGTGGGGCGAGTTCCAGCAGCCGGTGGTGTTCTAGTGGCTGCATCCACCGCTACGCATCCGGCGCGAGTGCTCGTCGCCAAACCGGGCCTGGACGGCCACGACCGCGGCGCCAAGATCGTGGCGCGCACGCTGCGCGACGCCGGCTTCGAGGTCATCTACACCGGCATCCGGCAGCGCATCGAAGACATCGTGTCCATTGCACTGCAGGAAGACGTTGCCCTGGTGGGGCTTTCGATCCTCTCCGGTGCTCACGTCGCGCTGACCACCCGCACCGTCGACGCGCTGCGCGCCGCCGACGCCGGGGATATCGCCGTTGTGGTCGGCGGCACGATCCCCGAATCGGACGTGCAGAAGCTGCTCGATGCGGGCGCGGCTGCCGTGTTCCCCACCGGCACACCGCTGGACACGCTGGTGCGCGATGTCCGGGCGCTCACTGAGAAAGCGGGACAGTCATGAGGCTCGGCGTGATGATCGGAGCCGAGCGCGGAGATATGGCCCGCAAGGTCAAGAAGCTCATCGAGGACATCGAATGGGCGGAGTCCGCGGGTATGGACACCGCGTGGATGCCGCAGGTGCCCAACGATTTCGACTGCCTCACCATGGTGGCCCTGATGGGCTCGCGCACGACGCGAATCGAACTGGGGACCGCCGTCGTCCCGCTGCAAGCGCAGCATCCGATCGCGTTGGCGCGTCAGGCGCTCTCCGTCCATGCCGGCACCGGAGGTCGGCTGGCGCTCGGAGTCGGACCCTCGCACCATTGGATCGTGCGCGACATGCTGGGTATCCCGTATGAGAAGCCGGCTGCCTACACACGTGACTATCTCGAGGTGCTCAATGCCGCGATCGCCGGACCCGGCGACGTCGACGTCGAGAACGACACCTTCACGGTGCACAACCCGACTGTGCTCGGCGCTGACCCACCCATGCCGGTGCTGGTTTCGGCGCTGGGACCGGTGATGCTGCAGATCGCAGGCGAGCACGCTGACGGCACGGTGCTGTGGATGGCCGACGAGAAGGCCATCGGGGAGCACATCGCGCCGAAGATCAACAAGGCCGCAGCAGAAGCGGGCCGCCCCGCGCCGCGCATCGTCGCAGGCATTCCGGTATGCCTGTGCGCCAACACCGAGATCGACGCTGCCAAGGACCGCGCCAATCGCATTCTGGCCGAGGCAGAGACGTCGCCGAACTATCAGCGGTTACTGGATCGCGGCGATGCCCGCGACGTGGGAGACCTGACCGCTGCCGGCGACGAGGACGCGATCCTTGCGCGGTTCCGCCAGTTCGCCGACGCCGGAGTGACCGATCTGTCGGTTCGCCTGCTGCCGATCGGTGACAACCGCGACGAGCTGATCGCGTCGAAATACCGCACGCGCGAGGTGATTGCGGAAATCGCCAAGGCCGTGCGATGAATTCGGAAGCCGGGCCGCTGGCAGGCATCCGCATCCTCGAGGTCGGTGTCATGCTGGCCGGACCGTACGCGACGATGCTGTTGGCCGATCTCGGTGCCGAGGTGATCAAGATAGAGCCGCCGGGCGGCGAGATCTCACGGCAGGTCAGCGACAGCTACTTCGCGAGTCTGAACCGCAACAAGCAGAGCGTGGTCCTGGATCTGCGGTCAGACGAGGGGCGTGCCCGTCTCGGTGAGCTCGTCACGAACTCTCATGCGCTACTGGTCAATATGAAGCCGACGGCGATCAAGCGGTTGGGGCTCACCTATGACGCGCTGCGGGAGTTCAACGACCGCATCGTCTGCGTCGCGCTGACGGGTTTCGGGTTGAACGGCGGCGACGATCCCGCGTTCGACTACGTCATCCAGGCCGCGACGGGGGTGGCCGCGATGACCGGCCATCCCGACGATCCGCCGACCCTGCCGGGCTACTCGTCGGTCGACAACTCCACCGGGCTCGCGGCCGCGCTGGGTCTGCTCGCACAGATCATCGCGGGGCGTGGGGGGCAGGTGGATGTCTCACTGCGCGACGTGATGTTGTCACAGCTGAACTACCGCGCGTCGGCATACCTGAACGACGGCGCCGAGCCACGTCGATATCCTTACGGGGCGCACTCCTATTACGTTCCAGCACAGCTCTTCGCGACGGCCGATGGATACCTCGCGTTGTTCATCACGCATGACGCTTTCTGGAAGTCGTTCGCCGGGGAGGCCGGAATCGAGGGTTTCACGACAATGGCCGAACGGGCCGCACGCCGCGAGGAGGTGCTCGCTGTTGTCGCAGCCCAACTCGCAGGAGACAGTGCCAAGGGCTGGGAAGCCCGACTGCGACCGCTGGGGATACCTGCCGCCGCGGTGCGCACGCTGCCCGAGGCATTGGAGGCTACGCCCGAAATCATCGTCACCGCAGGGGATTTCCGCTTGGTGGGCAGCCCGATCCATGTCGATGGGTACGACCCCGAATACCGGCCGCCGCCACGTCTCGACGAACATGCCGAGTCCGCGTCGCCTCAGTCGTCGTAAGTGAAACTGACCGAATCGGTGTCGGGAATCGCTTGGCAGGTCAGGATGTATCCGTCTTCGACTTCGTCTTCTTCGAGCGCGTCATTGACGCGCATCGTGGCCTTACCCTCGACGAGTTTGCCCATGCAGGTACCGCAGTTACCGGCTTCACACGAGAATGGCGGAGAGAGTCCGGCCCGCCGCGCACTCTCGAGGAGCGTCTCATTGGCCACCCGCCGCACCGACGCCGTTTTTCGATCGAGCACGATCGTCACTTGCCCGTCATCGGCGGGTGAGCCCGGCACCGGTTCTGCCGTCATCAAGCGTCTCCTGGCACGTCGATTCTAGGAACGAGAGAATACCATTCTCTTTAAATGATACGCTATTCTCAATTCGCGACTGACGGGCGGCCCGGCGAGTGAGGACATGCTGTGAGTGAGGCGATCGCGCTCGCTTTCGAGGAGCGTGAATACACGCTGTCCGAACTCGACGCGCAGGCCAGCGGCATGGCCACCATCCTCGAGCATCGTGGAGTGCGGCAGGGTGACCGGGTCGCGATCATGTCGTCCAATCGGCCCGAATTCGTCGTCGCGCTACGGGCCATCTGGCGGCTGGGCGGATCCGCGGTGTTGCTCAGTCCGGCGTGGAAGCGCACCGAGGTGGAGCACGCGCTCACGCTGACCAAGCCCGGATACGCCGTCGGGGATCACCCGGTGCTCGCCGAGTCGATGCCAATGTTGTCGTTGGATGAAGCGATAACACCGGGAGAGCGATCTTTCGCAGCGCCGGCGCCCGAGGCCGACGCACTCTTCGTCTTCAGCTCGGGCACCACCGGGATGCCCAAGGCTGTGCGCCACACGCACGCGTCGTTCGCGGTCGCCGTGGCGCATTGGCGCAGCGCGCTGGACTTGTCGTCGGCGGATCGAATGCAGATCATGACCCCGCCGTCGCATATCCTCGGACTGCTCAACATCGTGATGGCGCTCGAGACGGGCACGTGGATCCGGTTGCACAGGCGGTTCGAGATCGAGGTGATGCTGCGGCACATCGCGTCCGACCGGATCACGATCGAAATGGCGGTTGCACCGATCGCTCTGGCACTCGCAGCACATCCGGATCTCGAGCGCTACGACCTGTCGTCGCTGCGCTACGTGATGTGGTGCGCGACACCGGTCACGGAAAGCGTCGCCGAAATCGTGAGCCGCAGGGCGGGCGTGAACTGGGTGACCGCTTACGGGGCCAGCGAACTGCCGGTGATCTCGTGCAATGACATCACCGGCGCTCGTCTGGATACCGTGGGTCGCGCGGTAGGAGGCGTGGATCTGCGAGTGGTCTCCCTGGATACCGGCGAGCCTGTGGCGTCTGGAGAGCTCGGCGAGATCCAGGTGCGATCGGGCTCCGCGATGGCCGGCTATCTGCCGGATTCGGCTACTGCCGACGCGTTTTCGAACGGCTGGTACCGGACCGGCGATGTCGGCCATCTCGATGCCGAAGGCTGGCTGCGGATCACCGACCGTTCGAAGGAAATGATCAAAGTACGCGGCTTTCAGGTTGCGCCCGCCGAGATCGAAGCTGTCCTGCACGGCCATCCGGCAGTCGAGGACTGCGCCGTGTTCGGGGTCCCCGACGCGGCCAACGGCGAGGCGATCGTTGCCGCTGTCAAGGGGAATGGCTCGGTCGGTGCCGACGAACTCGTGGCGCTCGTCGCTGATCGGCTGGCTTCGTACAAGCGGCCCAGTCAGGTGAAGTTTGTGGACGAAATACCCCGTCTGCCATCAGGAAAGGTGTTGCGTCGAGTGTTGAAGGAGCGTCTGTGGACGTCCGTCTGACCAATGAACAGCAACAGCTGCGGGACGCCGCAGCCAAGCTTGCCGATGATCTGGGTCCGGGGTCGGTCGCTGATCTCGACGACCAGGCTCGAGTCGCACGTCTGGAGAAGGCGGTCGATGCCACGGGGTTTCGGACGCTGCGCTCCGACGGTGCATCCGGTGTCGAGGTGGCCATCGTCGCCGAGGAGTTCGCTCGCGGGCTCGTCGACGTGCCGTTCCTGGGACCGCTGCTCGCCGACGACCTGAGGGAGCGCGGCGTGCAGCCGCCTGCGGGCACCGACGACCCCGAGACTGTTGACCTGACGAGAAGCCTTGCCGGAGTGGTCGAATCGCCGTCAGCGCTTGACGAGCTCTCGGAGGAGGACGCGGGCCGGTGGCACGCGCTCGCGCTCACCGTCACATGTGCAGATCTCGTGGGTGCCGCGCGCGGTGCGCACGCGCTGGCCTGCGAATACGCCAAGGTCCGCGAGCAGTACGGCGCGACGATCGGCTCGTATCAGGCGGTCGGCCATTTGCTCGCTGAAAGCCTGGCCCTCATCGAGGGGTCGATCAGCGTGCTGCGCCACGCAGCGTGGGCGGTCGACGAACTGACTGCTGCCGAGGCCATCGAAGCGGCGCGGGTGGCCAAGATCTACTGTGCGCGTGCGGCGCTGACCGTCTGCGAGACCTCGATTCAAGTGCACGGGGGCATCGGCAACACCTGGGAGTGCCTCGCCCACATATATCTGCGGCGGGTGCTGACCACCACCGAGGCGTGGCCCGTCAAGCTGGAGGAGCTGACCATTGGATTTCCGTGATTCGACGGAGGAAGCCGCGTTCCGTGACCGGTTACGCGGCTGGCTGACCGAACAGAAGGGGAAGTTCCCGACGTCCGGCGACGAGTACTGGGCCGCTCAAGGCGCCTGGCATCAGGCGCTGTACGAGCAGGGCTTCTTCGGAACGTCGTGGCCGAAAGAATACGGCGGCCAGGACCTGCCTCCGGTGTACGACGTCATCGTCGACGAGGAGATCGCCAAGGCGGGCGCCCCGGCGCGCCCGAGCTTGGGATACTTGGTCGTCGCTTTTGGCCATCACGGGAGCAAGGAGCTGCAGCAGCGATTCCTGCCCGGCATGATCAACGGAACCGAGCGGTGGTGTCAGGGTTTCTCGGAGCCCGGCGCGGGTTCGGATCTCGCATCGTTGACCACCACGGCGACCCGCGAGGGTGACGAGTTCGTCATCCACGGCCACAAGATCTGGACCAGCTACTCCGACGTCGCCGACTGGTGTCTGCTGCTGGCGAGAACGGACAAGGAAGTGCCGAAGCACCGTGGCCTTTCGGCGTTCGTCGTCTCGATGCATCAGCCCGGTGTGGAGCAGCGGCCACTGAAGATGATCAGCGGTGTCACGAAGGAATTCGGGCAGGTGTCCTTCGATGGTGCCCGGGTGCCCGCCGAGAACATGGTCGGTAATCCCGGTGAAGGCTGGAAACTCGCCATGACTGTCGTCAGCCATGAACGCGAACCATCGACCCTGGGATTCTCTGCGCGCTACGGGAAGCTGGTGCGTCAGTTGGCGTCCCGGGTCGACGGCGCGACACCTGAAGAGCTGTCGTGGGCGTGGGTGCAGACCGAGATGTTGAGGTTGCACGTGCGCCGACGGCTGTCCGAGCAACTCGACGGCATCACCCACGGCCCGCAGGGGTCGCTGGACAAGCTGCTGATGACCTGGGTCGAGCAGTCGGTCGGCCATGCTGCGCTTGCCACCGTCGGCACGAGCGATCCCGAGTTGTTCGGTGCGTACATGTACAGCCGCGCGCAGAGTGTGATGGGTGGAACCTCGCAGATTCAGAAGAACATCATCTCGTCGCGAATACTTGGATTAGGGGTCTGAAATGTATGACATGCCAGACGAAATCGACGTGAGGGCGGACGGCGGTCTGCGCATCATCACGCTGAACCGGCCCGATGAACTCAACGCGGTCAACGACCCGTTGCACGTCGGCCTCGCCAAGATCTGGGAAGCGCTCAATGAGGACGTCGGCGCGCGGGCAGCGGTCATCACCGGTGCAGGCCGGGCGTTTTCGGCCGGCGGTGACTTCAACTACCTCGACGAGTTGCGCAACGACGAAGCGCTACGTCAGAAGACGATCAAGCACGGGCGTGATCTCGTCATCGGCATGATTCGATGCCGTATCCCGGTGATCGCCGCCGTCAATGGTCCGGCCGTCGGCCTGGGCTGCAGCTTGGCGGCCCTCTCGGACATCGTCTACATGGCCGAGACCGCGTTCTTCGCCGATCCCCATGTCTCGATCGGACTGGTAGCCGCGGACGGCGGTCCGCTGGTGTGGCCGTCGCAGATAAGTCTGTTGCAGGCCAAGGAGTTTGCCTTCACCGGGATTCGAATCAAGGCCGCACGTGCGCTCGAGCTGGGGATGGTCAATCACGTCGTCGAGGATCCGCTGGCCGAAGCGATCGCGTGCGCGAAGAAGGTCATGGAATTGCCGCAGCAGGCGCTCGAGAGCACGAAGCGATTGATGAACATCCAACTCGAGAAGTCGGTGATGGCGTCGTTGGATTACGCCAACTTGTCCGAATACGTGTCGTTCGGGACCGCCGACTTCAACAAGATCGTGGACGGCCTGATCGCGAAAGACAAATAGCAGATCATCGGCCCACGCGCTAGATGGTGAGTTCCTCTGAGCGCTGGATCGTGCCGGTGATGCCGGTTGCGTCTTGCTGGGCGAGCAGTACCGCGGCGTCGGCCATCGCCTCCGGCGGTTCGACCATCTCCGGCGGTATCTCCACCCCACCACCGCCGGCATTCCAACCTTCGGTCAACACCACCCGCGACGGGCTCAGACAGTTCACCGCGATGTTGTCCGCCTTGAGATCTGAGGCCAGTCCCAGATACAGCCGCTCCACGGCAGCCTTGGAAACCCAGTATGCGTTGGCGCCGTGGTCGATCATGCCGACGCCGGTCGTGGTGATCGCCATCAGCGAGCCGCCGCCGCGAGCCTTCACGTGCGGAATGACGGCCTTGGTCACCAGGAACACGCCGGTGAGGTTGACGTTGAGGCACAACTGCCAGCGCTTCAGCGGCGTGGACTCGATCGGGCCGAGCCACAGCACGCCGGCGTTAGCGACCAGGATGTCGATACCGCCGAACTCCGAAACCGTTGCGGCTATTGCATTCTCGACGGATTCTTCGCTGGTGACGTCGCACTGCACTGGCAAGGAGCGGCCACCCGCCGTTGTGATGCGTTTGGCGACGTCATGAATGGTGCCGGGCACCTTGCCCTGTTCCTCGGAGCGCGCGGCGACCGCGACCGCAGCCCCCTCCCGGGCCAGCGCCGCAGCAATCGTCGCACCGATGCCGCGACTGGCGCCTGCGACGAAGGCGACCTTGCCGGTGAGTTGCATATGGCCGCCCTTCTTGCAACTGGCACTCTCTTGTCGAGAGAATAACATTCTCGTATTCGTACCCACCGGGATAGGCTGGACGCGATGACCATCGACGAGCTCATCGAAGCGGCACGCAGCGGGTCCACCCGGGCGGTCGGCCGACTGCTGAGCCTGGTCGAAAGTCCGCGGCGCGGAGAGGTGCTCGACTCTCTTGGCGAGGTGCCGGCGCCGCGGGTCGTCGGCGTGACCGGCCCCCCGGGCGCGGGTAAGTCGACGACAGTGGGCGCACTCGTCACCGCATACCGCGAACGCGACATGCGGGTGGCGGTGCTCGCGGTCGATCCGTCATCGCCCTACAGCGGCGGGGCGCTGCTGGGCGACCGGATCCGAATGGCCGCGCACATCAACGACTCCGACGTCCTCATCCGATCGGTGGCGACGCGCGGCCACCTCGGCGGGTTGGCCGCAGCGGTGCCGGCGGCGATCAGGTTGCTCGCCGCGTTGTCATACGACCTGGTCGTGTTGGAGACCGTCGGTGTCGGTCAGTCCGAGATCGAGATCGCCGCGATCGCCGACCCGACGATCGTGATCCTCAACCCCGGTGCGGGCGACGCGGTCCAGGCGGCGAAAGCCGGTCTGCTGGAGGTCGCAGACATCGTCGTCGTCAACAAGGCGGATCGCGACGGTGCCGATCAGACCGTGCGCGACCTGAAGGCGGAGACGAAGGCGCCGATCCTGAAACTCGTTGCCGCAGAGGGACAGGGCATCCCCGAATTGGTGGAGGTCATCGAGGTCCACCATCGCACCGACAGCCCGGAACGCCGCATGGCACGTGCGCGCGCGCAGATCCTGTCGTTGGCGCAGACGCGCCTGCGAAGTCACCCCGATCTGGATCGCCTCGCGTCGCAGGTCGCCGACGGTGGGTCAGATCCATACAGCGCCACCGAGGGGTTGTTCGTCGCCCCGGTCGAGCCTTAGTTGATCGCGGGGACGTCGGTCGGGAACGGCCGTGTCGTCACCTGTCCGTCGGTGTTTCGCATCAGCGCGTCGTAGCGGCGGTGAAGAATCGACCACGCGTTGCCATCGCGGATGTACTCGTCGTGGTAGACGCCCGAGATGATCAAGTTGGTGCCCTCGGCACGCTGGCCGTTCTCCTGGACGAACCAACGGCCCACGGCGCGATCGGGATTCAATGCGTCGACGACGATCACCCCGGACATCAGCGCCTGCAGGAAGACGTTCCAACCGTCGAGCATCGAGGTGAAGAAGCCGTGCATCGCTTCACGTCCGCTGAAGCGACCCAACTCCGGGGCGTGCCACACGCCATCGGCCGTGAACGTGCCCGCAACTCCAGCCGGGTCACGCCGGGACGCGGCATCGGCATACCGGTGGACGAGACTGCGGATCGCCTGCTCATCCACATTGATGGGCAATGTCATTCGGGGAGGCCGAGCATGCGGCTGGTCATCTGCTTCAACTGAACGCGCAGCGTCTCGCCATCGACGTCGGCGAGCAGTGGGTGCATGACGGCGACGCTGATGGCACTCGAGAGCATCGCCGCATGCAGACGCGCCTCGACGCCGGCTTCCGTGCCGAGTAGCGCCGCATAGAGCCGCTCGATGAACCGTTGAAACGGTTCATACTCCGCCTGCAGGCGGATGATGACCGGGTCGAACATCGGGACGCGGAATGCGTCACGGCGGTCGATGGCCTGCTCGACCATCCGGTCGAGAAGCACTGCACGCGCACGCAGGGGATGGCCCTCGGCTTCGGCGGCTTCGAGTACATCCTCGAGCTTGCTCATCTCTCGCTCCGTGAGGGCGATGACGATCTCTTCCTTGGTCTTGAACTGGCGGTACACGGCCGCCTTCGTCACGCCCATCTCGTCGGCGATCATCTGCAACGACGTCCCGCTGACGCCGCGCTCGGCGATCAGCTTCAATGCCGCGTCCAAGACGCGGGTCTGGGCGGCGGTGCGGGTGATCTCGCTGAACTTGACGCTGTCCTGTGTGGAGGTCACACCGACGAGAGTAGCCGATCGGCTACTCTGTCTCGGGCTTCCGGGAATGGAAAACAGTCTCGGCGAGGATTCTTCGGCACCAAGAGCGATAGGTGTCGACGCTCCACCCGCCGCGCTGGGTGACCCGCAGATAGGTGTCGACACTGCAGACCACCACCATCGTTTCGAGCAATTCATCGAAAGGAACGTCGACGCGGAGCCACCCCCGGTCGCGAAGGACCTCGAGGATTCGTCGAAACTGCAGCTTGATGCTCGCGAACAGGTCGTCCATGTACCGCTCGAGCTCGTCATCGGCGCTCGCGCCGCCGTACAGTGCGGGCGCCAACGGAGCGGTCCGTTGGTGGATGTCGGTGGCGGTGTCGGCCACGTAGTCCAGTGCTTCGTCGAGATCGTCGATCGCCAGCAGGTGACGACCTACGTCGAGGTTGAAGACATTCTTTTCGCCGGCCACACCGAACCCGGCGTACTCGATGGTGGCGATCAACAGCGCCCCCTTAGGGCCCTGTCCCTGAACGGTCTCGGCGGAGACCCCGGCCGCCGCGGCGATCTTCGCGAGTGTCGTGCGCGCGTAGCCGTCAGTGGCGAACAGTTCGGCGGCCGCGGCGAGGACCCGCGACCGCGTCGCCTCCGCCTGCTGCTGACGCAGCGTCGAACGATACGACCGTGGAGCACTCTTAGATATTGACTTGGGTTCCACAGTAATGAATACTACACCACAGTAGGGATTCGCCGAGACGGCGAGGGGGAATAAGTGTCATCGATCATGATCGTCGGATTTCCGGCACAAGGTCACGTGGCGCCGCTGCTGGCTGTCGCTGAAAACTTCGTCGAGCGTGGCGACGACGTTCGCTTCATCACCGGCGCAATGTTCGCCGAAAGAGTAGCTGCCACCGGTGCGACCTACGTGCCGGTGCATCCCGACGCCGACTTTGACGACCGGCCCCTGAGCGAACTCTTCCCCGAACGTGCCGCGCTGAAAGGTGCCAAGGCGGTCGCCTTCGACATCGGCCAAGTCTTCGCCAAACCGGCCAAGCCGCAGTACGAGACGATTATGGCGGCGCTGGCCGCACACCCCGCCGATGTGGTGATCGCCGATGTTGCCTCCCTTGGCGCGGGATTCCTTCTGGGACACCCGCCGTCATCGCGACCCCCGCTCATCATGTGCGGAGTCATTCCGCTGCCCATCGAGAGTCGTGACACCGCGCCCTACGGCATGGGGCTGCGGCCGGCCCGCGTCATGAACCGTGGGCGCAACGCCATACTGGCCGCCATTTCTCGTCGCATCCTGCGGCAGGCCTTTGGAGCCATCAACGGATTCCACAGACAAGTTCACGGCGTCGACATGCCGTTCAGCTTTATGGACTGGGGCCGTCACGCCGAGGCGATCGTCCAGTTGACGGTTACGTCGTTCGAATACACCATGTCCGACGCGCCACCCAACCTGCACTTCATCGGCCCGCTGTGTGCGACGGGATCGCAAGCGCCGCTGCCGGAGTGGTGGTCCGATCTCGACGGCACCCGCCCCGTTGTTCACGTCACCCAGGGGACAGTCGCGAACACCGACTACGGCCAGGCCATTGAACCGACGCTGCGTGCGCTCGCCGACGAAGACGTCTTGGTGGTCGTATCAACGGGCGGGCGCCCGGTGGAAACCCTGCCCCCGCTGCCCGCGAACGCCCGTGCCGCGATCTTCCTTCCCTACGACGAATTGCTGCCGCGCACTTCGGTTTACGTCACCAACGGCGGCTACGGCGGTGTCCAGTACGCGTTGCGTTACGGGGTGCCGATCGTCGCAACCGGCGGCAAGGAGGACAAGCCTGAGGTCGGCGCCCGAGTCGCCTGGTCCGGTGTCGGTCGACGCATCAAAACTGAAAAGCCAACGCCAAAGGCGATGCGCCGCGAAGTCCTCGCCGTCCTCAACGACCCGTGCTACCGCGGGGCGAGTGACCGCGTCGCCGCGGATATGGCCGCGGCTCCCGGTTTCGCCGGCCTGGCCGACATCGTCGATCGGCTCACCGGACGTACCGCCCCGTCGACGTCCGAGACCGCCCAGCATTGACCATCAAGTAGCCGATCGGCTACCGTGTCGGTTGCCGATCGGCTACCGACACTTTGCAAGGGGATGGTTCGACGATGAGACAGCGTGACGGCGAGTTGATCCTCTTCTGGACGTTGCCGGCGGTGGCGATCATCTGGGTATCGGCGTTCCTGCTGTTTCCTGGATTTATTCACCCGATGTCACCGAACATGTCCGCGGAGGAGGTCGCGAGTTTCTATCGCGATGAGACCGCACGGATCCGCTACAGCATGATTCTGTTCAACTGGTTCGGTGTGGGGCTCATCCCCATCGTGATCCTGTTGGCGATGCAGATTCGCCGGATGGCTCACCGCACGCCGATCCTGTCCTACAGCCTGATCGCCTGCGCCGGTGGTCCGCCCACCCTGTTTCTCATCGCCAACATGTTCTGGCTGCTCGGTTCGTTTCGTCCGGACCGCGCGCCGGAGTTGACTCAGCTGTTGAACGATCTCGCGTGGCTCACCTTCACCGTCCTGGTTCCCTACCTCATCGCGCAGTGTCTACTGTTCGCGCTGGCGATCTACTGGGACCGCCAGGAGCGGCCGATCTTCAAACCGTGGGTGGCCCATTTCAATCTTCTCGTTGCGGTCGCGTTGGCACCCGCCGCCTTCACCGCGCTGGCCTCCACCGGCCCATTGGCCTGGGACGGCGTGTTGTCGTTCTGGGTCAAGAACATTGCGATCTTCGTCTGGATCGTCGTCATGGGAATCGTCCTCGGTCAGACGATTCGGCACCAGCGCGCGCAAGATCTGGTCGACGCGTGAGCACCTCCACCGCACCACCGACAACGATGCCGGACCCGCCAGCCGATTCACGGATGGGCCGGCTGGCCTGGAACATTCGCTACCACCCCAAGCGCGAGCTGTGGTTCGCCTGGTGGGTGATGGTGGTCTTCTACCAGCTCTACGGGGTGCTGTTCTTCTTCGTCACGCGCGTGCAGCCCCCGCCGAGTCCGGCCTGGGAAACGCCGATGATCGAGCAGTGGTTCAGCGAGCGTAATCTCGGCCTTCTCGCGGGGTTCGGCGTCGTCTTCCTGATCAGCGGTATGTGTGCTCCCATGAATGCCCTCCTCGCCTACTCGATGCGGCGGATGTCAGTGAGCCGACTCTTCGCGTACTCGTATCTGATCATCTATTCGCTCAGCGCTATTCCGGGAATGCTGGTAATGGCTATCGCGATGACGGCCGGCGCCCTTCGCCCCGATCGCGACCCCGAATTGATCGCCTGGCTATACGATTTCGCGTTCCTATCGTTCAGCGGAACCATGGGTGTGTTCATGATCGGCTCCCTGGTCTGGATGGTGGCGGTCCTGCTCGACAAGAACCGGGTGTTCCCAAAGTGGTTCGGCTACCTCAGCCTGTGCAATGCGCTGACCGAAGTCGTCGTCGCGCCGGCATGGATCTTCCAGCGCGGCGCCTTCGCGTGGAACGGTGCCATCGCATGGTGGATCAACATGGTGGTGTTCGTCCTCTACACGGGCGTCTTCATCGTGCTGTTGCGAAAGATGATCGAGCGCGAAGACTTCGGCACCGGACCACTGCCCGATCTGCCAGTCAAGGATGCGGCTAAGGCCTCGGATTCGGTGGAGGCGGTGCGATGACGAACCTCGCGGGCCCGCCGTCGCAAGTGGAGGACAAGCCGACGAAGGCCGTGCCCGGGCAGCCGGACATGTGGATGTTCGTCCTGTTCGAGTCGCTGCTCTTCACGGGCTACTTCTCCGTCTATCTGGTGTCTCGCACCCAGAACGAGGCGCTGTTCCTGCAGTCCCAGGCGGATCTGGATCTTCGCATCGGGATCTTCAACACCATTGCCCTGCTGCTGAGTTCGTGGGCTATCGCGCGCTGTGTGCAGGCGGCCCGGGCAGGCGCGTATCGGTCGGCATTGATCAACGCCTTCGTGACCGTCTTCTTCGGGCTCGTATTCCTGGTGTCCAAGGTGCTCGAGTGGATCACGGAGATCAACCTGGGGAACACATTCACCAGCGACGAGTTCTTCCAACACTATTACTTTCTGACGTCGATCCATTGCATACACGTGTTGATCGGCTTCGTGGTGCTTGGCGTCGTCGTCTACCAGTTATGGAGCCCGGCGCGGCGCTCCCAGCAGCTTGTCGAAACCGGTGCGACCTACTGGCACACGGTCGACTTCCTGTGGGTCCTTATCTTTGCGTTGCTCTACGTCGTGAGGTGATTTGTGAGCACTACGTTCAACACGAGATTGCTGATCGTCTGGCTGATCCTGACGTCGATGACGCTTGCCTACATCTGGATCGACAACACCGCCGACCAGAACGGAACATTGAGAGCCAGCACGGTGGTCACCGTCAGCGCGATCGTGATCGCTCTCATCAAGGTGCGCATCATTTTCCGGGAGTTCATGGAGGTGCGACACGCACCACTGCTGCTCTGCCGCCTGACTGATGGCTGGGTTGTCCTCATCGGGACCTGCCTGTTGGGCAGCTATTTCGTGGGCTCAGCCATCGCCGGCTGACGGTTGCGGCGCACCGAGCGTGCGGTTTCGTGCGCGACACGCCGGTGAGGCGTTCGAAACCGCACACTCGCTAGCCGGCTCGCCTTAAGAGACCCGCGCCGAGACGGCGACCCCGACTCGATACCCAAAGACCATTGCGGGGCCCAGCGTCCCGCCCGCACCGCCGTAAGCCTTGCCCGTCGCGCCCGCCATCGCGTTGCCCGCGGCGAACAAACCCGGGATGGCCCCACCGCCGACGTGCAGCACGCGGCCGTCGCGATCGGTGCGCGGCCCGCCCTTGGTGCCCATCGCACCGATCGATACGGGGACGGCGTAGTAGGGCGCGGTGTCGATGGGGCCGAGCGTCTTGCCAGCCGGGGTGGTCGCCAAGGCGTCACCCCAATAGCCGTCGTAAGCGCTTGCACCACGGCCGAATTCGGGATCCTGCTCGTGCGCGACGCTGTCGTTCCACGCGGCGAGCGTGGCCGCCAGGCCGTCTGCGTCGATACCCGTCTTCTCGCCGAGTTCCGCCAGATCGGCCGAAGGCGCGAACCAGTCCGGAGCCTCTTCCTCGGGCAACACGCCGAGGAATCCGTACCGCTTGAAGTGCTGGGAGTCGAAGACGATCCATGCCGGATCATTCGCGTAGCCCAGCTTCGGATCGAGGAAATGGAACGGGCCTGCCATCGAGTTGTACTCACCGGCCTCATTGAGGAAGCGCTTGCCCGCGCGGTTGACAATGATGCTTCTGGGCCGGGTGCGTTCGAGTCGGACGCTGCGACTGCGCGGATGACCCCCGAAGGTGTCGTCGGGCAACTGGACGATCGGCACCCACCACGCCTCGCCCATATTGGCCAGATCGGCGCCGTGCGCCATGGCCATGCGCAGACCGTCCCCGGTGTTGTTGGGCGGTGAAACCGCACCGCGCATCGGGCCGCGAAGATATGCCTCGACCAGCTTCGGATCCCACTCGAATCCGCCGGTGCCCAGCACCACGCCGCGGCGCGCTCGAACGTTGAACTCTCTGTCGGCCTGCGTGATTCGAGCACCGGTGACCCCCAGAGCGTCGGCATACAGCTCAACGGCCCGCGCGTTCGTATGGGGGACGACACCCAGGTCGAGTAGCCCTTTCAGCAGCCCGGCGATCAGCGCGGTGCCCGCCACGCAGTAGTCACCCGACTCGTCGTCGAGCGAGGCGTGGATGCGTGCGCGCGTCTCGGCATCGATGCCGACGTTGCTGAAGTCGGCTGGAAACGACGTGATGCGCTCACTCCACTCGCCGAGTCGGGACCTGTCGAACGGTTTGGCGTTCAGCGACCGTCCGCCCGCTGGGCGTCCTCCGGGGAGTTCGGGCTTGTAGTCCGGGAATCCCTCGGCGACCTCGAACTGCAATTCGCTGTGGGCCTCGACGAAGTCGAGCATCTCCGGCCCGGTACGCACGAAGGTGTCCACCAGGTCGTCGTCCATGAAGCCCAGTGACTGCGCGCGCAGGTAACTCATGGCGTCGTCGACCGTCAGTTCGCCTTCGGCGGACCGGTTGTGGGCCGGGATCCAGATGATGCCACCGGAAACCGCTGTCGTGCCGCCAACGGTTGCGGCCTTCTCGTACACCGCGACCGAGGCTCCATTGACCGCAGCGGTCAGCGCCGACGTCAGGCCGGCGCCGCCACTGCCGAGCACAACCACGTCGACCTCATGATCCCAATTGGTCACGTGCTCAATCCTTTCGGCGCAGGCGATCCTCAGGACAGGATCGCGGACAGTTCGTTGGCCGCCTTCATGACTGCGTCCTTGCCGTGCATGACTACGTCTTCGCGGTGCGAGATGAGGTTGATGCAGGTCGGTGGCGACGGCGGCTGCCTGCGTACGGGCACGGCCAGGCCGTAGGTGTTCGGCTCGACCTCTCCGTGGGTGATAACCCAACCCTGTTGGCGCGTTTGGGGAACCAGGTCGCGTTCGCCGGGCCGCGGCGGCATGCTCGCCAGCAGCGCCAGGCCGGCGGCGCCACGGTCGAGTGGATAGCGGCTGCCCTCGTGAAAGGACAACTGGTAGTACACGTTGGTCGGCACGATGACGGCGATGGCGACCTGCTGATCGCCCTCGGCCACAAGCAATGACACTGTGCTGCCGAGTTCGTCGGCCAGTGCGCGGAGGGTGGGCAGGCTCAGCTGACGCACATGGTTGTCGAACGACGCACCAAGCACCGCGAGTGCGGCGGCCGCCCGGTAGCGGCCGTCTTCGCCCTTGGCTACCAACCGGAACTGCGACAGCGTGGACAGCAGGCGATACGCGATTGTGCGGTGCACGCCGATGTCATCGGCGACCTGTTGGGCGGTCAGTCCCGACCGGGATGTCGCGACCAGTTGCAACGCGGCCAAACCTCGCGCCAAAGTTTGCGAACCCGGCGCACCCGTCGGCGCGGCATTGGGGCCAGCCCCGTCGGCCGAATCAGACCCCATCAAACCAGTCATCCGACTTCCCGACTTTCCTTGACATCTACCACTTAGGAGAGTGATGCTCTGACTATAGTGCACATGGACGTGCGATAAATGAGCACAGTGCTTACAAGATACGAGAATTTGATTCTCGCCGTCAAGAGAGGTGACGAGTGCGGGAAACGTCTCGGTTGCTCGATTTCGAGAGCGTCTGGAGTGACCTCCAGAGCGTCGCGTTCTCGCAGGGTTTCATCGACGCGGGCGGGGTGCGCACCCGCTATCTGCACGCCGGTGACCTGGGGAAACCTGCCCTGGTTTTTTTGCACGGCTCGGGCGGTCACGCCGAGGCGTACGTCCGGAACCTCGAATCGCACGCCGAGCATTTCTCGACATGGTCGATAGACATGCTGGGCCACGGCTACACGGACAAGCCCGGGCACCCGCTCGAAGTCGACCACTACGTATCCCACCTGACGGCGTTCCTTGACGCCATCGACGCCGAGCGTGCCCACATCAGCGGTGAGTCGTTGGGCGGATGGGTGGCCGCACGCGCCGCTGCCGATCAACCCGACCGGATCGACCGACTGGTGCTCAACACCGCGGGTGGATCGCAGGCCGACCCCGAGGTGATGAAACGCATCATCACGTTGTCGATGGCGGCCGCTGAGAATCCGACCTGGGAAACGGTCCAGGCACGAATCAAGTGGTTGATGGCAGACAAGTCCAAGGACTACGACGACATCGTCGCCAGCCGTCAGCGTGTGTATCGCCAACCGGGGTTCGCCGCCGCGATGAAAGACATCATGGCACTGCAGGATCCAGAGATCCGCGAGCGAAACCTACTCGGCCCGAAGGAGTACGGGTCGATCACCGCCCCGACCATGGTCGTGTGGACCAGCGACGACCCGACCGCCGATGTCACCGAGGGGCGCCGCATCGCGTCGATGATCCCGGGCGCCCGGTTCGAGCTGATGCCCGGCTGCGGGCACTGGCCGCAGTACGAAGACCCCAAGACCTTCAACCGTCTGCATCTGGACTTCCTGCTGGGGCGCCAATGACCGAGCAGGTGGATGTCGTCATTGTCGGGGCCGGTCCGTCCGGTCTGACACTGGCGAACATCCTTGGGTTGCAGGGGGTCCGGACAGTCATCGTCGAGGAACGCGACACCCTCATCGATTACCCGCGGGGTGTCGGGCTGGACGACGAGGCGCTGCGCACGTTCCAGTCCATCGGCCTGGTCGACCGTGTCCTGCCACACACCGTGCCGAACCAGATACTGCGCTTCTTCGACGCCAAGCGTCGGTTGCTTGCCGAAATGGCCCCGCCTGACGCGCGTTTCGGCTGGCCCAAGCGCAACGGCTTCGTCCAACCGATGGTCGACGCCGAATTGCACGGTGGGCTCGACCGCTTCGACCACGTCGAGGTTCGGTGGGGACACCGGATGCAGAACTGCGTCGAAGCCGACGACGGCGTCACTCTGGAGTTCGCCGACGGCAAAGAACCGGTGCGGGCGCGCTACGTCGTCGGGTGTGACGGCGGGCGCAGTGCCACCCGCCGACTGATGGGTGTGTCGTTCGACGGGACGACGTCATCGACACGCTGGCTGGTGGTCGACGTCGCGAACGATCCGCTGGGTCATCCGAACAGTGAAGTGGGAGCCGATCCCAAGCGGCCGTACGTGTCGATCTCCATCGCCCACGGCATCCGCCGCTTCGAGTTCCTGATCCACGACGACGAGTCCGACGAACTCGCCGACGATACCGCATTCGTCAGACGCATGCTCGCACAGCGGGTTCCGAACCCCGAACGGGTCGACATGATCCGCCACCGTGTGTACACCCATCACTCGCGCATCGCCGGCTCGTTCCGCAAGGGTCGCTTGATGCTGGCAGGTGACGCCGCACACCTGATGCCGGTATGGCAGGGCCAGGGATACAACAGCGGTATCCGAGATTCCGCCAACCTCGGGTGGAAGCTCGCCGCGGTGGTGACCGGCCGGGCCGGCGACGCCTTGCTCGACACCTACGACGTTGAGCGCCGCAAACATGCACGGGCGATGATCGACCTGTCCACGATGGTGGGCCGGGTCATCTCGCCGACGAACCGGCGGGTGGCCGCGCTGCGCGACCGCGTCATCCACGGCGCGTCACTGGTACCCACCTTGAAGCGCTATGTACTGGAGATGCGGTTCAAGCCGATGCCGCGGTATCAGCAGGGTGCGGTGTTCCACGCCGAGCACGGTTCGGAAAACTCGCCGACCGGCACCCTGTTCATCCAGCCCCGTGTCGATACGCGACAGGACCAGAATGTCCTGCTCGATGACGTACTCGGCACCGGCTTTGCCGTGCTGTGCTGGAGCAACAACCTGCGGGCCGTGCTCGGCGACGAGGCATTCAACCGCTGGAAGGCGTTGGGGGCAAGGTTCGTCGAGGCGCGTCCCATGACCCAGCTGCGCTGGACCGGTCACGATGACGCTGACGTGACGGTCGTCGGTGACCGGACGGGTGCGCTGAAATCGTGGTTCGACGTCTATACCGATTCCGTGCTGTTCGTCCGTCCCGATCGCTGCATCGCAGGCGCGTGCATCGCACAGCGCGCACCCGAACTGAGCGCATCGCTTTTCGACGTCCTGCATCTGACCCAGGAAGGAGGCTCGAGTTCTCATGGCGACACTGGCCCTGTGTTGCATGTCGCACAGTCCGCTGCTGAACCTTCCGGGACCGTCGCGGGATCTTCTTGACGATGTCGAGTCGGCCCTGGAAGCGGCGCGTGGTTTCGTCGCGGACTTCGACCCCGAACTGGTCGTCGTCTTCTCGCCCGACCATTACAACGGGTTCTTCTACCGGACGATGCCACCGTTCTGCATTGGCACCGCCGCACAGGGTGTCGGCGATTACGGCACGCATGCGGGCCCGCTGGACGTGCCTGAGGACACCGCCGCCGAATGTGCGCGGGCAGTTCTCGAATCGGGCGTGGACGTTGCACTTTCGGCCAGCATGGATGTCGACCACGGCACCGTTCAACCGCTGGAGAAGCTCTTCGGCGACGCGACGTCGAGGCCGGTGATTCCGATCTTCATCAACTCGGTCGCGACCCCGCTCGGGCCGCTTCGGCGAGTTCGGGCGCTCGGCGCCGCAGTCGGGACCCATCTGGCGACGCTGGGTAAGCGGGTCCTCGTCATCGGATCCGGTGGGCTCTCGCATGATCCGCCGGTGCCGACCCTGGCCACCGCACCGCCCGCGGCGCTCGCCCGGATCGTGGGTGGGGAACCAATGACGCCGGAGCAGCGCCAGGCGCGACAGGTGGCGGTGATCGATGCGGCCCAGGCGTTCGCGCACGGCGACAGCCCGCTGCAACCGCTGAATCCCGAATGGGATCAGGCGTTCCTCGATTTGGTCGACTCGAATCGCCTCGACGAGGTCGACGGCTGGTCGAACAGTTGGATCGAACGACAGGCCGGCCACTCCGCACACGAAATCCGCACGTGGGTGGCGGCTTTTGCGGCGCTGGCGGCACATGGTCGCTATGAGACGGGAAATCGCTTCTATCGCGCGGCACCCGAGTTGATCGCCGGCTTCGCCGTCAGGACGGCGGTGTGCAACCCGTGACAGGAGAAGCGTTCGACCACACCGTCGATGTACTCGTCATCGGCTCCGGCGGCGGTGGAATGACCGCGGCGCTGGCCGCCGATGCGTTCGGTCTCGACACTTTGGTCGTCGAGAAGTCACCCCAGTTCGGCGGCTCGACAGCGCTGTCGGGTGGCGGCATCTGGGTGCCGGGAGCGCCGTCGCAACGCGAAGCAGGCTATGTTCCCGAACCCGACGAAGTCTTCGAATACCTGCAGCGGATCACCGGCGGCCTGGTGAGCGATGCGCGACTCCGCGCGTATGTCGATGGTGCGCCGGAGATGATGGAGTTCCTCGAGAAGCGCAGCCGGTGGTTCGAATTCGTCTGGAAGCCAGGTTATGCCGACTATTACCCGGAGCTGCCGGGCGGCTCCGAACTGGGCAGCACGATCAACGTGCCCGCGATCGACCTGCGCACGCTTGGCGACGAGGAGCACAACCTCCTGCGACCGTTGGCGTTGGCGCCGAGGGGAATCTGGTTCGCCCCCAAAGATCTTCGGCTGTTCTATCAGGTACGCCAGAACTGGCGCGGTAAGGCCGTCCTGGTGAAACTGATTTGGCGTATGTTCCGGGCGCGGGTGTTCGGTGACCGGATGGCCGCGATCGGCCAGTCGCTTGCCGCACGAATGCGGTTGGCCCTCAAAGAGCAGAGCATCCCGCTGTGGCTGGGGTCACCGATGACAGAACTGATCACTGACGTCGACGGCACGGTGACCGGGGCGGTCATCGAGCGCGACGGCGCCCAGCAGCGCATCGGCGCGCGGCATGGAGTCGTCCTGGCCGCCGGCGGGTTCGACCATGACATGGAATGGCGCAGACAGCATCTGCCTGTCCTCGACAGGGTCCATGATCTCGCCGGGGGCGAGAATGACTGGAGCTTCGGCAATCCCGCGTCGATGGGCGACGGAATCCGAGCCGGGGAGAAGGTCGGCGGTTCGACCGACCTGCTCGACGAGGCGTGGTGGTTTCCCGCCATGTGCTGGCCCGACGGCAGGCTGCAGTTCATGCTGAACGAGCGCATGATGCCGTCGCAGTTCGTCGTCAACGGCGAGGGCAAGCGGTTCATCAACGAGGCCGCGCCTTACATGGACTTCGCGCACGCGATGATCGAAGGCCAGAACTCCGGCGTCGCCCACATCCCCTGCTGGCTCGTCACCGACATCCGCTCGTTTCACCGCTACGTCGTGGGCGGGCACCTGCCGATTCCCAAGGTGCCGTTCGCGCCGGTACCCACCGGGCGGAAGGTTCCCAAGGCCTGGCTTGATTCAGGAATCGTGGTGGAGGCGAACAGCTTCGAGGAGCTGGCGACCAAAATCGGCGCGCCCCCGCATCAGCTTCGTGCGACCGCCGATCGCTTCAACGAGCTGGCGCGCAAGGGCCACGATGACGACTTCAACCGCGGTGATTCCGCGTACGACAACTACTATGGTGACCCGACATTGCCCAATCCGAATCTGTATCCGCTGCAGAAGCCGCCCTACTACGCGTTCCAGATCATCCTCGGCGACCTCGGCACCTCCGGAGGGCTGCGTACCGACGAACACGCCCGGGTGCTGCGCACCGACGACAGCTTCGTGAAGGGGCTGTACGCGGTGGGTAACACGTCGGCAGCGGTGATGGGGCGCAGCTACGCGGGCGCGGGCGCGACCATCGGGCCTGCGATGACCTTCGGCTATTTGGCTGCCAAGCACATCGCGGACCAGTTGCCCGACAGATCTGTTCAGCCTGGCACTCAGACCGATTCGACACTTGATTCAGATCGAAAGGTAACGAAATGAAGATCTCGCTGTTCTATGAATTCCCGCTGCCGCGGCCATGGAGTGACGATGACGAGCACAAGCTTTTCCTGGACGGTCTCGACGAGGTGGAGGCCGCCGACAAGGCCGGTTTCTCCACGGTGTGGCTGACCGAACACCACTTCCTCGAGGAGTACTGCCACTCCACCGCTCCCGAGATCTTCCTGTCGGCGGCGAGTCAGCGCACCAAGGACATTCGGCTCGGATTCGGTATCATGCACCTGCCGCCCGCGGTCAATCACCCCGCCCGCGTGGCTGAGCGCGTCGCGACCCTCGATTTGTTGTCCAGCGGTCGAGTGGAGTTCGGCACCGGCGAGTCGTCCTCGGTCGGTGAGCTCGGCGGGTTCGGCATCGACCCCGCCGACAAGCGTGCGATGTGGGAAGAGGCGCTGGAAGTCTCGATCCGCTGTATGACCGAGGAGCCGTTCACCGGTTTCAAGGGTCAGCACATCGAGATGCCGCCGCGCAACGTCGTTCCCAAGCCGCTGCAGAAGCCGCATCCGCCGGTATGGGTGGCCTGCACACGACCCGCTTCGGTGTCGATGGCCGCGCAAAAGGGCCTCGGCGCCCTGAGTTTCGCCTACACCGGTCCTGGCCCACTGACCGAACGGGTCAACGGCTATTACAAGGAGTTCGAAGAGAGCGCCGTTCCGGTCACGCCCCAGATGAACCCCAACATCCTCGCCATCGGCGGCGACCTGTCGATGATGGTGGCCAAGACCGATGAGCAGGCCATCGAGCGACTTGGAAAGGGCGGCGGGTTCTTCGCGTTCGGAATCATGCACTACTACATGACCGGTATGCACACACCGGGCCGGACCGGGGTGTGGAAGCGGCACCTCGAAGAGATCGACAAGGATCCGAGCATCGTGTACGGACCTGACCGGGGCCCGATCGGGAGTCCGGCAACCGTGCGCGAGTTCCTGCGCGGCTACGAGGAAAGCGGCGTCGACGAACTGATCCTGCTCCTCACGCCGCGCCGCCACGAGGAGACCATGGAGTCCATCGAGCTGATGGGCTCCGAGGTCCTGCCCGAGTTCATCGAGCGCGACGCCAAGGCGGTGGCCGAAAAGGCCAAGCGGCTAGCGCCCGTGTTGGAGAAGGCCGAGGCGCGCCGGCCCAAGTCGAAATCACCGCTGTTCGACGAGACCTATGCATTCGGCGGTCTGCCCACCGGCCGCGAGAACTACACCGCCAACGAGGTATCCCTGGCGATGGACGAGATGAACGCCGGAATCGAGGCGGCAGCGGCGAAACTCAAAACAGGGGAGGGGTGGACGAGTAGAAATCCTGCCGCGGACAAGAGTTGATCCGTGGTCCAGATTGACGAGCTGTGGCGCTACGACGGCCGCCGGGTCGTCGTCACCGGATGCGCTTCGGGCATCGGCGCCGCGTTGGCGCAGCAACTCGCCGACCTCGGGGCCGAGGTGATCGGTCTCGATATCCGACCGCCCGACTTCAACATCGGCGAGTTCATCTCCCTGGATCTCTACGATCCGTCGTCGATCGACGCCGCGGCCGCCGCGATCGGGGGCCGGGTCGATGCGTTGTTCAATGTCGCCGGGGTGTCATCGGGGATCCGTGATCCGTTGCGGGTGATCACCATCAACTTCCTCGGTACCCGGCGGTTCACCGAGGCGCTGATACCCACGATGCCCCCCGGGTCGGCCATCGCCTCCGTCTCGTCGTTGGCCGCATCGGCATATCGGGAGAACGCCGGCGTCACCGCGGGCCTGGTGGATACCGTGACGATGGACGACGGCATCGAATGGTGCGAGCGCAATCCGAAGGCCGTCGCCGACGGCGGTGGCTACCGGCTCTCCAAGGAGGCGATCATTCTGTACGGGATGGCAAACGTCGTAGCACTGGGAGCCAAGGGAATCCGAATCAACTGCACCGCACCGGGCGTCACGGACACCCCGATACTCGACCAGCTGCGATCGGCCTACGGACAGGAGTTCTTGGATTCCTTCCGTACTCCGCTGGGACGGGCCGCCGATCCCGGAGAGCAGGCCAGCGTGCTGGTCTTCCTGAACAGCAAGGCAGCCAGTTACCTCACCGGACAGGTGATCTGGGTGGACGGCGGAACGATCGGCGAAACGGACCTCGCCGGCTCGGTTCCGCGACGATGAGAGGCGAGCTATGGCCAGCATGAGCGACTTCCGGCGGGTCGCCGACGACGTCCGTAACTGGGGACGCTGGGGTGAGGCCGATGAAATCGGCACGCTGAACCTCATCACGGCGGACAAGGTTGCCCAGGCCGCCAGTCTGGCCAGACACGGCAAGGTCTTTCCGCTCGGTGTCGACTTCGGATCGTCCGGTCCGCAGGGCGCATTCCACTTCAGGCAGAACCCACTGCACGTGATGACGATCGACGGTGGCGATGCCAGCACCCTGGCCGAGTACGGCCCGGCGTGGCTGAAGAATCCGGCAGCGGCTCAACTCAGCGAGTACTGGGTCAACGGCCCGATGCGGTTCAACGACGACATCATCATCATGCCGCTGCAGGCCGCGACCCAGTGGGATGCGTTGTCGCACGTGTACTACGAGGACAAGCTGTACAACGGGTTTCCCGCAAGCTCGGTGACCAGCCTCGGCGCCTACCACTGCGGGATTGACAAGGTGGACGGCAAGGGCATCACCTCGCGCGGCGTGTTGCTCGACATCGTCCGCCTGCGCGGCGTAGAGACGTTCTGCGATCTCGGCGACCCGATCACCCCTGCCGAACTCGACGCGGCCGCTCGGGCGCAGGGAGTCACGGTCGAACGCGGCGACATCGTCCTGGTCCGGACCGGTTGGTGGGCAAGGTTTCTCGAAACGGGCGACGGCAGTGAACCCGGCGCCGGCCTGGACTGGACGTGCGCGTCGTGGCTGCACGACCACGAAGTGGCCGCCATCGCGGCTGACAACCTGATGGTGGAAAACCCGCTTCCCGGTGTCGACGGTGTCTTCCTGCCGATGCACATGCTGTGCCTGCGTGACATGGGATTGATGCTCGGCGAGTACTGGGATCTGACCGCATTGGCGGCCGATTGCGCGGCCGACGGGGTATACGAATTCCAGCTCATCGCTCCGCCGCTGAGGGTGACCGGCGCCGTCGGATCGCCCGTGAACCCGATTGCAATCAAGTAGGTGAGAACCATGACCGCAAGCACAACCACCGGCGGAGCACCGCTGATCGTCGGACTCGGCGGCACGCTGCGCGCCAACTCGTCGACCGAGCGCGCGCTTCGCTACTGCCTGGCATCGGTCGAACGCCAAGGTGGGCGCACCCGGTTCTTCAGTGGGCCGGACCTTGATCTCCCGATGTACGCGCCACACGAACTGGAGCGCACGCCAAAGGCTCTCGAGCTCGTGAGTGCTCTGCGCGACGCCGATGCCGTCGTCGTCGGATCGCCCGGATACCACGGGGCGATCTCCGGCCTGGTCAAGAATGCGCTCGATTACATCGAGGATCTGCGCGAAGATCCTCGCGTATACCTCGACAACACGCCGTGGGGATGCATCAGTTGCGCCTACGGCTGGCAGGCAGCGGTGGGCACGCTGGGCCAGCTGCGTTCCATCGGGCACGCGCTGCGGGCCTGGCCGACACCGCTCGGGGTGGCCATCAACTCCGCCGACAAGATCTGGGACAACGCAGGCGAGTTGACCGACGCGTCGGTCTGCGATCAGCTCGAGATGTTGGCCACGCAGGTACTGACCTTCGCTCAGTCCGCATGGGAAACCGCGTGAGCGCAGCGCGTAAGACTGTCCTGGTCGACGGTCTCGCCACGGGTTATCTCGAGGCAGGGCAAGGCGATCCGGTGATTCTGCTGCACGGCGGCGAGTTCGGTGTCGATGCCCAGATTGCGTGGGAGAACAACATCGACGCCCTGGCGCGGCGGCATCGCGTCCTCGCTTTGGAGATGCTGGGTTTTGGCGCGTCCGCCAAGGTCATCGACTTCAATGACGGCCGCGGCATGCGGATCCGCCACATCGCGCGGTTCTGTGAGGTCGTCGGCGTCGAATCAGCGCATTTTGTCGGGAACTCGATGGGCGCGGTCAATCTGTTCGTTGACGCCACCTCGGAGTCGCCGGTGCTGCCCGCGCGAAGCTTGGTGATGATCTGCGGCGGAGGCGAGATTCAACGCAACGAGCATTCGGCGGCGCTCTACGACTATGACGCCACGCTCGACGGTATGCGTCGAATTGTCGAGGCACTCTTCTACGATCCCTCATACGTGGCAGACGAGTCCTACGTGCAACGGCGATACGACTCGAGCATCGCCCCGGGTGCTTGGGAAGCTTTGGCGGGAGCAAGGTTTCGCCGTCCCGGGCTGGCGCCGCCACCGCTGCCGTCGAGCGCACGCGCGTATGAACGCATCGCAGTGCCCACGCTGATACTCGAAGGCGGTGCAGACAAGCTGCTCCCGCGGGGCTGGGCGGCTGAGATCGCCGGCCAGATCGCGTCCGCCCGTTCGGCGGTGATCCCCGATGCGGGGCACTGCCCGCAGATCGAACAGCCCGCGGCGGTCAACGACCTGCTGATGGCTTTCCTGGCCGAGCAGTGCGAAGGAGCAGCATGACAGACGAACTGGCGGGCAAGGTCGCGATCGTGACCGGCGGAGCGTCGGGCCTGGGCGAAGGTCTTGCGCGCAGGTTCGCCGCCGAAGGCGCCAAGGTGCTGATCGGCGACGTCGACACCGACGCCGGTGCGGCGCTCGCGGCGGATATCGGTGCCAACGCTCTCTTCGTCGAGGCCGACGTATCCGACGTCGACCAGGTGGGCGCGCTCGTGTCGACGGCCGTAGACCGACTCGGCGGCCTGCACGTGATGGTCAACAACGCTGGGGTGTCGGGCACGATGCACCGCCGATTCCTCGACGACGACCTCGCCGACTTCCACAAGGTGATGGCGGTAAACGTCCTGGCGGTGATGGCAGGGACGCGCGATGCGGCCCGGCACATGTCACAACACGGCGGCGGCTCGATCATCAATCTGACGTCGATCGGCGGGATTCAGGCCGGCGGCGGCGTCATGACCTACCGGGCATCGAAGGCCGCTGTCATCCAGTTCACCAAGTCGGCGGCAATTGAGTTGGCACATTATGAGATTCGGGTGAACGCCATCGCGCCAGGCAACATCCGCACAGCGATCGTTCGCAAGTCGGCGGCGGGGGAGGACCTCGAGAAGTTGGAGCAGTTCGAGGCGAAGATCCGCGAGCAGATGCGCAACGATCGCCCCCTAAAGCGCGAGGGCACGATGGAAGATGTCGCCGAAGCGGCGCTCTACTTCGCCACCGATCGCTCGCGCTATGTCACCGGCACCGTGCTTCCCGTCGATGGCGGCACGAGCGCGGGCAAGGTGGTCGCGCGTAAGCCGAAGGCCGACTAGCGGCCTTCGTCCGCACGGTCGACGTGCTCGGAAACCAGCCGAGGATACCGGCCACGGTCGGGACGAAAGATGTCGTGGGGCGAGTCGGGGAACTCAACCAGATGTGCGTCCGGGAACAACGCCCGGTAGCGCGACCACTGCGCGTCGCCGACGAGGAAGCGTTCGCGGCTGCGCACAGCTAGCAGTGGAAGGTGTTGTCGGGCAAGAGACTCCCATAATGATCGCTCCTGAGCCGCGCGAAACACCTTGTTCGCGGCGTGCTCGTCGAGGCGCTCGCGCACCGCAGTTCCGCGCCAGCGACCGTCGAGCAGGCGTCGCGACATCTCCGGAGTCAACACCTTCTCCTCGGGCACGTAGTCGCCGATAGCGACGGACCGAACGCGCTCGACGTTGGCCAGCACCCACGTCAGCGCGTAGGTCGTGCCCCGCGAGAACGTCACCACGTGCACCGGCCCGTCGGTGACGGCGTCCACCACCGCACCGACGTCGGTGCTCAACGTCGCGGCGTCGTATCCGGTCGCGGGGGCGCCGCTTCGGCCATGCCCCCTGAGGTCGATGACAACGGTCCTGCGTCCGAACAGCGGCAGGATTTCCGCGTAATCGTCGGCGATGCATGTCATGCCGGGCACGAAGACGACCGGAGCGCCACGGTCGTCGCCCCCGGAGTCGAGATAGTGGATGCGGGCGTCGCCGCTTTCGGTGAACCGCGAATTAGTCATGGTCAGCGGCACTCTATGGGTACGCGGGGATGGGGCAGGCGGGGCATCGCGGTCTATTTAAATCAGTCGCTTGACTTAACTGCTGAGACGGGGTTCACTGATCGTGTGACCACAGCCAGCAGGACCGTTCGCACCGAGCGCGCCAGCATCACGCGCGAAGCGATCCTGGCTGCCGCCGAGCGGTTGTTCGCCGAGCACGGTGTGTACGCCGTCTCCAACAGACAGGTCAGCGAGGCCGCCGGCCAGGGAAACAACGCCGCGGTCGGTTACCACTTCGGCACCAAGGCCGACCTCGTGCGCGCGATCGAGCAGAAGCACCGCGTGCCGATCGAGCGGCTGCTCGCCCGGATGGTTGCCGACAGAGGCGACTCGACCGACCTGCGCGACTGGATCGCGTGCATGGTGTGTTCACTCACCGAGCACCTCGACCAGCTCGGTAACCCGACCTGGTACGCGCGCTTCGCGGCCCAGGCGCTGGCCGACCCCGCCTACCAGAAGATCGTCGTGAAGGACGCGCTCGCTTCGCCGTCGCTGCTGCGCGTTGTCGATGGCATCACTCGCTGTCTGCCCGACCTGCCGATGACTGTCGTCACCGAGCGCAACATCATGGTGCGGAACCTGATGATGCACACGTGCGCCGATTTCGAGCGTGCGTTCGCCGAAGGCGCGCAGGGCTCTCATATTTCTCACAATTCGCTGATGCCCCGAACCACGTGGAGCTCGGTGGCATCCGGCCTCATCGACGCGATCGTCGGGTTGTGGCAGGCGCCGATCACGGAGCGACCGTGAAAGTGAGTGTCGACCAGGACCGGTGCGTCTCGTCCGGGATGTGCGTGATGAACGCCGGAGATGTATTCGACCAGCGCGACGACGACGGCGTCGTCGAGCTACTTGTCGACGAACCCGGCCCCGATCAGGCAGAAGAAACCCGAAAGGCCGCCGCGGCGTGCCCCGCCCTGGCCATTCACATTGAGGAATGACGGAGAATTCATGTCAGACACCCTTGCCACAGAACAGGTTTCGGCCGATATTCCCGAGTACCCGATGGAGCGAGCGGCCCGATGCCCGTTTGCGCCGCCGTTGCCGATGCTCGAGATGGGTGAGGCCAAGCCGCTGTCGCGGGTGCGGATCTGGAATGGCACCACACCGTGGCTGATCACCGGACACGAGGTGGCACGAGCATTGTTCTCGGACTCGCGCGTCAGTGTCGACGACCGGCGTGACGGTTTCCCGCACTGGAATGAGCACATGCTTTCGACGGTGAACAAGCGGCCCCGGTCGGTCTTCACTTCCGATGCCGAGGAGCACACCCGGTTCCGCCGGATGCTGTCAAAGCCTTTCACGTTCAAACGCGTCGAGGCCCTGCGCACCGCCATCCAAGAAGTCACCGATGAGTGCATCGACGAGATTCTGGCGGGACCCCAACCCGCCGACATCGTCGCCAAGCTCGCGCTGCCGGTGCCGACAAAGGTCATCAGCGAGATGCTCGGCGTCCCGTACGAGGACCACGAATTCTTCCAGCACCACGCCAACGTCGGGCTCGCCCGATACGCGTCCGCCGAAGAAGGTCAAAAGGGGGCGATGAGCCTCCACAAGTATCTGATCGCCTTGGTCGAGAAGAAGATGGAGCACCCCTCCGAGGACGCTGTCTCCGACCTGGCCGAGCGGGTGACCGCAGGCGAAATCAGTGTCAAGGAGGCTGCTCAGCTGGGCACCGGGCTGTTGATCGCCGGCCATGAGACGACGGCGAACATGATCGGTATCGGCGTACTCGCACTGCTGGAGAACCCCGAACAGGCTGCGCTCCTCCGCGATTCCAACGATCCGAAGTTCATCGCGAACGCCGCGGAAGAGTTGATGCGCTATCTGTCGATCATCCAGAACGGCCAGCGCCGGGTGGCCATCGACGACATCGAGATCGGCGGCGAGACCATTCGCGCCGGCGAGGGCATCATCATCGACCTGGCCCCGGCCAATTGGGATGCCGCCGCGTACCCCGAACCTGACAGGCTCGACTTCACCCGCGATGCCGGCCAGCAGCTCGGCTTCGGTTACGGCAGGCATCAATGCGTCGGGCAGCAGCTCGCGCGCGCCGAACTGCAGATCGTGTTCCACACGCTGTTGCGCCGTATCCCGACGCTGCGGCTGGCGATCCCGTTCGACGAGGTGCCCTTCAAGCACGACCGCCTCGCCTATGGCGTCTACGAACTACCGGTGACCTTCTAGCACCGAGCACCCGCTTCCACAGCCCGATTGGAGTACCAACGATGTCTACCCCTACAGCGCCCCACCCCCAGACGCTCTATCCC
>NZ_NVQE01000050.1 GCF_002591975.1 Mycobacterium neglectum | reverse complement strand
TTCACCATCTGATCAAGACGTTTCACACCGGAGCCTGCGGTTGGAGTGACCGCCAACTGCCGGACGGCACGATTGTGCTGACGTCCCCGAGCGGGCACACCTACACCACCGAAGCTCACGGCGCGGCAATGTTTCCCGCGCTGGGGCAGTCCACCGGTGAACTCGACCTCCCACCACACATGGCGGACCCCGAGGCCGATCGCAGCGTGATGATGCCGCGGCGCAGACAAACCCGCGCTCAGGACCGCCAGGACCGCATCAACGCCGAACGCCGAGAACGCACCGAACTCATCGCCGAAGAAGAACGCCAACGCCAAGCCTGGCTGGCCGCCAACTACCAACCACCACCCTTCTGAATGTGGTAGTCGCGATCATCGGGTCGGCTGAGCATGGCGGTCATCGTCTTTCGGTCGTAGGGCCATAGGTCGACATTGCCTTCATCGGTGAGATACCAAGAGTTGCAACCGGTATTCCACACCGTGGGGCCCAGCGCGGCCGCCACGTCGTCGTTGAACCTCGCGGTGGCCTCTTCGGTGACCTCGACGGTATCTACCTCGCCGTTGCGGAACCGACGCAGCCAGTGGGTGATGTACCTTGCCGTGAGTTCGGAGGAGTAATGCAGCGAGATCGAGCCCGTCGGTGAGTTGGGGCCAAGCACGGTAAAGAAGTTGGGGAAGCCCGGAATCGCCGTCATCCGATACCCCCGCGGACCCTTGGCCCACGCGTCGTCGATCGAGAGACCGTCGCGACCACGCAACCGCATGGGCCGCATGTAGTTGTGGGTGCGAAAACCGGTCGCCAGCACCACGAGGTCGACATCGATCGAGCGACCGTCGGTCAGCTGGATACCGTCCGGTGTGACTCGTTGGATCGCCGCGGTGACCAGCTCGGCATTCTTCGCACGGATCGCGCGGTAGTACGAGCTCGATATGACCTGACGCTTGCAGAGCGGCTGGTAGTCCGGGGTGAGTCGATCGCGAAGCTCGGGGCTGCGGATCTGAGTGCGCAACGACCAGCGTGCATACGCCTGTACCAGTCGCCGACGCCAGCTCGGCCGCGTGGTGATGTCAGCGAGAATCCCTGAACCCCAAAGCAATACGTCATACAGCTTCCGGTGAAGCCTCGGCCGCTGCTGCAGGAACCGACCGATCGCCGCTGCCTGACCCAGATCCATCGGCGCCCAGATGATCCACTGCGGCGACCGCACCAGATGGCTGATATACGCGGCCCCGGGTTGGAGCGCGGACACCACCTGCACGCCCGTGGACCCGGTGCCGATCACCGCGATCCGCCGCCCCTCGGTGACCAAGTCGTCGTCCCATCGTGCGGTGTGGACGACATCGCCCGCGAAGCTGTCCAATCCCCGGATGTCGGGAGTGAACGGATGATGGAGCACTCCGGTCGCAGATATCAGGAAGTCTGCTTTCAACTCGTGACCGTCAGACGTCGTTATGCACCAGCTTGATCCGGTGAACACGGCTGACTGCACCTCCGCATTCAGCCGCAGACGCCCCGCGAGACCCTCGCGGTCGACGACGTCGTGGAGGTAGCGCTGGATCTCTGCCCCCGGCGCAAACAGGCCCGACCAATCCGGCTTCGGCGCGAACGAGAACTGGTACAGCTGCGAGGGCACGTCGCAGGTGAGGCCGGGGTAGCGGTTCCAGTGCCACACCCCGCCGACGTCAGAACCCTTCTCCAGAATCGTGAAGTCGTTGAAACCGGCGTGCTGCAGCGTTACTGCGGTGGCAATGCCGGCAACGCCCGCACCGATGATGACAACCCGAGGTTCGCGGTTCATCGGCATACCGGGCTCCCTCCATTGAAAAACCGACGGTATTTAGAGACCGATGGAATGTCAATGGGATAGAATCGCGCCGTGCCTCGGATGACTCGCGCCGAAAGCCAGGCCCAGACCAGGTCGCAGCTGGTCAAGACCGCCAGGCAGCTCTTCTTCGACGACGGCTATCACCCGACATCGCTGGAAAAGGTCGCTGACGCCGCGGGCTTCTCGAAGGGCGCGGTCTACTCGAACTTCCGCAATAAAGACGAGCTGTGCATCGCCGTACTCGACGAGGTCAGGGCCGAGCGTCTCGCGGAGATTCTCGACATCATGGCCACACCGGACACTTCGTCACGCGTCGAGGGCTTGCAGGTATGGGCCGAACGGGTCATCGGCGATCCGGCGTGGACATCGCTGGAGGTCGAGTTCGCCGCGCACGCCCGTCACAGTGAACCGCTGCGGCAGGATCTGGCCTCGCGCCTCACTGCGATTCTCCAAATGCTGACCGGTGCAGCCGAATCCGCCGACGGCACCAAGCCGCGTCTGCCGGGCGGTGAAACAGCCACCGTGATGCTCGCGCTCGGTGTCGGCCTCGGGTTGCTGCGGTCGATCGACCCGTCCATCCCGGTCGACGGCCTCGTCGATGTCCTGCGCCTGGTCAGCGGCCAAACCTGAAGTAATCGCGGCTGCGTCTGGCATGCTGTCAGGCATGACTGAGCCGCAGTACGGTGGCAACGAATTTGGAAGCCAACCAACGCCCCCGCCCCCGCCGCAGTCTGGCTATCCACCGCCATATCCGCCGCCCGCAGGCCAGTACCCGCAGGCCTACCAGGACCCGGCCGCGCCGTTCGGCCGGCAACCGATGACCGGTGAGCCGTACTCGGATAAATCCAAGATCGTCGCCGGCCTGCTGCAGTTGCTCGGGCTGTTCGGGATCGTCGGCGTCGGCCGGATGTATCTCGGCCAAGTCGGTCTCGGCGTCGGCCAGCTCGTTGTCGGCCTGGTGACCTGCGGGATCGGTGCGGTCATCTGGGGCATCATCGACGCGATTCTGATCCTCACCGATAAGGTGCGCGATCCGCAGGGACGTCCGCTGCGCGATGGCACTTAGCACGACCCCCAATCGGGGACGGCTCTACACCGCGCTCGGGACGGGCGCGGTGGTGGTGGGGGGCCTGGCCTACATCGGACTCGGTGACCCGCATCGATCGAATTTTCTGTTCCCCGCGTGCCCTTTTCACGCGGCTACGGGCTTGTTTTGCCCGGGCTGCGGCGGCTTGCGGATGATTCACGACGTTCTGCACGGCGACTTCGCCGCCGCCGTCGTCGACAATGTCGTCGCCCTGATCGGTCTGCCGCTACTGCTGGCATGGATTCTCCTGCGTCGGCGCAGTGCGCGGCCGTGGATGACACCGGTCTCCGCCGCCGTCATCGTCACCATCGCCGTCAGCTGGATGGTGGTACGCAATCTGCCCGGTTTTCCGCTGGTCCCGACGCTTCTCGACGGGTAGCTGCAGCTTTGCGCTGATACAATCGCAATTCGGGCCGGTGCAGTCCCGGGACATGATTTACCCGGACTGCGGAGGTTCTTTCCTCGATGCTCTATTCGGCATTCCCCGAGCCCCAGGGCCTCTATGACCCCGACAATGAGTCGGACTCCTGTGGCGTCGCCATGATCACCGACATCCAAGGCCGCCGGTCGCACGCCATCGTCGTCGACGGGCTGGTCGCCTTGGAGCATCTCGAACACCGTGGAGCCGCGGGCGCCGAGCCCAACAGCGGTGACGGCGCGGGCATCCTGATCCAGCTGCCCGTGGAACTACTGTGCGACGTCGCCGGCTTCGAGTTGCCGCCGCCAACCGCTGACGGCGCCAACACCTTCGCCGCCGGAATCTGCTTCCTGCCGCAGGACTCCGACGCCCGCGCGACCGCGCGCGAAGGCGTCGAAGCCATCGCCCTCGAAGAAGGGCTCACTGTGCTCGGCTGGCGTGCCGTCCCCACCGACCCGGACGGAGCGGAGGTCGGAGCGACGGCACTCAGCTGTATGCCGCACATGGAGCAGCTGTTCGTCGCCTCGCCGCACCACCTTGGTGGTATCGATCTCGATCGTCGCGTCTATCCGCTCCGCAAGCGTGCCGAGCGCAACGGCGTGTACTTCCCTTCGCTGTCCAGCCGCACGATGGTCTACAAGGGCATGCTCACCACAATGCAACTGCCCCAATACTTTCCAGATCTACGCGACGAGCGTTGCCGCAGCGCGATCGCGATCGTGCACAGCCGCTTCTCGACCAACACCTTCCCGTCCTGGCCGTTGGCGCATCCCTTCCGCTTCGTCGCGCACAACGGCGAAATCAACACCGTGCGCGGTAACCGCAACCGGATGCACGCACGGGAGGCCATGCTCGCCAGCACCAAGATTGGAGGCGACCTGTCCCGGCTCTCGCCGATCTGCACGCCGGAGGCATCCGATTCGGCGTCGTTCGACGAAGTACTCGAACTCCTACACCTCGGCGGGCGCAGCCTGCCGCACGCCGTGCTGATGATGATCCCCGAGGCGTGGGAGAACAACACCACGATGGACCCCGCCGAGCGGGCGTTCTGGCAGTTCCACGCCTCGCTGATGGAGCCGTGGGACGGCCCGGCCTGCGTGACGTTCACCGACGGCACGTTGGTGGGAGCGGTGTTGGATCGCAACGGTTTACGGCCAGGGCGCTGGTGGCGCACCCTCGACGACCGCCTCATCCTCGCCAGCGAGAGCGGCGTGCTGGACGTGCCGTCCGCGCAGATCGTCGCCAAGGGTCGGCTACAGCCGGGAAAGATGCTCCTCATCGACACCGCGGCCGGTCGCATCGTGGGAGACGACGAGATCAAGGAGTCCCTGGCCGGACACGAGCCCTACGGTGAATGGCTGCACGCCGGACTGCTCGACATCAAGACGCTGGCCGACCGTGCCCGCGTTCAGCCGAACCACGAGTCTGTCGTGCGCAGGCAGATCGCCTTCGGCTACACCGAAGAAGACCTGCGCATCCTGCTCACCCCGATGGCCGCCTCTGGCGCCGAGCCACTGGGCTCGATGGGCACTGACACTCCGACGGCGGTGCTGTCGCAGCGGTCCCGGCTGCTCTACGACTACTTCGTCGAACTCTTTGCGCAGGTGACCAACCCGCCCTTGGACGCCATCCGCGAGGAGGTCGTCACCTCGATGGCCCGTGTGATGGGGCCCGAGCAGAATCTCCTCGAGCCGACCGCGTCATCCTGCCGCCAGATCGTGCTGGGCTGGCCGGTTCTCGACAACGATGAACTCAACAAGCTCGTCCACATCAACGACGACGGCGAACACGGCGGCCTGAGGACCGCCGTCCTTAAGGCTCTCTACGACGTCGAACGCGGTGGTGAGGGCCTCGCCGACGCCCTGGAGGACCTGCGGCTGCGAGCGTGCGACGCCATCGCCAGAGGCGCACGCACCCTGGTCATCTCCGACCGCGACTCCGACCACATGAGAGCGCCCATCCCGTCGCTGCTGGCGGTTTCGGCCGTGCACCATCACCTCGTCCGCACGAAGGAACGCACCACCGTCGCCCTGGTGGTGGAAAGTGGCGACGCGCGCGAGGTGCATCACATCGCGATGCTCATCGGTTTCGGTGCCGCCGCGGTCAACCCCTATCTGGCATTCGAGTCGATCGAAGACCTCATCCGCGAGGGTGAGCTCACCGGCATCGAACCCGCTGCGGCCGTGCGCAACTACCTCAAGGCGCTCGGCAAGGGCGTGACGAAGGTTATGAGCAAGATGGGCATCTCGACCGTTGCCTCCTACACGGCGGCACAGGCATTCGAGGCCGTCGGTATCGACAAGCATGTCATCGACGAGTACTTCACCGGCACCCCGAGCCAGCTCGGCGGCGTCGCATTGGACGTGCTCGCCGAAGAAGTCAAAGTCAGGCACCGGCGGGCGTATCCGGAGAACCCGACCGAGCGTGTGCACCGGCGGCTCGAGGTCGGGGGCGAATACGCGTTCCGCCGTGAGGGCGAACTACACCTGTTCACCCCCGAAGTCGTTTTTCTGCTTCAGCATTCGACGCGCACCGGCCGCCACGACATCTTCAAGCAATACTCCGAGGAGGTGAACCGGCTCTCCAGGGAGGGGGGCACCCTGCGGGGCTTGTTCGGATTCAAGAAGAACCTTAGGCCGGCCGTCCCGCTGGACGAGGTCGAGTCGGTCGATTCGATCGTCACCCGGTTCAACACCGGCGCGATGAGTTATGGCTCCATCTCGGCCGAGGCACACGAGACCATGGCCATCGCCATGAACAACCTCGGTGGCCGGTCCAACTCAGGCGAGGGAGGCGAGGACACCGACCGTCTGTACGATCCACGACGGCGCAGCGCGGTCAAACAGGTCGCCTCCGGTCGCTTCGGCGTCACCAGCGACTATCTGCTGAACGCCACCGACATCCAGATCAAGATGGCCCAAGGCGCCAAACCTGGTGAGGGTGGGCAACTCCCGGGTTACAAGGTTTATCCGAACATCGCGCGGACCCGGCACTCGACGCCGGGCGTAGGTCTGATCTCGCCGCCGCCGCACCATGACATCTATTCGATCGAGGACCTGGCGCAGCTCATCCACGATCTGAAGAACGCCAACGCCAATGCCCGCATCCACGTGAAGCTCGTCAGCAGTGTCGGCGTGGGCACGGTCGCGGCGGGCGTCTCCAAGGCGCACGCCGACGTGGTGCTGATCTCCGGATACGACGGCGGCACCGGCGCCGCCCCACTCACCAGCCTCAAGCATGCGGGCGTCCCCTGGGAGATCGGGCTGGCCGACACCCAGCAGACGCTGATGCTCAACGGTTTGCGCGACCGCATCACCGTACAGTGCGACGGCGGCATGCGTACCGCCCGCGATGTGGTGGTAGCCGCGCTGCTCGGTGCCGAGGAGTTCGGCTTCGCGACAGCGCCGCTGGTGGTTTCGGGCTGCATCATGATGCGGGTCTGTCACCTCGACACGTGTCCCGTCGGTGTCGCGACCCAGAACCCTGAGCTGCGGTCACGATTCAACGGTAAGCCGGAGTTCGTCGAGAACTACTTCCGCTTCATCGCGGAGGACATCCGGCACTATCTCGCCGAACTCGGCTTCCGCAGCATCGACGAGGCCGTGGGCCACGCCGAGATGCTCAACACCGACGAGGGCGTCGCGCACTGGAAGAGCAGGGGTCTGGACCTGACGCCGGTGTTCGCGGTGCCGGACCCGAGCGGAGAGCGCCGCCGCACCAGGGCCCAGGAGCACGGCCTGGAAGAAGCCTTGGACCGCACGCTCATCCAGCTCGCCGACGGCGCGCTGGAAGACGCGCATCCGGTCAGGCTCGAACTGCCGGTGCGCAACGTCAACCGCACCGTCGGCACACTGCTCGGTTCCGAGGTCACGCGGCGCTACGGCGCGGCGGGGCTGCCGGACAACACCATTCACGTCACGCTGACCGGATCCGCAGGACAGTCCATCGGGGCCTTCCTGCCACCCGGCATCACGCTGGAGCTGATCGGCGACGCCAACGACTATGTGGGCAAGGGATTGTCCGGCGGTCGGATCATCGTCCGGCCGCCAGACGACGTCCTCTTCCTGCCCGAGGACAACGTGATCGCGGGCAATACCCTGCTTTTCGGCGCCACCTCCGGTGAGCTCTACCTGCGGGGCCGGGTCGGGGAGCGGTTCGCTGCACGCAACTCCGGAGCGCTGACCGTCGTCGAGGGGGTCGGCGACCACGCCTGCGAGTACATGACGGGCGGTCGCGTGGTGGTGCTGGGCAAGACGGGCCGCAACCTGGCGGCCGGTATGTCCGGCGGTATCGCGTTCGTGCTCGGCCTCGACCCGAAGAAGGTCAACGCCGAGATGGTCGAGTTGCAGCGCCTCGAACCCGAGGATCTGGTGTGGCTGCGCGATGTCATCGCGACGCACGCGAAACTCACCAGAAGTACCTTGGCGGCCAGCGTGCTGTCCGACTGGCCCAGGCGCAGCGCACAATTCACCAAGGTGATGCCCCGTGACTACCGGCGCGTGCTGGAGGCCACGTTGGTCGCCAAGCGCGAGGGCCGCGACGTCGACACCGCGATCATGGAGGCAAGCCGTGGCTGATCCGACAGGTTTTCTCAAGGTTCCGAAGATCGAAGCCGCCAAGCGGGCCGTCGACGAGCGGGTCGGCGATTGGCGCGAGGTCTACGAACAACAGGATCCCCACCAGCGTGCAGGCGAGGTCTCGCAGCAGGCGCGTCGATGTATGGACTGCGGAATCCCGTTCTGCCACTCCGGAACCGCGGGCTGCCCGCTGGGCAATCTCATCCCGGAATGGAATGACCTGGTGCGGCGCGGCCGATGGGACGCGGCGAGCGACCGCCTGCACGCGACCAACAATTTCCCGGAGTTCACCGGACGGTTGTGCCCTGCGCCGTGCGAAGCCGCGTGCGTGCTGTCCATCGGCGAGGAGCAGACGGGCGGAAGCGTCACGATCAAGCGCATCGAGCAGACCATCGCCGATCAGGCCTGGATGGACGGAATCGTCGAACCCCAGCCCGCCGCCATCGCCACCGGCAGGCGGGTGGCGGTCGTGGGGTCGGGTCCCGCCGGACTCGCCGCGGCACAACAACTCACGCGCGCCGGCCACGATGTCACCGTGTACGAACGCGATGATCGCATCGGTGGGCTGATGCGGTACGGCATTCCGGAGTACAAGCTCGAAAAGTCCGTGCTCAACCAACGGCTGGCCCAAATGCGCGCCGAGGGAACGCGGTTCGTCACCGAATGCGAAGTCGGGGTGGACCTTCCCGTCGAGCGCCTCAGGGAGCAGTACGACGCCGTGGTGCTGGCAGTCGGCGCACTGCGGGCACGCGACAACAACGTGGAGGGCCGATCTCTGGCGGGTGTGCACCTTGCGATGGACCATCTGGTGCCCGCCAACAAGGAGTGCGAGGGCGACGGCCCGAGTCCGATCTCCGCGGAGGGCAAGCATGTCGTGATCATCGGCGGCGGCGACACCGGAGCCGACTGCCTGGGCACCGCGCATCGCCAAGGCGCGAAATCGGTCACCCAGTTGGATTACAACCCCGAGCCGCCGGAGTATCGCGACGAATCCCGTTCGCCGTGGCCGATGTGGCCGATCGTGCTGCGCACGCGTCTTTCACCGGCCCACGCTGAAGGCGGCGACCGCCGCTACGAGGTGGCGGTTCAGCGCTTCCTCGGCGACGACCAGGGCAACCTGCGTGCGATCGAGGTCGCCGAGGTGAAGGTTGTGCGTGACACGAACGGACGACGAATCATCACACCCGTCGGGGACCCACTGGAACTTCCATGTGACCTAGCACTGCTGGCGATCGGGTTCGACGGTGTCGAGCACATGCCGCTACTGGATGCGTTCGACCTAAAACTCAATGGTCGCGGTGCTTTGCCATGCGGTTCGGACTGGCAGACGGACGCACCGGGAGTGTTTGTGTGTGGCGATGCTCACCGTGGCGCCTCTCTGATCGTCTGGGCCATTGCCGAGGGCCGCAGCGCGGCTCATGCGGTCGACAAATACCTGATGGGGGAGTCAGACCTGCCCGCACCGGTCATTCCGGGCACCCTGCCGCTGGCCGTCGTCTGAATCGATTAACGACTATGCTCACTAGTCGTGAATAGACGCGGAAAGATCGTCTGCACCCTGGGTCCGGCCACCGCGACTGACGACGCCGTCAGGGCACTGGTCGAGGCCGGAATGGACGTCGCGCGGCTCAACTTCAGCCACGGCGACTACTCCGATCACGAAGCCAACTACAAGCGTGTTCGTGCCGCTTCCGACTCCACGGGGCGTGCAGTCGGCATCCTCGCCGATCTCCAGGGCCCCAAGATCCGACTTGGTCGGTTCGCGGACGGGCCCACCTATTGGGCCGAGGGCGAGACGGTGCGGATCACCATCGACGACTGCGACGGCACCCACGACCGGGTGTCGACGACCTACAAGCGGCTTGCCAAGGACGCCTCAGAAGGCGACCGGGTGCTCGTCGACGACGGAAACGTCGGCCTGGTCGTCAACACCATCGACGGCAACGACGTGGTGTGCACCGTCACCGAGGGCGGCGCGGTCAGCAACAACAAGGGCATGTCGCTGCCCGGAATGAACGTGTCGGCTCCGGCATTGTCGGAGAAGGACATCGACGACCTCGAGTTCGCGCTGCAGATCGGCGTCGACCTGGTCGCGCTGTCGTTCGTGCGCTCGCCGGCCGATATCGAACTCGTGCACGAGATCATGGATCGCGTCGGCAGGCGGGTGCCCGTCATCGCCAAGCTCGAGAAGCCAGAAGCCATCGACAATCTCGAGGCCATCGTGCTGGCATTCGACGCGATCATGGTCGCCCGCGGCGACCTCGGCGTCGAGCTGCCGCTCGAAGAGGTTCCGCTGGTGCAGAAGCGCGCCATCCAAATGGCAAGGGAGAACGCAAAACCCGTCATCGTTGCCACCCAGATGCTCGAGTCGATGATCGAGAACTCCCGGCCCACCCGCGCCGAGGCCTCCGATGTCGCCAATGCGGTGCTCGACGGCGCAGATGCCGTGATGCTCTCGGGTGAGACGTCGGTGGGCAAATACTCGCTCGAGGCCGTAAGGACGATGGCGCGAATCATTTCGGCGGTCGAGGAGAACTCGGTCGTCGTTCCCCCGCTGACGCATGTGCCCCGCACCAAACGCGGTGTCATCTCATATGCGGCCCGCGACATCGGCGAGCGGCTGGATGCCAAGGCGCTGGTGGCCTACACGCAGTCCGGTGACACCGTCCGTCGGCTCGCGCGGCTGCACACCCCGTTGCCGCTGCTGGCCTTCACATCGCTGCCCGAAGTCCGCAGCCAACTCGCGCTCAGCTGGGGCACCGAGACATTCATCGTGCCGCACATTCTGACCACAGACGGCATGATCAAACAGGTCGATAAGTCGCTGCTCGAACTCGGTCGTTACAAGCGTGGCGACCTGGTGGTCATCATCGCAGGAGCTCCGCCTGGCACAGTGGGCTCCACGAACCTGATCCACGTGCATCGGATCGGGGAGGACGACGTCTAAAAGGGGTCTGAGTGTCGGCCGATCTGGATGAGCTGCTCGCGATACTCGACCTCCGTCGGATAGACGACGACACCTACGTCGGTTCGCACCCGAGCAAGAATCCGGTGCGCACGTTCGGCGGCCAGATGATGGCGCAGTCGCTGGTGGCGGCAAGCCGCAGCCTGAAGCACGAGTTGCCGCCCAGCGCGCTGTCGGTGCACTTCATCGCGGGCGGGGACCCGGATAAGGACCTCGAGTTCCACATCGCCCGCCTGCGTGACGAGCGCCGTTTCGCCAACCGCCGAGTCGACGTCGTGCAAGACGGTGTGGTGCTGACCACGGCGTTGGTGTCCTACCTGTCCGGTGGCCGCAGCCTCGAGCACGGCATCGAACCGCCCGAGGTGCCGGACCCGCTGTCGGTGCCGCCGATCGACGACCTACTGCGCGGATACGAGGAAGTCGTCCCGCACTTCGCCTCCGCGCTTCGGCCGATCGACTGGCGCTATACCAACCACCCGACCTGGGTGATGCGCGACAGGGGGGAGAAGCTCACCCACAACCGGGTCTGGATGAAGGCGCGCGGCACCATGCCCGACGATCCCGCCGTCAACGCCGCAGCGCTGGCATACGCATCGGACACGACCATTCTGGATTCGATCATCACAACCCACGGGCTGTCGTGGGGGTGGGACCGCATTTTCGCCGTCACCACGAACCATTCGGTGTGGTTTCACCGTCCGGTGCGGTTCGACGAATGGGTGCTGTACTCGACGTCGTCGCCGGTGGCCGCCGATTCACGCGGTTTGGGCACCGGGCATTTCTTCGATCGGTCGGGTCAGTTGCTGGCCACAGTGGTGCAGGAGGGCATCGTCAAGCACTTCCCGCGCTAAGGCGTGGGAGTGGTGACGGTGATTGAGAATTCGTCCTCGAGGTTCGAGGTGAACTGATCGGCGCACTGCTGGACGGCCTCTTGATCGGAGCCCGCCTGTGACAGGCAATCGATGTAGTCGGTGCCGCCCACCTCACCGAATCCCCATATGAACAGCCCGATGACGACAACCGCCTCGATGATGCTGAGGAATCCGAGCACGATTCCGGCGACTGCGACACCTCCGTTGGTCGCCTGGCCGCGCTTGGCCTTACCCCATCCCATGAAGCCGAGAATCACTGCGACGACGCCGAGTACAACGCCGCCGACGACGCTGAGCAGCGCGATGATCGCAGTGACCAACGACGCGATGCCCAAGCCGTTTTGGGGAGCGGACGGCGGCGGTGGGTACCCGCCGTACGGCGCCCCCTGCGGTGGCGGGGGATAGCTCCCCGGGTACGGCCCGTACGACGGTGGCGGGGGCGCGCCATACGAAGGTTGCGGGGGCGCACTCGGCGGCGGTGGCGGCGTTTCGGGCTTGTCCGGCTCGCTCATGGTGGTTGAGGTTACTCGCAGGCTCCGAGCTTGACGATGGGACAGGCAAAGTCGGCGGGCAGGTGATGGGTGGCGACGACGACGGTGCGCTGGTCCGGAAAGAAAGCGCCGGGGGTCAACAGTTCGATGAGAAAGCGGCTGCCGTCGGCGGCGTCGAGATGTTCGGTCGGTTCATCGAGCAGCACAGTGGGAGCAGTCGAAATCAGCGCGCGGGCAAGCAGGAGTCGTCGGCGCTGGCCGGCCGAGACGGCGGCACTGCCGCCGACGAGGATGGTGGCCAGCCCGTCGGACAACGAGTCGAGCCAATCACCGAGACCGACGCGGTAGAGGGCGTCGCGGAGCTCGTCGTCGGCCGCGTCGCCGCGGGCAACCAAAAGATTGTCGCGAACGGTCGTGGCGAACAGGTGCGCATCCTCGGCGAAGAACGCCGCTTCCGAAGCGATCTCCTTGGGCAGCAGACCGGCGAGGTTCATCAGCAGCGTCGTCTTGCCGGAGCCGCTGGGCCCAGTGACGGCGAGCCTGGCCCCCGGTTCGAGGTCGACCGATCCGACGGTGGGTCGTCGCAAGTCGTCGGGGCCGGGGTGCGTCAACATGTGCAGGCGGCGCGCGGCAACGCGAGAACGCGCAAGTTGCACACCGGCACCCGGCAACGCCAGTGTCGCCTCAAAAGCGGACAGCGGCAACAGCATCAGTATCGCGAGTGTGGTCGGTGCCAAACTCGGCGCCAATACGACGCCGCACACGACGGCACCCAGCACACTGGCGCCGATCGCCGCAATCGGAGCGGCCGACGCCAGTGCCGCCGGCGCCGCCGCCCGGTCGATGGCGTGCCCCCAATCGCGTTGCTGCCGGTCCGCCTCGGCGAGCAACTCGTCGAGGTGGCCACTGACGCGCAGTTCGGGCGCGTGTTCGAGTGCGATCATCGCCGCGGTGTCACGCTGTGAACGATGCTGTGCGGCAAGCTGTTCAGCGGCCACCGCGGCACGGGCGGACAGCGCGGGCGCCGCAACTCCGGAAACCAGCAGGCACAGTGCAAGCAGCATGGCCGCCGCGGGCGAGATGAATGCGATCGCGATGGTGGCACCCGATCCGAGGATGACGGCGACCGAAATCGGAACCACGGCACGAACGAGCACGTCGGCCAACTCGTCGACCGACGTGCCGATGTCACTCACCAGCTCACCGGTGTTTCGCCGCATCACAGCGTCGACGGGCCCCGCCGCGAGCCGGGTGTACAGCCGCTCTCGGACGTCGGCGGCAGCTCGCAGGGCGGTGTCGTGGGAGGCCAGCCTTTCGCAGTAACCGAGCACCCCGCGTGAGATGCCGAGTGCACGGACCGCCACCACCGCGACCGTCAGGTGCAGCACGGGCGGCATCTCCCACGCCCTGGTGATCAGCCATGCCGCAACCCCTGCGAGGGCAAGCGCACTGCCGAGCGAAAGCACCCCGAACAGGATGGCAAGCAGCAGCCGGGGCAGGCGGGGGCGCAGCAACTCATACATCGACGAGACCCCCCATCTGCAGAACGCAATCTCCGATGGCGAGCACCGGAGCGCGGTGGCCGACCACGATCACCGTCGCACCGGCAGCCGCGCGCGCAGTTATCGCGTGCAGCACCCGGTCTTCGGCCTCCGCATCGAGGTGAGCCGTGGGCTCGTCGAGAAGCAGCACAGGAGCGGTCGATCCGAGCACACGCGCCAACCCCAGTCGCTGTCGCTGCCCGAGGGAGAGACCGACGCCTCCGCTTCCAAGCATCGTTGCCAGCCCGTCGGGTAGATCGGCCAGAACTTGGTCGAAACATGCGATCTGACAGGCTGTCTCAATGTCGGCGAGCGGTCCGAACAGCTCGAGATTCTGCAGGACGGTGCCGGGAATGATGGCGGGACGATGCGCCAGCCAGGCGACCTGCGTCCACCATGCAGGCAGGTCCAGATCGGCCACGTCGATGCCGTCGATCCGTATCCGGCCGGCTGCGGGTTCGTCGAGGCCGAGAATGGCCTGCAGCAGGGTGCTCTTGCCGACGCCGTTGGGTCCGGCGATCACGGTCACCCGGCCAGGTTCGGCGGCGGCGTCGAATGCGGTGATGTCGATGGTTGCACCCACCGCCGTGACCTCATGGCGCCCGCCGGTTGGCCGTGGCAGGGTATCGACCAGTCGGAAGGCGTTGTCGGCGGCCGCCTTTCCGTCCTGCGCGGCGTGAAATGCCGCGCCGACGCGGCGCAGCGGCCAGAACACCTCGGGGGCGAGGAGTAGCGCGGTGAGTCCCGCGGTCAGCGTCATTTCGCCGTAGACCAGTCGTAGGCCAACACTTACCGCGACGAGCGCGACGCCGAGGGTGGCCAGCAGTTCCAGCACGAGCGAGGACAGGAATGCGATGCGCAACGTCGCCATCGTGGAACGGCGATGAGCGGCACCGAGTTCGGCGATCCTTCTCGCCGAGCCACCCACCCGCCGCAGAGCACGCAGTGTGGGCAGGCCAGCGACGAGGTCCAGGAGCCGGGACTGCAGGGTCGCCATCGCGCGAAGCGCTGCGGCCGAACGCTCGGAGGTGGTGAGGCCGATCAGAATCATGAAAATCGGGATGAGCGGCAATGCGATCGAGACGATCAGCGCGGACCGCCAGTCGTAAGCGGCGATGACGGCGACGGTGGCTGGGGTCAGGATCGCGGCGACGAGGAGTGCGGGCAGGTAGGCGGTGAAGTACAGCCGAAGGCCGTCGAGGCCGCGGGTGACCAGGATGGCGGCGTCATCGCGGCGCTCGGCGAGTTGGCGTGGTGGCAACGACGTCGTCGCCGTCAGCACCGAGTGGGAGAGATCGGCGATCACCGCGCTCGCCCCGCGCTGAGCAAGGCGGCCCTGCTGCCAGGTGACGAGCGTTCGGAATGTCCACAGCAGCAGCAGAATCGACAGCGGGACCAGTAGACGGTCCAGTCTGCGTTCGTCCGGTTCGGTGATCACCCGGGCCACGATGTCGGCCAGCACCACCGCGGCGGCGATCGTGGCGCCGGCGGTCAGGACGCCGCATGCGGTCGACGACACGAGGAAGCGGCGCATCGCGGTCGATGCGCGCCACAGGCGCGGGTCGACGGGGCCGCTCACGTGCGGCGCCGAGACAATCCGATCGAAGCCGGGATGGCGTCGGCGGAGATCCTGCGGCGAAACACCCAGTACGTCCACCCCTGGTATCCGAGCACCAGCGGCAGCAGCGTCAGCGACGCCCACGACATGATCGCCAGCGTGTACGGGGTCGACGAGCCGTTGTAGATCGTCACGCTCCAGTCCGGATTGAGCGTGGATGGCAACAGATTCGGATACATCGATCCGAACAGCAGCACCACGACGGCGGCGATGACCGCCATCATCGACGCGAACGCCCAGCCCTCCCGGCGGCGCGTCCACATCAACGCCGCAGCCGTCAACAGGGCGATCACGGCGACCCCCAGCGGCAGCCAGGTCCATGTCCTGCCGTGCGCCAGTTGCGTCCAGAGCCCGAATCCGCCTGCGAACACGATGACGGGCAACGTCAAAACGCGGGTGAAGCGAAATGCATCGTCGCGCAACGGTCCTGAGGTCTTCAGCGCCACGAACACGGCCCCGTAGAACGCGAACAGGGACGCCGTCGCCAGACCGCCGAGAAGTGTATAGCCGTTCAAGACATCGCTGACCGCGAGGTGTGCCTGACCGTCGGAATCGATCGGCAGGCCCTGAATCAGGATCGCGAATGCAACACCCCACAGGATGGCGGGCAACCATGATCCAGCAGCAATTCCGATGTCGGCCCATGCGCGCCAACGCGGATCGTCGATCTTGCCGCGCCATTCGATGCCGACGACGCGCGCGATCATCCCGACCAGGATGGCCAACAGGGGGAGATACAGCGCCGAGAACAATGTGGCGTACCAGTTGGGGAATGCGGCGAACATGGCTGCGCCCGCGGTGATCAGCCAGACCTCGTTGGCATCCCACACCGGGCCGATGGTGTTCAGGGCGGCACGCCGACGCTGTTCGGGATCCGCGCCAGTCGCTTTGCCGGCCATCCCGAACGGAGCCATCAGCATGCCGACCCCGAAGTCGAATCCCTCCAGGAGCACGAAGCCACCGAACAATGCGGCGATGATGAAGAACCACAACTCTTGTAGACCCATCACGATCTCCTAGTACGCGAAGGACAGGGGAGCGACGTCCTCGTCGTCGGGCGCGGGCGGTGGCACGGGTTCGGAGTCATGCTCGAGTGGGCCCTCGACGACGTACCGGCGTATCAACCAGAACCAGATCACGCCGAGCGCGCCGTACAGCAGAGTGAAGACGGTCAGTGAGAGCACCACCATGCCTGCCGCGTGACCGGACACGCCCTCCTGCACGGTCATTCGCACCAACTGGTCACCGGTCGGGTTGGGCACCACCACCCAGGGTTGCCGACCCATCTCCGTGAAGATCCAGCCCGCCGAGTTGGCCAGGAATGGCGTGGGAAGCGTGATCAGGGCGAGTCGGCTGAACCACCGCTGGTCGGGAATCCGGCCGCGACGCGTCAACCACAGTGCGGCCAGTGCGAATACGACGGGTACGAGCAGCAGCCCGATCATCGCCCGGAACGCCCAGTAGGTGACGAAAAGGTTGGGTCGGTAGTCGCCGGGGCCGAACTTCGCCACGGCTTCCTGCTGCAGATCGTTGACGCCCTCCAGGGTGACACCGCTGAACTTGGACTCCGCGAGGAAGGGCAGAACGTAGGGCACCTCGATGAGGTGTGTGACGCTGTCGCAGTTGTTGTGGGTGCCGATGGTCAGGATCGAGAAGTCCGGATCGGTTTCGGTGTCGCACAACGACTCTGCCGACGCCATCTTCATCGGTTGCTGGACGAACATCAGCTTGCCCTGGAAGTCGCCGGTGATGAACAAGCCCCCGGCGGCCACAAGTGCGATGAGGCTGCCCGCGATCGTGGCGGGCCGGTACATGGTGCGCGCCTCTTCGGTTTCTTCGGTGCGCTTGTGGGACCGGACCATCAGCCAGGCGCTCACCGCCGCGACGAAGACACTTGCGGTCAGCAATGATCCCGCCACCGCGTGCAGGAACGCCCAGATCGCGGTGTTGTTGGTCAATAGTGCGCCGAAGTCGACGAGTTCCGCACGGCCGGTTTCCGGGTTGTATTTGGCGCCTACGGGATGCTGCATGAACGAGTTCGCGGCGATGATGAAGAAGGCCGAGGCATTGACCGCGAACGCGACAATCCAGATGCACGCGAGGTGGACGAGACGCGGCAAGCGGGTCCAGCCGAAGATCCACAGTCCGATGAATGTCGACTCGAAGAAAAACGCGATCAGGCCCTCGAACGCCAGCGGCGCTCCGAAGATGTCGCCAACGAAGCGGGAGTACTCGCTCCAGTTCATGCCGAACTGGAATTCCTGCACGATGCCGGTGGCGACGCCGAGCGCGAAATTGATCAGGAACAGCTTGCCGAAGAACCGGGTCAGCCGGTACCAGGCCGGATTGCCGGTGACCACCCACGCCGTCTGCATGGCGGCGATGAGTGGAGCCAGCCCGATGGTCAGGGGGACGAGGATGAAGTGATAGACGGTGGTCGTTCCGAACTGCCACCGCGACACATCGAGTGCGTCCATGTGAACCTCTCCCGTGGCTGTTTCTCAAGCCTACGACAGAGCGTAGTAGAAAGCAGTGTGCGTTAGCTCACCGGCGCTTCTGTCGTAGGTGCGGGGGTCGTGCCGCCGAGGCGCTTCGAGGCCTTGCGAATGCCGAACGCCGAGACGACCTCGAAGACGCCGATGACGATCAGCCAGATTCCGACGACCCTGGTCAGGGTTTCGAGGGATTCCAGCGGCCAGGCCAGCATGAAAATGCCGGCCACCAGGCTGAGTAGTCCGATGACGATCTCCCACGCCCGGCCGGGAAGTGTGCTGTCGCTGATGGCGGAGACGGCGGTAGCGACGCCCCGGAAGATGAAGCCGATGCCGATCCAGATGGACAGCAGGAGAATCGATTCCTGCAGACTGCGGAAGCACAGCAGCGCCAGGATCAGCGCGGCGGCGCCGCTGATGAACAGCAGCACCCGACCTCCCGCCGACACATGCAGGCTGAATGCGAACACCACCTGCGTGATGCCGGTGATCAGAAGGTAGGCGCCGAAAAAGATCGCCGTCACGATGATCGTGACGGTCGGCCACGTCCACGCCAGCACGCCGAGGACGACGGCCAGTACTCCGGACAACAAGGTGGACGCCCACAGGTGCTTCAACAGGCTCGGAGGAGAAGGACTTTCCATGCGCGCAGTTTGGCACAAAGGCCATTTGGGAGCCCGGCTATTCCCTTTTCCGTATGCAAACCGTGTCAAAGGGCGCCATGGAATTCGTCCGCCGTTCGTGTTCCCCTGCCGCTGCCGTACGTCTCCATTACTGTTCCCCTACCGGCGCTGCGCGCTGGGTCCACGAGGCAGAAAGTAGAGGCAACTGTGCTACGTGAATGTCAAGACCGTCGAGGGAAACTCCTGCGCATCGCGGGCGTGTTTGCTGCGACAGGCGCGCTGCTCCTGGCGGGCTGTGCGAGCGGTAGCAACACGAGCGAAGAGACGACCGGTAATACGACAGCAGCGGCCGACATGGTCGAGGAAATCGCGAACACCGTTCCGGAAGCGATCAAAGAGTCCGGCAAGCTGATCGTCGGCGTCAACATTCCGTACCCGCCGAACGAATTCAAAGATCCCAGCGGCAAGATCGTCGGCTTCGACGTGGACCTGATGAACGCGATCGCAGGCACGCTGGGCCTGACGGCCGAGTACCGCGAGTCGGACTTCGCCAAGATCATCCCGTCGATTCAGGGCGGCACCTACAACGTCGGCATGTCGTCGTTCACCGATACCAAGGAACGCGAGGAGTCGGTCGACTTCGTCACCTACTTCAGCGCGGGCACTCTCTGGGCCCAGCGGCCGGGGTCGCCGATCGATCCAAATAACGCGTGCGGCAAGAAGGTCGCCGCACAGGCCACGACTGTTCAGGAGACCGAGGAACTACCCGCCAAGAGCAAGGCGTGCGTCGACGCAGGCAATCCCCCGATCGAGATCGTGTCGTTCGACGGGCAGGACGCGGCGACCAACGCCGTGGTGCTCGGCCAGGTGGACGCCATGTCCGCCGATTCGCCCGTGACCTCCTATGCGATCAAGCAGAGCAACGGAAAGCTGGAAGCCGCAGGGGAGATCTTCGACTCCGCACCGTACGGCTGGCCGGTGCAGAAGGGCTCGCCGCTGGCGCAGTCTTTGCAGAAGGCCCTCGAGCATCTGATCGAGTCGGGCAAGTACGAGGAGATCGCGAAGAACTGGGGCGTCGAGAACGGAATGATCGACAAGCCAGTGATCAACGGCGCCATCAGCTGAGAAGGCGCCCGAAATGACCGATGTCGACACGTCGTCACCCACCGCTCCGGCCGCTATCGATGCAATTCCACTGCGTCATCCGTGGCGGTGGGTGGCGGCGGTCGTCATCATCGTCCTGGTCGCCCTGTTCCTGTACGGAGCGGCCACCAATCCCGCGTACCGCTGGTCCGTCTTTACCGAGTACCTCTTCAACGAGCGGGTGTTGAAGGTCGGTCTGCTCAACACTCTGCAGTTGACCCTCTACTCGATGGTGCTGGCGATCGTGCTCGGTGTCATCTTGGCGGTAATGCGGCTGTCATCGAATCCCATCTTCAAGGCGGTGTCGTGGGTGTATCTGTGGATCTTCCGCGGTACGCCGATCTATGTGCAGCTGGTCTTCTGGGGTTTGATCCCGACGATTTACCAGAACATCCGGCTCGGGGTTCCATTCGGGCCGACGTTCTTCGAGCTGAACCTGCAGATGTTGTCCATCCCGTTCCTGTTGGCCATTCTCGGCCTGGCGCTCAATGAGGCGGCCTACATGGCCGAGATCATCCGTGCCGGAATCAGTTCGGTGCCCGAAGGCCAGCTGGAGGCGTCGACCGCACTGGGCATGTCGTGGGGTATGGCGATGCGCCGCACGGTGTTACCTCAGGCGATGCGAGTGATCATCCCACCGACCGGTAACGAGGTCATCAGCATGCTGAAGACCACATCGCTGGTGACCGCGGTGCCGTTTACCCTTGACCTTTACGGCATCACATCGCGTGAGATCGCTGCGCGAACCTTCGAACCGGTACCGCTGCTGCTCGTTGCCGCGTTCTGGTATCTCATCATCACGAGCATCTTGATGGTCGGGCAGTACTACTTGGAGAGACACTTCGCCCGTGGCGCATCGCGCAAACTGACCACCAAACAACTCGAAGCGCTGGCCAAAGCGCAGGGAATCGCCGACGCAGGAGCTACCCCATGACACCGATGGTGAAGGCCGAATCGGTATGCAAAAGCTTTGGCGCGCTGGATGTTCTGAAGGGCATCACGCTCGAGATCGGCAAGGGTGAGGTGTTGGTCATGGTCGGCCCCTCCGGGTCGGGTAAGTCCACCTTCCTCCGGTGCATCAACCACCTCGAGCAGGTCAATGCCGGGCGGCTGTACGTCGACGGTGAGTTGATCGGCTACCGAGACAAGGGCTCGAAGCTGTACGAGATGTCGCCGCGCGATGCCGCCAAACAGCGCCGAGAGATCGGTATGGTGTTCCAGCACTTCAATCTGTTCCCCCACCGCACGGCGTTGGAGAACGTCATCGAGGCCCCGATCCACGTCAAGAATGTGAAGAAGGACGACGCCGTGGCGCGGGGCAAGGATCTGCTGAGGCAGGTCGGCCTTTCAGAGAAGGCAGGCGCCTACCCGGCCCAACTCTCCGGCGGGCAGCAACAGCGGGTGGCGATTGCGCGCGCCCTGGCGATGAGCCCCAAGCTGATGTTGTTCGACGAGCCGACCTCAGCCCTTGATCCGGAACTGGTCGGTGAGGTTCTCGAGGTGATGAAAAAGCTTGCTGCCGAGGGGATGACGATGGTGGTGGTGACCCACGAAATGGGATTCGCCCGCGAGGTCGCCAACCACCTGGTGTTCATGGACGAGGGAGTGGTGGTGGAAAGCGGGCCTCCGCGGGAGGTGCTGAGCAACCCGCAACACGAACGAACGAAGGCGTTTCTGTCAAAGGTGCTGTAGTTCCGATGCCGGCACGTCCACCGGATCCGGCCACGCCGCTGTGGCGGGCGGCGCAGGTGTTCCGTCTTTTGAGCTGCATTTACGCCATGGGTTTTCAGATCGCCGTGAACGGCGAACTCGAGCGCCCGGCGATCGGCTGGGCGCTGTTCGCCGTGCTCCTCGCATGGAGCGCGTTGTGCGCCTTCGCATATCTGGAAGGGTTCGGCAGGCGGGCGCCGTGGGTGGTGGCGGAAATCATCGTCGTCGTCGCACTGATCCTGTCCACTGAATTCGTCGCATCCGACCAGTGGGCGTTCGACAACCAGTCGTGGCCGACGACATTGTGGGCGACGAACGCCACCATCTCCGCGGCGATCCTGTCCGGGCCGATCGCCGGAATGGTGGCCGGCGTGGCCGTGATGATTGCCAGCACGATCGTGAAGGGCTTCATCAACTACGACCTGGGCCGCAACGCGACGATCGTCATCGAACTCGCGGTTGGGCTCGCCGTCGGCATGGCCGCGCAGACTGCACGGCGCGCTCATGCCGAACTCGAGCAGGCGGCACGGCTGGCCGCATCACACCAGGAGCGGGAGAGACTGTCGCGCCAGGTCCACGACGGCGCCATTCAGGTGCTGGCGCTGGTGTCCCGTCGTGGCCGTGAAATCGGTGGAGACGCCGCTGAATTGGCCGAGTTGGCGGGGGAGCAGGAACGCGCCCTGCGGCGCCTTGTCAGCTCGGCCGACATCGAGACGCCCGCGGGAGAAACGACCGATGTCGGCGCCCTGTTGCGCAAGCGCGCCTCGGACCTGGTGTCGGTCAGCGTGCCGGCCGACCCGGTACTCCTGGATACGGGCACGGCTACCGAGTTGTACGCCGCCGCCGTGAACGCACTGGACAACGTGGCCGCACATGCCGGTGCCGATGCGCACGCCTATGTCCTGCTCGAGGATTTGGGCGAGTCGGTCACTGTGAGCATCCGCGACGACGGCGTCGGGATCGCGGAGGGCAGGCTGGATGAAGCGGTCGGCGAGGGCCGCGTCGGTGTGGCTAAATCGATTGTCGGACGGATGGATTGGCTCGGTGGGAGCGCGAAGCTCAACACCGCGCCGGGATGTGGGACGGAATGGGAGCTGACAGTACCCCGACGGTGATGGTGGTCGACGACCATCCGATTTGGCGCGACGCGGTGGCTCGCGATCTCGCCGAGAGCGGATTCAGTGTCATCGCCACGGCCGACGGCGTTGCCGCTGCGCGTCGTCGTGCCGCAGTGGTACTCCCGGATGTCGTCGTGATGGACATGCGACTCTCCGACGGTGACGGTGCGCAGGCGACCGCGGAAGTGCTGACGGTCTCACCATCATCACGAATCCTGGTGCTTTCGGCGTCCGACGAACGCGAAGACGTGTTGGAGGCGGTAAAGGCCGGCGCGACAGGCTATCTCGTGAAGAGCGCGTCGAAGCAGGAGCTCGGCGACGCGGTGCGGGCCACCGCCGAGGGCCGCGCCGTCTTCACCCCCGGACTCGCGGGGCTGGTACTCGGTGAATACCGGCGCATCGCGCAATCCGGTACGCAAGGGCCGCCTGGGACTCCGATCCCGAGTCTGACGGAAAGGGAGACGGAGATACTGCGTCACGTCGCAAAGGGGCTGACGGCCAAGCAGATCGCCACCCGGTTGTCGCTGAGCCACCGAACCGTGGAGAACCACGTCCAGGCCACATTCCGCAAGCTTCAGGTGGCGAATCGCGTGGAATTGGCGCGGTACGCGATCGAACACGGCCTGGACGAGTAGTCCTACTCATCCGGAAACGGTGACTCGCCTGTCACGATGTCACCCATGACCGAACCGCATCGCGCCGTCATCGCCCGCGTGAACGCCGACTTTTCGGCGATCACGCAGTACATGGCGAGAGTATCGGCGGACCTCAGCACCCTGGACCGTTTGCTGTCCGAACAGCCCCAGCCCCAGCCCTACCCGGTGCCGAATTGGCCTCAGTACCAGCCCCAGCATCAACCGCTGCAAGCTGCTGCGCCACCCACGCCGCAGGCTGCGCCACCCACGCCGCAGCGGCAGAAGCCGCCGCGCGACGAGGGGTGGATTGGCAAGCTGCTCGCCGTCGCCGGCGTGGCCGTCACACTGATCGGCGTCGTGCTGCTGGTCGTATTGGCCGCGCAGGCAGGCATTTTGCGCCCGGAGATCCGTGTCGCGGGCGGTGCGGCACTCGCCGTTGCGTTGGTCGCGGTGGGCGCATGGCTCTACCGGCGCCCCGGTGGCCGGGTCGGTGCCATCGCGCTGGCCGCGACCGGGATCGCCGCAGCGTATATCGACATCATCGCGGTCACGACCATCTACGAGTGGGTGTCCGCGCCCGTCGGCCTGGTTCTTGCCGCCGTCATCGGTGGCGGCGGCCTGACATTGGCCCGTCGCTGGGACTCGCAGCAGCTAGGCGTGCTGGTACTGGTTCCGCTCATCGTGTTGGCCCCCGTGGTCACCGATGGCATCACGCTGCTCCTCGTCGGGTTCATGTTGGCGCTCGCGGCCGTATCGCTACCGGTGCAGCTGGGCAGGGACTGGATCTGGCTGCACTGCGCCCGCATCGGGGCCATCACGTTTCCGCTGCTCATCGCCCTGCTGGCGCTGTACTTCAACGAACGGACTGACCTGTGGCTGGTCAGCGCGTGCGCTATCGGGGCGGGGCTCGCGATCGTCGCCGCGCTGATTCTCCTGCCGCGGACCTCCAATCGCGTGCTGATGGCGCTGGTGACCGGTGCAGGTGTACTGCCCGTGTTGTGCGTGGCATGGGTCGCCGACCGGGCGGTTGCTGCCCTGATGGCGTTGGTCCTCGCCGCGGTACTGCTGGCGATCGTGCTCATCGGCGACCGCCTGGCCGGCGTCGACGGCGCCGTTCGGCCGATCTGGGCGGCGTTGTCGGCCATCTCCGCGACCATCGCAGTGCTGGTGGCGTTCGACGGCCACGTCGCCGGCCCGGTCCTGCTGGCAATGGCGATCGTCGTGGCCGTCGCGGCGCGCCGCGAGGCGATCGCGAGATGGGTTGCGCTCGGCCTGGCTGTCGTCGGCGCCGCCTTCTATCTGAGCTACGCACCGCCTGGCTCGCTGATCTATGCCACCGAAACCCCCACCACGACAGCGATTTCCACGTTGATCGCCAGCCTGCTGCTGATAGCGTTCGCCGCGGTGATCGTGTGGACCACCGACGATCACGATTCGGTGATGTGGGCGGGCGCGGCTGTGGTGGCCACCTATGCGATCATCACCTTCACCGTCACCGCCGGCGTGCTGATCGGCGGCGAGGAGCGCGGTTTCTTCGCGGGGCACATGGCCGCGACCATCTGCTGGATCGTGATGGCCGCTGCGTTGTTCATCTACGCCGCGCGCATACCGAAGGCCAATCGGTCGTTGCCGATCGGAGGGGGATTGGCACTTGTCGGGGCCGCGATGGCCAAGCTGTTCCTGTTCGACCTCGGCACGTTGGACGGCATCTTCCGGGTCGCGGTATTCATCGTGGTCGGGCTGATACTGCTGGGAATGGGTGCCGGATATGCGCGCCTGTTGGAGAAGCAGGACCAGCAACAAGACAGCAAGGTGTAACCGGAGTCACAGGATAAATTGGAGTCATTCCAGATTGCGGGTTCGTTGATCATGGCATGGGTACACATCGACGCAACGACACAGACGTACACGGATTCCAAGCCTCAGCAGACCTCAGCAAGAACCTCCAGCGGGTTCTGGTCGACTTCGTTGAGCTGCACCTGCAGGGCAAGCAGGCGCATTGGAACGTCGTCGGCACCAACTTCCGCGACCTTCACCTGCAACTCGACGAGCTCGTTGATTTCGCGCGCGAGGCCAGCGACACCGTCGCCGAGCGGATGCGGGCCCTCGATGCCTGGCCGGACGGTCGGTCGGACACCGTTGTAGCCAGCACCACGCTGCCGCAGTTCCCGGAATACGAACACAGCACTGCCGAGGTCGTCGACCTGATCACCGGCCGCATCTACGCGACCGTCGACACCCTGCGCACGGTTCACGATGCGGTGGACGCCGAGGACCCCAGCACGGCCGACATTTTGCATCAGCTCATCGACGGCCTGGAGAAGCTGGCCTGGCTGATCAAGTCGGAGAACCGCAAGGTCTGACCGAAACCGGTTGCGCGCGGGTCGCCTAGGAGCGGCCCGCGCTCGCGCCTTGTTCCACGGCGCTGCGAACGGCGTGGTCGTCGCGACGCCCGACCAGGTACCAGGTCTGCATCATGCCCTTGCCCTTGATATCCACCTCGCCGCGCTCTTCCAGCACGAATGCGTGGTTCAGGCGTTCGTACACGTCGTTGGGCACCTGAATCCGCCCCTCGACATCCGTTGTCTCCATGCGAGATGCGACGTTCACGGCGTCGCCCCACACGTCGTAGAAGAACTTTCGGGCACCAACGACACCCGCCACCACCGGGCCCGCCGCCAGACCGATACGCAGCGGCACTGCGCGGCCGTTCGGATCCTTGAGGTCGGCGACCGCGGCGGCCATATCCAGTGCAAGACAGGCCAATGCCTCGACGTGATCGGGCCGAGGCTCCGGCACGCCGCTGACCACCATGTAGGAATCGCCACTGGTCTTGATCTTCTCGAGACCATGTTGGTCGACCAGCAGATCGAGGTCGGTGTAGAGCCGGTCGAGGAAACGCACAAGATCAGTCGGTGTCGTGTCGCTCGCACGCTCCGTGTAATCGGCGATGTCGGCGAACAAAATCGAAGCGTCGTCGTATTTGTCGGCGATGATGTTTCGCGCCGGATCCTTGAGCCGCTCGGCGATCGTCGCGGGCAGGATGTTGGCCAGCAGCTGCTCGGATCTTTCGTACTCCGCTTCCATCGCCTCTCGGGTGCGGCGTATTTCGCGTAGCGCAAACCAGATGGTCGCAACGACAAGGATCCATGCGGTGATGACCGTGAGCGTGAACGAGATCTTGAACGCCCATGCCGGTTGCGTCCCGGTGTCGGCGGGAACGAAGAATTCGAGCAGGATCACCGTAGCGGCGCCGATGGCGGCAAGTATTGAGGCCAAGACGATGTGGTCGGGGCCGAGAACGACCAGGACGAGCGCCGCTGCCACCACGAAATAGAACTGCAGCCCGTAGCCCGTGCCAAGATAGACACACAGCACCGTGATGGTGCAGTAGGAAACCACGAAAAAGACTATGGGAGCGACGAGTTCGCCCATCCCGCACAGCCGCGGAATCATGACGAACACGGCCGCGCTGCCGAGGTTGATGGCCGTGACCCACCAGTCCTGGCCGATGAACAGGCCCTGAATGCCGAAGAACGCAGTGATTGCGGCGCTGATCATCGCGGTCACGTTCAGCACGGATCGGTGCCGGGCAGCGCGCTCGGAGAGCAGGCGGGTGCGTCCGGGCCCGCGGCTTTCCACCGCGACGTCTGGCACGCATACCTGCCGGACCTTCATCGCCACAGGTAAAGCGTACTGCCGAAATGGCAGCGACCTGCGGTTTTTCTCGCGCGGCGGCGGCGACGCGATGGAAGGTTCGTTTTCTGGATGCTCGCTTTTGCTCCCGGATGGGCGGCCGCAATGCGGCCGCTGCCGTGCGTTTGCTTCTGCGCATAGTTTCCCGGTGAAGACGGTCCGGGTTGGACGCCGGTGTCCCGCCGCTCGTCACCTATCGGATCCGTAGGCGGACGCGGTACTGGACGCACGTGGCACGCCCCGCGTCGGCCCGTTAGTGGAACCGAAATTGGACACCTATAACTCGGCTTATCGTTACATGGCGTACCGAAAATATGGGCGTCGGATAAAGCTACTTGTGTGTATGTTGCCAGGTCTAATTACGATGCTGTGTAAGGGGCTGATGACACCGGTGCCGCCGGGAGAGTGCAGCGTAATATCTTGACTATCAGGTGTTTTAGAGCCGAAAGGATGGTTTTGTCGCGGTTGAACAAACGTGATGAATCTGCGTTACGTAATTTGCTAAATCCGCACCGCGATGCACGAATAACCCGGTACGGCAACTCGCCGGCCTTCCGTTCGCAAGTACGTGTCAATCATTCTTCTACTTCTCTGTCAATTACCGGTACGGGGCCCCGAGCGATGGGCTAATTTCAATCCATCGTCCGTCGATGTGCTCGCAACGAGATTGGACTAGGAGCGGTAATGAGGCCCGTCGGGAATCACCGATTGCTGCGATGTGAGGTTGCCGCCAAGTCGATGACTGTCCTGCGTCTGCCTGACCGCAATTTGCTCTCGCCGACCGGGCAATTGAATGAGCGCATCGAATATGCGCGGACGCCAGGCGTCAACGCGCTGCGCGTGATGATTCCGACCGACGGGGATGACTCGGCCAGTCGCGGTGGCTCCGGGGGATGCCGCGACGTGCCGTTCGCCCTAGGACCCTTCAGCGGCGCAGCCTAGAACGAGGGGTGCCTGCTGCGGGCCACTTAGGTGGTCCGCAGCAGGGCTGCGCAGCTGTTGCGCACGAAGGCCGTGGGTTTCAGTTGTGGTGCCCTCGGTCCTGGTGCCCTCGGTGAGACTCGAACTCACACTGCACGGGTTTTGAATCCGTTTCCTCTGCCAATTGGGATACGAGGGCGTTCGCGTGTCGACAACGCAGCGGCCTCCAACGATAAAGGATGCCCCCGAGGTCGCTGATCGCGGCTGCTACCGCCACAATGGCAGCCATGGCAGCTGCTCCTGGGGCATCGACCGGCGATGAGAAGCCGCGGCGCGTTCTCATCGCCGAAGACGAGGCGCTCATCCGGATGGACTTGGCCGAGATGCTGCGTGAGGAAGGTTACGAGATCGTCGGTGAGGCCGGCGACGGGCAGGAGGCCGTCGACCTCGCCGAGCGTCTGACGCCGGACCTGGTGATCATGGACGTGAAGATGCCGCGTCGCGACGGAATCGACGCGGCGTCGGAGATCGCGGGCAAGCGGATCGCACCGATTGTCATCCTGACTGCGTTCAGCCAGCGCGAGCTCGTCGAACGGGCGCGCGATGCCGGCGCCATGGCGTACCTGGTCAAGCCTTTCAACATCAACGACCTCATTCCCGCGATCGAAGTGGCGGTGAGCCGCTTCAGCGAAATCGCTGCTCTCGAGCAAGAAGTCGCCGAGTTGTCGGACCGGCTGGAGACGCGAAAGCTCGTCGAACGCGCCAAGGGTTTGCTACAAGCCAAGCAGGAGATGTCGGAACCCGAGGCTTTCAAGTGGATTCAGCGTGCCGCCATGGATCGCCGGACAACTATGAAGCGGGTCGCCGAGGTGGTCGTCGAAACCCTCGACACGCCCAAGGACGCGTAACGGTGGAACCGGCGATTCCCCCGGCCAACCGTTAAATGTGCGTTTCCGACCCCGCAATTTGTTTCGATGACCCACCCAAACGACATGGTCCCTTTGTGAACACGGCGCACCACCGCCATGTGTTGGCTATGGTCGTCCCGAAGCATCGCCGCCCCCGCCGACCTGCGCAGGGGCGCCGGCGCCGATGAAACCACTGACCCGGAGGTGAAGTGTGCGCGGTAGCGTGACACGGAAAGCATTTGCTATCGGTAGCGCAAGCTTGCTTGTGCTCGGCATAGCGGGCTGCCAACAACAATCCGAGCCCAGTGAGGGCGGTGAAGCGGCGACTGAGCTGAGGATCGTCGAACAGGTGCAGATCGACGAGAACGGTGCTGAGGTGCCACCGCCCGCAGAAGAGGCGGCTGCCGATCCTGCCGGCGACGGAAACGCGCAGTGCCCACCTGTGTCGCTGGCCATGGCCGGCGCGCTGAATGGGCCCGACGCCGCGCTGGGGATCAACATCAAGAATGGCATCCAGCTGGCTGTCGACCAGCACAACGCCGCCAATGCGGGGTGCCAGGTGCAGCTGAAGACCTTTGATACCGAGGGCGACCCGCAGAAGGCCACCCAGATCGCGCCGCAGATCATCAACGACGCGTTCACCATCGGCCTGATCGGACCGGCGTTCTCAGGCGAGACCAACGCCACCGGCGACGTGTTCAACCAGGCCGGCCTGGTTGCGGCCACCGCATCGGCCACCAATGTCACGCTGTCGGAGAATGGCTGGCGGACGTTCTTCCGCGGTCTGGGCAACGACGGCGTACAGGGCCCGTCGGTCGCCAACTATCTGAAGAACACGCTCAGCCACCAAAAGGTGTGTGTGGTCGATGACAGCACCGACTACGGTCTCGGTCTCGCACAGGCGGTGCGCGAGACCCTCGGCCCGGTTGCCGATGCGGCCTGCAACATCTCCGTGAAGAAGGGCGACAAGGACTTCTCCGCAGCGGTGACCCAGATCAAGGGCGCCAGCCCGGACTCGGTGTTCTTCGCGGGCTACTACGCCGAGGCGGCGCCTTTCGTTCAGCAGCTCAAGGACGGCGGCTTCGAGGGCGCCTTCGTCAGTGCCGACGGCACCAAGGATCCCCAGTTCGTCGCACAGGCCGGCGAAGCTTCGAAGGACGCCATCCTGTCCTGCCCGTGCGGTCCTGCCACCGGCACCTTCGCCGAGGAGTACTCCAAGGCCTTCAACCAGGAGGCTGGCACGTACAGCGCGGAAGGCTATGACCTGGGCACGATCCTGCTCAAGGGCATCGACTCCGGAGCCATCACCCGTCCGGACCTGCTGGAGTTCGTGCGCACCTACAACGGGCAGGGCGTGGCCCGTCAGTACCAGTGGACACCAACGGGTGAGTTGACCACCAGCCTGATCTGGATCTACAAGGTTCAGTAGGGAAGCTGATCGAGACGCGTCCGAGACCTCACGGCTCGGGCGCGTTCTCGTGAGCACAGTGATTTTGCAAGGAGCCGCCCCCGGATGATTCAACAGTGCCTGGATCAGTACACCTGCGTGGCCGCGAACATCAACTTCAACCTCGAAGGCCTGCGAGACGGCTTCTGGCAGTTGACGATCGACGGTCTCTCGTGGGGCGCGATCTACGCATTGGTCGCGGTCGGCTACACGCTGGTGTTCGGTGTGCTACGGCTGATCAACTTCGCGCATTCCGAGATCTTCATGCTCGGCATGTTCGGCGCCTACTTCTGCCTCGACATCATCTTGGGCTTCACCCCGAGCGGCAACGATTATGAGAAGGGCGTCGCGCTGACGGTGCTATACCTCGGTGTCGCAATGCTTTTCGCGATGCTGGTGTCGGGTTCGGCGGCGGTCGGGCTCGAGTTCATCGCCTATCGGCCACTGCGAAAACGCGGGGCGCGCTCGTTGACATTCCTGATCACGGCTATCGGCATGTCGTTCGTGCTCCAGGAGTTCGTGCACTTCGTGCTGCCGAAACTGCTGCCGGGCTACGGGGGTAGCAACGCCCAGCAGCCGATCATCTTGATGCAGCCCAAAACTCAGTTCACCATCTTCGGTGCGACGGTCTCCAACGTCACGCTGGTGATCGTGGCTTCCGCGCTGATCTTCGCCCTGCTTACCGACATGGCGATCAACCGGACCAAGTTCGGCCGGGGCATCCGCGCGGTGGCTCAGGATCCCACCACGGCCACGCTGATGGGCGTCTCGCGTGAGCGCATCATCATGACGACGTTCCTGCTCGGTGGGCTGCTGGCCGGTGCCGCCGCGCTGATGTACACGCTCAAGGTGCCCCAGGGCATCATCTACTCCGGCGGCTTCCTGCTCGGTATCAAGGCATTCTCCGCCGCGGTGCTCGGTGGCATCGGCAACCTGCGTGGTGCACTTCTCGGTGGGCTGCTACTCGGAATCATGGAGAACTACGGGCAGGCGGTGTTCGGCACCCAGTGGCGGGACGTGGTCGCCTTCGTACTCCTCGTTCTGGTGCTGCTGATCCGGCCGACCGGAATACTCGGTGAAAGCCTCGGAAAGGCAAGAGCGTGAGCGCCAACGAGACGCCGAAGGCGGACCGCGCATCGTCCTGGTCCGACAAGTTGATGGCGCCCGGCGACGGGCTGCGTCGGTGGTGGGATCGGCTGTCCCGGGTACAGAAGTGGGGTTTCGGAGTCATCGGGTTCGGGCTGTTGGCCCTGCTGCCGTTGTTCCCGCCGCCGCTCCTGAACACGCCGAACATCAGCTTCGGCGGCACGATGGCCCAGTTCGCAATGGTGGCGATCATCGCGATCGGCCTCAACGTCGTGGTGGGCCAGACCGGTCTGCTCGACCTCGGCTATGTCGGGTTCTACGCCGTCGGCGCGTATACCGTTGCCCTGCTGACCAGCCCCAACAGCCCCTGGAACAAGGTGGGCCCCGGCGGCTGGTTCAGCGAGGATTGGGCGTGGTTGGCGTGTGTGCCGTTGGCGATGGCCATTACCGCGCTGAGCGGCCTGATCCTCGGCTCCCCGACGCTGCGGCTTCGCGGCGACTACCTGGCCATCGTCACGCTGGGGTTCGGCGAGATCATCCGACTGTTGGCCGACAATCTGGCCGACGTCACCAACGGCCCCCGCGGCCTCAACGAGGTCGCCTACCCGCGGGTTGGGCAGACCGAACGGCTACCCGAAGGGGTCTTCTCCAGCGGGAATTCGATGGGCGATGCCAACTACGGCACCTGGTGGTTCTGGCTGGGCATCGTGATGATCGTCATCATCCTGCTGTTCGTCGGCAACCTCGAGCGCAGCCGAGTCGGGCGGGCCTGGGTGGCCATCCGCGAAGACGAGGACGCGGCAGAGGTGATGGGCGTCAACGCGTTCAAGTTCAAGCTGTGGGCGTTCGTGATCGGTGCGGCGATCGGCGGCTTGTCCGGAGCGCTCTACGCCGGCCAGGTGCAGTTCGTCGCACCGCCGACGTTCAACATCATCAACTCGATGCTGTTTCTGTGCGCCGTGGTGCTCGGCGGGCAGGGCAACAAGCTGGGCGTGGTGTTCGGCGCGTTCATCATCGTCTACCTGCCGAACCGCCTACTCGGCGTCGAGTTCCTCGGGATCAACCTCGGCGACCTCAAGTACCTGTTCTTCGGAATGGCGCTCGTGGCGCTGATGATCTTCCGACCCCAGGGTCTGTTCCCGGCGCGTCAGCAGCTGCTCGCCTACGGCAAGGCCGCTCGCGAGTACCTGCGGTCGTCGGAGAAGGAGTCCGCGAAATGAGTATCGAGGAGCTGGCAGGCGTCCACCGCGAGATCGAGGTGGCCGAGGGCGAAACGCTGCTTCAGACAATGGATCTGACGATGAAATTCGGCGGACTGACCGCGCTGGACTCGGTCACCTTCGATATTCGGCGCGGCGAGATCCTCGGCATGATCGGCCCGAACGGCGCGGGCAAGACGACTTGCTTCAACGCCATCACCGGCGTGTATCGGCCGACGTCCGGCACGGTGATGTTCGACGGCGCCCCGTTGGGTCGCATCAAACGGCACCAGATCACCCGTCGCGGAATCGCCCGCACCTTCCAGAACATCCGGCTGTGGGGCGAGATGACCGCGCTGGAGAACGTCATGGTCGGCACGGACGCACGGCACTTCACGTCGGTGCCTGGTGCGCTGGTGCGTACACCGCGCCATCGCAGGGAGGAGCGGTCGGCGATCGAAAGATCGGCGGCCCTGCTGCATTTCGTGGGCATCGCTCATCGCGGCGAGGAGAAGGCGAAGAACCTGCCCTACGGCGACCAGCGACGGCTCGAGATTGCCCGCGCGCTGGCCACCGAGCCGAAGCTGCTGTGCCTCGACGAGCCCGCCGCGGGATTCAACCCACGCGAAAAGGCCGCGTTGATCGAGCTGATTCAGAAGATCCGCGACGACGGCTACACCGTGCTCCTCATCGAGCACGACATGCGGCTGGTCATGGGAGTGACCGACCGAATCGTGGTGCTGGAGTTCGGCCGCAAGATCGCCGACGGCCTGCCGGCCGAGATCCGCGAGGACCCCAAGGTCATCGCGGCGTATTTGGGAGTGCCCGATGACGACATCGAATGAGGACAAGCCGATATTGCTCGAGGTGCGCGACCTCGTCGTGCAATATGGACGAATCCGTGCGCTGCATGGTATTTCGCTGCAGGTGCGGGAGGGTGAGCTGGTCACGCTGCTGGGCTCCAACGGGGCGGGCAAAACGACTACGATGCGCGCGATTTCGGGCCTGCTGCCGTTGACGTCGGGGTCGGTGTGGTTCGAGGGTGCCGACATCTCCAGGGTCAAGGCCCACCAGCGGGCCACGCGCGGCTTGGTGCAGGCGCCGGAGGGCCGCGGCGTGTTTCCGGGCATGACGGTGATCGAGAACCTCGAAATGGGCTGCTACGGAAGAAAGTTCGACTCCAAGGCCGAACACAAGCAACGGCTTGACTGGATTCTGGAGACTTTTCCGCGGCTCGCGGAACGTCGCAGCCAGGTCGGGGGGACCCTTTCGGGTGGTGAGCAGCAGATGCTGGCGATCGGCCGTGCGCTGATGGCCCGGCCACGGGTCCTACTGCTCGACGAGCCGTCAATGGGCTTGGCGCCGATGGTCATATCGCAGATCTTCAAGATCATCGCCGAGATCAACGCCGGAGGCACCACGGTGTTGCTGGTGGAACAGAACGCACAACAGGCGTTGAGTCGATCCGACCGCGCCTACATCCTGGAGACCGGCGAGGTCACTCGCACCGGCGATGCACGGGAACTGTTGGGGGACGACAGTATTCGTGCCGCCTACCTCGGCGTCGCCTAGCGCGCGACGACCACTACTTCGCGCGAGCGTGCGTGTTTGCGGCCGACACGCCGACAGAATCACTGACTTTGCGCACGCTCGATGGCGTCACTAACGAGCGACGACCACTGAGGAGCCGTGCCCGAACAGTCCCTGGTTGGCGGTGACGCCGACCGTGGCGCCTTCGACCTGACGGCCGGTGGCCTGCCCTTTGAGCTGCCAGGTGAGCTCGCAGACCTGCGCGATCGCCTGGGCGGGAATGGCCTCACCGAAGCTGGCCAGGCCGCCCGACGCATTGACCGGGATCTTGCCGCCGATCGTCGTCGCGCCGCTGCGCAGCAGCTTCTCGGCCTCACCCTTGGCGCACAGGCCGAGGTGCTCGTACCAGTCCAACTCCAGCGCCGTGGATAGGTCGTAGACCTCCGCGAGGCTCAGGTCCTCGGGTCCGATACCGGCTTCTGCGTAAGCCGCGTCGAGGATCTGATCCTTGAATACCCGGTCGGGTGCGGGCACTGCGGCGGTGGAATCCGTTGCAATGTCCGGTAATTCGGGCAGATGCTGAGGATACTGCGGCGTTTGGAGGCTCACGGCACGCACCGAAGGCACGCCTTCGAGCGATCCGAGATGCTTCTCGGCGAACGACTTGCTGGCCACGATCAGGGCGGCCGCGCCGTCGGAAGTGGCGCAGATGTCCAGCAGCCGAAGGGGATCGGACACGACGGGGCTGGCCAGCACATCGGCGACCGAGCTCTCCTTGCGGTACCGCGCATTCGGGTTGTCCAGCCCGTGCTTGGCGTTCTTGACCTTCACCTGGGCGAAATCTTCGAGCGTGGCGCCGTAGAGGTCCATCCGCCTGCGTGCCAGCAGCGCGAAGTACACCGTGTTCGTCGCGCCGATCAGGTGGAAGCGCTGCCAGTCGGGGTCGTCTTTGCGTTCGCCGCCGACCGGGGCGAAGAAGCCCTTGGGCGTGGTGTCCGCACCGATGACCAACGCGACGTCGCAGAATCCGGCGAGGATCTGGGCCCGCGCGCTCTGCAGCGCCTGCGATCCGCTGGCGCATGCCGCGTAGCTCGAGGTGACGGGCACGCCGTTCCAGCCCAGCTTCTGCGCGAATGTCGCCCCGGCGACGAACCCCGGATATCCGTTGCGGATGGTGTCGGCGCCCGCGACGAGCTGGATCTGGCGCCAGTCCAGACCTGCCTCCGCCAGTGCGGCGCGCGCGGCGACGACGCCGTACTCGGTGAAATCACGGCCCCACTTGCCCCACGGGTGCATGCCCGCACCCAGGATGTACACCGGTTCGGGACTCATGAGGCGATCCTCCAGGCGTGCACGACGCGCTCGATACCGTCGTCGTCGACATAAAGCGGCATGGTGGTCAGTTCCATCTCGATGCCGACCTTCAGATCGGCGGCCAACGTACCCTCGACGACCTTGCCCAACACGATCACACCCTCGTCGGCCAACGCAACGGCGGCAACGGCGAACGGCTCGAAGGGGTCCGGCGACGGATACGGAGGCGGTGGGGCATAACGATTTTCGGTGTAGCTCCACAGCGTTCCCCGCCGCGACAACGGCACCTGGGCCAACTCGTCGCCGTCACAGGCCGGATTGGGGCAGTTGTTGGCGCGCGGCGGGAACACGAACGTCCCGCACGCATGGCACTTGCTGCCGATCAGGTACGCGGCGCCCGATTCGTCGGTGGCGAACCACCCGTCGACCGCTGGCTGAGTAGATGCTGACACTCGGTCAGCCTAACCAACCCGGTGGCAGAACTGAAACGTGTTCCAGTTTGGCTTGCGCGTACCGGTACGGAGATGGCGCATTGGTTTTTGGGATCGGTAGCCGCGGCCACGGACTGTACTGACTGCAACGGCGACGCCATCGGGGCAGCCGTCCAGGGAGATTTGGAGTCAGTGATGGGATTCTTCGACAAGGCAAAGCAAGCTGCGCAGCAGGCCGGCCAGGCATTCGCTCCGCCGCAGAATGACGGACAGGTGCACGTCCGCGGCGCCGGACCGATCGACCCCGCCATTCTGGGCGGCCCTTCGACACGTTCGGTGTCGACGGACGACCCGATCTGGCAGCCCATCAACGGCATCTCACTGCAGGACTACGCCGAGTTGGCTCGCGACGCACAGGCCCGCGGGATCAATGACGAGGCCGGCATGATCACCCTCGCCCAAGAGCGCGGCTGGGACCCGGCCGACACGAAAGCGGCCCTCGCCGGCTGGGTGCAGCGGATGGGCCAGTCGATGGCCGTCGGCCAGCAGTTCCGCAAGTTCCTCGGCTACTGATCAGGGTTGGTCTCCCATGCCCAATCCGTTCAATGACTGGGCGCGCATGTACGGCGCCAACAAGCAGTACCTGGAGTCGCAGGGCCGGCCGTCGTCATTCTTCGGCCAGATCGGGGACATCCCCAACCGCATTCACGAGGCGGCCGATGCCAGTGAGATCGGCATGAAGATGATGCGGCATTCGCAGCTGTCGAACGGTGGCGGCCTGCCCGCCACCGTCACCGTCGACGGTGTGTGGCAGGTCGGGTCGTATATGAACACGTCGCCGGTACTGCGGGTCCAGGTGCGGGTGCAACGCGAGGACGGCGCCCCGCCGTACGGCGCGGTTTTCGATGAGGTCGTCGCGCAGATGCATGTCGTACGGGTGCAGCCAGGCATGACGCTCGCGGTGTACGTCGATCCGCAGAATCCGGTCGACATGGCGATCGACTGGATCCGCACCGGTCAGATCTAGCGGCCTGGTGGCTACGGCGTGTCAGCGGCCGTGCATAGAGTAGGGCCGTGACCGCGAGCGCAACGACTGAGAAGGCAACCGAAAAGCCGACATTGATGCTGTTGGACGGCAATTCGTTGGCGTTTCGGGCGTTCTACGCGCTGCCAGCCGAGAATTTCAAGACCCAGAGTGGCCTGACCACCAATGCGGTCTACGGATTCACCGCGATGCTGATCAACCTGCTGCGCGACGAGCAGCCCACCCATATCGCGGCCGCGTTCGACGTGTCCCGCCAGACCTTCCGCAAGGAGAAGTACCCGGAGTACAAGGAGGGTCGCTCGGCGACGCCGGACGAGTTCCGCGGCCAGATCGACATCACCAAGGAGGTCCTCGGCGCGCTCGGCATCACGGTGCTGGCGGAGGCCGGGTTCGAGGCTGACGACATCATTGCGACGCTCGCGACGCAGGCCGAGAACGAAGGCCACCGCGTTCTGGTGGTGACCGGTGACCGGGACGCGCTGCAGCTGGTCAGCGATGACGTCACCGTGCTGTACCCACGTAAGGGTGTCAGCGAGCTGACCCGGTTCACCCCGGAGGCAGTGCTGGACAAGTACGGGCTCACCCCGCGGCAGTATCCCGACTTCGCCGCCCTGCGCGGCGACCCGAGTGACAACCTGCCCGGCATCCCCGGCGTGGGGGAGAAGACGGCCACCAAGTGGATCGCCGAGTACGGGTCGCTGCAGACGTTGGTCGACCGGGTGGACACGGTCAAGGGCAAGGTCGGCGACGCGCTACGGGCGCACCTGTCGTCCGTCGTGCTCAACCGCGAGCTCACCGAGCTGGTCAAGGACGTGCCGCTGGCTCAGACGCCGGACACGTTGCGGATGCAGCCATGGGATCGCGACCAGATCCATCGCCTCTTCGACGACCTCGAGTTCCGGGTTCTGCGCGACCGGCTATTCGACACGCTGGCCTCCACAGACCCCGAGGTGGACCAGGGTTTCGACGTCCGAGGCGGTGCGCTCGAGGACGGTGAATTGGCGGCCTGGCTGTCCGAACACGGATCCGGCCAGCGGTTCGGGATGGCCGTTGTCGGTACGCATCTGGCCTACGACGCCGACGCCACCGCATTGGCGATCGTCGCGTCCGACGGCGACGGCCGCTACCTCGACACCGCGACCCTGCACGCCGACGACGAGGCCGCGCTCGCATCGTGGCTGGCCGACCCGGGCCAGCCGAAGGCACTGCACGAGGCCAAGCTGGCCATGCACGACCTCGAAGGCCGCGGCTGGAAGCTCGCCGGTGTCACCTCCGACACCGCATTGGCGGCCTACCTGGTCCGGCCGGGTCAACGCAGCTTCGCTCTCGACGATCTGTCGCTGCGGTACCTCAAGCGGGAGCTCCGCGCGGATAACCCTGAACAGCAACAGCTTTCGCTGCTCGACGATACTGATGGCGTCGACGATCAGGCCGTCCAGACGGTGATCCTTCGCGCGAGCGCGGTGATGGACCTCGCCGACGCGCTCGACGAGGAGCTGGCCCGCATCGATTCGTCGTCGCTGCTGGGCAACATGGAGTTGCCGGTGCAGCGTGCGCTGGCCGAAATGGAGTCCGCGGGCATCGCGGTCGACCTGGATCAACTTGCCGAACTCCAGAGCGAGTTCGCCGACCAGATCCGCGACGCCGCCGAAGCGGCATACGGGGTTATCGGCAAGCAGATCAACCTCGGCTCGCCCAAACAGCTGCAGGTCGTGCTGTTCGACGAGTTGGAGATGCCGAAGACCAAACGCACCAAGACCGGCTACACCACCGACGCGGACGCTCTGCAGTCGTTGTTCGACAAGACCGGGCATCCGTTCCTGCAGCACCTGCTGGCCCACCGCGATGCGACCCGTCTGAAGGTCACCGTCGACGGGCTGCTCAACGCCGTGGGCTCCGACGGCCGTATTCATACGACGTTCAACCAGACGATCGCCGCCACCGGAAGGTTGTCGTCCACCGAGCCGAACCTGCAGAACATCCCGATCCGCACCGAAGCGGGCCGACGGATCCGGGACGCGTTCGTCGTCGGCAAGGGTTACTCCGAACTCATGACGGCCGACTACAGCCAGATCGAGATGCGGATCATGGCCCACCTGTCCAAAGACGAGGGCCTGATCGAAGCGTTCAACACCGGCGAGGACCTGCACTCGTTCGTGGCGTCGCGCGCGTTCGGCGTGCCGATCGACGAGGTCACCGCGGAGCTGCGGCGCCGCGTCAAGGCGATGTCGTACGGGCTCGCGTACGGGCTGAGCGCATACGGTCTGGCCGCGCAGCTGAAGATCAGCACCGAGGAGGCCAAAGAACAGATGGACCAGTACTTCGACCGGTTCGGCGGCATCCGCGACTATCTGCGTGACGTGGTGGACCAGGCGCGCAAGGACGGTTACACGTCGACGGTGTTCGGCAGACGCCGCTATCTGCCGGAGCTCGACAGCAGCAACCGCAACGTGCGCGAGGCCGCCGAGCGCGCCGCGCTGAATGCACCGATCCAGGGCAGCGCTGCCGACATCATCAAGGTCGCGATGATCAACGTCGACATCGCTCTCAAAGAGGCCGCGCTGAAATCGCGGATGCTGCTACAGGTGCACGATGAGCTGCTGTTCGAGGTTGCCGACGGTGAGCGCGACGCCGTCGAGAAACTGGTCCGAGAGCAGATGGGCAATGCCTATCCGCTCGACGTACCGATGGAGGTTTCCGTCGGATACGGCCGAAGCTGGGATGCTGCGGCGCATTAGTCAGCGGGCGTCGGCGGCCAAACCAATGCCCAATGCCATCAGCGCCGCGCCCATCGCTCGTTCGATGCGGCGACGAATATGGGCTCGGCTCAACACCTCTCGGGCGCGGGACGCTGCCAGCACCAGACCCGCACACCACGCGGTGTCGATGACCAGTTGAATGGCGGCGAGCACGAACAAGGTAGGCAACACCGTGCCACTGGACGGTAGAAACTGCGGCAGCACGACGATCCCGAACGCGGCTGCCTTCGGATTGGCGGCGATGGACAGCAGCGCCGCGCGGAATGCCGCCGCTGGGGTCCTACCGCGTGGCGGCAGCGGCACCTCGATCTCGTCGGGACGTTTGGCGTTGCGCCAGGCGCTGACGCCGAGCCAGATCAGAATGGCCGCGCCGACGACGTGCAGAGTGAGTGACAGCGCGCGATTGGCCATCAACAGCACCGACAGCCCCGCGCCACCGGCCAGGGTCCACGCGAGAATCCCTATCTCGTTGCCTGCAACAGCGGCCAGTCCCGCCGCGCGCCCGTCGCGGATCGAGCGGTGCAAGAACAGCGCCGTCGCCGGCCCGGGAAGGGCGGCGAGGATCACGCACGCGATCAGGAACGCCGGCATGACGTCGATCAGATGTTGCACCTGCATGGGAGCAGTATGTCCGAGGCGGCAAGCCGTTTTATTTCACCGGCGGGGCCTGGAACCCGACGAGTCCCTGCAGGGCGGGTGTCTCCATGCGGGCGGCGTGCACCCTATTGGCCTCGTCGGTCTGCATCGCATAGACCCGGTTGTCGCCGAAACCGCGATCGATGCGGTCGCGCACGAACGCCAGTTCCACGACCTGGGCGGCGAAGGCCTTGACCGCTTTACCGGCGGGCTTTCCGCCGGCGCGGCTGGCCGCGGCGATCGCCAACTTTCGGTTCTTGATCGAATTCAGCCACGTGGCCTCGCTCGGCGTGACGAGTTGGGCGGCCACCATGCCCGGCAGTTTCGCAGCGACGATCCGTTGCTCCTTCTTACGGCTTCGTACGCCGAGCACGATCGCGAAAGCGAAGACCGGCACCATCCAGAAGACGTACACCACGAGGTACGTCTCCGGCCCGATCACCGACGACCCGTTCCACAGCGCGTGCATGATCACCGCCCCGAGATACCCCAGCAGGATGTAGAACGACTTCACGGCGGGGTTGCGGTTCTGCAGGGCGAACCACACGCCGAGCGCAAACATGGTGGTGAACAGCGAATGCGCGAACGGTCCCATGATCAGCCGCACGCCGGCCGTCAGCAGCGAGTCGCCCAGCGTCTCACCGCCTGCGATGTAGAGGATGTCCTCCAGCCAGGCGAAACCGGCGCCGACGAGCCCCGCGTACACCAGGCAGTCGGTCAGGGAATTGAGTTCATTGCGTCGCCGCCCGGTCATCATGAGCAGCAGGAACGCGCCCTTGGCCGCCTCTTCGATGACGGGCGCGCCGATGGCGATCGATACCCAGCTGACGTCCTCGGACCCGCTCTGCACGATCAGCGAGTCCACGAAGAGGCCGATGATCACCGACAGGATCACGGCGACCGACGCTCCCCACAGAAACGCGAAAACCAGCAGGCGGGGCGGTTCCGGTTCCCACCGGTCGAGCCAAATGTAGGCGAAGACGACCACGCCGATCGCCACCCCGGACAGTACGAACCCGACCGACGCCCCGACGGGGTTCAGCGCGGTCAGGCCGACGACGATCAGCCCCGCGAGGGTGCCGAGCAGGATGAGCACGCCCAACGGGGCTCCGACTTGCCGAATTTTGCGCTCGAAAGGGGGTCGAGGAGGCCATGACTGCTGCGGAGCACCGGCGTATGCCACGTAGGCAGGGTAATCAAGGTTGCGGTCGTGTGCGGGCTTCCTGGACCGGGTCGAGGTGCCTCACCTAATTGTGAGCGCGAAGGGTGAGCTGGTGCCTCACGCATAATGAGCGCGTGGGGGCTTGCGTTACTTCGCCGTGGCCAATCGGTTGATTGACGGTTGCAATGCTTCCAGGTCG
>NZ_NVQE01000005.1 GCF_002591975.1 Mycobacterium neglectum | reverse complement strand
TTCACCATCTGATCAAGACGTTTCACACCGGAGCCTGCGGTTGGAGTGACCGCCAACTGCCGGACGGCACGATTGTGCTGACGTCCCCGAGCGGGCACACCTACACCACCGAAGCTCACGGCGCGGCGATGTTTCCCGCGCTGGGGCAGTCCACCGGTGAACTCGACCTCCCGGCACACATGGCGGACCCCGAGGCCGATCGCAGCGTGATGATGCCGCGGCGCAGACAAACCCGCGCTCAGGACCGCCAGGACCGCATCAACGCCGAACGACGCGAACGCACCGAACTCATCGCCGAAGAAGAACGCCAACGCCAAGCCTGGCTCGCCGCCAACTACCAACCACCACCCTTCTGAATGGCGTCGGCTCGAACATAGCGCGAGCGATGGTGAAGCGAAAAGCCGATCGACTCGAAAAGCGCTATGGCGGAGGTGTTGTCGTCGAGCACCTGCGTGTAGGCGCGCGACGCGCCCTGCTCGGCGCCCCAGGACAGCAGCGCGGCGCAGAGTGATCGCGCGTGGCCGTGGCGGCGCTGATCCGCGGCGACCTTCAACGCCGACAAGCCCACCCAGCGCGTGCCGTCGGGTGCATGGGTGACGGCCGCCCGCGCCACGGCCACACCCGGGACGGCCGCGAAAACCACGTCGCCGTCGACTACTGCGGACAAGACCTCGACCGGCACGTCTCGGTCATAGATGCGCAGCCACTCGTCATCCGGTCGCAAGGCCAGAACTACCGCGTCACGCGGAGCGGTCGGCGCGATATCGCATGCCATGACGAGGTTCTCGGCGTCGGCCTGAATGTGCGGCGGAATGCGAAGCAGCCGATCCGGCGCGCTCACCAGCGGCGCCAGCGACCGCGCCGCATACCATTCGGTAACCGCACTCATATCGGTGCTAACTGAAAAGTCGAGTGGCACAGCTGAATTAGCACGTCTCGTGCTGCCGTGCCCGAAGCGGCAGAACCAACCGGCCACCCATTGCTGCTCAACTCCGGGCCAGGCCAGCGCCGCCGCATGCTCGAGGTTGCGAATGTCTGCCGCGCGCACCGGTGCGCCGCCGAGCGCCTTGATCACGACCACCTCGTCGAGTGAAACGTCGACCACATCCCCACGCTTCGTGCGCACCCGCAACGTCGGCGCGGTCTGCACCAGATGACCGATCACGTCTGTCAGCGGTGGAACCGACCCGGCGGGCAGGCGATAACGAATCATCACCCGCGTTCCCGCCGGCGGGAGTTGCATCAGTGACCGAAGGGGTCGGGATCCTTGCCAGGCTCCCACGACAGCCCCGGCACGCCCCATCCGCGCGATTTCACCGCGCGCTTCGCGCTTCGGGCATGCCGGCCGACCAGCCGATCCAGATACAGGAATCCGTCCAGGTGTCCGGTCTCGTGCTGCAGCATCCGCGCGAACAAGCCGGTGCCCTCCAGCGTGATCGGCGTGCCGTCGGCGTCGAGGCCCTTCACTCGAGCCCAGTCGGCCCGGCCGGTCGGAAACGATTCCCCCGGCACCGATAGGCAGCCTTCGTCGTCGTCATCATCCGGGTTCGGCATCGTCTCCGGAATCTCGGACGTCTCCAGCACCGGGTTGACGATGACGCCCTTGCGCCGCGTGGTCCTGCCGCGCTCGTCGGCGCAGTCATAGACGAACACCCGCTTGGACACACCGATCTGATTCGCGGCGAGCCCGACACCGTTGGCTGCTGCCATCGTGTCGTAAAGGTCGGCGATCAAATCGGCGAGGTCTGCGGGCAGCGAACCGTCGTCGCCGACGGGCACGGGCTCGGTCGCGGTGTGTAGGACGGGATCTCCTACGATGCGGATAGGTACTACGGCCACGCGCAACAGCTTAAGTCGGCAATCCTTATCGTCCGACTCGCGGGCATGTCGGACGTCCCAGCTTGCAAACCCGTGGTTGAATGAGCGCCGAACCACAGCGATGTCATTTCGAGTGTTAGAAGGGTCCAACAGCGAGATGGACGGCGCAATCGCGCGGACTGAGCAATCCGGGGACGAGTCTGCCCTTGCCGATGGGCTGACCCGGCGCGAGCACGACATCCTGGCGTTCGAGCGTCAGTGGTGGAAGTACGCGGGTTCCAAGGAAGACGCGATCAAGGAACTGTTCTCCATGTCGGCCACCCGCTACTACCAGGTGCTGAACGCGCTTGTGGACCGCCCCGAGGCGCTCGCAGCGGATCCGATGCTGGTCAAGCGGTTGCGACGGATGCGATCGAGCAGGCAGAAGGCACGTGCGGCGCGCCGATTGGGCTTCGACCTCACCTGAGCGCCGTCGGGGGATTCACCGACCCGCTCGTCCGGCTGGATACAGTGAACGCAATGAATCAGCAGAGCTCCTCAGGCCTACCCCTGCGCGCCATGGTGATGGTGCTGCTGTTCCTCGGCGTCGTGTTTCTCCTGGTGGGCTTCCAAGCGATGGGTTCTGGCGACGACGACGGCGAGCAATCGCCGATCGCGACGACCACCGCGACCACCACCAGCGCGAGTCCGTCGGAGTCCCCGGAGCCGGCGCGGCCCGAGGTGCGGGTGTTCAATATCTCGACAGTCCAGGGCGCCGCGGAGGGCACGGCAAATCGGCTCCGTGAGGGCGGCTGGAACGTCGCCGAGACCGGAAACCTCGAGCTGCCCGAGGTGACAGTCAACACCGTGTACTTCACCGAAGCGCCGGGCGAGCGGGAAGCTGCAGAAGAAGTCGGCCGGTTGTTGGACGCGCCGGTCGAACCTCGACTGCCCGAATTGTCAGAGCAGCCGCCGGGCGTGCTCGTACTGGTCACCGGTTAGGCTCTTGCACATGCTCAAGAACGTCGCTGTCGCAGCTTGCTTCGCAGTTCCCGCTCTCGTGTTGAGCGCTTGCAGCGCCCCCGAACAACCCGCCACCACGCCGGGCACCACGCCGTCGGTCTGGACCGGTTCGCCTTCACCGTCGGCGCCGCCCGGTGAGCACGGGGGTGGCCACGGCGAAGGGCACGAGGGTCAGGCCAGTGGCCAGAAGCTGACAACCGACCTGAAACTCCCGGACGGAACCACGGTCGCCACGGCCGAGATCGCGTTCACCGGGAATTACGCCACCGTCACCGTGCAGACCACCGCCCCGGGAGAGCTGGCTCCAGGCTTCCACGGCCTGCACATCCACTCGGTCGGCAAGTGCGAGGCCAACTCGGTCGCGCCCACCGGCGGTGCGCCCGGCGACTTCAATTCGGCCGGTGGACATTTGCAGGTGGCCGGGCACAGCGGCCACCCCGCCAGCGGTGATTTGTCATCGCTGCAGGTTCGCGAGGACGGCTCGGCGTTGTTGGTGACGACGACCGACGCGTTCACCGAGGCGGACCTGACGGGCGAGGCCAAGACCGCGATCATCATCCACGAGAAGGCGGACAATTTCGCCAACATCCCGCCGGAGCGCTACCAGCAAGTCAACGGCGACCCGCCGCCAGACGAGACCACCCTGGCGACCGGCGATGCCGGAAAGCGCGTGGCGTGCGGTGTCATCGGCGGAAGCTAGCCACCACATAGACTTCGTCGGCTCACCTCGGCCGACGCTCGGGGTGGAATGGGAGTTCGCGCTCGTCGACGCCGAGACCCGCGATGTGAGCAACGTCGCCACCGAGGTGATCGAGGAGCTCGGCGCGAACAACCCGCGGGTACACAAAGAACTGCTGCGCAACACTGTCGAGATCGTCACCGGCATCTGCGATTCCGTCCCCGAAGCGATGGACGACCTGCGATCGACGCTGGGGGCCGCGCGCAAGATCGTCCGCGGCCGCAACATGGAGCTGTTCTGCGCGGGTACACATCCGTTCGCGAAATGGTCACCGGAGAGCCTGACCGATGCGCCCCGCTACGCCGAGCTGATCAAGCGCACGCAGTGGTGGGGGCGCCAGATGCTGATCTGGGGTGTCCATGTGCACGTGGGAATCTCGTCAGCGCACAAAGTGATGGCCATCAACACGTCGCTGCTCAACCACTATCCGCACCTGTTGGCGCTCTCCGCGTCGTCGCCGTTCTGGGACGGTGAGGACACCGGTTATGCGTCCAACCGCGCGATGATGTTTCAGCAGCTGCCCACGGCCGGCTTGCCGTTCCACTTCCAGACGTGGCGGGAATGGGAAGGCTTCGTTTACGATCAGAAGAAGACCGGCATCATCGACCATATGAACGAAATCCGTTGGGATATCAGGCCCTCGCCGCACATCGGCACGGTGGAGGTGCGGATCTTCGACGGGGTTTCCAACATCCGCGAGTTGAGCGCGTTGGTGGCCTTGACGCACTGTCTGATCGTCGACCTCGACCATCGCCTGGACGCTGGTGAGCGGCTCCCCACCATGCCGCCCTGGCATGTACAGGAAAACAAGTGGCGCGCAGCCCGTTACGGCCTGGACGCGGTGATAATCCTGGACGAGGACAGCAACGAACGTCTGGTGACCGACGATCTCGACGACCTACTGAACCGGCTCGAGCCGGTAGCCGCCTCGCTGAATTGTGCCGACGAACTGCGACTGGTCTCCGACATCGCGCACTCGGGTGGGTCTTATCAGCGTCAACGGCGGGTCGCCGAGGAGCACGACGGCGACCTGCGTGCGGTGGTCGACGCTCTGGTCGCCGAGCTGGATATCTGAGGATGCCCGCCACACCGATGTTTCCGCTGCAGGTCGCGATGCTGCCCGGGGAGGAGCTGCCCCTCCGGATCTTCGAACCTCGTTACACCGCAATGGTTTCAGACTGCTTAGCCGCAGATGATCCGGCGTTCGGGGTGGTGCTGATCGCAGCGGGGCGCGAGGTCGGCGGCGGAGATGTCCGCAGCGACGTCGGTGCGATGGCCCGCATCGTGGAGAGTGCCGACTTGGGGGGTGGCCGGTATCGACTGCGGTGTGTGATGGCCGAGCGGATCAGGGTGGTGGAATGGCAGCCCGACGACCCCTATCCGCGAGCGGCGGTCGAGCACTGGCCCGATGAACAGGGTGAGAACGTCGACGTTGAGGCGATCAAAGATATCGAGGATCGCATGATCGCGCTGTTCGAGCGGATCGCCAATGCGCGCGGTGCACAGGTGGTCGCGCGCGACATTGTCGCGGGTGCCGACGCGTCGGGCGACGCCGCGATGTGGTTGTACACCTTGGCTTCCCGTCTCCCGATGGGGCAGGCGGACAGATACGCCGTGCTTGCCGCACCCACTGTCGCCGCACGAGTGGGGGCACTGCGCGAAGCGGTCGACACGGTCACCGCGATGGTCGAGTTCCAGCTGTCTGAGTAGTCCGGCCTAGCCGCGGGCGCCCTCGACGAAGACGGTGCGCGGCGTGGCGTCCTCCTTCGCCGCCGAAGGCGGGCGGCCGTAGCGTTCCATCAGCGTGCCGGCCTCCTCCGACGACACCCGCCACCCGTGATCCATCAGCCAATCGGCGACGTCGGTGCGGTCCTCGATGAACCAGAGGTCGGCGATGTCGGGGGTTTCGGTGTCGTCGGCGCCCGCCGCTTCCCGCATCTGGCGCAGCTGTTCGCGTCGTCGCGCGAGGTACTCGGGATCGAAGAACTCGGCGCCGAAGGACTCGACCGCGACGCGACTGCCGGCGGCACTGAGTTCGTGGATGCGCTCGAACAACAGGTCCTGGCCTTCGGCCGGAAGGTAGGGCAACAGGCCCTCGGCCGCCCATGCCGTCGGTTCCTGCGGATCGAAACCCGAGTCGCGCAAAGCCTTCGGCCAATCCTGGCGCAGATCGATGGGCACTGCGACATATCGGGCCGCCGGCTGATCGGAGGCCAACGTTTCGGCCTTGAACGCGAGCACCTTCGGCTGGTCGATCTCGAACACCACGCTGTCATCGCGCCACGGCAGTCGCCAGGCCCGGGCATCGAGCCCGGCGGCGAGGATGACCGCCTGCTCGATCCCGTGCGCGCCTGCGGCGACGAAGAAGTCATCGAACCACTTGGTTCGTGATGCGGCGTAGTTCGAGATTGCCCGGATGCGCTGCTCCATGTGGGCCGGGGGTAACTGCCAACCGCGGGCGATGGCCGCATCGATGAATCGCTGGGCGTAGGTGTCGGTGAACAGTGGGCATTCCGATGACGCCTCCCGCGACCGGGCCCAGGCCACCCCCAGTGCCGTGGCGCCGACGCCCTCGGTGATGTCCCAGCTGTCGTCCTCAGTTCTGGCCATTGTCCCCCTCGGATTCGGCGAACTCGTACATTTCGTCCTTCGTCAGCAGGTCATCGCGGAGGTTCTGTTCCCGGTAGGCCAATTGACCGACCCTGTTGGCCACCACCGGTGCGGTGATCACCGTGAACAACCCGGTGAGGATGACCATGCCGACATCGGCGTGTCCGCTCAACCGGATTGCGGCACCACCCAGCACCAGCAGCAGTCCGAGCACCTGCGGCTTGGTCGCGGCGTGCATCCGTGTCAGCGTGTCGGGGAAGCGAACCACACCGATGGCTGCGGTCAGCGCGAGCGCGGAGCCGCCGAGGATGAGTACGGCGGTCACGATGTCGAGCACGTTCATCCCTGCCTCCTGGTGTTGGCCGACTTGCGGCCGATGTCCGGAACACGGAACCTGGCGACGCTGACAGAGCCGACGAAGCTGATCAACGCCAATGCAGTGAGGGCATAGGTGACCGTGGTGTCGAGGCTGTAGGCAGCCCAGGCGCCCACACCGCACATGGTCACGGCGACGAGGGTGTCCAACGCCACCAGTCGATCCAATGTGCTGGGACCCGTGAGCAACCGGATCATCGTGACGCCGGCCGCCGCCGTCAGCATCACCGCTGCAGCCACCCACACGTAATTCATGCGCGATCCGCCTTGTCTGTCGAAGGCCGCCAATCCTTTTCGCGCTCGAATGTCGCGATCAGCATGCGCTCCACCTCCGTGACCTGGCTGTAAAACCGGGCCATCGCCCGTTCGTTGCCGACGTTGATCACGTGCATGTAGAGCATCCGCCGACTCTGATCGATCTCCAGCACGATCGAGCCGGGGATCAGGTTGAAGATGTTGACGGCCAACGCCAGCACGAGATCGGATTTGACCGCGAGATGGGCGCGCAGGACCGCCGACAACGGCGGCGGGCCGGGCTTGATGGCCAGGAACGCAACCTGGACCGACGACAGCACCAGGTAGTAGGCGACGGTGACGATCAGTCGCAGTAGTGACAGCGGATGCACTCGGCCTTCGACGGGTACCGCCGGCAGCGGTAGCAGCAAGATGATGACAAGCGCGACGAGCAATCCGGAAAGGATGTTCGCCGCAGAGAACGTGCCCCACAACAGAATCCACACCAGCATCAGCCAGCACACGACCCATACGCGCAGAATGTTGCGTCTCATCATTTGCCCATCACCGCCGAGATGTACTGCCCGGGGTCGAGCACCTGGTCGGCGGCCCGCTCGCAGTAGGCGAAGAACGGGCCGGCGAGCAGAGTCATCGAAAGTCCGACCGCGATAAGCGCACCCGTCGGCGCCAGCATGCCCACGGGCATCCTGCCCACGTCGTCGCGGTCCAGGAACTCGACGTCCTCGGAATCATCGAGTAGTGCCGTCGGCGCGGCCGCCGAAAGATGTCCTTCCGGTGCATCCTCTCGGGACCGCCAGAATGCCTTGGTCCACACCCGGACGATGACGTAAAGGGTCAGCAGGCTGGTGACCACGCTTCCGCCCACCAGGGTCCACGCCAGGGCCGAGCCACTTTGAGCGCCCGCCTCAAGCAGTGCGACCTTGCCGATGAACCCGGAGAACGGTGGAATGCCACCGAGGTTGAGGGCCGGGACTACGAACACGAATGCCAGGATCGGGCTGGCGGCGGCGAGCCCGCCGAGGCGCTGCAGCGTGGACGCGCCGGCCTGGCGTTCGATCAGCCCGACGACGAGGAAAAGCGTCGTCTGCACCACGATGTGGTGGGCCACATAGTAGATCGCTCCGGACATGCCGAGCTCGCTGGACAGTGCGATGCCGAACACCATGTAGCCGATATGGCTGACCAGGGTGAACGACAACAACCTTTTGATGTCGCTCTGAGCGATCGCGCCCAAGATGCCGACGAGCATGGTCAGCAGCGCAGCCACGAGCAGCAACGGGTCCAAACCCCCGCTGGGGAACAGCAGTGTATGCGCCCGGATGATCGCGTAGACACCGACTTTCGTGAGTAGGCCGGCGAAGACCGCGGTGACGGGTGCGGGTGCGGTGGGATAGGAGTCGGGCAGCCAGGCGGAGAGCGGGAAGACGGCGGCCTTGATGCCGAACCCCACGAGCAGCACCGCGAACAACGCGGTGCGGGTGCCGGATGAGACGTCGCCAAGTCGCACCGCCACCTCGGCCATGTTCAGCGTGCCGGTCGCGGCGTAGACGAGCGCGATGCCGAACAAGAACACCAGCGACGACACCATCGACACCATGACGTAGGAGATGCCCGCCCGGACCCGGTCCTTGCTGCCACCGATCGTCAACAGCACGAAGCTCGCAGAAAGAAGCACTTCGAATCCGACGAACAGATTGAACAGGTCGCCCGCCAGGAACGCCGTGCAGACGCCGGCCGAAAGCACCAGGTAGGTGGGCAAAAATATCGACACCGGCTGGCGTTCGTCGCCGTCGCGAATGCCCTGCCCGATGGCGTAGAAGACCACTGCCAGCAGAACTATCGACGACACCAGCAGCATCAGCGCCGAAAGGCGGTCGACCACCAGGGTGATGCCCAGCGGCCCCATCCCCTGCTCGGACGGACCCCAGCCACCGACCTGCAGGGCTAGGGTGCCGTCCCGGTCGGCGAGGTACAGCAGCGCAGCGCACACGACCACGACCACCGAAAGTGCGCCCAGCGCAATCAGTCTCTGCAGCCGCGGCTTGCGGCCCGCCAACAATGTCACGGCGGCGCTCAGGGTGGGGATCAGCACGGGCAGCGGCGTCAAAACCGCGGCGAGCGTCATCGCGAGCCCTCGTGTCCGGGTAGAGCGTCCAACTCGTCGGGCTCGTCGGTGTCGCGGGCCGCGTCGACTTGGGGACGGTCCTCCTCGATGGCCACCGCGTCCTTGGCGGCGATTTCGGAGACCTTCGCGTCCTCTGGATCGTCACCGACTTCTTCTTCAGTGGTAAGCCGGTAGGTCCGGTATGTCATTGCCAGCACGAACGCGGCGATACCCATGGTGATGACGATGGCCGTCAGGATCATGCCCTGCGCCAACGGATCTGCGGTGTTCGTCTGACCGTCGCTGGTGCGTCCGCGTATCGGTGGGTTCCCCGAGGGGCCACCGACCATGAGGATCAGCAGGTTGATGCCGTTGCCGATCAGCAGCAGCCCCAACAGCATCCGAGTCAGGTTGCGTTCAAGCAACAGGTAGACACCCGTACTGATGAGTCCGCCGATCATGATGAGCGGGACGAGGTAGGTGGTCATGCCGCGTCCACCGCCCTGCGCTGCCGGCCCATCTCTTCGTCGATGCGCGCACCGAGGCTGCGCAGCACATCGAGGACGAGTCCGACGACGATCAGGTATACCCCGAGGTCAAAGAACAGCGCCGTGACGAACTTGACGGTTCCCAGCACCGGCACGTCGACCTCGATCAGCGCCGAGGACAACACCGGAGCACCCACAAGTAGCGAAGCCGCTCCGGTGCCCGCGGACAACAGCAGGCCGGTGCCCAGGATCTTGCCCGCGTCCAGGGGAAGGGTCTCGCCGAGTTCGTAGCGACCACCCGCGAGATAACGCAGCACCAGCGCCAGGCCCGCCGTGAGCCCACCGGCGAAACCGCCGCCCGGGGTGTTGTGGCCGGCGAAGAAGAAGTAGGCCGACAACACCATGATGAGCGGGAAGATGATGCGCGTCGCGACCTCGAGCACCAGCGACCGGTTTCGTGGGTCACGCAACTCGCTACCCCGTAACCATGTGACGTCGCCGGCGGCCGGACTGTGCGTCGTCGGCAACCGGCCGATGTCGGGCTGACCGGCGTCAGAGACCCTGGGCGCGATGCCGAAGCGCTGGTGGCGGAACACCATTGAGGCCACACCGGTCGCGGCGACCAGCAGAACCATGATCTCGCCCATGGTGTCCCAGGCGCGGATGTCGACGAGCAGCACGTTGACGGTGTTGGCACCGTGGCCACGGAAATATGCGGCGTCGGGCAGCAGCTCGGCGATCGGTGTACCGGTGCGGGCGGCCATCGCGTAGACGGCCAGGGTGGTAACACTCCCGCCGACCGCGATGGCCAGTGCCGCTCTGGCCCAACGGAACCGGTTGATGTGGATGCGGTCGGCCTCGGCGGGCAGCGTACGCAGAACCAGAACGAAGATGACCAGCATCAGTGTTTCGACGAGGAACTGGGTCAGCGCCAGGTCTGGTGCTCCGTGGAAGGCGAAGATCGCGCCGCAGCCGTAACCGGTCACCCCGACCAGCAGCACGGCAGCCAGTCGGTTGCGCATCATGGTGGCGCCGAGCGCGGCCGCGAGCACGATGAGACCCACCACGACCTGAATCGGTGAGCCCCACACCAAGAAGTCCGGTCGATCGCGGGCGCCCATCGCCAGCGCAACGGTCGGGACCAGCACGAGGGTGGTCAGGATCACCGACTGCGTCGCTGGAATCGAACCGCGCTGAGTGGCCGCGGTTAGCCGGATCGAGAGCACGTCCAGTGCATGGACTACCGCGTCGTAGATCTTGTCGGCGTTGCCGAGGGGTTCGCGAACGGTGCGTATGCGGCGCAGGCGGGACCGGCCGAAGAACGCCGCGGTGCCGACCGCAAGGACGAGAACCGACAACAGCAGCGGCAGCCCGAGTCCGTGCCACAGCGCCAGGTCGTAGTCTTCTCCGCCGGGCACCGTGTCCGCGTAGCTGTCCAACACGTTGTCGAGCTGGGTTGGCCACAGCCCGAACAAGAGCCCGGCCGCGGCCAGCAACGCGGGCGGCAACATGAAAGCGATTTCGGGGCGGTGCATTTCGGCCACCCGGGTGCTGGGCTCCTGGCGTCCTTTGCGGCCGAAGGCGCCAACCAGGAAGCGCAGGCTGTAGATGGTGGTGAACACCGAACCGAGCACGATGCCCGCGAGTACGAACGGTGCGGCCGAGCCGAGCACCGGGCTGTGCAACACGGTTTCGAGGTCGGCCTCCTTGGCGACGAAGCCGAAGAACGGCGGCAGCGCCGCCATGCTGGCCGTGGCGCCGACGGCGATGATCAGCAGGCTCCTGCTGCGCGCACCGAGCCAGGCCAGTCTGCGGATGTCACGGGTGCCGGTGGCGTGGTCGATGACCCCGACGACCATGAACAGCGACGCCTTGAACATCGCGTGCGCGCACAGCATGGCCAGCCCGGCGAGCATCATGTCGCTGCCACCTGAACCAACCATGACCGTGATCAGCCCGAGTTGGCTGACCGTGCCGAACGCGAGGATCAACTTGAGGTCGTACTCGCGCACCGCCCGCCAGCCGGCCATCAGCATCGTCAGGATCCCGAGCGTGATGACGATGGGGCGCCACGGTGGGGAATCCGCGAAGCCGGGTGTCATGCGCGCCAGGAGGTAGACGCCGGCCTTGACCATCGCCGCGGCGTGGAGATACGCACTGACCGGTGTCGGGGCCGCCATCGCGCCCGGTAGCCAGAAGTGCATCGGCACGATCGCCGATTTGGACAGCGCCCCCACGAGGACGAGCACGACACCGACGGAGGCCGCGATGCCCGTCGGTGGCGACGCGATCAGCTCGGAGAGCAGGTAGGTACCCGCCATGTTTCCGAGCACGATGATGCCGACGAGCATCGCCAACCCGCCGAACGTCGTCACCAGCAACGCCTGCGTTGCGGCGCGGCGGCTCGTGGCGCGCTCGGCATAGTGTCCGACCAGCAGGAACGACAACACCGTCGTCAGCTCCCAGAACACATAGAGCAGAAGCATGTTGTCGCTGGTCACGAGGCCGAACATCGCGCCGGAGAACGCGACCATCTCGGCGGCGAAGCTGGGCAACCGCTTCTCGGCGTGCCCGTCGTGGTGCTGGAAGTAGTCGGCGCAGTAGAACAGGACCAGCGCGCCGATGGCCAGCACGAGCACGCTCATGATCGCCGCGAGCGAATCGAACCTCAGCGTGAAGTTCATCGACAGCTCAGGCACCCACGGCACGTCGACTGTCGCCGCCGCGCCGGGCGCCGGCCAGCTGGCCGCGACCCAAACCAGTGATCCCAGTGGCACCAACGCCAGCGGGTAGAACGCCATCCGTCCCCAGCGGTACACGAGCAGGGGAGCCAGAGCGGTTGCGACCGCGTGGGCGATGAGGATGGCGAGCAAGGGCACTCCGTTTCTGTCGTAGGTCGGCGGTGAGCCGTCGGCGAAGGGCAGATAGCGGGGTGTCAGCCGGTTAGGGCTCTGGGCTTATCGCCAGTCTACGTGGGCCGATGCAGCTACCATCCGGCCTCATGGACACAGCTGATGTGGTGGTGGTCGGCGCAGGCCCCACCGGGCTGATGTTGGCCTGCGAACTCGCACTCGGCGGCGTCGAGGTGCGGGTGCTCGAGGAACGCGCCTCGACACCCAACGTCACCAGGGCTTTCGCGGTGCACGCCCGCACCCTGGAACTACTCGATGCGCGCGGGATGGCCGAGGATCTGATTCCGCGCGGCGTGCCGGTGTACGAGGTCGCTCCGCCCGGCGGAAAGGCAATGGACCTGCGCGAGCTGCCCGGCAGGTACGCGATGTTGTTGATCGTCCCGCAGAGCGGCACCGAGCAGGTGCTCGAGGGCCGCGCCGGCGAACTCGGGGTGCCGATCGTCCGCGGCGCCGAAGTGGTCGCGTTGAGTCAGGACGGCGACGGCGTCACGGTCGAGTGCGCCGACGGCGAGTCCATTCGCGCGAAGTATGTAGTGGGATGCGACGGCGCGCACAGCACGATCCGGGATCTCGTCGGCATCGACTTCGTCGGCAAACAGTACGAGACACACATCCTGCTTGCCGATGTCGCTCTGCTGCGCGCGCCGGGAGACACCTTGACCGGCGTTACCAACGAGCGGGGCGTCGTATTGATGATCCCGTTCGGCGATGGCTGGTTCCGCGCCATCGCGTGGGACCGGTTACGCGAGCAGGCGCCGATGACCGAACCCGTGACGCTGGACGAGATCCGCGATTCGTTCGTCCGTATCGCCGGCGAGGATTTCGGCATGACCGATATGAGGTGGAGTTCGCGGTTCCTGTCCGAACGAAGGCAGGCGCGCCACTACCGGTCGGGTCGGGCGTTCATCGCAGGCGACGCCGCCCACGTGCATTCCCCGCTCGGCGGGCAGGGCATGAACACCGGCATCGGGGACGCGATGAACCTGGGTTGGAAACTGGCCGCCGCTGTCAACGGATCCGCACCGCCTGCGTTGTTGGACAGCTACGAGGCCGAGCGGCATCCGGTCGGCGCCGCGGTGCTGCGGACGACAGACGCGTTCAACCAGGTGGTGCTCGGGCGTTCGAGGGTGCAGCGGATCGTGCGCAACATCGTGATCGGCACGTTGACCCGCGTGCCGAGAACCAGGCGGCTGATGCGGGAGTTCCTCAGCGGTATCGGTATCGCCTACGCCCACCGGCGTGGCGATAATCCGTTGGTAGGCCGTCGGATGCCGGACATCGACTGCAACGGCACGCGCGTGTACGAACTTCTGCGCGAGGGCAAGTTCGTGTTGGTCACGGCCGCGCCGGTGGAGATCGGCCGGTCCGACATCGTGCATGTCGTCGGCAGGCATCCGGAGCTTCCCGATGCCGTGCTGGTCCGGCCGGACAGCTATGTAGCCTGGGCTGACGACCGGATGCCCAGTGCCGCCGAACTGGTTGCGGCGATGGACAACTGGTTGCACTGACGGATCGGCAGCGCGTGGCCGAGTACTCCGATGCCTGCACCGAGGATCGGCCAGACCGGCCAGAAGTACCAGGCGCCCGCGGTGAGACCGACGACCAGCCACACCGTCAGCACGATGACGACCATCGCCAGGTAGGCCGCCAGGTGGATCTGCACTCCGCGTCTGGCCGCCCTTTGGCGAGCCTGCCTGCGCGCCGGATCGTTGCGCCGAATCCGGTCCAGGGGCAGATCTGCGACGAGTTCGCGCAGCTCGTCGGTGGTGTGCGCGGCGAACGTGGCTTGCAGCCGGCTCTCGTACTCATCGAGCGCGAAATAGCCCTGCGCAAGTGCCTGGCCCAGCTGGTTGGCGGTCTGTTCCCGCTCGCGATCGCCGGCTCTCATCACGCCTCCCGAAAGATCGATCTTGACAGTGTCTAGTTCTGGATTCGACTATGCGCCTTCAACTAGTCACTGTCAAGATCCGATCTGCGATTCAGCGAGCGGAGAATGCCCGCAGCGCCTCGACCTGAACGGGATCGAGCGACGGCCGCACGGTCTCGCGGGCCTTGGCGACGTCGGCAGCGGTGACGGCGGCGGCGTCGATGGAGCGCCGCATGGCCGTCAGCGCGGACTCGCGCAGCAGTGCCACACAGGCGGCGGCGCTGTAGCCGTCGAGCTGATCGGCCAGCGCGTCGAGGTCGACGTCGTCGGCGAGTGGGACGGATTTGCCTGCGGTCCGCAGGATCTCGCGGCGCGCCTCGGCGTCAGGCGGCTCGACGAACACCAGCTTCTCGAGCCTGCCGGGCCGTAGCAGGGCCGGGTCGATCAGGTCGGGCCGGTTCGTCGCCCCGAGCACCACCACGTTGCGTAGCGGCTCGATGCCGTCGAGTTCGGTGAGTAGGGACGCCACCACCCGGTCGGTGACGCCGGAGTCGAAGCTCTGTCCGCGTCGCGGCGCCAACGCGTCGAGTTCGTCGAGGAAGACCAGCGACGGCGCCGAGTCGCGGGCGCGGCGGAACAGATCGCGGACCGCCTTCTCCGATGCGCCGACCCATTTGTCCATCAGCTCGGCGCCCTTGACGGCATGCACACTGAGGCGGCCCGAGCTGGCCAGTGCCCGCACCACGAACGTCTTGCCGCAGCCGGGCGGACCGTAGAGCAGGACGCCGCGCGGCGGCTCGACGCCGAGGCGCTCGAAGGTCTCCGGATGCTGCAGCGGCCACAGCACGGCCTCGGTGAGGGCCTGCTTGGTCTCGATCATGTCGCCGACATCCTCGAGTGTCACCGAACCGACCGAGACCTCTTCGGTGGCCGACCGCGAAAGGGGCCGGATGACGCTGAGCGCGCCGGTCAGGTCATCTTGCGCCAGTGCGGGTGGCTCACCGTCCGTGCTGGCCCTTGCCGCTGCGCGGAGTGCGGCCTCACGCACCAGGGCGGCAAGGTCGGCGACGACGAAACCCGGTGTGCGTTCGGCGATTTCACCGAGCTCCAGAGCCCCGGCTGGGACGTCGCGCAGCAATACCTCCAGCAGCTGCTTGCGGATGGCCCCGTCGGGCAGGCTGAGGCCCAGCTCGCGGTCGCAGAGGTCAGGTGCCCGCAACCGCGGGTCGAGGTTGTCGGGGACCGCCGAGGTGGCGACGAACGCCACACCGCGGGTGGCGACGGCGGTGCGCAACTCGGTGAGGATCAGTGTCGCAACGGGTTCCGCGGGCGAGGGGAGCAGCGCGTCGATATCCGTGATGAGCAGCACGCCGCCGCCGTCACGGACGGTGGACACCGCGGACGCGACGCTGGTGAGCCGGTCCTCGGCGCGTAGTGCACCCACCTCGGGGCCGTCGAGCTCGACGAGCCGTCGATCGGCGCAGACAGTGCGCACCATGGTGGCCTTGCCGACGCCGGCGGGCCCGGACACCAGAACGCCGAGATTGGCTGTGGCGCCCAGTGTCTCGAGAAGCTGCGGCTGGTCGAGTGCGAGCTTGAGCCATTCGGTCAAACGGGAGGCCTGGGCATGCGCGCCCTTGAGGTCGTCGAATCCGATGGTGCGCGACGTCGACTCCGCGGGGGAGGTGATGGTCGGCTGGCCGGACGTGGTGGTCCGCGTCGGAGTGACTCCGTCACCCCAGGTCACAAGTGAATTAGGTTGTACGCTAACGGGTCCCGGGGGGTCCACGCCTGTCACGGTGAGGAGTTCTGAGGTCCACGTGATGCCGACCGACGACGCGAGTGCGGAGGTGGCCGCCGAGGTGGGGATGTCCGGGCCGAGCTCGCGCGGGAGTAGCGACACGGTGTCGCCGACCGTCATCACCTTGCCAAGCAGGGCCTGACGCAGCGTCGCCGGCGAGATCGACTGGGTGGCGAGGTTCGAGCCGGACAGCGTCACAGAACGTGCGCCGTACACGGTCGCCGGTGCAACCAGTACCGCGGTGTCCTCGCGGACACCGGCGTTGGACAGTGTGACGTCGTCGAGCAACGCGGTGCCTGCCGGAGTTCCCGGCGGCGCCACCCCCGCCACCGCGGCCGTGGTCCGAGAGCCAGTCAGCGCCACCGCATCCCATTCCCGAATGCCCAGCGCCGCAATTACTTCGGGATGGAGCCTGACCACCCCACGCCGAGTGTCCGATGCCGACGTGTTCAGGCGGGCGGTCAGCGTGAGTTGCTGTTTGAGGGCGGGGCGGTCGGTTGCGGACGTCCCCGAGTCGAAACCGGTCACGTCAGGAGCCCGGCCTGCGCAATCCGAGTCGCGTCACGGACCTCCGGTGCGGCTGCGCGCGCCGTATGGCCCGTCGCGCCTGGCGCTGTTGGCGAGGTTTGTCGCCCCAGACTTCGGGATGGGCGGCCAGGAAGCGCCGGGTCCGGATCGCGAACGGGATATGGATGACGTAACCGAGGATGATCGCCAGGATCACCAGATAAGGGAACAGGATCGATGCGGCGACGCCGATGGCCAGGAGCGCGAGCAGCAGCGGGACCATGTTCGACGACACCGAGAAGGTATGGATCTTGCGCATCGGGAGCGAGCTGACAGCCAGCAGCGAGACGCCGATTATCCAAATCACCACCGCGGGTTCGGATGTCCACCAACCTTCACCGAACTGCATCTTGGCCGCCAGCGGACCGATCGCGCCGATCGCACCCGCGGGAGCGGGCATCCCGACGAAGTACTTGTTCTCGTAGTCGGGCTTGGCCACGTCGAGCATCGCGTTGAACCGCGCCAGCCGCAACACTATGCACACCGCGTACAGCAGCACCACGATCCACCCGATGCGGGACGTCGACAGCAGGGTCCCGTAGACGATGAACGCCGGTGCAACACCGAAGTTCACGGCGTCGGCGAGCGAGTCGATCTCCTCACCCATGCGCGACGTCGCCTTGAGGATCCTGGCCATCCGGCCGTCGAGCGCGTCGAGAATCGCGGCGATGGCAAGGAATGCCATCGCCTCGGTCGGGCGATCGTCGAGCGCGAACTTGACCGCACTCAACCCGAAGCAGATGGCGGCCACAGTCATGGCGCTTGGCAGGATGCGCAGGCTGACGACCGGCGCCTTGACGCGGGGTCTGATCATGCCGGAGCCGCCCCGGCGGCGACATCAGACGCCGGAGCCGCCCCGGCGGCGACATCAGACGCCGGAGCCGCCCGGCCGGCGACATTCGGCCCCAGCTCGGCCAATACCGTCTCGCCGCCGAGTGCGCGCTGACCGACGGTAACCAGGAGGTTCGAGCCGGCAGGCAAGTAGGTGTCGAGCCGTGAACCGTACCGGATCAGGCCATATGTGTCGCCGATCGTCAGCTTGTCGCCCACCTCCGCGTCACACACGATGCGGCGGGCCACCAGTCCGGCGATCTGCACCGCGATCACCTGCACACCTTCTGGGGTGTTGATGACGAGGCTGTTGCGTTCGTTGTCCTCGCTGGCGGCCTCGAGTTCAGCCGAGTGAAATTTTCCGGGCTGGTGGGCCACCGCGACCACTTCACCGCTGATCGGGACGCGTTGTACGTGGGTGTCCAATATCGACAAGAAGATGCTGACCCGCGGCAATGGTGTTGCGGGCAGGCCGAGTTCGGCAGGTGGCACCGCTTCTTCGATGAGGCAGATCAGTCCGTCTGCGGGCGCCACGACAAGGCCGGGTCGCTCCGGTGGCACCCGTGGCGGGTGCCGAAAGAACGCGGCGTTGGCCGCTGCGGAAACGAGTCCCGCGCGCCGCAGCCAGCGGCTGCGGTAGCCGAGCGCCGCCACGGCGAGGCTCGCGCCAACGAACGGCAAGCCGGCTGGGTGCATTGGAGGTACGGAGGAACGCACCAGCGCGGCAAAGCGTGCCGGGCCGGATTTAATGTCGGGGCGTCTGGCCATCGTGGGCCGATTCTACGGGCGAGGCGTGCCGCTAATTGGGCTATGTCAAGTCCCAGACGTGAACATGGGATCCACCGGCGAGTTCGGCGGTTTCCTCATCGATCTCCAATAGGCAGTTCGCCGACGCCAACCACCGCAGGTGATGGGATGCGGGCGGCCCGTAGCTGGTGACCGTGGCCTGACCTGTTTGCGGGTCGGTGTCGAGCACTCCGCGGCGGAACTGGCGCTTCCCGCGCGGTGAGGTCAGATCCTCGAGCAGGACGGCCGTGCGCCGCGGGCGATCGGGATGAGGCAGCCCCATCGCGCTTCGCAGGGGCGAGCGCAGAAACACCTCGAACGACACCAGCGCGCTGACCGGATTGCCGGGCAGCGTGATGATCGGCGTGCCGTCCACGGCCCCCGAGCCCTGCGGCATTCCGGGCTGCATGGCGACCTTGACGAACTCCACCTGTCCGGCTCCGAGTGCGTCCTTGACCACCTCGTACGCGCCTGCGCTCACGCCACCGGTGGTGATGATCAGGTCGGCATCGCCGGTGTGGCGGGCGAGGGCATCACGGAACACAGCGACGTCATCCCCGGTGGTCGGCGCGGCCACCACCTCGGCGCCGGCGTCGCGGAGGGCCGCGGCGAGCATGACTGCGTTGGATTCGTAAATCTGGCCGGGTTCGAGGGGTGTGCCCGGTGCTACGAGTTCCGAGCCGGTGGACATCACCAACACTCGCTGCCGGGGAATCACGGTCAGCTCGCTCAATCCGAGGGCGGCGGCCAGACCGAGCGCCGCGGGGGTGATGAGCTGTCCCGCGCGCAACACCGTGGTGCCCGCGGTGACGTCCTCGCCCGCGCGGCGGACGTGCTGGCCCGGTTTGGCGCTCGCGCGTATCTCGACGGTGTCGGTGGCGGCATTCGTGGCCTCGACGGGGATCACGGCGGTTGCACCCGTCGGCAACGGCGCGCCGGTCATGATCCGGTGTGCGGTACCGGGTTTCAGTGTCAGCGGGTCGGTCCGCCCGGCCGGGATGTCCTCGGCGACGGGCAGGTGAACGGGCTGCTCGGCCGTCGCATCTGAAATATCTTCGGCGACAACGGCATATCCGTCCATGGCGGAATTGTCGAAGCCCGGCAGCGACAGCGGGGCCACTACGTCTTGAGCAAGCACCAGCCCAAGCGTGTCATCGAGCGGCACGGTGATCGGTGCTCGGCGACGGATGAGGTCGGCAACGACGCGCTGATGCTCTTCGACTGACCGCATCAGAGTGGGTAGTTCACGCCGGTCAGTTCCTCGGACACCGTCCACAACCGGCGCTGGATCGCCTCGTCGTGTGACTGTGCGCTCGAGGCAACGACTTTCGGATTGCCCTTGACCTCGCCGATTCCGTCGGGTCCGTAGTACTGACCACCTTGTGCAGCCGGGTCGGTCGCCGCGCGGAGGGTCGGCAGTGCGCCCTTTTCGGCGGGCTGGGCCACGATCTTCCACAGACCGTCCGGGATGAAGCCGGGCAGGTGACGCATGAGTTCGGTATCGGAGAAGCCGGGGTGCGCGGCGAGCGCGACGGTCGGAGCGCCCTTGGCTTTCAGACGCCGCTGTAGTTCGTAGGTGAACATCAGGTTGGCGAGCTTCGACTGGCCGTAGGCCTTGACGCGGTTGTAACTGCGTTCCCAGTTGAGGTCGTCGAAGTGGATCGCGGCGATGATCCGGTGGCCGACGCTGCTGATGGTCACCACTCGGGATCCGTCGACACCGAGCAGGTTGTCGAGTAGCAGGCCGGTCAACGCGAAGTGGCCGAGGTGGTTGGTACCGAACTGCATTTCAAAGCCGTCCTTGGTGGCCTCTCGGGTCGGCACGTACATGACGCCGGCGTTGTTGATCAGCAGGTCGATGCGCGGGTGATTGGTCCGGAGGTTGTCCGCCGCCTTGCGGATGTTCTCCAGCGAGGTCAGGTCGAGCTGCTGCAGGCTCAGCTGGGCGTCGGGACTCGCCTTCTTGATGCGGGCGACGGCCTCGTTGCCCTTGTCGAGGTTGCGCACCGCCACGACGACATGTGCACCCTTGCCGGCGAGGACGGCGGCGGTGTCGAATCCAAGTCCGCTGTTGGAGCCGGTGACGATCGCTACCCGGCCGGATTGGTCCGGTATATCTGCCGCGGTCCAGTTGGCGCTCATCCGATCAACATACTCAGGCCCTCCTGCCTTGCGCCGCCGGTTACTTTCGTTCTATGCGAGTGCTTGCGGTGATCGTCGGGACGCTGGTCGGTGCCGGCGTGGTGTTGTTGGGGCTCCTGATGGCAGGCATGCGATGGCAGATCGAGCCCTTGGTGAACACCGTGCGGCGGATGAACCGTTCGGTGACCAACCCGCGGGTGATGCGCACGGCGGGCACCGCGGGCACGCAGACGTCGGTCATCGAGCACGTCGGACGCCGATCCGGGCGCACGTACCAAACTCCCGTCGACGTGGTCGAAACCACGACGAGACTGCTGATCGCGCTGCCCTATGGCGCGCGCACCGACTGGTTGCGCAATGTGCTGGCGTCCGACTCCGCGGCTGTGATCACCGGTGGAGAGCGAATCGAGGTCCGAAGTCCCGTCGTCGTCGCGACCGCCGATGTGGCCGACCTGATTCCGGTGCGGACGATGCGGACACTGCGACTGTTCGGGGTGCGTCAGTGCCTGAGTCTCGAGAAGTCGTGAATCTTCACGACCCCGCGAATCCGCCGAGCCGCAAGGCGCCCCTGGTCTGGGCGCTTTCAGCGTTGATTCCGTGGGCCGTACTGGCGCTGGCCCAGCTCGTGTGGTTCGTCATCGACCACCGTATCTGGTGGCTGCATGCGGTTGCGGCGGCAGCCACCGCGGTCGGGGTCCTTGTGTTCGTCGTGATCGTTCCGTTGTGGCGGTTTCGCGTCCACCGGTGGGACGTCAGTCCCGACGCGGTGTACACCCGCTCGGGATGGCTTGTGCAGGAACGCCGTATCGCCCCGATATCCCGGGTACAGACCGTCGACACCGAACGCGGACCTCTTGATCGCCTGTTCGGCCTCGCCAACGTCACCGTGACCACGGCGTCCTCAGCGGGTGCCGTGCGCATCGTCGCACTGGACTCCGAGGTCGCCGATCGCGTCGTCGCCCGACTCACCGACATCGCGGCGATCGGGGGCGAGGACGCGACGTGAGCGCCCCCACCGAAGTCGAGCGCGAGTGGAGCCGACTGAGCGCTCGCATGTTGTTGGTGCACCCCGTACACGAGGTGCTCAGGCAGATCCCGGTTCTCGTCGGGACGGTCGTGCTGGGGTCGGCCACCGGCAATCCGATGTACGCCGTCGCGGTCCTCGTGATCACGGTGGGTATCGGCCTCGCGCGCTGGTTCACCACCAGTTACCGAATCGGCACCGGCGAGGTGCAGCTGCGGAAGGGTATACTGCAGCGAACGGTTCTTTCATTGCCGCGCAATAGAATTCGATCGGTATCGACTGATGCGCGACTGCTGCATCGGCTACTCGGATTGACGGTGGTGCGGGTGAGCACCGGTCAGGAAGCCAGAGGGGACGCAGCGTTCGCGCTCGACGCGGTCCAGGCCGACGAAGCGCCGCGGCTGCGCGCTGTTCTGCTGGCAGAGTCATTGGCAACCGACGTCGAGCAGGCTGACACGACGGGGCGGCTGCTCGCCCATTGGCAGCCGTCCTGGCTGCGATACAGCCCGCTGAGCTTTACCGGTCTCGCGATGATCGCCGCAGCCATCGGTCTGGCATATCAGGTGGGAGCCGGTGCGGCCCTGCAGGATTCGCGGATCGAGCAGTCTGGCGCGGCCGTCGCCGACCGACTGGGCGTGGCGGTCACCGTCGCCGCCGCGACGGCTGTGGTGCTCCTCGCGTCGGTGGTCCTTTCGGTACTGCAGTCTCTGCTGAGCTATGCGAATCTCGATTTGCGGCGCGATGCCGACGTCCTACACCTGAAGCATGGTCTGCTGCGGGTGCGGGAGCACACGTTCGATATGCGCAGGCTGCGCGGCGGAACATTGCGAGAGCCGTTGCTGGTCAGGCTGTTCGGTGGTGCGCGATTGGACGCGGTGATGACGGGCGTCGAAGGCGCAGGCGAAGCGTCGATGTTGTTGCCGCCGTGCCCGAAGGCGACAGCGGAGACGGTGCTCACTGATTTGATCGCACGACCCGATGCGGTCAGTGGAGAGCTGCGCCGTCACGGGCCGGCCGCGACGCGCAGGCGTTGGACTCGTGCGCTTGCACTTCCCGCGGTCGCAGCGGTGGTGCTGCTCATCGCGGCGGTGCCGACATGGGCGTGGGTGGCGTGGACGCTGCTCACCGTCTGCTGTGCGCTGCTTGCGTTCGACCGGTCGCGGTCACTCGGGCACCGGGTGGGCGGCGGGTGGCTGGTCGCGCGGACAGGGAGCCTGCAGCGCAGACGTGACTGCGTCGCGGCGCCCGGCATCATCGGATGGACGGTGCGTCAGACCCTGATGCAACGACGCGCCGGGGTGGCCACGCTGATCGCCGCCACCGCGGCGGGCGTCAAGCACTACCAGGTGATCGATGTACCCGCGGACATCGCATGGACCATCGCGGCACAGGCGTCACCTTGGGTCGCGGGCAGCAAATGGGCCGCTGACTTACCCTAGCCCCGAGTTGCACCGATTCATCTGCCGTTTACTGTCGTCGCCATGGCAATCGGTGGTGTGTTGTTCGACATCGATGGCGTCCTGGTGACCTCATGGACGCCGATTGTCGGTGCCGCCGAAACGTTGCGGACCTTGGCAGATCATCAGATCGCCTGTTCGTACCTGACCAACACGACCACCAAGACCCGCGTGCAGATCGCCGAGTTGCTCACCGATGCCGGGATGGCTGTGCGGGCCGACGAGGTGATCACGGCGGCCGTGCTGACCGCGGACTATGTCCGTCACAACTATCCCGACGCGCGGTGCTTCCTGGTCAACAGCGGCCAGATCGCCGAGGACATGCCCGGCATCGACATCGTGTACTCCAGCGAGTTCAGTGGACCCGCGGCGCCGGAAACCCCCGACGTGGTGTTGCTCGGCGGGGCGGGACCGGAGTACAGCCATCTGACACTGTCGTGGGTCTACGACTGGATGGCGCAGGGGGTCCCGGTGGTGGCGATGCACCGCAGCACGGCGTGGACCACGACCGACGGTTTGCGCGTGGATTCCGGCATGTACCTGATCGGTATGGAGCAGACTTCGGGACGTAAGGCCACCGCCGTCGGCAAGCCCGCGCCCGAGGGATTCCTCGCCGCCGCAAGCCGCCTCGGCGTCGACCCGGACGAGATGTACATGATCGGCGACGACCTCAACAACGACGTGCTGCCCGCACAGGTGGTGGGCATGTCCGGAGTGCTGGTGCGCACCGGCAAGTTTCGCCAGGACACGCTGGATCGGTGGGCTGCCGACGAGTTCGCGATGCAGCCCAACCACGTCATCGACTCGGTTGCCGACCTGCCGCGGTTGCTGGGGCTGTAATGATGTCCGCGCCGGGGATGTGGGGTCGGGTCGAGCGGATCCTGTTGCAACGTGGCATCAACACGTTCCTGGAGCTTGGGTTGTGGATCGCGTTGGTATACACCGTGATCGGCGTCGGCTACACAATTTTTCACATCGAGCTGATGAGCCGGCTTCAGCAATCCCTCACCGGTGCCTTTCCGATTTTCTCCGACATTGCGGCGCTGGTGGTGATGGTGTTTGCCTGGCCGTTTCTCCTGACCACATCCTTTTTGTGCGGTGTCGCGGGATGTGGATTGTTCTGAGCGGTGAGCTCGGCGGCCGGCGACGGTCTGAATCGATATGACTGGCTGGACTGGCCCAGCGCCGTATCGTGAGCTGACGTCACTTCTCGCGAAGGGGTAGTGCAGCCGATGCCGCAGAGGGGCCCTGTCTTTGGTCTACTCGGGCCGTTGCTGTTGTCGGTCGACGGCATCGACGTGCCGATCGGCACGCCCAAGCAGCGGGCCGTGATGGCGTCGCTGGTGATGAACCGCAACAGGCCGGTGGCGGCCGACTCCCTCATCAACGCCGTATGGGGTGAGGATGCGCCGTCGGAAGCCCGCGCGAGTCTGCACGCCTATGTGTCCAATCTGCGCCGGCTACTCGGCTCTGTCGGTTTCGACGGCAGGGCCATGCTCGAGAAGGTGTCGCCGGGGTACCGGCTGAACATCGGCGAGTTGGATGTGGACCTCGGGCGGTTCACCCGCGCGCGGAATGAGGGGGTCAAGGCCGCAACGGCGGGCCGGTTCGACGAGGCGAGCAGACACTATTCGGCCGCCCTCGCCCAGTGGCGTGGTGAGGTGCTCGACGACCTTCGCGGTTTCGACTTCGTCGCGGTCTTCGCCACGGCGATGGCCGACGAAAAGATCGCAACCCACATCGCGCTCGCCGAATCCGAGATCGCGTGCGGACGCGCCAAGCGGATCACCGGCGAGCTCGAACGGCTCGTCTCCGAACACCCGTTCCGGGAACCGGCCTGGGAGCAGCTGATGATCGCCTACTACGTCTCGGCGCGACAGTCGGATGCCCTTGATGCGTATCAGCGGCTGAAGACGATTCTGGCCGACGAGCTCGGTATCGACCCGAGCCCGTCGCTGCGGGACCTACACGAACGGATCCTGCGCCAGGAGCCGATGGAGGCCGATTCGCCTGCCGAGACCACCCTGGCACGCACCTTCATCAGCCTGGCGAACCGCACCGCGATCAACACCGGCGAGGCGCGCGCGCAGCTGCGGGCGGCCTCCGGTGAGTGCTATCCGGTGAAGGGCGTGGCCACGAGAATCGGGCGACGATCTGACAACGACATCGTCTTGACCGATCAGCGGGTCAGTCGCCACCACGCGGTGATCATCGACACCGGCACCAGTTTTGTGCTCATCGATGCGCGGTCTGCCAACGGAGTCGAGCTGGACCACAATCGAATTCGTGGAAGCGCCCCGATCGCCGACGGATCCCACGTGCGCATCGGCGACACCGAGTTTCGCTTCGAGCTTGCACCCAAGTAGGTCGTCGAACGCGGTCACAGACCGCGCACCGCTTCGATGCGTGCGAGCAGGTGGTCCGTCGTCGCCGCCGCGATCGGTGGGCCACCGCAGATCCTGCGCAGCTCGTTGTGGATCCACCCGTGCGGCTTTCCGGTGCGGTGATGGGCGATCGACACCAGCGCGTTGAGTTCGCGGCGGAGTTCGCGCAACTGTCCGTGTTTCGACGGGCGTGGTACCTCACCCGACGCGGTGCGTTTAGTGAGCTGCTCTTCCTGCCTGCGCCGCAACAGGTCGCGCATCTGTCCCGCGTCCAGCAGGCCGGGGATACCGAGATAGTCGGCCTCTTCGTCGCTGCCCGCAGGCGTTGCGGTGCCGAATGAGGATCCGTCGAAGATGACCTGATCAAGCTCGGCGTCGGCGCCCAGCATCTCGAAGCCATTGTCCAATTCGGTGGACTCGTCCTTCTGCTTGGCGGCGTCCGCGAGCAGATCGTCGTCGAGGCCATCGGATTCGCGGTCTGGCTTGCCGAGCACGTGGTTGCGCTGGGCCTCCATCTCGCTGGCGAGCAGCAGCAGATTGGGGACCGAGGGCAGGAACACGCTGGCCGTCTCCCCGGGCCGCCGCGACCGGACGAACCGACCGATCACCTGAGCGAAGAACAACGGAGTCGACGCGCTCGTCGCATAGACCCCGACCGCCAGCCGCGGTACGTCCACGCCCTCGGAGACCATCCGCACCGCGACCAGCCAGCGGCTGGTGCCTGCCGAGAACTGACTGATCCGATCCGACGAGCCCTTGTCGTCGGACAGCACGATGGTCGGCATCTCGCCGGTTAGCCGGGTCAGGAGTTCGGCATACGCACGCGCCGCGGTTTGATCGGAGGCGATGATCATGCCGCCGGCGTCGGGCACATGCTGACGCTTCTGCTGTAGCCGTTTGTCGGCGGCCGCGATCACAGCGGGCATCCAGTCGCCGGCCGGGTTCAGTGCGGTGCGCCAGGCCCGCGCCGTCTGCTCGGCGCTCAGTGGCTCGCCGAGGCGCGCTGAGTGTTCTTCGCCTGCGCTGTCGCGCCACCGTGACTCGCTCGAATAGGCCATGAACACCACCGGCCGGACCACGCCGTCAGCCAACGCGTCGCTGTAGCCGTAGGTGTGGTCGGCCTGCGAGCGCATCAGGCCGTCGGCGCCGCGTTCGTAGGTGATGAAGGGGATCGGACTGTCGTCGCTGCGGAACGGCGTGCCGGTCAGTGACAGGCGGCGCGTGGCATCGCCGAACGCCTCGCGGATCGCCTCACCCCAACTCTTCGCGTCGCCGCCGTGGTGGATCTCGTCGAAGACGACGAGCGTGCGGTGGTTCTCGGTTCGCACCCGATGGCGTGACGGGTGCTTGGCCACTTGGGCGTAGGTGACGACGACGCCGTGATACTCCGAGGAGGTCTGCGCTGAGGAGTTGGAGAACTTCGGATCGAGCGCGATACCGACGCCTGCGGCCGCAACGGCCCACTGGATCTTGAGATGTTCGGTCGGGACGACGACGGTGATCCGGTCGACGACGCCCTCGGACAACAGCTCTCCGGCGACCCGCAGGGCAAACGCCGTCTTGCCCGATCCGGGAGTGGCGACCGCAAGAAAATCGCGCGGTGCAGCGGTCAGATACCGTACCAATGCCCGACGCTGCCAGCCCCGCAAAGCCTGGGTGTCGGGCGCTGCATAAGCCCGCACCCAAAGCTCCTTTTTGTGATCGGAACGCGATCGGAACGAGCCTAGCGCAACGGATTACGACTGCGCACGTTTCGGCGTGTCGGCGATCGCGTGTCACTCCAGGAAGAAATTGTCGTTCTTGATGAACCACACGGCGCGCTCCTCATCGGACAGCTCGGCCAGTTGGGCGAAGCCTTCGAAGTAGGCCTCGCGGGGCGCACCGGGAGCAAACAGCATCAAAAGCGAGACAGGGGCGTCGGCCTCATTGCGGAAGCCGTGGATGCCGCCGGGCGGTACGTAGAGAAAGTCGTTCGGATGCCCGTCGATCCAGTCGTTGCCGTCGTAGAGCTTAACCGTCCCGGAGATCACGAAGAATGCTTCGGACATGGCGCGGTGAAAATGCGGTCCTGGCCCGCCGCCGTTGGGGGCGATCTCGACGCGGTAGAGCCCGTAGTCGCCGTCGGTGGACTGCTGGTTGGCCAGATAGTGGTACTTCACGAGACCGAACGAGTCGTAATCCGGCGGATTGGTACCCCGCCGCAGGCGCGCACTGACCTCCGGCTTGTCCCCGGTGTAGCGCGCCGGCGGATACGGGGGGACGTTTCGGGGATCCCAGAGTGACATCGCTTGTCAGCCTATCGGGCACGCGAAGACCCTCGAGTGCACCATGACGTCTGCCTAGTGGCTACTTCTTCGCAGCACGCTTGGCAACTCGCGGAGCTGCTAGCATCGCTCATGCCCACATGGCACAAGCGGCTAGTACCCGCGATCGCAGCTACGTCTTTGGTGCTGGGGACCGCAACGACAGCAACTGCGGTGAGCGCCGCCGACGAAGCGGTGTTGATCCCCGGTGCAACGGTCTTCAAGCGCATCAATCCGCTGTATCCGATCCTTCTTCCGACGTATCCGGTTATCGGCATCGAATTCCACGACGACGATGACCCGCAAGTGGTCGACTACTCGCAGAATGCTCTTGCCGCGGACCGCGCCATCCTGGACGGGGTCGAACGAGCGGGTGTCGCCGTTCGCGACACCGACGGCGAAGTGGTCGTCATCGGAGAGTCCATGGGAAGCATGGTCGCGGCCAGGCTCGCCGCGGAGCTCGCCAATAGCCCTGACGCTCCCTCGACAGACGACATCAGGTTCGTCTTGATCGCCTCGCCGGAGGCCGGCATTGCCGAATACTTCAGCGAGGGCACGTTCATCCCGATCTTGAATTACCGGGTCAGCCGCATTCCAGAGTCTCCCTACGACACCACGATCGTGATCGGTGAATACGATGGCTGGTCGGATCCACCCGATCGGCCGTGGAACCTGGTGTCACTCGCCAACGCCGCGCTGGGCACGGCTTACGTTCACGGCCCGACGATTTCGGCCGCCGATCCATTAGACGTGCCGCCCGAGAACACCACGGTCGAGACGAACTCGCGCAACGGCACTGTCACCACTCATCTCGTTCCGACGGCGAATCTCCCACTGACACAGACGTTTCGCTATCTGGGCGTCCCCGGCAAGGTCGTGGACAAGGCCGACGACGTTCTTCGTCCTATCGTTGATGCCGGATACCGTCGTCACGACAAATTTGGTGATTCTCGCCCATTTCTCTCCGAGGGCAGGCTCCGCCGAAACGTCCAGGATGTGCCCGACCTCCGGGGGCGGGAGGACGCTGAGGAGCTGGATGTGAACCACCGACAACGGGCTCGGGCCGAAAAGGATGACCGCCTCGACGAAAGCGATCCGGACGCGCAGCAGCCGAAGGGCGATGAGCAGGCGGGTGAGCCGGACGGCGGCTAGCCGATCGGGTACACGACCTTCGTCAGTTCCTCTGACACGGTCCAGAGCCGTTTCTGGGCGTCGACATCGTGCGAGGCGCGATTGGACGACACAAGTGTGGCGTAGCCCCGCTGTTCGGCGAAACCGTCGGGGCCGAAGTACTGCCCGCCGAGGACATTCGGATCGGTTGCCGCCCGCAGCGTCGGCAGCGCACCCATGTCGGCACCCTGGAAGAGGGGCCGGGCCAGTGTTGCCAACGGTTGCACAAAGCGCGGCAGATTGCGCATCAACTCGGTGTTCGACCCGCCGGGATGTGCCGCTGCGGCGATCGTGTCGGTTCCCTGCAACCGGCGCTGCAATTCGTAGGTGAACAACAGGTTGGCGAGCTTGGACTGCGCGTATGCGCGGAACCGGTTGTACTCGCGCTCCCATTGCAGATCGTCGAAGCGGATGGCGTCGATCATGCGGTGACCCGTGCTGCTGACGGTCACCACCCGTGAGCCCGGCGCCGCGAGCACCCGGTCCAGCAACAGACCAGTGAGGGCGAAGTGGCCCAGATGGTTTGTCCCGAACTGTAATTCGAAGCCATCCTTGGTCTTGGCCCTCGGTGTGAACATCACGCCTGCGTTGTTGATCAACAGGTCGATGGTCTCGTGATTGGACTTCAGTTGTTCGGCGGCGGCGCGAACGGATTCCAGTGACGTCAGATCGAGTTCCTGCAGTTCGACTTGTGCCCCGGCGTGTGCCTGCTCGATGCGCCGTGCCGCGTCCTTGCCCTTCTCGAGGTTGCGTACCGCGAGCACGACGTGCGCACCTTTGGCTGCGAGGGCAGCGGCGGTCTCGTATCCCAGGCCGGTGTTGGCGCCGGTGATCACCGCGACGCGGCCGGTCTGGTCGGGGATCTGCGCGGTTGTCCACTTGGTCATGTGACTCTCCTTGGTCCTTGGCGGCACTCAGCCGATGGGGAAGACGACTTTGGTCAGCTCTTCGGACACCGTCCAGAGCCGCTGCTGGGTGCTGATGTCGTACGACTGCTCGCTTGAGGTGACGACTTTGGGGCAACCCCTCTGCTCCAGGATGCCCTGCGGGCCGAAATACTGCCCACCGAGCACGCCCGGATCGGTGGCTGCACGCAGCGATGGCAGGGCGCCCATCGCCGCGCTCTGCGTCAGCGGCGCGAGTGCGGCCATCACGGCACGCTGCACCGGCGGCGTGTTGCGGGCCAGTTCGGTGTTGGAGCCGCCGGGGTGTGCGGCCACCGCGATGGTGTGGCTGCCCCGCAAACGTCGCTGCAACTCATAGGTGAACATCAGGTTCGCCAGCTTCGACTGGCCGTAGGCGGCGACCCGGTCGTAGTTGTGGTCGAGTTGCAGATCGTCGAAATGGATGGCGGCACGCATGCGGTGTCCCTGGCTACTCACGGTCACCACACGCGAGCCGGGTGCTGCCAGGAGCCGATCGAGCAGCAGGCCGGTGAAGGCGAAGTGGCCGAGGTGGTTGGTGCCGAACTGGGTCTCGAATCCGTCTTTGGTGGTGCCCTTGTCGGTGTACATCACGCCTGCGTTGTTGATCAGCAGGTCGATGGTGGCGTAGCGGGACTTCAGTTCGTCCGCGGCGTCGCGTACGGACTCGAGTGAGCTGAGGTCGAGTTGCTGGACCGACACGCCGGCACCGGGTGCGACCGCGGTGATGCGGTCGGCGGCGTTGCGGCCTTTGGCGAGATTGCGCACGGCGAGCACGACGTCGGCGCCGTTGGCCGCGAGTGCCGCCGCGGTCTCGAAGCCGATGCCGGTGTTGGCGCCCGTGATGACAGCGGTGCGGCCGGTCTGGTCGGGGATATCGGCGGTGTTCCAGGCCGGAGGCGCGCCGGCGCCGATTTTGAACTTGGACATCAGATTCTCCTGTAAGGTAAACGGGGCGATGGCCCCGGTTAGTGGTTCACTATACGGAACGCGCGCCCCGCTTTGTCAATTCCCCGAGAGGTGTGAGGTGGCTCAACTCGACCGGCCGTTGCGCGCGGACGCTGCGCGCAACCGTGCTCGGGTGCTGGAGGTGGCCTACGAAACCTTCGCGGCAGAGGGGTTGGCGGTGCCGATCGACGAGATCGCCCGGCGGGCGGGCGTCGGCGCCGGGACGGTCTATCGGCACTTCGCCACCAAGGAGGACTTGTTTCGGGCGGTCCTCGACGAGCGGATCCGGCGCGTCGTCGACGAGGGAAATGCGCTGGCCAAGGGCGAGCAGCCGGGGCAGGCGCTGTTCGTGTTCCTTCGCTCGCTGGTGTTGAAGTTCGGCGCGACCGATCGTGGGCTGGCCGACGCGCTGGCCGGTTCGGAGATCGACGTCGAGGCCGTGATGCCCAAGACGGAGGACGCCTTCCTCGCTCTGCTGCGCGACCTTCTCGAAGCGGCGCAACAAGCGGGCACTGTGCGAGGCGATCTCGATGCGCGCGACGTGAAGGCGATCCTGGTTGGCTGTCTGGCGATCCAAGACGCGTCGCCCGATGCTGCCGAACGGCTCACCGAGGTGGTTCTGGACGGGCTTCGCGCGCGGTAACCGATCTTGCACTCGCCATGGTTGAGTGCTAAAAATGCAGTTGGCACTCGCGACCGGTGAGTGCTAGGTCGGGACGGTGAGACTGGGGCCGCATTGCGGTCGCACACTCCAGTCGTCCGTCGCGGGCACTGAGCCCGACCAAGAATCGTGCCATCCCTAATCCGGAGGAACACTTCGCAATGGCTAAGACAATTGCGTATGACGAAGAGGCCCGCCGTGGCCTCGAGCGCGGGCTCAACGCCCTCGCCGACGCAGTAAAGGTGACGTTGGGACCCAAGGGTCGCAACGTCGTGCTGGAGAAGAAGTGGGGCGCCCCCACGATCACCAACGATGGTGTGTCCATCGCCAAGGAGATCGAGCTGGAGGACCCCTACGAGAAGATCGGCGCTGAGCTGGTCAAAGAGGTCGCCAAGAAGACCGACGATGTCGCGGGCGACGGCACCACCACCGCCACCGTCCTGGCTCAGGCACTCGTTCGCGAGGGTCTGCGCAACGTTGCGGCAGGCGCCAACCCCCTCGGCCTGAAGCGCGGCATCGAGAAGGCCGTCGAGAAGATCACCGAGACGCTGCTGAAGTCGGCCAAGGAGGTCGAGACCAAGGAGCAGATCGCTGCCACCGCCGCGATCTCCGCCGGTGACATCCAGATCGGCGAGCTCATCGCCGAGGCCATGGACAAGGTCGGCAACGAGGGTGTCATCACCGTCGAGGAGTCCAACACCTTCGGCCTGCAGCTGGAGCTCACCGAGGGCATGCGCTTCGACAAGGGCTACATCTCGGGTTACTTCGTCACCGACGCCGAGCGTCAGGAAGCGGTCCTCGAGGATCCGTACATCCTGCTCGTGTCCTCGAAGGTGTCGACCGTGAAGGATCTGCTGCCGCTGCTGGAGAAGGTCATCCAGTCCGGCAAGCCGCTGCTGATCATCGCCGAGGATGTCGAGGGCGAGGCGCTGAGCACGCTCGTCGTCAACAAGATCCGCGGCACCTTCAAGTCCGTGGCCGTCAAGGCCCCGGGCTTCGGCGACCGCCGCAAGGCCATGCTGCAGGACATCGCGATCCTGACCGGTGGCCAGGTCATCAGCGAAGAGGTCGGCCTCTCGCTGGAGACCGCTGATGTCGCGCTGCTTGGTCAGGCCCGCAAGATCGTCGTGACCAAGGACGAGACCACGGTCATCGAGGGCGCAGGCGATGCCGACGCGATCCAGGGCCGCGTGGCCCAGATCCGCGCCGAGATCGAGAACAGCGACTCCGACTACGACCGCGAGAAGCTGCAGGAGCGCCTGGCCAAGCTGGCCGGCGGTGTTGCGGTGATCAAGGCCGGAGCCGCCACCGAGGTGGAGCTCAAGGAGCGCAAGCACCGCATCGAGGACGCCGTTCGCAACGCGAAGGCTGCCGTCGAGGAGGGCATCGTCGCCGGTGGCGGCGTGGCGCTGCTGCAGTCGGCTCCGGCTCTGGACGAGCTGAAGCTGACGGGCGACGAGGCCACCGGTGCCAACATCGTCCGCGTGGCGCTGTCGGCTCCGCTGAAGCAGATCGCCTTCAACGGTGGGCTCGAGCCCGGCGTTGTCGCCGAGAAGGTCACCAACTCCAAGCCGGGTGTGGGGCTCAACGCCGCCACCGGTGAGTACGAGGACCTGCTCAAGGCCGGCGTGGCTGACCCGGTCAAGGTGACGCGTTCGGCGCTGCAGAACGCGGCGTCCATCGCGGCGCTGTTCCTGACCACGGAGGCTGTCGTCGCCGACAAGCCGGAGAAGGCGGCCGCACCTGCGGGCGACCCGACCGGTGGCATGGGCGGCATGGACTTCTAAGTCTGTAAGCACGAGAAGGCCCCGGCTCGCTTGGCGAGTCGGGGCTTTTTCGTGTCCAGCAGCTGCTGTCGCGGTGTCGTGCGTGCGGTTTCATACGCGACGCGCCGGAACGGGCGTACGAGTCCGCACTTTCGACCCAGGATCGGCTGTGGATAAAGCAGCCGCCGAGGCGCGATCTCGTCGGTGCGGAGTGCGACCTTGCCGATATGCAGACGATCGACTGGCCATTTCGAGCCGACGAAGCCCTCGAAGCCAAGGCCTTGACCTTCCGCGAACTACGACGGTTCCATGCGGGGGTCTATCCAGGCGTGTGGGCACCCCGTGGCGTCGAGTTGTCGTCGGCGCAGCGAGCCCGGGCGGCTTGGCTGTGGTCGCGTCGCCGCGGAGTGGTCGCCGGCCTTTCGGCGTCGTCGCTGCTAGGGGCGAACTGGATTGAGGCCCAGTTGCCTGCGGAACTCATTCACTCGAATCGGCGAGCGCCGTCGATGCTTACAGTCCACAGTGACATCCTCGCGCCGGGTGAAACACAGACGCTCGCGGGTATGACGGCGACAACTCCCGCACGCACCGCCTTCGACCTCGGCCGGAGATTGGGACTCGAGGACGGGCTGCAGCGTGTCGATGCGCTCATGAACGCGACTGGCATAAAGGCCGCCGACGTCGAAGCGATCATCGCGACACACCCGGGCGCGAAAGGGCTTGTCCAGTTGCGGCGGACGCTTGATCTCGCTGACGGTGGAGCCGAGTCGCCGTATGAGTCACTCACTCGGCTGCTGTTGATAAAGGCCGGGTTTCCGCGACCTCAGACCCAGATCCGGGTGTTGGGTCAGGACGGGTTCGTCTGGCGGATCGACATGGGCTGGTCCGAATACCTCGTCGGCGTTGATTTTGACGGTGCTCACCATTGGACGGATTCAAGGCAAAGATCGCGAGATGCAGTTCGGTTCTGGCAGCTGCCACAACTGGGCTGGGTCGACATCAGGTTGACGAGCGGCATATTGCACAACAGGCCGCAGATGTTTCTTGATCGCGTGGGTGCCGCGCTCATCGCTCGTGGATGCCCCAAGACGTGGTGATTGTGCGGATTCATCCGCTACGCCCGGCGAGTTGCGTATAACACCGCACAGTCGAGCTAGCGCGGCGAAGGCAGTTACTTCAAGGGCAGGCAGTCGTGGAGACCGTCGGGGCTCGTCGCCCCAGAGTCGGAGGTGGCTCTGCGGTGCAGGACCGCGCGGGTGGGGACGACCGTGAGACCGCGATCGGCCACCTCGGCGCGGCCATCGACGATCAAGGTGTAGCCGCCGGGTTCAGCGGGAGGCCATAGGACGGTGACGTCGGGACGAGCAGCGGCGTTGCGGCGGGTGCTGGAGCCCATCTGTCCGACGTCGAAGATGCCCTCAACGAGCACCGGTTCGACAGCCACGGTGTGCGCGCGGAAATCGTCGCTGACGGTGATCAGGTAGCCGAACGAGAAGCCCGCCAGCGCGTCGGCGAGTTTGTCCAGATCCACCTTGACGCTCATAACCCTAGGATACGACGACCGCGTATGTTCGAGCCATGGCTCTTCCCTCGCCGTCACCGGCCACCACCGCCGTCGTCACCGGAGCATCGTCGGGCATCGGCGCTGATATCGCTCGTGAGCTGGTGGCGTGTGGCCACGGCGTCACACTGGTGGCTCGCCGCGAGGAACGCTTGCGCGACCTGGCCAACGAACTGTCAGGCGCCGTGCGAGTCGAGGTGATCGCCTGCGACGTCGCCGATCCCGAAGCGCGCGCGACGTTGTTCGACGAGATCGCCGACCGCGGACTGTCAATCGACATCCTGGTGAACAACGCCGGTATCGGCACGATGGGCGCGGTCGAGCAGTCAACGCCGGGTGACGAGATCGCCCAGGTGCGCGTCAACGTCGAGGCCGTCATCGACCTGACCACCCGCGCGGTACAGCAGATGGTTCCCCGCGGCCGCGGCGCGATCCTCAACGTCGGCTCGACCGCGGGCTTTCACCCGTTTCCCGGCCAGTCCGGTTACGCCGGGACAAAGGCCTTCGTGCACAGCTACAGCGAAGGTGTGCGTGGCGAGTTGGAAGGGACGGGCGTCACCGTCGCGACCCTGTGCCCCGGCCCGGTGCGCACCGAGTTCCTGCAATCGGCGGGTATGGACGAGAAGGAATTCGACGCATTTCCGAAGTTTCTGTGGATGCCGTCGCGCGACGTCGCTAAGGTCGGCGTCGACGCACTCGAGAACGATCGCGGAACAGTGATCGCGGGCGTGCAGAACAAGCTGAGTACCCGTCTGATGCAGGCACTTCCGCGGAAGGTGCTACTCAAATTGCTCGCCGGCAACCACCCGGCGCTGCGCCGGGACAGCAAGTCAGTCGGCTGACTGCGGCCACTGCCGCATCCAGCCCTCTGCCGGTAGGGCCATCCCGTTGCACAGTGTGCAGATCGTCCGGTACCAGCCGACGGCGATGAGCAGCTCCAGTCGCTGCTCATCACTCAGGCTGTCTCCCAATCGGTTCCACGTGTGCTCCGACCATGCGCCGGTGCTGTCCAGTTCGTCGACGGCCGCGATCAGCGTGCGTTCGGACTCGCTCCACCCCGGATCAAGTCCGGTGACCATCGCGTCGCATTCGTCGTCGCTGACACCGGCGATCGGACCCCAGAACGCGGCCTGCCCGCCCCACTCGTACTCGCAGTGCACCAGTGCGCAGATCCGCAGTATCGCGATCGTGCGCACCCGCGGCGGCAAAAGTGCTTCGATGTAAAGGGATTCGCCGAGCTTGCGCAACCGCGAGGCCAGATTGGGATGCCGTTGCAGACACCGCACCAACAGCAGGGGTTCGTAGGTGCGGTCGGGATGGCCCCAACTGTTGATGCCCGCGGCATCCTCGTCGCTCCATGGCGGAGCGACCGGAGCGACTCTGCTCATGCGCCCGCGGGTGCGGGCTGGCGACCACGGATCAACTTGCCGGGGCGGGCGGCAGTGGGCTCGCCGTTCTCGCTGATGATCTCTCCGGACACGATCGTCAGCACGTAGCCTTCGGCGGTCTGGTCCAGGCGGCGGCCTCCGGCGGGCAGGTCGTGGACGATCGTCGGCTTGTGCAATTTCACTCCGGCGTGGTCGATCACGTTGAGGTCGGCCTTGTAGCCCACCGCGATTCGGCCTCGGTCGGCCAACCCGGCCACTCGGGCAGGAGCCGACGTCAGCTCCCGAATCGCTTCGGCAATCGTCAGCCGGCCTTTCGCCCGATCGCGGGTCCAGTGCGCCAGCATGTAGGTCGGGAAGCTCGAATCGCAGATCATCCCGTAGTGGGCACCGCCGTCGCCGAGGCCGAGCACCACGTCGTCGCGACGGATGAGTTCGCCGACGGTATCGAGCGAGTTGTCCTGGAAGTTGGCCATCGCCCCGAGCAGGATGGCATGGCCGTCGTCGTCGAGGAGCCTGTCGTAGGCCTCCTCCATCGGAGAGACGCCGCGAGCCTCGGCCCGCTTCAGAATGCTCATCGAGCGGTCGGGCTCGTAGTTGGCGTCATCGCCGAGCGGGAACACCCACTCCCACATCTGCGCCAGGTGTACCAGCGGATTGACTAGGCCCGGGCCGGGCTTATCGGCCAGGATACGTTCGCGCACTTCGGGTTTGCGCATCTGGGCGACGCGCTCGGCCAGCGGAAGGTGCGCGATCTCCTGATAGCTCGGAAACAGCACGAACGGATTCGCGGTCAATTGAAGCCCGATCATCAGCCCGATCGGTCGCGGGAACACCTGCGCGGTGATGTCGCCGCCCGCGGCGTTGGCCTTCTCGACCATCGTGATGGCCTCCGGCCATAGCGGGTCGCCTCCATTGAGGACGAGCAGCGTGAAGGTGACCGGCAGACCGGCCTCGCCCGCGGCGTCGAAAACCTGCTGCAGCACCGGCTGAAAGCCGCCCGCGGGGATGTCGGGCACGAATTGAAGCAGACCGCCGCCTGCGTCGGCGACGCCGCGGGCGATTTCGAGGATCTCCTCCTCGGCGGCGTTGAAGCTCGGGATCTTCTCGCCGCCGTCGGTGCGGTGAGTGGCCAGCCGCGACGACGCGAAACCGAGTGCGCCGGCCTCGATGGCCTCGCTCGCGAGTTTCCGCATCAACGCGAGATCCTCCGCCGTCGCGGGTTCGCGATCTGCTCCGCGCTGACCCATCACGTAGACCCGCAGTGGGGAGTGCGGAAGGAACGCCGCGACATCGATGTCCCGTTGCCGTGCATCCAGGGCGTCGAGGTATTGCGGAAAGGTCTCCCACGTCCACGGCAGCCCGTCGACCATCACAACGCCGGGGATGTCCTCGACGCCGGCCATCACGTCGACGAGCACGTCGTGATCCTCGGCTCGGCACGGTGCGAAGCCGACGCCGCAGTTGCCCATGACGGCCGTCGTCACACCGTGCGCCGACGACGGAGTCATCCGGTCGCTCCAGATGGCCTGCCCGTCGTAATGCGTGTGCAGATCGACAAACCCCGGAGTTACCAGTAGCCCCGTCGCATCGATCTCCTTCGCGCCGGTGCCGATCGCGGGGTCGTCTGCGCGGCTCACTGCGGGATCGTCTGCGCGGCTCACCGCGGTGATCACACCATCGGAGACCGCGACGTCGCCGACGAACGGTTCGCCGCCGAGTCCGTCGACGATGGTGCCGTTCCGGATGACGAATTCGTATGTCATAGGTCGAATCTACGATGGCCGGATGATTGACCACTTCGGAATCAACTGTGCGAACTGGGAAGAATCCAAGGCGTTCTACGACAAGGTCCTCGGCGTGCTCGGATACACCCGCCAAATGGACTATCAGGTCGCCATTGGTTACGGCTCAGAGGGCAAGCCCGATTTCTGGATAGCCGACATGAGCGCGGGCGAGGCGGCAGGGCCCAACCGGGAAGTGCACTTCGCCTTCCAGGCCGCAGGCACCGATGCTGTGCAGGCGTTCTATGACGCCGCAGTCGAGGCGGGCGCCGAAGCCCTGCATGCGCCGCGGATCTGGCCGGAGTATCACCCCGGCTACTTCGGCGCATTCGTGCGTGACCCCGACGGCAACAACATCGAGGCGGTGTTCCACGGGGCGCAGCCGCAGGACTAGGCACTACGCCGGGAAGTGTCAGTCTTCCTCTCCGACGGTTACCTTCGTCTTCTCGGCGGGCTCGCCTCGCAGGCGTCGGATCAGCCACGGGACATAGGGCACCACGACGGCAACCACCGCGAGCGCCAGAATGATCGCCGAGGACGGACGGCTGACGAAGACATTCCAGTCGCCGTTGGACGCGGTGAGTGCACGGCGGAGCTGGCTCTCGAGGTTGGGACCCAGGATTGCGCCCAGGATAACTGGGGCGATCGGGAAGTCGTAGAGCCTCATGAACATGCCGACGACGCCGATGGCGTACGCGATGAGCAGGTCGATCGGGTTCCCCGACACTGCGTATACGCCCAGCGTGGCGAACACGAGGATGCCGGCATAGAGCATCGGCCGGGGGATCTGCAGCACCTTCACCCACAGCCTGATGAGCGGAAGGTTGAGCAGCAGAAGCATGACGTTGCCGATGTACAGCGACGCGATCAGCGCCCACACGAGCTCGGGTGAGTTATCGAAAAGCTGTGGCCCGGGCTGCAAGTTGAAGATCTGGAACGCCGCAATGAGCACGGCCGCCGTGGCCGACGTCGGCAGGCCAAGGGTCAGAAGCGGCACCAGCACGCCGGAGAACGACGCATTGTTGGCCGCTTCCGGGCCGGCGACGCCCTCGATCGCACCCTTGCCGAACTCAGCTTTCCCCTTCGACCGCCTCCGCTCGTAGCTGTAGGACAGGAACGTGGGCAATTCGGCTCCGCCGGCCGGTAGCACGCCGAACGGGAAGCCGACGCCCGTGCCGCGCAGCCACGGTCCCCACGATCGCCGCCAGTCCTGGCGGCTCATCCAGAAGATGTCGCCCTTGCGCGGTGGGTCGAGCGGTGCCAGCACGCCCGTTTTAGTGCGGCCGCGGACCAGCACGTAGAGGGTCTCGCCGATCGCGAACAGCCCGATGATGAGGATCACCTCGCTGATCCCGTCATAGAGCAGTGGCTGCCCAAAGGTCAGCCGGGCCTGACCCGACAGCGCATCCAATCCGACCAAGCCGAGCGTGACACCCAACAGCAGCGCCAGCAGTCCTCGCACGATCGAGTGACCGACCAGTGCGGTGACCGCGAGCAGCGAAAAAACCATCAACGCCGTGTAGTCGGCTGCGGTGAACGACTTGGCGAGTTCACCGATCGGCTTCGCGACGAAGGTGAGCAGGACGGTGGCAATCGTGCCCGCGACGAACGAGCCGATCGCGGCCGTGGCCAGCGCTGCTCGGGCGCGGCCCCGGCGTGCCATCGCATGGCCTTCCAGGGCAGTGGCAACCGATGCCGATTCCCCCGGAGTGTTGAGCAGAATCGATGTGGTCGAGCCGCCGTACATCGCCCCGTAGTAGATGCCTGCAAACAGGATGAACGCCCCTGCGGGCTCATCGAACTGAAATGTAATCGGCAACAGCAGGGCGATGGTCACCGCCGGACCGATCCCGGGCAGGACCCCGACTAGCGTGCCGAGTGTGACGCCGAGAGCGGCGAGAAGCAGATTGGTCGGTGAGAAGACCGTCGCGAAACCACCGAGCAGGTCGGTGAATACGGTCATACCGGCAGCACTCCCGTGGGCAGGTGGATATTCAGTCCCTGCGTGAAGAGGAAGTAGACGGCCACCGTCAGCGCGACGGCTACGATCGCGGCGCGAATGTGGTGGGTATTGCCCAGGATCGTCGCGCACACCGCGAAGAGCGCGGACGTAGAGATCAGGTAGCCGGCGTACTCCAGCAGATAGGCATAGGCGACCAACGTGACCACGAGAGCCAGCACCCGCGGCAGATGGTCGAGCCGCTGGGCGGCCATATCGACGCGCCGACCGGCCAGCGCGGCTATGGCGCTCGCCAGGTACGCGATCGCGAGCAGGATCCATCCGGTTGCGAGGGCGACGGGCAAGAACCGTGGACCCTGCGGATCGAGTTCACCTGGGACCCGCCAGGCCTGCCACAGCAGGACGACCCCGACGGCGAGGACGAGTACGCCGAACACGATGGGTGCCACGGACGACGCGGCCTCGACCTCCTCGTCGACATGCTGTGTGCTGTCATCGTCGGGGCTGGTGTCGTGGACTTTGTTCTCGATGCTCACAGCCCGAGCTCGTCGAGAGTCGACGCCGTCTGCAGCTCCTGTTCGGAGACGAAGTCGGTCGCGTCCTGGCCGGTGCGGTAGTCGTCAGTCCAGCCACGCTGCTCGAGCAGCGCTTTCCACTGTTCGGAGCTGTGTATGCGGTCGACGAACGCGGTGATCCCCTCGGCATCGGCCGCACTGATCCCGGGTGGGGCGAAGATCGCCCGCCAGTTGACGAAGTCGACGTCGATGCCAGCTCCGCTCAGTGTCGGCGCGGGCTTTCCGCCGACCTCGATCTCATCCTTCGAGCTGACCGCGAGGAGCCGCATCTCGCCGCTCTCGACCTGCCCGGCGAACTCCGAAACGCCCGACACTCCGACCTGGACATCCCCGGACAGGATTCCGGCCGTCGCCTCGCCGCCGCCCGCATAGCCGATGTAGTTCATCTCGCCCGGCGAGAGGCCGGCGGCCTTCAGCATCTGGCCGATGACGATGTGGTCCGAGCCGCCGGCCGAACCGCCGCCGAAGATGACGGACTTGGGGTCGGCCCGATACGCGTCGACGACGTCCTGGATCGTCTGGAACGGCGAGTCGGCGCGCACCACGAACGCCTCGGCTTCGGAGGTGAGTGTCGCGATCGTCGTGGCCTGGGTGATCGACAGCGGTGAGTTGGCCTGTTTGAGGGCGCCGATCATCACGAGGCCGCCGATCATCAGTGAGTAGGGATCGCCCTTGTCATTGGTTGTCAGCTCGGCGAGACCTGTGGCGCCGCCGCCGCCTTCCCGGTTGATGACCTCGACGCTCTGGTCGGTCAGCTTCGCTTCTTGCACCACCTGCTGCAATCCGCGGGCGGTCTGGTCCCAGCCGCCGCCGGGAGCCGCCGGAACCAGCAGCTCGACCGGCCTGGTCGGATAGTTCGCGGCGGCGTCGCCACCACCACTGTCCTCCCGGCCGGGGGCGCACGCAGTTGCCAGGGCAAGTGCGACGCTCACGCCCAAGGCGATCGCAGGGGTAAGGCGGCGGTAACGCCGCGGTCGCAAGACGCTCACCTTGTGCTCCTTGTCACAGGTTGGTGCAGCCGACCCTATAGCACCTCCCATCTGATGGTCTATAGAAACCATGGTGTGGATTAATCGATCGCTTTCAGGTACTTTCACCCTCACAAGACACCGACCATGAGGAGGGCGCTTGGCTGGCGATTCCTCGGTCCGCAGCGTCGCGCGCACACTGGACCTGCTGAACCTCTTCGACCATCACCGCCCGTTTCTGACGCTGCGCGAGATCGTGGAACGCAGCGGGCTGCCCAAGACAACGGTGGTGCGACTGCTGGCCAATCTCCAATCTCGCGCGCTGTTGTCGGTCCGTGCCGACAACACCTACACGCTGGGGGCGGGGATGTTGCGGTGGGTGCGGATGGCCGGCGCCCTCTGGGAGGTGAATGAGCAGACCGTCGCCAGCATGCGCAGGCTCGTCGACGCCTGCGGCGAGACGGTCAACATCTACGTGCGCCAGGACGCGACGCGGATGTCCATCGCGCAGCAGCAGGGCGTCCATACCGTTCGTAACGTCGTCGAGGTCGGCACGCCGATGCCGCTGTGGGCCGGTTCCGCCGCGAAGGTGTTGCTCACCGGTGCCCCGCAGATGCTCGACGACCTCACGATTCTGAATCCGAGTCTCGACGTCGCCAGGCTGCGTGCCGAGGTCGACGAGGCGCGTCGTGTCGGCTTTGCCGTCAGCCATGGCGAACGGGAAGACGGCGCCAGTGCGGTGGCCGCACCTATTGTCGCCGCCGACGGGCGCGTGCTGGCCGCGCTGTGCATCAGCGGCCCCACTTCGCGACTGACCGGAGAGCGGCTGGAGACAGCCGTCGGCGCGGCGGTAGACGCGGCCAAGGAGATCTCCGGATTCGGGCTCGGCGGTGTCGAGGAGTTGTTATGAGTCGTCCTCTGCTGCAGGGGGTTCGAGTTCTCGACCTCACCAACGTTCTCGCCGGCCCATTCGCCGGCTATCAACTCGCGTTGCTCGGCGCCGACGTGCTCAAGGTCGAGAGTCCACACGGCGGCGACCTGGCTCGTCAGCTCGGAGCCGATCCCGACCTCAGCCGCGAACACCTCGGAGCGTCCTTCTTGGCACAGAACGCCGGCAAGCGATCGGTCGCACTGGATCTCAAGGATGAGCACGACCGCGACGTCTTCACGACGCTGGTTGCTGACTATGACGTCATACTCGAGAACTTCCGGCCAGGCGTCATGGATCGACTGGGTTTCGGCTGGGACGCAGTGCGCGCGATCAACCCATCGGCGATCTACTGCGCTGTCTCGGGGTTCGGGCAGACAGGCCCGATGCGAGATCGTCCGGCGTACGACCAGATCATCCAGGGGTTGTCCGGTCTGATGAGCGTGACGGGAACCGAGCAGGTGTCGCCACTGCGCGTCGGCGTGCCGATCTGCGACAGCATTGGCGGAATGGTCGCCGCGTTTGCGATCTGCGCAGCCCTGGTCAGAAAGGAGAAGACCGGAGAAGGCGCCTTCCTTGATGTTTCGATGCTCGAAGCCGCGATCGTCTCGATGGGCTGGGTGGTTTCCGACCAGCTCATCACCGGGCGGGATGCGCGCCCGATGGGCAATGAGAATCCCACCTCGGCGCCGTCCGGCACGTTCGACACCGCGCAGGGCGACCTCAACATCGCCGCGAACAAGCAGGAGCAGTTCGAAACGCTATGTGACGTATTGGGGCGTCGAGATCTACTTTCCGACAACAGATTCGACACGCGCGACCTTAGACAACAACACCGTCGCGAACTAAGTGACGAGCTGCAAACAACCCTCGGCGAGAGATCCGCAAGCGAGTGGGATGCACATCTGGTACGGAGCGGGGTCCCCGCCGCGCCGGTCGTCACCGTTCGAGAAGCGTTGGAATCCGAGCATATTCGCGCCCGCGGCCTGATCCACTCCGTGGCATCGCCGTCATCGCGTGGTGGCAGCCTGCGTCTGCTGGGCAGTCCGATTCATGTTGACGGCGAGGCGATAGGCCCGGTCGCGCCGCCTCCGATTCTCGGTGCTGATACAGCCGATGTTCTTGCCGAGTATGAAAACCGCACCCGCGCAGAAGGATCCCGATGACCATTACCACGCCTGAAATCGCCGATTTCGACCGGTGCGATCCCGGCCTGCTCGCCTCGCTGGCCCACTACGGGCCGGCGATGGTGAGCGATGCGATGGAGCGTTTCGGCGCTCTCGACTCTGAGATCCAGGCGCAGTGGCCGACCGCTGGGTTGGTGGGCAATGCGTTCACCGTCTGGACGCGGTCCGGCGACAACCTCGCGGTCCATGCTGCCCTTGACCTCGTGGCGCCGGGGGACATATTGGTGGTCAACGGGTCTGGAGATAAGAGTCGTGCCCTCATCGGCGAGATGATCGGAATCAAAGCCAAGGCTCGCGGCGTCGCCGGTTTCGTCATCGACGGTGCGGCCCGCGACATCGACGCCCTTCGGGAACTGGACGTGCCGGTCTTCGCGCGCGCGTCCACCCCAGCCGGCCCCTACAAGCACGGTCCGTTCCGGCTCCTGCAGCCGATCGCCGTCGGCGGCGTGTGCGTTTGGCCGGGCGACGCGGTGGTCGCCGATCGCGACGGCGTCACCGTAGTCCCCCGTATCTCCTTGGCGGACACGGTAGAGAAGGCGGCGCAGATCGAAACCCAAGAGGCGACAAAGCGGATCGCCAACGCAAAACCCATACGATGATTTCCTCACCGCTGACGTGGATTCCCCGACCAGTCGCCGACGAAGCCCTCGCTCAGCTGCGTCGACACGGCGACGTTGCACTGGGCTACGGGCCTGGCGCCGTTGACTTTCGTTCGGTCTCGGCGCGAACTACCGGTGTTCTCTTGCGCACCGCCGAGTTCCGCAGAAGGGACATAGATCTCGCTCCGAACCTGTGCATAATTGCCCGCCACGGCGCTGGATACGACACCGTCGACGTCGACGCGGCGACTGAACGCGGTATCCCGGTCACCACCACCGGCGCCGCCAACGCCGGCGCCGTGGCCGAACACGTTTTTGCCCTGCTGTTCGCGGTGGCGCGAAACGTCACCACCGCGGACCGCGCGGTCCGAGACGGACGGTGGGTCAGCGCCCGTGGCGCGCTCACCGGTCTGGAGCTAGGTGGCCGCACAATGGGCCTATTGGGCGGTGGCCGTATCGGTCGGCGCGTTGCGGCGATCGCCTCGGCGCTGGGGATGACCGTCGTTGTCAGTGATCCCGCCCTGTCAGCCGAAGACGCCGAGGCACTCGGCGTTCAAGTGCTCGGACACGACGAGCTGCTGGCCGCGAGTGACGTGCTCTCCCTGCATCTTCCGCTCACCCGCGATACGGAGAAGATCATCGATCGAAGCGCCCTGTATGCCCTACCGGCCGGTGCGATCCTCATCAACACCGCCCGCGGCGGTCTGGTCGACGAGCACGCACTGCGCAAGTGCCTCGATGACGGCCAAATAGTCGGCGCCGGCCTCGACGTACTCGCGTGCGAGCCGCCAGCGGACGGCAATCCGCTGCTCGCACACCCGCGCACGGTGCTGTCCCCCCACATCGCCGGGCAGACTGACGCGGCGCTGCGTCGCGTCGCACTGGAGGCCGCGGCAGCCATTCTCGCCACCTACCGCGGGGAGACCCCGGCCGGCGCGATCAACGGCGTGGTGGTCGGCGGATGACGAACACTGCGCGCGCGGCGCGCACATCCGAGATCGACGTCCTGGTGAGCGAAGTCGGTCCACGCGATGGGCTGCAGAGCGTGGACCGCACGATGCCGACGGCGGTGAAAGGCCGGTGGATCTCCGCACTTGCCGACGCCGGCCTTCGGGAGATCGAGGTCGGCTCGTTCGTCTCTCCCAAGCTCCTGCCACAGATGGCGGATGCCGCCGACGTCGTCGCCGGTGCGATGACGATTCCGAATCTGAAGGTGCTTGCTTTGGTGCCCAACGTGATCGGTGCCAAGAACGCAGTCGCTGCGGGGGCGCGAAGCCTGACCATGCCCGTCTCGGCCTCACGGGCGCACAGTCAGAGCAATATCGGCATGACTCCCGAACAGGCCGTGCAGCAAGTAGCCGCCATCGTCGACCTGCGTGCCGGAACTCCCGACCTCCGCCTGGAAGTGGGTATCTCCACCGCGTTCGGATGCACGATGGAAGGCCCCATCGACGAGGATTGGGTCATCGAACTGGCGCTGGCAGCCGCCGAAAAGGGCGCGGACAGTGTCGGACTGTCGGACACCACCGGCCACGCCAACCCGACCCAGGTGCGGCGCCTGTTCACGCGGTTGCGCTCCGAACTCGGCGAGCGTAGCGGTGGCGCACACCTGCACAACACCCGTGGGCAGGGGCTCGCCAACGTGGTCGCCGCGCTCGATGTCGGAGTCACCACCTTCGACTCGTCGCAAGCCGGGCTCGGCGGCTGTCCCTACGCGCCAGGGGCGAGCGGCAACATCGTCACCGAAGACCTCGTCTATCTATTGGAAAGCATGGGTCTGCGCACCGGCGTCGATCTGGAGGCGCTCATCGAGGCGCGATCGATCATCACCGAGGGACTTCCCGGTGAAGACCTCTATGGTCAGGTTGCAGAGGCCGGGTTGCCGAAGGGCTTTCGTTACGCCCGACACCGGTAACGTCAGGGCATGGCTAGCTCTGATGAGGCGATTCGCGCATTGCTCCGGGATTCGTTCACGAGGCTGATCGAGCACGTCGAGGGCCTGACCGACCGGCTGACCGACGAGATCGCGTTCTTCCGGCCGACCGCGGATGCCAACAGCATTTCGTGGTTGATCTGGCACAGTGCACGCCAGCATGACCTCCAGCTGGCCGATATTGCGGGCACCGAACAGGTCTGGTTCCGCGACGGCTGGGTCGACCGTTTCGGCCTCGATCTACCACGCGATGCGATGGGTTACGGCGACGGGCCCGACGAGGTCGGCCGGGTCCGCGCATCAGCGGATCTGCTGGCCGGCTACTACCACGGTGTGCACAAGGCGACCCTCGAATACATCTCCTCGGTCACGCCTGAGGAGTTGAGCCGCGTCGTCGACGAACGGTGGGATCCGCCGGTGACCGCCGGTGTACGGCTGGTGAGCATCATCGATGACAGTGCGCAGCACCTGGGCCAGGCGGCCTACGTGCGCGGCATTGCATGATTCGTATTCGGTGGTGGTGGCCGATTGTCGGGGTGGCGGCGATGATCCTGCTGGGGCTCGCCGTTCGTAGGGGACCCATCCCGCTCGACGACTGGTTCCAGGAGCACGACAACAGCGTCGCGCGGGCGCTGTCCTACCTCGCGAATCCGCTGTCGCTCGCCATCCTCGGATTCGCCGTGGTGGGCATGGCGCTGTACCGACGGTGGCGGCGACTCGCGGCGGTCGCGGTCGTGTTGCCGCCGGCCGCCTATCTGCTCGTGCAATTCATCAAGCCGCTGTTCGGGCGCATGAAGGGTGACGGCCTCGCGTATCCGAGCGGACACATCACGACGACGACGGTCGTATTGGGACTCTTCGTCTTGGTGGCGGGTGGTGCGTTGTGGGCGCTTCTGATCGCGGTGTCGTACGCGACGCTGGCCATGATCGGCGTGGGTTCCACCTTCCACTACTTCACCGACACCATCGGCGGGATGCTGCTCGGGACGTCCATCGTGTGCTGCGCCGCGCTGGTGGCCTGGCGTGACTTGACACGTGTCAACCCCGGTGCGATTTACGTCACACGAGGTGGTTAACATAGGTCTATGACCGCGACACCCGAAGTAGCTCTGCCCCCGGAATCGCAAGTCGGCACCATTCTCAACCCCGCGACCGGCGCCGCAGCCGGGACCGTGCGGTGGACCGACCCGGCCGACGTGCCCCGCATCGCGGCAGGTCTGCGTCGGGCGCAACGCGAATGGGAGGCCCGCGGCCCCAAAGGTCGCGCCAAGGTGCTGGCCCGCTTCGCCGTGTGGATGGGCGAGCACCGCGATGAGATCGAACAGCTGCTGGTCTCCGAGACCGGCAAGTCGGCGACCGACGCCGCCCAAGAGGTGCCGCTGCTGATCATGATCGCCTCGTACTACATCAAGACGATGGAGAAGTCGCTGGCGCCCGAGGCTAGGCCCGCGTCGCTGCCCTTCCTCAACATCAAGAAGGTGACGGTGCATTACCGGCCGCGGCCCATCGTCGCCATCATCGCGCCATGGAACTACCCCGTCGCGAACCTCCTGATGGACGGCATCGCGGCGTTGGCGGCGGGATGCGCGGTCCTGCTCAAGCCCTCTGAGCGCACCCCGCTGACCGCGGAGCTGCTGTTGCGTGGCTGGGCCGACTCCGGCGCACCCGAGGTCATGGCGATCGTTCAGGGGGCAAGACCGGCCGTGGAGGCCGTCGTCGACAACGCCGACTACGTCCAGTTCACCGGCTCGTCGGCCACCGGCGCGAAGGTGGCCGAACGTGCTGCGCGGCGGCTCACGCCGGTAAGCCTGGAGCTTGGCGGTAAGGATCCGATGGTCGTGCTCGAGGACGCCGACGTCGACCTCGCCGCGCATGCTGCAGTCTGGGGTGCATTTTTCAACGCAGGTCAGACGTGTGTCTCCGTCGAGCGGGTGTACGTGCTCGAATCGGTCTACGACGCGTTCGTCGCCGCCGTGGTGCGTGACGTCAAGAACCTGAAGATGGGTGCGGGCGAGGGGCACGACTTCGGCGCGCTGATCGACGACAGCCAAGTCGCTGTGACGGAGCGTCATGTGGCCGACGCCGTCGCCAAGGGCGCGAAGGTGCTCACCGGTGGCAAGCGGGCGGCCGGCCCCGGCAGCTTCTACGAGCCGACGGTGCTCGTCGACGTCGACCATTCGATGGACTGCATGATGGAGGAGACGTTCGGCCCGACCCTTCCGATCATGAAGGTCGCCACGGTTGCCGAAGCGGTGCGCTTGGCGAACGACAGCCCCTACGGCCTCAGCGCATCGGTGTTCTCGAAGGACATCGACCGTGCGAAAGACGTTGCAGTGGAACTGGATTGCGGTGCGGTCAACATCAACGACGTGATATCGAACCTGATGTGCACCACCGCGCCGATGGGCGGATGGAAGACATCGGGCATCGGAGCCCGCTTCGGCGGCGCGGACGGTGTGCGCAAGTTCTGTCGTCAGGAGGTTGTCGTCGCTCCCCGCACCAACGTCGGAGCGGGCGGCAACTACTACAACAACTCGCTGCGTGCGCTCAAGCGGATGAACACGATGATGACGAAGTTGGCGCTGATCCGGCCCAAGCGCACCGCCAAGTAGCGCCTCCGCGCCACCTGTCGTTCACCTCGTCGTCACGCTCGCTTACGGGTGGGTCGCTATTTTCTGCCGGTGACTGAGCTCAAGGGAACCGAGTACTACAGCGTCCGTGACGACGACGATGACGACCCGGTGCTGGTGCACCATCCCAGCGGAGCCGACGTCGACACCTGGCGTGCGGGCTACCCGTACGACGAGCGCATGTCGCGCCACGAATACGAGGAGCACAAGCGGCTGCTACAGATCGAGCTGCTGAAGCTGCAGAAGTGGAGCCAATCGAACGGGCTGCGGCACGTCATCGTGTTCGAGGGCCGTGACGCGGCGGGCAAGGGCGGCACCATCAAGCGCTTCATGGAGCACCTCAACCCCCGTGGTGCCCGCGTCGTGGCGCTCGAGAAGCCCACCGAGCGCGAGCGCACGCAGTGGTACTTCCAGCGATACGTCACCCACCTACCAGCGGCGGGGGAGATCGTGATGTTCGACCGGTCCTGGTACAACCGCGCCGGCGTCGAGCGCGTAATGGGCTTTTGCACACCCGACCAACATGAGGAGTTCATCCGCCAGGCACCGCTGTTCGAGCAGATGCTGGTCAACGACGGCATCAGCCTGACAAAGCTGTGGTTCTCGGTCACACAGGGTGAGCAGCGCACCCGTTTCACGATCCGTCAGGTCGATCCCGTCCGGCAGTGGAAGCTCTCGCCCACCGACCTTGCGTCGCTGGACAAGTGGGACGCGTACACCGCCGCCAAGGAGGACATGTTCGCCCTCACCGACACCGATATCGCCCCGTGGACGGTGGTCAAGAGCAACGACAAGAAGCGCGCCCGCATCAATGCGATGCGACACGTGCTCGGTAAGTTCGACTACGACAACAAGGACCGTGAGGTGGTGGCCGAGGCCGACCCCCTCATCGTGGGACGCGCGCTGACCGACTGAGCGCAGCCCGCGTCCGGTCGGGTAAGGAGGACGCGTGCGGTTCGTCACGACCATGTTCCTGTGGCTCGTCACGACCGTCCTGCTTGCGGTGGCCGTCCCGACGATGTGGGCGCAGCGCAATGTGGTCAGTGAGGACGGTTACGCCGCGCTGGCGGCGACCGCGGCGCACGATCCGACGTTGCAGCGCGCGATGGCCTCGGAATTGTCGCGGCAGATCAGCGACTTCGCCGCCAACAATGGGTACGGCACCCTCAACACCGAGCTCGTCGGAAACGTCGTCACGGCCTACACCGGCAACGAGGGATTCCCCGGTCAGTTCGCGCAGGCCAACCGAATCGCACATCGCTGGATGTTCACCGACTCGATCCGGTCCGAGGACGGCGCGGATGGCCGCTGGCTGGTCGACATCGCGCCGATGCTCAACGATGCGTCGATCAGGCAAACGCTCGGCGACCTCGACCTGGACGTGCCGCAGACGCTGACGGTGCCGATCACCGTGCCAGAGTCCTCTGCGCTGCGGCCCGGCCAGCTGCGCATGTTGTCAACCTGGGGTCCGTGGGTGAGTGTCGGGTCGACGATACTGGCGGGTCTGTCTGCGTTGCTTGTGCTGGCCGCGGCCCGATCGCGGGGCAAAGCGCTTGCCGCGCTCGGTGTTTCGGCACTCATGGTGGGTGCTGCGGGTTGGGCCGCGCTGGAGGTGTCGCGTCGTTACGTCGACGTCGCGCTGAATCAGACTGCGGGCGATATCCGGCAGATTGCCGACGTGATGGTGGGCCAGGCCGAAATGAGCGCGCACCACTGGCTTAACCTCACGTTGGCCGCCGGCGGGGTGCTCGTGGTGTTCGGGGTCGCCGTGTCGCTGCTCGGCGGCCTGCGCCGGCGGGACTAGCCGGGCTCTAGGGTTCGATGATGTGCGACGGATCGGGCCTACGGTCCGGCGGCGCCTGGCTGTAGTCACCCCACGGTCCGTCGCGTTCCTCGACGGCCGCCCGGACACCCTGTGCCTCAGCGGTTTCGATGAACGTCAGGGCATCGGGCGTGTTGCGCATCAAGCCGTCGAGGATGCCGCCGAGCGTCTGCGTCGAGGCCAGCCCCATGTTCTCGTAGGCCTGGTTGACGATGAGCTTCTGGGCCTGCAGCTGAGACAGCGGGATCCGGGCGAGTTTGTCCGCGATCTCCTTGACGCGCGCCTCGAGGCGCTCGAACGGCACCGACTCGTTGATGAGTTCGACTGCGGCGGCCTCTTTTCCGGTCAGTGGCTCGCCGGTCAGCGAGTGCCATTTCACCTTCGCCAGACTCAGGCGGTAGAGCCACATGCCGGTGAGGTAGGCACCCCACATGCGGGCGTACGGAGTCCCGATGACCGCGTCGTCGCTGGCGATGACGATGTCCGCGCACAGTGCGTAGTCACTGGCGCCGCCCACACACCAGCCGTGTACCTGCGCGATGACGGGCTTGGACGCCCGCCAGATCGCCATGAACTTCTGGGTGGGGCCGGTCTCGCGAGTGCTGACCATGGCGAAGTCCTTACCGGGATCCCAGCGACCATCGGTGTTCATGGCGTCGCCCCAGTGCGCGAAGCCGCCGCCGAAGTCGTAGCCGCCGGAGAACGCGCGCCCGGCGCCGCGCAGCACGATCACCTTGACGGCGGGGTCGCGTTCGGCTGCTCCGATGGCCTGCTCGATCTCATCCGGCATCGGCGGAACGATGGTGTTGAGATGCTCGGGCCGGTTCAACGTGATGGTCGCGACCGGTGGCTCGGTCTTGTAGAGCAGAGTCTCGAATGTTGGCGTCGGCATAGCTGCAGTCGAGTCACTTCGGATTGGTAAGTCAAGAACAGCGGATATTTAGGTGTGCCTACCCTCCGGCCTGGGGTGATGCTATGTTCAGCCTTTCCTAACTTAGAGGGTGCAAATGAATCGTTTCTTGGCATGGTCAGTGCCGGTGGTAGCCATCAGCCTTATCGTCGCGGGCTGCTCCAGCGACACGGGCAGTACCGAAGAGACGTCGTCAGCCAGTGCGACGACCACCTCTTCGAGCGCAGCCGCTGCTGCTCCCAATCCGCTGGCCGAGCAGGCAGCCGCGGAATACAAGACTTACGCCGTCGGTCAGATCGACGAACTCGTCGTCGCCGTCAAGGTTTTCACCGACGCGGTGCGGGCAAACGATCTGAAGGCTGCGCAGGACGCTTACGCGCCGTCTCGTCTGCCATGGGAGCGCATCGAGCCATTGGCCGGCTTGGTGGCGGAGATCGATGGCAAGGTCGACGCCCGTGTTGACGACTTCGCCGGTGTCGACGACGCCGCGTTCACCGGCTGGCACCGCCTGGAGTACCTGCTTTTCCAGGAGAACACGACCGAGGGTGGCGCCCCGTTCGCCGATCAGCTCGATGCGGACATCGCGGCCCTTAAGGAGCAGTTCCCCACGGTCGAGGTGACGCCCGTCGATGTCGCGACCGGTGCGGCGGAACTGATCGAAGAGGTCTCCGAAGGGAAGATCACCGGCGAGGAAGACCGCTACTCCAAGACCGACCTGTGGGACTTCGACGCCAACCTGCAGGGTTCGCAGGCCGCCGTCGACAAGCTGAAGCCGGCACTGCAGGAGGCTGATCCGGAGCTGCTCGGCAAGATCGAGGCCGGCTTCACGGAGATCAACGCGACCCTGCAGCCGCTTCGCCAGGGTGATGGCTGGGTGCTCTACTGCACGGAGAACGATCCGTACCCGTCGCCCCGGTGCACCGGAGTGACCGTCGACCCGCCGACCATCGACAAGCTGAAGGCCCAGCTGGCCGGCCTGTCGGAGAACGTGTCCCAGATCGCGGGGGCTTTGAAGCTGTCGTGACCGAGCGGCCGTCGCGCCAGGGCATCTCACGGCGAGGATTCGTCACGGGTGCCCTGAGCGCGGGCGCCGGGGCCGCTGTCGGTGCCGGCGCCACGTATGCGTTGACCGACTCGGTGCAGCGGGAGTACCTCGCACCCGCCACGCCGGAGGTCTTCGTCCCTTTCGAGGGTGTGCACCAGACGGGTATCACCGCGCTGCCGATACCCGAGCAGGGGCTGGTGGCCTCCTTCAATGTCCAGTCGAAGGATCGTGCCGGGCTGACCACGGCGCTCAAAGAACTCACCGAGGAGATCCGGGGTCTGATGGCGGGCCAGCCGCCCGAAACCCGGGATGCCGCCTACCCGCCGGTGGACTCGGGCATCCTCGGCGAAAAGCCGCCTGCGGACAACCTTTCGATCGTCGTCGGTGTCGGGGCGTCGCTGTTCGACGATAGGTTCGGGCTCGCCGATCGCAAGCCCAAAGAGCTGGAAACGATGCCCTTCCTTGCCAATGATCGGCTCGACCCCAAGATCTCGCACGGCGACATCTCGGTCCTCTTCGAGGCCGGCCACAACGACACCGTTCAGTTCGCGCTGCGCCAGGTCATGAGGCGGACGCGCAGCGATCTCGTGTTGCGCTGGATGATCGACGGCTACGCCCGCGGCATCGGTGCGGGCCAGGCGTCGGAAGCCGTGACTCCCCGAAACCTGCTGGGATTCAAGGACGGGACGTCGAATTTGGACGTCGACGATGCAGCCCTGATGGATCGTCATGTGTGGGTGAGCGCCGATGACGGCGAACCGGAGTGGGCGGTCGGCGGCTCGTATCAGGCGGTCCGCATCATCCGCAATTTCGTGGAATTCTGGGACCGAACCCGGCTCGTCGAACAGGAGCAGCTCATCGGGCGTGCCAAGGTCAGCGGCGCGCCGCTGGGGCTGACGGGTGAGTTCACCGATCCCGACTATCCCTCAGACCCCGACGGCAAGCGGATTCCGCTCGACGCGCATATCCGGCTGGCGAATCCGCGGACTCCCGAAACGGACGAAAACCTCATCCTGCGAAGGGGATTCAACTACTCGCGGGGCTTCGACGGCGCAGGCAGGCTCGATCAGGGGTTGGCGTTCGTCGCCTACCAGCGCAGCCTGGAAAAAGGCTTCCTCACCGTGCAGCGCCGCCTCAAAGGCGAGCCGCTGGAGGAGTACATCATGCCGGTGGGCGGCGGCTTCTTCTTCATCCTGCCGGGTGTGACGGGTCCGGACCGGTTCCTCGGCGATCAACTGGTCAAGTGAGCATCGACCACAGGTACTCGTAGATCAGCGCCGACTTGAACGCCGTCTGGGCGTTGTCGGCCGCACCGGCGTGGCCGCCCTCGATGTTCTCGTAGTACTGCACCGAATACCCCAATTCCTCGAGCGCCGCGGTCATCTTGCGGGCATGCCCGGGGTGTACCCGATCGTCGCGCGTTGACGTCGTGATCAGCACCGGAGGATAGCTCAGGTCCGCCGAAATATTTTGGTAGGGAGAGTATTCGGAGATGAACGCCCAATCGTCGGGGTTGTCCGGATCGCCGTACTCGGCCACCCACGAGGCCCCGGCGAGCAGCAGATGGAACCGACGCATGTCCAGCAGGGGCACGCTGCACACCAGGGCGCCGAACAGTTGGGGATATTGCGTCAGCATGACGCCCATCAGCAGGCCGCCGTTGCTGCCGCCCTGGGCGCCGAGTGCGTCGACCGTGGTTATCCCACGGTCAACGAGATCGGATGCCACCGCGGCGAAGTCCTCGTAGACCAGATGCCTGTTCTCACGCATCGCCTGGGTGTGCCAGGTCGGTCCGTACTCGCCGCCACCGCGGATGTTGGCCAGTACGTAGGTGCCCCCGCGAGCCAGCCACAGTCGGCCGAGCACACCGGCGTAACCCGGTGTGTTGGCCACCTCGAAACCGCCGTACCCGCTGAGCAACGTCGGTCCTGGCCCATCTGAATTACGGTGACCGACGACGAAATACGGGATCTTGGTGCCGTCGGCAGAGGCCACGAAGTGCTGGGTCACCTCGATGTCGGAGGCATCGAAGAACGCGGGCGCGCTCTTGATCGTGGTCACCTCGGTACCCGCGCGCCCCCACAGCAACTGGGATGGTGTGTCGAAACCGCTCGAGTCCAGAAACATCTCGTCGCCATACTCATCGATGTCCACCAGCACGGTGTTGGTATTGGGCGGGATTCCGGGGATCGACGTGCGCTCCCATGTGCCTGGTGTCACGAGGTCGACGTGACTGGACACGTCGACCAGCATGACAAGCACCAGGTGATCGCGCGTCCACGCGTAGCTGTCCAGACTGGAGTGTTCGTCGGGTTCGAATACGACGGTCAGTTCGCTTGTGCCGGAGAGGAATTCGTCATAGCGGGCCGCCAACAGTGAACCCGGACGGTAAGTGGTCGCACCGACGGTCCACTCGGTCCGTGGCCGGATCAACAGCCACTCGCGGTGCACGGACATCCCGGCGTCGGTGGGTATCTCGATGTCGATCAACTCGCCGCCGCGAAGCTCGTAGCGGTCGCGGTTGAAGAAGTCGAAAGACCTTGTGATGAAGAGTCGCTCGAAGCCCGGCGTCGGATCGTAGCCGCCGCCGACGCTGACATCTGTCGCCTCGCCTTCGAACAGCGTCAGGGCGTCACTGAGTGGTTGACCCCGCAGCCACCGTTTCACAATTCGCGGATAACCGGAGTCCGTCATCGAATCGGGACCGAACTCGGTGCCGACCAATACGGTGTCGCGGTCCTGCCACGTCACACTCGACTTCGCTTCTGGAAGCTCGAACCCGTCGGTGACGAATTCGCGCTTCTCCATGTCGAATTCGCGCACCACGGTGGCGTCGGCGCCACCCCGTGACAGTTCGATCAGGGCCAATCGGTGATCAGGCTCGAGAACCTCGGCGCCGGCCCACACCCATTTCTCACCCTCGGCCTCGGCGAGCGCATCGACGTCGAAGAGCACATCCCATTCGGGGTCGGCGGTGCGGTAACTATCCAGCGTCGTGCGCCGCCACAGTCCGCGCGGATTGACCGCATCGCGCCAGAAGTTGTAGAGGAACTCACCGCGCCGCCGCACGTACGGGATCCGCGCTTCGGTGTCGAGGACCTCCAGCGCCTCCGTACGCATCTGGTCGAAGCGGGTCCCGCCGAACGCGGCGAGCGTGGGCTCGTTGTGCTTGCGCACCCAGTCCAGCGCGTCGTCGCCGGTGATGTCTTCGAGCCACAGATAAGGGTCTTGGGCCACAGCACCATTGTGGCCGTTCGGCGTAGTGTGAGCTCCGTTACACCCATTCATCCCCGCTGTCAGAGAGGGAGTCCTTCATGACTGTCTACGCCCGTCCTGGTTCCTCAGACGCCCTGATGTCGTATGAGTCGCGGTATGGCAACTTCATCGGCGGAGAATGGGTGCCGCCGGCCTCCGGCGAGTACTTCGAGAACCCGACACCGGTGACCGGCCAGCCGTTCTGCGAGATCCCGCGGTCGACAGAGGCGGATATCGAGAAGGCGCTCGACGCCGCGCACGGCGCGGCCACCGCGTGGGGCAAGACGGCCGCCGGCGAGCGCGCGAACATCCTCAACAAGATCGCCGACCGCATCGAGGCCAATCTCGACTCGATAGCGCTGGCCGAAGCGTGGGACAACGGCAAGCCGATCCGCGAGACGCTGGCCGCGGACATCCCGCTGGCCATCGACCACTTCCGGTATTTCGCGGGCGCCATTCGGGCACAGGAGGGCTCGCTGAGCCAGATCGACGAGGACACCGTCGCCTATCACTTCCACGAACCCCTCGGCGTGGTCGGCCAGATCATCCCGTGGAACTTCCCGATCCTGATGGCTACGTGGAAGCTCGCTCCTGCGCTGGCGGCGGGCAACGCCGTCGTCCTCAAACCCGCCGAGCAGACCCCGGCGTCGATCCTGTACCTGATGAGCTTGATCGGCGATCTGCTGCCCGCCGGTGTGCTCAACGTCGTCAACGGATTCGGCTTCGAAGCGGGCAAGCCGCTGGCGTCGTCGAACCGCATCGCGAAGATCGCCTTCACCGGGGAGACCACCACCGGCCGGCTGATCATGCAATACGCGTCGCAGAACCTGATCCCCGTCACGCTCGAACTCGGCGGCAAGAGCCCCAACATCTTCTTCTCCGACGTGATGGCTGCAGGTGACGACTTCCAGGACAAGGCGCTGGAAGGATTCACGATGTTCGCCCTCAACCAGGGCGAGGTGTGCACCTGCCCGTCGCGCAGCCTGATCCAGGCCGACATCTATGACGAGTTCCTCGAACTCGCCGCGATTCGCACCAAGGCTGTGCGCCAGGGCGACCCATTGGACACCGAGACGATGATCGGTTCGCAGGCATCCAACGATCAGCTGGAAAAGGTGTTGTCCTACATCGAGGTTGGTAAAGACGAGGGCGCACGGGTGGTTACCGGCGGCGAGCGCGCACAACTCGGCGGCGACCTCAACGGCGGCTATTACGTGCAGCCGACGATCTTCGAGGGCAACAACAAGATGCGCATCTTCCAGGAGGAGATCTTCGGACCCGTCGTCGCGGTGACGTCGTTCAAGGACTATGACGACGCGATCGCCATCGCCAACGACACGCTCTACGGTCTCGGTGCTGGGGTGTGGAGCCGTGACGGCAACGTCGCCTACCGGGCCGGGCGCGATATCAAGGCGGGCCGGGTGTGGACGAACTGCTATCACGCCTACCCCGCGCACGCGGCGTTCGGCGGCTACAAGCAGTCCGGCATCGGCCGGGAGAACCACAAGATGATGCTCGACCATTACCAGCAGACCAAGAACCTGCTGGTGTCGTACTCCAACAAGGCGCAGGGCTTCTTCTGATCTTGAAACGGGCGCGAACGTGGGTTACCCGCACGGCAAACCCCGGTATTGCGTGACGGTAACCCACGTTCGGCAGAGAGGGAATCTTGAGTGACGCCCCGCATCGTGCGTTGATCACCCAGGCGGCGGCCGACCTGCTTCGGCGGCTGCAGGGTCGCCACGGCGCGCTGATGTTCCACCAGTCGGGCGGATGCTGCGATGGGTCGTCGCCGATGTGTTACCCCGACGGCGAATTCCTCGTCGGGGACCGAGACGTTTTGCTTGCTGTGCTCGATGTCGGCTTGGACGTCCAACCAGAAGGCGTGCCCGTGTGGATCTCGGGACCGCAGTTCGAGGCGTGGAAGCACACGCAGTTGGTCATCGATGTGGTTCCCGGCAGGGGTGGTGGCTTCAGTGTCGAAGCGCCCGAAGGGATGCGCTTCCTGTCGCGCGGCCGCGCTTTCAGCAATGAGGAGAACCAGTTGCTGAGCGCATCAGCGCCGGTAACAGGCACCGACTTTGCGAGGCGCGTCAGACCGCCCGCGACACGGACGCACATCGTCGCGGAAGCCGTTGACGCGTGCCCGCTACCTGCCCCGCAACACAATTAAGGGATGCCACGCCGGGCGGCTAACCGATTAACGGTGGGTGCCGCAGTATCGTCGGAAGGATGATACCGCTGCCTAGCACGCGGTTGCTGACCAGTGCGCTGCTGATCGGAACGGCAGTCGGGCTGCTCCTCGGAATCGGGGCAACCCTGCTGGTGAGCGCGAAGATTCGGCCCGATGTGGTGATTGCGCTCGTCGTGGGTGTGCCGGGAGCGATCGGGATGTTGACGATCCTGCTGTCGCGGCGACGCTGGCTGACCGCGGTCGGAGCATTCGTCATCGCCATCGCCCCCGGCTGGTTCGGCGCGCTGGTCGCGATTCAGACGGTGAACGGGGCCTGACGTGGACCGCGACCTGCTCGTCGACACCCAGGAGTTCACACCGACCTGGGATACCGGTGAACTCGACGCGCAACCCGATCCGGTCGACGGCCCCGAAGAGAACCCGTCGGGACCGTTGCCCCTGCCTGCCCGGTCAGTGGTCCTGCCGGGCGAGTACCAGTACGTCAAGCGCTGGCACTTCGTCGTGGTCGTGGCGTGCGTCTGGGCGCTCGCGGCCGCGGCGGGGTGGGGGCTCTACCACTGGTGGTATCACTCGATCGACAAGACTGCCCCGGAGTTCGTGGTGCTGGTCTTTCTGATCCTGTGCACCGTCGGCGGCCTGCTCGTCGCGATGGTGCCGAACAGGCCCATCGCGTCCGTTGTGGCCATCGCGTTCACGTCGGCACCGCTGGCCGCGACGGCGGGAGCCGCCGTATTGCACGGTCTCTACTTCTGCGAATGGGCCACTCGCTGCTTCGTGGGGCTGATCCCTTACTAGAGTTGTAGGTGTGACCCACTATGACGTCGTCGTTCTCGGAGCAGGCCCCGGTGGATACGTCGCGGCTATCCGCGCCGCCCAGCTCGGACTGAACACCGCAGTCATCGAGCCCAAGTATTGGGGCGGGGTGTGCCTCAATGTCGGCTGTATCCCCTCCAAGTCGTTGCTGCGCAACGCCGAGTTGTCCCACATCATCACCAAGGAAGCCAAGACATTCGGCATCAGCGGTGAGCCGTCCATGGATTACGGGGTGGCCTTCGACCGCAGCCGTAAGGTCGCCGACGGTCGGGTGGCCGGTGTGCACTTTCTGATGAAGAAGAACAAGATCACCGAGATCCACGGTTACGGGAAGTTCAAAGACGCCAACACGCTGGAGGTCGATCTCAACGAGGGTGGCACCGAGTCGGTCACCTTCGACAACTGCATCATCGCGACCGGCAGTAGTACGCGGTTGGTGCCGGGCACGTCGCTGTCGGAGAACGTCGTCACCTACGAAAAGCTGATCATGACACGCGAGTTGCCGTCCTCGATCGTCATCGCCGGCGCGGGGGCGATCGGTATGGAGTTCGGTTACGTGCTGCGCAACTTCGGGGTTGAGGTCACCATCGTGGAGTTTCTGCCGCGGGCGCTGCCCAACGAGGACGCCGAGGTGTCCAAGGAGATCGAGAAGCAGTTCAAGAAGCTCGGGGTGAAGATCCTCACCGGCACCAAGGTCGAGTCCATCAAAGACGAAGGGGCTGACGGTTCCGTCCTGGTCACCGTCAACAAGGACGGCAAGACCGAAGAGCTCAAGGCCGACAAGGTTCTTCAGGCCATCGGCTTTGCGCCCAACGTCGAGGGCTACGGCCTGGACGTCACCGGGGTGAACCTCACCGACCGCAAGGCCATCGAGATCGATGACTACATGCGCACCAACGTGCCGCACGTCTATGCGATCGGGGACGTCACCGGGAAACTGATGTTGGCCCACGTCGCCGAGGCGATGGGCGTGGTTGCGGCCGAAACCATCGCGGGTGCAGAGACTTTGGCGCTTGGCGATTACCGGATGTTGCCGCGCGCTACGTTCTGCCAGCCGCAGGTTGCGAGCTTCGGGCTGACCGAGGAGCAGGCGCGCGACGAGGGGTATGACGTCAAGGTCGCCAAGTTCCCGTTGACCGCGAACGCGAAGGCGCACGGGCTCGGTGATCCGAGTGGGTTCGTCAAGTTGATCGCCGACGCGAAGTACGGTGAGTTGCTCGGCGGGCACCTGATCGGCCATGACGTCTCTGAACTGCTGCCTGAGCTGACGCTGGCGCAGAAGTGGGATCTGACCGTCAACGAGTTGACCCGCAACGTGCACACCCACCCGACGCTGTCGGAAGCCCTACAGGAGTGCTTCCACGGCCTGGCCGGCCACATGATCAACTTTTGAGTGCGGCGATCTGGGTCGCCGGTATCGGCGGGTTGGTGGTCGGCCACATCCTGTGGCTGGCCGGGATCACGGCTGCGACATCCACCGCGACGGTCAGTTCGTGGGTGCTGGTGGTGGCGGCCACCTCCTTTGTGCTGGGTGGCGTCGTCGGCGCGCTCGGTTGGCGTGCGTACCGGCGGAAGTCCGACGTGTGGGCGGCGTTCCTATGGGGGTTGCCGGTAGCGCCGGTGCTGTTCTCGCTGGTGGTTCTCGGCGTGACGTACCTATAGTCGCGTGAGCTATCCGCCGCGTTGAAGTGACTCTGGCAGTTGGGGGTTCGCCTGCTGCGTCTTCCCCAGTGATTGCAGTCGGGTAGCCACCATCGTCGACTCGGCGAGGTTGGCCCGAGGCGGCAGCGTCACCGCCAGCAGGCACGTGGCCGCGACATCCTCGGGTTGCAGACACCATTCGCGCAACTCGGGTGGCGGCGGAATCGGGCGCTTGTCCAGAATGGGAGTATCCACGATCCCTGGGAGGATCGTGGATACCCGAACCCCCTGCGCATGCTCGTCGATACCGACGCCGCGAGCGAAGCCGAGCAGGCCGGACTTGGTTGCGCCGTAGCCCGCTCCGCTGTGGTCAGGCCAAGCCGCCGCCACGCTCGAGATCACGACGAGGTCGCCTTCGTTTGCCCTCAGTTGGTCTAGAAACGCGTGCAGGCAATAGAAGACGCCGTTGAGATTGATCTCGACCAACTCGCGCCATGCGTCGATGGTCAATTCGGCGACGCGTCGGCGGGGGATGTTGATACCCGCGGCGCACACCAGGGTGTCCACCGGTTCTGTGCTCAACTCGTTGGCGAGCGCCTGCACGGCAGCGGCGTCGGAGACGTCGACCTTGTGTGGGACGCACCGGCCGTCGGCGACGATTTCCGCGCCGAGGTTCTCGGTGATGACCTCTGGCCGGCGGGCGATGGCGTGGACCTTGGCGCCGGCGCGCACGAATTCCCGGGCAATGGCCGCGCCGATACCCGTGCTCGCCCCGGTCACGACGGCGATGCGGCCGTCCATTCGCCCCAGCGGCGGTCGCTTCGATTCCGTCACAGCACATCTCCTTCAACGTCGATGAGCACCTTCATCTCCCACTTATCGTCGCGGATCGCCGCGAACGCTCCATCGATCGCTTCGCTGAGTCCCACGACTTTGGTGATCAGGTGTGACGCCGAGACCCGGCCATCCGCGAGCAGTTCGAGTGCCGCAGCGAAATCGCCGCCGCGATACACCCGCGAACCCCGCAATTCGAGCTCCTTCATCACCGCAGGTGCGGTGTGGACGCCGACCGCACCGTGGGGCAACCCGCCGAGCAAAACCGTGCCGCGCACCCTGGTCGCCTGGATCGCCGTCTCAAGTCCCACACCGAGGCCGGTGAGCTCGAAGGCCACGTCGAAACCGTCGGCCCCGACGCGCACGGCCAGCTCCTGGTCGGGCTCATCGTCGGGCGTGGACGTCGCCAGCCCGACCGCTTCGGCCAGCGCGCGCCGGCGCGGGTTGGGTTCCCTGACAACCACCAGTGCGGCTCCCGTCGCCCGTGCAACGAGTCCGACGAGAATGCCGATCGGGCCGCCGCCGACGACGAGTACCGTTGCGTCCGGTGTCACGCCTGCCCGGTTCGCCATGTGGCAAGCGACCGCAGTCGGCTCGGCCAGCGCCGCTTCGCGCAGGCTCAAACCCTCGGGGACCGCGTGCAATCTGTGGGTCGGCACCGCAACGTGCGTCGCGGCCGCGCCGTCGACATCAATGCCGACGAGGCCCAGCCGCACGCAGACGTGGGCGTTACCCGATTGACAAGGGAAGCAGGATCCGCACGACAAGGTCGGTTCGACCACAACCGGCCTGCCCTTGGTGAAACCGCTGTCCGCGGGTGCACTGACCACCCGGGCGCTGAATTCGTGTCCCAGCACCACCGGCGGTCTCACCCGTGTCAGCCCGCCTTCCCAGATGAGTAGGTCGGTACCGCACACCCCGACGTGGGAGACGGCGAGTAGAGCCTGGTTTTTGCCAGGCGAAGGGTCTGGGCGGTCTTGGAGTTCGAGCCGGCCCGGACCGGCGTAAACCACTGCCTGCATGCCCCTCCTTTCGAATCGTTATTGGTCTGCAGTGGACAAGGAGTTCACTATTCGAAGAAGTTGGTTCCGACGCTTTGCACCCGAAGCGCGATGGACCTCGACGCCGTCACGCAGAATTACGGTGCTCGGCACGGACTGCACGCCGAAATGCTCTGCGATGCGGGGGCATCGGCCGATCTCCACTGCGCACACCGCGATATCGCATACAGCGTTCGCGGCGAAGTGTTCGACCTCTGGTCGCATCGCGTGGCACGGAGAGCACCATTCAGCCCAAAATAGGATCAAGATGAGGCCGCCCAGGTCGAGGAGGTCGTGCGGTTCGTCTCGGGCCACATCCTCGACCGGAGAGCCATTTCCGGCGGGCATCAGTCGAATATCCGGTTCGGCAGCGGCAGCCCCGCGAGATCTTCTGGCGTCAGCGCTCCGCGGGGGTTGACGCCGATCTGCTCGAGCATGTAAGCGAGCTGTCGCGTGTGTTGTGCGGTATGCCAGACCTCGCGCTCGAAACCCTCGGCCAATGTGCGGGAGCCCCAGTACAGCGGGGCCACCCGATCCAGCGGATCGTCGTGTCCGTCGTCGTGCCACCACACCTCCGTGCGGTGAAAGGTCTCACGCGCGAATTCCACCAGGCGTGGCGCATCGCGATGCCCGGGCTCCAGGTCATCGAAGAACCCATCGAAGTCGTCATCGTCGTACTTGCCGAGGAAGTAGCGCATGACGCAGCCGGCATGACCGGCGAGCGTGACGATGTCGCGGTCGCGGCCAGGAAGCGTGAAACCGGCGTGTTCGGGCGGGATCTGGTCGATGAGATCGCACAGAGCTTGGATCACCCGCCGGTAGCGCACCATGAGTTCAGCGGGCGACAACATCTCCGGCGGCGAGTAATCGACGCCGATCAAGGATGCGACGCTCGCCAGGTTCACTCCGTTCACGCACTTGTCGCCAACGCAGGCGGCGGGCACCCGCAGGCCCTGACTGGTGAGCTTGGCTGCACGCTCTGGCTCGGTGTCGACATTGATTGCGACGTAGCCGATGCCCGACTGCTCGACGAACTCCTTCATCCGCAGGCAGCTGCTGCAGCCCGGCATCCAATACAGTTCGACGCTCATCCGACCACCAGCGACTGCCCGCCATCGACCGGCAAGGCGACACCGGTGATGAATTGTGCGTCATCGGAGGCTAGGAATAGTGCGGCGCGGGCGACGTCCCAACCGGTGCCCATGCGCCCCCGTAATGGAACGTGGTTGTTGCGCTCCGCGATCACCTGTTCGCGCGTGGCACCGCCGAGGCCGACGCGGTTCTCGATCGCCATCGGTGTCTCCATCAGCCCGGGCAGGATTGCGTTGGCGCGGATACCGTCCCTGGCATGCCTGATGGCGATGTTCTGCGTCATCGCGACAACGCCGGCCTTCGACGTCTTGTAGGCGATGTAGGGATAGTCGATCAACGATGCCAGCGAGCCGATGCTGGTGATCACGCCGCCACCCCGGTCGCGCATGTGCGGTATCACGTGTTTACACGTCATCACCATTCCGGTCAGATTGATGTCGATGACCCTGGCGAACGCCGCTGCGTCGATGTCGGTGATGACGGCATCGCCGCCGGCGAGGCTGACCCCGACATTGTTGTGCAGCACGTCAATTCGGCTCCATGCGCCCAGCGCAGACTCGATGAAGGCGATGATCGATTTCTCATCGGTGACATCGACCGTCGTGCCGCGGGCGACTCCGCCTGCATCGAGGATCGCTTGCACGGTCTCGTCGGCAGCCTCCTGGTTGCGGTCGCCTACAAGGACATTGGCGCCGGCGGTGGCATACGTCAACGCCGCCGCACGTCCATTACCAACGGTCTGGCCAGGCGTTTGCCCGCCGCCGACGACGACGACCGTTCTTCCTTCAAGCTGCCCTGCCACGGATGTCCTCCTGAAATGTCGTGCGTTAAGAGTTGTCTGCAATAAGCCGGATCGGGTTGCCCGCGCGGAACGCCACGATGTCCTCGACCACGTCCGAGAAGAACAGTTCGTAGTTCTGTCGCGTGACGTAACCGAGATGCGGGGTGAGTGTCGTCCGGGGGACAGCAAGGATCGGGTGGTTCCTCGGCAGTGGCTCCTGGTCGTAGACGTCGAGGGCGGCACCGCCAAGACGGCCTGCGCGGAGGGCCTCGACCAGATCGTCCTGATCGACAATCTGTGCGCGGGATGTATTGACCAGCAGGCCATCTGGTCCGAGCTGATCCAGCTCCGCGATGCTCACGAGGCCGCGGGTTCGATCGCTGAGTCGAAGGTGGATCGACACGATGGCCGCATTGGCAAACAGGTGCCCCAGGGATTCTGCCTTGGCCACTCCGATCTCCTCAGCTCTCTCGGCGGTGAGGTGCTGGCTCCACGCGAGTACTGTCATGCCGAACGCCTTGGCAATCTTGGCGACTCGGGCGCCGATCCCTCCGAGACCCAGCACCCCGAGTGTGGTCCCTTCCAGACCGTCTCCGACGGCGGTCTGCCAATGTCCCCCACGCAGCGCTGCCGATTCGGCAATCAGCCGGCGGCGGGCCGCCAGCAGCAGCGCCCAGGTCAGTTCCACCGTGGGGGACACCAGCCCGCGTGTGCCGCAGATCGGCAAGCCGGGCACATGGTCGATTGATTCGTTACGCATGCCAGTCGTCACGACGAGGCGCAGGTCGTCGAGCCGATCCAGCACGTGTGCGCGCAAGGGTGTCCGCTCCCTCATCGCGACGATGACATGGCTACCCTTGAGCGCATCGACAAGTCGGTTGTCGCTGTCGATGTGCTGGCGGTGAAACCGGACGTCGACGTCAGGACCTAGGCTGGCCCAATCCGCGCAGTCTGCCGCTACGCCCTGATAGTCGTCGAGCACGCTGACAACGAACCGATCCGGCGATGTCATCGACCGGCGCTCGTCAGCGTTACGCCGCCGTCGACGGGTATCGTCACGCCAGTGACGTACCGCGCTTCTTCGGATGCCAAATACACTGCGGCGTAGGCGATATCCCACGCCGTTCCCTCGATACCGAGGAGCGAAGCCTGTCTCCGTCGTTCGCGGCGCTCCTCGGTCATGCCCTCGCTGACATGCGGGGTGTAGACGGGGCCCGGAGCAACGCAGTTGACCCGGATCCCGTCGGCGGCGTGGTCGACCGCCATCGCCCTAGTCAACGCGATCACGGCACCCTTGGACGCCGAGTACGGTGTGAGTCCGCGCGGCCGCAGCGCGGAGATCGACGAGATGTTCACGATGGCGCCGCCGCCGCTGCTGGCCATCGCCGGAATCGCGAACTTCGAAGCCAGCGCCATGCTCTTGACGTTCACCGTCATCACCCGGTCCCACAGGTCTTCCGTCATCTCGACCACCGAACCCGCGCCCTCGATGCCGATGTTGTTGTGTAACACGTCGACTCGACCGAACGTCTCGACCGTGTGACGGGTCAGGGCCTCGGCATCGATGATATTCGTCAGGTCACCGATACACACCGATGCGGACCCGCCCGCGTCACGTATCGCGATCGCGGTCAGCTCCGCCGCATCGGCGTCGCGGTCGTTGAGAACCACCGATGCTCCTTCGCGGGCGAAGGCGATTGCGGCGGCTCGGCCGTTTCCGATGCCTGGGCCCCGCGAGCCTGCTCCCGTGACGATGCACACCTTGTCTTTGAGTCGGTCAACCATGGGCTTTTTCTGCAACTTCCCTGTCGTTGTCGGGCGTTTGGTCGCCCCTGCGCCGCCGACGAAGCAGCGGCGTGAACATTCCGCCGATGAGCACGAACGCGACAACCACCCAGACTCCGACCGCGATCGGAGAGCTGATCAGGTACATCGGATCGCCGCCCGAGATGAACATGCTTTGCATGAAATACTTTTCGATCAGAGGTCCAAGGACGAGACCGACAAGCAACGACGCGAGGCTGAAGTTCAGCTTGCGCAGGATGTAGCCGAGGATGCCGACCGCCACCATCATGCGGACGTCGATCATGTTGTTGGCGATACTGAAACTGCCGATCGCTGCAATGAGCACGATCGAGGCGATCATGTAGGGCCGACGGATGCGCAGCACCCGCACCCAGACCCCAACCATCGGCAGGTTCAACACCAACAGCATGCAGTTCGCCACGACCATCGCCGCGACTACGGACCAGAACAGCTCGGGCCGTTGGGTGAGGATCATCGGGCCGGGCTGGATACCCTGCACGACCATGGCCGAGATCATCAGGGCCAGAGTCGCCGAGAACGGTATACCCAACACCAGCACTGGAACCAGACTGCCGATCGCCGCCGAGTTGTTGGCGGCCTCCGGCCCGGCGATGCCCTCGACCGCTCCCTTGCCGAGCTCCTTGCGATGCTTGGAGACGGTCTGCTCGACCTTGTACGACGTGAAGGTCGACAAGGTGGCCGACGGGACGGGGAGCAGCCCGAAGAAGAAACCGAGCAGCGATCCCCTGCACCAGGGCGGTACGGACCGTCTCCACTCGTCTCGTGACGGCATGAGTTCGCGCAGGCCGATGCGCATCGGCTTGCGGTCGGCATCCCTGTTCTCGATCAGATACATCATCTCGGAAATGCCGTACAGACCAACGGCAACGGTTGCGATGCTCAGGCCCAGCGATAGATCGTTGACGCCAAAGGTGAATCGGGGATAGCTCGTCGCGGCTTCGAGCCCGACCGTAGACATCGCGATGCCCAGGATCATCGGCAGCAGGCCACCCGCGACGCTCCCGCCGGAGATGCGGGCCAGCGCGAGGAGCCCCCCGGCGGTCAGCGCGAAGAACTCCGGGGGGCCGAAGTTGAGCGCGAGCCGCGACACGCTGGTGGCGGTGAACACCAGGATGGTGAGTCCTACGGTGCCGGCGATGAATGAGCCGACGGCCATTATCGTCAACGCAGGGCCGGCCCTACCCTTCTTGGCCATCTCGTGACCGTCGAATGTCGCGACGATAGCCGACGCGTCGCCTGGAATGTTCAGCAGCACTGAGGAGGTCGACCCGCCGTATTGCGCGCCGAGGTAGATTCCGGCGATCAGGATCAGACCTACCGCGGGCGAGTAGGAGAATGTCAGTGGCAGTACCAGGGCGGCGCCGGCCACCGGACCCAGACCCGGCAGGACGCCGATGAATGTGCCCGCCAACGCGCCGAGAAAGGCGGCCAGCAGCAGCTCTGGCGTCACCGCGAGGGAGAGGCCTTGGAGAAATCCGTCGATGGCACCCACGGGCGAACCTCAGAATCCCCCGAAAAGGCCAACGGGAAGCCGGATCTGCAGCAACGAGATGAAAGCGAAAGAGATGCCCGCACCGAGTACGACGCCGTAGGCGACCGCACGCGCCCACGACAGACTGCTCAACAGCTTGATGATGGCGATGGCGTAGAGCGACGCCGCAATGTATTGCCCGAGGAAGGGAAGTAGCACGACGAACGTGATCGTTGCACCCAAGAACATCAACACGTTTCGCCGCTCTACCCCGGTCGGCAGGTCGATCTGGCCGCCCACCTCGCGGGAGACAGCAGCCTCGGCGATGACGAGGAGCGAGATGACGACCCACGCCATACCGACCGCGATCGGCCAGAGGCCCGGTCCGGGATGTTCGGCGGTTCCGCGTGGCATGCCGAGCGCCTGTATGAGGTAACCCAGCGCGACCATAAGGTTCGCTGCGCCGAAGATCATCCGTCCCCGCCGCTGAGGATCGCGCACGGCCGCCGTCATCGCGGTCACACTGGGCTCCGCAACGGAAACTTGTCCAGGTATTGCGCGTAATCGGGTTCCACGTCGATCTGCAGGGTTGCGAGCACCCGCACAACCATCGAGTAGAACGCCGCCACCACGACGAAATCGACCAATCGGGCCGGCGACATCCGCTCGGCGAGCCGATTCCAGAGGTCATCGGGAACAGCGGTCTCTTCGGTGAGCCTGGTGGTGGCCTCGAGAAGGTCTTGCTCCTCGTCGGTGAAATGCGTCGGCCGTCCCGCCGCCAGATCAATCAAGCCGTGCACGTCCTCGTCGGTCACCCCGAACTTGCGCCCGATCTCGATGTGGTGGCTGAACTCGTAGGAACTGTGGGTGAGGTAACCGACCTGCAGGATGACCAGCTCCCGCAGGCGCGGGTCGAGCTCACAGTCCCATCTGATCCACTCGCCAAGCGCATGGAATCTGGAAAAAGCTTCCGGCGAGTTCGCGAGCCCGCGGAACAGATTGATTGGCCGCGACAGCAATTCGCGATGTTCCTCGGGGAGTTCCTCAGCGGACCGGTAGGGAACGCGTGCCATGGAGGCTGCCTCTCGGTATGTGTATTTCGGGGTGAACAATCCGGTCAGGTCAGGTCAGCCTTGTCTGCCCTGTTCGACAAGCTCGATCGCGCGCTTGCTCGCCTCCGTTGTCGTCTTGATCCACTCGTCGAGGTCAGCACCTGACAATGGATCGGCGACGAATCCTGCTTCCTTGCACCACGCGGCCCATTCATCGCTAGCCGCCACTTCGCTGGCCTTCGCGACAATCTCGGTGCGCACGTCGTCAGGCAAGCCGGGTGCCGCCACCGTGATGTAGTCCGACGAGAACGGCACGTCAAAGCCGGCTTCGCTGAACGACACTGACCCGGGCAGGACCTCGTTGTACGCAGTGCCACCGGTGTGGGCGAGCGCGCGAAGCTCACCGCTGTCGATGAAGGACCGTTGTCCCGCGGCGGTCGGGATGGCAGCTTCGATGTCGCCGCCGAGGGTGGCCAGCACGGCTTCGCCTGCACCGCCGCTGAACGGCACGATATTGAGATCGATACCCGCCTGGTCCTCGAGGCTGACCATCGCGAACGTGTTGTTGGTGAGTTCACCGGTGGTTCCGACCCGGATCTGGCCAGGCCGCTGCTTGGCGTCGGCGATCAGATCATCAAGTGTCTTGTACGGGGAATTCGCAGCCACGACAAGCACGTTGGGGGCCTCCACCATCTTCACGATCGGCGTGTAGTCCTCGACCGTCTTGAAGGGCAGGTTCTGGTTCACGAGTGGTTGCACGATGACGCCGGTCGCCGAGCTGAGTCCGAGCGTCAACCCATTCGGTTCGGCCTGGATCACCCTGGTGAGACCGATCGTCTCGTCGCCGCCTGGCAGGTTCTCGACGACGGCGGTGCTGTGTACCGCGTCACCGAGCAGGCGGGAGAACTCTCGGCCGACGGGATCGGTCGAGCCGCCAGGGGCGTACGGAATGACGTAGGTGAACTGTTCGCCGCCGGGCCAAGCGCCTTCGCCACCACCCGGAGCGGCACACCCGGTAGCCAGTGCCATGGCGCTCAGCGCGATCGCCGCCAGAGATCGACGCCAGGTGGATTTGATCATCAACTGCGTCCTCCTTGAGGCCCGGTTATCGGTCGACTGCGCGTCGCGACCGATTTCTTACTACACGGACAACTAGTCCACCACATGGTGCAGATGGATGTCCAGGAAAAGTTGCGATGATCGCCACATCACGGCACGAGGTGTAATCCACGACACATCAAGGACCAGTTTATGCAAGGCTCCCGCGCGGGGGTGCGACAGGCTAGGCTATGTCCGTCATACGGACAATATGTCCATCTGATGAGGAGGGCTTGTGGAGGAGTTCGGCGAAAAGACTGTGCTGGTCACCGGCGCAAGCTCCGGAATCGGGGCGGCCGTGGCGACCGCCTTTGCCTCGGCGGGTGCGTCAGTGGCAGTGCACTACCACCGCAATGTCTCCGGTGCTGAAGCGGTTCTGGCCGCGATCGAGTCGGCCGGGGGGCGAGGCATGCTGGTAGGTGCTGACCTCATGACGCCGAACGGGGCGGACGACGTCGTCTCCGCGGCCGAGGCCGAGTTCGGCCCGATCGATGTCCTGGTCAACAACGCCGGCGACCTTGGCGGCCGGGAAAACGTCGCTGACGTGTCTGACTCCGCGTACGCGCACGTGATGGATCTCAATATGGGGACTGTCTTTCGCGCGTGCCGGCGCGTGGTGCCGTCGATGATCAAGGAGGGCGGCGGGGCGATAGTCAACATCAGCTCGATCGCCGCACGCAACGGCGGCGGGGGCCGGTCGGTGCTCTACGCCTCGGCAAAGGCGGCGGTGAGCACGTTTACCCGCGGGCTGGCGCGCGAGGTCGGCAGGCACGGGATCCGGGTCAACGCCGTGGCGCCCGGCGTGATCGACACCCCGTTTCACGACCGCCACTCGACGCCGAAGCGTCTCGAAGAGATCGCCTCGACCAATCCTCTTGGCCGCATCGGCACACCGCAGGACTGTGTCGGTCCGGTCATGTTCCTGGCGTCACCGGTGATGGGCGGTTACGTGACGGGCCAAGTGCTCGAGGTCAACGGAGGTGCACTGACCCCGTGAGGTCTAGGCGGCAGGCACGTCGTCGGTGAGCACGATCCTGGCGTGCCCGGCGTCGCCGCCGCGGACGATCAGCGGGAACGCATAGGCGAACACCCGTTGCCCGGAGAAGGTGCTCAAATCGGCGAGGTTCTCCGCGATCAGCACCTCATTTCCGAGCAGGATCTTGTGCACCGGATAGTCGAAACCGTCTTCGCGCCGGGCGTGTGGCAGGTCCGGCGTGATGAAGTCCACGGCAAGCAGTTTCACGCCGGTATCGACCAGCCATTGGGCGAGTTCCGGATCCAGGCTCGGATGGTCGTAGTAGCTTCGATCGAAAAATTTTGCGCCCCAGCCGGTATCGAGGAAGAGCATGTCGCCTGCTTTTAGCGCGGGGCCGCCGTCGAGCACATCGGAGACGCCGATCAGCTCACCAGGTTTGCGCCGTATCGCGGATACGACGGCCGGGCCGAGGAAACGGTCGGCGGGGATGTGGTCGATCGTCGCGCCGCCGGCTATCGCGTGCGAAGGCGCGTCGATGTGGGTCGCGGCGTGCGATGGAATTGTCAGCTCAGAGGTGTCCAATTGGGCGCCGTCGCTGATCCGCAAGTTCGGCTCGACACGCACCTCGGCCAGAGGTGCCGCCTTGGGCATGCCGGAATGGATCGGTTGGGATACGTCGAGCAGCACTACGGGTTCCTTCCGTGAATTATGTTGGGACGCTTGGCTTGGTCACTGTCCGACCTTGGCCGGCTCCTGGGCGGGTTCGCCTGGCCCGGCAGCGGGAGCGCCAGGCCCGGATCCGATACCAGCGCAGCGCCTTCACTGCGAGCGGTCCAACGACCACGAACAGGCTGATCACCACCAGCGCAAGTGAGATCGGGCGCTGCACGAACACCAACGGGTCGCCCCCGCCGATGTTGAGAGCGCGGCTGAGATTCTGCTCGACGAGGGGTCCTAGGACCATCGCCAGAATGGCGGTCGCGGCCGGGAAGCCGTAGCGGTCCATCAGGTAGCCGACGACGCCGAACGTAAACAGAAGGTAGAGATCGAACTGATCGAACCCAAGTGCGTACGTGCCCAGTACGCCAAGGGCCGCCACACCGGTGTACAGCAGGACCGGCGGCGTGCGCAGCAATCGGGCGAACACCCCAACCATCGGCAGATTGAGCACGAGAAGTGCGACGTTGCCGATGTAGAGGCTGGCGATGATCCCGTAGATCAGCACGGCGTTCGTCTGGAAAAGCTGTGGGCCCGGCTGCAAACCGTGCATCGTGAAGACAAAGAGAAGCAATGCCGTGGTCGCCGATCCAGGGATGCCGAGCGTGAACATCGGCACGAGCGCGCCGCCGACTCCGGCGTTGTTTGCGGCCTCGGGCCCGGCCACCCCCTCGATCGCTCCGTGGCCGAACTCGGCCTTGCGGTCCCTGCGGGCGACGCCCTTTTCGAGAATGTAGGACGCGTAGGACGCCAGCGACGGCCCGACGCCGGGGAGCACGCCCACGATGATGCCGAGCACAGATCCACGCGCCCACGGCCAGGACGACCGCCGCCAGTCCTCTTTGCTCATGGTGATGCGGCCGACGGGGCGAGGACGCTCATTCTGTCCGCGTCGTTGTGACAGGATCTTCAACGCCTCAGTGATCGCAAACAGCGCAATGGCCACGATGATGAAGTCGATGCCCCCACTGAGATGCAGGTTGCCACCGGTGTAGCGCGTCACTCCGCTGGCAGCATCCGTACCCACCGTCGACAACCAGAGCCCGAACAGTGCGGCGATGACCGCCTTGACGGTCGATCCGGTGGTGAGGGTCGCGACCAGCAACAGGGCCAGCAGCATTAGCAGGAAGTACTCGGCGGCGCCGAAAGAGATTGCGAGCCTGCCGAATAACGGCGACAGGAAGGTCAGGGCCACAATGGAGACGGTGCCGGCGAGGAAAGAACCGATCGCTGCGGTCATCAATGCCGGTCCGGCGCGGCCGCGCAGCGCCATCTCGTAGCCGTCGATCGTGGTGACGACTGAACCCGTGTCGCCGGGCGTACGCACCAGGATCGCGGTGGTGGAACTGCCGTACTGAGAGCCGAAGTAGACCCCGCACAACATGATCAGTCCACTCAGCGGCGTCATTCCGAACGTCAGCGGAAGCAGCAGCGCGACAGCGGTTATCGACCCCAGTCCCGGCAGAATTCCCACGATCGTCCCCACGAGTACGCCGACCAGAACCCACATGATGTTCTCTGCGGTCAGCGCGGCCGCGAAACCGTCGCCGAGAAGACCCAGCGTGTCCATCAGAGCAGTCCGCCCAGCGGCCCTGGTGGCAATAGGACGTTCAGCCCCTTGGTGAACCCGAGGTACACCACGATGCTGAATGTCGCGGCGAAGATGAGGTTGCGGGCCGGCTTCCTCGGTGCGAGCACCATTGTCAAGCCGGCCAGGAACAGAAATGTGGAGAGCGTATAGCCCAACCACACGAAGACGAGGATGTAGCCCAGAAGGAAGGAGAGCAGTATCCCGAGGGTCCGAGGATTCTGCGCCGGGCGACTCCGGGCCTGGGCTTCCTCCGCATCCTCCGGCCGCTTGTCGTCCGCGGTCGAACCCCCGTCTTCTTGGCCGGTTTTCGCAGAGCGGTGGCTGGGCACCAGCGCAGGGGCATTGCGCACCAGCAGGACCGTGCCCGCGACCGCCATCAGCAATCCGACGAACCAGGGGAAGTCCCTCGGCGACAGCACCGCGTTGGCGTAACTCGAGTCGGGGATTGCCAGTCCCCCGATGAGGATGACCGCGGCGAGTCCCAGGACCACCATGCCGCCGATGGCGTCTTCGCGCTTGGCTGCCCACTTGTGGCGACCATCGGCGTCGACGCGTTGGCTCACTGGATAACTCCGGTGGCCCGGTAGGCGTCCTCGATCTCCTTGTACGTCGAGTCGATGAGCTGCTGGAGTTGCTCATCGGTCTTGAAGTTGGTTTCCCATTGGTTGTTGTTCGCGGCCTCGGTCCACTGTTCGGTCTCGACCATTTCGCCGAGCGTGTCCTTCCAGTACGTCACCGCGTAATCGGGCATCTCCTTGGGACCGTAGATGCACCGCCAGTTCGCCAGGGTGACGTCGTAGCCCTCCTCGGTTGCAGTCGGAACGTTGGTGAACGGCTCCTGTTCGAAACGCTCGGGCCGAGTCACTGCGAGCGCGCGCAGCTCGCCGGATTCAATCTGTCCCTTGAACTCTGGTGTCCCTGCGACGCCCACCGCCAAGTCGCCGTTGAGCAGGCCGACGGTCTGCTCAGCTCCTGTCGGATATTCCACGAAGTTGTTCTTCGCCGGATCGCCGCCCGCCGCGAGCATCACGAGGTCGAATGCCGCGCGGTCCAGACTGCCGCCGCCGATCGGCACCGACTGGGGGTTGGCCTTGACGGCGTCGACCACGTCGGACAGTTTTTGGAACGGCGAATCGGCCGGCACGACGAACACGTAGTACTCGCTGATCAGCGACGCGATCGGGGTCACGTCGTGAAAGTTGTGCTGAGTATCGCCGCGCGCGTCGTTGTACATCGAGGCAGTCCCGCCGACCGAGATCACGTTGGCGTCTCCGGTGAGGTCGGTCGCCATCTGCGCCATCCATACCGACCCGTCGGCGCCCTCGCGGTTCTCGACGACGATCGGGGTCTTGACCAGGCCGGCCTTCTGGAGCGTGTCGAGCACCACCCTTGCGGTCGTGTCGTACCCGCCGCCGGCCGCGGCCGGGGCGATCAACTGGATCGGCCCACCGGGATAGTTATCGCCGGAACCTCCTGCCGTGGAACCGGACTCGCTGCCGCATCCGGCCAAGAGGTAGACCGCCATCAGCACAAGCGATGCGACCAGTGCGGGTAGTGGCTTTCGTACTTTCATGGGTCCTCCTGACCGGACGGTGTCTTCTTTGACGTTCAGTGCGGCCGGCGGCTCTTAGAAGCTCCGTGGCATCCCGAGAACGTGCTGGCTGAGATAGGAGAGGATGAGGCTGTTGGACCCGGGCGCGTTGAGGAAGAGTCGTGTTTCCCGGAACTTGCGCTCGACGCCGTTGGATCGCGCGAACGCGGCTCCCCCGTAGGTGGACATCGCGGCGTTGGCCGCCTCCCACGAAGCCTCCGACGACAGCAGCTTGGCCATGTTGGATTCGGGGCCGGGCTCCTCGCCGCGGTCGTACTTCTCGGCGGCACGAAAGCGCATCAGACTCGCGGCCTCGGTGGCGGCGTAGGCGTGCGCGATCGGGAACTGCACGCTTTGGTTCTGTCCAATGGGGCGCTCGAAGACCACGCGTTCGTTGGCATACTTCGTTGCGTGTTCGATGAGCCACCGTGCATCGCCGATCGCAGCGGATGACGCCGCGATCCGGTCTCCGTTCACTCCGCTGAGGATTTGGCGGAACGCCGCTCCTTCTTCGCCGATCAGGTTTTCGGCGGGGACCCGCAGATCGTCGAAATCGGCTTCGTTGGTTTCGATGTTCATCATCAGGGGCTTGGGCTTGAGGTGAAGCCCCTCGGCCGGCAGGTCCACCAGGAACGCAGACAGGCCGTGGGTCTTCTTATGGGCGTCCTCGAGCGGGGTGGTGCGCGCGATGGCGAGCATGAGGTCGGCATGCTGGGCGCGAGACAGCCAGTTCTTGTGGCCGTTGAGCACGTAGACGTCACCGTCGCGGTGCGCTGTCGTCGCGATCTTGGTGGTGTCCTGGCCGGCGGCCTCCTCGGTGAGGCCGAAGGCGAGAAAACGCAACTCGCCGGAGGCGATGCGCGGCAAATACCGCTGTTTGAGTTCCTCTGAGCCGTAACGCAACAGCATCGCGACGTTGTAGATCTGGGCATGACACGAGATCGCGTTGGCGCCAGATTTCGAGATCTCCTCAATGATGATTGCGGCCTCGTACATACCGAGCCCCTTGCCGCCGTATTCGCGGGGGATGAGGACGCCGAGCCAGCCGGACGCCAGCAGGGCTTTGAGGAATTCTTCGGGGTATTCCCGGCGGGTGTCTTTGTCTTGCCAGTACTCCTCGTCGAACTGTGCGCAGATCTCGCGGACCTCGGCCTGGATCGCCGCTTGCGTCGACGTCAGTTCTGCCACTGTTCCCTTTCCGGCGTCATCCAGCGGGGGCGACGCCGCGGTCGTTCGGAATATCGTTGTGTGGACATTCAGTCCACCACACGGACGTTTGTGTGTCTACACTTTGGTTTGATTCGGTGACATTGGGCCGAACCACATGGTGAAGCCCTATCAACGGAATTGGTGTCCACCTGGCGAGCGCCGCGCTTCGGCCAAACGAAGGGAATTCAATGAGGAGTCAGTCGGGCCGAGTGACGGTCCCGCTCGCTTACGACCGCACGGGCCCGGCCGGCGGCCCGGTCGTGGTGTTACTGCACTCCGTCGGCCTCGACCGGACGTTCTGGGCGCCGGTGGCCACGGCTCTCGAGCATCGTTACACCGCGGTGCGGGTGGATCTTCGCGGACACGGGGAGTCCCCGTCGCCGCCGGGTCCGTGGAGCCTGGAAGACCTAGCCGACGACGTGGCGGAGGTTCTGCGAAGCATGGGTGTGGAACGCGCCCATGTGGTGGGGCAGTCGTTCGGCGGATTGGTCGCCCAGCATCTGGCGATCCGGTATCCGGACATGGTCATGCGATTGGTGTTGTCTGGGACCTCTTGCACTACATCAGAATCCGAACGCTCGATGTTCCTCGAGCGGGCAGACCTCGCCGAGGCGCATGGCATGGAGCCGGTGGCGCGGGCCGCGATTGCACGGTGGTTCACCGATACCGGCATGAACCTTGCGGTCGTCAGGACCGCCCGCCAGCGGTTGCTCAGCAACGATCCCGATTCCTGGGCCAAGACCTTTCACGCCATCGCAGGACACAATGTGCTCGACAGTCTGCACGATGTCTACGCCCGCACGCTCGTCGTCACCGGCGACGCGGACGTCGCTACACCCCCGCACTTCGCCGCGGAAATGGCTGCCGCACTGCCGAATTCTGAGATGAAGATCCTCGATAATGTCCCCCACATGGGCTATCTCGAGCAACCGGCACTGATGGCCCGCACGATCCTCGATTTCCTCGACCGGGAAGCGTAGGCGGATCTCAGGCCGCGCCTTCCCGGTGCATCCTGCGGATTTCATCCGCGGAATATCCGATTTCACAAAGGATTTCATCGGTATCGGCGCCGAGGATCGGTGCAGCGCGACGGACCGAACCGGGAGTGTCGCTGAGTTTGACCGGTATCCCCAGACCCTTGAGGGTGCCTTCCACCGGATGGTCCATCTCGACGACCATCCCTCGCGCCGCGGTGTGCGGATCGGAGAAGACCTGGCCATAGTCGAGGATCGGGCCCACCGGGATCCCGGCGGCCAGCAGATGGTCCACCCAGTCCGCGACATCGCGTTCGACCAGCGTGAGCTCCAATTCCTCGGCGAGTTCACTCTGATGGGCCATGCGATCCATGTTCTCGGCGAAGCGCGGGTCCGCGGGCAGATCTTGACGTCCGAGGGCCTCACACAACTTTCGCCACAGGCGTTCATTGGCCGCGCATACGTTGATGTATCCGTCCTTGGCCCGCAGTGCTTGATTGGGGGCCGCGGTCCTGTTGGTCGAACCCAGCGGTTTGGGTACTCGGCCCAGGCCCCATAGCTCGGTGGATTCGAACACGGCCATCGCCACGGGCGCCTCGAAGATCGAGGTGTCGACGTATTGGCCGCGGCCGGTGCGTTCGCGCGCCACAACCGCGCAGACGACACCGTACGCACAAAACAGTCCGGCCGAGAGGTCGGCGATCGAAATCCCGACCTTGGCCGGGGGGCCTCCCGGCTCACCGGTAACGCTCATCAGCCCGGCCATCCCCTGGGCGATCAAATCGTGCGCCGGCCGAGCCGAATACGGGCCGTTCTGGCCGTAACCGGAGATGCTCGCGCAGATGATGCGGGGCTGTATCTCGCGCAATGCCTCGTAGTCGATGCCGAGCCGCTTGGCCACTCCCGGACGGAAATTCTCGATCACGATGTCGCTGCCTCGGACGAGGCGGTAGAAGGCGTCGCGACCGGCGTCGGTCTTGAGGTTCAACGTCAGGCTGCGCTTGTTGCGATTGACCGCGAGAAAGGCCGCGGTGTCGTCGCCCTTCATCGAGAACCCGAGCGCGCGTCTGGACTGATCGCCGGCTCCCGGAGGCTCGACCTTGATGACGTCGGCACCCATGTCGGCGAGCAGTTGACCGCAGAACGGCCCGGCCAATACCTGGGTCACGTCGAGAACTCGCAATCCGTGCAGGGCCGACATCGCCGCTACCTCCGTTTGTCGTCATGGGGTCTGTGGTCATGGTTCAGTGCGGGTCCGCCGGCCGGCCGCGCCGCGTGTCGAATCTCTGTGGACGTACGTTCCATCAGGCGGATGAGGTCGCCACCGATCTACGTGGTGCGCACCTAGGGTGCGTCCCATCTCCTGCTCATAGTATCTGTCAGTGGGCAAATTGTCTGCTGTGCGGTAATCTTCGGGAGGTTTGGACGGATGGAGACGGTCGTGACGACGGTGCGGGCAGCGGTGCTCGGGATGATTGGTAGCGACGTGGAGGTCCGCACGTACGACCCACCCAGCGCGCGAGAGGGTGCGGTTGTCGTCGATGTCTTGCATGCGGGAATCTGTGGTACCGACATCCACCTCCAGGACGGGCGACTATCGGTGCCGCTGCCGGTGATCCTCGGACACGAGGCCGTCGGGTTCGTACGCGAACTGGGCGCGGGCGTCGACGTCGACGCGACAGGCGCGCCACTGTCCGAGGGTGATTTGGTCGTCTGGGCGTCGAGCATCCCCTGCGGCCACTGCTACTACTGCGTGGCACTGACCGAGTACTCACTCTGCGAGCACCGTCGCATCTACGGCATCAACCAGTCAGCGCACGTGTGGCCCCAGCTGTCCGGCGGATGGGCCGAACGGATCTATCTTCAGCCCGGCACGGCGATTTTCCGTGTGCCCGAAACGGTCTCCGGCTTGGATGTGATCGCCCTGGGTTGTGCCGGTCCGACCATCGTGCACGGGCTGCTGGGGAAGGCCGAACCACGCACCGGCGAGTCAGTGGTGGTCCAAGGTGCCGGCCCGGTCGGTATGGCTGCGGCCATGTACGCGCGGTTGGCCGGTGCGGGAATCGTCGTGCTCGTCGGTGGACCATCGAGCCGGATCAAGGTCGCCGAGCAACTCGGCGTCTGCGACGTCGCCGTCGACCTCGACGAGTACAGAACCCCGGACGCGAGGTTGCAGGCTGTGTTGGACGCCGTCCCAGGGAGGCGGGGAGCCGATCTGGTGGTCGAGGCGACAGGGCATCCGAGCGCAGTTGCCGAGGGCATCGACATGGCCCGTCGCGGTGGGCGCTACCTCGTCGTCGGTCAATACACCGACCACGGCACCACGCCGATCAATCCACATATCGTGACGCGCAAGCAACTGGAAGTCCATGGCTCATGGGCTTTTTCGGCCGAACACTACGCACGCTACATCGCGACACTGCCTCAACTGACCGAGCGCTTCGACGTGGCCCGTTTGGTGACCGAATATCCGCTCGGACAGGTCAATCAGGCGCTCGCCGACATGCGCGCGGGCGTCTCCATCAAGTCGGTTCTCTCGCCGGCGCTATAGAAGTCGATCCGAGAAAGGAGAAAGCGTGAAGTTCGATGCCCGGCTCAGTTCGGAGGGGGCCGACGCGCTCGCAACCGCCAGCACCACCCGGTGGGCCGAGGAGATCGGCGTCGCGGGTCTGTGGACCGGTGAGAACAAACACGATGCTTTCCTGCCGTTGGCCGTTGCCGCCGACCACAGTTCCCGGCTCGAGCTCGGTACGGCGGTGGCCATCGCGTTCTCTCGCTCGCCCATGGTGATCGCTCAACTGGCGTGGGATCTTGCGCGCCGCTCGGATGGGCGGTTCCTGCTCGGACTCGGCACGCAGGTCAAGCCGCACGTAGAGCGGCGATTTTCGATGCCGTGGGACCGGCCGGTCGCTCGACTGCGCGACTACATCGCGGCGCTGCGTGCGATCTGGAGTGCGTTCCAGAACGGCGAAGCGCTGAAGTACGACGGCAGGTACTACCGCCACACACTGTTACCGCCCGTGTTCAACCCCGGCCCCATCGACCATCCGGTTATCCCGGTCTCGGTCGCGGGCGTGAGCCCGGGCCTCGTCAGGTTGGCGGGCGAAGTCTGCGACGGCCTGCACGTGCACCCGTTCCACAGCCCCGCCTACGTGCGTTCCGTCGTCGTCCCCGAAATTCAGCATGGGGCAGTGACGGGCGGCCGAGATGCTTCGAACGTCGAACTGTCCACCAGCGTCTTCGTCATCACCGGCGATACCCCAGCCGAGCGCGAGCGCCAACGAGACGCCGTCCGTTCACGTATCGCGTTCTACGCGTCGACCCCGGCATATCGCTTGGTGCTCGACATCCACGGCTGGGGCGCGGTCGGCGAGAAGTTGCACACCTTGTCGCGCGGTGGCCGGTGGGACGACATGTCAGCCTGTGTCTCGGAGGAGATGCTGGCCGCCTTCGCGATCGAGGCCGACCCGAGCGATGTCGGGCCGGCGCTGCGGACCCGGTACGACGGACTGCTCGACCGGGTGGCCCTCTTCGAGTTCATGCGTCCCGGTGAGCGTGACGACTTCTGGCGCGAGGTGGCGCGCACGTGCGGCGATCACCCCCAGGAGGCCAAGGCGTGACCTGTGTTGCCAAGGGGCGCAGCACTTCTGTTGGCCGGCTGCACGATCCCGAGGTCGGTGGTCCCTGTCTGGTAGCGGTGCGGGGCGACGTCGTCGTCGACATCACCGAGCATGGTCCCACCATGGCCGATCTGCTGGACCGCCGCGACGTCGTCGAGGTTGTGCGGAGCGCTCGCGGGTCGCGCGAGTGGCCACTGGAGGACGTGTGCATCGAACAGTCCGGAGACTCCGAGGCGTTCGTGCACCTACTGGCGCCGATCGACCTCCAGGTCATCAAGGCTGCGGGCGTCACGTTCGTGCGCAGCCTGCTGGAGCGCGTGGTCGAAGAAGCTGCCGGCGGCGACCCCCAGCGGGGGCGGGCAGTACGCGAGGAGATGACCGTGCTCATCGCAGGTCGCGTCGGAGATCTCACGCCGGGTACACCGGCCGCCGAACGACTCAAAGAAGCGCTCGTCGCGCAAGGACTGTGGTCGCAGTATCTGGAGGTCGGGATCGGACCCGACCCGGAGATCTTCACCAAGGCTCCGGTGTTGTCGGCGGTCGGCCACGGTGCTCAGGTCGGCGTGCTGGAGCGCTCGACGTGGAGCAACCCCGAGCCCGAGGTGGTGTTGGTCGCGAACTCGGGAGGCGCAGCGGTCGGCGCGACGCTCGGAAACGACGTGAATCATCGCGATCTCGAGGGACGCAGTGCACTTCTACTGGCACAGGCCAAGGACGCCAACGCCTCCTGCGCGATCGGTCCATTCATCCGACTCTTCGACGGCGACTTCGGACTCGACCACGTTCGCCGCCTCGACGTCAGGCTTCACGTTGAAGGCAGCGACGGTTTCGAATTGACCGAAGTGAGCTCGATGGCAGAGATCAGCCGCGATCCCGAGGAACTGCTCGCGCGGACGTGCGGACGCCATCACCAGTATCCCGACGGGTTCGTTCTGTTCACGGGCACGATGTTCGCGCCGGTGGCCGACCGCGACCGCGTCGGGGAAGGTTTCACCCACCACGTCGGTGATCGGGTGACGATCAGCTGCCCTCGATTGGGGACGTTGACCAACACGGTAACGACGTCTGAGCTGGCGCCGGCGTGGTCGACCGGAATCCGGGCACTCATGGCGAACCTCAGCAACAGAAACCTAGTCAAGATGACGGAAAGGAGCAGAACATGAGCGCGTCAGACGAAGTTCTCGTAGAGATACGAGAGCACGTTCAGTACGTCACCATCAACCGGCCGGAGCGACGAAATGCGTTGAGCCTCAATGTAACGGCAGCGCTGGTCGACGCGTTTGCCGCGGCGGAGGAAAACTCGGACGTCTGGGCGGTCGTGCTCACCGGAGCGGGAGACAAGGCGTTCTGCGCCGGTGCCGACCTGAAGGAGTTCGACGAGATCGCGGAGTCGGGCAAGCAGATCCCGGTGCCCATGATGGGGCCGCGGCGCAATCTCTACGAGACTGTGCTGGAAACCTACAAGCCGACCATCGCGGTACTCAACGGTCCCGCGGTCGCCGGCGGCTGTGAACTCGCGTTGGCGTGCGATCTGCGGATCGCCGCCGACCACGCGGTGCTGGGAATGCCGGAGGCGAAGCGCGGCATGGGGGCGAACTTCGCCACTGTTGTTCTGCCCCGGCTGATTCCGCGTGCGGTCGCGCTCGAGATGCTCTACACGGGCGACAACATCAGTGCCGAGGACGCCTTGAACTGGGGCCTGTATAACCGCGTCGTCCCGGCAGACACGTTGAGTGAGCAGGCGGAGAAGCTGGTCCGCCAGATCGTGGCGAACGCGCCGCTCACGCTGCGACGCTACAAGGAGATGATGACCAAGGGCTGGGAGTTGCCGGTGCAGTCTGCGCTGAGGCTCAACGTCGGGCCCAACCCCTACCTCACCGAGGACCGCCAGGAAGGAATCCGGGCATACCTGGAGAAGCGCGCCCCAGTTTGGAAGGGGCGCTGAGTAAATGAGCCAAATGCCGCACCTTGCCATTGGGCCGGAAGGGATGCCCGCTGTAGCCCTCGTGGAGGAAGGGATGCGCGAGGGACTGCAGATCGAGAATCCCGACATCAAAGTGGCCGACCGCATCAGGCTCCTCGAGGCGCTGTCCGATACCGGTCTGAAGCGAATCGTCGCCGGCAGCTTCGTCAGCCCCAAATGGACGCCGCAGATGGCGAAGATAGACGAGGTGATCGAGGGGTTCACCCCCCGCCCCGATGTCATCTACACGGCGTTGGCCCTCAACGAGAAGGGGGTCGAACGGCGTGCGAGATACATTCCGCCGCTGTCGCTGGACGACGGTCTGCCGTCGACCAACGTTCACGTCTGCGATGTGTTCGCGCAGCGAAACACCAATCGCTCGCGGGAGCAGGAGATCGCTTCCTGGCCAGGTCGCATAGCGGCTGCCGTCGTGGCTGGTGCGACCGAGGCGCAGGTCGGGATCGGCGCCGCATGGGGCTCCAATTGGCTGGGTCGGTTTTCCCACGAGGAGCGCATGGACCTGCTGGCGCGTCAGGTGGCGATGTGGGAAGCCGCAGGTGTCACGGTGACGAAGGTATCCCTCGCCGACCCGATGGGGTGGAACGTTCCGCACGAGGTCGAGCAGGACCTGCGGGGAATCATGAGCCGCTGGCCGACGGTACAGAAGTTCCACCTACACCTGCACAACACTCGAGGCGTCGCCCCCATCTCGATTTACGCGGCCTTGCGAACGCTCGACCAACGGCACACCGCCATCGTCGACGCGAGCATCGGTGGCATGGCGGGGTGTCCGTACTGCGGCAACGGTCGCGCCGCGACGCTGACCCCGACCGAGGACCTGGTCCACCTGCTCGACAGCTTGGGATATGCGACCGGTGTCGATCTCGATCGACTGATCGAGGTGGTGGTGCTCGCGGAGGAGATCGTCGGGCATCCGCTGTACGGTCACGTGTCGAAGGCCGGCGCCCGGCCGCGTACCGACCAGCTCTACGCGATGGACATGCCGTTCATCGAAACGCTCGAGCAGGCACAGCATTTCCGGCTCGGTCGATCCGCATGGGAGGGCGCGCTCTCACCATGGAAGGAGCCGATCCGCTCGCCAGCACGGGACGCTGTCGCGTCCGCCGAGCGTTCCGACTGAGAGATCACCGGGCCACACTTCGGGCAAGTAGCCGACGGCCCTGCAGCATGAACACCGCGCCGAGTGCCAGGGCGGCAGCCGCGCCGACCCAGGCTCCGGTATAGGACGCAATCGACACCGTCACGCCGAACAGGGCCGGCCCGGTCGCCGAGCCCATACCCATCACGCTTTGCACCACACCCGTAGCGGCGGCGGGAAATTCCGGATGATTGTGTACGACGGCGAAGGCGAACAATCCGTTCCACGCCCAGCCCAGCCCGAACGCCAGCGAGGCCCCCAGGACCAGAAGCCAGGGTCTGCTGTGGGCGACGGCCAGGAGGACGAAACCCAGGGAGCCGGCCATCATCATGATCGCGACGACGCGCAGGTGCCTGCGACCGCGGCGGTCGGCAATCCACCCGGTGATCAACCGGGACGCCAGGCACACGATGCTGCCGGTCGCGAGGAGTTGCCCCGCCTGCGTCTGGGTCAGTCCGGCTGAGACCGCGTAGACCACGAGGAAGCCGCCGATGCTCGCGGTCGCGACGCACCCGAGTCCCGCACCTACTGCGAGCATCATCAATGGTGGTTGTGCGCGGAGCCGCGGTGAGGTCGGCTCGGGGCCGCGCCGGAACAGCGCCAGCGGCGCGTCGACGAATGGCGATCTACGACGTTCGACCACTACCGCCGCGAGGAACACCAGGCCGATCACAGCGCATGACGCGAATGCCCAGCGCCAGCCGTTCACACCGAGAAACAGCGGCGTGGTGATGCCGACGAGCAGGGTAGTCAGCGGGAGGGCGGCCTGCTTGAGTCCGAACGCAGTGCCGCGGCGGTGCAGCGCCACCGTCTGGGCAAGTGTCAGGCCGGCGCTGGGCTGAGTGAACGCGAAAGCGACGGCGCCGACAACAAGGAAACCCGCCAGCGTCTCGAGATTGGGCGCCAGGCTCATGCCGGCGAACGACACGATCAACAGGATCGCCACCACGATGTTCGTGCGCCGCCAGCCGATATGTTCGACGGCATGGCCCGCTGGCACCGCGAAAAGACCTGCAGCAGCGAAGAATATCGCGGCTGTTGCACCAAGGCGGAGCGCGCCGAATCCCAGATCAGCTCCGATCGACGGTGCCAACCCGGTGAACACCCAGATGGGCAGATTGCTCAGCGCGGTGACGGCGACCGCGAAGGTCGTCGGCAAAGCCCCGGTCACCATGCGGTGCAGGGAGCGGGTTGCCGCCGCATCAGGTCGACGACGGTGCGTTGGCGACGGATTCAATTTGTCCGGCGGCTCCCACGACCCGCTCGCCGATCAGGTGGGCAATCTCGTCCTCTCCGCGACCGAGCTCACGCAGGATGGCCACCGTGTCGGAACCGAGTGGGGGAGGTGTGCGCCGCGTGGGCACTCGCTGGCCGTCCCACTGTAATGGCAGAGCAATGTCCTTGTACCCCTTGATCTCCGGGTTCGCGGCTGGACGCACCATACGCAGATGCTCGACCTGGGGGTCGGCGATCACTTCGTCGAGCGTCCGGATCGGCGATGAGGGCACCCCCGCGTCCTGTAGGACGGTCACCCAGTGCTCGACCGTGCGGGATTGCAGTGTGGCGGTGAGATCTTCGGCGAGTTGCGCGCGATTTCGAACTCGGTCCGGGTTGTCCCGATAGCGTGGGTCGGCGATGAGCTCAGACCGTCCGATCGCATGACATAGTTTCTCCCACAACGGATTATTACCTGCGGCGATCATGATGTAGCCGTCGCTGGCCGGTAAGGCCTCGTATGGAGCATTCATCGATGTTCCCGACCCGTGCCGGTGCGGGAGCGTGCCCGACGCCATGTACGCCTGCAGTTGGTAAGGGATCCAGCTGATGGCGGTCTCGAGCAACGACGTCTCGACCAACTGACCCCGCCCGGTGTCTCGACGGTTCATCAGCGCACCGAGGATGCCGATCGCTCCCCACATGCCCATACCCATGTCGTTGATCGACGTGCCGACCCGGATCGGCGGCCGCGGCGGTTCGCCTTCGACAGTCCGTTCGCCGGTGATACTCATGAGGCCGGCGTAGGCCTGCATCAGCGGGTCGTATCCCGGTCGCGCGGACATCGGTCCGCTGTCTCCGAACGCCGTCATCGAGCAGTAGATGAGACGGGGCGCGAGGGCGTGCACCGCCTCGTATCCGAAGCCGAGCTTGTCAAGAGCGCCCGCGCGGAGGTTGTGCACAAGAACATCGGCCGATTCGATCAATCTCCACAGGATCTCCTTGCCCGCAGGGTTTTTCAGATCGACGGCCAGGCTGCGCTTGTTGCGGTTGAGGGCCAGGAACGTGCACCCGTACTCCCCCCAGTAGGGGGGTGCCCAGTCGCGGGCGTCATCGCCGCCGGCGGGCTTCTCGACCTTGATCACATCGGCACCGAGGTCGCCGAGGATCATCGAGCAGTACGGCCCGGCCGCGCTCTGGGTGATGTCGATGACGCGATGTCCGTCCAGCGGTCCCTTCATGGGCGGGTTCATAGCGGCTGTGTCTCCTTCGGTAGCCGTACGCGCGACCCCGAGTTGCGACAACAAGGTCCCAATCTGCTCGCATTCAGATAGTCTCGCTGTACGGACATTAAGTCCACCATGTAGTGAGCCTAATTGTCCAGTGCAAAGTGTGGCGCGGGATGGGCTCGCCGGCGCCGGAAAGGACATCGTGAATCCAAGCCAAGTGAATCCAAGCCAATTCGACGCTGCGCACCCCGCTGACCGCCGCGGTCTGCTGGTCGTCATGTGCGAACCCGACGACGCAGACGAAGAGCTGCTCAACAGGTGGTACGACGACGAACACCTTGCCGAGCGGGTAGCGATCCCCGGCATCCTCTCTGCGCGCCGCTACGTCGCGGTCGAGGGCCAACCCAAGTACCTCGCGATGTATGAACTCGACACACCCGCGGTCGTTCAGGACGAGCCCTACCTGGAGAAAAAGCGGCACCCGACGGAGCTGACCCGGTCGGTCGAGGCGCGCGTGCCGATGGCCCGCTTCGTCTACGCGGAGATCACCCCCCAATCGGCCGGTGGCCCAGGTCCGTTGGCCTCGGAGGCCTAGTTCGGCAGTGTGATCGCCGTCTCTTCTTTTTGAGTGAAGTCCTAGACATCTGTTATTCCGTGTGGTGAACTTTATGTCTGAACAATGAGAATTATGGTCAGTACTTCACCGCACCGCAGACCACCGTCGCGGTACACGAAGAGGTCAGGCGAGAGAGGGCATATGGCTGTCAAGCAGAGTTGGATCGGCAACTTCTTCGAGGATTTCGAGATCGGCGACATGTTCCGGCATCCGGTCGGGCGCACCGTCACCGAGACGGAGAACATCTGGTTCACGCTGCTCACCTGCAACGTCAACCCGAACCACATCAACGCCGAATATTCGAAGAAGACCGAGTTCGGTCAGTACCTGTTCAACAGCGGTATGACGCTCGCCATCATCAACGGGCTGACGGTCGGCGACATCAGCGAAAACGCGGTGGCCAACCTCGGGTTCGACGAGGTGCGCCTGCCTGCACCCGTGTTCGTCGGGGACACCTTGTACGCCGAATCCACGGTGACCGACAAGCGGCCGTCCAAGAGTCGGCCTTATGCCGGCATCGTCAGTGTGAGTACCAGGGGTTTCAAACAGGACGGGACCACCGTCATCACCTACAAGCGCAACGCGATGATCTACACCCGCGAAGGATCCCCCCGATTCAAGTGAGCACCGAATGCGCCACCGTCGGTGAAGGACAGGTGCGCCCGTTCCCACTCAGACGAGCGGCCCGAAACCCCGGACCGGTCACGGCGCGCGTGTGCGCCGCCAACTCGCCCAAAGAGGTGCGACAGCAAGGAGTGTGCGATGAACGCGATGAATGAGGTCACCAAGTCCCACCGGTCTCGTACCGGCGCGGTAATCCTGGTCACGTCAGCCCTCGTGCTGTCGGCGTGTAGTGGCGGCAACAACGCCGGTGACTCCGAAGGTGACGGCGGCAGTTGGAAGCCGGACGGGCAGATCACCATGATCTCGGCCTTCGGCTCGGGCGGCGGTACCGACAAGGTGGCGCGCGCCATGCTCGAGGGCCTTGAAGCCTGCGATGAGGGGGTAACCGGCAACATCGAGTACCACGAGGGTGGCAGCGGCGTTATCGGCTACTCCCACTTCCAGCAGCAGCGTGGCGACACCACTGTGATGGCCACCACCACCGAACTCACCACGCTGCCCATGTTCGTCGACACATCCTTCACCTGGGAGGCGTACACGCCGATCGCCCACATCGCCGACGACCAGGTCAGCCTCGCGGTTCCGGCCAACTCACCCATGCAGTCGCTACGAGACCTGGTGGAAGCGGCGAAGACTCGCAATGTGACCATCGGCGTCGTCGGTCTGTCCGGACCCGACAATGTCGCTCGGGCGTTGCTGGAGAAACAGGGCGGCGTCAAGTTCGAACCCGTGATCTTCGACGGTGGCGGTGAAACCACGTCCGCGCTGCTGGGCAACGACATTGACGCCGCCATCGGCGGTGCCGGGGACATCGTCGGGCAGGTGGAGTCGGGCGACGTCCGGGGTCTGGCCATCTTCGGTCCGGAGCGCTACACCAGTGGCGTCATGGCCGAGGTCCCCACGGCAAAGGAGCAGGGGTACGACATCGCGTTCACCCAGTGGCGTGGCCTTCTCGGTACCGGCGATATGTCCGACGAGGCGCGCGACTGGTACGCCGACTGCATGGAGAAGTGGCAGGACACTCCGTCGTATCAGAACTACCTCGAAAGCGCGTTGACCACCCAAGCCTATTCGGGACCAAGCGAATTCAGCGACATGCTCAAAGAGCAGGACGAAACGGTTCACCAGGTGCTGGAGGAGAGCGGGGCCTTCGGTCAATGAGCAAGTCCGTCGGGGCCTGGCTCCCGGGAGGCATCGTCACCCTCCTGGGACTGGGGTTCACAGTAGGTGGACTGGCCTACGGGCTGACTGACGACGGACGAATGGCACCAGGACTGATGCCGACAGTCATGGGAGTCGGGATCGTGGTCTTCGGCGTCCTCCTGGTGGTGTCAGACCTCCGGTCGGTGTCGCAAAACAAGGATGGCCCTATTGGCGACACAGCCGAGGTGGCTGCGCGAATGCCGGTCAGGGTCGGGGGAAGCGACGTGCCCGCGTCCCCCGACCCCTCGGTGGTCGCCGGCACCGAAGAAGCGGACCTCGCGGAGCGCGAGGCGAAACATCCACTGAGACCGTGGTTCATCTTCGCGGCAATGGTCGGATCGCTACTTCTCGCGCCCTACGCCGGCCTCATCCCGGCACTCGTGCTTGGTGGGTTCGTGATGATGAAGTTTGTCGAGCGGGAATCCTGGGTCGCCTCGGTGTCGGTGTCGGCGCTGCTGCTCGTCGCGTCGTGGTTCATTTTCGACGACTTCCTCGAGGTAAATCTGCCATGGGGCGTGTTCGCGGGGGTGATGTAGAGGTATGTGGGATCACGTCCTCACCGGATTTCAAACCGCGCTCACACCGCACAATCTGCTGTTCTGCCTGATCGGGGTCGTACTCGGCACCATCATCGGGCTGTTACCGGGGCTCGGTTCTGCGACCGGTGTCGCGCTGTTGATGCCGTTGACGCTCGGAATGGAACCAGTGACCGCGCTGATCATGCTCGCGGGTCTCTATTACGGCACTCAGTACGGCGGCACGATCAGTTCGATTCTGGTGTCCACGCCGGGTGAGGCGTCGACCGTCGTGACAACCTTCGACGGCTACCAGATGGCCCGGCGTGGGAGAGCCGGTCAGGCGCTCGCGATCGCAGCCATCGGATCTTTCATTGCCGGCACGATCACCATCGTGCTGCTGATGACGGCGGCCCCCGTCTTCGCGAGGTACGCGGTGAAGTTCGGGCCTCCGGAGATGGTCGCCCTGGTGATGCTCGGCCTCGCGGGGGTCGTCGGCTTTGCCCAGGGTTCTGCGGTGTTCAAAGGCCTCGCGATGGGCTTTGTGGGTATTGCCCTGTCGACGGTGGGGCTCGACCCCCAGTCAGGGGTGCCACGGTTCACGTTCGGCAGTATTGAACTTCTCGGCGGCATTGGCTTCGTCGCCGTCGTGATCGGTGTGTTCGCGTTATCGGAGGTGATGGGACAGGCCCGGCTGGAGCGCAGGGAACCCATCCGAACGCGACTGCGCGATCTGCTGCTGTCCCGCGACGATCTGCGTCGATCGGCCGGACCGATCGCCCGCGGCACATTCGTGGGCTTCTTTCTCGGGATCTTGCCGGGGTCCGGCGCGACGATTGCGTCGTTCATCTCCTACGACTTGGAGAAGCGCATCTCGAAGCGCAAGAACGAGTTTGGGAAGGGCGCCATCGAAGGTGTAGCTGGCCCGGAGGCCTCGAACAATGCCGCGGTCAACGGGGCATTTGTGCCGACGCTCGCGCTGGGCATCCCTGGTTCGGGTACCACCGCAGTGCTGTTGGGTGCATTCATTCTGTTCGGCATTCAACCCGGTCCGCTCCTGATGGAGAAGGAGGCGCCGCTGGTATGGGGTCTGCTTGCATCGTTCTACATCGGCAACGTCCTGCTGCTGATTCTGAACCTACCGATGGCGCCGATGTTCGCGTCGATCCTGCGACTGCGGTACTCGTTGCTGTACCCGATCATCATTGTGGCGAGCCTGCTGGGCGCCTATGCCATCGAGCAGCGCATGTGGGGTGCCTGGATCGCGGTGGCTGCCGCGTTCGTCGGATTCTTCATGGCGCGGTACGGCTTTCCCGCCGCGCCCCTGATCCTTGGGCTGATCCTTGGACCAATGCTGGAGGCCAATTTGAATCGGACTTCGTCGATGGGCAGTGGCGATTGGACGATCTTTCTGCACCGCCCGATTGCCCTGGTCGTTTTCGGTATTGCAGCGGCAATCCTGATCCTTCCCAGCGTCATTGGACGCAAGACGGGCGTACGCACGGGGGTGCTTGTCGAATGAGTCCGCCAACGCAAGGCAAAGGAGCTGACATGGGTATCAGTCGCGGGTCGGGACTGCTGTTTGTGATGATCGATATCGAGCCGGAGTTCGAAGAAGAGTTCAACCGGTGGTACGAGGAGGAGCATCTGCCGGAGCGGCTCGCCTGCGAGGGCTTCTTCAACGGCAGGAGGTTTCAGGCGCTCGAGGGTGGACCCAAGTACCTCGCGACCTACGAACTTGAGACACCGGACGTGCTGGACGGTCCTGCCTATCAGCGGCTCATCCCGCCGACGGAGTGGACCCGCCGGGTCAGCGCGCATTTCACCAGCCATCTTCGCAACGTGTACCGGGACATCACGCCGGCGAAGCTGCAGAGCACCGACCAATGACTGCGCCGCCCGTCCTCGTCCTCCACGCGGCAGGCCTCGACGCGGCATGCGGCGATCTTCTCGGGATCGAACACACGATCACAGCGACCTTGCCCGGCCATGGTGGTCGGCGGCGACAGCGGCCGGGTATGACGTTGTGCGACATGGCCGACGAGGTCGCCGGATGGGTACGTTCGCCGGTCGATGTCGTGGGGTTGTCCATGGGCGGGATGGTCGCCCAGCACCTTGCGCTGGATCACCCAGACCTGGTTCGGTCACTCGTTCTGGCGTGCACCACGGCGCAGACGCCCACAGCGGTTCTGTTGGAGCGCGCGGATGCCACCGAAGCCCAACCAACGGCGACGATGGTCGCGACCACTCTCGAGCGATGGTTCACCGCCGAGTTTCTTTCCCGTGCAGAGGAACCCGAGGCGTTGGCCTATGCCCGTCGGTGTCTGCGCAGCATCGACGCCAGCTCATTCGCGGATATCTGGCGGGCAATCGCGCATCACGACGTTTTGGATCGACTTTGTGAAATTGACGTGCCGACAACCTGTTTGGCAGGAACGCGCGACGTTTCCACCCCGCCGAAGGAATTGGCCACGTTGGCCGAGCGTCTACCCAATTCCCGCTATGTCGAGATGGACGGGCCCCACATGGCCCCGTTGGAGCGTCCAGATGAGTTCCGGCGTTACGTGCAAGAACATCTGGACTGGGTCGAACGGTCGAGTCCATGACCGATGACGAACTCCGAACTTATCTGCGTGACCACCGAAATTGGCATCGCTGGGGGGCTTCCGACCAGCGCGGCGCCGTCAACCTGATCACGGCTGAAAAGCGCGTTGCGGCAAGCAGGTTGGTGCGATCGGGCCGAACGGTATCGTTGTCCCGGGCCGTACCGACACAACCGGCGCCGAACAACCGCACGCCGGCGATGCTGTACATGGAGCGCGTCGGGCACGCGGCGGGCGGGGGAGCCGCCAAGGACTTTCAAGGTATGGCCTATCACGGCCAGAGCGCCACACATATCGACGCGCTCTGCCACGTGTGGGACTCCGACGGCCTGTGGGGCGGCCGAGATCCGGACCGAGAGATCTCGCTCTCGGGTGCCCGGTGGGGTTCCATCGAGCACTGGCGCGACGGCATCTACACGCGAGGATTCTTGATCGACGTCCCTCTTCATCGCGGCGTGGGCTACGTCGAGCAGGATGATCCGGTCACATGGGACGAACTCGAGGCGATCTGCCGCGCGCAAGGTATCGAGCCGGGACCCGGGGACGCGGTGGCAATCTTCTGCGGACGCGGCGCCTACGAGAACGACCACGGTCCGTGGTCGGCTGACGCCACGCGGCGTCCCGGTCTCGACGCCGGATGCGTGCGGTTCTTCCGTGAGCGCGACATCGCGGTGGTGTTGTGGGACATGTTCGACACGGCGCCCAACCGGGATGGGCTTTCGTTCGGAGTCCACTCGGTGATCCACGCGTTCGGCGTCGCCGCGATCGACTCACCGCTGCTGGAACCTCTGGTGAAAGTGAGCCGCGAAGAAGGTCGCCGCGACTTTCTCCTGACGGTGAACCCTCTGGTCGTCACGGGTGCGACGGGGTGTCTGGTTAATCCGGTCGCGGTGTTCTGAAGGAGTGGTGCGAGAGATGTCCAACGCGCAAGCCTATTGCACTATAGTTCCATTGAACGGACGTAGAGTCCGCTAAACGAGATTTAAGAGTGGAAGGTCGGACATGCGGGCTGTCGTCATCGAGGCGCCGACGGTGGTGCAGATCGCCGAGTTGCCGGATCCCGAGCCTGGCGCGGGTGACGTCGTCGTCGAGGTGGCGCTCACCGGGGTGTGCGGGACCGATATTCACATGCTCGACGGCGACTTCGCCACGGCGCGATTCCCGATCGTGCCCGGCCACGAGGTGACGGGCACGGTGGTGGCCCGAGGCACCGGGGTCGTGTCGCCGCGAGTGGGCGAGCGGGTCGTTGTCGACCCGGGTGTTCCGTGTATGACTTGCCTGCTGTGTCGCCGGGGGCGGCCTAACCTCTGCGAACACCGCAACGCGGTCGGTATCACTCTCAACGGCGGAGCGGCCGATCGGGTCTTGGTGGCCGCACGCAATTGCCACGTCATCCCGGATTCGGTGTCCTCGACCGCGGCCGTGCTCGCCGAACCGCTCGCATGCGTGCTCCATGCGTTCGACATGGTGCCCAGAACGTCGGGCCGACGGGTCCTCATATACGGCGCGGGCCCCGTCGGGCTGCTTGCGGTGCAGGTGGCGGGCTACCTGGGAGCGCACTCGGTCGACACGGTCGACCTCGACGCGGACCGTCGGGCGGTCGCCCAGAAGCTCGGCGCCTCGAAGGTGTTCGGTCCCTCGGACCTCGGTGAGGAGGATGACTGGGACCTCGTCATCGACGCATCGGGCGCGCCCACGGCGATCGAGGACGGCCTCGGGCGCCTGCAGCGAGGCGGGACGTTTCTCCAGCTCGGCGTGGCGCCGGGCGACGCCGTCGTTCCGCTGTCGCCCTACCAGGTCTTCGCTCGGGAACTGACAATCGTCGGGAGTATGACGACGCGGCACACCTTCCCCGGCGCCCTGCGACTTCTGGAGAGCGGGACAATCACGAGCGAGTTGATTGTGGAAGAACCCGTTCCGTTGTCTCATTATGCAAAGGCCGTAGACACGGTCCGCGGGCGCAATGCCCTGAAGGTGGTCGTGGGCCCGGGCGTTTGATGCCAGGGTTCATGCCAAAAGGTTTCGAGAGCAGGGGGCAAGCAGTGGCTCAACCAGTGGGGTTGCGACTGGTGGAGAAGGCGGTCGAGGTACTCGACCTGCTCGGCCAGGAGCGCAAGCTGACGATCGCACAGCTGTCCGAAAAGACTGGCGAGCCGCGGAGCTCGCTGTATCGGTTGCTCGGCAGCCTCGAGAAATTGGAGTTCGTCGAGTCGGCAGGCTCGCGCGGCACCTACCGCCTCGGGATACACGCTCTGCGACTCGGCGCCGCCATGATGGCCGGCCTCGACGAGCGTGAACGCGCGCTGCCGGTGATGAACCGGATCCGCGACGAAACGGGACTGACGGTCTACCTCCTGGTGCGGCGCGGTGACCTCGCGGTATGCGTTGAGCGCATCGAGGGCGAGCGGGTCGCCTCCCTCGCGCTGCAACTTGGCGGCTCGCAGCCGCTGCACGCGGGTGCGGCTCCTCGGGCGCTGCTGGCCTTCGCCCCTCAGGAGGAGTGGCAAAAGTATGTCTCGGCGGGCCCCCTGGTGCGCTTGACGCCGTCGACCCCCGCGACCCGTCAACGGCTCTTCGACGTGCTTGGCCGGGAAAGGGCCGACGGGGTCACGGTGAGCGACGGCGACGTCACCGTCGGCATCGCCGCCATCGGCGCGCCAGTGTTCGACTTCCGAGGTGAGGTCATCGCGGCCCTATCGGTCAGCGGGCTGCGGGGCGACCTGCTCGGCCAGTCGAAGACGCATTTGAAGAATCTCGTGCGCGCCGGCGCGGCGGAAATTTCTGCGAGCATGGGCTATGCACCCGACCGGGCGGGCTGAACCGACGCACGGCGGACGACATGGGCGATGCCGTGGGCGTCGAGGTCGTAGTGGCGGTACAGGTGCGAGGGAGGGCCGATCAGGCTGTACTCGTCGTGGAAGCCATGCCGTAAAAGCCTGGCACGCGAACCGCTTTCGGCCATCACCTCGGCGACCGCACCACCAAGGCCACCCAGTACGTTGTGCTCTTCCACCGTCACGATGAGCTCGGAGACCGCTGCGGCGCGCTCGATCGCCGCCCGGTCGAGCGGCTTGATCGTATGCATGTCGAGAACGCAGACGTCCATGCCCTCGTCGGCAAGTGCCGCACGGGCTTCGATCGCCGGGTGCACCATCGACCCGGTCGCCACGACCGTCACCGCCGCATCCTGGCCATGCCGGACTGCCTGTCCGATGCGCAACCCGGCGAGGTCGGCAGGGTCGTAGATCTGCTGATCCCGGCCGCGGCCGATCCGCAGGTACACCGGTCCGGCAATGTCGCGGGTCAGCTTCACCAGGGCATGCAGCTGAACAGGATCGGCGGGCGCGAGGACGGTGAGGTTCGCGATGCTGCGCATAATCGCCAGGTCCTCGGTGGCGTGATGCGACGTGCCGTAGAAGCCCAACGTGATACCTGCATGGTGGCCGACCATGCGGACCGGCAGCTGGGTATACGCAGTGTCGGTCCGAATCTGTTCGGCACACAGTAGCGCCAGGAAACTCGCGAAGGTCGCCACCCACGGCTGGTTGCCGGTGGTGGCGATGCCTGCCGCCGCCGACACCATGTTCTGTTCGGAGATACCGAACTGGATGAATCGGTCTGGATGACGCTCCTGATAGCGGACCAAGCCGTTGGAGTACTTGAGATCGGCGGTTCCGACGACGATGGGAACACCCTCATCGGTCAGTTCGATCAGCGCCTGGGAGAGCGCGGCGAAACCGGGCGCCTGGTCGAGCAGATCCATGATTTGCCAAGAGTTTCCGCGACTACCGATGGCGTGGTCGGCGGTGAATCCGGTCATCGGCTCCCCTTCAGCTCTGCCACCACGTCCGCTTGGTCCTCCCTGTCGAGCCAGCCCAGATGCCATCCGAAATTCTCTTCCATGAACCTGACGCCCTTGCCCTTCACCGTCGCCGCGAGTATCACCGTCGGGGTGCCGTTCGGTTGGTCGCGTACCTCGCGCAGGACCGAGGCCAGCGCTCCGACGTCATGTCCGTCGACAGCCCGCACATTCCAACCGAACGCCTGCCATTTGTCGGCCAGTGGCTCGACGGCGTTCATATCGTCGACGAGACCGTCGAGCGAGTATTGGTTGCGGTCGACTATCGCCACGAGCCGGTCGACGCCGAGATGCGCCGCCAGCATCGCCGCCTCCCAGTTCTGGCCCTCCTCGAGCTCGCCGTCACCGAGCACCACATAGGTGTGGAAGTCCTGACCGTTGAGGCGGCCGCCGAGCGCGATGCCAAGTCCGACCGACAGGTTGTGGCCGAGGGATCCCGACGAGAAGTCGACACCCGGCACGCGAGTCATATCGGGATGGTCGCCAAGCGGATTGCCCAGTCGGGTGTAGCCGTCCAGAGTGTCGGCGTCGAGAAACCCCCAGTCCGCGAGAATCGGGTACTGGCCGACGGCGGCGTGGCCCTTGCCGAGGAGCAGTCGGTCGCGATCGGTCCAGTCGGGCTGGCCGTGCCGCAGGCGCATCACGTCGTAATAGAGCGCCGCAAAGATCTCGGCGCAGGAGAAGGCCGACGTGTAATGGCCGGTCTTGGCGATGTCGACGAGGCGTACAACCTCGAGCCTGATGAATTGCGCCCGGTCCTCCAGGCGCGCGATTTCATCGTCGGAGAGTGGAGTGGCGACCATCCTGCTTCCTTCTGATACCACGAGGGGGAGGCAAATTACTGTCCAGTGGACATACTGTCCATTAAACAGTAACACGCCGGCGATAAGCGCAGTAGGGTTGGGGCGTCCTACCAGGTAGGTGCTGTGGAAGGAGGGCGGATGTTCGATCGGCCGTACGAGCGAGCCTGCGAAGTGCAGTTCAGTGACCTGGACATCAACGGCCAGGTGCACCACCTCGCCTACCTGCGCTATGCGGAAGCCGCCCGGGTGAACGCATTCGCCGACCTGGGGGCCGGTCCGGCGGTGCTCGTCGCCGCAGGCCGAGTCGTGGTCGTGCTCTCGATGGATATCTCGTTCGTCAAGCCTCTTTGTTTCGGCGAAGCTGTGCGCGCTACGGCCACTTACCAATTCGGTTCTGGAAAGAGTTTCAGATGCAATCAGCGGATTTACGGTGCAGATGCTGGAGAGGCCGCTCACCTCGACATGGTTCTTGGGCTGATGGATACGCGTGCCGGGCGATTGGTTGAGGATCCGCTGGCGTCGCTGCGCGATCTCGTCGGCGGCGACTGACGGGCCCTCATTTTCGGCGTATGTACAGCGCGTTTTCAGATTCGTTCCGCCACCCAGCGGACATAGTTTCCAACTAGTAGTAACATGACCGCCACCTGATCCTTGGACTCGACGGAGGCGGCTATGACGCGAGCGGACCACGCCGACCAGGTCCGAGAGCTGGAGGCGATCGCTCGCCGGGGCAGGTGGCTGGTGATCAGCACCGTTGCTCGGGCCGGGGCCGGTCACGTCGGAGGCCCACTCTCGGCAATGGACCTGCTGGTGGGGTTGTATTTCCATACGCTGCGCATCGATCCGAACAACCCGTCCAATCCGGCCCGGGACCGGTTCATCCTGTCCAAGGGCCATTCCGCCATGGGGTTATATGCGGTCCTCGCCATGCGCGGGTACTTCCCCGAGGCGGAGTTGTCGACCTTCGACAAGATCGAATCCCGGCTACAGGGGCACCCCGATATGCGACTGCTGCCTGGCCTCGACATGTCGACCGGGTCGCTCGGACAAGGTTTGTCGGTCGGTGTCGGAATGGCCATGGCTGCCCATCGCCGCGGCGAAGGAAGAACGACATGGGTGCTCCTCGGCGACGGCGAACTGCAGGAGGGGATGGTGTGGGAGGCCGTTCACACGGCGCCGCGCTACAGGCTGGGCAACCTGGTGGCGATCGTCGATCACAACGGTCTCCAGCAGTTTGGTTGGGATCGCGACGACGGGGACCGCGGAGACCGGCGGGATCCGTGGCGCGGTGTGGATCTGGCAGAGGTCTTCGCCGGCTTCGGCTGGCGGGTGTTGAGCGTGGACGGGCACGACATGGCAGCGGTGTTGGCCATCTTTGGCGAAGCGACGCGGGGGCCGGCTGACATGCCAACGGTGATTCTCGCCAACACGACGAAGGGTAAAGGAGTCTCCTTTGCGGAGAACACGATCAACTGGCACACCGGGCTGGCCACCGAGGACGAGTTGACACTTGCGGCAGCGGAACTCGGCATCGAGATCGCGGCCCCCGAGGGAGTGGCGACGTGACGGCGATGCGTGAGGCGTGGGGGCGCGCGGTCGTCGAGGTCGCCGAGTCCGACGACCGGATCCTGATGCTCGACGGCGACCTTGCGAACTCCACCAAGGCGGATATGTTCGCTCGTGCACATCCCGAGCGGTTCGTGCAGCTCGGTATCGCGGAGCAGAACATGATCGGGGTGGCGGTCGGCCTTGCCGACGGCGGTTTCATCCCCTGGCTGTCCTCGTTCGGCGTGTTCTTCACCCACCGCGCGCTCGACCCAATCCGCATGCTCGCCGCCCAGACCCAGGCCAACATCAAGATCGCCGCCGCCTATACCGGCCTCTTGACCGGACTCACCGGCAAGACTCACCACGACGTCGCCGATCTCGCCATCATGCGTTCCATGCCCGACATGACCGTGCTCGCGCCCGCCGATGCGGATGAGTGCGCGCAGGCCGTCAGGTGGGCGTCGCGACACCACGGGCCGGTCTACCTACGCATCGCCCGCGACGACGTGCCGGTCGATTTTCCGGCGTCTGATGCTTTCCGAGTCGGTGCAGTGCGGCGGGTCCGCGCGGGCCGGGATCTCACGCTCGTCTCCACAGGAGCGCAATCGGCACGTGTTTTCGGTGCGGCCGAGCAGCTCGCGGGACGTGGAATCGATTGCGCCGTCGTGCATGTGCCGACCATCAAACCGCTCGATGAACAGTCGCTGGTGGACGGCATCGGCTCTGGAGGCCCACTGGTGGTGGTCGAAGACCACAACAAATATGGTGGTCTTGGCGGCCTGGTAGCCGAGGTCCTCAACCGTTACTCGTTGATGCGCAACTTCAAGCACATCGCTGTCGAGGATGTCTGGTCCGAGTCGGCGCCCAATGACGATCTACTCGGAAAGCACGGCCTGTCGTCCGATTCGCTGGCGAACCGCCTTTTGCAGATCTTCACGGAATCACCTGCGGGATAAGGCGTGGCGCTTAGTCCGGAAAGTCCAGCGGTACGTTCAGCGTCGTGATGGTGGCCGCCAGCCCGTCGTACTGGGCGGCCAGCATGCAGAACTCGATGAGCTGTTGCTTGGTGAGGTGTCTGGCCAGCACGGCCCACGTTTCCGCCGAGACGCCGCGGGTGACGACGAACTCGTCGGTGGCGGTGATGAGTGCGCGCTGACGGTCGGTCAGACCGTCGGCGTCGGGACCCTCGAAGATCTTGGCCTGCACCTCGGGGCCGATACCGCGGCTGCGGGCCAGCCGACGGTGCTGCTGCAGTTCGTATTCGCAATTGCGGAGGTGGCCGACCCGCAGGATGACGGTCTCGGCGTCCTTCACCGGCAGCTTGGACAGCGCTCCCAACAGCATTGCGCTATACGGCGACCAGGCCAGGAACAGAAGCCGGTGCTGGCCAAGCACATTGACGAGGCTGAACCTCGGTGCGCGAATCGCCCTGGCGCCGAGCTTGGCGATGGCCCAATTGATCGGTCCGAGTTCCTTGAATCCGCCGGGCGCAATGCGCGCGGGCTCGATGGCGCTCACCTTAGCCAGGTTACTAGGACCGTTTGACCAGATAGGGCGACACCGTGCTGCGGTGCTCGTCGATGTCCAACGCCCGGCCGAGTGCCGGGAACGCCCGCTGCGGGCAGTTGTCGCGCTCGCAGACGCGACAGCCCGCACCGATCGGCGTCGAATTGTCGCCCGACAGATCCAGCCCCTCCGAATAGACCAGCCGGTGCGCATGCCGCAGCTCGCAGCCAAGGCCGATCGCGAACGTCTTACCAGGCTGGCCATATCGGTGGGCGCGGCGCTCGACCGTGCGGGCCACCCACATGTAGTTGCGCCCATCGGGCATCTGCGCGACCTGAACTCCGATCTTGCCGGGGCTCGCGAACGTTTCGTAAACGTTCCACAGCGGGCAGGTGCCACCGCTGGACGAGAAGTGAAAGCCTGTGGCGGACTGACGCTTTGACATGTTTCCTGCGCGGTCCACTCGGACGAACGACAGCGGAACACCCCGCATGGAGGGACGCTGCAGAGTCGACAGCCGGTGTGCGATCGTCTCGAAGGAGACTGCATAGAACGCCGAGAGACGTTCGACGTCATAGCGGAACTTCTCCGCGACATCGTGAAATTGGCGGTATGGCAGCACCGTCGCGGCTGCGAAGTAGTTCGCCAGGCCGAGTCGCGCCAGCACAGTGGACTCCTCGCTGGTGAAGTTGCCCTCGTCCACCAGCTTGTCGATCAGCTCGCCGAACTCCAGGTAGGCCAGCTCTGCGGCCATCTTGAAGACCGTCTGTCCCGACGACAGGTGACCACTGATCTCCAGCGTCCTGGAGGCCGGGTCGTAGCGGTGCAACACCGTGCCGCCCAAGTCGATTCGCTGCTTGATGTGCACACCGTGCACCCTGGTCAGCCGGTCGGCCAGCTCTCGGGTGAGCTCCGCGCGGTGCATCCGCATCCGGATCGTGAGGTCCTCGGCGGCGGTGTCGAGCTCGTGAAGATAGTTCTGGCGCTGATAGAAGTAGTCGCGCACCTCCTCGTGGGGCATCGTGATCGCACCGCTGCCACTGCTGTCGGAGTGCCTGTCCTCGGTGGCCGCCGCCAACTGCGCTGTGGTCAACCGGTAGCGCCGGTGCAGATTGACCATCGCGTGTGCGAGCGCGGGATGCGAGCTGACCATGTCGGCGACTTCGGCGAGGTCCACGTCGAGCGCCACGTCGCGATCCAAGGTCACCTCGCGAAGTTCGGCCACCAGCCGGGTGTCGTCCTCGGAGGCGAAGAACGTCGCGTCCACACCGAACACCTCGGTGATGCGCAGCAGCACCGCCACCGTCAACGGCCGCACGTCGTGCTCGATCTGGTTCAGGTAGCTCGGTGAGATTCCCAGCGTCTGGGCGAGCGCAGACTGGCTGAAGCCCCGTTCGCTGCGTAGTTGTCGGACGCGCGAACCGACGAACGTTTTTGCCACATCAACGAGGGTACCGACGGACTAGCACAGTTGCGAAGAACACCTTCGCATTCTTGGCAGATCGCGCGCTATGGCAGGATCGTGCGTCATGGGAGGCAGCATTGGTCTGGCGAAGGTGATGATGCCTGTGCCCGATCCGCACCCCGATGTGTTCGACGTCGAATGGCCGCTGCGGGTCGCTGACGTCGATCGGGCGGGCAGGCTCAAGTTCGACGCCGCCACCCGGCACATCCAGGACATCGGCTCCGACCAACTGCGCGAAATGGGCTATGAGGAAACTCATCCACTGTGGATCGTCCGCCGCACGATGGTCGACCTGATCAGGCCGATCGAGTTCAAGGACATGCTGCGGCTGCGCCGCTGGTGCTCGGGGACCTCCAACCGGTGGTGCGAAATGCGCGTCCGCGTCGACGGCCGCAAGGGCGGCCTCATCGAATCGGAGGCGTTCTGGATCAACATCAACCAGGAGACGCAGGGCCCGGCGCGCATCTCCGATGACTTTCTCGAGGGTTTGCGGCGCACCACCGATATCGACAGGTTGCGCTGGAAGGCCTACTTGAAGGCGGGCAACCGCGAGGACGCCGACGAGATACGCGACTATCCGCTCCGTGTCAGCGACATCGACATTTTCGACCACATGAACAACTCGGTGTACTGGTCGGTGATCGAGGACTACCTCGTCAAGGTGCCCGAGCTTCTGACTGCACCGTTGCGGGTGACCATCGAGCACGACGCTCCGGTGGCTCTCGGCGACAAGCTCGAGATCATCACCCATGTCCACCGGCCCGGTACGACGGACAAGTTCGGTCCCGAATTGGCGGATCGCACTGTTACAACGCTCACATATGCGGTTGGCGACGAGACCAAGGCCATCGCATCCATCTTCGCGCTCTGATTCCCTTCGCCTAACAGTACGGCCGTACTGACGTGCGCAAATCGCCTACTGGCGGGTAGCTACTGAACCGTTTCAGGTAATAGCTGCCTTCGCAACCTTCGCAATTTGCCGAGACGGGTTGGCGAAAATTGGCAATCAAAACGAGTGGACCTGCACATATGTCGTGATGCATCCTCGTAATAGCGCAACAGCCAAGTTTGATTGAGCATTAGCAAGCCGAGCACTGCCGGCTATGCACAGCGATTCGAAGGAGCAGCCACATGTCGACCGTCGGTACACCGAAGTCACCGGAAGAAATCCAGCAGGACTGGGACACCAACCCGCGGTGGAAGGGCATCGAGCGCACCTACACCCCGGCCGACGTCGTGGCCCTGCAGGGTTCGGTCGTCGAGGAGGCCACGCTGGCCCGCCGCGGCGCCGAGGTGCTGTGGAGCCAGCTGCACGACCTGGAGTTCGTCAACGCGCTTGGCGCGCTGACCGGCAACATGGCGGTCCAGCAGGTCCGCGCCGGCCTGAAGGCCATCTACCTGTCGGGTTGGCAGGTCGCCGGTGACGCGAACCTGTCCGGCCACACCTACCCCGACCAGAGCCTGTACCCGGCCAACTCGGTGCCACAGGTGGTTCGCCGCATCAACAACGCGCTGATGCGTGCCGACGAGATCGCCAAGGTCGAGGGCGACACCTCGATCGAGAACTGGCTGGCTCCGATCGTCGCCGACGGTGAGGCCGGCTTCGGTGGCGCGCTCAACGTCTACGAGCTTCAGAAGGCGATGATCGCCGCAGGTGTCGCGGGGTCGCACTGGGAGGATCAGCTGGCCTCGGAGAAGAAGTGCGGGCACCTCGGTGGCAAGGTGCTCATCCCCACCCAGCAGCACATCCGCACCCTGACCTCGGCTCGACTGGCGGCCGACGTGGCCGACGTCCCGACTGTCGTCATCGCCCGCACCGACGCCGAGGCAGCCACGCTGATCACCTCCGACGTCGACGAGCGCGATCAGCCGTTCATCACCGGTGAGCGGACCAAGGAAGGCTTCTATCGGGTGAAGAATGGCCTCGAGCCCTGCATCGCCCGGGCCAAGGCGTACGCGCCGTACTCCGACCTGATCTGGATGGAGACCGGTACCCCGGACCTCGAGCTCGCGGCGAAGTTCGCCGAGGGAGTCAAGAGCGAGTTCCCCGACCAGATGCTGGCCTACAACTGCTCGCCGTCGTTCAACTGGCGCAAGCACCTGGACGACGCGACCATCGCGAAGTTCCAGAAGGAGCTGGGCGCGATGGGCTTCAAGTTCCAGTTCATCACCCTGGCCGGCTTCCACGCCCTGAACTATTCGATGTTCGATCTGGCCTACGGCTACGCCCGCAACCAGATGAGCGCGTACGTCGAGCTGCAGGAGCGCGAGTTCGACGCCGAGGAGCGCGGTTACACGGCCACCAAGCACCAGCGTGAGGTCGGCGCCGGTTACTTCGACCGGATCGCCACGACGGTTGACCCGACAAGCTCGACCACCGCGCTCGCGGGCTCGACCGAAGAGGGTCAGTTCCACTGAGCTTGCGAAGTGGAACCGATTAGCCGGAGCCACTGAGCTTGCGAAGTGGAACCAATTAGCCGGAGCCACTAGATCTAAGCCGCGCCAAAAGCAGTCGGCTTGACAGCGCAGGCCCCGCCCACAACCGTTGGGCGGGGCCTGACGCAGTTACGAGGAGAACGTGAGCACCAATGAACATTGAGCGGGTCGGCGTGATCGGCGCCGGGCAGATGGGTTCGGGTATCGCTGAGGTATCGGCCAAGGCCGGCGCGGATGTGACCGTCTACGAGCCGACTGACGAATTGGTGACCGCGGGCCACACGCGGCTCACCCGGTCGCTGGAGCGTGCGGCGGCCAAAGGCAAGCTGAGCGAAGACGATCGCGATGCGGCGCTCGGGCGGCTGAAGTTCACCACCGACCTGGCCGACCTGGCCGATCGCCAGCTGGTCATCGAGGCCGTCGTCGAGGACGAAACCGTCAAGGGCAAGATCTTCGCCGATCTCGACAAGGTGATCACCGATCCCGACGCGGTGCTGGCGTCGAACACGTCGAGCATCCCGATCATGAAAATCGCTGCGGCGACGCAGAATCCGAGCCGCGTGCTGGGACTGCACTTCTTCAACCCGGTGCCGGTGCTGCCGCTCGTCGAACTCGTCAGCACGCTGGTCACCTCGCCTGAAGCTGCGGCGCGCACCGAGCGGTTCGCGAGCGAAGTGCTTGGCAAGAAAGTGGTGCGCTGCGGGGATCGCTCGGGCTTCATCGTCAACGCGCTGTTGGTGCCGTATCTGTTGGCGGCGATCCGGATGGCAGAGGCGGGCGTCGCAAGCGTTGAGGACATCGATACGGCTGTGGTGGCCGGGCTGTCGCATCCGATGGGACCGCTGCGGCTGTCGGATCTGATCGGGCTCGACACCATGAAGCTCATCGCCGACTCGATGTACGACGAGTACAAGGACGCGAATTACGCTCCGCCGCCGCTGCTCTTGCGGATGGTCGAGGCGGGACAGCTGGGTAAGAAGTCAGGTCGGGGCTTCTACACGTACTGAGTCGCGCTCAGTTGTCGACCGTGCGCTCGGCGAGACGGGAAGCTAGCTAGGCCTGTGCTAGCCGCTGCTTCTCCATGTCGACATCGAAATCAGCAGGGGGCCAAGACAAGTCCATCTGCTCAAGAGCCTCGATCAGCAGTTCGGTGATGGCCAGGCGGCTGTACCACTTGCGGTCGCACGGGATCACATGCCATGGCGCGTAGTCGGTCGACGTCTTGTCCAGCAGCGCCTGGTATGCCTCCTGATACAGCGGCCACTTCAGGCGTTCGTCGACGTCGGCCGGGTTGTACTTCCAGTACTTGTCGGGACGCTCCAGCCGCTCGCCGAGTCGGGCCTTCTGCTCGTCGAGTGAGACGAACATCGCCGCCTTGATCAGCGTCATACCCCCGTCGACGAGCGCCTTCTCGAAGGCGTTGATCTCGTCGTAGCGCGCCCCCCACACATCGGGCGCCACCAGGTTGTGCACCCGGACGATCAACACGTCCTCGTAATGGCTGCGGTCGAAGACCCCGATGTGGCCCGCGGTGGGCAGCGCATTACGGATGCGCCATAGATAGTGATGCGCCAGCTCTTCGGCGGTCGGCTTGCCGAAGCTCGTGTATCGGATTCCCTGCGGATTTCCCGCTCCGACAACGTGTTTGACGATGCCACCCTTTCCCGCGGTATCCATCCCCTGCAGCACCAACAGTATGGCTCGGGTGTCGCCGGAGCGGCTGTTGGCGTACAGCATCTCCTGCAGGGCGGCGAACCGCACGTTGCGCTCGGCCTGCAACTGGGGCGCATCGGCCTTCTTGCCCTTGAAGCCCGGGGTCGCGCTGGTGTCGATGTCGGCGACCTTGTCGCCGTGACGGAACTCGAGATGGGTATGCGGCTCGTGAGTCCACAAAGACGGGAGGTCGGTCTCGCTCATCCGCTCAGTCAAGCAGGCGCCGCGGCAAAACCGGCGAAGGATGCGGGGCTTGCCGGAATTTCTCAAGTGACCCGCCGACCTCGACGATGCCGCACAGCGCGCTCCAGGACAGCATCGTCAAGTAGTCGATCAGCTCGTCGGAGGTCATGCGGGGGTCCGACATCCACGAGTGAGTGGCCAACTGCACGCCGCCGACGGTGTGGAACGCCCAGGCCGCCGCGCCGCCGGTTTCCATACCCACCTCGGCCATGCGGCGGCGCAGCATCACGCCGAGCATGCGGGCGATGATCTGCTCTGAGTTCGCGACGGCCTTGCTCTTGGATGCCGAGTTGTTCGCCATCACGAACATGTAGGGCTCCGGCTCGGAGGCCACCGTCTCGACGTAGACGCGGATGATCTCGCGTGTCAACTCGTAGCCGTCCAGATTCGACGACAGCGCCGCGGCCATATTCGGGATCAGGGTGGTCTGCGCGAACCGCATCATCACCGCGGTCGTCAGGTCGTTCTTGTCGACGAAGTAGCGGTACAGCACGGTCTTGGACACACCGATCTCGGCCGCGATCTCGTCCATGCTGACGTTGCTGCCGCGGCGCCGGATCGCTTCCAGCGTGCCGTCCACCAGCTCATTGCGGCGCTCCACCTTGTGCTGGTGCCAGCGCCTCTTGCGTCCATCGGTCTTCAGCGCGACGGACGAGGTTGGTTGTGCCACGATCGCCGTATTCCGTCCCCTAGTTCCCCTTGATAGTACGGGCGATCTTGTATTCGAGTGCTGTTGGCTGGACCCGGCACTCCGCGCGTGGCGGATGATGGGGGTGTGGCACACAGACCGAACGTCAGCACACCCGCCATGACGGAGCCGCCGACCGCTCCACGCCGGCGCGATGTGGGCGCCAATCCGGCACCGCGGAGTTTTGCCGAGTCACTGGCGGGCGCCGACAGTGCGGCCGACGCGGAGCGTAGGCGCGGGCTGCGGCGCATGAAGGTCGTCGCGCTGTCGTTTCTGCTCGGCGCCACGGTCATTTTCCTGGTGTGCACCTGGGCCCAGTCCCACGGAGCAGCCCCCTGGGTCGGGTACGTCCGCGCCGCGGCAGAAGCGGGCATGATCGGCGCGCTGGCCGATTGGTTCGCGGTCACCGCGCTGTTCAAGCACCCACTCGGCATCCCGATCCCGCACACCGCGATCATCAAGCGCAAGAAGGACCAACTCGGCGAGGGCCTCGGCGCGTTCGTGCGCGAGAACTTCATGTCACCGGAGGTCGTCGAGACCAAACTGCGCGATGCAGAGGTCGCGGGCCGGCTCGGTAAGTGGCTGTCCGACGCGGCACACGCCGAGCGGGTCGCGGCCGAAACATCAACGGCGTTGCGGGTTTTGGTAGAGATGCTGCGCGACGAGGATGTGCAGCACGTGCTGGACCGGATGATCGTCAAGCGCATCGCCGAGCCGAAGTGGGGACCGCCGATCGGGCGGGTGCTCGCGTCGCTGCTTGCCGAGGGGCGTCAGGAAGCGCTCATTCAACTGCTGGCGGACCGCGCGTTCCAATGGTCGCTCAACGGCGGCGAGATCATCGAGCGGGTCGTCGAGCGCGACTCACCCACCTGGTCGCCCCGGTGGGTCGACCACCTCGTGGGTGACCGGATCCACCGCGAGCTGATGGACTTCACCGACAAGGTGCGGCGCAACCCCGACCACGAATTGCGACGGTCGGCGACCCGGTTCCTGTTCGAGTTCGCCGACGACCTGCAGCACGACGATGCCACGATCCAGCGCGCCGAGAACGTCAAGGAACAGATCATGGCCCGCGACGAGGTCGCCAAGGCCGCCGAGACCGCCTGGACCACGGCCAAGCGGATCTTCCTGGAGTCGGTCGACGACCCGTCGTCGGCCTTGCGGACGCGGATCGCGGACTCCGTCGTACACATCGGCGAGTCGTTGCGCGACGACGTCGACCTGCGAGACAAGGTCGACAACTGGATCATTCGGGCGGCTCAACATCTCGTCGCTCAATATGGGGCGGAGATCACAGCGATCATCACCGAGACGATCGAGCGGTGGGACGCCGACGAGGCCAGTCGCCGCATCGAATTGCACGTGGGGCGTGACCTGCAGTTCATTCGCATCAACGGCACCGTGGTGGGTGCGCTGGCGGGCCTCGCCATCTATTCGATAGCCCAGCTACTGTTCTGACCTGCGCTAACTGGTGCTTGCAAAAGTTAGCACCCCGTCGTACCGTAGGCCGTGTCGATATCGGTTACCCAAATGTATGAGGGGGTCACGCATGCCGCAGGATGAAAAAATTGCCGCTGTGGTGTCCAACGCTGCACAGGACATCGGCACCTTCATTCGCACGCAACGCGAGGCCGCCCAGGTATCGGTGCGGCAGCTGGCCGAAAAGGCCGGTGTCAGCAATCCCTATCTCAGTCAGATCGAGCGGGGATTGCGGAAACCCTCCGCCGACGTGCTGAACCAGATCGCCAAGGCGCTGCGAGTGTCTGCGGAAGTTCTCTACATAAGGGCCGGAATTCTGGAACCAAGCGAGAACAACGAAGTCCGCGACGTCATCATCACCGACTCGGCGATCACCGAGCGGCAGAAGCAGGTGCTGCTCGAGATCTACACGTCGTTCGTTCAGCAGAACGAGGGCCAGCAGAACGAGGACCTGCAGCTCGAAGCCGCAGGCGTCAAGACCGACGAGGAGCCGACTACTGAATAGAACATTTCGAACTCCGAGTTAGTCCAAACCAAATCTCAATACCGAAGCAACACAACAGAAGTGAGAGGAACACCGACATGGCAAAGAAGACCGCTGCCAAGAACCAGCCGACCGCTGACGACCTGAAGGCCCCGCTGCTTGCCGCAGTCGGCGCCGCTGATCTGGCTCTCGAGCGCGTCAACGAGATCGTTGCGGCTCTGCGTGAGCGCGCCGACGATGCGCGTAGCGATGCCGAGACCCGCGTGGAAGAGACCCGCGCCCGCGTGACGAAGCTGCAGGAGGAGCTGCCGACTCAGTTCGGTGACCTCCGCGAGAAGCTGAGCTCCGACGAGCTGCGCAAGTTCGCCGAGACCTACGCCGAGGCCGCGCAGACCTCCTATAACAAGCTGGTCGAGCGTGGCGAGGCTGCTCTCGAGCGGCTGCGCAGCCAGCCGGCCCTCGAAGACGCCGCCGGTCGCGTCGAGCGCTATTCGGACCAGGCCGTCGAGCTGACCCAGGAAGCACTGGGCAACGTCGCCACCCAGACCCGCGCGGTCGGCGAGCGCGCCGCCAAGCTGGTCGGCGTCGAGCTGCCGAAGAAGGCCCAGCAGGCCGCGGCTCCTGCCAAGAGCGCCGCCAAGAAGGTGCCCGCGAAGGCTCCCGCCAAGAAGGCTCCGGCCAAGAAGGCTCCGGCCAAGAAGGCGCCGGCCAAGAAGGTCACGCAGAAGTAGCATTTCGGCCCGCCGTCGCCCGGCTGGGCGACTCAGAGTCGACCAGGGGACGTAGCCCGCATACGCTTGGAGCGTGCAGCTCCAAAACTTGGCGGGTTACGTCCTCTTACTTTTGGCCCTGGTAGTGCTGGCCGCGACGCTCTATGCGTTTGTGCACGCCGCCATGCAGCGGCCCGATGCGTATACCGCCGCGGGCAAGCTGACCAAGCCGGTCTGGTTATTGATCATCGGCGGTGCGGGCGCCTTTGCCCTGCTCACCAGCCTTGCCGGGGTTTCCGTTTTCGCCATCGCGATCGCCGCGGTCGCGACGGGTATCTATCTGGTGGACGTGCGGCCGAAGATTCTGGAGATCCAGGGAAAGTCCCGTTAACCGGCAATGGGCAATCTGCGTTTCATCGCGGCAGTAGCCGGCGCTCTCGCGCCGCTCGCTTTCGCTCCGGCCGCCAGCGCCGAGCCAGTACCCGCGCCGCCCTACGTCGACCACGTCGAATGGGCCAAATGGGGAGACCTGTCGAGTCTGCGGGTGTATCCGACGGCTGCGGGCCGGGACGCGTCGCTGGTCGCGACGGTGAACACCGAGGTGGCCGCATGGCAAGAGGTGCTGGCGCTCTCACCGGATGCCGACATGCCCGGAATGTACGCCCAGTTCATCTGCCACTGGCAGCTGGCCGAACTCGGCCACCCAGGCAAGACCAGCTGGAATCTGGAGCCGTGGCGGCCTGAGGTCGACGACGACACATTGGTGGCGACGCGCTGTAACCCGGGCGGCACCGAGGAACCGTTTTAGTGGGGAACTACGGCCGCGAGGAGGTGGCCGCGCTCGTCGACCACACCCTGCTCAAACCCGAAGCCACCGAAGGCGATATCGCGCGCCTCGTCGAGGAAGCCACCGAGCTCGGGGCGTACGCGGTCTGCGTGTCCCCGTCCATGGTCGCCGTCGCGAATCGATCGGGCGCGGCACAGCTGCCCATAGCCGCAGTCGTGGGATTCCCTTCCGGTAAGCACCTTTCGGACATCAAGGCCGAAGAGGCGCGCCTCGCAGTGGCGGCGGGAGCCGCCGAGATCGACATGGTGATCGACGTTGGAGCCGCAGTGTCCGGTGACTTCACCGCCGTGGCAGCGGACGTCGCCGCGGTCCGGGCGGCCATCGGCCAGAAGATCGTCCTGAAGGTGATCGTGGAGTCGGCGGCGTTGCTCAGCATCGTGGGGGAGCAGGCGCTCGTCTCCGCATGCCGGGCCGCCGAGGATGGCGGGACGGACTTCGTTAAGACCTCCACAGGGTTTCATCCAGCAGGCGGTGCCTCGGTGCGGGCCGTAGCGCTGATGTGCGCGACGGTCGGCCCTCGTGTCGAGGTCAAGGCCAGCGGCGGCATCCGCACGACCACCGACGCGGTGTCCATGCTCGATGCCGGTGCGACCCGGTTGGGACTGTCTGGAACCCGATCGGTGCTCGACGGCTTCGGGGCTTCTCGCGAGTGAATGACGCAATTTAGAATCGTTTGCTGATTGGCTATGATGCACGGCATACCACGCCGAAACGATTGCCAAATTGGACCTAGACGGTTGCCGCCACCGCCGCAATGGCGGGGGCTTTCGGCGCTCGCGGCGGTGGCGCTGCTCATCATTGCCGGCGTCGGTGCCGGCTGTGCTCGACAAACTCCCAATGTGATCGTGGGTCCCTACGCGTCGCTGTTGGCGAGTTCCAGCGATCTGGGGCCCTCACATGCCGACGATGCGCAACTGACCGTTACGCTCGCGGACCCGGCGCGGGCCGAGACGCTGACCCAGTGGGCCGGCGATTCGGGCCTGTGGATACGCGGACGGCCCGACGATGGCTGGGCGATCGTCGAGGGCGCCGCCGAGGATGTGGCGCGGGCGTTCGACGTACCGATACACGATTACCGGGGCCGCAAGGGCCAGGTGTTCTACGCGTCCACGCAGCAGCCGTCGATACCGTCACCGCTGCGCGGGGTCGTGTCTGGGGTGGGCCGCATCAACGGCTATACGCCGCACGGCATGGCGAGTCCTGGATTGCTGCCGCTCGATGTGCGCTGGGGCGGATTGACCCCCGATGGTTTGTTGCAGGCCTACAACGCCAACCCGCTGGCCGAACTGGGCTTCACCGGCAAGGGCTCGACGATCGTGATCTTCGCCTTCGACAGCGTCGACCAGGCGGACCTGGATCTCTTCGCCGACACCTCCGGCCTGCCGCGCTTCACCCCGGAGATCATCGACGGGAAGCCTGAGGAGCAGCACGGCGAAACGGCGATGGATCTCCAAGTGGCACACGCGATTGCGCCGGACGCGCGCCTTGTCGTCGTCAACGCCCGGCCGACTGTGCAGGGCGACGGGGCACTGGAGAAGATCGGCAGGATGTTCGAAGATGTCGATCGCCGGTTCCCCGGAGCGGTGTGGAGCCTATCGATCGGGTGGGGTTGCGAGAAGCTTTTCACCGCGGCAGATCTGGCGCCCGTGCAGGCTGCCTTGGCCGCCGCACAAAAACGTGGCACGTCGGCGTTCGACGCGAGCGGAGACACCGCGGGCCTCGAGTGCAAGAGCGGCGAGGACTGGTCAGCGCCACCCGGACCGGATGACATTGGCCTGGACGCGATTTCGTCGATACCGGCGATGACAACGGTCGGTGGCACCACCCTGTCGACGAGCCCCCGGGGACAGTGGGTGGGCGAATACGCGTGGGTGGACTCACCGTTGTCGCAAGGTACTAGCGGCGGAGTGTCGACATTGTTCGATCGTCCGCCATGGCAGGACCGTCTGAGCGCCGAACGGGACACCGAGCATCGCCGTCTTTCGCCTGATGTCTCCGCCGTCTCGGATCCGTACACCGGGGTGAGGCTCATCTACCAGCAGACCGAAGTACTCGGCGGTGGTACCTCGCAGGCGGCGCCGATCTGGGCCGCGCTGACCGTGCTGATGAATCAGTACCTCGTCGCCAATGGCGGACGTCCGCTCGGGAACGCGAACGCGATGCTGTATCGCGTCGCCGCGGGTGCGAGTCGTCCCGGATTCCGGGATATCGTCCGCGGTGGCAACGCGGTCGACTACGCGGGGCCCGGCTATGACCTGGTGTCCGGCCTGGGCACCCCGAACGTATACAACCTCGCCCAGAACTTTCTCGAACTCCAGCAAGGGATTTCGCGGCGGTGACCAGCCTCGGTGGCACGTCCACCATGGTCTGCCGGGCGTGCGCCGCCGACGTACCCGAGGCGGCGTTCTGCGGGCACTGTGGTGCGGCGCAGCAGGGTAGGCGGCGCCGAAGGATCCGGACGTACGCTGCGACACCGAGTGAGCACACCCTGCTGCCATCGGTGGCGACGTCGCTGTTCCCGCACTTGCCGAAGAGTGCGCTTCGACCGTTCCGGCTGGGACTGGGACTGCTGTTGGCCGCACTGACCGCCTTCGCCCTGCTCGGATGGCAGGCACCGTTGATCACGGTCGGTGCGCTCGGTCCTCCGATCCTCTTCATGCTCTATCTGCACGAGTCGGATATCGATGACGACCTGCCGAACATTGTCCTGGTACTGACGGCCGCCATGGGGATCGCCCTCGGCGTCGCATGGGCGTACGTGACCGGCGCACTGCTCGCCGATCCTGCCGCCGTGGCATTCGTCAACGCCGGCTATCAGCTGACCGTATTCGACACGTTGTCCATGCTGGCCGTCCCTGTCGGTTTTGCTGCACTCATGCTGATCCCGGCGGTGGTGATTCGGCTGGTACGACCAGGCACTCGGGAATCGTTGGACGGCTTCGTGATCGGCGCGCTGGGTGCGACCATGTTCACCGCGGCGTGGTCTCTGACCCGGTTGGCTCCCCTTTTGGAAACGGGGATAACGGCCGGCGCCCGGCCGATGAACAATTTTGTCCTCCAGGCGGGAATTCAGGTTGTCGCCGTGCCATTGGCATCGGCAGCGCTTGGCGGATTGGTCGGTGTGGCGCTGTGGTACGGCCGTCGACGGGTAATCGCAGCCAGTGTGGTTGTGACACTCGGGCTGTACGCCGCGATCGCTTTGATGGACCTCAACCAGATCCCGCTGGGCCTGCAGTTCGGGCTGTACTTCCTGATCGCCGCGTTCGCGCTGATCGCACTGAGGGTCGGTGTGCAGACCGCCTTGGTGAACGAACAGCAGGAGCCGGACGACCCGAGTGGTCGGGTGCTGTGTCCGAACTGCGACACCGTTGTACCCCATATGCCGTTCTGTCCCAATTGCGGTGTCGCCGCCCATGCGGCGTCACGGTCGTCGCGAACCGGACGACGAGTGGCACCGGACAGCGAGACGGTCGCGGTACACGAGACATCCAACACTCGCCTACTGGCAACAATGGGTATCGGCGTGGCTGTCGTTGCCGCGGCTGGGGTTACGGCCGCGGTGCTGGCTACCCCCGTCGAACCCAAGTATGTGTGCCCGCCGGATTGTGGACGCCCGCCGGTCGCCGAACCGATCGAATCCAATCCGCGCTTCGTCTCGCCGGACGGCGCGTTCTCGGTCCAGTATCCCGGCCCGGGATCGGCGTATGAGGCCACACTCGCCACCGACGGTGTCGATTTGAAATTCACCGGCGGCGACACCGGAACCATGGCGCTGTTCGGAATGCCCGCCGAGGGTCGCACGCCGAAGCAGATCGCACACGAGCTGATGGGCCTGAAGTATCCGAACGCGACCATGGATTACGAGATCCCCAATGCGATGGTCGGATACGAGCCCGGCTTCGGCATGGTGGCCGACGAGTATCCGCAGGACGCGGGTAGCACGTTCACCCATCTACGGATCGTCGTCATGGTCGCGATCAGGAACGACTATGCGTTGGTTGCCGCCGCGGTCGGGCCGTACCACGAATTCACCCGGGACTTCGGGACGGGCCATCCGTCTGGTGTCAATCTTCAGCTGGCCATGGATATGGGCAAGTACGTCAACAGCTTTCGATGGGGCGATTCGACAGACTGACCTCAGATACTGGAGAAGCAGGAGTCGTCCTCGCTCTTGGGGATCGTCGCGTTCTGGGTCGAGAACTGGGCCTGCACGCCGGTGTCGGTAACGTCCACCGAGTCGGCCTTGATGTTCATCGGCAACTCGTTTGTCAGCTGGGAGGTGAGGGTGTCGAGCGCAGGCTGGATCGTCTCACGCGGCAAGGTGAAGCCGAGTCCGGTCAACTCCGTCACCTCTAGCGTGAGGGCGCCGTTTTTGATCGCAGGCTTGGTCACGATGTTGCCGAGCGCTGCCTCCAACTCGACCGTGCCGTCGGACGGGTTGGTCGTCACGCCGGAAATTAACGAGCCGACGAGCGGAATGGCGTTCTGGATGGACTGAGTCATCCCAGCGGCCGTCCAGTCGATCTTCGCGACGAGCGACCCGATCGAGCCACCGGAGTCAGCGGTGTCCTCCAACCGCACGTCCTTGACGGTCACATCGGCTTTCATGCCGCTCATATCCCGGATCTGATTGCCCGCGGTTTCGATGTGGATGTTCGTGTAGTGGCCGGACATGTGCTGCATCAGAAACGGCGGCGTGAAGCCGAATGACACGTCGGCCGTGTCCTCTACGAGACATTCGACGGCGGCGGCAACTTTGGTCTCGCCCTCGCTGCGTGCGTACAACTCGATGCCGATCAGCGCGGATGCGACCACCGCCACGACAATGACGATTGTGAGGACGATCGACAGCGGATCGCGAAGAAATCCCGTCCGCTTCTTAGGCGGCGTCGTCTCTTCCTGTTGCGGAGCCGACGCTTGCTGCGGCGGAGTACCCGGGGGTGGAGGAGGCGCGGCGTAGCCCGGCGCCGGCCCCTGCGGTGGCCGTTGTGGAGGACCCTGCGGATACTGCGGCGGCCCCTGCGGATACTGCGGCGGCGGGCCTTGCGGCTGGTTCCGGCGGTCCCAGGGGTCTGTCATCTCCGCGATTCTGCCTTACGCCATGGCTGATCTGTGCGGTTGTTCATGACCGCGATGGTTTCGCGCGCCTTCCGGGCTGCTTCGAGGTCGATATCGGTGACGAGCAGAGCTGGATCGTCACCTGCCGATGCGACGACTTCGCCCAGCGGCGACGCGACGACGCTGCCGCCCACCCCGGTGGGGCCGAGTGCGGCGATTTCGTCGCCCGGATAGGCCTGATCGACCGCGGCGATGAAGCCGGTGGTGTCGATGGCGCGGGCCCGGGCCAGCAGTGTCCACTGCTCGAGCTTGCCGGGCCCGGTGCCCCATGACGCGTGGACGGTGATGAGTTGTGCTCCGCGGCGCGCCAATTCGACGTATAGCTCGGGAAAGCGGACGTCGTAACACAGTGTGAGGCCGACGTTCACGGGTGCCGAGCCGCCGTCGACGGTGATCACCACGGGCTCGCTACCCGGCGCCACGGTGTTCGACTCGGTGAACCCGAAGGCGTCATAGAGGTGGATCTTGTCGTAGTGCGCATCGACTCCGGGACCCGTCGCAATCAGGGTGTTGGTCACCCGCGCCCGTCCCGCGTGCGAACCGGCAGGGACGAACATGCCCGCGACGACCACGATGCCTGCGCGCTCGGCGATTTGTCGTACTCCCGCCGCCCAAGGCCCGTCCAGCGGCTCGGCGATCGAAGCCAACGGCACGCCGAGCCGGCACATCGTCGCCTCGGGGAACAGCACCAGCCGCGCCCCAGCGTCGGCAGCGCGTCGTGTGTAGTCCTCGACCAGGTCGAGGTTGGCCGCGGGGTCGGTACCGCTGCGGATCTGTGCCAGGGCCACGCGCATGACGACCAGCCTAGGACGTTCGGGTGCGGGCCGGTCAGTGCGGAATGGGAGCGACATCAGACCACGGCACGGTGAGAACGCCGTCACGCATCCGTCGCCGCGGTGGCTCGACGGGGAAACCGCTATCGCGCAGGAGTTCCAGCATTGCCCGCCATCGGATCCGCGGGCCGAAGACGCCGTGTCCCGCCACACTGGCCCACGCTCGGTCGGCCGCCGTCAGCAACGTGTGGATCGGCTGGCCGTCGACGTTGTGATGGATCAGTACCTTGGGCAGCCGCTCGGCGAGATCGGAGGGGCGCTCGATGGCGAACGGGTCGCAGGCCAGCGTGAGGCTCAGCGGACCGTCCGCGTCGAGCAGCACCCAGCAACAGCGCCTGCCGAGCTCGTCGCACGTTCCGTCGACGATGAGGCCACCGGGAGCCAACTGGTCTTGCATGGTCGACCACGCTTCGGCCACCGCATGGACCGGGTATTGGCGCAGCACGTTGAACGCTCGCACCAAAACCGGCTGCCGCCCGGCCAGTTCGAATCCGCCCAGCGCGAATTCGACGGTGTGGCCGGTCGCCTCGCGTGCCGCCTTGACCCGCTCGGGATGGATTTCAAGACCGATTACCCGAACGTCGCCGCGCACCATCCGCAGGCGCTCGGCCAGCTCGAGGGTTGTCACCGGGAGCGCGCCGTAGCCCAGGTCGACCACCAACGGATCGGCGGCGGACAACAGTGCGGCGCGCACCCGTCGCGAATACACCAGCCAGCGGTCGCTGCGTCGCAGTCGGTTGTAGCCGGTGGTGCCTCGCGTGAGCTGTCCAATGGGAGCAGCCATGAATGCAATTTTAGGCCGGTTGGGGCCCGACACCCCGCACCACGCCGCAGGGCAGGGTGATGAGACCTAGGAGTTCTCGGCGATCCACACCGTGGTGAAGCGCTGCTCCTGGATCAACAGGTCGACGAGTTGGCTGCCGATGAAGTTCTCGATCTTGCCGCCGACGAGCGGAATGTTGACCTCCACGGTGGCTTGGAAGTCCAGCCGTGAACCGGTGCCCGGTTTCTCGGGGACGAGCGTTGCGCTGCCGCTGAGATTTGCGGGTGCCCCGTGGATGGTCAGTTTGATGGTCGCCGACGCCTGACCGTCGCGGATCGGCGACCACACTTCTTCGCGAATCATTGCCAGGTCGCCCCGGTGGAACTGCTGAACTACGCCGGGCAGCCGGCTCGCGAGAATCTTCTGGGTCGTCACGATGTCGATCCCACCGTCGTCGCCGAGGACCAGCTTGTCCAGCGAGTAGGCGTCCGCACCGGACTCCGTCAACCGGGCCATCCAGTACCGCTCCTCGCGGAATGCGCGGTGGACCTGTTCGACTGTGCCCTCGTATTCGGTGGCCATGTCGAATGAACGCGGCATAGCTGGCCAGGCTACCGTTACCGCCCGTGGTCAGTTCGCTCATCGGCGGCGCGTCCGTCTCCGAAGCGGTGCCGCTGGCACCGCTGACGACTTTGCGCGTCGGGCCCGTCGCGCGGCGCCTGATCACCTGCGACACCACGCAGAAGGTTGTCGACGTGACGCGCGCGCTCGGTCCCGACAGTGATGCACTGGTACTGGCGGGCGGATCGAACGTCGTGCTGGCCGACGACCTCACTGACCTCACCGTGGTCCTGCTCGCCAACACCGAGATCACCGTCGAGGACAACATCGTGCGCGCGGAGGCAGGCGCGGCGTGGGATGACGTGGTTGTGACATCTTTGGCGCACGGGCTGGGCGGGCTGGAGTGCCTTTCGGGCATCCCGGGTTCCGCCGGTGCGACACCGGTTCAGAATGTCGGCGCGTACGGCGCCGAGGTCGCCGACACCATCCGGCGGGTGCGCCTTCTGGACCGCCGCACCGGCAAGGACCGGTGGGTCCCACCGTCGGCCCTGCGGTTCGGCTACCGCACCAGCACACTCAAACACTCATCGGCGGCGACGGTGCTCGAGGTGGAGTTCGAATTGAACCCCGAAGGACGCAGCGCCCCGGTTCGCTACGGGGAACTGGCTAATGCACTTGGCGCAGAGCCGGATTCGCGGGTTGAGGCGACCCGCGTGCGCGAAGCGGTGCTGGCACTGCGGGCGCGTAAGGGCATGGTCCTCGACGAAGCCGACCACGACACCTGGAGCGTCGGGTCGTTCTTCACCAACCCCGTCGTACCGCCAGCAGTGTTCGAGCAGCTGAAGAGCAGTGTCGAGGCCGACGTGCCCAATTACCCGGCGCCCGACGGGGTCAAATTGGCCGCCGGCTGGCTCGTGGAGCGCGCCGGTTTTCCGAAGGGTTACCCCGGCGACGGCGCCCCGGCGCGGCTTTCGACAAAGCACACGCTGGCTGTGACCAATCGCGCCGGCGCGACCACGGCCGATGTGATTGCGCTGGCCAGGGCGGTGCGCGACGGGGTCAGAACCGCATTTGGGATCGAACTCACGCCCGAGCCGATTCTGATAGGGGTGACTCTCTAGGTACCCTGGATCCACGTGAGCCCAGCCGATCGGATGCCGTCGATAAGTCGTCGGCGCGCCTTGACCGCATTTGCGGTCGGGGTCATCGCGCCGGGCGCTCTGGCCGCCTGTTCGAATCGGTCTGCACCCTCCGCGGGCGAGGCGATCGCGCCGCCCGCACCGTCGTTGAATTTTCAGCCGGCCGACTCCACCGCTGACGTGGTTCCGACGGCGCCCATCGGCGTCGAGGTGAGCGACGGCTGGTTTCAGCGGGTCGCGCTGACGAATCCAGAAGGCAAGGTTGTCGCGGGTGCGCTCAACCGCGATCGCACGGCTTTCAACGTCACCGAACCGCTCGGCTACGGCGTTGAGTACACCTGGTCCGGCTCGGTGGTCGGCCGCGACGGCAATGCGGCCCCGGTCGCAGGCAACTTCTCCACCGTCGACCCCAGCACTCAGGTCAGCGGCCGCTTCCAGCTCGCCGATGGTCAGGTCGTCGGCGTCGCAGCTCCGATCATTCTCCAATTCGATGCATCGATCACCGACAAGGCGTCCGTCGAGAAGGCGGTCAAGGTCACCACCGAGCCGCCGGTCGAAGGCAGCTGGGCATGGCTGCCCGACGAGGTCGGCGGCTCGCGGATGCACTGGCGTACCCGTGACTACTACCCGGCAGGCACGAAGGTGCACGTGGACGCGAGGCTCTACGGCATCCCCTTCGGTGACGGCGCCTTCGGTGCCCAGGATTCGACGCTGACATTCGAGATCGGCCGCCGCCAGCTGGTCATCGCCGAGGCATCGTCGCACCGCATCCAGGTGCTCGACGCCGGCGGTGCGGTGATCATGGACTTCCCGTGCAGCTACGGCGAAGGCGACCTGGACCGCAACGTCACCCGCAGTGGGATCCATGTGGTCACCGAGAAGTACGAAGACTTTTACATGACCAATCCCGCGGCTGGATACGCAAACGTCCGCGAGCGGTTCGCCGTCCGGATCTCCAACAACGGAGAGTTCATCCACGCCAACCCGGCCAGCCTTGGTTCGCAGGGCAACACCAATGTCACCAACGGGTGCATCAACCTGTCCGAATCGGACGCTCAGCAGTACTTCAACAGCGCCATCTACGGCGACCCGGTCGAGGTCACCGGAACGCGGATCCAGCTGTCCTACGCCGACGGCGATATCTGGGACTGGGCTATCCCGTGGGGTGAGTGGACTTCCATGTCCGCGTTGTCGGACGAGGCCTCACCCGCAGGGATTCCCAGCACCGCGCCCGCAACGCCGTCGGGTGCGCCCGAGCCCGCCGGACGCCCTGGCGGCTAGGTCTGGCGGTTGCGCTGCTAGTCCTTCAACCTTCGGTTGAAGCGGGAGCCGCTGGCTCCGGTCACCTGATCGCGGGGCCTGACCACGATCAGGTCCAGGTCGACGTGGGCCGGCCGGCTCGCGACGAATCCGATCACCTCGGCGATGTCCTCCGCCACCAGCGGAGTCACGCCTTCGTAGACCTTGGCGGCGCGCTTCTCATCGCCCTCGAACCGCCGCAGCGAGAAGTCGGTCTTCACCATGCCGGGCGCAACCTCGGTGAGCCGCACCGGTTTCCCCAACAACTCGCTGCGCAATGTGCGGTGCAACACGCCCTGGGCATGCTTGGCCGACGTGTAGCCGCCGCCGTTGTCGTAGATCTCCACGGCCGCGATCGAGGTGACCGTGACGATCAGCCCGTCGCCGGAATCGATCAACTTCGGGAGCAATGCGCGGGTGACCAGGAGCGTGCCGAGCACGTTGGCCTCCCACATCCACCGCCAGTGCTCGATATCGGCCTCTGACACCGGCTCGAGTCCGCGTGCGCCGCCGGCATTGTTCACGAGCACGTCGACCCTGTTCAGGCTGTCGGCCAGGGCTTTGACAGCGTCAGGATCAGTAACGTCGGTCACAATGGCGGTACCACCGATCTCGTCGGCCAAAGCCTGGATCGGCTCGGCGCGCCGCGCTGCGCAAATCACGTGAAATCCAAGGGCTGCAAGGGTTCTCGCGGTCGCCGCACCGATACCGGCGCTGGCGCCGGTGACCACCGCGACCCGCTTTTCGGTCTCTGGTGTCGTCATACGCCCAACTTTAGTTGGCATGCTAAATTCTCGGTGTGTCCAGGAGTCAGGCTGCCCGCATCACGCGGCACTGTTGTCGTTGCGCACTTCGCCGCTCCTGATTCCGCTGTCCTGATGACAGTCGCCGGGTGTGGCACAGACCCCCGGCCGACTTCACAAAGGACAATTCCGTGCGCACTGCCACCCCCACACTTCTCTTGGCACGTCACCACGTCGTCGCACCATCGCTGCGGGTAGCCGAGGCCGCCGCCGGTTCCGTGTTCGGTGCAGCACGACTGCGCGGTCCGATCGCACGTGACACCATCGCCCAGGTCACCGGACTCAGCATTGCAACGGTCAACCGTCAGGTCACCGCGCTGCTCGACGCAGGTGTGCTGCGGGAACGCGCCGATCTTGCGGTCTCCGGGGCCATCGGGCGCCCGCGCGTCCCGGTTGAGATCAACCACGAGCCCTACCTGACCCTTGGCATCCACATCGGTGCCCGCACGACCAGCATCGTGGCCACCGACCTGTTCGGCCGCACGCTCGATGTGGTCGAGACGCCGACGCCGCGGGGACCACAGGCCGCAGCGCTGGCATCGCTGGCGGCCAGCGCCCGCCGTTACCTGAGCCGTTGGCACCGCCGCCGGGCATTGTGGGTGGGTGTCGCCGCAGGCGGTGTCGTCGACAGCGCGCGGGGCTACCTCGATCATCCGAGGCTGGGCTGGTCGGACGCTCCCGTCGGCCCGGCGTTCGCCGAAGCGCTCGGCTTACCGGCGTCGGTGGCCTCCCACGTCGACGCGATGGCCGGTGCGGAACTTCTGCTCGGGGGTCGACGTCTGCTTCCTGCGTCCGCGGGGACAAGCCTCTACGTCTACGCCCGCGAGACCGTCGGCTATGCGCTGTCCATCGGCGGGCGGGTGCATTCGCCCACCAGCGGACCGGGCACCATCGCCGCGCTGCCCGTTGAATCCGAACTGCTGGGCGGCACCGGGCAGCTGGAGTCCACCGTGAGTGACGAGGCCGTGCTGATCGCCGCCCGCAAGGAGCGCATCATCGCCACCGACGGGCCCGCATCGACGATGCCTGCGGTGCTGCGTGCCGCCCGGCAGGGCAATGAGCAGGCGCAGGCCCTGCTCGCCGAGCGGGCCAGAGTGCTCGGCCAGGCCGTCGCCCTGCTGCGCGACCTGCTCAACCCCGACGACCTCGTGGTCGGCGGGCAGGCGTTCACCGAGTACCCCGAGGGCATGGAACTGGTCGAAGCCGCCTACGCGGAACGGTCCGTGATGCCTGCGCGTCAGATCAGGCTGACGGCATTCGGCAATCGGGTGCAAGAGGCCGGTGCGGGCGTGGTGTCGCTCGTCGGGCTCTACGCCGATCCGATCGGCGCGATGAAGCGGACCCTGAACCGGCGACCCGAAGTGAGTGCGTAAGGGGGAGGCTCCCCGCCACGGTGTAGACATGTCTTTGTGCGTCACGCCACGGATCTGACGGGTCTTGCGGTTCCGCGACGAGTAGCCGTGTTGTCGGTGCACACGTCGCCACTGGCGCAGCCGGGCACCGGCGACGCGGGCGGAATGAACGTCTACGTGCTGCAGAGCGCACTCCAGATGGCCCGGCGCGGGGTCGAGGTGGAGATCTTCACCCGGGCCACCTCCTCGGCCGACGCACCCGTCGTGCACGTCGCGCCCGGGGTGCTGGTCCGCAACGTCGTGGCCGGCCCGTTCGAGGGCCTGGACAAGTACGACCTGCCCACCCAGCTGTGCGCGTTCACCGCAGGGGTCCTGCGGGCCGAGGCCACGCATGAGCCCGGGTACTACGACGTCGTGCATTCGCACTACTGGCTGTCGGGTCAGGTGGGCTGGCTGGCGCGGGACCGATGGGCGGTGCCCCTCGTGCACACTGCGCACACCTTGGCCGCGGTGAAGAATGCCGCGTTGGCCGACGGCGACTCACCCGAGCCGCCGCTGCGCGCGGTCGGCGAGCAGCAGGTGGTCGATGAGGCCGACCGTCTGATCGTCAACACCGAAACCGAAGCGCACCAACTTGTTTCGCTGCATCATGCCGATCCGGCGCGCATCGACATCGTCCACCCCGGTGTCGACCTTGAACTGTTCACGCCCGGCGACCGGGCTGCGGCCCGCGCCGCCCTAGGGCTACGCGCCGACGAGCAGGTGCTGGCATTCGTGGGTCGGATCCAGCCACTGAAGGCGCCCGACGTGCTGCTGCGCGCCGCGGCCCGGCTGACCGACCGCTTCGGCAGCTTGCGGGTATTGGTGGCCGGCGGACCGTCCGGCAGTGGGCTGGCCGCACCCGAGGCGCTGATTCAGTTGGCCGAAGAACTGGGTATCACCGCACATGTGACGTTCCTGCCGCCGCAGTCGCGCGATCAACTCGTTGACGTCTATCGGGCCGCGGACCTGGTCGCCGTGCCGAGCTACTCGGAATCCTTCGGACTCGTCGCCATCGAGGCGCAGGCCTGCGGGACCCCGGTGGTGGCCGCCGCGGTCGGCGGGCTGCCGGTCGCGGTGCGCGACGGCGTCACCGGCACGCTGGTCGACGGCCACGACGTGGATGACTGGGCGCAGGCCATCGGCGCACTGCTGGACAAGGTCCGGGCGGCTGGCCCCGACACGATGCGCGCGGCGGCCGTCGAGCACGCCGCCACGTTCTCGTGGGCCCGCACCGTCGACGCGCTGCTCACCAGCTACGGCCGCGCGATCACCGACTACCGGGCGCTCCAGCGCATGGATGTGACGGCGCGGCGCAGTGGGCGGCGCTTCACGATCCGCCGCGGGGTGCGTGCGTGAGCGCTGCCGAAGTCATCGAACAAGCCTGTAAGGAGAACGGTCTCGTCTGCAGCCGCCACGATGGTGTGCGCGGTGGACTGGGTGGCATCATCGTCGAGCTGCCGGGCGAGCGGCGGCTGAAGACCAACACGATCTTGTCCATCGGCGAACACTCGGTCCGTGTCGAGGCATTCGTCTGCCGCAAGCCCGATGAAAACCACGAGGGTGTCTACCGTTTTCTACTGAAACGGAACCGCCGCCTCTACGGTGTCGCCTACACACTCGACAACGTCGGTGACATCTACCTCGTCGGCCGGATGGCATTGGAATCGGTGACCTCCGACGAGATCGACCGCGTCCTCGGCCAGGTACTCGAAGCCGTCGACTCTGACTTCAATACGTTGCTGGAGTTGGGGTTTCGCTCCTCCATTCAGAGAGAGTGGGAGTGGCGGGTATCGCGCGGGGAGTCGCTGAAGAACTTGCAGGCCTTCGCTCACCTGATTGACGAAGACGATGAGTCCTCAGCCGACTAGTCTTTTCGGCATGGGAGATTCCACGCTGATCCTGCTTCGTCACGGCGAGAGCGAATGGAACGCGCTGAACCTGTTCACCGGGTGGGTCGACGTCGACCTCACCGAGAAGGGCAGGGCCGAAGCGGTGCGCGCGGGCCAGCTGATCTCCGAACTCGAGCGTCAACCCGATGTGCTCTACACATCGCTGCTGCGTAGGGCGATCACCACCGCAAACCTGGCGCTGGACGCGGCCGACCGCCACTGGATCCCGGTGCACCGCGACTGGCGGCTCAACGAGCGGCACTACGGCGCCCTGCAGGGCCTGAACAAGGCCGAGACGAAGGAAAAGTACGGCGACGAGCAGTTCATGAAGTGGCGTCGTAGCTACGACACCCCGCCGCCGCCGATCGAGGCGGGCAGCACGTACAGCCAGGACACCGACCCGCGCTATGCCGATATCGGCGGCGGACCGCTGACGGAATGCCTCAAAGACGTTGTGGACCGGTTCGTGCCGTACTTCGAGCAGGCGATCGTTCCTGACCTTGCGGCCGGCAAGACCGTACTGATCGCCGCGCACGGCAACTCGTTGCGCGCGCTGGTGAAGTATTTGGACGGGATGTCGGACGAAGACGTGGTCGGCCTCAACATCCCCACCGGCATTCCGCTTCGCTACGACCTGGACGCCGACCTCAAGCCGAAGGTCGCCGGAGGCACCTACCTGGACCCCGAGGCCGCGGCGGCAGGTGCGGCCGCAGTTGCTGCGCAGGGTGCGAAGTAGCCACCGAAACGGTGCTGTCCGGCGAACGGCGGGTTAACGGGGGAAAGCCGGGGTTCGAATTTCGGCGATTACTTCTGTGACTTGTCCCGTTTTGGCCGCACGCTGCTGGGATGACGTTCACCGGGTGCGTACGATTTTCGCGTGAGTGTGGTAACGGCGACGCTGATTGCCGCCCTCGCCGCACTTCTCACCCTGGTGATCGGTGTGGCGCTCGGGGCGGGGCTGGTGCCTCGCCTGATGGAGCGCAGGCAGCGGCGCGCGACGGCGCAGAACGGCATCACCGTGTCGCAGATGTTGGCCCACGTCGTAGCCCAGTCGCCGGTCGGGATCGTCGTGGTCGACACCTACCGTGACGTCGTCTACACCAACGACCGGGCCCGCGAACTGGGCCTGGTTCGCGACCGACTGCTCGACGACCGCGCCTGGCTTGCGGCAGAACGCACGCTGACCACGGGCGAGGACGGCGAGGTTGATCTTTCGCCGCGCAAGCGCGCCCATCCCGGCCGCTCCGGGCTTTCGGTCCGCGGCCATGTCCGCCTGCTGACCGAGCAGGATCGCCGGTTCGCCGTCGTCTATGTCGACGACCAGTCCGAACACGCCCGGATGGAGGCGACCCGCCGCGACTTCGTCGCCAACGTCAGCCACGAACTCAAAACCCCGGTCGGTGCGGTGGGTGTGCTCGCGGAGGCGGTGCTGGCGTCGGCGGACGACCCCGAGACGGTGCGCCGGTTCGCAGGCAAGATGCTGACCGAATCCAGCCGGCTGGCCAACATGGTCGGCGAATTGATCGAGCTGTCGCGGTTGCAGGGCGCCGAACCGCTGCCCGACCTGGAATCCGTCGACGTCGACACCGTGGTGGCCGAGGCACTGTCGCGCTACAAGGTGGCCGCCGACAACGCCGACATCGCGATCACCACAGACGCACCGACCGGCTTCCGCGTGCTCGGTGACCAGACGTTGTTGGTCACGGCGATCGCCAACCTGGTGTCCAACGCGATCGCCTACTCACCCAACGGGTCCGCGGTGTCGATCAGTAGGCGCCGCCGCGGCGACAACATTGAGATCGCCGTCACCGACCGAGGAATCGGCATCGCCCGCGCAGATCAGGAGAGGGTGTTCGAAAGATTTTTCCGCGTCGACAAGGCGCGGTCCCGGGCCACCGGCGGGACCGGACTCGGGTTGGCGATCGTCAAACACGTCGCCGCCAACCACAACGGATCCATCCGGCTGTGGAGCCAACAAGGAACGGGATCGACTTTCACCCTGTCGATTCCGGCATACCCCCAGGGTGACGATGACCTAGAAGTGCACGTCGAACGAGAGGACTAGCTAGCAGATGACCAGCGTGTTGATCGTGGAGGACGAGGAGTCCTTGGCCGATCCCCTGGCCTTTCTCCTGCGCAAGGAGGGCTTTGAGGCCACCGTGGTGGCCGACGGGCCGTCGGCCCTGGCGGAGTTCGAGCGGTCCGGTGCCGACATCGTCCTGCTGGACCTGATGCTTCCGGGGATGAGCGGCACCGATGTATGCAAGCAATTGCGTTCGCGCTCAAGCGTTCCCGTCATTATGGTGACGGCGCGTGACAGCGAGATCGACAAGGTGGTTGGGCTCGAGCTCGGGGCCGACGACTACGTCACGAAGCCGTACTCGGCCCGGGAACTGATCGCCCGGATCCGCGCGGTTTTGCGTCGCGGCACCGACAACGACGACGCGGGGATCGGCGATGGTGTACTCGAGGCCGGCCCGGTGCGGATGGATGTGGAGCGGCACGTTGTGTCGGTCAACGGAGATCTGATCACCTTGCCGCTCAAGGAGTTCGACCTGCTCGAGTATCTGATGCGCAATAGCGGTCGGGTGCTCACGCGTGGTCAGCTCATCGACCGCGTATGGGGTGCCGACTACGTCGGTGACACGAAAACCCTTGACGTGCATGTGAAGCGGCTGAGGTCGAAGATCGAGTCCGACCCTGCCAACCCGGTGCACCTGGTCACCGTCCGCGGCCTGGGCTACAAACTGGAGGGATAGCGATTTCGGTGCGCAAACATTCGCCGAGCGACTGTTTGCGCACCCAAATCACCGTTAACCCGTGACGCCGTCCATGATCTCGTACACCTCAAAGGTGTTGACACCGGCTGTGACTGACGGGTCCTTCTCGGCGATGGCCAGCACCTCGGCACGGTCGGCGGCGCGCAGCACGCCCATACCCCACGCTCCCTCGGGGTCGGCGACGGGACCGTAGACCACCACTCGGCCGTCGCGCAGCAGTCCCCAGCTTCGCGGGGGCCCAGCTGCCAGTACTCCTGGTGGGCGGCCATCGCCTGCTGTTCGGCGGGCGTCATGGTCTGAGCGAAGTCCGCCCGCGGGGGCGTCAGGCGGAAGAAGAACAGGCTCATTCGGCGGCGCGCGTCGCGGGGTGAACTGCGATCAAACCTAACCCACTGCGTCGCTTACACATTGCGGCGAGCTCGGCGTAGGCCTTGTCGCCAAGCAATTCGGTGAGCTCGGGGGCGTAGGACTCCCACACCTGCTTCTTGCCGACGTGTGCATTCGGATCGCCCGTGCAGTACCAGTGCAGATCCTCGCCGCCCTCGCCCCAGCCCCGGCGGTCGTACTCGGTGATCCACGTCTTGAGCACCTCGGTGCCGTCCGGTCGTTCCACCCATTCCTGGGTGCGGCGGATCGGCAGCTGCCAGCAGACCTCGGGCTTGAGCGTCAACGGCTCGACGCCGATCTTGAGAGCCTTGCTGTGCAGGGCGCATCCGATGCCCCCTGGGAAGCCGGGACGGTTCAGAAAAATACAGGCGCCCTTGTACTTTCGGGTGCGCATGTTGGGCTTGTCGTCATACTCGTCCATCTCGAGGTAGCCCTTTTTGCCGAGTCCCTTGTCCCGGAACTGCCAATCCTCATCGGTCAGCAGTTTGACGGCCTCATCGAGCTGGGCGATGTCGTTCTTGTCGGACATGAACGCGCCGTGCGAGCAGCATCCGTCGTCGGGTCTGTTTTCCACCGTGCCCTGACAGGCGGGCGTGCCGAACACGCACGTCCACCGTGACAGCAGCCACGTCATGTCCGCCGCGATCAAGTGCTCAGGGTTGTCGGGGTCATAAAACTCAACCCACTCACGGGCAAAGTCGAGTTCAACCTCACCGGGATGCGATGCGCTCACAGTATTCAACGGTAAACCCACTACGTTGTATGTGTGCGATTAGGCGTGCTGGATGTCGGCAGCAATACCGTCCATCTCCTGGTGGTGGACGCGCGTCGTGGTGGCCATCCGACGCCGATGAGTTCCACCAAGGCCTCGTTGCGCCTCGCCGAAGCCATCGACGGCAACGGCAAGCTCACCCGCAAGGGCGCCGACAAATTGATCGACACCCTCGACGAGTTCTCCAAGATCGCCGCGAGTTCGGGCTGCGCCGAGTTGATGGCGTTCGCGACCTCCGCAGTGCGCGACGCCAAGAACTCCGAAGAATTGCTCGCCAGGGTGCACGCCGAGACCGGGGTGGCACTGCAGGTGCTCAGCGGGGTCGACGAATCAAGGCTGACGTTCCTCGCGGTGCGTCGCTGGTACGGCTGGAGCGCCGGCCGCATCATCAACATCGACATCGGCGGCGGCTCCCTGGAGTTGTCGAACGGTGTCGACGAGGAGCCCGAGGTGGCGCTCTCGCTGCCGTTCGGCGCGGGCAGGCTGACCCGCGAGTGGCTGCCCGACGATCCGCCCGGTCGTCGCCGCGTCGCCATGCTGCGCGACTGGTTGGCGACCGAGCTGGCCGACGCGGGCGCCGAGATGCTCAAGGCCGGAAACCCAGACCTGGCGGTGGCGACGTCCAAGACCTTCCGTTCGCTGGCGCGGCTGACCGGCGCCGCCCCCTCCGGGGCAGGTCCGAGGGTCAAGCGGACGCTCACAGCCACCGGCTTAAGGCAGCTCATAGCATTCATCTCTAGGATGACCGCGGCTGACCGTGCGGAGTTGGAAGGGGTGAGTGCCGAGCGGGCGCCGCAGATCGTGGCCGGCGCCTTGGTAGCTGAGGCGAGCATGAAGGCCCTTGATGTCGAAAGCGTAGATATCTGTCCCTGGGCATTGCGGGAAGGGCTGATTCTGCGGAAACTCGACAGCGAGGCTGATGGCACAGCCTTGGTGGAGACATCCGTACAGCGACGCTGACCAGCAAGGCAGAAGCTCACACGGCGCCGAACCAAGGGCCCAGAGGCGAGAGACGATGACAGGACCAGAAGACAGCCAGAGCACGCGACCGATCTCGGTCGCGGAGTTGCTGGCGCGTAATGGCACCATCGGTGCCCCTCCGCACGGTGGTCGACGCAGGCGCCGTCGCGGTGACACCGACTCGATCTCCGTCGCCGAGCTGACCGGCGAGATCCCGATCGTGACCGATCACGGCGTGGCCGATCAGGCCGTCGCCGACGAGGTTGTCGAGGAGCCGGAAACCCAGCCCGCCGAGGCCCTCGCCGACGCCGAGCCCGACCAGCTGAACAGTGCCGCGACCAGCAATGGTGCGGTCGAACACGAGGAGACCGAAACCGAATCGGTCGACGAGGTCGCCGACGAGGACGTCGACGCCGACGAGGTCGCCGACGAGGACGAGGTCGCCGACGCGCACGAGGACGTCGACGCGCACGAGGACGTCGACGAGTCGGATGACGACTACGCAGGCGCAGTTTCCGACTACGCCGCCCATATCGAACAGCGGCAGGCCGACGTCGACATGGACTTCTTCGCGCCGCCACGTCGGTCGAGCTACGCCTCGCCGCGATTCGACGCGCTCGGCGGAGACGCCGAGGAGATGAGCCCCGACCCGGATCCGGTCGAGGACGACACCGCCCTCGACTGGTCGGCGTCCGATGCCGCGGAGATCGACGATGAGGTCGTCGCCTTGGCCACGGTCGGCGACGTCGACGATGACGCCAAGGATCCCGACCGCACCCGTCCTTATCTACGCACCACCTCGGGCACGCTGTTCGGCGGTCAAACCGTCGCCGACGACATGGCCCGCGGCGGCACATCGCCGGCCCCGGCGGACAGCGGAATCGCCGATGCCGCCGAAACGACACAGCCGAAAGCCATGTCGTCGTTCATGCACGGCGTATGGATCGTCGGGCAGTGCGTCCTGGCGGTCGCCTTCGGCGCCGGTTTGTTCGTCGCTTTCGACCAGCTGTGGAAGTGGAACAACATCGTCGCGCTGGTGCTGTCCGTCTTGGTGATTCTCGGCCTGGTGGTAGGGGTGCGGGTCGTGCGCAAGACCGAGGACATCGGCAGCACGCTGATCGCCGTCGCGGTGGGAGCGCTGGTCACGTTGGGCCCGCTGGCGCTGCTGCAATCGGGTTGACGGCGACTACTGCCGCCGAATAGACAACGTGCGCCCCGCAATCAAGGTCGGTCTTTCGACGGCCTCGGTATACCCGCTGAGGACCGAGGCCGCCTTCGAGTACGCCGCGACGCTCGGCTACGACGGTGTCGAGCTGATGGTGTGGGCCGAGACGGTCTCCCAGGACATCGATGCCATCGCCGAGCTGTCCGAGCGGTACGAGATGCCCGTGCTTTCGGTGCATGCACCCTGTCTGCTGATCTCGCAGCGGGTGTGGGGCGCAAATCCGATTCCGAAATTGGAGCGCAGCGTACGGGCCGCCGAGCAGCTCGGCGCTCAGACCGTGGTGGTCCATCCGCCGTTCCGGTGGCAGCGCAGATATGCCGAAGGATTCAGCGACCAGGTTGCCGAACTCGAGGCGTCCAGCGATGTGCTGGTGGCAGTGGAGAACATGTTTCCATTCCGGGCCGACCGGTTCTTCGGTGCGGGCCAGACGTCGATCGAGCGCATGCGCAAGCGCGGGGGTAAGCCGGGACCGGGTATCTCAGCGTTCGCGCCGTCCTACGACCCGCTGGACGGCAACCACGCGCACTACACGCTTGACCTGTCCCACACCGCGACCGCGGGCACCGACGCCCTCGACATGGCGCACAGGATGGGCGAGGGCCTGGTGCACCTGCATCTGTGCGACGGCAGCGGCGCGTCGGCGGACGAACATCTGGTGCCTGGCCGCGGCACCCAGCCGACCGTCGAGGTCTGCGAAATGCTGGCGGCGAGCAACTTCTCCGGTCATGTGATCCTCGAGGTGACGACGTCGGGGGCGCGGTCGGCCGGTGAGCGTGAGGCGCTGCTGGCCGAGTCGCTGCAGTTCGCCCGCGCAAATCTGTTGCGCTGACCCGAGGTTAGGAAGCCCATGCCGAGCTCGACCCTGTTCACCGACGCCATGATGCTCAACAGTGCCGGCGACGGCGTGTATGACGGTGAGCTGAACGAACATTGGACGATCGGCGAGAAGGTGCACGGCGGGGCGATGCTGGCGCTGTGCGCGAACGCCGCGCGTACGGAGCATGCCGTGGGGGCACCTCCCACGCGCTGGGCCCACGCGCGTAGCGCAGGGGACGTAGGGGGAGACGTGCAGCCGATCGCGATCTCGGGGAACTTCCTGTGGGCGCCCGATCCCGGCCCGATGCGGGTGCACACTTCCGTACTCAAGCGCGGCCGTCGCGTCAGCCTGATCGACGTCGAGCTGAGACAGCGGGACCGGGTTGCCGTGCGCGCATCGGTCACGCTCGGCGAGCCCGAACACCACGTACCGCCGCTGTTGTCGGTCAACCCCGTGATCCCGCTGATGCAGCCGGAACCGCCGCCCGGGCTCGAGCCGATCGGGCCGGGCCATCGGATGGCCGACATCGTCCATCTGGCGCACGGCTGCGACATCCGACCGTCGCTGACCACCATGGAACCGCGGTCCGACGGCGGCCCGCCGGTCATCGAGTACTGGGTGCGACCGAAGGGCGTCGCTCCCGACGTGCTTTTCGCCCTGCTGTGCGGCGATGTGTCGGCTCCGGTCACGTTCGGGGTCAATCGGTTCGGCTGGGCGCCCACCGTGCAACTCACGGCCTATCTGCGGGCTTTGCCCGCCGACGGCTGGCTGCGGGTGCTGTGTACGACGGTGCAGATCGGCCAGGACTGGTTCGACGAGGACCACATCGTCGTCGACTGTGAGGGCCACATCGTGGTGCAGAGCCGCCAGCTGGCGATGGTGCCGCCGACGCAGTAGGGCCGAAGGCGGGCGATGACACCGGCCCCCCGCCGCGTCTGCAATGCTTTCCCGCATGGCCAGAATCGGGATTATCGGCGGCGGAAGTATGGGTGAGGCGCTGCTGTCGGGCATGCTGCGCGCCGGTCGGCAGGTCAAGGACCTGGTGGTCGCAGAGAAGGACCCGGGCCGCGCGAAGTACCTATCCGAGAAGTATTCGGTGTTGGTCACGACGGTGGGCGACGCGGTCGACACCGCGACGTACGTCATTGTGGCGGTGAAGCCGTTCGACGTCGAGGGACTGGTCGCTGAGATCGCCGAGGCTGCAGCCAGGGCCGAAACCGATACCGCCGAAAAGGTTTTCGTGACCGTTGCGGCCGGCGTCACGGCAGCGTTCTACGAGAACAAGTTGCCTGCGGGGTCACCTGTCGTGCGGGTCATGCCCAACGCCCCGGTCGTCGTCGGCGGAGGGGTGAGTGCGCTGGCGCCGGGCCGCTTCGCGACCGCCGAGCACCTCAAAGAGGTGTCGGTGATCTTCGACGCGGTCGGCGGTGTCCTGACCGTGCCCGAGTCCCAGCTCGACGCCGTCACCGCCGTGTCCGGGTCGGGCCCGGCCTACTTCTTCCTGATGGTCGAAGCCTTGGTGGACGCAGGTGTGGCGGCGGGTCTGCCCCGGTCGGTCGCGACCGATCTTGTCGTGCAAACAATGGCGGGTTCGGCCGCGATGCTGCTGGAGCGCCTCGATGAGGCCCAGCCATCCGGGGATGTGGCGCTGGGGACAGCGATCGACACCACGGCCGCGCAGCTGCGCGCGACAGTTACCTCGCCCGGGGGTACCACCGCCGCTGGTCTGCGAGAACTCGAAAAGGGCGGTTTGCGGGCCGCCGTCGCATCGGCGGTGGAGGCCGCAAAAACACGGTCTGAGCAGCTAGGAATTACATCTCAGTAATTCAATCAATTCAAATTGATTAGCCCACACCCGTCGCAGTAACCCCATCCGCCACGCTATTCTCCTCGTGTAAGCACGGGTTGGTGCCAGCGGTGGGGAAGCTGCTGGAACTGCTCGTGCCTGAACTGAATGGGTTGCGATGACGTCTATGAACGGGCCATCGGGTCGTGATTCGGCGAGCGGCAAGCGAGACAGCAGCGCGTCCGACGGCCAGCCGCCTCGTGCTCAATTTCTCACCGTCGCGGAAGTGGCGAGTCTGATGCGTGTCAGCAAGATGACCGTATATCGATTGGTACACAACGGAGAGTTGCCCGCCGTGCGTGTCGGCCGCTCATTCCGTGTGCACGCCAAGGCCGTGCACGACATGCTCGAAAGCTCGTACTTCGACGCAGGCTGATTGGTCGGCTCACGTCACCCTGCGGCGCCTGACCACCGAGCCCGATGTCGCCGGCCTTCCGGCTGCGTCACGCGCTTTTCGTTTACCTGGGCCTCCCAGGTAAGGTGGCTGGTCGAGTCACGTGCGCGGAGTGCACAGGCAGGGCGTGCTGCACAGAAGTGCATATATACATCTAGGTAGCGGAGTTCATGGGTTCAGTCATTAAGAAGCGGCGTAAGCGCATGTCGAAGAAGAAGCATCGCAAGCTGCTTCGTCGCACCAGGGTTCAGCGCAGAAAACTCGGCAAGTAGTCCTGTCGTTTGGTCGCTAGGCTGACCGGATGGATTCTGAGGGTCGTTCACCAGACGACACCGTCCATTACCCCAAGGTTGTGCTGGTCACCGGCGCATGCCGATTTCTCGGCGGGTATCTGACGGCTCGGCTGGCTCAGAACCCGTTGATCAATCACGTCATCGCCGTCGACGCGATCGCGCCGAGCAAGGACATGCTGCGCCGGATGGGCCGCGCCGAATTCGTTCGCGCAGATATCCGCAACCCCTTCATCGCGAAGGTCATCCGCAACGGGGACGTCGACACTGTCGTGCACGCCGCCGCGGCGTCCTGCGCGCCGCGTGCCGGGGGGAAGGCTGCGCTCAAGGAACTCAACGTGATGGGTGCGATCCAGCTGTTCGCCGCTTGCCAGAAGGCGCCGACGGTACGCCGGGTGATCGTGAAGTCGACGTCGGAGATCTACGGTTCCCACCCGCACGATCCCGTCCTGTTCACCGAGGACAGCAGCGCACGGCGGCCGCCGGGCGATGGCTTCGCCCGCGACAGCATCGATATCGAGGGTTACGCGCGCGGGCTTGGTCGCCGCCGTCCCGACATCACGGTCACCGTGCTGCGTCTGGCCAACATGATCGGACCCGCGATGGACACCGCGCTCTCGCGGTATCTCGCGGGGCCGGTGGTGCCCACGGTCTTCGGTCACGACGCCCGACTGCAGCTGTTGCACGAACAGGACGCCCTCGGCGCGTTGGAGCGCGCGACGATGGCAGGCAAGTCGGGCGCGTTCAACGTCGGCGCTGCGGGAATCATGATGATGAGCCAGGCCATCCGCCGTTCGGGCCGGGTGCCGCTGCCGGTGCCGCGATCGGCGCTCTCGGCGGTGGATTCGCTATGGCGCGCGACTCGCTACACTGAGGTCGATCGAGAACAGCTCGACTACTTGAGTTACGGCCGGGTCATGGATACGACACGTATGCGTAATGACCTTGGCTACAGCCCGAAGTGGACAACGGTGGAAGCCTTCGACGACTACGTCCGGGGTCGCGGGTTGACTCCGATCATTGACCCAAAATGGGTACGCTCAGTGGAGAGCCGTGCCGTGTCCGCGGCGCAGCGGTGGGGAAGATAGCAGCAACAGTTCGTATCGGGTGGGGAGAAGGTATCAAGGTGGCGGGCGAGTCAAAGGCTAAAGTCATTCCGCTGCACTCAAATTCGGGCCGATCGGCGGCCCAGCGGCGGGCCGCTGCGGCGCGGGCGGACAGTTCGCGTCGACATCCTTCCCTGCAGTCCGACGGCGGCACCCACGCATCTGCCGAGCAGATCGCTGCTGTCGTTCGCGAGATCGACCAGGTCCGCGGCGCTGCGCTAGGCGCCGCCGGCGCCGACGAGACACCGACCGAACTCGCCATGCGCATCGGCGCAGGCGCTGAATTCATTCGCAAGCGGATGATGGGCGACTACACCGTCGACGAGTTCGGGTTCGACTCCCACCTCAACGACGCAATCTTCTTGCCTTTGCTGCGAGTGTTTTTCAAGTCGTGGTTCCGGGTTGAGGTCAGCGGCATCGAGAACTTGCCCGAGACCGGTGCCGCCTTGGTGGTCGCCAACCATGCCGGGGTGTTGCCCTTCGACGGACTGATGACGTCGGTGGCGGTTCACGACAACCACCCGACCAATCGCGACCTACGGCTGCTCGCCGCCGACATGGTGTTCGACATGCCCGTGCTGGGCCAGGCCGCGCGCAAGGCCGGTCACACCATGGCCTGCACGTCCGACGCGCACCGGCTGTTGGCCGCCGGTGAGCTGACCGCCGTTTTCCCCGAGGGCTACAAGGGACTCGGCAAGCACTTCAAGGACCGCTACAAGCTGCAGCGGTTCGGGCGCGGTGGGTTCGTCGCGGCGGCGCTGCGGACCAAGGCGCCGATCGTGCCGTGCTCGATCGTCGGCTCCGAAGAGATTTACCCGATGATCGCCGACATCAAGCTGTTGGCCCGCCTGCTCGGGCTGCCGTATTTCCCCGTCACCCCGCTGTTCCCGTTGGCCGGACCTGTCGGGTTGGTGCCGTTGCCCTCGAAGTGGCACATCCAGTTCGGCGAACCGATTTACACGGCTGATTACGACGAAGCAGCGGCCGACGATCCGATGATCACCTTCGAGCTGACCGACCAGGTGCGCGAGACCATCCAGCAGACGCTCTACCAGTTGTTGGCCAACCGGCGAAATCCGTTCTTCGGATAGCGATTTCGGCGCGACCTGGGCCCACGCGATGGGCCCCCACGAAGTTGGGGACCGGGGAAAGCCTAGCTGTTCTTATTGCTTTGCCCAGCGATCATTTTGGCGATGGCCGCGTCGCGCGCGGCGGCGATCTGTGCGGTGACTTCATCGGCCTCATCCTGCTCGGCCTCGCCGAGGATGGTCACGATGCTGGTGAGCACGGGGTTGCCCTCGTCGTCGGTGACCTCGCCGCGGATCTCGGTGAGAATGGCGCCGTGCGACTCGATGACCGAATCAAGGTATGAGTCGAACCACAGTTTGTCGCCGGAGATGATCGGCTTGTGGAAGATCAGCTTCTGGTCGCGGTGCAGTACCCGCTCCATGTTGACCGGCACGTCGAACTGATTGAAGATCTCGTTCTGCACCCGCCGCCCCGCCACCGCGACGAACGTCAGTGACGCGACGAGGTCGTCGTGGCCGCATTCTTTTGCGGCGTCCTCGGTGAAGTGCGCCGGATGCTCGTCCTTGACGGCCCGCGCGAACTCACGGATCTTCTCCCGGCCGACTTCGAAGTAGTCGGGGTACCGGTAGTGGGTTCCGATGATCTCTTCAGCGATAGCCATAGCGTTCTCTTCATCTCGTGATCTGCGGGCGCGAGCCTATCAGCGCTGGTATGCGCACCGTGATTCTCAACGGCCGTCCTGGCGCCGCGACACGATTGCCGCCAACGCGCCGCCGGCGGCGCCCAACGCCAGAGCTGACGGCACGCCGATCCGCGCGGCCTTGCGTGCGGTGCGGAAATCACGAATCTCCCACCCGCGCTCTCGTGCGAGATCACGCAGGTCGGCGTCCGGATTGATCGCTACGGCCGTGCCGACCAGCGACAGCATCGGCACGTCGTTGAAGCTGTCCGAGTATGCCGTGCACCGCCGCAGGTTGAGGCCTTCGCGGATGGCCAGCGCCCGCACCGCATGCGCTTTGCCCGCGCCGTGCAGGATGTCGCCGACGAGCCGGCCGGTGAACACGCCGTCGACCGACTCGGCGACGGTGCCGAGCGCGCCGGTCAGTCCCAGTCGTTTGGCAATGGTGGCTGCCAGCTCATAGGGCGTAGCGGTGACCAGCCACACCTGTTGGCCGGCATCGAGGTGCATCTGCGTCAACGTGCGGGTACCCGGCCAGATCTTGTCGGCGATGATCTGGTCGTAGATCTCCTCGCCCAGGGCCATCAATTCCGCGGTCGACCGCCCCTCGATGAACGCGAGCGCTTTGCGCTTTCCCTCGGCCACGTCATCGCTGTTTTCGCGACCGAGAAGCTGAAACTTGGCCTGCGCGTAGGCGAATCGGCCGAGATCGCCGTACGTGAAGTACTTGCGGGAGGCCAGTCCGCGGGCGAAGTGCACCAGCGACGACCCATGCACGAGTGTGTTGTCGACGTCGAAGAAGGCCGCCGCGGTCAGATCGGGTGGCGGGGCGCCTGCTGCGCTGGGCTCGCCCAGGTCGAAGACTGCCGCACCCGCGCTGGCCTCACCCGCAAGCTGCTGATCATCGGCGTCTGCACCCAGGGACGGCTCCGCAGGCTCGATGACGTCGGAATCGGACACGAATTCAGCCTAAGTCACCGTGCGGAGATACTTGCGTGATGGATAGGCAGGTGGAATTGCTCACACGTGCGGGCTGCACGATCTGCACCGGGGCCGCCACGCGGCTTGCCGAACTCGCCGACGAGCTGGGCTTCGCGCTGACGATCACCGATGTCGACGCCGCCGCGGCCACCGGTGACCCGGTGCTGCGGGCGGAGTTCGGCGATCGGCTGCCGGTGGTGCTGCTCGATGGGGCGGAGCACAGCTACTGGGAAGTCGATGAGCCCAGGTTGCGGGCTGATCTGAGGGATCGATAAAGAGTTGAGCAAATTTGGTAGGCCAGCTGGTCAACGGCTACCTTGGATGACGTGGTGATGAAGCCGTGAGCGTGCTGCTTTTCGGAGTTTCGCACCGCAGCGCGCCGGTGTCAGTCCTGGAGCAGTTGAGCACCGACGAGGCCGAACAGGCCAAGATCGTCGAGAAGGTCCTGCAGTCGTCGCTGGTGACCGAGGCCATGGTGCTGTCCACCTGCAACCGCGTCGAGGTCTACGCAGTCGTCGAGGCCTTCCACGGCGGGCTCTCGGTGATCGGGCAGGTGCTCTCGGAGCACTCCGGTATGGGCCTGGGCGATCTCACCAAATACGCCTACGTGCGCTATGCAGAGGCGGCCGTCGAGCACCTGTTTGCGGTGGCCAGCGGGCTGGATTCCGCGGTGATCGGCGAGCAGCAGGTGCTCGGGCAGGTGCGTCGTGCGTACGCGACCGCCGAGGCGAACCACACCGTCGGCCGCACGCTGCACGAACTCTCCCAGCGCGCCCTCTCGGTCGGCAAACGGGTGCATTCCGAGACCGGTATCGACTCCGCGGGCGCGTCGGTGGTGTCGGTGGCACTCGACATGGCCGAAGCCAAGCTCGGCTCGTTGGCAGGCCGCAGCGCGGTCGTCATCGGTGCGGGCTCAATGGGCTCGCTGGCGGCTAAATACCTGGTCAGATCGGGTGTTGAGCGCATCCATATCGTGAACAGGTCGCTGCCGCGTGCGAAGCGGCTCGCCGAGAAGGTCCGCGAGCTCGGCGTCACGGCCGACGCGTTCCCGCTCGACCATCTGACTCCTACGCTGACCGACGCCGACGTCGTCGTGAGCTGTACCGGTGCCGTTCGTCCGGTGGTGTCGCTGGCTGACGTGCATCGGGGGCTGGCGCACGGCCAGACAACCAAGCAGCAGGTCATCTGCGACCTCGGCATGCCCCGCAACGTCGATCCTGCCGTCGCTGGCCTGCCAGACGTCTACGTGGTCGATATGGACCGCATCCAGCGCGAGCCGTCGGCGCGGGCCGCTGCGTCCGACACCGAGGCCGCCCGCACCATCGTCGCCGCGGAGGTGGCCAACTACCTGTCCGGACAGCGGATGGCCGAGGTCACCCCCACCGTCACCGCGCTGCGACAACGGGCTGCCGACGTGGTCGAGGCCGAGCTGCTGCGGCTGGACAACCGGCTGCCAGGCCTGGAGGCAGCCCATCGTGACGAGGTCGCCAAGACCGTGCGACGGGTGGTCGACAAGCTGCTGCACGCCCCGACAGTGCGGGTCAAGCAGCTGGCCAGCGCGCCGGGCGGCGACAGCTACGCCGAGGCGCTGCGTGAGCTCTTCGAGCTCGACCAGCAGGCCGTCGATGCCGTGGCAGCGAGCGAATTACCTTTATTGACAACCGATCTCGACAAGGCCGAGTAGAGCTTGACCGTAATCCGGATAGGCACCCGGGGCAGCCTGTTGGCGACCACCCAGGCCGGCCTCATCAAAGACGCGCTCGAGGCAAGAGGTCACGCCGCAGAGTTGGTCATCATCTCGACCGAGGGTGATCGTTCCGACGCCCCGGTCGCCGATATCGGCATCGGCGTGTTCACCGCCGCCCTGCGGGAGGCCATCCACGACGGTCGGGTGGACATGGCGGTGCACTCCTACAAGGATTTGCCGACCGCACCCGATGATCGATTCACGATCGCTGCGATACCCCCGCGAGGGGACGCGCGCGACGCTCTGGTGGCCCGCGACGGCCTGGTGCTGGGGGAGTTGCCTGCCGGGTCGGTCATCGGCACCTCGAGCCCGCGACGGGCCGCGCAGCTTAGAGCATTGGGTCTCGGTTTGGAAATTCGCCCCCTACGAGGCAACCTTGACACCAGGTTGAACAGGGTAAGCAATGGTGATCTCGACGGCGTCGTCGTCGCCCGTGCGGGTCTGGCCCGTATCGGACGATTGGCCGATGTCACCGAGACTCTGGAGCCGGTGCAGATGCTGCCAGCACCGGCGCAAGGTGCGCTTGCGGTCGAGTGCCGCGCCAGCGACACCGGGCTCGCCGCGCTGCTGTCGGAGTTGGACGACGCCGACACTCGCGTCGCAGTCACCGCCGAGCGGGCCCTGCTCGCCGCACTGGAGGCGGGTTGTTCCGCACCGGTGGGCGCGATCGCCGACGTGGTCGAGTCCATCGATGAGGACGGCCGTGTCTTCGAAGAGGTGTCGTTGCGCGGATGCGTGGCGACGCTGGACGGATCCGACGTGATCCGTGCGTCCGGAGTCGGGATGACCGATCGGGCACGAGAGCTAGGGCTCTCGGTGGCCGAGGAGTTGTTCGAACTCGGGGCGCGCGAGCTCATGGCGGAAACGCAATGAGCATGAAGACATAGAGGTGAGTGATAGATGACAGCCCAAGGGAGCGGGCGAGGGCGCAAGCCGAAGCCGGGCCGCATCACGTTCGTCGGTTCGGGTCCTGGTGACCCCGGCCTGCTGACGACGCGGGCCCGCACCGTGCTAGGCAACGCCGCCCTGGTGTTCACCGACCCCGACGTGCCCGAAGCGGTACTCGCGCTTGCGGGTTCCGATCTGCCGGCGCCGTCGGGGCCCGAACCTGCCGAGCCGCCGCAAGCCAACACGGACGCCGATGGAACCGATGCCGACGCGGGTGCGAGCCCGTCCGCGCCCATCGTCCCCAACTTGCGTGGGGGCCCAGGCGGTCCCGACATCCGGCCCGCGCTGGGTGATCCGACCGAGGTCGCCAAGACGCTGGCGGCCGAGGCCCGCACCGGTGCCGATGTGGTGCGCCTCGTGGCCGGCGATCCACTTTCGGTGGATTCAGTCATCACCGAGGTGACGGCGCTGGCGAAGACGCACCTGGATTTCGAGATCGTGCCGGGACTGCCCGACACCACGGCGGTGCCCACGTATGCGGGCCTGCCGCTGGGGTCGGCGCACACCGTGGCCGACGTCCGTGGCGATGTCGACTGGGAGTCGCTGGCCGCGGCACCGGGTCCGCTGATCCTGCATGCCACCGCATCTCATCTGCCCGACGCGGCGCGCACGCTGATCGAGTACGGGCTGGCCGACAACACCCAGACCGTGGTGACCGCGAACGGCACCACGTGCCAACAGCGTTCGATCGAGACGACGCTCGCCGGGCTGCTGGACAAGGCCACCCTGCTCGGTTCGGAACCGGCAGGAACTGTGGCCGGACCCCTGGTGGTCACCATCGGAAAGACCGTCGCCAACCGCGCCAAGCTGAACTGGTGGGAGAGTCGCGCGCTGTACGGGTGGACCGTGCTGGTGCCGCGCACCAAGGACCAGGCCGGCGAGATGAGCGAAAAGCTGGTGTCCCACGGCGCATTGCCGATCGAGGTGCCGACCATCGCCGTCGAGCCGCCGCGCAGCCCCGCGCAGATGGAGCGTGCGGTCAAGGGTCTCGTCGACGGCCGGTTCCAGTGGGTCGTGTTCACCTCCACCAACGCGGTGCGTGCGGTGTGGGAGAAGTTCAACGAGTTCGGCCTTGACGCCCGCGCGTTCTCCGGAGTGAAGATCGCCTGCGTCGGTCAGGCCACCGCGGATCGGGTGCGTGCCTTCGGTATCAACCCCGAACTGGTGCCGGCTGGCGAGCAGTCCTCGATCGGCCTGCTCGACGAGTTCCCACCGTATGACGACGTTTTCGACCCGGTGAACAGGGTGCTGCTGCCGCGCGCTGACATCGCGACCGAGACCTTGGCCGAGGGGCTGCGTGAACGCGGCTGGGAGATCGAGGATGTCACCGCGTACCGCACGGTGCGTGCGGCACCGCCGCCGGCGCAGACGCGCGAGATGATCAAGACCGGTGGCTTCGACGCGGTGTGCTTCACCTCGAGCTCGACAGTGCGCAATCTCGTCGGCATCGCGGGTAAGCCGCATGCGCGCACTATTGTGGCGTGCATCGGTCCCAAGACCGCAGAAACCGCAGCGGAATTCGGGCTGCGCGTCGACGTGCAGCCGGAGGTCGCCGCAGTCGGTCCACTGGTCGAGGCGCTCGCCGAGCACGCCGCCCGGTTGCGCGCCGAAGGTGCGTTGCCGCCGCCGCGTAAGAAGAGTCGTCGCCGCTAGCCGCGAACGTCATGTAGGAATGGCAATACATGTCCTATCCGAGTCACCGTCCCCGTCGGCTCCGGTCGACACCTGCTCTTCGTCGGCTGGTGGCGCAAACCTCGCTGGAGCCAAGGCATCTGGTTCTGCCGATGTTCGTCGCCGACGGCTTGCAGGAACCTCGAGCCGTCCCCTCCATGCCCGGAGTCGTTCAGCACACCCGTGACTCGTTGCGCAGGGCCGCCGCCGACGCGGTGACCGCTGGCGTGGGCGGTCTGATGTTGTTCGGCGTGCCACGCGACGCCGACAAAGATCCCGTCGCCAGCGCCGCCGTATCCTCCGACGGCATCCTCAACGTCGCGCTGCGGGACCTCGCCAAGGACCTCGGTGAGGACACGGTGCTGATGGCCGACACGTGCCTCGACGAGTTCACCGACCACGGCCACTGCGGCGTACTTGATGCCACCGGCAGGGTCGACAACGACGCTACTAACCGCCGGTACGTCGAACTTGCTGTGGCACAGGCTGATTCCGGTGCGCACGTCGTCGGTCCGAGCGGCATGATGGACGGTCAGGTCGCGGCTATCCGAGGCGGCCTGGACGCGGCCGGGCACACCGACACGGTGATCCTGGCGTATGCCGCCAAATTCGCATCGGGCTTCTACGGCCCGTTCCGTGACGCGGTCGCATCCAGCCTCAGTGGCGATCGACGGACCTACCAACAGGATCCGGGCAACGCCCGCGAAGCGCTCCATGAAATCGAACTCGACATCGAGGAGGGCGCCGACATCGTGATGGTCAAGCCCGCGATGGCCTATCTCGATCTGGTTCGTGCGGCGGCCGACATCTCGCCGGTACCGGTGGCCGCCTACCAGGTCTCCGGTGAGTACTCCATGATCTGCGCAGCGGCGGCCAATGGCTGGATCGACCTGCCGACCGTGGCGCTGGAGACGTTGATCGGCATCCGCAGGGCCGGTGCCGACATCGTCCTGACGTACTGGGCGGCTGACGTCGCCGCCTGGCTGGCGTGACCGAGTCCGTCGAGCCGAAAGCCCGGCCGGTGGACGTCGACACCGCATTCTGGCTATGGGTGTCCTCACTGCCGCTGCTGGCCGCCGGCCAGATCGTCGACCTGGTCGCCACCGTCAACGATCGGTTGCCGACCGCCGTGCTCGCGATGTCGGTGCTCTTCGTGGTGATCCTGGCGTCGGTCGTGCTGACCTTCCAGATCCTGATGCGTCACGGTTATCGCTGGGCGCGCACGCTGCTGACCGGCGGTGGTGTGGCGACGATCGTGTACGTCGCGACGAATCTTTTCACGGTCGAACGACCCACCACCGCGGCGGTGATCTACGCGGTCAGCGGCATCCTCGGATCGGTGCTGATCGCCGGCGGTGTGTTCCTGTTGCACCGCAAGGACGCCCACGCGTTCTTCACGAGGTGAGGCGCTAGGCTGGCCCGGACCATGACAGCCCCACAGTCGCGACCGCGTGTCGTCAGCGCCGGATTCTGGTGCTGGGCGGCCGCGTCGGTGCTGCTGGTGGCATTCGGCCTACTGCTCGCGTTCTCGCCGGAGAGCCTGCCGACCCTGTTCCGCGGGATGGGGGCGTTGTTCGCCGCGTCGGGTCTGGGCCTCGGCTTTCTGGCCGGGCGGGCCCGCCTCGGCGATGCAAGCTTTCGGCGGGCGGCAATAGCGCTGTCCCTGGCGGTCGTGGTCATCCTTGCGCTCTTTGCCCTGTACAGCCGCGGGCCGGTGTGGCTGCTCATCATGATTCTGACCATGGTCGGCGCTGTCCTGATGATGCGGCCGCCCGCGCAGCAGTGGTTCGACAACGAGGAATTGAAATGACGGACACCGGTTCGCCGCCCCAGATCCTGTACTACGAGCCGGGTGCCACCTGGTGGTGGATCCTGGCGGGCCCCGCCGCTGGGATAGCGATGGCGTTGATCCAGCTTTCGGCCGGTTACGGCATCCAGTGGATGGTGCCTTGCATCTTCTTCGTTCTCGTGACGGGATTCCTGTGGATCCAGATCAAGGCGGCCCGGATCCACACCTCGGTGGAACTGACGCCGGATCATCTGCGCCAGGGCGAAGAACGCATCAGCATCGACGACATCGTGCGGATCTATCCCGAGGCCAGCGGCGCCGAAACGCAGAAATGGCAGTCCTCGCGCGCACTCGGTGAACTCACCGGCGTGCCGCGCGGGCGCAAGGGCATCGGCCTCAAGCTCACCAACGATCGCGCCGCCCAGGCCTGGGCACGCAAACACCAGCGGTTGCGGACCGAGTTGACTCGGGTGGTCGAGGAACGCATTCCGCCCGAGCCGGCGTCGTGACGGGCGCCCCTGTTGTGAAAGGACCGCGTGGCGCCGTCATCGAACTGGTGCTGGCGCTGGCCGCTGCGATCGGTTGTGTGCTGAGTTGGCTGGCCTCGGTCACGACGGTGGAGGTCCCCCCGATCATCGAGGGGGAGCCGCCGACTACCTCGTTGGTCTACAGCCCGCCCCTACTCACGCTGTCGCTGCTGTTGGCGACAGTGGCGGGCGTGCTGGCGGTACTGGGGGTGGCGCGGTTGCGGCGCGTTCGGCGCGGTCCGGTAGCCCTAACGGGTTGATCGCATTCACGTTCGCCGTCAGGCCAGCTTGTCCAGCTCATCGAGCGCGTCGCCGGTGTAGACCGCGAGACGTTGCAGATGTGGCAGGGCATCGCGGCATCCGATGAATCCGAAGTTCATCGTGTCGGCATAGCTCTCCAGCGTGATGTTCAGTGCCATTCCATGCATCGGAATGGACACCGGGTAGGTAGCCTCCAGCCGGCTTCCGTTGAGATACAACGTCTCTCGTGGTCCAGGAACATTGCTCACACACAAGTTGAAAGTGAAAGGCAACGGCCCCCTGACACCGGTCATGGCGCTGGCGAGCTGCAGCGCCGTCGGCGCCATCAGCGCCGCGGTGTAGGCCAGCACTTCGGTCTGCGACATGTTCTGCAGCTGCCGCTTGGCCGCCTTCGTCGATGCGGTGATCGCCTTCAGTCGCTCGACGGGATCTTCGATATCGGTGCCCATGGTGGCCAATATCGTCCCGACCGCGTTGCCGCCGCCGACGTCGTCCTTCGGTCGGATGTTGACGGGCAGGAACGCGATCAAGGGTTTGGCGGGCAACTCGCCGAGGTGGTCGAGAAAGGCGCGAAGGCCACCGCCGATGATCGCCAGGGCGACGTCGTTGACGGTGGCGCCGTGTTTGACGCCGATGTTCTTCAGGCGTTCGAAGGGGTAGACCTGTGTGGCGAACCGGCGATTGCGACTGATGTGTTTGTTCAGGATCGAATGCGGGGCCTGGAAGGAGTTGGCGATGTCACCGTATCCATCGTCGCTGCGGATTTGAGTGTTGTACAACGCTTTTCCGACGTTGAGAAGCGATTGCGCCCCTCCGACCGCACCGCCGAGCAGGCTCGCGATGGGATTGCGCGACGGTTTGGGCGCGTTGGAGCGCGTTCTCGAGGGCGGCCCGACGTTGAAGAACAGCGGCTGATCCCGCAGCGACGGGTCGGTTGACATGCTGCGTTCGAGGATCTTGTTTCCGGTGTAGCCGTCCACCAGCGAGTGATGGATCTTCATGTAGATCGCGAACCGTCCGTCTTCGAGGCCTTCGATGAAGTGCAGTTCCCATGGTGGTCGGGTGAAGTCGATGTTTTGGCTGTGCAACCGGGAGACCAGGATGCCCAGTTCGCGTTCGTCGCCCGGGCTCGCGAGTGCCGACCGCCGGACGTGGTAGTCGATGTCGAATTTGTCGTCGACGACCCACGACTGATCGGGCCGGCGCAGCATGCGCGGATGGGACAGCTTGAGGTTCCACGGTGAAACCACTTCAAGGCCCCGGGTGTCCTCGAACATCTGCCGCAGATAGTTGGCGGGTGCATCGGTGGGCGGGGTGAACGGCATCAGTGCGGCGACGTGCATCATCGAACTGGGGGTTTCGCCGTACAAGAAGAGCATGTCCTGCGGACCTAGACGCTTCACCACCGGCGCTCCTTGGGCTTGGAAAGCAGAGGCCTCGACGATATGCCTGCAGCGCCGTTCAAGTGCGACGGGCATCACACCCGTAACTGTTGGTACAAAGTTCGAAATTTGTAACACTGTTTCACGTGACCGACTTGGCGGAGAACGCCGAACAGACCCGTGATGCCCTGCCGTTGGGCCCGAAGTCGCTGGTCTGGCGCTATTTCGGCGATAACCGGATGTACCTGATCGGCCCGCGACCCGCCGTCCTGCAGAACATGCTCGCCGAACTCGGGCAAGGGGTGCTGGACCATTCGGTGTTCTTCGACGACACCGCCGCGCGGGTCAAGCGGTCGCTGCCGCCGATCTTCATGACGGTCTACGGGGCCGACGACGACAACGAAGGTATCCGGGTCCGCGACTTTCACACGAACATCAAGGGCGAGATGCCGGACGGCGCCCGCTACCACGCCCTCGATCCGGAGACTTACTTCTGGGCCCATGCGACCTTCGTCGAACAGGTGCTCTACTTCGCCGACACCTTCGTCAAGCGGCTGACCCGCGAGGAGAAGGAACAGATCTACCTCGAGTCCAAGACCTGGTATCGCCGCTACGGCGTCAGCGACCGGCCGATGCCCGCCGACTACGCCGGGTTCGAGCGGTATTGGAACCGGATGATCGACGAGATCGTCGTGGCGCATCCGACCGCGAAGTACGGCGTCGGCTATGTCACCAAGGGTTTTCCGTGCCCGAAGGGGGTCCCCAAGGCGTTGTGGCGGGTGCTGGCGCCGGTCTTCAACCCCGCGGCCGCGTTCCTGACCACCGGTGGTATGCCGCCACGGACCAGGGACCTGCTCGGTCTTCCGTGGAGTGAGCGCCAAGAGCGCCGATACCAGCGCTTCGCCGCGCTGTGGCGGACCCGGCCGGTGAACTGGTTATGGGATCATCTGCCAATGCGGTTGCGCTACAACGCGTTCGCTCAGACCGGCTATGCCAGGGGCTGAACCCACGACAATGCCTAATTCGTCGTTCACGACGGGGTCCAATTCGTCGTCCACGACGGAAGCGATCCTCGACGCGGCCATCGTCGAGTTCGAACAACATGGGTTTCGCCGGGTGGCGCTCGACGACGTCGCGCGGCGCGCGAAAATCAGTCGGACGACGATCTACCGGCGCTTCCGCAATAAGGACGAACTGATCGCCGCCGTCATCGAACGTGAGAACGTGTCGCTGTTCGCCGACATCGCCAACGAGCTCAAACAGGCTGGCCCGCAGTCGAACTACTACGTCGAAGCGTTCACCCTGGCGATCCTGAAGTTCCGCAGGCATCGCGTGTTGGACCGGATGATCAGAGACGAGCCCGCACTCGTCCTCGAGTTGGCCGGCCAGCATCACGGCGCGGCGATCGTGCGGATGGCCGAAGCGCTGCGGGTCATCTTCCCGGCCGGCTTCGCCGAGCGCATCGGTGAGCAGGCCGTCACCGAATTCGCCGACACGATTCTTCGCTACGCCGCGATGGTACTGCTGCTGCCCAGCGTCCAGCCGCTGGAGAGCGCCGACGACATCCGCGCATTCGCCACCGTGCACTTCCTGCCCAGCCTGCCCGCCGCGCTTCGGGCCGTTCCCGCTGGTTAGCCGCCATCTGTTTGATAAGTCACACCTTCGGGCAGTCGTTAACCCATGAGTACAGAAAATCAGGGGACCGACCAGTTGCAGAGCACCGAAGAGCGACGCAACATCGAGCCAGAAACCGACGAGCACCACCAGGTCGTCGATGCGCCCGATCCGCCGGAGCCCACCGAAAAGCCGGAAGTGACCGATGAGCACAGGGAAAAGGCCAAGGAAATGGCCAAGGACAACAACGACGACCGTCCGACCATCACGATGCCGGGGACCGATGGCGCAGTATCGGGCACCGCGGTCAACGATTGGGTCGACGACGACGGCAACCCGAAGTTCAGCGATGACAGCAACAAGCAGGACAAGACTTAACGGCGCGTAGAGTTCCGCTGTGACCTCTCTCGAGACGATCGCGCCTGCGTTCATCGAGATGGCCCACTCGATCGTGTGGGCGTCCGCCGCCACCGTCGACGCCAATTGCCATCCCCGCAGCCGTGTCCTGCATCCGATTTGGGAGTGGGACGGCACCGATTTGTTCGGTTGGATCGCCACGGTGCCCAGTCCGGTGAAAAAGGCGCACCTTGCCGTGCACCCGCAAATGTCACTGAACTACTGGGCACCGACCCACGACACGTGCAGCGCCGAATGCCTCGTCGAGTGGTACCTCGACGACGAGACCCGCGGTGCGGTCTGGGACAAGTTCGCCAACGGTCCCGCGCCGGTGGGTTATGACCCCCGAATCGTTCCGGAGTGGGCCGGCGGACCGACGTCCGAACGTTTCGCCGCATTGCGGCTCACCCCCTACCGGCTCCGGATCATGGCAGGGGCCGTCATGATGAAAGGCGAGGGCGCTCCGCTCACCTGGAGTGTGGAATGACGTCAACGGTGGACGTCAGCACATTGCCGTTGGTGCCGAAGAACCCGCTGCCGATCCGCCAATTGGTGAAGCTGATCCGCAGGCTCGACACCGGACAGGAAGTCATCCGTGACGCCGGTGGTCCCATCACCCGCATCCAGTTCGGACCCAAGCGCCTGATGCCGCCGATCGTGGCGGTGATGTCCCCCGGAGCGATGCGTGATGTCCTGGGGCGCAGCGACGCGTCATCGGACCGGTGTGTCATCCATGACGAAGTGCGGAACATGGCAGGCGACAGTCTTTTCGTCCTGCCCAACGAGCAGTGGCGGCCGCGCAAGAGGGCCCTGCAACCGGTGTTCACCAAACACAACGTCCGCAACTTCGGCGGGCACATGTCCAGGGCCGCACAGCATTTCGTCGACCGTTGGCCGGCAGGCGGTGACGTGGACCTGGACGTGGAGTGCCGCCGCATCGCCATGCAGTCGTTGGGCCGTTCGGTGCTCGGCGTCGACCTCAACGAACGCGCGGACACGATCGCCAACTGCATGCACGTCGCGTCCTCCTACACCGCCGACCGCGCTTTGCGGCCGGTGCGGGCACCGCGATGGATGCCGACGCCGGCGCGCCGCCGCGCTCGTGCCGCGGTCGCCGCGATGCGCACGATCACCGACGAGATGGTGCGGGCCTGCCGAGCAGACCCCACCCGAGATGCGCCACTGGTGCAGGCCCTGCTCGCGGCCAGCGACCCGGAAACCGGGAAGCCGATCTCTGATGATGACATCTCCAATGACCTGCTGATCTTCATGCTCGCCGGCCACGACACCACCGCGACGGCGCTCACCTACGCACTGTGGATCCTTGGCCACCATCCCGATATCCAGGATCGAGTTGCCGCCGAGGCATCCGCCATCGGCGATCGGGAGCTGATGCCCGACGACGTACCCGCCCTCGGGTACACCGTGCAGGTGCTGCACGAAGCGCTTCGTCTGTGCCCGCCCGCGGCGGGCGTCGCGCGGCTGGCGACTCGCGATATCGCGGTGAACGGATACCGCGTCGAGGCGGGCAGCCTCGTCGCCGTGGGAATCTATGCGCTGCACCATGATCCGACGCTGTGGCCCAACCCGATGGACTTCGACCCCGATCGGTTCAGTCCGGAGAACGTCAAGACGCGCGACCGCTGGCAGTTTCTTCCGTTCCTTGGCGGCGGACGGCCGTGCATCGGCGAACACTTCGCGCGGCTGGAAACCACGCTCGCGCTGGCCACCATTGTCCGGGCCATGACCGTCCGCTCGATAGACCAGGACTTCGCCTGCGAGGTGCCGTTCACCACGGTCGCCAAGGGGCCCATCCGCGCTCATGTCGGTCTGCGGGTCTGACGACTCGGTCGCGAATCGCACTCTCAGGCAGCCACTTTGCGCTATCGAAGTCAGCGTCCAGTCGGTTCGTCACGGCCGGTTCGCGAGATAGATGGTGGCGGCCGAACGTCCCTGCGTCAGTGGATTGTCGAACCAGATCTGTTGGGCTTCGACGTCGGTGAATACAGATTCGAGAACCGCGCTGAACTCCTCGTCCGGTGCATCGTCGGACCACATGGCGAACGTGCCGCCCGGCGCGAGATGGGCGGATGCGGCCAGTAAGCCGGCGTAGGAATAGAACTCTGCGTGTGGATCGTGTAACACGTGGCGGGGCGAGTGGTCGATGTCGAGCAGGATCGCGTCATATGTTCGGCCGGGGTGGTCCGGATCGAATCCGACCGCGCTCGTCGCGGAGGCGAAGAAGTCTGCGCACACCAGCCCGACGCGGCTGTCGGCGGCCAGGCCGACGGTGTCCGGCAGCAGGTCGCGCTCGTGCCAATCGATGACCGCATCGGAGTATTCGATGACAGTGAGTGTCCGAATCCGGGCGCATTCCAAAGCTTCTCGGGCGGTGTAGCCCAGGCCGAGTCCCCCGATGGCGACATCCAGGTCAGCACCTGGCGTCCGAGCCAACCCCAGCCGTGCCAGTTCCCTCTCGGCGGCGGTGAACAGACTGGTCATCACATACTCGTCATCGAGTTTGATCTCGTAAACATCGGTTCGCGCGGTCGCGTCGAACCGGCGCCGCAGGCTGATCACGCCCATCGGCGTCTGCTGCCAGCCAAGCTCTTCGAAGCGTGCGCTCATCGAAGCGAGGATAGTCCGAACCGACAGCGATCACGGTAAGCGCAATTGCCGGACGCCACCTCACCGCAATGCCGCCGCGCTCCGCCTCGGTGCGGTTTGCCGAATCAGACACGCTTCAACAACACCGCCTGTTCGAAGGGGAGCCGTGCGAAGATCGGCTGCCACAGCCCCTTCACCGAAGGTGCGGCTCGAGTCTTGGGCATTATCTGCGGATCGCTCAGCTCAAAGGTCTTGCCGTAGCGCCTCATTCGGCCACCGCCGGCCGCGGTGAGGTTTTTCAGCCAGTCGCGGTCAGGGCCGTAGGTCAGCAGGATCGCCACCCCGTCGGCGGTGGAGAAGACCGTCAGCGGCGTCCGGTACTGCTTGCCCGATTTCCGGCCGACGTGCTCGAGAATCCCCATTGTCGGCGCCCAGCCTGCCCACAGCCGCTGGACCGGGTTGGTGACGTGCCGGTTGAACCGTGCCAGCCATTGCGGCAATTGCATATCAACCATCAAACTCGTATCTCAAGCCCCCGTGGTTTACGCGAACGATCTTCAACAGGATCGCGATGGCGACGGGAGTCGGCGGCAGCGAGACACTGATCGTGACCAAGCGTGTAAGCAAGCAACCCCAGAAGATTCCGGTGGTCGTGCCAGAGGTGAACGGGGTGAAGTATCTGGTGTCGACCCGCGGTGAGACGGAGTGGGTGCGCAACGTCCGCGCCGACGCCGATGTCCAGGTCAGCGACCGGAAGTACGTCGCCAGCGAAATACCGGTGGAGCAGCGCGGCCCCGTCATCGCCGTGTACCGCCCGCTGGCAGGCAAGGTCGTCGAGGGTTACTGGCGTCAGCTGCCCGCCGATGCCGACCACCCGGTGTTCGCGCTCACGCCGAAGGGCTAGCCACTACACCCTGTAGTTGACGCATTTCGCCCGGCTGGAACACTGGTGGCCATGCGTAGCACCTCATCGGCGACAGCGGCCTCAGCTGCGCTGTTCGCCGACGCATGCGCCGTCATCCCCGGCGGGGTCAACTCCCCGGTCCGTGCGTTCACCTCGGTCGGCGGCACCCCGCGCTTCATCACCTCGGCCAGCGGCTACTGGCTCACCGACGCCGACGGCAACAAATACGTCGATCTGGTGTGCTCGTGGGGGCCGATGATCCTCGGGCACGCGCACCCCGCCGTCGTCGACGCCGTCCAACGCGCCGCGGTCGACGGCCTGTCCTTCGGCGCCCCGACGCCCTCGGAGACCGAACTCGCCTCCGAGATCATCGGCCGCGTGGCGCCGGTCGAGCGGATCCGGATGGTGAATTCCGGCACCGAGGCCACGATGAGTGCGATCAGGCTGGCCCGCGGCTACACGGGGCGGGCCAAGATCATCAAGTTCTCGGGCTGCTATCACGGGCACAGTGATGCCCTGCTGGCCGACGCGGGCTCCGGCGTCGCGACCCTTGGCCTGCCCTCGTCGCCCGGTGTCACCGGAGCCGCCGCAGCCGACACGATCGTCATGCCCTACAACAACGTCGCGGCACTCGAGGACATCTTCGCTCAGTTCGGCGACGAGATCGCCTGCGTCATCACCGAGGCCAGCCCCGGCAACATGGGCACTGTCCCGCCGCTGCCCGGTTTCAACGCGGCACTGCGAGACATCACCTCCGCGCACGGCGCGTTGCTGATCTCCGATGAGGTGATGACCGGGTTCCGGGTCAGCCGATCAGGTTGGTACGGAGTAGATCCCGTCGATGCCGACCTGTTCACCTTCGGCAAGGTGATGAGCGGCGGCCTGCCCGCCGCGGCGTTCGGAGGCCGGGCCGAGGTGATGGAGCGACTCGCCCCGCTCGGGCCCGTCTACCAGGCCGGCACGCTGTCGGGCAATCCGGTCGCGATGGCCGCGGGGCTGGCCACGCTGCGCGCGGCCGACGACACCGTCTACGCAACGCTCGACGCCAATGCCGACCGCCTCGACGGCCTTTTCTCCGCGGCGTTGACGGAAGCCGGTGTGGCTCATCGGGTTCAGCGTGCCGGAAACATGCTCAGTGTGTTCTTCACCGACCAGCCGGTGACCGACTTCGCGTCGGCGCGGTCGACCGAAACGTGGCGCTTTCCCGCCTTCTTTCACGGCCTGCTCGATGCGGGCATCTATCCACCGCCCAGCGCGTTCGAAACCTGGTTCGTCTCAACGGCACTGGATGACGACGCATTCGATCGCATTGCCGCCGCCCTTCCTGGCGCCGCGCGTGCCGCAGCAGAAGCGACGCAAACCACATGAGCGAGAAAACGATCGTCAATGTGATGCGCCACGGTGAGGTGCACAACCCCGAGAAGATCCTGTACGGCCGGCTGCCGGACTACCATCTCTCAGAGCGTGGTCAGGCCCAGGCGCGCGCGGTGGCCGACTGGCTGGCAGAACGCGACATCACCTACGTCGTCGCATCGCCGTTGGAGCGCGCACAGGAGACCGCGACACCGATCGCGGCGCTCCACGATGTGCCGATCGACACCGACGCTGACCTGATCGAGTCGATGAATATCTTTCAGGGCCAACGAGTATCGCCGGGCGACGGTGCGCTGCGCAATCCTCGGAACTGGTGGCACCTGAGGAATCCGCGGCAGCCGTCGTGGGGCGAGCCGTACAAGGAAATCGCTGAACGGATGACGGCGGCGCTGGAGCGCGCGCGGGTCAAGGCCGCCGGGCACGAGGCGGTGTGTGTCAGTCATCAATTGCCTGTCGAAACGTTGCGACGCGCGATGACGAAGCGGAATCTGCATCACTTTCCGACTCGGCGGCTGTGCAACCTGGCCTCGCTGACGTCCTTCTATTTCCACGACGATCGTTTGGTCGGCTGGGGTTATGCGGAGTTGGCCGGGCAGTGAAGTTGTTCGTGGCCATGCTGGCTAGTGCGATGTGTGTCGCGCTCGCTGGGTGCTCCACCGGTACCGACGCCGTCGCACAAGGGGGCACCTTCGAGTTCGTCGCTCCGGGCGGCAAGACCGACATCTTCTACGATCCGCCTGCCAGCCGCGGCCGTCCCGGCCCGTTGTCGGGGCCCGACTTGATGGATCCCGCCAAGACGATCTCGCTCGACGACTTCGCGGGCAAGGTCGTCGTGATCAACGTGTGGGGGCAGTGGTGTGGGCCCTGCCGCACCGAGATCACCCAGCTTCAGCAGGTGTACGACGCGACGCGGGCAGCAGGTGTCGCGTTCCTCGGCATCGATGTTCGCGACAACAATCGTCAAGCCGCAACTGATTTCATCGTCGACCGTAAGATCACCTTCCCGTCGATCTATGACCCTCCGATGCGGACCATGATCGCGTTCGGCGGCCGATATCCCACCACGGTCATCCCGTCCACGGTGGTGCTGGACCGAGAGCACCGCGTCGCCGCGGTGTTCCTGCGGGAGTTGCTTGCCGAAGACCTGCAGCCGGTCGTGGAGCGGCTGGCCAGAGAATCGCCTGAACCGGACAAGGGCAGCACGTGACCCTCGACCAGGTCGACGAGCTGATGGCCAGCGGCCCGGTTCTGCTGGCATTCCTCGTCAGCGTGCTCGCCGGGCTGGTGTCGTTCGCCTCGCCGTGCGTGGTGCCACTCGTGCCGGGTTATCTGTCGTACCTCGCCGCGGTCGTCGGTGTGGAGGACCAGCCCGGGCTGGGTACGACGTCGGCTGAGAAGGGCATCGCTGTTCGTACGGCGCGGCTGCGTGTCGCAGGCGCCGCATCCCTGTTCGTCGCGGGGTTCACCGCGGTGTTCGTACTCGGCACCGTCGCGGTGCTGGGTATGACCACGACCCTGATCACCAATCAGCTTCTGCTGCAACGCATCGGCGGCGTGATCACCATTGTGATGGGTCTGGTGTTCGTCGGGTTCATCCCTGTGCTGCAACGCGACGCCCGGTTCGCGCCACGCCAGCTCTCCACGCTCGGCGGCGCTCCGCTGCTCGGCGCGGTGTTCGCGCTCGGCTGGACGCCGTGCCTCGGGCCGGCGCTGACAGGGGTGATCGCGGTGGCATCGGCGACCGAGGGTGCCAACGTATGGCGCGGCGTGGCGCTCGTCATCGCCTACTGTTTGGGTTTGGGAATTCCCTTCGTGCTGTTGGCATTCGGTTCGGCGCGGGCCGTACAAGGGCTGGCGTGGCTGCGTGTGCACGCGCGGGGAATCCAGATTTTCGGCGGCGTGCTGCTCATCCTCGTCGGCACCGCGTTGGTCACCGGAGTGTGGAACGAGTTCGTGTCCTGGGTGCGTGACGCCTTTGTCAGCGACGTGACGCTGCCGATATGAGTACCACTGAAGCGCGAGAAGGGGCCCCGCGTCAGCCGGGGAACGTGAAAACCCCAAAAAATGGTGGTTATAGAGGGTTTTCGCGACTGTTCGCGCTGATGCGCAACACCTGGCGCACGTTGACGTCGATGGGCACCGCGCTGGTGCTGCTGTTCCTGCTCGCGCTCGGCGCCATCCCGGGTGCCCTGCTGCCACAGCGCAGCCTCAACGAGGCCAAGGTCGCGCAGTACATCGCCGAGCATCCGACGATCGGCCCGTGGCTGGATCGACTGCAGGCATTCGACGTGTTCTCCAGCTTCTGGTTCACCTCGATCTATGCGCTGCTGTTCATTTCACTCGTCGGCTGCCTGACGCCGCGGATGATCGAACATGTCCGCAGCATGCGCGCCGTTCCCGTGGCCGCGCCAAGGAACTTCAACCGGCTGCCCAAGAATCACACCGCCGAAGTGACCGGTGAGCCGCAGGCGCTGGCCGCGACGGTGACGCGAAGGCTGCGGGGCTGGCGCACGGTCACCCGGGAGCAGGACGGCACCGGTGTCGAAATATCGGCCGAGAAGGGCTATCTGCGCGAGTTCGGCAACATCGTCTTTCACTTCTCGCTGCTCGGCCTTCTCGTCGCGGTGGCGGCCGGGAAGCTGTTCGGCTACGAGGGAAACGTCATCGTCGTCGCGGACGGCGGACCCGGTTTCTGCTCGGCGTCGCCGGCGGCATTCGACTCGTTCCGGGCGGGTAACACCGTCGACGGCACCTCCCTGCATCCGATCTGCCTGCGGGTCAACGACTTCCAGGCCGACTATCTACCCAGCGGGCAGGCCGTATCGTTCGCCGCGAATATCGACTACCAGGCCGGGGCCGACTTGAGTTCGAACACCTGGCGCCCGTACCGGCTCGAGGTGAATCACCCACTGCGCATCGGCGGCGACCGTATCTACCTGCAGGGCCACGGCTACGCCCCGACGTTCACCGTCACGTTCCCCGACGGTCAGACCCGCACGCAGACGCTGCAGTGGCGGCCGGACGACCAGATCACCATGCTGTCCTCGGGTGCGATGCGCTTCGATCCGCCGGCAGGCACCTATCCCGACGCCGACGAGCGCCGCAAGAACCAGATCGCCATCCAGGGCCTGTTCGCCCCCACGGAGATGCTTCACGGCACGCTGCTGTCATCGAGCTTCCCCGCCCCCAACGATCCCGCCGTCGCCATCGACATCTACAAGGGCGACAGCGGTCTGGATACCGGAAGGCCGCAGTCGTTGTTCACCCTGGACCCACGCCTCATCGAGCAGGGCAGGCTGACCAAGGAGGCTCGAGTCAACCTCGGCGTCGGCGAGTCGACCCGCCTCGACGACGGCACCGTCGTGCGATTCGACGGCGCGGTGCCCTTCATCAACGTGCAGGTGTCGCACGACCCCGCGCAGATATGGGTGCTGGTGTTCGCGCTGACGATGATGGGCGGGCTGCTGGTCTCACTCGTGGTGCGCAGGCGCCGGATCTGGATTCGAGTCGCCCCCGCTGGTCCAGGTACCGTGAGCGTCGAGCTGGGCGGGTTGGCCCGTACCGACAACTCGGGCTGGGGCGACGAATTCGAGCGTCTGACCGATCGCCTGTTGGCCGGGGCTGACGATGCGCAGCGAGAGGAACGTGAGATGAAGATCGAGCGAGGTCGCGGATGAACACCGACCACATCGACATCGGACTGGCCAGGTACTCGGATTGGGCTTTCACGACGTCGGTCGTGGTGCTCGTCGGTGCACTGCTCCTGCTCGCGGTGGAACTGGCGTACAGCCGCGGCCGCAAAGTCATCGAGCGCGAGGCCGTCAGCGCAGGTGTCCACCCAGGTGGCGGTGCGCCGGGCATCGTGGCCGAGAAGCCCCGCCGCAGTGTCGACGAGCGGATCGGCGGAGCCGGTCTGGCGCTGACGTATCTCGGCATCGGACTGCTGCTGGTCTGCATCGTGTTGCGCGGCATGGCCACGTCGCGGGTGCCGTGGGGCAACATGTACGAATTCATCAACCTGACGTGCTTCTCGGGCCTGGTGGCCGCCGCCGTCGTGTTGCGCAAGCCCCAGCTCCGCGCGCTGTGGGTGTTCGTGCTCGCGCCGGTTCTGATCCTGCTGACGGTGTCGGGCAAATGGCTCTACACCCATGCCGCCCCGGTCATGCCCGCGTTGCAGTCCTACTGGCTGCCGATCCATGTGTCGGTGGTCAGTCTCGGCTCGGGGGTCTTCCTGGTCGGCGGTGTGGCCAGCATCCTGTTTCTGCTGAAGATGTCGTCACTGGGGGAGGCCGACCGCGAGGGCGTCGTCGCCCGCGTCATCCAGCGACTGCCCGACGCGCAGACCCTGGATCGCATCGCGTACCGCACCACGATCTTCGCGTTCCCGGTGTTCGGCTTCGGTGTCATCTTCGGCGCGATCTGGGCCGAGGAGGCGTGGGGCCGGTACTGGGGCTGGGACCCGAAGGAGACGGTGTCGTTCATCGCGTGGGTGATCTACGCCGCCTACCTCCATGCCCGTTCGACGGCGGGCTGGCGTGACCGCAAAGCCGCCTGGATCAACGTCGCGGGCTTCGTCGCGATGGTGTTCAATCTCTTTTTCATCAACCTCGTGACAGTGGGGCTGCATTCGTACGCCGGAGTCGGATAGAGGGGAGCATTCAGCGTGTCTGACAATCCCGCGCACAGCGCTGCGGATCGTCTCGGCAAGGACCTCGAAGCGGATGCCGTTTCGTACAAAAACTCTGCTGGCTCAACTGGATTTCGTGGCCAGAATCGGTTCACCGACCCGGCGTTGGACGTACCGCCGGACTGGACCGCGCCGACCCCACCCCGCGGATTGCCGCTGAAGCCGACACCGCTGGAGCCGACACCGCCGGCCGATGCAGGGTTGATCGACGATCCGCCGCCCTATCTGGACCTGTCCACCGTGGCACTGCTCGGTCAGCGCAGACGGGCGCCGTCGGAGGGCTGGCGCAAATGGCTGTATCTGGCGTCGTTCAAACTGATCAACGTCGGTGAAGGGCCGAAGGCCATCCACCGTGACGCCCTGATCGCGCAGGTACAGCAGCCGCTGCGGGGCTGCCACCGCATCGCCGTCCTGTCGCTCAAGGGCGGCGTGGGCAAGACGACCGTCACCGCCACGCTCGGCGCGACGCTGGCGTCGGTACGCGGTGACCGCGTCATCGCCGTCGATGCCAATCCCGACCGAGGCACTCTGAGCCAGAAAGTGCCGCTGGAGACACCCGCAACGGTGCGGCACCTACTGCGCGACGCGGAGGGGATCGAGGCCTACAGCGATGTCCGCGCGTATACCTCGCAGGGCGACAGCCGCCTGGAGGTCCTGGCGTCGGAAAGCGACCCCGCGGTGTCCGAAGCATTCAGTTCCGAGGACTACACCCGCACGCTGGAGGTGCTCGAACGGTTCTACAGTCTGGTGCTCACCGACTGTGGCACCGGTCTGATGCACTCGGCGATGGCGGCGGTACTGGCCAAGGCGGATGCGTTGATCGTCATCAGCTCCGGGTCGGTCGACGGCGCACGCAGCGCATCGGCCACCTTGGATTGGCTGGATGCGCACGGGCACCAGGAGATGGTGCGCAACTCGGTCGCGGTCATCAACGCCGTGCGGCCGCGATCCGGCAAGGTCGATATGAGTAAGGTCGTCGATCATTTCAACCGGCGGTGCCGAGCTGTGCTGCAGGTGCCGTTCGATCCGCACCTCGAAGAAGGCGCGGAGATCAGCCTCGACCGACTCAAGCCCCAGACGCGAGAGGCGTTGCTCGAACTGGCGGCGGTGATCGCATCGGGTTTCGGAGGCACGCGGCGCGACCCGCTCTGAGACCGGGGACTACCTCGGCTTGCCTTCCGGGCCGAGACGGCGCAGGAACTCCGGATCGTCGTCCGGGCCGATCGTGCGGGGCTGCGGACGAGTCGCGTTCGCGCGCATCAGCCGTAGGCCCACGTAGACCAGGCCGGCCAAGACAAGAATCGCGAACAGATAGACCACAACAAACCTCCTTGTTCCGAATATACGCGCCATCGGTAGGCTCGGCCCGTGTCTGACAGTCGGCCAGGAACACGGCTCGTAGCCGACCTGGTGGTCTACGTCTTGGCCCGGTTACTACTGGTTGTCGCGTTGACCGCAGTGATCTGGGGCGCCGGCCACCTGCTCGGGCTGCGGGACTTTCCCATCGTGGTGGCACTTCTTTTCGCCATGGTGATCGCGTTGCCGCTGGGCATCTGGATATTCGCGCCGCTTCGCCGTCGCGCGACCGCCAGCATCGCCGTCCTCGACCAACGGCGCCGCACGGATCGCGAGCAACTGCAGGCCAGGCTCCGCGGCGAAGAGCCGCCCACCCCATGACACGGGAAGCATTCGGCGCCGAGTTCCTCGGGGCCGATGGATTTCTCAATTCGCCCACCTACGGTCTACCGCCGCAGTTTGTCGTCGACGCGATGCTGGACTGCATCGGCAGGTGGCAGAACGGGACCATGGATGTCCCGTCGTTCGACGAGCACGTGGCGGCCGGACGGGCCGGCTATGCCGCGCTGACGGGCGTTCCCGTCGCCTCGGTGGCGATGAGCAGCACCGTCTCGGCTGCGCTGGGGCTGGTGGCCGCGGCGATCCCCGACGGCGCCAGGGTGGCCACCCTGGGCGGTGAGTTCACCAGCACCACATTTCCGTTTGCCGCCCAGGCGGGTCGCGGCGTCACTGTCACCGAGCTGCCTGCCGACGAATTGGTGACGGCCGCAGCCGATTTCGACGTCGTCGCCGTGAGCCTGGTGCAGTCCGCCAACGGTGCGGTGCTCGACTTGGACGACCTGCGCGCGCACGTGGCGGGGACCGAGACCCTGACCGTCATCGATATCACGCAGGCGCTCGGGTGGAAACGCGTCGAACTGGACTGGGTCGACGTCACCGTCGCCGCGGTCTACAAGTGGTTGATGTCGCCGCGGGGTACGGCGTGGATGTCGTTGAGCGACAGAATGAATCGCGCCATGACACCTCACGCTGCCAACTGGTATGCCGGTGAAGAGCCGTGGCAGACGATTTACGGGCTGCCTCTTCGGCTGGCCGACGACGCTCGCCGGTTCGACCTGTCGCCGGCGTGGTTCAGCGTCCTTGGCGTCGGACTCGCCATGCCGTGGCTGGCGTCGTTGGACAGCGACGCAGTGCAGGGGCATTGCCTAGGGCTGGCCAACCGCTTGCGGGCTGAACTGGATTTGCCGCAGCAGGATTCGGCGATCGTCTCGCTGCCGATCGAGGGGGCAGCGGCAAAACTCCAGCGGGCCGGCCTGCGCGCTTCCGTGCGTGCAGGGGCGATCCGCGTGGGCTTTCACCTCTACAACAACGAGAATGACCTGGACCGGTTGCTCGACGCGCTACAGGCCTAGCGGCTCGGCGTCGACCGGGATCGTGGCGATCAGCCTCGTTCCGCCTTCGGGCGGCCCGATGATCTCGAGCCGGCCGGCGAGTGCCTCAACACGGTCCTTGAGCCCGATCAGGCCGGTGCCACCCCCGACGACGGCGCCGCCGACTCCGTCGTCGCTGATGTCGAGACGAAGGTCGCCGGTCTCGGTGGTCGCACGCACGCTGATCTCCGATGCCTTGGCGTGTTTGGCAGCATTCGTCAGTGCCTCTGCCACAACGTAATACGCCGCGACTTCGACCTGTTCGGGCAGCCGGGAGTCGATGTCGACGTCGAGAGCGACCGGCACTGTCGACCGGCGTGCGAGCGCCTTGATGCCCGGTCCGAGGCCGCCCCGCGACAAGATGGCCGGATGGATACCGCGCGAGATCTCCCTGAGGTCGGAGGAGATCGCGGTGAGTCCGGCGGCGATGTGCGCAACCTGTTCGCGTAGCGCCGGCTGGTCGGCCGGGACGGACTCCTCGACGCCGCGGACCTCGAGACCGAGCGAGACGACGCGCTGCTGCGCACCGTCGTGCAGATCGCGCTCGAAGCGTCGACGCGCCTGGTCGGCCGCGGTGACGATGCGTGCGCGTGAGGCGGTGAGCTCGGCGCGGGTCTCGGCGTTGGCGATCGCGATCGCGATCAGATAGGCGAAGTCGCGGATGCGGTGTTCGGTGTCGGTGCTCAGCCGTTCGGTTCCCGCCGAGCCGACGATCAATGCGCCCCACATGCGGTCGTCGACGATGATCGGCGCGCCGACCGCGGACGTCAGACCGAGCCGACGGATGCGGTCCGCGGTCGGGCCCGTTGCGCCGTCGTAGGTGTCCATCCGCGCCGGCGCACGCGTTCGGTAGATCAGCGCAGCCACGTTGTCTCCCTCCATGGGGAGGAACTCGCCTCCTGGCAAGATCGGGTCGCCGTTGTCGTCGCGGGCGCCGACCACGACGTGGGCGCCCTCCTTGACGTAGCGCACCAGAGTGACGTTCTGCACCTTGAGACCACGGGACAGTTCCGCCACTGCCGTCGGGTAAATCTCCGCCGGGGATACGCCCCGCGCGACCAGCGTCGCCACCCGACGCAGCGCGGCCTGCTGTTCGGCCAGCGCGCCCGCCATCGCCGCGGCGCGATCCGCCTCGTGCCTGCGGTGCTCGGATTCGATCGCCCGGATCCTGGCCTGCCTACCCAGGATGTTGGCGGACAGGGCCACGGGCAGGAACACCAGGAGCGCGACGAAGTCCTTCGCCTCGTCGGGGAAGAGCACCCCGGAATCGGCGACGTGGAAATAGAAATAAACGACGGCGCTCGCAATCGATGTCGCCAACGCGAGCCCGAAACCCCAGCCCGCGGAGATGACGAGGACGCCGAGCAGGAAGATCGCCCCGTATGCCTCGGGGCCGACCTGCTTGAGGCGGTAGACCAACAGCGTTTCCGCGGCGATGAACGCGACCGCCACCGCGACGCCCACGCTCAGCGGTGGGGTCGTCGGCCGCACCAGGGCGGTGAGCAGTCCTCGAGGCAGCGACGACGGCGCCAATCGCCGCATCGTCGGCGCATGCTTCATGTCGTCGTCACCACTGTTGGAAAAACGTTTACGGCACCGTCGAGATTCCAGTTATCCGCAATGCGGGGTCCGGCAATCGTTGGGCACGCTGAAGGAATGTTGCTATGGGTGCGGCCATGCGCTGCCTGATCGTCGACGACAGCCAGAGCTTCCGCAGCGCCGCGCTCGACATGCTCGAACGCGCAGGCATCGCCGTGGTCGGCCTCGCGTCGAACAGCGCCGACGGGCTGCGCTGTTACCGGGACCTGCGCCCGGACGTCACCCTCGTCGATGTCGATCTCGGCGACGAGAGTGGGTTCGACCTCGTCGAACAGCTCTGTGCTTGTGGCGAATCGCAAGCATTGCCGGTGATTCTGATCTCGGCGCACGCCGAACAGGACCTCGCCGAACTGATCGCCGACAGCGCCGCAGTGGGATTCCTGTCGAAGATCGCTTTGTCGCCTCGGGCGATCGTGGAATTGGTGAATAGACATCACAGTGGCAACGAGGCTGGGAACCAGCAGGTCAGCGCGCCTCCAGAAAGGTGATCACGGCACGGACCCGGCGGTGGTCGTCGCCGGTTTCCGGCAGGTCCAGCTTGGCCAGGATGCTGCGGACGTGCTTCTCGACGGTGCCCTCGGTGACCCACAACCGTCGTGCGATGCCCCCGTTGGAGCGGCCCTCGGCCATCAGCGCCAGCACCTCCAGCTCGCGCGCACTCAACATGGCCAGTGGATCGTTGCGCCGACGGGTCGACAGGAGTTCGGCCACCACCGCGGGGTCCACCACGGATGCCCCCCTGGCGATGCGCATGAGGGTGTCCAGAAAGTCGCCGACATCGGTGACGCGGCTCTTCAGCAGGTAGCCGACCGGGCGATCGCCGGTGAGAAGTTCCATCGCATGGTCGACCTCGACATGGGCGGAGAGCACGAGGATGCCCGTTTCCGGCGATTCGGCGCGGATCGCACGGGCCGCGTCGATGCCCTCGTTGCTGTGCGTCGGCGGCATGCGGATGTCGACGATCACGAGGTCGGGCCGGTGCGCAGCCACCATTGTGAGCAGCCCCGCGCTGTCGGCGGCCCGCCCAACGACCTGAAAGCCGGACCGATCCAGCAGGCTGGCCAGCCCTTCTCGTAGCAGCACGTCATCGTCGGCGACGATCACCCGCGCCCCGGCCGTCTCGGATCCATGTGCTGCCACCGCTACCAGCACACCTCACGGCATGGCCGTCAACAATGCAGCTAGCGGGCATCGGATGGTTGGGATGGCGGGATATCGCTGCGTCAAGTGAGCTTGATCACAGCAAACTTTGCTTAGCTTCGGCGGCGACGGGGTAGTAAACCCGCATGACTTCTACGGAAGAGCGTACTGAGTCTGCGAAAGAGCTATACGGGCGCTGGCTGAACGAGCTGTGGGCCGGTCAACCTGTCGCGTACGAATTGGTGTCCGAGGATTTCGTCGGCCACTGGCCGGACCGTGAGGTGCACGGGCCAGACGAGTTGGCCTCGATCATCGACAAGACCAGGACGATGCTCGCCGACCTGAGGTTCGTCATCGAGGTGGAGCCGATCGTCGACGGGGATCGGCTCGCAGCCCGCTGGATCGGTACCGGGGCGGCGCCGGACGGGCCCAAGCGATTCATCGGCAACGACATCCTCAAGTTCGCCGATGGTCGCGTTGTCGAGTACTGGACTGGTACCTCAGAAGGCTGACGTTGGTGCGGTCACGACAGAAAGCGATCGGTGTACGGCTTGAACCGGTTTCGCAAGTCTTCATCATCGAGGCCGAACATTTCAGCGGACGTGGCGATGCGCCCGAGGCGACCGCGCTCATGTCCGGCCAGGTAGCCCTCGATCGCCGCCCGCGCATCGGCACGTAGCGGTTCTCCAGCGAGGTCGTAAATCCTTGAGGCGACGCCCATTTCGTCGGCCATGAAGTCGTCGAAGCGGATGTCGATCGATCGCTCGGGCGGCAGAACGTCGCGATCGCGAACCAATGCGTTGAGCATCAGTTCCAGACGATCTGTCCACGTCGCTGCGATCTCCTGCACGGGCACCGGGTAACGGTGCATACGCGCGCTGTAGGTGAGCATCGCGAGCATGGAAAGCACGACCGGCACCGGATCTCGGTGTGTACAAACGACAATCACGCCTCCGAAGACCGCGTTCAATACGGGCAGCTGCTCGAGGTGCTGGGGCGACTTGAGCAGCCAGCGTCGCCCGCCGCGAAGGAACTGCAATGCCTTCAGCTCAGTGGCGAGGTATTCGTAGTGCGTCGTCTGATCGTGTGACAGGTAGTAGTCGCGCCACTTCGGCACGTGCCCCAGGGTCTCGAACAGCATCGTCGAGAAGTCGTTGGCCAGTAGTTGAATCTCCTCATGCACGTGGTCGGTGGTCATCTCGTGCATCAGCGCGAAGCGGGGCATCACGAGGTTCATCACCTCCACCGCGACGTCCATCCGGGTCCGGCGGGGATCCGGTTCGACACCCACCTCCGAGGGCAGCGGGAAGGGTTCGTTGCTCTCCCAGTACGGGATCGTGCGGAACGTTGGCGCGGCGGCGAGCAGGTTGTGCAGGTGCGTGGTGCCCGTGCGGGGCAGCCCGGCGATCACCACCGGTGGCTCGAGCTCGATATCGCAGATCTCCGGATGGCGGGACAACAGGTCGGTGAGCAGCAGCCTGTTCTTCAGCCATTGCAACAGTTGGGCGTGAAAATTGACGACGCCCATGTCATGCATGCCGGAAATGCCCTGCAGTGCATCGAGGTACACGTCGAGGCGTTCGCGGTAGTCGTCGGAGCCGAAATCGCCGAGACCGGTCTCGGCGGCGGCCTTGGTATGCAGCGCATCGGCGTCGAGCGGGCAAGCGGCCGCCATCGAGCCCATCATCTGTCGTAGCGGTTCGGCCTCGGGCGAGAAGCGGGGTTCGGCGAGATCGTCCAGTTCGACGATAGGCGGCTCGAAGTCGGCTGCGATGTCGGTCACGGCAACTTATGTTACTTTCAGTTTCATAATGATGGTTGAAATTGGCCGACCCCGCGATCCCCGGATCGACAGCGCGGTTCTGGATGCCGCGGCGGAGTTGCTTGGAGAGACCGATTACGCCTCGCTGTCTGTCGACGCGATCGCACGGCGCGCAGGCACGAGCAAGCCGGCGATCTATCGTCGGTGGCCCAGCAAGGCGCACCTCGTGCACGAGGCCGTATTCCCGGTCACGGAGTACACCGAGCTTCCTTCGACGGGAAGCACGCTCGGCGACGTGCGCGAGATGTTGCGCAGGACCTTCGCCCTCCTGACCACCCCGGCTGCGTTGGCGGCGCTGCCGGGCCTGGTCGCGGAGATGGCCGTGGACCCCACGCTGCACGCGGCGCTGCTCGAACGTTTCGTCGACGTCCTGTCCCATGGGCTGGACGATTGGCTGGAGACGGCGCGCGACCGTGGCGAGGTTCGTCCGCAGGTCCGTCCCGACGATGTGATCGACGCGCTCGCCGGCGTCATCTTCCTTGCTCTCATCACCCACCCCGAGACGCTCGACGAGGCCTGGATGGACCGCACCGCCGAATTCATCGCGAGAGGGATCAGCGCATGAGCGAGCACGAATCCGCCGCAGCCTGGCGTGAACTCCTCGAGACGCTCGGCAGTCTGGACCAGACCTTCCTCGAAGGCGACCGCGCGGTGACCGATGATCGGCACATCGCCGACGGCTATCGCATGCTGGCGACCACGCTCGGCGTCGCGTTCGACACCTACCTGTTCGCCGATCCCAGCCGGCCGCTGTGGGTGGAGATCAACTCTCCATTCCGGCCGGACCGCCGCTGGGGCGGCGACAATACCGACGCTTACTACTTCATGTGCCCGGTCGACCCGAACCGGCGCTATCGGATCAGCGGGAACGCCGGCGACAGCGTCTACTTCTCGGTGACCGCATACAACGAACCGGCGCCGGGCGCGTGGTCTGACCGGATCGTCGCGATCCTGCGTGACGACGATCTCGACATCGATGCCGACGGCAACTTCTCCTTCGACTTCGGACCGACGCCGGAAGCGGCGGTGCTGATGACACGTGACTACCAGGGCGACCCCAAGACCGGGCGTCCGGTGAAGTGGCACATCGAGGCGCTCGACGAACCAGACACCTTCCGGCACGGCGACGCCGAGACCGCGACCGCTCTGCGTTCCAGTGCGGCGTGGTTGCGCACGATGTTCGCGATCCTGCCGCTGGCCGTGGGGGTGCGCAGCGAGGATGCGCACTCGCTGGGCCACGAAATTTCCTCGACTGCAAATGAATTCGCGGAGCCTTACCAGGTACCCGACGCCAACTTCGGCTGGTCGGCGCGCGACGCCTGCTATGCCTACGGCAGTTTCGTGCTCGAGGACGGCGAGGCGCTCGTCGTCACCCATCGGCCCCCGGCATGCCGATTCTGGAACCTGGTCGTGTGGAACCAGTTCATGGCGACTCCCGGTGTCGCCGATGCGCGCAGTTCGGTCAACGGCTACTCGGCGGTGCCCAACGCGGATGGCTCGATGACGGTCGTCATCTCACGCGGTATGACTGAGCACCCGAATTCGATTACCACGCTTGACTATCCACGCGGCAATCTCGCGTTCCGCTGGTTTTTGGCCGACGACGTGCCGGCTAAGCCCGAGGTGGCGCTGGTGAAGGTGTCCGACGCTCCGACGGCCGTCAGCTAGTTGCGAATCGGGCGCGCTCATCAACCTTGACGGTTGATCAGCGCGCCGAAATCGCGAGTGACAATGCCACCGCGACCGCCCAGACGAGCATCGTCAGCCCGGTGTCGCGCAGGACCGGGATCAATTCCTTGCCACCGAGACCTTTTCGCACGGGGGCCGCGGCCCGCACCGCCAGCGGCAGCGCCACCAGGCCGACCGCCGCCCACGGTGTCGCGAGCATCAGCACCAGCGTCAGGACGAACGCCGCGGCCATCAGCCCCTGGTACAGCAGCCGGGTCCGCGGATCGCCGAGGCGTACGGCCAGCGTGATCTTGCCGGATTCCTTGTCGGTGGGGATGTCTCGCAGATTGTTGGCCACCAGCACCGCCGACGACATGCAGCCCATCGCGACGGCCATCGCGCCCCCGATCCAGTCGATCCGCAGCGCCTGCGTGTACTGGGTGCCGAGCACGGCGACGAGGCCGAAGAACACGAACACCGCGACCTCACCCAGCCCGAGATAGCCATACGGTTTGGAGCCGCCCGTGTACAGCCATGCGCCGGCGATACACAGCCCGCCGACGAGAATCAGCCACGGGGCGCTGAACCACGCGAGCGCGAGTCCGGCCGCGGCCGCGATGGCCAGGCTGATCACCGCGGCGGTCAGCACCGACCGCGGCGTGGCGACCTTTGACCCCACCAGCCTCAGCGGCCCCGCCCGCACGTCGTCGGTGCCGCGGATGCCGTCGGAATAGTCGTTGGCGTAATTCACCCCGATGATCATCGCGACCGCGACAACCATTGCCAGCAGGGCCTTCCACCAGCACAAACCGTGCAACCAGGCGGCCGCGCCGGTGCCGGCGATGACCGGGGCGATCGCGTTGGGCAGTGTCCTGGGCCGGGCGCCTTCCACCCACTGCGCGAAACTGGCCACGAATGCAAGTCTTGCACGATGGTTGCTTTCGTCCGTGAGTCCGGCACTCCTAGCCGTGGCAGACTGATCACATGGAGGAGCGACTCAGTAAGACCGAGATCCGCAAGGACGCAATGCAGGAGATCGTCGGGTCGGGCGCGTCGACCGTCGGCGACGTGGCTTCGATCATCACCACCGCAGTCAAGGACGTCGCAAACGCCATCGGCGGTTTCGCGACCGACGTATTCGAAATCCGCGACGGGGCTCGGCGTGCGTCGCGGCCGGTCGAGGACGAAACCCCGGGCGAGTAGCGGCCCTTGCTCGGAGTCATCGGCGGCAGCGGGTTCTATACCTTCTTCGGGTCCGACGCCCGCGCCATCAACCTGGACACTCCCTATGGCGAGCCGAGTGCCTCGATCACCGTCGGCACCGTCGGCGCCCATGAGGTCGCCTTCCTGCCACGGCATGGCGCCGGGCACGAATTCTCGCCGCACACCGTGCCGTACCGCGCCAACATGTGGGCATTGCGTGCCCTCGGTGTCCGACGGATCTTCGGACCGTGCGCGGTCGGCAGTCTGACCGCGGAGCTTGGTCCCGGCGCAATGGTGGTGCCCGACCAATTGGTCGACCGCACCAGCGGTCGTGACGACACGTATTTCGACTCCGGCGGAATCCACGTCGGGTTCGCCGACCCGTACTGCCCGACACTGCGTGCCGCCGTGGCCGACCTGCCCGGCGTGGTGGACGGCGGCACGATGGTGGTGGTGCAGGGGCCGCGATTCTCGACTCGGGCCGAAAGCCGATGGTTCGCCAACCAGGGGTTCAGTCTGGTCAACATGACCGGATACCCGGAGGCGGTCTTGGCCCGTGAGCTCGAAATGTGTTATGCGGCTATCGCTTTGGTGACAGATCTGGACGCGGGTATCGACAGCGGAAGCGCTGTTCGGGCTGTTGACGTCTTCGCCGAGTTCGAACGCAACATGGTGCCGTTCAAGAAGCTCATGCACGAGGCTATCGATCGAGTTTCCCTCGAGCAGACGTGCACGCACTGCCAGCCGCACGAGGGTGTCCAACTTCCCATCGATCTGCCGTGAGAGTTCTGCTGACCGGTGCGGCCGGGTTCATCGGGACCCGGGTCGGTGCCGCGCTGCGCGACGCGGGCCACGACGTCGTCGCCGTCGACGCGATGCTTCCCGCCGCGCACGGCCACGGCGCGGAGCCGCCGCCGGACTGCCAGGTGCTCGACATCCGTGACGCGTCCGCGCTGGCGCCACTGCTGGATGGCGTCGACGTGGTGTGCCACCAGGCGGCCGTGGTGGGCGCAGGGGTGAACGCAGCGGACGCACCCTCGTACGGAAGCCACAACGATTTCGGCACTGCGGTCCTGCTCGCCGAGATGTTCGCCGCGGACTGCAGGCGGCTGGTGCTGGCATCGTCAATGGTGGTCTACGGCCAGGGCCGATACGACTGCGCCGAGCACGGCCCGGTCGACCCACTGCCGCGCGCACGGGCCGACCTCGACGCCGGGGTGTTCGAGCACCGCTGCCCGATCTGCGGTGCGACGGTTGCCTGGCTGCTGGTGGGGGAGGACGCGCCGCTGCGGCCGCGCAGCCTCTACGCGGCGAGCAAGACCGCGCAGGAGCACTACGCGCTGGCCTGGTCCGAAGCCAGCGGCGGCGCGGTCGTCGCGTTGCGCTATCACAATGTGTACGGTCCGCACATGCCGCGTGACACCCCCTACTCCGGGGTTGCGGCGATCTTCCGTTCGGAGCTGGAATCGGGAGACGTGCCAAGGGTTTTCGAAGACGGCGGCCAGATGCGGGACTTCGTGCACGTCGACGACATCGCGGCGGCCAACGTGGCATCGGTGGAAACCGCGCGCGAGGGATTCGACGCGTTCAACGTCTGCTCCGGTCGGCCGATCTCGATCATGGAGGTGGCGTCCGAATTGTGCGACGCACGCGGTGCCGCGGAGCCGCCCCGGCGGCGACATCAGGCTGCCGCCCCGGTGGTCACCGGGCAGTACCGCAGCGGCGATGTCCGCCACATCGTCGCCGACCCTGCGAAAGCGGCGCGGCTGCTGGGATTTCATGCGGCGGTCGATCCGCGCGACGGCCTGCGCGAGTTCGCGTTCGCACCACTACGGGTATAGATGCAGCGCTTCGCGGTCGTTGTCGCTATCGTCGCGCTCGTGGCATCGGGTCTGCTGGCATTGGTGTGGTCGCAGCAGCGACGGCTGATCTACTTCCCGTCGCCGGGCCCGGTGCCGCCCGCGGCGGCGATGTTGCCCAACGGCCAGGACGTCGTTCTCGAAACTGACGACGGAATCCGTTTGGGTGCTTGGTATTTCCCAGTGCCCGGTGAGGCGGCCCGCAGTGCTGGTGTGCAACGGCAACGGCGGCGACCGCTCAGATCGCATCGAGCTGGCCGCAGCGCTGAACAGGATGGGCCTTTCGGTATTGCTGTTCGACTACCGCGGCTACGGCGGCAACCCGGGTAAGCCTTCCGAAGACGGGACGGCGGCCGATGCGCGTGCCGCGCAGGCATGGCTGGCGGCACAGCCCGGCGTCGAGAAGATCGTGTACTTCGGCGAATCCCTAGGCGCCGCAGTCACTGTCGGCCTCGCGGTCGATACGCCGCCCGCGGCATCGGTCGATACGCCGCCCGCGGCCTCTGTCGATACGCCGCCCGCGGCCTCTGTCGATACGCCGCCCGCGGCGGTGATCCTGCGGTCGCCGTTCACATCCCTGCCCGACGTGGGCGCGATGCACTACCCGTGGCTGCCGGTGCGGTGGCTGCTGGCGGACAGGTATCCGTCGATCGATCGGATCGGGTCGGTGCGCGTGCCGGTCATGGTGATCGCGGGCGATCGCGACGACATCGTTCCCGCAGCCCTGAGCAGACGACTCTATGACGCGGCCAACGAGCCCAAGCGGTACGTGCTGGTGCCGGGGGCGGGACACAACGACCGCGAACTGCAGGACGGGCACCAGATGCTCGCCGAGATCGACGGCTTCCTGTCGGCGACAGGTGTCACCTAGTAATACTGGTGGGATGAAGCCCGCTATTTGTGAGCAGTTCGGCATCGATTTTCCGCTCTTCGCGTTCAGCCACTGCCGCGACGTCGTCGCTGCCGTGACCAACGCCGGCGGGTTCGGCGTTCTCGGCGGAACGGCCTACACGCCCGAGACCCTGGACCAGGAGCTGGCATGGATCGACGACCACGTCGGCGGCAAGTCGTATGGCGTCGACCTGATCGTGCCTGCCAAGTTCGAGGGCAAGGGCGAGAACCTGGCGCGAGGCGAGTTGGCCGCCCGCATCCCCGAGGACTATCGCGGATTCATCGCCGACCTGCTCGCGGCGCACGACATCGAACCAGAGGCGTCGCCTCGGACGGGCCCGTCGTTCCTGTCCGGTGACACCGGCAAGGACCTGCTCGAGGTGGCATTCAGTCATCCGATCAAGCTGATCGCGAATGCGCTGGGCGTACCGCCGGACTACATGATCGACGCGGGCAAGGAGCGCGGGGTTCCCGTCGCGGCGCTGGTCGGCGCCAAGGAGCACGCAGTCAAGCAGGTCGCCGCGGGAGTGGACTTGATCGTCGCCCAGGGCACCGAGGCCGGCGGGCACTGCGGTGAGGTGACGACGCTGGTGTTGATCCCGGAGGTTCTAGAGGCGATTGGCGACGCGGTACCGGTATTGGCGGCCGGCGGGATCGTCACGGGCAGGCAGATGGCGGGCTGCGTCGCGATGGGGGCCGCCGGAGCGTGGACCGGGTCGGTGTGGCTGACGACCGAGGAGGCCGAGACGGCCCCCCACACCGTGCGGAAGTTCCTGGCCGCATCGTCGCGCGACACCATTCGCTCCACGGGTCGCACCGGCAAGCCGGCCCGGCAGCTGGTGTCCGACTGGACCGATGCCTGGCAGCCGCACGAGGGCGGCCACCAGACATTGCCGCTGCCGCTGCAGTCGATGCTGGCCGAGCCGGTCATCCGCCGCGTCGATGTGCTTGCGGCGCAGGGGCATCCGGGTGCCCAGGCGTTGGCCACCTACTTCGTCGGGCAGGGCGTCGGGCTGATGAACAAGGTGAAGCCGGCGCGCGAGGTCGTGCGCGAATTCATCGAGGACTACCTGGCCGCGACGGAGCGGCTGAGCAACTCACTGCCGGACTAGGGGCGGCGCACCAACGCACGCTTGTCGTACATGAAACGCGACAGACCCCGCGGACAACCGTGCGCTCGGCGGCGGTTCGGCCGATCAGCGTATCGGCGGCCCAGCGGCGATCCGGTTCTTCAGCTCGGCTGGCGAGAGTTCGGAGCCGTCTTGGAACCACCAGGTGGCCCCGGCCTGTTCAAACTCTTCGGCACGTGAGGCCGATGGTGCTTTGGCGTCATTCGGCGTCCAGATCGCGATGTCAGCGTCGGGCCGCCCGCCGTTGTCGACGAACTCGGCGCGTATCGATTGGAGCTCAGTCGGTGTGGGGAGCCGAAAGTCCTCCGTCTCATCGCGAATCTGCGGGAAGAGTCCATGGGCTCCGTGTGCGCCTCGAACCGGGCCCTTTCGCGGCCAGAACCCGCTGGTCCACACTGGAACGTCGGTGGGCGGAAAGCGGACACCGGTGGCCTTGTAGTACGGCCCGTCATGTTCGACGGGCTCGCCGGAAAGCAACTGATGAAGCAGCGCGGCGCCATCGTCGAGCTTTGCTGCGAGTTCTGACCGCCTCGAGCCTTCGCCGAAACGTGTGTAGTCCCAGCCGACTCCGGTACCCAGCCCAAGGATCAGCCGTCCGTTGGACAGCGACTGCAGCGTGCTCGCTTCGAGTGCGAGTTTCGCCGGTCGGCGCCGCGGTAGTGGAACGACCATCGGCCCGAGGCGAATCGTGCTGGTCGCCTGGGCTATCGCGGCCAGCGCCACCCACGGATCGGCAACCGGAGGGTCGTAGTCGTCCGGGCTGAGCAGATCCCACATGAAAAATCCGTGCCATCCTGCGGTTTCCGCGGCGATCGCCAGATCGCGAAGGACGGCAGGCTCTCCATATGGGCCGAACGACGGGACATAAATTCCGTAACGCATCAACAGCTCGAACCGCTGTCGAGCGGACATTATTCCGCGATCAGTCGGGGTCCGGATTGAGCTCATCGGCCGCCGCGAATTCCGTTGCCATGTTCGGCAGTGGGCGCGTAGATGTCCATGCGCCGGCCTTGGGCCCGTTGGGGACAAAGCTCATTGGGTCAATAAATAGATCGGCGCCGACACCGAGTGTCGGGTCGTCACACGCTATTTCGACGAGATCGCGTGACATATCCCGACACTCGATGTCGGTCAGCAAGGACTACGGAACCTCGACGCAGCCCACACCGGGAACACAACCGCCCCCACCACCCGGGCCGCCGCCGCCTGACGGGCCGCCGGGGATCGTGCCGCCGCCTCCGCCGGGACCGCCACTGCCCGTGGGGCCACCGGGAATCGTGCCGCCGCCGCCATCCGGGCCGCCGCCCCCGGTGGGGCCGCCCGGGATCGTGCCGCCGCCACCATCTGCGCCGCCACCGCCGGTGGGTCCACCGGGAACCGTGCCAGTGCCACCCGGCGCGGCAGTCGTCGCCGGAGCGGTGGTGGTCGTTGTCGCCGAAGTCGATTCGGTCGTGCTGGTGGTGCTGGTCGATTCGCCTTCATCGCCACCGCCGCAGCCGACCATCAATGTCATTGCGGCGGCGCCACCGAACACGGCGACTGCGGTTCTTAGCTGCTTGTTCACACTTCCTCCGTTTCCTCCCGACGCGGGGGGACTACCCGCACAAGTCAGGTCGAAACAGGAGGTGCCACGGTCACCCCGCGAAGGCGATCCGCACCGAGATCGGGTCACTCTCCATCGCGCGCATCGTCAATGCGGTCGCCGACTGCCCGAACCGTCCGCCGCCGCCGAAGCTGCGAGCTCGGGAGCGCACATCGTCATCTGGTTCGAAAGTTGCAGTGCCGGTGCGCCATTCGTTGTTCACCCGCACTCGGACATTCGGGTTGGCGGCGATGTTGTGTGCCCAGCCGGCGCGGCGGCCGTGTTGAGAGATGACCCACAGGTCGTTGCCGTCGATACGGCCGGCCAATGGCACCCGGCGCGGTTCTGACGACTTGCGACCGATGGTTTCGAGCTCGACCACCAGTGACGAACGGATGCCAAGGCGGTCCAGCGCCGTCACCAACGGGTTCATCACGATACGACCCATGTTTCGCTCGAACCGGAACTTGCGCCGCGCCTTGTCCACACTCTTCGTTGCCATGGTTAGCGACGATAGTAGAACGATCACTCAAATACTAGGGCTGGCGAGTAAGACGCAGGTCACACGGGTCGTCTAGCCGCTGAGATATGCCAACACGGCCAGCACCCGGCGGTTCTGTTCGAGATCGGGTGGCAGTGTCAGCTTGGCGAAGATGTTGCGCACATGCTTCTCGACCGAGCCGTCGGCGATCACCAGGGTGCGGGCGATGTTCACATTGGAACGACCCTCGGCCATCAGCGCGAGCACTTCGCGCTCGCGCGGGGTCAGCTCCTTCAGCGGGTCGTTGCGACGGCGACGTACAAGCAGTTGGGACACCACCTCGGGGTCGAGCACCATGCCGCCGGCGGCCACTCGACCCAGCGCGTCGAGGAACTCGGCGACGGCCGCGACCCGGTCTTTCAGCAGATAGCCGACGCCGCCGACCCGGTCGGCCAGCAGGTCGTCGGCGTAGGACAACTCGACGTACTGAGACAACACCAGCACCGGGGAGCCGGGGACGCGCTGGCGGGCCTCGACTGCGGCGCGCAGGCCCTCGTCGGTGTGCGACGGCGGCATCCGGACGTCCACGACCGAGATGTCCGGGGTGTGCTGCTCGATGGCGTGCACCAGCGACGGTCCGTCGCCGACCGCCGAGACGACGTCGTGGCCGTTCTCCGACAGCAGCCGAATCAGTCCTTCCCGCAGCAGGACTGAGTCATCTGCCACCACGACTCTCAGCACGGCAGCTCCACCTTGATCTCGGTCGGCCCACCCGCCGGACTGACGACGGTGAGCGCACCACCGGTGGACGTCACCCGATCGGCAAGTCCGCTCAGGCCGTGCCCCTTGGCGACGTGCGCACCGCCACTGCCGTCGTCGACGATCTGCACCGCCAGCCGGCCAGGCCCGTTGGCGACCGTCACCCAGCAGTTGGTCGCTCCGCTGTGCTTGGCGACGTTGGTGAGTGCCTCCGAGACGGTGAAGTACGCGGTGTTCTCGACAGCCGCGTCGAGCCGACCGTGCGGTTGGCCGAGATCGGCGTCGACCACCAATTCGACGGGGACGGTGCACCGGCCGGCGAGTGCGGCCAACGCGCTGGGTAGGCCGCGGTCGGCCAGCACCGGTGGCGCGATCCCGCGGGAGAGCGCGCGGAGCTCGTCGAGCGTTTCCCGGGTTTGGTCGACCGCCTCGGCCAGGGTGCCCCGCAGCGCCTCGGGATCGCTATCGAGCTGTTGCTGGGCCCGGCCCAGGTCCATCGCCAGTCGGACGAGCCGCTGCTGGGGACCGTCGTGCATGTCCCGCTCCAGCTTTCGCAGCGCAACCGCCTCCGCGGACACCGCCGCGGCCTTCTGGTCGGTCAGCACGGTGATTGTCTCGCGCATCTCGGCGACCCCGGTCAGCAGAAGGCGACTGAATCCGGCCTGGGCCAGCGCGCATAGCCGCATCACCGCCGGAAGAGTGACCAGGCAGACCAGCCCGATGGCCGTTTGAAAGGCGATTCTGGCGAACGCGCTGTCGCCGAGCCCGATCAGCTGGGCGAGCGATTGGTTGTCCGGTCCGCGCGGAATGCTCCAATCCCACGCGACGGTGAACGTCCCGCCGATCGCCGCCGCCCACCACGTGACGGCGACACAGAAGGTGAACACCGCGATCGGAAAGAGCAGGAGGGCATGTGCGACGTCGAGCCAGCCCTGAGTCTGTGCCAGCGGTGTCGTGATGCGGTTCCAGATCCCCTCGCCCGCTTGCGATGTCCGATAGGTCGGCCGGGTCCGCGGTCGGCGAAGTATCGCCGGTATGCGTAGTCGCTCGATGTCGGCGAGCAGTCGCGCGACCAGCACGGTCAGCGCCAGCACGGGCAGGCCGACGACGACGACCAGCAGGCCGACTCCGGCCGACAGCCCGGTCACGATGATGACGAAGCCGACGACCGCGAGCGGGAATCCACTGAGGAGATAGCCGCTGTCGCCGGCAAGACGCCGGAGAAGGCCATCGCGTTCGGGCTGCGCGGGGGCGGCGGTCATGTCGTTCACCCTAGGCAAGTGTCAGGGTCGGACACATCCGGTGTGCTACCCGATCGACGGTAGGGCCATCCCCACCATCGGTGGACCTCAGTCGTCGGCCGCCAACGGCAACCGCACCTCGAACCGTGCGCCGGTACTCAGATTGTGCGCCGACAGCGTGCCACGGTGGGCCTGAACCAGACCGGCCGCGATGGCCAGTCCGAGTCCCGATCCGCTGGGGAGTGACGAATCCGCTCGCGGGACACGGTTGTTGGAGCCCCGATAGGCGACGTCGAACACCCGCGGCAGATCCGCCTCGGAGATGCCGACGCCGGTGTCGTCGACCCGGGCCCACGCGCCGTTCTCGTCAGCGCCGAGTGCCAGCGAGACCTGCCCGCCCTGAGGGGTGTGCGCGATCGCGTTGGCCACCAGGTTCGACAGCACCCGGACCAGCGCGCGATCGCTACCGACCACCCGCACGGGTTTCGAGGGCAACTCGGCCTTCAGGTGCACACCGGCGCGCTCAGCGGCGATCCGGTGCGCGGCCAAAACGTCGTCGACCACCTCGTCGAGTGCCACCTTGTCCAGCGCGGGTTGTATCGCGCCGGCGTTGATCTTCGACATCTCGAACAGATCGTCGACCATCTCGGCAAGCCGAATCGATTCCTGTTCAATGGTTTTGGCGTGTACCTGCACCTCGGATTGGGGCACCACGCCGTCCGCGATAGCCTCGGACACCGCGCGGATCCCGGCCAACGGCGTGCGCAGGTCGTGGCTCACGAAGGCCACCAGACGGCGGCGCGACTGCTCTGCGGCCCGTTCGGAGTCACGGATCTCCTGCTCCCATACGGTGCGGCGGGCCTGGTACCGCGCCAGCATCACCGCCGCGGGAATCGTCACCACCGAGACGATGACCAGCACAACCGCCGTCTGCTCGAACGTCTCGGTAACCATGAACCCGCTGGCGCCAAGGACTCCGGTGAATGTCGCCAGGACGGGGATCAGTACCAGCGCCACCATGCTGACCGCCAACGACCACGACCGGGCGAGCCGGATGATGATCGCGCCCGCCAGCACAACGGGCACCGAGCACGCCAGCGCCCACGAGGCGATCTCCCATAAATCAGTCGGCATGAGCTCGCTGCTCGTCACTGCTCCAGAGGTAGCCGCGGCCCCACACCGTCTGCAGTCGATGCGCGTCACCGAGTTTGGACCGCAGTCGCTTCACATGCACCGTCACCGTCGAAAGGTCACCAAAGTCCCAGCGCCACACCTGCTTCAACAGTTCCTCGCGGGAGAACACGGCGTCGGGATGAGTCAGGAAGAACGTCAGAAGGTCGAACTCGCGGTTCGTCAGCGACACCGCCTGCCCGGCGACGGTCACCGACCGGGCGGCCGTCGACACGCTCAAATCGCCGACGGTGATGTCGAGCGCCAATGGGCCCGTCGGCGTGGGCGCGCGGCGCAGCACCGACCGCACCCTCAGTGCCAGTTCGCGGGGGCTGAACGGCTTCGTCAGATAGTCGTCGGCGCCGGCCTCCAGCCCCGCGATCCGGTCGTCTTCCTCACCGAGCGCGGTAAGCAGGATGACCGGGATCGCATAGTCGCCGCGCTGCCGCAGGCTGCGGCACAGGGTCAGCCCGTCCGGGCCGGGCATCATCACGTCGAGCACCGCGACGTCGATGCGCTGCGAACCGAGCAGCCGCAGGGCCTCGTTGCCGTCGTGGGCGATCGCGACTTCGAGGCCGTCGCGCTCCAGGTACCGGCGCACGACATCGCGGACGACGGTGTCGTCGTCGGCGATCAGCACCCTCGTCACACCACCGAGGTTAGCCTCGTAAACCCGCGACCTGCGCCGACGTCATGGTTTCGTCACGGATCGCCTGGTTAAGCGCCTGCAGGAGTGGATAGCCTCGGGTATATGCCCGACTGTCCCGTCACGGTGGTGCTGCCGTGCCTCAACGAGGCGGCGTCACTGCCGGGCGTGCTGGCGGCCATCCCGCACGGGTACCTGGCCCTGGTTGTCGACAACAACAGCACCGACGGCACCGCTGACGTAGCGCGACGCCACGGTGCGGACGTGGTGACCGAAACCCGTCCGGGCTATGGATCCGCGGTACACGCCGGGATCGTGGCGGCGGCGACGCCGATCGTGGCGGTCATCGACGCCGACGGTTCGCTGGACCCGCGCGATCTGCCGAAACTCGTCGGCGACCTCGAACGCGGAGCCGATATGGCGATCGGACGGCGGCGCGCCGTCAAGGGACTCAAGTGGCCGTGGCATGCCCGCGCCGGGACCGCGGCCGTGTGCTGGCGGCTGCGAAACAAGCATGGCCTGCCCGTGCACGACATCGCCCCGATGCGGGTGGTGCGCCGCGATGCGTTGTTGGGGCTCGGTGTGGAGGACCGCCGGTCGGGGTATCCGCTCGAACTGCTGGTGCGGGCGGCGGCCGCGGACTGGCAGGTCGTCGAGCGCGACGTGGATTACGGGCCGCGAACCGGCGGGAGATCCAAGGTGAGCGGGTCGCTGCGCGGCAGTGTGGTGGCGGCCATGGACTTCTGGCGGGTGATCTCGTGATTCCGGTGGTCGCACTCGTCGTCGCGAAGGCACCGGTGCCCGGACTGGCCAAGACACGTCTGGCCGCTTCGGTCGGCGATCGATGCGCCGCCGCCATCGCGGCGGCGGCGCTGCTGGACACCCTTGACGCGGTCGCCGCCGCACCTGTACAGGCACGGGTGGTGGCGATGACGGGAGATCTCGATGCCGCCGCTGCATCCGACGAGATCCGCAGCCGCCTTGCCGCGTTCACCGTCGTGCCGCAGCGCGGCGACGATTTCGCCGAGCGCCTCGCCAACGCCCATGTCGACGCGGCGGCAGCGGCAGGTAACCGAAGGGTGCTCCAGATCGGCATGGACACACCCCAGGTGTCGGCCGAGATGATTGTCGAATGTGGGACCGAACTCATCGGCACCGATGCGGTGCTGGGACTGGCTGACGATGGCGGATGGTGGGTGCTTGGCGTTTCGGATGCGTCGATGGCCGACTGTCTGCGGGAAGTGCCGATGTCGCGGCCCGACACGGGTGCGCTGACCCTGGCTGCGTTGTGTGCGAAGGGATTTCACGTGGACCTTGTAGCCGAGCTGGCCGATGTCGACACCGTCGACGACATCGATGCGGTGCGGCAGATGTGCGCGGCCGACAGTCGGTTCGTCCGTGCCACTGCGGGGGTGATGCACTGACATGTTGGGGAACCTCTATGACCGCGCGCTGGACGGCGAACGCTGCTGGATCAGGCGGGACGACGGCGAAGTGTGCAAGCTTCCGGTGCGGCAGTGGATCGGTGGGCGCGATGCCGACGACCAGTTCGACAATGCTGTGGTGGGACTGTGCAGTGGTCCAACCATCGACCTGGGTTGCGGGCCAGGGCGATTGGTTACCGAGCTGGTTCGCCGCGGTGTACCCGCACTTGGCGTCGACCAGTCCGAGACCGCCGTCTGTCTGGCTCGACGCAGCGGCGCACCAGTCCTTCGGCGCGATGTCTTCGACACCCTGCCTGCGACCGGGCGGTGGCACACGGTGCTCCTCGCCGACGGCAACGTCGGGCTCGGCGGCGACCCGCTGCGGGTACTCCGGCGATCGGCGGAGCTGTTGCATCGCGGCGGCCGGTGCATCGCCGAATTCGACCCGGTGGCAACGGGTGTCCACACCGGCTGGGTGCGGCTCGAGTCATCCCGAACGGTCGGGCCCTGGTTCCGGTGGGCGTCGGTCGGCATCGATTGCGTGGCTGGGCTCGCCCAGGAAGCCGGACTGGCATTGACGGACATCCATCCGATCGGCCAGCGCGTCCTGGCCAGTCTCACTCCGGCGTAGCGGGCCGGTGCGAGCCAGCCGAATCGCGTAGATGACCGCGCTGACGGCGAACATCGCCGCAGTGAGCAGCAGCCACCTGCCCAGGAATACGTCCTGAGTCAGACCGGTAGCGGCCTTGAACGTCGGCGCGCCTTGCTCGATGATGCCGGGCAGGAAAACCAGAAGTGACAGCCCCGCGCCGAGTGCAGGTACCCGGACGTAGTTGAGGACCGGGACCCGCGAAGCCGATGGGCGGCCCCCGCCGGTGGCGACCAACAACCGGTCTGCCAGCGAGTAGATCGGAAACAAGACGAGGTCGTGGGCGATGATCGCGGCGGCGAACCACACCGCAATGGACTGCCACCATACGTTCGGGTTCCACAACGCCTGGGGCTTGATGGTGGCCAACACGTAGCCGAAGAGTGCGAAGCCGGCGGTCAGCGTCAGCAGGTGCAGCGGATGCGACCCGTAGATCCGGCGAAAACTGTTGATTATCAAGTCATTCGGTCCTGAAATCGATAGAGCCTACCCATTTGGTGTTGTGCACACCCGGCATTGCCGGAACGATGATTCGCGCCGGGAAGCCGTGATCGGGTGACAGGTCGGCGTCGTTGACTCGAAGTGCGAGAAGCGAATCCGGGTGCATGACCTGGTTGGCCTGCAGGGTGGCGCGGTTGAACGCACCGAAGCGTTCCACTGAACGCACGAACGCGGACTTCGGGTCGGGTACCCCGGCCATCCGGGCCAGATCCCGCAGCGGCACCCCGGTCCACGTCTCGGTGGTGGACCACCCTTCGACGCACGCGATCGGCAGGCGGGCGGTGTGCTGGGGCAGCGCGGCCAGCATTGCGCGGTCGAGCACTATCGGTCCGGGCCGACCGGTCAGGGTGAGGCGCCATCGCTCGCCGGTGAGATCGGGGGTGATCTGCGCCGCGGCGGCGGTGCGGTTGACCTGGAAGTCGTTGGGGCCGTCACCACGACTCAGTCCGCGCGGCAGCAGGAGTGCAGTTTGGCGGGTCCAGCCGCCGATGGTCTGACCCGCCGTGATCACCGCCACGAACAGGGCACCACCACCGACCAGAGCGAGGGCGCCGCGGCGACTGATCGTCGCTGGTCCGGGCTCGGCAGCGGCAAGACCGTCTGGCTCGTATGGCTCGGCACGGGTGTCTTTGGTATTGGTGCGCAGTACTTTTCGCATCGACATCGACCGAAGTCCCGCCCACATGCGGGGGATCTTGAAGGCGATGTGGATCACGAAGCCTGCAATGAAGACCCACGCGCCGTAGTAATGGGCCGTGTAGAAGCTGAAGCCGAAAATGTAGTCGTACTGGATGTTGAGGACGCCGGTGATGATCTCGAACAGGATGCCGCCGACGAGCATCAGCAAGGAGATGCGTTCGAGTAACTGTGCGATCGACCGCGATGGCGGCCACGCGAACAACCGCGGGATCACCGACCAGAGTTTCGCCAACACGACCGGGATCAGGACCAGTCCGAGTCCGACATGCAGGCCTTGATTGAGCCGATACAGCCACGACGGGTCCGTCGGCCAGTCGAACGTCGGTAACTTGAGCCAACCGACGTCGCCCGGTATCGCCTGGCCGAACTGCGGTCCGTACGCGATGTAGGACAGCAGCCCGGTGATCGTCACCACCGGGAGCGCGACCAGCAGCACCGACCCCAGAACCGATGTCAACCAGAGGCCGCGCAGCGGGCTACGCCAACGCGTTGCGCGTTGCAACCCAGGCGGCGGGTGCTTATCCACCCCGCGCCACACCCGCCTGGGGAATCCGTATCCGCCCGAGTCCGTCGGTGGCGGTGGCGGATCACCGTCGGCCATCACTCCAGAGTCACTTGTCATGCCCCTGTTGTGTGCCCCTGGTCCGCTTCCGTTACCAATTCGTCAGGATCAGGTGATTCAGTGCGAGTGCCCCGACGACGTTGACGGCCAACCACCAGCGCTGTGACCGCGGCGGCAGCAGTGCTCCCGCCGCCGTCAGCCAGATGGTGAACGGCAGCCAGATGCGCTCTGTCTCGGCCTTGCTGAGCATGGACAGATCCGCGAACACGATCGCGATCAGCGCGCCGAGCACCACCAGATGCAGACCCGGCCGGAGCCTGATCGCGGCACGGTCGAAGACCCGACCGATGCCCGCCACGCTGCCGAGGCCGATCGCACACACCACCGATGCGAAATTGGCCCACGACCAGTACTGGAACGGACGGTCATTGGCGATGCCCTGCCAATAGCGTTCCTGAACAAGGACATAGCCGTCGAACCACCAGAAGCCCGCGGCGGCGAACACCGCGACGATCACGAGCGCCGCCAGAACCGCGGGAACGAGCGCGCGCAGCGCCGCCCGCCAGTCCACGGCGGCCAGCAACACCGCTATCGCGGGAATCGCCATGAGCCCCAGGCCGTAGTTCAGGAAGATGCCCCAGCCCAACAGCAGTCCCGAGCCGACGGCTGCCAGCATCGGCCACCGGGTCGTGCGCCGAGCCGCCAACGCCAGCAGGGCGATACCCCAGGCCGCGACTCCGGCGAAGTAGCCGTCGGCCGATACCGCGATCCAGATCGCTGTCGGCGCCACCGCGACGAACGGTGCCGCCATCCGAGCGAGGTTCTCGTCGGCCAGGGCGCGCACCGCAACCACGATCGCGGCAGCGGCGCTGGAACCGACGAGCAGACACAGCGACGCCGCCCATGCGCCGCCGCCCAGCCCGATGCGGTCAAGCCAGACGAAGGACAGCAGCGCGCCCGGCGGGTGACCCGACACGTGGGTGATCCACGAATCCGGTTGGTAATCCAGGATTCTGCCGGCGAATGTGCGCACCGCGTCCGGTATGTCGACGACGGTGGGCACTTGCCGCAGGTACTCGTGGCGGGCGGTGAGCCGTCCAGCGAAGCCGCGCTCCCAGCCGTCGATCATCGCCAGCGAGAACGCCCAAGCGCACGCCGTCGCCCAGGCGACCCACGGCACCCATCGCCACGGCAACCGCCGCGCCACCGACTGTCCCCACAGCACCGCCGCCACACCGATCACGATGGCCGGGACCGTGCCCCAGCCGACGTGGGCATTCCACCACCCGAAGATCGGCGCGGTGCCCGCGAAGTCCTTGAAGCGGTCGGGAGTCGCATTGATCAGCGGCGTGACGACGCCCAGGTCCAGATGCGGCACCACGAACGCCGCGACGACGAGGACAACTCCGACGCCGGCCGCCACGATCTCTTTCCGGTGATTTGTGGCCGCCATCTCGTCGACCATACCGACGCAGTGGTCTAGACCAACTCGCCAACGACTGTTCATCCTGCGTTTCGCCGGCCGGTACCTGATGGTCCGCACCACCGCACAGGGTGTGGCTGTGCGAGACCAGAAACACGAAATCGCGCTGGCGGTGCTCGACATGGCCGGTACCACTGTCAGCGACGACGGCCTGGTCATCCGGGCATTCGATGAAGCAGCGTCCGCGGTGGGAGTCCCCGCCGGCGGCGACGAACGCGAGCAGGCCCGGCAGTACGTCCTGGACACGATGGGCCAATCCAAGATCGAGGTCTTCCGGGCTCTGTTCGGAACCGAGGACCGCGCGCACGAGGCCAACGCAGCATTCGAGAAGGCCTACGAAAAGCACATCGACGAGGGTGTGACACCCATCAGCGGTGCGGCGGAGGCGATTTCACAGCTTCGCGATGCCGGCGTGAAGGTCGCACTGACCACCGGCTTCAGTCCGTCGACCCAACAGCGATTGCTGGCAGCGCTGGGATGGCAGGACATCGCCGACCTGACGCTGGCACCGGGCGAGGGCTGCCGCGGCCGCCCCTATCCGGACCTCGTGCTCACCGCGCTGATGCTGGCCGGCGTCGACGACGTCGCGCAGGTTGCTGTCCTTGGTGACACCGCCAGCGACGTCCTTTCCGGAGTGCGGGCCGGCGCCTCGATCGTCGCAGGCACTCTCACCGGCGCCCACGACACCGAAACGCTGCTCGCCGCCGGAGCCACCCACGTGCTGGATTCGGTGGCCGAATTCCCCGAGCACGTCTTGTCCGATTGAAATCGCCCAACCAAAAGGATTGCCACGCATGAAAATTCGCCACCGCTTCCTGACCGCCGCAGTCGTGGTGTCCGTATCAGCGCTTGTACTAGCCGGATGTTCGGGCTCCGATTCCGCATCCGACGAGAAGAACGCACAGGGCTTCCCCGAGACGATCCAGCTGGCCGGTGTCCCATCCGAGAACTCCGCGGACCTCAAGGCCAGCTACGAGCCGTTGATCAAGCTGCTGGAGTCAGAGACCGGATCGAAGGTCGAGTTCGTCCAGGCCTCCGACTATGCAGGTGTGGTCGAGGGCATGATCGCCGGGAACGTCGACCTGGCCTTCTTCGGCCCGTTCGCCTACGTGGTGGCCGGCCTCAACGGCGCCAAGATCACGCCGCTCGGCGCGGTGATCGGGGAGAAGGGCGAAGAGCCGGGATACCAGTCATACGGCATCGCCAAGGCCGACAACGGCGCCGTCAACGGCCTTCCGGACTTCGCGGGCAAGAAGGTGTGCTTCGTCGATCCCGGTTCGACGTCGGGCTTCCTGTACCCGACGGCCGGGCTCATCGAGGAGGGCGTGATCACGTCGGGGTCGGAGGCCGACATCTCCGCCGCCGTCACCCCGATCTACGCGGGCGCCCACGACGCGGCGGTGCTGGCCGTCAACTCGGGTGACTGCGACGCGGGCTTCGCGCAGGACAGCATGGTCGACTCGACATTGATCGAGAAGGGCGATCTGCAGCCGGGTGCCATCAAGACGGTGTGGAAGTCGGAGATGATCGCCGGTTCGGTGTTCGCGGCCAACGACTCGCTGGGCACCGAAGCCATCGAGAAGCTCACGAAGGTCTTCACGGAGAAGGCCAACGCCGAAGTGCTGGAACAGGAAGGCTTCTGCGAAGGCGACGGCTGCCTGATCACCGACGAACGTGCATGGGGTGTCGTGGCCGCCTCGGACTCCGACTACGACGGCGTGCGCAAGGTGTGCGAGGTCACCGGCTCCGAGAAGTGCAAGAGCTGACCTGATGTCGGACGCCGACTCGCCAGTGGCGGGCGACGACGTTGTCGTCTCAGCCAAGAACGTCACGAAGAAATTCGGCGACACCCTCGCGCTCGACGACGTATCCGTTGACGTGCACCGCAGTGAACTGGTTGTGCTGCTGGGTCTTTCGGGATCGGGCAAGTCCACGCTGCTGCGCTGCCTCAACGGTCTGCATCCCGTCACATCGGGCACCGTCGAGGTGGGCGGGACGCGGGTCGATACGGCGTCGCGGGCGCAGCTGCGGGCGCTGCGCCGCAATGTCGGATTCGTCTTTCAGCATTTCAACCTCGTGGGCCGCCTCAGCTGCCTGGAGAACGTCCTCATCGGCGGGCTCGGTCAGCTGAGTGTGCCGCGGTACGGATCGTTGACCTATCCGAGGAAGATGCGCAGCGAGGCGATGGCGCACCTCGACCGTGTCGGTCTGGCGAAGTTCGCCGAGCGACGCGCCGACACACTGTCCGGCGGACAGCAGCAGCGAGTGGCGATTGCCCGCACGCTCATGCAGCAGCCGGGACTTCTGCTTGCCGACGAGCCGGTCGCTTCCCTTGATCCCGAAAACGCCGGTGTCGTCATGGATCTGCTGTTCCAGGTCTGCGTCGAGGAGAAGCTGACCGTGGTCTGCACCCTGCACCAGATCGACCTCGCGCTCGGCTGGGCGCACCGGCTCGTCGGTCTTCGCAACGGCCAGAAGGTGCTGGACCGGCCCGCTGTCGGGATGACGCGCGAGGACGTCATGGAAATCTACCAACGCGTGGATCCCACAGTCGCAGAGTCGAAATCACGGGTGACGGGATAGTAGTGAGCACCGCGCTGCAGGATCCTCCTGCCGACCCGGGTGCGGCCCCGCCCGTCCGGAAGCGGGCTCCGCTGCCGGGATTGCTGCCGATCCTGGCAGTGGGCGCGGTGGTCGCCACCCTGGCCGCGGCGTGGTACATCGACTTCAACCTCGCCACCCTGGTCGACGGTCTCGACGATGTGATGCGGCTGCTGGATCGCATGCTGCCGCCGCGGCTTGACGATCCGGGCCGCATCGGCAACCTGGCGTTCGAGACATTGCTGATGGCGGTGCTCGGTACGGTGCTGGCCGCGATCGCCTCGGTTCCGTTGGCGTTCATGGCCGCTCGAAACACCACCCCCCATCCGGCGGTGTATGCCGTGGCACGTGCCTTCATCACCTTCTGTCGCGCGATGCCCGACCTGTTATTCGCCGTGCTGTTCGTGCGGGCGCTGGGAATCGGTATCCTGCCCGGCATTCTGGCGCTGGCCGTGCACTCCATCGGCATGCTCGGCAAACTGTTCGCCGACGCGATCGAGCAGACCGCCCCGGGTCCGCGGGAGGCGGTGCGCAGCACGGGGGTCGGGTACTTCCGCGAGATGATCAATGCCGTTATCCCACAGGTCATGCCGTCGTGGATCGGTACGTTCGTCTATCGCATCGACATCAACCTGCGCATGTCGGTGGTGCTCGGCTTCGTCGGCGCGGGCGGCATCGGATTCGCGCTGCAGGACGCACTGCGGGGGCTGATCTATCCGCGAGCGCTGGGCATCGTGCTGGTGATCCTGGTGATCATCGTGGCGATGGAACTGCTGGCGATCTGGGTGCGGCGCATGCTGCTCAACCCGTCCCAATCGAGTCCACGACGAGATCGCGTGATGCGCTTCGTGTTCTCCGGCCTGCTCATCGTCACGACCATCGCGTCGCTTCTCGTGTTGGAGATCAATCCGATATCTCTGTTCACCTGGGTGGGACCGTCGCTGGAAGTCTTCACCAGGATGATCCCGCCCAACTTCGAGGCGCTGGGCATTGACCTGTGGGCAGCCGCATTGCAGACGGTGGCGATCGGTGTGGTGTCGACGGCGATAGGCATCGTGCTGTCGATCCCGGTCGGAATCCTGGCTGCCCGCAACGTGTCTCCGAACGCAACCGTCTACTGGCTGGCGCGCGGCTGGATACTCGCGGTACGTGCGGTGCCGGAGCTGATCCTTGCGGTGGTCTTCGTCGCCGCGCTGGGGCTCGGACCGGTCGCAGGCACCTGTGCGTTGGCGATCGCATCCATCGGATTCCTGGCCAAGCTGGTGGCGGACTCGGTCGAGGAGATCGACCCCGGACCCATGGAGGCGGTCCGGTCGGTCGGCGGCGGATGGTGGAAAGTGCTGTTCTCCGCGGTGATTCCACAGGCGATGCCATCGATGGTGGGGTCGAGTCTCTACATGTTCGACGTCAACATCCGGACGTCGACGATTCTCGGCATCGTCGGCGCGGGCGGTATCGGGTTCCTGTTGTTCGAATCGATCCGCACCGTCAACTTCGACGTCACCGGCGCCATCGTGCTGATCATCTTCGTGATCGTCTACACGATCGAGAGGCTGTCAGGATGGATACGATCCAGACTCGTGTGACCCGCGCCGCGGTGTGGACGGGCAGCGGCGTCGACGTGCAGAATGTCGACCTGCCCGAACTCGGCAGTGGCGAAACGCTGGTTCGCGTGCGGTTGGCCACCGTGTGCGGAAGTGATCTGCACACCGTGACCCGCCGCCGCCGCGCACCGTGCCCCTCGGTGCTGGGGCACGAGGCCGTCGGCACCGTCGTCGCGGGAGGCACCCGCTCGGTCGCGGTCGGGGACCGCGTGGTGTGGTCGGTCACCGTGTCATGCGGCAGGTGCGCACGCTGCCGATCCGGATTCACTGCGAAGTGCTCTTCGGTGCGAAAGGTCGGTCATGAACGTTTCGACGGCGATTGGCCGCTGTCCGGCGCCTATGAGGAACACGTTGTGCTGCCTGCAGGTACGGCGATGGCGAAGGTGCCAGACGCCATGCCCGATGCGGTGGCCGCACCCGCGGCATGCGCGACCGCGACGGTGATGGCGACCCTGGAAGCTGCGGGCAACGTCGCCGGACGCCGGGTGCTCGTCGTCGGGGCGGGCATGCTCGGCCTCACCGCCGCCGCGGCGCTCGCCGAGGCCGGCGCGCGGGTGCGCGTCACCGACCTCGATCAACAGCGGCTTGAGATGGTGAGCCGATTCGGCGGAACGCCCGACGGCGGCGGGTCGGTGGACGCAGCGATCGACTTCTCCGGGTCCTCGACGGCAATCGATTCGGCGTTCGGCCGCTTGAGTACCGGCGGGGTGCTGGTGCTGGCCGGCTCGGTGATGCCGGGTCGGCGGATCGAGGTGAGCCCGGAGACGATGGTGCGGCAGTGGCTCACGATCACCGGTGTCCACAATTACGAACCTCGGCACCTCACCCGCGCTGTGAAGTTCCTGGAGCGCACACTCGAGGCGTATCCGTGGCACAGCGTGGTCGCCGACCCCGTCGACCTCGACGCCATCGCGTCGGCGCTCGCTCCGGTGCCGGCGGGCAAGTTGCGTGCCGCCATCAAGCCCTGAGCCGACCGGAGCCTCTTCACAGCAGACTTTACGGAATATTCATTCCAAAACGGACGTAGTGTGGGATATGGCCCGCCCCCGCAAGTTCGAGGAGTCCGACGTCATCGCGGCCGCCCGCGATGAGTTCTGGACACGCGGCTACGGGGCAACCTCGGTCGACGACCTGACGGCCGCGACCGGACTGGGCAAGGGCAGCCTGTACGGCGCGTTCGGCGACAAACACGGTCTGTTCATGCGGTCGCTCGACGACTACATCGCCACTGCTCTCGACGGCGTCCGTGCCCAACTACACGACCCCAAGTACCGCGCCTACGAACGGCTGACGCGCCATATCCGCTGGCAGGCCATGGCCGCCGCCACCGACAAGGCCAGGCGCGGCTGCATGATGGCAAGAAGCGCCGCAGAACTCGGCTCCACCGACGACGAGGTGAAGAGCAAGGTCGAGCGCGCGTACTCGGTATGGCGCGACGAACTCGCCGACACCGTCGCCGAAGCGCAGCAGGACGGGGACATCGATGCCGAGGTCGACGCGAAGGCGCTGGCCGGCACCCTGCTGACCTTCATGCGCGGTATCGAGGCGCTGCACGAAGGCGGTGTGAAGCCGCCCCACCTCAAGACCGCGGCCGAAGAGATGATCGCGCTCATTCCCACCCCTTGACCGGTGCGGAATAGATCGTGGATCCAGTACGTCCTAGTTATTGACTGATTAGTACATAACTAGTGAAGGGCACGAACATGGCACTACTTGAGGGCAAGACAGCGGTCATCACCGGCGGCTCGACCGGCATTGGGTTCGCCACCGCCAAGCGGTTCATCGAGGAGGGCGCCTACGTCTTCATCACCGGCCGCAGGCAGGCCGAGCTCGACTTGGCGGTCAAGGAACTCGGCGACCATACGACCGGGGTCCAGGGCGACGTGAGCAAGGCCGAGGATCTCGACCGGCTCTACTCCGTGGTCGCCGAAAGTGGTCGGCGCATCGACGTGGTGTTCGCCAACGCCGCGATTCTCGAAGTGGCACGCATCGGAGAAATCACCGAAGAGCAGTTGGATTACCAACTCGGGGTGGACTTCAAGGGTGTCGTCTTCACGGTGCAGAAAGCTCTGCCGCTACTCAACGACGGCGGGTCGGTCATCCTCAACGCGTCCACGACCGCGGTACGCGGCAACGACGCGATCGGGGTCTACGGGGCAATCAAGGCCGCTGTGCGCTCGTTCGCCAGGACCTGGGCTCTTGAATTGCGGGACCGTGGAATTCGTGTCAACTCCGTGAGCCCCGGTGCGACCGATACACCCGGGATCGAGACGCTCGCCCGGATGCTCTTCGACGGGCAGCCTGATTCCCGGGAGCAGTTCGAGAATTACCAGCGCAGCATCGTTCCGATGGGCCGCTTCGGCACGCCCGACGAGGTCGCCAAGACCGCGCTGTTCCTGGCCTCGGATCTGAGCAGCTTCACTACAGGTGCCGACATCCCCGTCGACGGCGGTATCAACCAGATCTGACTCAGTAGAGCATCTTGCGGTAGTTGTCCTCGCCGTAGTACTCCTCGAGCTGGGCCGAAGTCCAGTCGCTACGAACGGCTTTGGCGAGCTCCGCAACACTCGGGAGCGCCGTCGGATTCCACGTCGACGGGTCCCAGGTGTCTGAGCGCATGAAAGCCTTGGCGCAGTGGAAGAACACCTCTTCGATGTCGATCTCCAGCGCGAGGATGGGCCGATTGCCCTTCACCACCATCGCGTCGAAATAGTCGGCGTCAGAGAGGATCCGGGCCGCGCCGTTGATCCGCAGCGTGTCGCCGCGACCGGGAATCAAGAACAGAGTGCCGACCTGCGGGCGCTGCAATACGTTGAGGTAGCCGTCGACCCGCTTGTTGCCCGGCCGTTCCGGGATCGCGATGGTGGTGTCGTCGATGACGTGAACGAAACCGGGAGGATCGCCTTTCGGGGAGACGTCGACGCGGCCCCGTGCATCGGTCGTCGCAACGAAGCCGAGCGGAGAGTGCGCCAGCCAATCCCGCTGCACAGGCGAGAGCCGGTCCTTGACCTTGTTCGCGACGGCCTGCTGCGGTTCTCCGACGATCGCACGGAGGTCCTCGACAGAGGTGACTACGCTGCGCATGGCTACATCATGCTCGCCTGAAGTTCATTTGTGCGACGTCATTTAATGCCACACTCCGGCAATGAGCGACGTCACCCAGAATGGAAAAGCCGCCGACCTCGATGAGCGCAGCCGCTCCGGGCGGTCCGCCGATGCATTGCGACGGGGCATCGTCGACCACCTTCGCTACTCGATCGGCCGGCCGGCCGCTGCCCTGACGCCGGAGCACTTCTACCGCGCGACCGCGCTGGCGGTCCGCGATCGCATGCAGGACAACCGGGCGGCGTCCACGCTGACCTCGCTCGATCTGGGCCGCAAGGTCACGTGCTACCTGTCGGCCGAGTTCCTGATGGGCCCGCAGCTCGGCAGCAATCTGCTGAACCTCGGGATCGAGGAGCAGGCGCGCGCGGCGCTGGAGGGAATCGGTGTCGGCTTCGACGAGGTGTTGGCCTGCGAGGAGGAACCCGGGCTGGGAAACGGTGGCCTCGGCAGGCTGGCCGCGTGCTACCTGGACTCGCTGGCCACGCTGGAGCGCCCGGCCATCGGCTACGGAATCCGCTACGAGTTCGGCATCTTCGATCAGGAGATCCACGACGGTTGGCAGGTCGAGAAGACCGACAACTGGCTAGCCAATGGGAACCCCTGGGAGATCCCGAAGCCCGACGTCAACTATCTGGTCAACTGGGGCGGCCACACCGAGCACTACCTTGACGACGCCGGACATGACCGCGTCCGCTGGGTGCCCGGCCGCGTCTTGAAAGGTGTCGCCTACGACACCCCCATTCAGGGCTACGGCGTGAACACGTGCAACGTGCTGACCCTGTGGAGTGCACGCGCCGTCGAGTCGTTCGCGTTGGATGCCTTCAACACCGGGGACTATTACAAGGCCGTCGAGGACGAGGTCACCTCGGAGACGGTCACCAAGGTGTTGTACCCCAACGACGAGCCGGACGTGGGCAAGCGGCTTCGGTTGCTTCAGCAGTACTTCTTCGTCTCGTGCTCGATACAGCACGTCCTGCACATCATGGATGACCTGGCCGACGCGTCCGTCACCGATCTCGCCGACCGATTCGCGTTGCAGCTCAACGACACCCATCCGTCGATCGGCGTCGCGGAACTGATGCGGCTGCTGGTCGACGAACGTCAACTGGATTGGGACGAGGCCTGGGACATCACGGTGGCCACGTTCGGCTACACCAACCACACGCTGCTGCCCGAAGCGTTGGAGACGTGGCCGCTGGGATTGTTCGCCGAGTCGCTGCCGCGGCACCTCGAGATCATCTACGAGATCAACCGCCGTTTCCTCGACGAGGTGCGTGCGGCGTTCCCCGGTGACGACGACCGGTTGCGAAGGATGTCGCTCATCGGCGAGGACGGCGGAAAGAACGTCCGAATGGCCCACCTGGCCACGGTCGGCAGCCACGCCGTCAACGGCGTCGCGGCGCTGCACTCGGACTTGCTCAAGCAGAGCGTGCTCAAGGACTTCTTCGAGTTGTGGCCGGAGCGCTTCTCCAACAAGACCAATGGGGTCACTCCGCGACGGTTCCTGGCGCTGGCGAACCCGGGCCTGCGGAATCTGCTCGACGACACGATCGGTGAGGGTTGGCTGTCGAACCTCGACAGGTTGCAGAGGCTCGAAGCGTTCGTCGACGACGCTGCCTTCCGCGGTAAGTGGCGGGACGTCAAGCGGGCGAACAAGGCGCGGCTGGCCGACTATGTGTCATCGACGACCGGCGTGCAGCTCGATCCCGGCTGGCTGTTCGACATCCAGGTCAAGCGAATTCACGAATACAAGCGTCAGCACCTCAACGTGTTGCACATCGCCACCTTGTATCACCGCATCAAATCCAACCCCGGCATCGACCTTCCGCCGCGGGCATTCATCTTCGGCGGCAAGGCCGCGCCCGGTTACTTTCTGGCCAAGCGAATCATCAAGTTGATCAACGCCGTTGGCGAGACCGTCAACGACGACCCGGATGTCAACCAGTTCCTCAAGGTCGCGTTCATCCCGAATTTCAATGTGCAGAACGCCCACCTGATCTACCCGGCGGCCGATCTGTCGGAGCAGATCTCCACGGCGGGTAAGGAGGCGTCGGGCACGGGAAACATGAAGTTCATGCTCAACGGCGCGCTGACGATCGGCACCTTCGACGGCGCGAATGTCGAGATCCGCGAGGAGGCGGGCGCCGAGAACTTCTTTCTGTTCGGTCTGACCGTCGACGAGGTCGAGCAGGTCAAGCGCGACGGGTACCGGCCGTCGGACTACATCGACGGCGACGCCGAGCTGGCCGCGGTGCTGGATCTGATCGCGGGTGGGCGGTTCTCCCGCGGCGACACCGAGGTGTTCCGTCCGCTGGTCGACAACCTGCGGCACGACGATCCGTTCCTGGTTCTCGCCGACTACGCGTCCTATGTCGCATGTCAAGAGCGCGTGAGCGCGGCGTGGCGGGACACTGCGTCGTGGACGCGGATGTCGATCCTGAACACGGCGCGCAGCGGCAAGTTCTCGTCGGACCGCTCCATCGCCGAGTACTCCGACGACATCTGGAACGTGCTGCCGGTGACGGTGAAGGTCTAGCACCCCCGAACTCATCTGCGGTGGGCGTTCTGCTCACCGCGATTTGAAACCGTTGCACCGTTCCATAAGTGGCGCAATGGCGGCCGCAAGCCCCTTAACAGCAGGTCGGTCCCGCGTTGGACCGGCGCAATGGGGTGCGCCGCGCAGGCCCCCGTAATCGATCGCGCGGGCACCGCCGAATCCCCCGATAGCGTCACTGACCAGGTCAGTCACACGACGAACAGCCCCCGGGAGGTGACCGTGGCCAGCCAAGAAGCCCGTGCGCACCGTGCGGAACCGACACCGCTTCGCCGACCCCGCGCCGACCAGGCGCGCCTGGTCGCCGATGTCCTGAGGCACCAGATCCATGCCGGCGGCTATTCCGATGGGCTGCCGAGCGAGCAGGACCTCGCCGATGAGTTCTTCGTCTCCCGCAACACCGTTCGTGAGGCACTCGCGGCGTTGAAGGACGAAGGCCTCATCGACCGCGGGCCGCGCACCGGTACCCACGTCGCGATCAGGAAGTACGACCACGGCCTCGACGCGCTCGTCGGTCTGAAGGAGACGTTCAAGGGCTACGGCGAAATCCGCAATGAAGTGCGCACGACCATGAACGTCGCTGCGCCGCCGTCGGTCGCCTACCGGTTGCAACTCCGTCCTTCAGAGCCCGTGGTCTTCATCGAACGCCTGCGTTACCTCGGCGATCTACCTCTTTCGCTGGACATGACCTACCTCGCCCCCGACATCGGTCGTGCGGTCGTCGAGCATTCCCTCGAGGTCAATGACGTGTTCGCGCTCATCGAGCAGGTCACCGGCCGTCGCCTCGGCGGAGCCACCCTGGCTGTCGAGTCCGTTGCCGCCGATGCACATTCGGCGGCGATCCTGCAAGTGCCCGACGGCGCGCCCGTGCTGCTGTTGGAGCGCCTCACCCATTTGGACGACGGCCGACCCGTCGACCTCGAGTACATCCGTATGCGCGGGGACCGAATCACTCTGCGCAGCAATCTGATTAGGGGGAACTGATGGCCCAGGTCAATCAGCGCGTCGACGTGCCGGTGACCATCGACGAGTCGCTGTGTATCGAAGGCTGCACGTTGTGCGTCGAGATCTGCCCGCTCGACTCGTTGGCCATCAACCCCGAGAACGGCAAGGCGTTCATGCACGTCGACGAGTGTTGGTACTGCGGCCCGTGCGCGGCGCGCTGTCCCACCGGCGCCGTCTCCGTCAACATGCCCTACCTCCTCCGATAAGACTCCAGGACATCCCATGAAACGCGCACTCGCCTTGCTGCTCGCCGCCGTTACCACCGCCGCACTCGCCAGTTGCTCGCTCGACTCACAGTCTCAGTCCGACGGCACGGTCAACGTCGTCGTCGGGTATCAGTCGAAGACGATCAACACCGTCACCGCAGGAACCTTGTTGAAGGCCAAGGGTTTCCTGGAACAGCGTCTCGCCGACGTCTCAAATACCACCGGCAAGAAGTACAACGTGCAGTGGCAGGACTACGACACGGGCGCGCCCATCACCGCGCAGATGGTCGCCGAGAAGATCGACATCGGCTCGATGGGGGACTACCCGCTGCTCATCAACGGGTCCAAGACCCAGGCGAACGAACGTGCCCGCACGGAGTTCGTGTCGGTCACCGGATACAGCCCGACCGGCTCGCTCAATATGGTCGTGGTCCCGCCCAACTCACCAGTCCGCTCGATCAGCGACCTCGAGGGCAAGAAGGTCTCCGCCAGCGTCGGTTCCGCCGGCCACGGCACGCTGGTCCGCGCGCTCGACAACGCAGGCATCGATCCGAAGACGGGTGTGGAGGTGCTCAACCAGCAGCCGCAGGTCGGCGCATCAGCACTGGAATCAGGCCAGGCGCAGGCCCTTTCGCAGTTCGTAGCCTGGCCGGGCCTGCTCGTCTTCCAGGACAAGGCCCAGCTGCTCTACGACGGCGCGGAGGGCGACTACCCGACCTTCCACGGGGTCGTCGTCCGCCGTGACTACGCCGGCCAGCACCCGGAGGTGCTCGACGCGTTCCTGCAGGCGCAACTCGATGCCACCGAGTTCCTCAACGAGAACCCGCTGGAGTCGGCCCAACTGGTCGCCGAGGGCAGCGGTCTGCCGCAGGAAGTCGTGTACCTCTACAACGGACCCGGCGGCACCAGCTTCGACACCACGCTCAAGCCGTCACTCATCGAGGCGTTCAAGGGGGACGTGCCCTACCTCAAGTCCATCGGCGACTTCGCCGACCTGAACATCGACGAGTTCGTCGACGACACCGCTATCCGCAAGGCGTTCGCAGAGCGCGGGCAGGATTACGACGCGGCGCTGAACTCGGCGACCAACCCGTCCGCACTGAGCGGCCAGGACCCGGTCTGCAACGTCGCTGTTGCCGATCCCAAACTGGCGAGCGAACTTTGGATCGACGGCGCGGACGCCACCCAACCCGCCGCCAACCCGGGATGCCTGCTGCGGGCCATCCGCGAGGCGAACGCCGGCGGTCAGCATGTGCGTGCCGCCTACGTCCCCGATACCGAGTTCGGCACCCGCTGGTTCGCCGACAAGTCCGTCTGGGTCCAGGACGGGCGCAACTACCTGCCGTTTGGAACGCCCGCCGGTGCGCAGCGCTACATCGGAGGCCATCCCGGCGCGACGGTCGTCGACTACCAGCAGGCGCTAGTGGGTGCGGTGTGACGGCCGCTCCCGCGGTGCTGACCGCCGACGCCCCCGCCTTCGCGGTGCCGACGGAAGCCGGTGTCAGGGCGCCGGTACGCCGCAGCTGGACCGCCTGGTCCGTGCGCATCGCGTCGGTGGCAGCGGCCATTGCACTATGGCAGGTGTTGACCGCCAACGATGTTCGGCTGTGGCTGCGGTTCGACACGCTGCCGACCGTCACCGAGGTCCTCGCCGCCTTCAGTACCCGGATCGGTACGCAGGACTACTGGTTGGACCTCGGTCAGTCGCTGATCCGCATCCTCACCGGCTTCGTCCTCGCGGCGGTCGCGGGCGTCGTCACCGGCATCCTGCTCGGCCGCTCATCGAGGTTCGCGAACGTCTTCGGCCCGCTCACCGAACTGGCTCGGCCTATCCCCGCGATCGCGATCGTGCCCGTGGCGATTCTGCTTTTCCCCACCGACGAGGCCGGGATCGTTTTCATCACTTTCCTCGCGGCCTACTTTCCGATCATGGTGAGCACCCGCCACGCCGTCCGTGCGTTGCCGACGCTGTGGGAGGACTCCGTGCGTACGCTCGGCGGCAATCGGACCGACGTCATCACCCGAGTCGTGTTGCCCGGGATCCTTCCCGGCGTCTTCGGTGGACTGTCCGTCGGCATCGGCGTCGCGTGGATCTGCGTGATCTCCGCCGAGATGATCTCCGGACGACTCGGCGTCGGCTACCGCACCTGGCAGGCGTACACCGTGCTGGCCTACCCGGACGTGTTCGTCGGAATCATCACCATTGGCGTGCTCGGCTTCGCGACGTCGGCCGCCGTCGAATTGATCGGCCGCCGCGTCACCCGCTGGCTGCCCCGCGGTGAGGAGAACGCACGATGACGGGTATGTCCTTGGCGCTGCGCGACGTGGTGCTCAGTTACGGAGGCGCGGCCGTCGTCGACAGATTGGACCTCGACGTCGCACCCGGCGAGATCCTGGTGCTGACCGGACCGTCGGGCTGCGGCAAATCGACGGTGCTACGCGCACTCGCCGGTCTGCTGCCACCCGATAGGGGAGAGGTGCTCGGCGACGGCGACCGTGTCACCACGACGTCGCGCGACCGGGCGATGGTGTTCCAGGACAACGCGCTGTTGCCCTGGCGCACAGTCCAATCAAACGTCGAGCTTGCGCTCAAGTTGGCTGGGCGTCCGCGCCAGGGCCGTCGCGAAGAAGCGTTGCGCTGGATCGCCGACGTCGGCCTCACTGGATTCGAGAAGTATCTTCCGAAGAGCTTGTCCGGCGGTATGCGTCAGCGTGTACAACTTGCCCGCGGACTGGCCGGTGCGCCGCGCGCAGTCATGATGGACGAACCCTTCGGCGCCCTCGACGCGCAGACCCGCGCCACCATGCAGCACCTGCTCATCGACACCTGGCGGGCGCACCCGACCACCGTCGTCTTCGTCACCCATGATGTCGACGAGGCGCTGCTTATCGGCGACCGCATCGCGGTCCTCGGGCGCGCGGGCCAGCCGTTACGAGCACTGCTCGACGTACCGTCACCACGCGACACCAGCGTCACACGCGCGGCAATGCGCGCCGAAGTGATCGCCGCACTGGATCATTCGGAGTCAGTCAGCTGATGGAAGTTCCTCTACTCGAAGACGCCGTCCGGCTCGACTGCGATGTCCTCGTCATCGGCGGCGGCACGGCAGGAACGATGGCCGCCCTCACCGCAGCCGAGAACGGCGCGCAGGTTCTCCTGCTCGAAAAGGCCCACGTGCGGCACTCGGGTGCGTTGGCGATGGGTATGGACGGCGTCAACAACGCGGTCATCCCCGGCAAGGCCACACCCGAGGACTACGTCGCCGAGATCACCCGCGCCAACGACGGAATCGTCAACCAGCGCACCATCTATCAGACCGCCACCCGCGGCTTCGCGATGGTGCAGCGGCTTGAGCGCTACGGCGTCAAGTTCGAGAAGGACGAGCACGGCGAGTACGCGGTGCGTCGCGTCCATCGCTCCGGCTCATACGTGTTGCCGATGCCGGAGGGCAAAGACGTCAAGAAGGCGCTCTATCGCGTCCTGCGGCAGAAAAAGATGCGCGAGAGGATCCGCATCGAGAACCGGCTCGTTCCGGTCCGCGTGCTCACCGAGAACGGGCGGGCGGTCGGCGCCGCGGCATTGAACAGCCGTACCGGTGAATTCGTCGTGGTCGGCGCCAAGGCCGTCATCCTCGCCACCGGACCATGCGGGCGGCTCGGGCTGCCCGCGTCGGGCTACCTGTACGGCACGTACGAGAACCCGACCAACGCAGGCGATGGCTATTCGATGGCGCTGCACGCCGGCGCAGAACTCTCGGGAATCGAGTGCTTTCAGATCAATCCGTTGATCAAGGACTACAACGGGCCCGCCTGTGCCTATGTCGCCAATCCGTTCGGTGGCTACCAGGTCAACGCGCAGGGAGAGCGGTTCGTCGACTCCGACTACTGGTCGGGGCAGATGATGTCGGAGGTCAAGAGCGAGATCGAGTCGGCGCGCGGACCCATCTACCTCAAGGTCAGCCACCTACCCGACGAGACGCTGAACACGCTCGAGGGCATTCTGCACACGACCGAGCGGCCGACCCGCGGCACCTTCCACGCCAACCGCGGCCATGACTACCGCACTCACGACATCGAGATGCACATCTCCGAAATCGGTCTGTGCAGCGGTCATTCCGCTTCCGGCGTCTGGGTCGACGAGCACGCGCGTACCACCGTCGAAGGTCTGTATGCTGCAGGTGACCTCGCCTGCGTACCGCACAACTATATGATCGGCGCCTTCGTCTACGGCGATCTTGCCGGCAGTCACGCGGCGTCTACCTTGGCCGATGTCGAAGCGCCGCAACAGCTTCCGAACGATCAAATCGCGACCGCGCATGAACTGATCTACCGGCCGCTGCAGCATCCCGACGGTCCGCCGCAGACCCAGGTGGAGTACAAGCTTCGACGCTTCGTCAACGACTACGTCGCCCCGCCCAAGACGGCCGCCAAACTGTCCATCGCGGTGCAGACGTTCGACCGGATGCGTGACGAGATCGCGGGCATCGGCGCAATGACGCCCCACGAGTTGATGCGGGCGGTGGAGGTGTCGTTCATTCGCGACTGCGCTGAGATGGCTGCGCGCTCGTCGCTCACCCGCACGGAGTCCCGCTGGGGGCTCTACCACGACCGCAGCGATACCCCCGAACGCGACGACGTCGGCTGGCGTTATCACCTCAACCTTCGCAAGACCGCCGACGGCGACATCGAGTTCCTCAAGCGGCCTGTCGCGCCGTACTTCGTCGCCGTGCCCGGCTTCGACGAACTGCCGAGCGGTGAAACCGAACCCATCCCCGTGCGCCAGCCCGACCTCGTGGGTGGGCAGGCGCCGGCTTCCGAAGTGTCCCGGGTCCGCGACCGCGCGGCGGCACAGCCACCGTCGCCGCGCATCGCTGCCCTACTGGCACTCGACGAGCCCACGATCGATGAGCTTGCGCCGTTCCTGCGCGATGCCGACGCCGGGGTGCGCAGGACGGCTGTCGATGTGCTCACTGAGCACCTGCCTGACGGGTATGCGTCTGCGCTGCTTACCGCGCTGAGCGATAGGTACGCCGCAGTGCGTCGCGTCGCGGCCGACGGCATCCGCGAACTGGTCGAGGTACTGCCCGACCCGGGCGCGTTACGAACCCTCCTGACGTCCGTCGACCCTGTCGTTCGGGGTGCCGCCGTCTACGTCTTGTGCTCCCGCCGGGCCGGCTGCGTCGAGCAGTACCGCCGAGCGCTCGCCGACAAGGATCACGGGGTGCGTATCGAGGCCGTCCGCGCGTTGGTGTCGGTCGACGATGACGCCGGGGTTGCGGCGGCCCGCAGTGATGCCAATCGGGAAGTGCGCATCGGCGTCGCGAACGGGCTAGGCACACTGCGTACCGGAGCCGACACCGTCCGCGGGCTCATCGAGGATACGGACCCCCTGGTGCGGGCCGCGGCGTTGGCGGCAATGGGAACCATCGGCTGGGACGACGTCGATGTGGCGACGGTCGAAGGCGCACTCACCGCGTCGGCCTGGCAGATCCGGCAGGGCGCGGCCCGCGCGTTGGCCGGAGCGCCGTCACCGGGCGCTGCCGTAGAATCGCTGTCGCGAGCGCTGTCCGATCCGCACCTCGACGTCCGCAAGGCCGCCGTACTGAGCCTCACTCGGTGGGCGTCCTCCGAGGAGGCCACACTCGCACGAGAGGCGTTGGCCGGCGCGCTCGACGACGGCGACGCCGACGTACGCGCCTATGCGAGGCGGGCTCTCGCGAACTAACCGCCGAACCGGCTTGCTGAATTCTCTTGCGTCACTTTGGTATTGGTTAGTCCCACACGCCACATCGTCGACCGCGTGTTGCCTCATGTCAAGATGCGCGCGAGGGTGGTTTCGTTGCCTCATGTGATTGTGCGCGCTTGGGGATGCGGGCTCTGGTGGCGTGGTCGGACTTGCTCGTCGTCACTTTGAGGAGCCGGGCGG
>NZ_NVQE01000049.1 GCF_002591975.1 Mycobacterium neglectum | reverse complement strand
CGACCTGGAAGCATTGCAACCGTCAATCAACCGATTGGCCACGGCGAAGTAACGCAAGCCCCCACGCGCTCATTATGCGTGAGGCACCAGCTCACCCTTCGCGCTCACAATTAGGTGAGGCACCTCGGGTGTTTTGGTCAAATTGGACCCCACCGTAATAACCGTTGCCGGTGTTGATGGCCCAGTTACCTCCGGCTTCGCAGCGAGCGAGAGCGTCCCAGGTACCTCCGTTGTTTACTTCCGGAACCTCTGTACCAGGCTTGACACCGACCCGCAGAACACCGTCACGAGCTGGAACGACCACGACATTGGCTACTGGCATTCTCCCAGTTTCGATGCCATTGACCTTCGCGATAGCAAACGTGACGTCCTGTGTCCCCTCGGTGCCAGGATCCTCCACGATCTGGCGACTCATGTTGAGCGTCGGATCCTCGATCCGGTGGTTCGCGGGCGGCAGCGGCGCACGCTCGGTGACCTTCTCGATCCGCACCCGCTTCACGTCGATCCGCATCCCGTCGACGATCGGCGAGGATGCGGCGGGCACCACCTCGTCGCTCTGCTGCAGCGGTACGCCGGCGACCTCGAGCAGGGCGCCCACGTTCGGCGCGGCGAGATTCACGGTGCGCAGCACTCCGGCGTCGGCAAGTTGCACAGTCTTTGCGCTGACCACGGGAAGCGACATGCCTGCGAGCGGCACACGGCTTCCGCGTGACGCCGCTGCGGGCGCCTTGTCGGTCATCTGAAGCTGGCTGAGCGCTTCGTCGACGGTGGACGCTGTCGTCCACACCTCACGGCTGTCACGGCCGTCTGTGGAGATCTGAATCGGCCGGCTCCGACGGAGCACGATGGTGTCGGATTGGTGCACCGGTTGCTCGGCCGCCGGGTAAAGGTCATCACGTTCGCCGACGTCGAATCCGTTCTCCGTGACAACGTCGATGACACGCGTTTTCATGGTGGGCACGGTGATGGTCGTGCCGTCCACGGCGAGGGTCACGGTCTTGTGGGCAGCTACCGCGAATCCGCCCGCGAAGGCCAGCGCAAGCAACGTCACTCCGACCACGAGGCGCAACAACGGCGACTGCTCTTGGTGGATCTTATTCAAAATGCTCAAAACGTGGTCTATCCCGACTATCGGACGGTGCGCCATGCCCGGTAACACACCGCGTTTGATCACAAGACGGTAACGAAAACCCTCACGGGCGGCAACTCGCCAGTCCATAGGCTCGTACGGCCGTCGAAGTAGTTTCCTGCGCAATGTCCTCAGCGGCGCTGTTGAGGAGTTCGGCCAGCGCACGGACAGTGTAGGGCAGGCAATAGGGTTCGTTCGGCGCACCTCGGTACGGATGCGGCGTCAGGAACGGCGCGTCGGTCTCCACGAGAAGTTGCTGTAGCGGAATCAGCGACGCCGCTTCCCGTAGTGCAGTGGCGTTCCGGAAGCTGACGGTGCCGGACAGGCTGAGCAGCCAACCGTTGGCCACACAGGCCCTGGCCATCTCGGCGTCGGACGAGAAGCAGTGGAAGATCACGGTGTCGGGTGCGCCCTCGGCGCGCAGTACGTCCAGCACGGCGGCGTCGGCATCGCGGTTGTGGATCATCAGCGGCTTGCCGATGCGCTTGGCCAGGTCGATATGCCATGCGAACGCGTCGCGCTGGGTCGCCGGGTCGGCGCAGCCCTCGAGCTTGCCCGGCCAGTACATGTCCATACCGGTCTCCCCGACGGCGACGACGCGCGAATGGGAGGCCAACCGCTCGATGACGGTCTTGGTCTCGTCGGTGAGCGCGTCGGCGCGGGTGGGATGCAGCGCTACAGCGCCATAGACCCGCGGATCGGCGTCGACGGCTTCGGTGACCCAACGCGCGGACTCGAGATCGTCGGCGATCGTCACAACGGCCTGCACGCCGACGGCTTCGGCCCGGTCGACGATCGCGCGGATGCTCTCGGCATCGGAGGCGCCACAGGCATCGAGGTGGGTGTGGGCGTCGATAAGGGGTACGAGCGGCTCCGGGGCCGGGGGCGGCGGACGGTTGCGACTCACCGCCACACAATAAGCTGACCGGAAATGAGTGAGCCTTACTACATCACCACCGCCATCGCCTATCCCAACGGCGAACCGCACATCGGCCATGCGTACGAATACATCGCCACGGACTCGATAGCGCGATTCAAGCGGTTGGACGGCTACGACGTGCGGTACCTCACCGGCACCGACGTTCACGGTCAGAAGATGGCCGAGACGGCCGCGGCCCTCGGCATACCGACCGCGGAGCTGGCTCGGCGCAACTCGGATGTGTTCCAGCGGATGCAGGAAAAGCTCAACATCTCGTTCGACCGGTTCATCAGGACATCCGACGCCGACCACTACGAGGCGTCGATCGAGATCTGGAAGCGGATGAACGAGTCCGGCGACATCTACCTCGACACCTACTCGGGCTGGTATTCGGTGCGTGACGAAGGCTTCGTCACCGAAGGCGAAACCAGCGTGAACGCCGACGGTGTGCGGATCGCCACCGAGACCGGTGCCCCGGTGACGTGGACCGAGGAGCAGACGTACTTCTTCCGGCTGTCGGCCTACACCGACAGACTGCTGGCGCATTACGAGGCGCATCCGGAGTTCATCGAGCCCGGCGTTCGGCGCAACGAGGTGGTCAGCTTCGTCTCCGGCGGGTTACGCGACTTGTCGATATCGCGAACGACGTTCGACTGGGGTGTGCCGGTGCCCGACCACCCCGACCATGTGATGTACGTGTGGGTCGACGCGCTGACGAACTATCTGACCGGCGTGGGCTTCCCGGACACCTCATCGGAGATGTTCGGACGGTTCTGGCCCGCCGATTTGCACATGATCGGCAAGGACATCATCCGGTTCCACACCGTCTACTGGCCGGCTTTTCTGATGTCGGCGGGAATCGAGTTGCCGCGCAAGGTCTTTGTGCACGGCTTTGTCCTCAACCGCGGCGAGAAAATGAGCAAGTCGGTGGGCAACGTGGTCGATCCGAACGCTTTGGTGGATGCCTTCGGCGTCGACCAGGTGCGCTACTTCTTCCTTCGGGAGGTGCCGTTCGGTCAGGACGGCAGCTACAGCGAAGACGCGATCATCGGTCGCATCAACGCCGACCTCGCCAACGAGCTGGGCAACCTCGCGCAGCGGTCGCTGTCGATGGTGGCCAAGAATCTCGACGGAATCGTCCCTGAGACAGGCGAATTCACCGCCGAAGACCAAGAAATGCTGAACGCCGCCGACGGACTACTCGAGCGCGTCCGCGGCCACTTCGACGCCACCGCGATGCACCTGGCGCTGGAAGCCGTCTGGTCGGTGCTCGGCGCAGCCAACAGGTACTTCTCCGCGCAGGAGCCGTGGGTGCTGCGCAAGTCCGACCAAGCCCAAGATCAAGCCAGGTTCCGCACCGTGCTGTACACCACGCTGGAGACGGTGCGGATCGCGGCGTTGCTGAGCCAGCCGGTGATGCCCGAGTCGATGGCCAAGCTGCTCGACCTGCTCGGGCAGACCGCCGATCAGCGGACGTTCGCGTCCGTCGAGACACGGATCGCACCCGGCACTGTGCTGCCGGCGCCGGTGGGTGTGTTCCCGCGCCACCAGGTGGAGTGACGCACGTCACTTTCTGTCACGATCGGCGGGCGGGCGGTGTCTTGAGGGCATGACTCAACACATCACTCCAAAGGTCGTCGTCGTCGGCGGCGGCTACTCGGGAACACTGGCGGCCAACCATCTGCGGATGCGTGGCGATTGGAACGCCCCCGACATCACGTTGATCAACCCCCGTCCCAAGTTCGTCGAGCGAATCCGGCTGCATCAATTCGCCGCGGGCAACTACGACGCAACCGTGGACTACGGCAGCCTGCTCGGCAGCGGCATCAAGCTGGTCGTCGACACCGCAACCCGCATCGACACCGCCAACCGCACTGTGGAGCTGGCATCCGGTTCCGCGGTCGACTACGACTACGTCATCTACGCGGTCGGCAGCACCGGCGTCGTACCGGCGTCAGTACCGGGCGCGGCCGAATTCGCCTATCCGATCGCTGAACTGGAGCAGGCACAGCGCCTGCGCGCAGCTCTCGACGACCTGCACCCGGACGCACCGGTGACTGTGGTCGGTGGCGGGCTGACCGGCATCGAGGCGGCCACCGAGTTCGCCGAGCAGGGGCGAAAGGTCACCCTGGTGTGTGGCGGCCGGTTGGGGCCGACGCTGTCGGTGCCGGGGCGCCGATCGGTGGCCAAGACGCTGGCAAGGCTGCGGGTTGCCGTGCTCGAAACAGACGTTGTGACCGAGGTGCGACCGGACGCCGTCGTCTTCGAAGACGGGGCCGTGCGCCCGAGCGCGGTCACCGTCTGGACCGCGGGCTTCGGCGTGCCGGACCTGGCCGCGGCCAGTGGCCTGGGCACCGACTCGATCGGCCGCCTGCTCACCGACGAAACTCTGACCAGCGTGGACGATCCTCGCGTCATCGCCGCCGGCGACTGCGCATCGCCCTCGGGCGAGCCGCTGCGGATGTGCTGCGCATCTGCATCGCAGCTCGCGCCGCAGGCCGCCAACACCGTGCTCAGTCGGATCGCGGGCACCGCGCCCGCCAGGTTCGAGTACGGCATACCGGCGCAATGCATCAGCCTCGGACGCCGCGCCGGGATTTTGCAGCTGGGCCGCATGAACGACACGGCCGTCAACCTCTACTTCAGCGGGCGCCTCACCGCCAAGATCAAGGAGGCGATCTGCAAGGGCACACTGTGGGGTATGCGCCGAGAGGCCCGCAAGCCGGGATCGACCTTCTGGTTCAAGGGCGGCCCACGGCCGACGGAGGTCGCGCCCGAGGTGGTCACACAAGCGTGACCACCCAGGGTCCGATCGCCGGCTCGGCCGGGGGAGAACACGCCGAGCGGTTCACCCATCTACGGCCGCTGCTGTTCACCATCGCCTACGAAATCCTCGGCTCGACAACCGAATCCGATGACGTGCTGCAGGACAGCTATCTGCGATGGGCCGACGTGGACCTCGCGACGGTGCGCGACACCAAGTCGTATCTGGCGCAACTGGTGACCCGCCAGGCGCTCAATACTCTGCGCGAGGGCGTGCGCCGTCGCGAGGACTACATCGGGCCGTGGCTTCCAGAACCGCTGCTGCTCGACGACCGCGATGCCTCGGCCGACGTCGTTCTCGCCGAATCGGTTTCGATGGCGATGCTCGTTCTTCTCGAGACGCTCACCCCCGACGAGCGGGCGGTGTTCGTGCTGCGTGAGACGTTCGGCTTCGACTACGACGAAATCGCGGAGGCGGTGGGCAAATCCGTGCCGACGGTGCGCCAGATGGCGCACCGTGCGCGCGAACACGTGCATGCCCGGCGCAATCGCTTCGGACCCGTCGACGCCGAGCGGACCCAACAGATCACCGAGCAGTTCCTGACCGCCGCGTCCACCGGAGACATGGACGGACTGATGGCGCTGTTGGCACCGGGGGCGACCTGGACGGCTGACCACGGTGGTAAGGCCGCAGCGATTCGCCGGCCCGTCGTTGGCGCCCGGCGGGTTGCCGCGCTCATGGCCCGCGTGTTTCAGGTGGCCGAGGAGACGCCGCAAATGCGTTTCCAGACGGCGGTCTACAACAGTGCTCCGGCGATCGTCGTCTACACCGGCGATCACCTTGAGGGCCTCGTCGTATTCGAGGTGATCGAGGACAAGATCACGAACCTCTACGCGATGCGAAACCCGGACAAGCTGACCGGGGTCACGACGCCGCGGGAAATCGGTCGATCGTGACGTAGGCCGTATCGGGCCCGGACTGGCAAACTCCGAGTGCGTGTCGCATCGGCCTCAAGGGAATGTCAGCTGGATCAGTGAGCAGTCGTCGTCGAAGGTTTTTGTCGGTGTGAGGTCCATCAGTTCTTTGAGGAGTCCGTCGAGGGACCAGCTCGACGATCCGGCCAGTCGGGCATTGATCTCCTTGAAGCCGGCCGCGGACAACTGGTGCTCGTCGGCGAGGAGGATCTCTTGCGCGCCGTCGCTGTAGATCAGGATCCGACACCCCGGTGGGACGGCGTAGGTCCGCGTGGTGAACACGGTGTCCCCGAACATCCCGACAGGTATTGCCGGAGTGAACAACTCGGTGAGTGAGACGGTGCCGTCGCCGGCGTTGTCGAAAGCGATTGCGGGCGGGGCGCCGGCGCTTGCGTAGCGAAGCGTACGAGTGGATGCCTGGTAGACGCTGTACCAGATCGTGAAGTAGTGATCGACCTGATCGTCCATTTGAAACAGGCGGTTCAGTTCGGTCAGCGCCGCCTGCGGCGCCACCATGGATTCGATGCCGAGGGTTCCCGATCGCAGCATGTTGTGCACGGAGACCGCGAGCAATGCGGGTTCGAGGCCATGGCCGGAGACGTCGATCAGGTAAACCAGAAGGTGGTCGTCGTCGATCCAGGTGTAGTCGAAACAGTCACCGCCGAGTTCTCGTGAGGGCAGGTAGCGGGACGTCACGTCAACGGCTCCGGTCAGACCGCTGGGCATGATCGAGGCCATGTAGGCCGCCGCACTTTCCAATTCGGCTGCGATCTGCTCGCTCTGCTGCTGAAGGCGTTGTGCCAGAAGGCGGTTCTGCTCGTCGCTCTGGGCGAGCTGTTCTCGTGCAGCCACCTCGGCGGTAATGTCGGCGATCTGCGAGACTAAGTTATCCACCTGTCCGTTCTCGTCACGGATACAGCTCACCGATAGATCGCCCCAGATCCGATGACCGTCGGCATGGACGTACTGCTTGAGCATCCGGTAGGAGTCTTTGCGGCCTTCCAGGACATCGTTGAAGTTGTCAAGATCCGCTTGCAGGTATTCCTGGACGGTGAGTTCTTGCCAGGTTTTCTGCTTCAAGGTGTCGGCGTCGTAGCCGAACAGTTCACAAAGCGCGTCGTTGACTTCCACGAAGGCGCCGTTCGGGGCGACGAGGCACATGCCGATGGCGGCGCTGTCCATCGACCGCCGGTAGCGGGCTTCCGCCCGGGCCTGTTGCCGACGCGCCTCCTCGGCTTCCTGCTCCGCGGCCACTTCGTCATCGATCAGACGCAGCGTACTCAGCGCCCCGTCCTCGCGGCCGCTGGCGTCATAGAAGGGCTTGGCGTGCATATGAAACCAGTGTGTGAGGCCATCCGCAGCGAGTATTCGAATGCGCCGGCGCACCTCACCACCCGCGAGGACAGTGGCGGCCTGAGCGGCGAGGTCCAGTGTTGCCTCCGGGAGAACCGCCTCCTGCATCTGACGGCCCACCCAGTGTTCCGGTGGGGCACCCAGGACAGCTTGGACGGACGGGGAGACCCACACGATCTTGGTGTCGCGAAGATGAACGATCACGTCTCCGGAGTTCTCCGCCAGCAGACGGTAGTTCTCTTCGGACACTGCGAGGCGTTGCGCGGCCACGAACCGCTCCGTGACGTCGCGCCAGGTCAAACTGAGCAGGTCGGCTCCGGCCCTCGTGGCGCGGATGTCGTAACGGCGGGCATCGTCGAGCGTCTCGTTGAAGAGCGCGAAATCGTCGTGGATCACCGGCTCCCCGTCGTCGAGGCACTGGATGTAGCGACGCTGCAACTCTGGGCTCTCAAGATTCGGCGTGGCTTCCCGCTGGGTGTGCCCGACCAGATCGCTTTCCCGCAGCCCCAAATATGAGCAGGCTGCCTGGTTGACACTGCGATAGCGGAAATCGACCACCTGCCTGGTGACATCGCGGTCCGCCTCCAGAAGTACCTGAGGGTCGAGCATGCTGTCAGCACTGGCCCGCAACAGAATCCGATCGGATTCGGCGGCCGCACGTTGCCTTTCATCGCGTTGGTTCAGGTGGAACGCCAGCAATCCGACAACGCCCGTGCCCACCGCCGTCGAGAAGGTGAGCGCCGAATCAGCGCTCAGACCGATGGAGAGAAAAAGCATTCGCGACAGCCCGACGAAGATCGGGAAGCTGGCGATGATCGCGACCAAACGAATCAGCGTCCGGCGGTCCGGTCGAGAGCGCAGTCGCCCTACCGCACCCCGTTCGGGATGTGCCGTCACGGCCGCGAATCCCAGCAGCAACAGCGCCAGCGCAGTCGCCAAGGCCATTCCGGTGGACTGCGCGACCGTCAACAGCGAGACCGCATGGAACAAATACGCCAGCGCCGTGACGGCAGGGGCGACCATCGCGGCAACGCAACACAAGACCCATGTCAAGCGGGCCCATCCCCGATCCACCCGGGTCACCCCAACGGCAACGGACAGGAACAGCACCGAGATCGCCGTCTGTGGACTCGGGCGACCCGGCCAGGTGGACTGGAGTCCGCGTACCGCAGTCCCAAACCACACCTGATCCACGCCCAACGCCCGACCGGTGGCGTACTCCGCCAGCACGACCGTCGCCAGCACACCCACCGCCGCCGCTACACTGCGCCCAACCCACACCCGGGCATGCGTCGGACGGCCCGACTGCACCAGCAGCGCCACCGCCAGGGCGACCAGCCACAGCGCGGTCCACGGCACCATCTGCGGCCAGCTCGGGTAGATCCTGGTCAACGCCTGGATTCCGGTCGCCCAGCCGACCCAGTTCAGGGTCGCCACGGCCAGGACTATCGCCGCCGCAATGGGTCCCCGGCGGCTCGGATCGGCCGGCGGACTCACACGAGAAGCTGATTCATTCACGCGACACCGCCCCGTAGGAGGCGACCTGATCGCTCGTCGTCACTACATTCTCGGATGCGCGATTTCAGGAGGCCTTGCTTCCGGATTCATCCAATCGCTGCTTGCTGCGGCTTCATCGGATCCCCCCTCATGCAGCGCGGCGGCTGCGTATAGACGCACCGATGTTAGCTGCCCGCAGGCCGGTCAGCCGTTCGTTCTAGGAAGCTGATCGGGAACGGTCCCGCGGGAGGTCGGTCGATAGTGATGTCGGCCACATCGCGCGCACGCTGTCACACTCCCGGCACTCGCGGTGTCTAGAGGACAGACCAGCTCAATGCTGAAAGGCCGCCGCCGGCGGCCGGCGGAGAGCGAGGATGATCCCGAGGAGAATGACATGACCGAACAGAAGACCCGCGTGATCGTCATCGGCGGTGGATACGCCGGCGTGCTCGCGGCCAACCACCTGAGACTGAATGAGAACGTCGACATCACGCTGGTCAATCCCCGCCAGAAGTTCGTCGAGCGGATCCGGCTGCACCAGTTGGTCACCGGCTCCGACGATGCGGTGGTCGACTATTCAGAGATCCTGGGCGACGGAATTGCACTGACCGTTGATTCGGTGACACGTATCGACGCACCGCGGCGGCGTATCGAACTCGCAGGCGGCGAAGAGTTGACCTATGACTATCTGATCTACGCCATCGGTAGTCACGGGGCGACCCCGGTTGTCCCAGGTGCTGCTGAATTCGCTTACCCGATCTCAGAACTCGAGCACGCGGAGCAGCTGAAGGCGGCCTATCACGCTGCGGGTACCGACGCGCCGATCACGGTGGTCGGCGCCGGTCCCACCGGGCTGGAAGTGGCCGCCGAGTTCGCCGAGGAAGGCCGCCGCGTCACTCTGGTCTGTGGTGGAGTGCTCGGCCCGTACCTCCACGCTCGTGGCCGCCGCGCGGCGGCAAAGAGGCTGACCCGACTCGGGGTGACCATCATCGACGGCCCGGGCTCCACCGCGGCCGAGGTGCTGCCCCGCTCGGTGATCCTGGCCGACGGACGCACGATCGCCAGCGCAGTCACGATCTGGACTGCCGGTTTCGGCGTCCCCGATCTGGCCGCCAGCAGCGGCCTGAGCACCGACGGCGCCGGTCGTCTTCTCACCGACGAGACCCTCACCAGCGTTGACGACCGCCGTATCGTTGCCGCCGGCGATGCGGCCGCACCGTCGAACCTGCCGCTGCGGATGAGTTGCCAGGCTGCGATCCCGCTGGGTGCGCAGGCCGCCAACACGGTCCTCAGCCGCATCGCGGGCACCGAACCCAAACGGCTGAACCAGGCGTTCACCGGCCAGTGCATCAGCCTCGGCCGCGACGGCGGACTCGTCCAGCTCGCGCATCTCGACGACACCGTGATCGGCCTGCACATCGGCGGCCGCACCGCGGCCAAGATCAAAGAGGCGGTCTGCAAGGGCACCGTCAGTTTCCTTGCGCGGGAGGCACGCAAACCGGGAAGCTACTTCTGGCTCAAGGGCGGTAAGCGGCAGCAGCAGTTGGCTTCAGCGGGTCAGCCGGTGCGTCCGTGACCGACGAACACGCCGAACGATTCACGCAGCTACGGCCACTGCTGTTCACGATCGCCTACGAGATCCTGGGCAGTGCAACTGAATCCGACGACGTGTTGCAGGAGAGCTACCTGCGCTGGGCCGATGTGGACCTGTCGACGGTGCAGGACACCAAGGCCTACCTCGCCCAGCTGGTCACCCGTCAGTCCCTCAACGCCCTGCGAGCGCAGTCTCGCAGGCGTGAGGACTACGTCGGTCCGTGGTTACCAGAGCCGCTGCTGCTGGAGACCGGCAACCACTCAGACGCATCGGCCGATATCGTTCTGGCAGAATCGGTTTCGATGGCGATGCTCGTCGTGCTCGAGACGCTGAGTCCGGACGAACGCGCCGTGTTCGTGCTGCGCGAGGTCTTCGGCTTCAGCCACGACGAGATCGCCTCGACGATCGGCAAACCCTCGGCCGCGGTCCGCCAGATGGCCCACCGCGCCCGCGAGCATGTTCAGTCGCGACGCAAGCGCTTCGAGCCCGTCGACCCCAAACTCTCCACCGAGATCACCGCGCGCTTCTTCACCGCTGCCTCGACCGGCGACCTCGACGGTCTGATCGAGATGTTGTCCAGCGACGTCGTGTGGACCGCCGACAGCGACGGCAAGGTCAGCGCCGCGCGCCGACCCGTCACGGGAGCCGAACGGGTGGCGAAGCTGGTTATCGGTCTCATACGCCTGGCCGGCGAATCCGGCCGGGTGGAGCCGGCGATGTACAACAACGCGCCTGCGCTGAAGCTGTACCTCGGCGACAGCTTCGAAGGCGTCATCACCGTCGAGGTCACCGACGGCCGGATCAGCCACTTCTACGCCATGCGCAACCCGGACAAGCTCACCGGCGTCGACATCCCGCGGGAGATCAGCCGGTAGCTCTCTGACACGCTTGAGGTGTGCGGATCGAGCGGCTCGGCGGGCTGGGCAGTGCCCCTGCGGTACTGCGCGCGGTCGCCGACGCGGCTCGGCGCCGCGGGCTACCGCCACCTGCCGCTCTGATCGGTGAGTGGTTCGGTTCGGATGCCGTCATCGCGCCGTCGGTGGCGGTGACGCCCGTCGGGACCTCCGAGGTGTTCGACGTGCCCCCCGGTGCGTCCGGAGATGCGGTCGGCGGCGGATGGTTTGGCTACCTGTCGTATCCCGACGCCGGGGCCGACGGCCGCGGACCACGCATACCCGAGGCTGCCGGCGGTTGGTCGGACTGCGTATTGCGTCAAGACAGCGACGGGCAGTGGTGGTACGAAAGCCTCTCCGGTGCAAAGCTTCCCGGATGGGTCTCCGAGGGGCTGCGCGAACCTGTGGCGCCCCGCGCGAGCGCGGTCACCTGGGGTGTGGCCGATCGCCAAGCGCACCACCGAGGTGTGCTGTCCTGCCTTGAGGCGATCGCAGCGGGCGAGGTCTACCAGGCCTGTGTGTGCACGCAGTTCGCCGGCCGGGTCGACGGAGCCGCCCCGGCGGCGACATCGAACACCGGGGCCGCAATGGATTTCTTCGCTGATGCGGTGGCGCGCACCTCCCCCGCCAGGGCCGCATACCTGGCCGGGGATTGGGGTGCGGTCGCATCGCTTTCGCCGGAGCTGTTCCTGCGGCGGCGCGGCGACGCTGTGGCGTCGAGTCCGATCAAGGGCACGCTGCCGCGGCACGCGGATCCGGCGGCGCTGCGGGCATCGGTCAAGGACGTCGCGGAGAACATCATGATCGTCGACCTTGTCCGCAACGATCTGGGCCGGGTCGCCGTCACCGGCAGTGTGTCGGTGCCCGAACTGCTGGTCGTGCGTCCGGCTCCGGGGGTGTGGCATCTGGTGTCGACGGTGACCGCGTGCGTCGATGTCGACCTGCCGATGGCAGCGGTGCTCGACGCGACCTTCCCACCGGCTTCGGTCACGGGGACGCCGAAGCTGCGTGCGCGCCAGCTGCTGAGAGGCTGGGAGCCACACCGGCGCGGGGTGTATTGCGGCACAGTCGGGTTGGCGTCACCGATCGCCGGATGCGAGCTGAACGTCGCGATCCGGACAGTCGAGTTCGACGGCCGCGGCAACGCGGTGCTCGGTGTGGGTGGCGGCATCACCGCTGACTCCGATCCTGATCGCGAGTGGGATGAGTGCCTGCACAAGGCCGCGCCGTTCATTGACATCGCGGGCTCAGCGACGAATCCCCGCGCACATCCGATCCCAATTGCCTGAGGCGACCTTTTCCCGATCGTCGTCATCCAGCACGTCGAGGAAGTCACGGGCAACGCCGCCGGTTGCGGACGCGAACGGATAGTCGGCGGCGAACATGATGCGTTCGGCACCAAGGACTTCCAGTGCCCAATGCAGGTAGCGGGTGCTGAAAATGCCTCCCGGAGTGACGAACACGTTGGAGCGGACGTACTCAGAAATCGGCCGCTCGAGATGGTTGATTCCGCCCATGCGGTCGATGCGGTCCAGGAAGAACAGCACCATCTCACCCCAGTGACCCATGATCACCTGCAGATTGGGGAATCGGTCGAACACCCCGGCGAGGATGAGCCGAAGTAGTTGCACGCCAGTGTCGTAGTGCCAGCCAACGCCGTGGGTCGCGAAGGCGGCGCTGACGATGTCGTCGAACCCCGAGTAGTACGCCTCACGGACTGTCGAGGGCGGCGACTGCGGGTGAAGATACAGCGGCGCCCCCAACTGCTCGGCGGCTTCGAACACCGGCCAGAAGTCGTGGTGGTCGATGGGCTTGTCCCGCACCCGACTGAACACCAGGGCGCCGTTGAACCCCAAAGTCGTTACTGCCCGGGCCAGTTCGTCTGCCGCCGCCTGGGGGTCGGGTGCGGCCAGAGTGGCGAAACCCTGCAGGCGATCGGGGTGGGCTCCTGTGGCGGCGGCCAGCTGATCGTTGCAGTCGGTCTGAAGCGCCCGCGCGTCGGCGGGGGCGAGGTTCCAGAGCCCCGGCGAGGTCAGCGAGGCGACTTGGACGTCGATGCCCGCGTCGTCCATTGCGGCCAGCCGCTGGTCGCCGATCTCGATCAGGCGCGCCCTGATGCCGGCGGTCGCGGAAATCACAGGATCCTGCCAACAAGGATCCAAGTTATTCCAAGCCTCGATGACCTCGGTAGTGACGTAATGTTCTTCTAGCCCAACGACTCTCACAGCTCCTCCTCAGGGGCTGCGTTATCCGACAGCCGCCTCTTCTACCGTGATACGCCGATTCAGAAGGCCGTGCTCGCGCAGTGGCGCGACTAACAGTCGGCGTACATCCGGCAGCGCTCGACTAGTCGTGGCACGTGTCGATTTCGATGAGAGCCTGCTTACGTCCGCTGTTCAGGCACCAGAGACGTGACAGCTGCTATCCAGTCAGCGATACCGGAGAAGACGTAGAAGCCGATCTCACCGGCGGACGTCTCGACGACCAGATGTTGCTGTCCGCCCACCACCGAACCCTTGAAGACGGTGGCCTCCCGCACGCCGATGATCGACTCGACGGGCACTTCGATCAAATGGCCGGTGAGGGTTCGGAAAACCAACCGTCGCCGGGTGAGAGCGATCAGCCCGGTGTTCTTGACCACGGGGTATCCGGCCGCCGTCGCTCCGCGGTATGAGCCCTTTTCCGGCGCACGGACAACGGACTCGCCCTCGATCTCCGCTCTCAACTGTTCGGCAACAGCGCTGCTGCGACGGCGCAGCCACACGCGGATGGGAATCCAGATCCCGACCAGCACAGCGAGGATCCCAAGGACAAGCAGGACAACGAACACCGTCGTACTCAACCCACCGGTTCCTTCACTCTCGCGATCGCAGAACCGCATCGTAGAGTTCGCGCCGCGATGGTGAGCCCGGATTCGTTGCGATCACCTGCGCACACGCATCCTTGACCCGCATGCCCTGCTCGACGAGATCCAGAACCAGAGCCACGAGAGACTCCACGTCGGCTTTCGGTGTCGCCCCGGCCAGCACGACGGTGATCTCGCCCAGCACGCCCTCTTTCGCCCATTCGGAGAGCTCGGCCAGTGAACCACGGACGATCTCCTCATGCGTCTTCGTCAGCTCCCGGCAGACGACGACCTCGCGTTCAGGGCCCAGCGCCTCGACGGCGTCCTTGAGCGTCTCGGCCAGCCGCCGGGGCGACTCGAAGAACACGCACGTGCGCGACTCCAAGGCCAGGGTGGCCAGCCACGTCATGCGTGCCGAGTGCCGTCGCGGAGCGAATCCCTCAAAGCAGAACCTCTCCGAGGGCAGTCCGGACACCGCCAGGGCCGTCGTCACCGCCGATGGGCCCGGCAAGCATGAGATCGGTAACCCGCTATCGACGCAGGCCGCCACGAGCCGATACCCGGGGTCGCTGATGAGCGGCATACCGGCATCGCTGACCAACAGGACGGTCGCTCCGGCCGCGATCTCGGCGACCAGCCCCGGGACCCGTGCCGCCTCGTTCTGGTCGTAGAGGCTGACCACCTTGCCTGCCGGCTTCACCTCGAGCGCCTGGGCCAGGGTCCGGATTCGCCGGGTGTCCTCGGCGGCGATGACGTCGGCCCTGGCCAGCGCGCTGACCAGCCGCGCCGACGCATCCGCGGGCTGGCCTAGCGGCGTGGCGCCGATAAGCAGACGGCCAGGGCTCATTTCGGCGGGCAGGAGCGGTGGGCCCCCGCACGGAGTGCAGGGGACGACCGGGGGATCGTCATCCGGACAGCCTACGATCGCTTGCGTGACCGCCCCAGCAACCGAAGCTTCGCGCGCGGTCCCGGTCATCAGCCCGGCGCCGCTGGTGCCGGTCGCCGACTTCGGCCCGGTGGACCGCCTGCAGGGCTGGGCGATGACCGCCGTGGTCACCGCATTGGCGGCGGTGACACGTTTCCTGAATCTCGGATCGCCGACCGATGCAGGCACGCCGATTTTCGACGAGAAGCATTACGCGCCGCAGGCCTGGCAGGTGCTGCACAACAACGGCGTCGAGGACAACCCCGGCTACGGGTTGGTCGTACATCCGCCGGTGGGCAAGCAGCTGATCGCCATGGGCGAGGCTTTGTTCGGCTACACCGGGCTGGGCTGGCGCTTCGCCGGCGCCGTCTGCGGCGTCATCACCGTCTTGCTCGTCGTGCGGATCGGGCGACGGATCAGCCGGTCCACCGTCGTCGGCGGAATCGCGGGGCTGCTGCTCGTCGCCGACGGCGTCAGCTTCGTCGCTGCGCGCACCGCGCTGCTCGACGGATTTCTGGTGTTCTTCGTGGTGGCGGCGTTCGGGTGTTTGATCGTGGACCGCGACCAGGTGCGCGAACGGATGCACGTCGCGTTGCTCGAGGGCCGCATCGGCGAGACGCCGTTTGGGCCGCGGCTGGGTGTGCGGTGGTGGCGGTTCGGCGCCGGGGTGCTGCTCGGATTAGCTTGTGCGACAAAGTGGTCCGGGCTGTACTTTGTGGCGTTTTTCGGTGTGATGACGCTGGCATTCGACATCGCCGCGCGCAAGCAGTATCGCGTCCCGCGGCCGTGGCTCGGCGCCTTCCGACGGGATCTGGGCCCGTCCCTGTACGCGCTCGTGCTGATTCCGTTCGGTGTCTACCTGGCCTCCTATACGCCGTGGTTCGCGTCGGAGACCGGGGTTAATCGGCACGAGGCAGGCAGAACCATCGGCGAGAACAGCATCCTGCCGGTGCCCGACGCGCTGCGCTCGTTGTGGCACTACACGTATGGGGCGTACAGGTTCCATTCCGGCCTGACCAACGCCGACGGCAACCACCACCCATGGGAGTCCAAACCGTGGACGTGGCCGATGTCTCTGCGACCTGTGCTCTATGCGATCGACAACCAGAACGTGCCGGGGTGCGGGGACCAATCCTGCGTGAAGGCCGTGATGTTGGTCGGTACGCCCGCGATGTGGTTCATCGCGGTGCCGGTGCTGGCATGGGCGTTGTGGCGAACGTTCGTCAAGCGCGATTGGCGCTACGCCGCGATCCTGGTGGGCTACAGCGCAGGATTCCTGCCGTGGTTCGCCGATATCGACCGGCAGATGTACTTCTTCTATGCGGCGACGATGGCCCCGTTCCTCGTGCTGACCATCGCGATGATCCTCGGCGACATCCTGTACAAGCCCAATCAGAACTCGGAGCGAAGAACGCTCGGGTTGATCGCGGTGAGTTGTTATATCGCGCTGGTGCTCACAAATTTCGCGTGGATGTATCCGATCCTGACGGGTATCCCGATTTCGCAGGCCACCTGGAACATGCAGATCTGGCTGCCGTCCTGGAGCTAGTGCCCCTTTGTCGGTCCTAGCCTCCATTCCGACGCCAGGGCTGTGCATGAGCGGTGCCGGAGCGGAATCCACGACCCTGGTGTCGATATGGGCGATAGCGCTGAAACTGTCAGTCCCCCCCGAAAACATCACCGGCCTGCGGAGGGCCATTCATTGGGGGGCGACCGAAGAGTTACTCAGCGTCGCGGGACACTGCACCCACCGCGCGCCTGCGCCAACAGATCTACAGCGGATCGCGGTCGGCGGGACAGGACATGCAGCGGGGTCCGCCGCGGCCGGTGCCAAGCTCTGACGCCTCGATCGACAAGACCTCGATGCCCGAATCTTCCAGCCGTGCATTGGTTTCGGCGTTGCGCTCGTATGCCACAACCACTCCCGGCGCGACAGCCAGCGTGTTGTTGCCGTCGTCCCATTGCTCGCGCTCAGCGGTGACGGGGTCCAACCCGGTGGCGATGACGCGCAGCTTCTCGATACCCATCGCATCGGCCGCTGCGGTCAGGAACGGTCGCGCGTCGTCGATCCGCACACCGCCGGATCCGTTGCGATGAATCGTGAACGCCGACAACGATTCGACGACGTTCGGATACATCACCACCGCGTCGACGTCGACCATCGTGCACACCGTGTCGAGGTGCATCTGCGCGCGCTCCTGAGCGATCGGCACGGCCAGCACGGTATGGGCCAGATCATCATCGAACAGGCTGCGCGCCAACGCCTCCGCGCCCGCAGGAGTCGTCCGCTCCCCCACTCCCACCGCGACCACTCCGGGTGCCAGGAGTAGGACGTCGCCACCTTCAACAGGTGCTGACCGCGACTCATACGCGCGCCGCACCCCCAGGAATCGCGGGTGGTGCGCGTAGATCACGTCGGTCAACGACGTCTCGCGAACGCGTGCGGGCAAGGCCAGCGACGTGATCGCCGCGCGCGGGCCGATCCAGAACGACGAGTCACGCGTGAACAGCAGATTCGGCAGCGGATCGATGACGAAATCTCCGCCGTGGTGCATCCGTCGCACCAACGACAGTTCGCCACCGCGCAGCGGCAACTCGTTGAACGTCATCCCCGCCATCAGCACCGACGCCAGTGCTGCAGCATCCAACGTGCGCAGGTACGCCGAAAGCTCCTGCGCCAACGGCAGTCCCAGCCGCCGCGGATCGACGGCAGCCGCGATGCCGTGCATACGTGCCGCACCGCTCTTTGCCAGTGCCTCGGTCAGTAGATCGGCCAGCAACAGCACCTCGACACCGTGTGACGACAGCAGCCCGGCGAACGCATCGTGTTCGCGTTGCGCCTTGGCCACCCACGGCAGCCCGTCGAACAGCAGCTTGTCGTTGTTGCGCGGTGTCAGCCGCTGGAGCTCGGCGCCAGGCCGGTGCAGGATGACGGCGCGCAGCCGGCCGACCTCGGAATCACAGCCCAACGTCACATCTAGCACCGTAACGTGCAGAACGCAGGCAGCGACCTCAACTAAAGTTGAGGTCATGGAGTTGATTCACGAACTCACGCCCTCCGAGATGTCCGTCCGAAGCGGCGTCGCCGTCTCGGCATTGCACTTCTACGAACGCGAAGGGCTCATCACCAGCAAGCGCACCGGCGGCAATCAACGGCGATACGCCCGCGAAACCCTGCGCCGCGTCGCGTTCATCCGGATGAGCCAACGACTCGGCATTCCGCTCGCGCGGATCCGCGAAGCACTGGCCACCCTGCCGACGGACCGCGTCCCGACGAGCAAGGACTGGGCCCGGCTCTCGGCCGGCTGGCGCCAGGATCTCGACGACCGCATCCTGCACCTGCAGCGGTTGCGCGACAACCTCACCGGCTGCATCGGGTGCGGCTGCCTGAGCCTGAAGACCTGCATACTGTCCAACCCCGGCGACGTGCTGGCCCAGGAGGGGCCGGGCGCCGTGCGCCTCTGATGGTTCGAACGTCTGTGCGATAGACTCGCAGCCATGGAGCTGGCTCTGCAGAGCTCGCTGTTCGAGCATGCCGAACGACGCCATCTGGGCAATGGCGCGTGGATCGACTACCGGTCCGGATGGCTCGAGGACGAGGCCGAGTTGTTCGCGCAGTTGCACGACGACATCCCGTGGCGCGCCGAACGGCGGCAGATGTACGACCGCGTGCTCGATGTACCGCGGCTGGTGAGTTTTCACGATCTCGTGGACGAACCGCCCCCGCATCCGCGACTCAAGCAGATCCGCCGCCGCCTCAACGACCTTTACGCGGGCGAACTCGGCGAACCCTTCACCACCGCAGGGTTGTGCCTCTACCGCGACGGCAACGACAGCGTGGCCTGGCACGGTGACACCATCGGCCGCAGCAGCACCGAGGACACCATGGTGGCCATCGTCAGCCTCGGCGCCACAAGGGTCTTCGCGCTACGACCGCGTGGCGGCGGCAAGTCACTACGAATGGCGCACCGCCACGGCGACCTACTGGTGATGGGCGGGTCGTGCCAGCGCACCTGGGAGCACGCGATACCGAAAACTGCGCGGCCGACCGGCCCGCGGATCAGCATTCAGTTCCGTCCGCACGACGTCCGCTAACCCCTTACCGCGGCGACGGCTGAGGTGAGAAGGTCGCGGGCGCGCTGCGTGTCGACCGGCGCGACGGGCGTGTCGGGCAACACCAATGGGTTCGCGGTGACGATCACAAAAAACGGCCCGAAGCCCGCGATGTAGTTATAGGCCTCACCCGTGCTCGGCTTGCCGTCGACGACGGTGTGCAGCACACGGCGGGTGCCCATTGTCTCGGCGCCGTCGATCTGTGGCACCTCCACTTCCTCGACAAGACCGCGCACGCCGCCACCGGCGAACCCGACGCGCCGGCAGTTGTCGGCGGGCCGGTTGACCGGAACCGGCTCGGAGGTTTCCACCGCGATGACGATGAACCGATTGCCATCGCCTTCTGCGGTGGTGGCCGCCATGTTGCCCTTCACCCCGGGCGGCAGCACCTGCGCGGTGGCGAACGATCCGCAATCGGCCGGATCGAACTTCATACCTTCGGGCAGCGCCTGCGGTTCGAGCAGTCGCGGGTCGATCCCCGTCGGCCCGAACTCGCTCGCCTTGAACTGCGGACCGAAGCTCGACCGCACGTCCTTGATACGGGCGATGTCGGCGTCCGGAAAATCGGCCGACTCGGAAGTCCCACACCCGGCCAGTACGCCGGCACAAACCAGGGCCAACTGGCTGCCGAGCTTTGCGCTCTTTGACATCGCCGCACAGGCTACCCCGGCGACCCGGGGTCAACCCCGCAACGCCGCCACCGTTTTCACCATCAATGCTGCTGTGAAATCCGCGCCCAGTTGCGGATGTGGCGATCCGGGATCGGTCACCACCGTGACGAACGCGACGTGGCCGTCCAGGTAGGCGGTGACGGTATCGGCGTGCGAATGGGTTTCGGTACCGCCCTCGACGACGGTCGTCGTCACGGTGGCCATCGCGACGGTTTCGGCATTCTCGATTGCCGGCGCGGCCGTGAGACTGACGGTGCCGCTGGCTTGCCCGGCCGACAACTCCCACTGCCCGCATTCAGCGGTCACCGCCGGATCGAGGCCCGCCGCCGATTCCGCCACGACTGCGTAGACGATGCCGCCGGTTCCGGATCCCGACCAGCCGTTCGTCGAGGCGGGATCCACGACGGGATCAGCCAGCAGACCGCACTGCGGCGGTTCGGCCGACCACTGCGCGCCGAATCCCCACAACGCGGTCGGCCGGACCGGACCCGTCAGGTCGGCGACCTCGTATCCGTCCGGCAGGTCATGACGCACACGATCGATCCTGGCGGGATTCACCGGTGCCGACGCGTCCGTGGTCGGCGCGCTCGTCGCAGGCGGCGGGTCGTCAGACGAGCCACAGGCCGCAGCGAGGAGAACCACCGCCGCCGCACACATCGCTTGTACGTGGCATCGATGCCTCAGAGAACCCTTAGAGCTATCCATGCAACGAAATGTGTCCGTCCGCCGATGCGTAAGTACCAGGCAAATTAAAGAACGGAGGCCCTCATGCGCAAAGGATGGGGTCTACTAGCAACGATAGCGTTGACAGGTGTCGCTCTCGCCCCGGCGGGCGTGGCGACGGCGCAGCCCGCCAGTGGAGGCAACGCCTATCAGACGATCGGCCAGTTGGAATCCGTCGGATACAACGTCGTCATCGATCGGGTGGGCAACGCACCCATCGGCGAGTGCTTCGTGACCAACGTGCGAAACCCGCAAGAGGTCACCCAGACGTTCCCGGTCCGTAACGGCGGTAAGGGCGATAGGGGCGATAAAGGCGGATACGACCGCGACTACGTCACCGTCGTCGTGAGTCGGTCGATCACCGTATCGCTGAACTGCGACGTCTGATCCGACCGTCAGGCTGCTGCCTCGCGGTCCGCACGGCGTTCCGGCTTCGTCGAGACGGGATTCGGCTCGTCGGTTGTGGTTTGGCCACCGGTGGGCTGTGTCGCCGACGACGGCTTGACCTCGCGCTGCGGACCGAATCTGATCTTGGGCGGGCGGATTGAGTTCAGAGCATCGCGGAGCTTGCCGAGCGGAGTGACCGGCTTCCTGCTGACAGGTGGCGCGGTCACCTCGGGGTTCTCGGTCTCCCCAATCTCGATGACCTCGCCCTCGACGCCCTCTTCCTCGACGCCCCCATCCTGGATGACTTCTTCCTTGACAAGGCTCCCCTCCGGGACGACCTCTTCGGGGGTTTTTTTCTCGGTGGGATCGTCGCCAACACGCGACGTCATCAATCCCGCGTTCTGCTCGGCCGCTCGCGGTTCGGGTAGCTCAGGTCCGCCGACACCGAAGGGACTGGTGACCTTTTCGGTGCCCAGTGGGCGATTGGCCGGGTTTCCGCTCGCCTCGGCGATCGCGTCGTCGATGCCAACCGGGATCGCCCTGATGATGTTCACGATGGCCTGCACCGGATTCCGGAACGGCAGGAGCCCCACCTTGGTGGCGACGCCCGGGTTGACGTCCCGTGCGTAGCCGGCTTCGATCGCGGCCTTCAACGGTGCCTCGAGCAGGGTGAGGATCGGTGACGGCACGAAGGACTCGAACGGCATCAGAATCGGCAGACGCCGCGCGGGGAGGATGTAGTAGTCGGTGTCGCCCTGGGAGCCCTGATATTCGGCGTCCGCGAAACTCGCGTCCTGAAGGTCGCCGTGTAGGTAGTAGTACCCGAGCGCGGCGTTCGCGACAGCCAACACGTTCGTGATGCTGGCCGGCGCATCGCCTCCGAGACCATCGTATTGCGCTGCGAAGTCCGCGGTTTCGTAGCATTCACCCGTCTCGCAACTGTTCGTCGGGGTGGCTCCGTGGAAGGTGATCCCGATGATCGGGATGGTGAGGCCCTCGGGCCCCCGCGCCAGGACACCGCCGTTGGGGCGCATCGGATTGGCGAGCAGGAAGAACGACACGTCGGTGCCAGGCGCGGGGCGGTTCGCGATCAGATCCTTCTTCACCAGCGAGGCCACGACTGCGCTCTGCGAGTAGCCGAACGTGACGAAGTCGGGACCGGGCGGAATCGCCGGGTTCGGGTTCGCCGGGTCGTCGGCCTCTTCATTGAACGAGCACGCCGTTCCGCGCACGCAACCGTTGAGGTTCCCGCGGCCGGCCGCGACTGACGAGTCGAAGGTCTGCGAGCCGAACACGGGGAAGAACTGCGCGGGATAGGTGACCGCGTAGACCCGGTCACCGGCGTTCACCCCGTCGATGGGGCCGGCTTCACTGGGCGAGTCCGCCGCCGGGTTGATGAAGAGCGTGACCGCGTTGTCCAGATACGACTCGATGTAGTTGGGGTCGTCACCGCCCGCGCTCAGCGGATGGTCGGTACCGCCCATGATGAGCGCGGTCGCCGTCAGCTGAACAACTGTCGCCGCAGTCCATGTAACTACCAGCCCGACGACGCTCAGCAACGCCAGGCCCACCACACCCAGCGAACGAATCATCCCCCGCATTTTCAAACCCCTCGTCCTCGATACATCGGCCCGAGTTCGCAGCACGCATGTATCTTGCCCCAATAATTCACCACGGGCCAGCAAATGTTTTGCCACTGTATAGCAAAATCCAGGCGTAGCGCCATCGGGGGGCCGACCGTAGGCTACGGCGAGATTCCGAATCGAGGAGACCGTATGAGGATGTCAGTGAGGGCCGGCGTCATCGCCGTCTCGGCCATCGCATTGGGCCTGAGCTTGGCCGGTTGCGGATCGGACACCAAGTCCGACCCAACCACGTCGGAAGCCACCTCCAGCGAGGCGCCAGCCAGCACAACCACCACGACCAGCGCCGCCGAGGCCACCACGTCGGCGCAGGCCACGGGACCGAACTACACGATCGTCGACTACATCAAGGACAACGGTATCGTCGAGGCGCCGGTCAAACGCGGAGATCCCGGTGCCCCCACCTTCGACCTACCCACCCCGCCCGGGTGGGAGGACGCAGGGCCTCGTACCCCCGAATGGGCTTACGGCGCAATCATTTCCACCGACCCTGCGTTCGAAGCAGATCCGCCCTCGATCATCGCGCTGGTCTCCAAGCTGACCGGCAACGTCGATCCAGCCAAAATCCTCGAGTTCGCGCCCGGCGAGATCAGGAACATGCCCGGCTTCGAGGGCGCTGAGGAGGGAACCGCTGACGAGCTCAGCGGCTTCGATGCCATGCAGATCGGTGGCACCTACAAAAAGGACGGCGTTGCACGTGCCATTGCACAGAAGACCGTCGTGGTTCCGGGCCAAGACGGGCTCTACGTCCTTCAGCTCAACGCGGACGGTCTCGAAGATCAGATCGGTGCCCTGATGGATGCGACCTCGGCCATCGACGAACAGACCACCATCACTCCCTAGCGGACTCGGCGCAAGCGATGACGACAGCGCAATCGCCCCTCCCCGACGAGCCGCCGCAACCGGCACGCGGCCTCAGGCACGTGACACCGCGGATGCCGCCGCGACCTGTTCGGCGGACGGCCGCACACCGGTGTAACGCTCGAATTGTTCGGCGGCCTGCAGGGCGATCACCTCGGCTCCGGTGATGACGGGTATGCCCGCAGCGCGAGCCGCTCTGATCAACGGCGTCTCGGAGGGTAACGCCACCACGTCGAATACGGTGTGCGCCGCACCGATTGTGTTCTCATCGAAGGCGACGTCACTCTCTTCGGGGCCGCCCGCCATCCCGACCGGCGTGACGTTGACAATCACGTCGGCGACGCGACTGCCCACCTCGGCGGCGTAGGAGTAGCCGAGCCGATCGGCGAGTGCACGCCCAGTTTCGGAATTGCGGGCTATCACCGTCCCCTGCTGAAATCCGTTGTCCCGGAACGCGGCCGCGACCGCGCTCGCCATCCCGCCGCTGCCCCGCAAGAGCACCGACTGCGACGGCTGCAGGCCGTGTTCGGCAATGAGCCGCTGAACGGCGATGTAATCGGTGTTCGACGCGATGAGATGGCCGTCATCGTTGACGATCGTGTTGACCGCGTCGATGGATTTCGCGGACTGCTCGACCTCGTCGACCAGATCGATGACGTCCTGTTTGAACGGCATCGACACCGAGCAGCCGCGGATACCGAGCGCACGAACACCGCCGACCGCGGCGGCGATATCTGTTGTCGTGAACGCCTTGTAGATGAAGTCGAGGCCCAGTAGGTCGTACAGGTAATTGTGGAATCGAGTGCCGATATTGCTCGGACGGCCGGCCAGCGAAATGCAAAGGCGGGTGTCCTTATTCAATGTCGGCCTCCGGCCTCCGGCCTTCACTGCCTCATGCATCAGCCGACCGCCTTGATGACCTGGGACGTCACATCGCGCATATTCTTGACCAGCGACGTCGGCAGGTGCAGAGAGCGGGGGTTGGGGACATCGACGACGGTGGTGACGACCCCGAGGTCGTCGCGGTGCCAGTCGGCGTCGAAGCGATCCAGGATTGCCCGCATGGGGTGGTTCTCACTCAATACCCTCGCCGTGAAGCGTTCCACACCAACATAATCGGCGGTGACTACGAGCGCTCCCATCAGAAATGAACCGATGCCCCGACCCTGGTAGTCGTCGCCGACGATGAACGCCACTTCGGCGGCGGCCAGGTCATCCTCGTCACGCACGAAGCGTGCGTCGGCCACTACCGGCCCTTCGGGTCCCTCGGTCATCACCCAGACGAAATGGTGGACGTAGTCCACCTCGAACAGGTAGGTCATCAAGGACTTCGTCGGCGTTCGCGGCGACTGGAATCGGCGGTAGAGCGTCTCGCTGGAGAATTCGACGGGTCCGTTCGTGGTGCGCTCGCTGTCGCCCGGCAGCACCGGGCGCAGGTAGAAGACGGACCCGTCGCGCAGCTTCACCGGAATCGGCGTGATGAACGCGGCGAGCCGCTGCCGGGCCGTGCGCACCAGCTTGTCCACCATGCCCGGGATCTCGAGCATGGTGGCGAACGCTTCTCGATCGCCGACCCATCCCGTGAGCCGGTCGATCGCCACCACCGTCGCACTGCGCGGCGCGTCGCGCAGCAACGCGATCTCGCCGACGATGAGGCCTGGCTGGAGTTCTGCGACGGTGTCGTGCCCGTCATCGGAGGCATGGGTGACTTCGGCGCGGCCGGACCCGATCAGCAAAAACGAAACCGCGAGCTCGCCCTGATGCATCAGCACCTGACCCGGCGCCGCGACCAACGGCTGCAACTGCGCCGCGAGTGGTGCCAGGTCCTCGGTTGGACAACCGGCGAAGGCTCCAAGTTCGGCGAGTTCGTCGGCTCGGACGACAGTCGGGCCGGCCACGTCACGAGGCTACGGCGTGCCCGACTAGGGGAGCAAGGAACGCGGCCGCAACCGGTAAGGCACTATTCGAGGATGAGCGACGCTCAATTCAGCACCCACGCCCAGCTGTTCGATCTGACCGGGAAGCGTGCCCTGGTCACCGGCGGTACGCGAGGCATCGGTTTGATGATGGCCCGCGGATTGGTGCAGGCCGGCGCCCGTGTGGTGATCAGCTCCCGCAAGGCCGATGCGTGCGAACAAGCCTGCGAGCAGCTGTCGCCTTTCGGCGAAGTACAGGCAATCCCGGCCGATCTGTCTCGACACGACGAATGCCTGCGCCTGGCCGAGCAGGTCACCGCCGAGGGTGAGCCCCTGGGAATCCTGGTCAACAATGCGGGCGCCACCTGGGGTGAGCCATTGGAAAGCTTCCCGGACTCCGCCTGGGACAAGGTCCTCGATCTCAACGTCAAGTCGCCGTTCTGGATGGTCCAGGCGCTGCTGCCAGCGCTTCGCGCAACCGGGACCGCAGACGACCCGTCGCGCATCATCAACGTCGGAAGCATCGACGGTATTCGCCCGAGCCGGCTTCCGGTGTACTCCTATGTCAGCAGCAAGGCGGCGCTGCACAATCTGACACGAATGCTCGCATATGAACTCGGGCCGCAGCACATCACCGTAAATGCCGTCGCACCAGGGCCTTTCCAGTCCAAGATGATGGCAGCGACGCTCGAATCGTTCGGTGACTCGATCGCGGCATCGGCTCCGCTTCGCCGGATCGGTCGCGACGATGACATGGCCGGCATCGCGGTGTTCCTGGCCAGCCGCGCGGGTGCCTACCTCACCGGCGCCGTCATTCCCGTCGACGGCGGACTCGCGACGACCGCCAGCGGCTGACGTGGCGGCCAAAGAGCAGCGTGACGGCGTCGACCTCACCAATCTCGACGAGCCGCTGACCGCAGATGCCGGCGCCACCAAACGTGACCTCGTCGACTACCTCGAAGCGGTCGCCGATCGGATGTTGCCAGGCCTGATCGATCGGCCCCTGACCGTTTTGCGGGTCTTACGCGGACGCGAACCGTTCATGCAGAAGAACGTGCCCAAGTACACCCCCGACTGGGTGCGCACGGTGCCGATGTGGGCGGAGGCCTCGCACCGCGAGGTCCACTATGCGCTCTGCAATGACTGGCGCACGCTGCTGTGGCTGGCCAACCAGCGGGCCGTCGAATACCACCCCACGCTCGGACTGGCCGACAATATCTACCGCCCAACACATCTCGTGCTCGACCTCGACCCGCCGGACGATGACTTCTTGAAAGTGGTGGCCGTCGCGCACCTGGTGCATCAAGCCCTGACGGACAGCGGGTTGGACGGCGTGGTGAAGACGAGCGGCGCCAAGGGGGTGCACGTCTTCGTCCCGATCGATGACGCGGCTGCGGTCGACGACGTGGCCGCGGCGACCCGCGCACTGGCCGCCCGCGCGGAGGCTCTCGACCCCGACATTTCGACGACGGCGTTCATCGTCTCCGACCGCGGCGGCAAGGTTTTCGTCGACGCCACCCGCGCGGGCGGGGCCACCGTCGCGGCGGCGTACACCCCTCGGCTGCGCCCGGGCACTCCGGTGTCGTTTCCACTGGAGTGGTCCGAGCTGGACTCGATCACCCCCGCCGACTTCACGGTCCACACGGCGATCGACGCGCTCGAGGGACGGCCGAGCTGGACGGAGTCGATGCCGTCGGCCCAGACGCTGCCCACCGACCTGATCGAACACGGCCGCACCATCCCTGTCGCCCGCGTGGCGGCAATGCACGAAGGTAAGCGCCGGGCAAAGGAACGGCGTGAATCCGATTAAGCGGCAAAGGATTCCACGTCGTCCGCACGATATCGACGTGGCCACGTTCCGTGCGCTGACCGCACGCGACGACGCCACCGCCGTGCACGTGCGCGATGTCGACCATGGCACGGCCACCCGGGCGCGACTCGACATCACCGGCGCGCCAGACCTGCCCGCCACAGCGTTCGTCAAACTCGCCCCCACCCGGCCCGCCGAACGCTTCTTCAACCGGTTCATGGCCCTCGCGCACAACGAAGCCGAGGCCTACCGTCGGCTTCACCCCGAACTGTCCGAGGTGATGCCCGCACTGTACGGCGCGGCCTCCGACGGGCACGGCCACGCCGTGGTGATCATCGAGGATCTCTCGGTCCGCGACGCCGCCTTCCCACCGCTGGCGACCGGGGCGACCGCCGAACAGGCGCTCGCCGTCGCCGCCGCACTCGCGACCGTGCACCAGAAGTTCTGGGAGTCACCACGATTCGATGCTGACCTCGCGTACCTAAGTCCGACCCACTCCCGCAACACCCGACTCGGCCCGCACTCGTGGCATCTGCTCCACACCATCCCGAAGGACTTCAACGACATCGCGCCGCCGGAGATTCGCACGGAGGCGAAGATGCTCATCAAGCACCGTTGGGCGATCGCAGCCCTCATGCGCACCTATCCGCACACGCTCATCCACGGCGATACCCACCTGGGCAACATCTGTTTCGTCGGCGATCGGCCCGTGTTGTTCGACTGGCAGGTCACCTCCTGTGGGCCGGCCGTGAAGGACCTCGCCTATTTCGCCGCCACGTCCATCGACTCCGATACCCGTCGCGCCATCGACACCGATCTGGTGCGCACCTACGTCGAGAAGTTGAACGCCGACGGCACTACGCGGCTGACCTTCGACGACGCGTGGGACTCATACCAACTCTTCGCCTTCACCGCGTACATCGCTGCGGGCGTCACCGCGGCATTCGGCCGGCGCCTTCAGGGCGAGGCACCGACGCGGGCCGGGCTCGATCGGGCTGTGCAGGCGGTCCGCGACTTCGATTCGCTCGCTCTATTGCGCGCTCAACTGCGGCGCGGCGCGGGGTGACTCGTCGTACATGGCGACTAGCGAGGAGCCAGGTAGGCTCAGTCCCGCGTCGTCGCGGTCTGCCATTTCGGCTCGACGCACCGAGGAGAGGCCCAGATCGCGCTTACCGACAACGAGTACCACCTACCATCAGGCCGAATAGGCCCGATGGCGGTTTCTGAGATTCCCGGCCCACCAGCCCCGGTTGTCGACGACCTGCCCCAGGGTCTGGCCGACACCGTCGCCGACCTCATCGGACGGCCACGCGCCCGCGGCTGGATTCATCTGATCTCCGCGGTCACCGCCACGGTGGGCGGATTGGCACTCGTATCGGTGGCCGCGATCGCGTCGACGCCGAGGGCGGTCCTTGCGACGCTGATCTACACCATCACCATCGTGGCAATGTTCAGCGTCAGCGCGATCTATCACCGCAAGCACTGGCACAACCCGGTGGCGCTGAAATGGATGAAGCGTCTCGACCACTCCGCGATCTTCATCTTCATCGCCGGCAGCTACACACCGTTCGCGCTCCTGGCCATGCCGCCGCGCACCGGAGCCGAAGTGCTGACCATCGTCTGGATCGGCGCTGCTGCCGGCGTCGCGCTCAAGATGTGGTGGCCGTCGGCGCCCAGATGGGTGGGCGTGCCGCTATACCTCCTGCTCGGCTACGCGGCGATCTGGTTTGCCGGAACCCTCCTCGACGGCGGCGGTCCGATCGTCGTGTTCCTGCTCGTACTTGGCGGCGTCCTCTACAACGTCGGCGCGATCCTCTACGCCATTCGCTGGCCCAATCCGTGGCCGCATACTTTCGGCTATCACGAGTTCTTCCACGCCTTCACCGCAGCCGCGGCCATCAGTCACTACGTCGCCGTCTGGTTCGTCGTCTTGTAATCAGAGTGCGGCGGCGACGTCGAGCTGCAGCAGTTCATCAAGGACGCCCGGAAACGCATCGACGAGATCCCAGACATCGTCGACAAGATCGGGACACGAAATCACGCCGATCCCGAGCTTGCCGTCCAAGGACATCACCGTGATGTTCAGCCCGGCCCCGATCACGATCGGTCCAAACGGATATAGCGCATTGATTTCACAACCGAGGAGATACAACCGCTCCTGCGGACCGGCGACGTTGGACAGCACGAGGTTGTGTACCGGCCGCTCGGGCAGCGGCATGTTGCGCACCAGTCTCATCACGGCGTTGAGCGCCTGTCCCGCCATCTCAGCCCAGTCCTGCAGGAGGGTCGGGGACATCGCCGAACCATGTTCCTTGGCGAGCGCGGCGCTTTCGGCAACGACGCCGAGCCGCTCCCGCGGATCTTCGATGTCGGTCGCCAAACGGCAGAACATCCACGTCGTCTGGTTTCGGCCGGGTCGGTTGGACTTCGCGCGCACAGACATCGGCACGGTTGCGATCAAGGGTGCGTCGGGCATTTCGTCGCGGTCAAGCAGGAACTGCCGCAAGGCTCCCGAGCACATTGCCGTCACCACATCATTGACGGTGATACCGAACCGGTCCTTGACCTTCTTGACGTCCAACAGGTCGACCTGGGTGAACGCGATATTGCGACGGCACGTGAACGGTGCGTTGAAGACGGTCGATGGCGCCGCGAACGGAGGCGCCATAGCCCGCCCACTGATTGCGCGCGCCACGGTGCGCGCGACGGTCATGGCCGTATCGGGAATCAACGTCACCATCCGCTGTGGGCGACGTAAGAAATCGACGAACCCCGAGGCAGCGATCTCGATGCGGTTCGTAGCACCAGGACCGTCGACCGGCGCAGGCGCCGGCGGATCGACATCGAGACTGCACAGCTGGAACATGAGGTCCGCTCCGGCCACCCCATCGAGTGCTGCATGGTGCGACTTCAACATCACCGCCAGCGCGTCGGAGTCATCCGGACTCTCGATCACCCACATCTCCCAGAGCGGGTGGGAACGCTCCAGCGGCAACGCGGCGATGTGCGCGCATACCTCCGCGAGTTCGGTCCGCCCGGCAGGCCGTGGCAGGCAGGCACGGTTGAGGTGGCGATCGAGTCGGAAGTTCTCCTCCTCGACCCAGACGGGATATGCGAGGTTCAGCTGGCTGTCGGCCAGCTTCATACGGAATTCGGGGACCGAATCGACTTGGACGGCGAGCGCGTCTGCGAACCGGTCGAATGTGTAACCACCGGGCATCGTGTGGGTGTCGACCTCGAGCAGACAACACACATTGACTGGCTGAGTGCTCGACTCCAGCTCCAGGAAGAACGCGTCATATCCGCTGAGTCGTTCCATGCCCACAGGCCCCCACCTTGTCGCGTGCTTCTACACGACAGCAGCGGGTCGTATGCCCCATTCGGCCGAGGCGCAAACGATGCCTGTTCAACTGGACAAAGGTCGCAGACTAACGTCGACCTCACTGACGATGGAGGTGCGCATGGCGGGGCGAATACCCTTGGTCGACTATCTGGTGCTCGACAACGAACCACATCTGGTCGCCCAGGAATGCACAGGGTGCGGCGCTCGCTACTTCGACCGGCGCAACGCGTGCGCCAACTGTTTTGCCACCGACTTCACGACGGTGCCGATCGCGACCGAGGGCACCGTGCGCGCATTCACGATCGTCGCCTTCGCGGCACCGGGGATTCCCACCCCGTTCGTCGCCGCGGTCGTCGATTGCGGCGGGACCCAGGTTCGCGCCAACCTAATCAACGTCGAGCCCGACGCCGAGCACGTCCACGACGGCATGAAAGTGCGGCTCGCCACCCATTCGATCGGCACCGACTCCGAAGGCACCGAAGCGATCGGGTTCGGCTTCGAGCCCGTCTCTGACACGAAGGAGCAACGATGAGCGCCAGCGATGAAGTCTGGATCCTCGGCATTCAGATGACCAAGTTCGGCAAGCATCCCGATCTCGACACGATCGACCTGGCGGCGCAGGCCGCGACGGGAGCGCTATCGGATGCCGGCGTCACGATGGCGGATATCGGAGTGATCGCGGCGGGCAACTTGATGAACGCGAGTGCCGGTATCGGACAACAACTTCAGAAGCAGATCGGCCAGACCGGAATTCCCGTGTACAACGTCGCCAACGCATGCGCCACCGGCGCCACCGCACTGCGGACCGCCATCATGGCGGTAAAGGCTGGCGAAGTCGACTACGGATTGGCCGTCGGAGTCGAGAAGCTGTCCGGCGCAGGCCTGCTCGGCGGCGGAGGATCGAAGAAGAAGGACGCCGACACCTGGACTCCTTCCGGCCGCTACGGCGCGGTCGCCCCGATCGACGGCAGGATCGGCACCGAGACCATGCCAGGGGTCTTCGCCCAGATCGGCATGGAGTACGGCCACAAGTACGGCGGCACCAGTTTCGAGTTGTTCGCCAAGATCAGCGAGAAGAACCACGCGCACTCGACCCTGAATCCGCTTGCGTCCTACCAGAAGCGGTTCACACTGGACCAGATCATGAACGACGTGATGATCGCGTACCCCAACACCCGTCCGATGTGCTCGGCGAACTGTGACGGCGCTGCTGCCGCGGTCGTGTGCAACGGCGCGACGCTGAAGTCTCTTTCGCTCGAACAGCAGCGACGCGCCGTGAAGGTGTCGGCGTCGGTGCTGACCACCGATCCGTACGAAGAGGGCTGCCAGGTTCTGCCGAACGTCAACTCGCTGACCCGCAAGGCCGCCGCCATCGCTTACGAGCAATCCGGCGTGGCTCCGAGCGAGCTCGATCTCGTCGAGTTACATGACTGCTTTGCCACGGCCGAACTGGTGCACTACGACAACCTGATGCTGTGCGAAGAGGGCGGCGCAGCAGACTTCTTCAATTCCGGTGCCACGTGGCGGGACGGCTCGACACCGGTGAACGTGTCGGGCGGGTTGGAGTCCAAGGGTCATCCCATTGCGGCCACCGGAATCGCCAACGTCTGGGAGATCTGCCACCACCTGCGCGGCGAGGCAGGCGACCGCCAGATCGCGAATGCGCGAGTCGGTCTTGCCCACGTCATCGGACTGGGATCCGCCTGCGGCGTCCATATCCTGGAGAGATCAGCCGCGTGAAGCCCTGGCGGTCGCGGATCCGGCGCTCGCGGGTCTGGCCCGCACGGCAACCAGGCCGCCGCCGATGACGAGGGCCATGCCGAAATAGGTGACGAGCGTTGGCCGGTGGTCCCAGACGATCCAGTCGATCAGCGCGGTGAACACAATAACGGTGTAGATGAACGGCCCGACTTTCTCTGCCGGGGCGTAGCGGTAGGCGACCACGATGAGGATCTGCGAGAACAGTTGCGCGAATCCAAGCCCGACCAACCACGTCCATGCCGACGCTTGAACAGGTCGCCAGTCGAGCACGGCGATGGGAACTGACAGCACGGTCGCGAGCAGGAAGTAGTAGAAGAGCACCCTGATCATCGGCTCGGTGGCACCGAGCCAACGGACCGACATCATGGCGACGGCCAGGAAGAGCGCACCTGCCAACGCGGACAACTCGCCGACGTTGAAGCTGTGGCCTTGTGGCTGCAACACCAGCAATATTCCGGCGAAGCCGATGCCGGCGCTGATCCAGGTCATTCTCGATATTCGTTGGCGTGTGACCACCCAGGCGATCAGCGGCATCCACAGTGGCGCGCTGTAGGTCAGCAGCGTGGCGTTCGCCAGAGGTATCTGGGTGATCGCGAAGAACAGGGCATACCAGCATGCCGTCCCGGTTGCCGCTCGCAGAATGTGCAGACCGATCTTGTCGGTCCGCAATGACGACCGGCCGCCGCGCAGCGCGACCGGCATCACGAACAGCAGGCATATCGCGTTCTGGAACAGCAGCAGTACGCCCGTCGATGTGTACTGTCCGGACACCTTTGCGAGGCTGCCTACGAGCGCCACGCAGAAGAATGCGGCCGTGGTAAGCAGTGCCCCAAGGATGAGGTTCTCCGGCCTGCGACCCACGCCGATGCCGGAACGCTCCAGATCACTCATGTGACATTTCTTCAGAGCCTGGGGTCACTGGCCGCCGAGCGCGGGCTCGGTCAACTCAGGCGTGGCGGTCCTGGCGTTCATCCGGTTGGTCTCGCGTTCCAGGATGTTGTTGAGCATGCGCGGCGCAACGACGTCGAGTGCACGTAGCGCGAGCGCCTTGCGGGGCGCGATGCGGATCGGTCTGGTGCTCGCGGCGGTCACCATCCAGTCGGCGGCCTCGTCGGCGCCCAGCGCCGCAACTCCTTGGTAGGCGCGGGTCGGGGCGATCATCGGCGTCGCGACCAATGGGTAGTAGATGGTCGTGGAGTGGACACCCGCGTTCCCCCACTCGGTGTCGATGACGCGACTGACGGCGCTCAGCGCCGCCTTGGATGCGTTGTAAGCGGCGAACATCGGGGACGATTCGGGCAGCACTCGCCAGGTGGCGATGTTGATGATGTGCCCGTCGCCGCGTTCGATCATTCCTGGGGCCAGGCCACGGATGAGCCGCAGGGGCGCGAAGTAGTTCAGCGCCATCACTCGCTCGACGTCGTGCCATCGGTCCAGCGATTCGGCCAGCGGCCTGCGAATCGACCTGGCCGCGTTGTTGATCAAGATGTCGACGGGGCCGACCTGCGCGACCACCATGTCGACCTGATCGAGATCGGCTAGGTCAGCACGAATCGCGGTGGCGTTGCCGCCGCTCGCGGTAATCCGGTCGACGACCTCGGCCAGCAGGCTTGCCCGGCGGGCCACCGCGATCACCGATGCACCCTGGGCGGCGAACTTCTCCGCAGCAACGGCACCAATGCCCGACGATGCGCCGGTCAACAGAATCCGCTTGCCGCGCAAGTCCACGGTCGCCGGGACCGGCCAACGGGGCATCGGACGCATCCCGGCCAGGCGCATCGCCCTCTTGATGTTCGGAACCACAGCCCCACCCCGTCCGGTCAGCGCAGAGACTGGCCGCTGCCAGGCACAATCTATGGCGCTGCGACCGTGCCCGCAGCAAATTGCGAATTGGCCGACATACCGGCCCACCTGCACTAGTGCGCGACTGCCCTCGCCTGCTCAAAAATTGTGGAGCTAAGGGGATTCGAACCCCTGACCTTCTCGATGCGAACGAGACGCGCTACCAACTGCGCCATAGCCCCTGATACCGGTAGCACAGGCTACCAGTCGCGGCCCGCCGGTCGAAACCGCGAGGCTACTGACCCGCCGCGCGCGGAAGGTCGAACTCGCGCGCGAACGGTGCGTAGTCCAGGTGCTCGAAGATCGGATCCTCATCATCGATCTCGAGCACCACCGAACCCGGCCGCCGCAGCCGTGACGGCACGACGTCGAATTCCCTGTCGTCGGTGTTCTCCACCCCGAGCCGTGACCGGGCCATCCGCTGGGCCCGACGGCGCCGCAGCCGCTCCTCGATGCGCGTCTGACGTCGTAGATAGCCCAGGTAGAACAGCGTCACCGCGCTGACGACGGCGCTCACCCACCACATGACCGGCGACAGCGTGTATGCCGCGGCGAGCGCGGCGACGACCACTACCGCCATGACGGTCAACATCCGCTTGCGGAACTTGTACTTGCGGGCACTGACCGCAGCCCCGGTCTTCGACTCGTGCCGGCGTCTGCGCGCGGCGCTCAGCGAATCGGCCAGCTGCAGTTCGGTGTCCGACGGCGCTTCCAGACCCGAGGAATCTGCGACGTACTCGTACTCGTCGTCGTATTCGTCGTCGGAACCGTCGGGTTCGGGTTCGCTCTCTTCCTCTTCGGTTTCTTCGGCTACTTCCGGAGCGGGTGCCTCGTCAGCAGTGCCGCCGAAATCCAGTGCCAGCTCATCGGTTTGGCTCTCCGCTGCTGTCCCGGTGCGCGCCGATGCCCCTACCGGTAGTGCACCGGAGGCCTCTTCGATCACATCCACGTCGAGGTAGCCCGGGTCCTCGTCCTGCTCGATATCCACGGCGGCGACCCGCACAACCGACCGTCGCGCCGGGGCCTCTTCGGCATCGTCGTCGAGGTCTCCGTCGACATCCTCGTCGGATGGCCGCCAGTCCGGGTCGCTGGCATGACCGGCCGCAGGCGACTTGCGCCGCAGCAGCCGTGTTCTGCTGTCGTTGAGAACCCGAGTCGCCAACGCCACGTCACTGGTGCGGCGCACTGCGTCTCGCTTGCTGATCAGCATTGGAACGAGCACGAACAGCCAGAGAACGACGAGAGAGATCCACAGGAGGGATTGGGGGATGCTTGGCATGTCGCCTGCTCCTTTCCCCGATAAGGCTAGGTCTGGTGACCTGCGCATCCGTGGATGGCGCGCCGAGACAATTACACACCTGTAATTCGCTGCTGACAAGCACCAACAGTCACACGTGTCACTTTTGCAACAGATTGACTCATATTCGAGACCCGCCGAGTGCGCGGTTTCGTCCGCAACGCGCCGGGGTCGGCGTATGAGGACGCACACTCGGGACAGAGGCCAGCGGGCACCTTACGTCCAGCTCGCATGGCCCTGACGCACCAGGACAGACGACGCCGAGCCGTTGAGTTCCTCGATGGTGATGGCCACCAGCAGGTGATCACGCCATGCGCCGTCCACCTCGAGATAGCGCCGCAGCAGGCCCTCCTCGCGAAAGCCGACCTTTGCCAGCACGGCGCGGCTCGCCGCGTTTTCCGGACGCACTGTCGCTTCGACGCGATGCAGCCGCACTGCGCCGAAACTGTGATCCACGCCCAACGCCAGCGCGGCTGTCGCGACACCACCACCCGTCGCGGAGCTGGCCACCCAGTACCCGATCCACGCCGACCGCAGCGCGCCGTGCGTCACGTTGCCGATCGTCAGCTGGCCGACGAACTGTCCGTCAAGCTCGATCACGTATGCCAACATCCGACCCTTGCGCGCCTCCGACCGCAGGCCGGAGCACACGGATGGCCATGACGTAATGGCATGCCGCACTTCCCAATCCGAGCCATTGGAGGGTTCCCACGGTTCCAGGTGAGCCTGATCGGACAATCTGAGACGACTCCACTGCGGCCCGTCGCGCAGCCGCACCGGCCGCAACCGCACCACGCCGGCGGGCACCCGCAGCGGACCGGCAGGCGACGGCCACCCCGGATGCATGGAACTCGAACGCCATAGGTTCATGACGGTGTGCCCGGAGTCGATCAGCCGCGCTGGGCCAGGAATGCGACGTCGACGATCTCGCCCGTGCGGATCTGCTCGGCCTCGCTGGGAACGACGACCAAACAGTTTGCCTCAGCCAGCGTCGCTAGCAGATGCGACGGCGCGCCGGGCACACCGCCAAGCGCCTGCACCAGGTATTCGCCGGTGTCCTGATCGCGCATCAGCTGTCCGCGCAGGAAGCCCTTGCGACCGGCCACCGAGCCGATCGGCGACAGGGTGCGCGCTTGCACGATCCGTCGGTGTGCCTGTCGTTTACCCAACGACAGCCGGATCAGCGGCCGCACCATCACCTCGAAGACCACCAGCGCGCTGACCGGGTTGGCCGGCAGCAGGAACACCGGAACACCGTCTCGTCCCAGCTGACCGAAGCCCTGAACCGAACCGGGATGCATGGCGATGCGCGCCACCTCCATCTCGCCGAGCTCCGCGAGTACGGCCCGAACCCCCTCGGCCGCGGCCCCGCCGACCGCGCCCGCGATCACCACCGCCTCGGCCCGATTGATCTGACCCTCCACGACGTCGCGCAGCGCCTTGGGGTCCGTATCGACGATGCCGACGCGGTTGACCTCGGCGCCCGCGTCACGGCCCGCCGCGGCCAGCGCGTAGGAGTTCACGTCGTAGACCTGTCCGTTCCCCGGCGTGCGGGAGATGTCGACGAGTTCGCCGCCAACGCACAGCACCGACAGCCGTGGCTTCGGGTGCACGAGCACGCGGTCCCGTCCGACCGCGGCCAGCAATCCCACCTGAGCGGGGCCGATGATCGCCCCCGCCCGCACGGCCACGTCCCCCGGCTGGACGTCGTCACCCGTCCTGCGGACATAGGCGCCCGAGCGCACACCACGCAGCACCGTCACCCGCGCGTCACCGCCGTCGGTCCATCGCAGCGGAAGCACCGCGTCGGCGAGCGTCGGCATCGGCGCGCCGGTTTGGACCCGCGCGGCCTGGCGTGGCTGCAGCCGGCTGGGAGTTCGCGCGCCGGCTTCGATCGAGCCGATCACCGGCAGGCTCACCTCACCGTCGGAGCCTGTCGCGGCTCTAACGTCGCTGTCGCCGCCATCGTCCTCGTCGCCGGTTCCCACGCCGAGCACGTCCACGCTGCGGACCGCATAACCGTCGATGGCGGCCTGATCGAACCCCGGCAGGGGTCGCTCGGTGACCACCTCTTCGGCGCACATCAAGCCCTGCGCCTCGGCGATCGCCACCCTGACCGGTCTGGGGGCCACCGCGGCAGCGGCTACCCGAGCCTGCTGCTCCTCAACCGACCGCACAAGTTGCCTTTCTCGGTGTCGGGGCGATCGCTGCGAGTCAGCAATCGATCAGCCCCAAGCGCTCCACCAGCCACCGCCGTAGCTCGGGCCCGTAGTCGTCGCGCTCCAACGCAAAGTCAACCGCAGCCTTGAGGTAGCCGCCGGGATTTCCGAGGTCGTGTCGAGAACCGCGATGCACGACGACGTGGACCGGATGCCCTTCGTTGATTAGCAGAGCTATCGCGTCGGTCAACTGGATCTCGCCGCCCGCTCCCCGCGGAACCCGCTTGAGCGCGCCGAAGATCGCGCGGTCGAGCACGTAGCGGCCTGCGGCGGCATAGGGCGACGGCGCGTCCTCCGCCTTCGGTTTCTCGAACATGCCCTTGACGCGCATCACGTTCGGATTGTTGGTATCGGTGACGGGTTCGACGTCGAAGACGCCGTATGCGCTGATTTCGTCGCGAGGCACCTCGATCGCACACAGCACCGAACCGCCGCGCTTGGCACGCACTTTCGACATCGTCTCCAGCACACCGGTGGGCAGCACAAGGTCGTCGGGCAGCAGCACAGCGATTGCGTCGTCGTCGTCGTTCAGGACGCTCTCTACGCAGCCGACGGCGTGGCCGAGACCCAGGGGTTCGGCCTGGATCACCGACTCGACCTTGATGAGCGCCGTTGCGCGGCGCACCTTCTCCAGCATCACGTGCTTGCCACGTGCTTCCAGCGTGCCCTCGAGCACGAGGTCCTGGACGAAGTGGGCGACCACCCCGTCCTTGCCCTCGGAGGTCACGATGACGAGCCGCTCGGCACCGGCTTCCGCCGCCTCCGCGGCTACCAGTTCGATGCCCGGGGTGTCCACGACGGGCAACAGTTCTTTCGGCACGGTCTTCGTCGCGGGCAGGAACCGCGTGCCCAAACCTGCCGCAGGGACGACCGCGGTGCGCGGAATCGGTACCTCGGGCCGTGTCATTGTTCACACATTAATGTCCTTAGGTCGGCAGAACCCCCCAAGGTCCGGTTTGGAGGCGATGCGTTGCAGCGAACAAAAGCCGAACTGCGCGAGGCGATACTGCTGACTCGCCGCGCGCTGTCGTTTGAAGAGCACGACCGCGAGGCGCAGGCGCTCGCAAACCACCTTGCGGCGCTGGTCACCGACGCCCAGACCGTGTGCGCATACGTACCGGTCGGGTCCGAGCCCGGATCCCTCGAGGTGATCGATTCACTGCGCCGCCGCGGCGTGCGGGTGCTGCTGCCGGTCACCGGCAGCACTGAGACCACGGGCGCCCCGGAGCCGCTGCAGTGGGGCGAGTACCGCCCCGGCGAGCTGATCGGAGCGCGGCATGGACTGCAGGAGCCTGCGCCACCGCGGCTCGGGGCCGACGCGATAGCGGAGGCATCGGTGATCCTCGTGCCGGCACTCGCGGTCGACCACGCAGGGGTCCGGCTGGGCCGCGGAGCGGGGTTCTATGACCGTTCCCTGCCCCTGGCCGATGCGGCAGCGCGACTCATCGCCGTCGTGCGCGACGACGAACTCGTCGACCGCCTGCCCGCCGAACCGCACGATGTGCGCATGACCCACGCGCTGACCCCGCACAATGGGCTTGTCACACTCGGCTGACTGTCGCCGGGAATGGCGGAGCCCACGTAGCGGTTCTAGCACTTGAGCCGGTAGAGTGCTAAGAAGTTTGACGATCTCGGAGGTTTTCGTGCCCACGTATTCCTATGCGTGCACCGACTGCGGCAATCGCTTCGATGAGGTGCAGTCGTTCAGCGACGATGCGCTGACTACCTGCCCCAAGTGCAGCGGTCGCCTACGCAAGCTGTTCGGCAACGTAGGCGTGGTGTTCAAGGGCAGCGGCTTCTATCGCAACGACAGCCGGGAAACGGCCAAGAGTTCATCGTCGACCTCAGCATCGTCGACGTCGTCGAATGGCTCCTCCAGCAGCGCGGAGTCCTCGTCGTCGGACAAAGCCGCCTCGACTGCGTCCAGCGACTCGAAGTCGGACTCCTCGAGTTCGAGCTCAAGCTCCTCGAGTTCGGCGCCGGCCGCCGCGGCTACGAACTAGTTATCCACAGGCGCGGCATCAGCCCGCGCCAAAACCCTCGGCTGCTGCCTAGTTTGGCGGTATGGGGGAATCGCTCAATCCGTCGGCGTTGAGTCGGATCGTTGGTCGCCTACGCCCTGACTGGTCGCGCACCGCGGCGGCCCGGCGGTTCGCAGCCGGCGCTCTCGTCATCCTGGCCGCTGTCGCGGCACTTCGACCCGACCCGGCGCACGAACGGACCGACATCGTCGTCGCCGCCCGGGATCTGGCGCCAGGGATCGAACTCACCGCCGCCGATGTCCGTCTCGAAACCCGCATGGCGACAACGGTTCCCGACGGCGCACAACGGGATCTCGCAGTGGTGGTTGGTGCGACGCTCGCGGGTCCGGCCCGCCGCGGCGAGGCACTGACCGATGTTCGACTGCTGGGTCCGAGACTGGCCGAGTCGGCGGCGGGCCCGAATGCGCGCATCGTTCCGCTACATCTCGACGACACGGCGCTGCTGGATCTGATCCGTCCTGGGGATGTGGTCGACGTGCTCGGCGCCGGAGACGACGCCGGCGTGGGTGGCGGCACCGAACCGCAGGTCGTGGCAACCGACGCGGTGGTGGTATTGGTGTCGCAAACGCCGTCAGGAGCGGGCAACGGAGGCGAACGAGTGGTGCTCGTCGCCCTACCGGCGCAGGACGCCAACGAGGTGGCCGGTGCGGCGCTCGTGCAGAGGGTCACCCTCACCTTCCACTGAACCGGACATCGTCCGAACAAGCATCGAGTTGACTAACGTTGCCTCTCAGCCAGAACACCCACGTGCAGGAAGGAAGCGAAGAGCATGTTGAAGGGCTTCAAGGAGTTTCTCGCCCGGGGCAACATCGTCGACCTGGCCGTCGCGGTGGTCATCGGTACCGCGTTCACGGCGCTGGTCACGAAATTCACCGACAGCGTCATCGAGCCACTCATCAATCGCATCGGCGCGGGAGGCGATTCCGACTACGGCATCCTGCGGATAAACATCGGCGGCGGCCAAGCCATCGACCTGAACATCCTGCTGTCCGCACTCATCAACTTCATTCTCGTCGCTGCGGTGGTCTATTTCTTGGTCGTCCTCCCCTACAACCGGCTGCGCAAGAAGGGTGAGGTCGAACAGGCGCAGGACACCGAGCTCAGCCTGCTTACCGAGATCCGCAACATTCTTGCCGACGGCGATGGAGCGTCCGACGGGCGCGCCGCAAGCCCAGGGAGCGGGCCGAGCCCGGATACTGCCGAGACGACAAGCGCCGACCGGAGTTAGCCGCACGGACCGCGAAAAACGGGAACAAAAGTCGCAGCGCCGGGGGCTACGCTAGAGGCGTCTCGTAACGACCAACGTGAGGTGCCGTCATGAACGGAGTGCGGGCAATCGTCGTATTGGTCTCAGCCGTGGGCGGGGTGCTCGCCATGGCGGCCGGTTCCGCGGGCGCAGACACCAAGAGCGCGCAGGAAGTCATCTCCGACCTCCAGCAGCAGGGCTATTCGGTCAGCATCGACCGGATCGGCACCGCATCGATGAACAAGTGCGTGGTGACCAACGTGCGAAGGTCGCAAGGACCACCCAACTGGGTGCCGATCCTTAACTACGACGACGACTACTACCCGTTTGTCGTCAGGCCGACTGCTTCGGTGACGGTCGACTGCTCTCGCTGAGACGTCCAACTGTGCGCCCGCGCCGTGCGCGCGACTGTTCGTGGCCGGTCCGAGCGTTGATTGATCCTGATCGAGACCCCTGGGAACACATTTGCGGGAATGAATCTCGACCGGAATCTGTAACAGATGGCAGACAGCACTACATGCCAGTGATGTAAGCAACTCCGAGAGGAAAACGATGAAGAAGCTCGCATGAACGCAATTACCTTGGGGGCCATGGCGTTCGCATTCCTGGGACTTGCTGGGGGTGCCAGCGCGGCTCCGCTGAGTCCCTCCACGCCGGGACACGGGCAGAACGTGGCAGGGCCGGTGTTTGATAACACCATGACCGCACCAAATGACTGTGGTGCTCGGGCCGGTGGACTACGGCTCGGGTACCTCTGCGACTAGTTCGTGGGCTTCGTACGAGCCGCTCCTGGAGTTGAATGGACGGCTCCGCGGCGCAATGCCTTACGAAGCAAAGCCCGAAAAAAATTCCGTCCCCGGCGTGATCGCCGGGGACGGAATTTTCAAACTCTGCAGATCACCAATCGCCGATTGCCGGGCCGACGGGCCATTCACCCTCGAACGCCGAGGCGGTGGTGCCCACGACGGCCTTAACGGTGTCACGGACGACCGGCAAATCAATTTCGCTGCCCTGCACTCCGAACGCGTTGATCTCGCCGGCGTCTGCGACACGCGCCTCGGAAGTGCCGCGCGCTAGACCGTAGTCATTGATGCGGATGACCGAGTTCTGGGAAGCCTGCCGGCTGGTCACAACCGGACCGGGTGAGATCTCCTCGACATCGGCGTTGGCCGTTCCGCTGCCAACACCGATGAAAGCCGCAGCGACGGCAAACGAGCCGAGGCCCACGATACCCAGCTTCTTCGAACTGCTAGTGAGGGCTTTGGCGTGTGCTGCCATCAGCATTCCCCTTTGAAAGTCGGGACCCAGGTCCATGTATGTTTTCAGGCCTTCACAGACTAACAGTGAAACCTGAGACGCGCGTGTCTAGGAGGGCGCTGAACAAGGCGGTTCTGAGACTGGCCGGCGGGACGGGCCAGGGCGCGAGAATTGGCGTGCTGTCGCTTGCGAGGGCGGGATCGTGGTGGGGATGGGCTCTCCGGGCCCGTGACTG
>NZ_NVQE01000048.1 GCF_002591975.1 Mycobacterium neglectum | reverse complement strand
CACCATCGTCGTTGACCAACGACCGCCGCGGCACCGACTGACTCCGATCAAACGAAAGCCGCCCCGGCATCAAAACCGGGGCGGCTTTCACCTGCCTATTGACAAACGATGCCTACATATCAGCTGTTCGCCCGGGCCGCGCCGACCGATAAGAGCCCTCGCGTCGGTCGGCCAACGACTCATGGGCGGCCCGCAGCGCGGCCATCGCCACATCCACCGGAGTCGCCAACATGATTCGAACATACAAGCGACCACCGACAAGCTCGTCGCCGCAATGTGGCCTGTGAGGCTAATTAATACCAAAGAGGCGCAAGGGAATTGACGACGCGACGGGTTATTCGGCCGGGCCGCGCTTACCGGTGAAATCGGCAAGGGCTTCCGCGTTCGCAGCGGCGCCCATCAACACCTTGAAGTGCTCGATCTCTCTGGCGGTTGCCGCGTTGATCCCGTCGCGCGTCGGCGCGATGATCGTCTGCTTCACCGCTGTCAGACTCGAAATCGGTCGAGAGGCAAGAATTTCGGCGTGTCGGCGGGCCTCTGACAACAGGTCGTCGGGCTCACAGACTTTCCACGCCAGCCCCATGCGGTACGCCTCGGTGGCATCCACCCACTCCGAGGACAACAGTAACCAGGCGGCGTTCTGACGGCCCATCAGCCGCGGCAGCAGATACGACGACGCGGCTTCGGGTGCCACACCAAGGCTGGTGAACGGGGTCTTCAGCCGTGCGGTCGATGACATGAACACAAGGTCGGCGTAGCCGAGGATGGTCGCGCCGATGCCGACTCCGACTCCGTTCACCGCGCAAATCAGCGGCTTGGAGAAGTCCGCTAGTGCGTCGATCATCGTCGAGAAGTGACTGCCCTGCTGATTGAACTCGGGATCGGTGATTCGCCTCTGCATTTCGTTGAGGTCGTTGCCCGCGCTGAACGCCCGCCCCGCACCGGTCAACAGCACTACGGCGACTTCCGGATCGGCTGCCGCCTCCCCCAGCGCAATCGCGGTGGCGTGGTACAGCTCTTCGTTGAACGCGTTGAGGACGTCGGGCCGATTGAGGGTTAGTGTCCGCACCCGCTGGTCGTCGGCAATCTCGAGAATCACGCCAGCAGCGTATGCGTTAACCGTTGCTGTACACCCGAGCGGGTGCGATAAGCACGACAGTGCGTCGCTGCTCCGCCATCACCCGGTCGTATTCGGCCCAATCGCTGTGTGTTCCACCAGCGGCCGTGAACACCTCGCGCAACAGCAGTCGAAGCTGCTCCGCATCGGTGAGCCACGCCTGTGAATCATCAGGGCCCACCAACTCGGCCCTACCCTCGACGGTGGCCCATTGCCATCCATTACGGAATGTCACGGCCAGTTGAGGACGCGCGCGTAGGTTGGCCAACTTGACCTTGCCGTACGTGACGAACCCCAGCGCGGGTTGTCCAGTGTCGGGATGCGGCAGCACACCGACATTGACCAGGGATGCCTGGACGGTGGCGTCGGCGCGGACGGTCGAGACCACCGCAAGGCCGCTGTCGTCGGCCGCCAAGGCAGACGCCTCTTCGAGTGTGGTCATCTCTATCACCCAATCCTGTTGTCGGCGACGAACGGCGTTCGATAGACGTAGCGGCTCGTCGGTACGGTGTCTATGTCGCGATTCGCACCGAATGCGGTGGTGCTGGCCACCATTCGCTCCATCCGGCGGCTGAGTTCGTCGTCGTCTGGAGCGCCGAAGAACGCGTGCAGGTCGGTGATCGCCGCTTCGGGGAAGAGTTCTTCGACGATCGCGTCGATCACCGGAGCGCTCGGCGTCAAGGCACGCACCACCGCGTTCTGGGTGTAGCCGAAGGTCGACTGCGTTTCGATCGCCACCGGTGTGTGGTTGATGTGCCACCGCTGCCGCCAAGTCGCATCGTCCAAGTCGGCCGGTCTGCGCAGTAGTGCAACGTTGGCGAAGCCATCCGTGCGCGCTCCTTCGGCCGTCGCCGGTGGCGGCAGCGGCACCGACTCGGTGACCAAATAGGCGGCCACGTGATCCGCTTCGGATTGCAGCCGCGTGAGCGCCGCAGTCACCGCCTCGCCGTAGGACTGATGCGCCCACACGGTGATGATCCCCACGACGGGCGGTTCGAGCGTTGTCAGCGTCATGAGCGAATTGCGCACGACGTCGTCGCGCACGTTGACCACTAGGCCTGGCAGTCCCAGCTCTAGTAGGTCGGCAACGACCTCAGTGCGCATCCTGGTGCACCATGCTTCGTCGGAATCGGGACGTTGCAGGGTGATGATGACTTTCTCCACGGGTCGAACCTAGCGCGTGGAGGTGGTCAGGCTTCCAGCCTCACGCGGATGCTCGCCAGACGCGCCTTGAGTTCCGCCTCGTCGATGACGCCCCTGGCCACCAGCGAATGCGCCAATGACATCAGCTGGTTCTCCGGGTAGGGCAGGTTGGCGTACACCGTGGCGGAGAGTTCGTCCTCCTCGTCGCGCCGCTGCTTGAAGTCGGGGATGTTCTCGTCACAGGAGGCTCGATCGAGCGCGTCGCACATGCCGTCAAGGCTCGTTTTCCACGGCGGCACCGGATTTTCCACACCCCACTTCGCGGCCATCCGTGACCAGACCTGGTCGCGTTCGACGATCTCGTCCAGCGGGGCGACGCGAGCAGACGCCGGATTCTGCGCTGCGCTCATCCGGCGTTGCCCGGGTGAATGGCCGGACGGGTGTCGACGATCATGTTGGTGGTGACGCCGGCCTTGGGCAGCGCCACGCCGATCAGGGTGTCGCGCGTGAGGATCTCGACAAGCTGATCCTCGGTCCAGTCCTCGGTGCCCTCAGGCTGAAGCGGCATGACCATGAAGCGGTGCTTCTGATTGGAATCCTGTACGTGGACTGTGATTTCGTCCGGCAGATAGAGTCCGAACTCAGCCAGTACCTGCCGCGGCCAGCGGACAAGGCGCCGACGGTAATTGGGTGTCCGGTACCACTCGGGCGAGTTGCCCAGGATCGGCCGCGGGTAGCACGAGCACAACGCACAGACGATCACGTTGTGCACCGTCGGTGTGTCCGCGAGGATCTGGAACGCGGTGAAGTCACTCGGTGTCCCCCACCCCGTTGGGTGCAACCAGTCCACACCGACTTCCTTGCTCGCTGTCATCGGTTCCGCGAGAGCGAGTTCCTTGAACTTCGGATCGAGCCACGCCTTTGCCACCAGACGGGCTGCCGGCGTAGGACCGATCTGCTCGGCGAACTCGGTCATGAGGCGGTGGTCCTCAGCGGTGAAGATGCCCTTCTCGATGCACAGCTCGCGCAGCGCGATCTCCAAGACTTCGAAGTCGGTGACCTCGTCGACCATCGGGGCGACGGTCCGGTCGTGGTCGTGGTCGTGGTCGTGATCGTGACCGTGGTCAGACAATGCCAATCCTTTCTCGGGCGCCTATTTGGCGGATTCGAGCCAGCGCTCGGGGATCTCGGTGGAGATGACGTCGTCAGCAGTTCCGGTGTAGCCGTACCAGAGCTCGGACATGTTGAACTTCACGACGTAGAACCACTCGGGTCGCACCGGACGGTCCCACGTCTCGTCTTCGGCGGCCGGGCTCTCATAGGCGACGGCCTCGATCTCGCCGGTCGCGCCGCGCACGTATTCCGGCGTGCGCGTGTAGAAGATCACCGGGAGTTCGCGCACCACCACCGGGTCGCCGACCTTGAACTTCGGCGGGTCGGCCTGCCCGGAATAGCATTGCGGATCGCCTTTCCCGGCCGCTTCCTCGGCATGCTCGTTGCGCTTGACGTGCGATCCGTCGCCCTCGGATTTCGGTTTGGCTTCCAGCGTCTTGCCGTCCAGCCCGCCCGCGTAACGCGCCTGGACCTCGGCCATCCGCTCGCTCAGCTCGCTCAGTCCGATGTGGTGTTTTTCCACAAGGACCCGCGCGACAGCGATCAGCCAACGGCCGTAGTACGGCAGCCCCAGATACTCCGCCCGCCCGACATCGACATTGCCGATCCGGCGTCGTTCCTCCGACAGCCAGATGCCACGCCAGCCAAGGACCTCGCAGATGACATACGTCATGTGCTCCCAGAGTTCGTACTGTTTGTTCTCGTACTTCATCGGCGCGTCCGGCTCGCCCCCGACGTCGTGGACCGGCTTGAGGTATGCCGTGATCCGACCGTGGTCCAACATGTCCGGGGTCGGCGCGTCGGGCAGTTCGGGATACGCCGACTTCAATCTGGACGTCAGTTCCAGTTGAGCCGCGCGCTCCGCTGCTGTGCTCATCGAGGGTCCCTTCGTCGGGCCGACACGCCGGCTCGCATTGCTGATGGGCGAATTTGAACGGCGGAATCTGGCGGTGTCCGGAGCAGCGGGCAGAATCCAGCAACGCCGTCGAATACGACAGCATTGATGGGCATCGGCACCTCCCGGCAGCTCTCTTGACCCGGGCCGAGTCTATCGGGCGACATGAATCTATACAGCCGAATCAAAGACGTACGGCACCGAAACGGCTGACGAATACGTAAGCGGGAGCGGGCTTGCCCAGTACCACAGGCAAACTGACGGCCGGGCAAACTACGGAGAGCGGCTATCCGAAAAGCGAAGCCGCTTAGTTGGTCGGGTGACTCGAGGCGAGTTCTAGCGTCGATCGAGGTCGGTGGCGTCAGAATGGGTGGATGGTCATGGGCAGTCGGGTCTTCGACGCTTTGCGACCGCCCACGCCGGACATCGGTGCGGTGGTTCGCAGCTTGCTCGGGGTGCTGGCCATGGCGATCCTCGCCATTGCGCTCGATACCGGTGCAGCCACGATGTGGGTGGCCGGTGCCGGGGTGGTGTGTGGTGCCATCGCGTTGCAGGACAGCCCCGGCGGACGCGTGCAACTCGTCGTCATCGTGGCGTTGCAGATGGGTGGCGCCGTCTTGGTCGGCTCGCTGACGTCGGCGTACAGCGTCCTTTTCATCATCGTCGTGGCGGTGTGGTGCCTGGCAGCCGGAATGCAGTGGGCGCTCGGGAAGAATGCGGGCCTCGTCGCTGCGGCAGGCAGCGCGCTACTGGTCGTTGCGCCGCAGGACGCACCATCGGTGACATCCGTCGCGCTGCCGACGCTCCTGACGATCGCCGCGGGCTGTGTGCAGGCGGCGCTGATCGCGGTCTGGCCGCCGCAACGCTGGCGAACGCAGGGCGATGCATTGGCATGGGCCTATCGGTCACTGGCCACCGATGCCCGGCGCATCGCCGCGGATTTCGACTCACCGCTGGAAGCGGCCCAACTGACCTGGCTGCGGGATGCGTTCGCCGACACCCAGGCCACCAGGCGGCCGGAGGCCTATCACGGCGGGCATCGGCTGCCCGAGCGGTTGATGGTGGCATTGCTCGCGCTGCGGGGAACCCAAGAAGGTGAGCGGGACCGCATTTCGCAGATGCTGAACGACGCGGCGGTCGCGCTCGATGCAATCGCCGAGAACAAGCACAACGCGCGACGCGAGGCCGAGCACGCCCTGGTCCGCGTCGACACTGCAGTGGCGACGCTGAATGGGCCGAAAGCAACAGCTGCACAACGGTTCTCGAAGCAACTGCAGGAGGCGGCCGAGTTCCGGTTCCCGGATCTGCTCCAACCTGACGTGATCAGCCCGCTGCGGACGGCCCTGACCGGAGTTCGGACACACTTGACCTGGGCGTCACCGATCCTGCGTCATGCCGTGCGGCTAGCGACGGCGGCGGCGCTGGCGACGGCCGCCGATCGGTTCGCCCCGATCGCACACGGCCACTGGATCGCACTGACGGTCCTTTTCGTCCTTCGCCCCGAGACGGCGCACACCTACACCCGCTGCGTCGGGCGCGTCGGGGGCCTGGCCGGTGGAATCCTCGTCGCGTCCCTGATCACCATGATCTGGGCGCCGACGGGTGTGACGGCCGCGGTGTTGACCGTGGCGTGTCTGGCCATCACGTACTGGGTGGAGCGGTTCGGCTACATCGCGGCAAGCGCGGGGGTCGCCGCGGCCGCGGTGTTCCTACTCGAAATCAGCGCCACCTCGGCGGGCGCAACGGTAGAAGACCGGCTGTTCTCGGTGGTGATCGGCGGCGGACTGGCGGTGATGGCCCACGTGATGTTGCCCGACCACGCGCTGACGCGGTTGCAGCAACGCGCCGGCGAACTGCTCAAGACCGAAATCGATTATGCGGCAACAGTGGTCAAAGCCTTCGTTCATGAACTCGATCATCCCGCCGATGCGATGTCGGCGGCGTGGCAGCGCGCCTTTCGCGCCCGCGCCGCATTCGAAGCAGCGTCCGGCGCAGCACGGATGGACTCGCGGGAGTTGCGGCGGTGGCTGAGGTCCTACCGGACCGCACTCAACGCGGTCACCAGCGCGTGCACGTCGCTGGAACGCAGCCTGCCGACACAATCGCCCGCCACGCTCACCCCCGATTTCATCGCGGCGGTCGACGACTACGTCGAAGCGTTGCGGGGGGCTCCGCCGAATCCGGCACTGCCCTGGACGGTCGACGTCGCCGCGTTGACGGCGGCGGACAAGCTGGTGCGGGCGCAGGCGGGGCCGTTGCCAGGCGACAACGGTGCGGCGCGGGTACTGATCTCCGAGATCGCGGCCATCACGCGCAGCCTCACCGGGATCGTCCCTAGCCGCGAGCCCACTTCGGCTGGATGAAGACACCCTCCGCCTCGACGGTGATGCCTTCGTCGTCCGCGAGATGGCCGGCTGCGTAGGCCTTGAATCCGTCGGTGCGGGTGATTCTTGCCTCGGCATGCAGCTCTCCCAGCCGGGTGGGTCGCAGATAGCGCAGCGTGATGGTGCCGGTGAAGCGCGGCGTCTCTTCGCTGGCCGCCATTTCTCCGAGCACATGATCGAGGACCAACGCGGAGACACCCCCGTGCACGTGGCCCGGCGGACCTTCGTATGCCGCACCCAGATGGAAGTCGGTGAACACCCGGCCGTCGATGTCGCGCTGGATCCGCAGCGGCGGTGCGATCGGATTGCGGATCCCGATCACCGGGTTCCCCCACGCCAAACGATCCCCACCGGTGGTGAAGCGCACCCCGAACGGCCCGTCGCACTGCTCGGACCGCAACCGTGCTGTCGCCGCGTCGATCTCGGATTTCACCGCCGCCACTTCGTCGGCGTCGACCTCGGTACGGATCGTGGCATCGATGAGCTCGCGGACCGACTCGGCGAGTGCACCGTAGACGGTGCGCATGCGGTCGACCTCCGCGGCGGAGACGTCTCCGATATCGGTGTACTGCACCATCTGTGCACTAGAACACGTTCTAGTGGAGGTTGTCGAATCAGCCCCGTACCAGATCGTTGAGGCTCGCGCGCGCGGCGGCGTCGCGGCGGCCTCGTTCGAGTTCGATCAGTGCGCATTCTGCGGTGGCCGCGACCCAGAGTCGCGCCGCCTGGCGGGGATGGGCCCAACCGAGCGCGGTGAAATCGGCCGCCACGACCTCGACATTCATCCGATTGCGCCGCGTCACCTCGTCAGCGATCGGGAGATGACCGCGCGCTTCCAGAAGCAACGCCTTGACACCGCGATCGCGCAGGCAGGCGTCGAGGTAGGTACGCGCGGCGACGCCAAGTCGGTCCCTACCCGGTTTCAGGTCGCCGATGGCAGCCGTGACCTCTTCGAACAGCACGTCGTGGAATCGACGGTGCAGGGCGACCAGATAGGACACCCGATCCGGAAAGTGGTGGAAGAACGTGCCTTTCGACACTCCTGCAGCGGCGACAACGGCGTTGACACTCAGACCCTCGAGTCCGAGTTCCTCGGCGAGCACCAAGCCGGTCTCTATCAATTTGGTGCGTGTCTGCTGGGCCGCGGCCACCCGCTTGTTGGCTACCTCCACCGTGCCTCCCTTGCCAGAACGTCGGCTCGAGCATACGGTGTATTTGACCGACCGACCGGTCAATGAAGGGATCGCGATGCCCACACTGCTGACCAGGCTGGGAACCGTGTCCTACACCGACGAGGGTTCGGGCCCGACGATTCTCTTGTTGCACGCCGCTCTGCACGACCACACCGATTTCGACTCCGTGCGCGCCGAACTCGCGCAGGGACGCCGCGTACTCACTCTCGACTGGCCGGGACATGGCGCCTCTCCACTACCATCGGTACCCCTGCGCGCCGTTCAATTCGGCGATCTGTTGGTTGAATTCGCCGAACTGCTCGACCTACACAATCTTGTCGTCGTCGGGAACTCCGTCGGCGGATACGCGGCGTGCCGGCTCGCGCTCGAACGGCAGGAGCGGGTTTCGGGCGTCGTTCTTGTCAATACGGGAGGTTTCACACCGCATAGCGTGTTCACCCGCGTCATGTGCGCCGTGATGGGGCGGCCCGTCGTGGTCAGGGCGGTGTTCGGAGCCTTCGTCCGCGCGTACATGCAGCCCAAGACCTCCACCGACGAAGCCATCGTGCGTCGCGTCGTGGGCCGCGCCAGAACCGCGGAGGGCGCGAAAATTGCTGCCGCACTGTGGAAGAGCTTCACCGATCCCGGGCACGACCTTCGGATGCGAGCCTCCCGGATCGCCGCACCCGTGCTGATCACCTGGGGCGCCAAGGATCCGACGGCCCCGATGCGCTGGGGCAGGGAGCTGGCCGAGTCCATTGAAGGCTCGACGCTCGAGGCGTTTGGAACCGGACACGTCGTGTTCTCGTCCGAGCCGGCGGCCTGGCTCGACACCGTGCTGCCGTTCGTGGATGCCACACACGGGGTCCGGCAGGGCGTCACCCGCCCACTGTGAGCCTGCCGGCGGCAGAGCCGAAGCCGCGCCAGGTGTGTCGATTGCCGGCACGGCTCAGCAGGGGCGCCAACGTCGACGCCGGCGCGACGCTGTGGTGGTGAGGTCGGGCACCCGCCGACAACGAAGCGAACCGGACGATAAGTTCCTACGATTGACCGCCATGACCGCGCCACGGATCGACGACGCGCGCAGGGCGCTGCCTGCGACGCTGGTGGAAGTCGCCGAACACCGCCTGCGCGAGGCCATCCTCAGCGGCGCGCTACAGCCCGGTCAGAAGGTCGTCGAAGAGCAACTCTGCGCCGACCTCGGAATCAGCAGAGCACCGCTGCGGGAGGCGTTGCGGTTACTTGCTCAACAGGGTCTGGTCGAACGTTTCCCGCGCCGGGGTTCACGCGTCGCGGAGTGGTCGTCGGAGGACATCCTGCAACTCTTCGCGCTACGCCACGTGCTGGAATGCCACGCGATCGAGTCGGCGCTACCGCTGGCGGATGTTGACACGTCTCTGCAATCGGTGCGGTCGGCCTTGGACGCGATGCGCGCCGCCACCGACGACCTTGGCCGCGACGATGCGCATCGTCTATTCCATGCCGCCGTGGTAGGACTCGCAGGCAACCGCCAACTCGACATCGCGCTCGAGCCCATCTTGCTGAAACTGCAGTTGCCGATGGCGATGAACATCCGTGCCGAGGCGCGCCACCGCAGCGCACATGAGGGCATCGATCGGCATCAGGCGATTCTGACGGCACTCGCGACCAACGATCAGTCGGTGGTCATCGCCGCGCTGAATGAGCATGGCCATCTCGACTATCTCGACCCGCGACTGCAGCGCTGACAAGATCGCTAACAAGAACGACACACACCCGACCCGCGATCGCCATCATTCTGTCGACAATCGACAGATATGGCTGCTGACGCGCACGGACCGTGCATCGGACCTTCCGTGGCCGAGATCCTGGAATCGCATGCAGCCGGGACCGGTTCACCGACCAAGACTGCGGCACGGGTTGCCGATGCCATTGCGGCTCGTGGTGACGACGGCACCTGGCTGTCCACAGTCCCGCGCGAACAGTTACTCGCGGCAGCCGAAGAGATCGAGACCCGTCCTGGTGCAAGGACTTTGCCGCTCTACGGTGTGCCGTTCGGCGTCAAGGACAGCATCGACGTGGAGGGCGTCGTCACGACCTTGGCGTGCCCCGATTACGCCTACGTCGCGACGGCGACCGCGCCGGTGGTGCAGAAGCTGCTCGAGGCCGGCGCGCTGTACGTCGGCAAGACCAGCCTGGACCAGTTCGCCACGGGACTGAACGGCACCCGTACCCCATACCGAATTCCGCGCAGCGTCTACGGCCGCGACTTGATCTGCGGCGGATCGAGTTCGGGTTCGGCACTTGCGGTGGCGCTGGGGCAGGTTCCGTTCGCAGTGGCCACCGACACCGCCGGGTCGGGACGTGTCCCCGCGGCACTCAACGGAGTCGTCGGTTTCAAGCCGTCGCGCGGTCTGATCAGCACGGTCGGCCTCGTCCCTGCCTGCAAATCGCTGGACTGCATCAGCGTGATGGCAGGCTCGATCGACGACGTCGACCGCGTCTTCAATGTGATGGTTGGCCGCGATGACGCCGACGCCTGGACGCGAGACCGCGGACCGCGTTACGGCGGAGACCCGATCCGGGTGGGCCTGCCTCCCGTCGAGGAACTGGAGTTCTTCGGCGACACCGTGATGCGGGACGCGCACATCGCGTTTCGTGCGCAGGCGTCTCGGGTCTGCACCGTGGTCGACGTGTCCCTTGAACCGTTTCTAGCAGCCGGCTCGCTGCTGTACCAGGGCCCATGGGTTGCCGAACGCCTCGTGGAGTTCGGTGATTTCCTTGCCGCGCGACCGGATTCCATACATCCGGTCGTGCGGGAGATCCTGCGGGGCGGTCAGAGGTACACGGCGGTCGACACCTTCGCGGCACTGCAACGACTGGCCGAACTCAAGGCATCGGCGGCGCGGCTGTGGCAGTCGATGGATGTGCTGGTGGTGCCCACCGTCGGAACCACGTTCACCGTATCCGAGGTGCTCGCGGCGCCGATCGACTGCAATACGATGCTCGGCCACTACACCCATTTCGGAAATCTGCTCGACCTACTCGGCGTCGCAATTCCGTTGGGCACCACACCGGACGGCCGTCCCTACAGTGCGATGCTGCTTGGCGCCGCCCTGACCGATGACACCGTTCTGCAATTCGCGGCGAACCTGCTCGACGAACCACGCGAACCGTCATTCCCGGAATCCGTACAACCCGCCGCCGTCGAGGAGCACATATGAACAAGCGCATCGAAGTCACGGCGGAACCTTCGCCGTTCACGCTCGTCGCAGGCAAGACTGCGCTGATAGTCATCGACATGCAGCGGGATTTCCTGCTGCCGGGCGGTTTCGGCGAGAGCCTTGGCAACGACGTCAGCCGGCTATTGAAGGTCGTCCCTCCGTTGGCGACCTTGATCGCCGCGGCGCGCGCAGCGGGAATCATGGTGATCCACACCCGCGAAGGCCATCGGCCCGACCTTTCGGACTGCCCGCCGGCCAAGCTGAATCGCGGAGCACCGTCGCAACGGATCGGCGATCCGGGCAAGTACGGACGCATCCTGATCCGCGGCGAGTACGGGCACGACATCGTCGACGAACTTGCGCCCATCGACGGTGAGGTCGTCATCGACAAGCCGGGTAAGGGCGCCTTCTACGCCACCGAACTCCAGGACGTGCTCGCCGCAGCGGGTGTCACGCAATTGCTGATCACCGGGGTCACCACCGAGGTCTGCGTGCATACCACCACCCGTGAGGCCAACGACCGCGGCTATGAGTGCTTGGTCGTATCCGATTGTGTGGGTTCATATTTCCCCGAGTTCCACCGCGTGGGCCTGGAGATGGTCAAGGCCCAGGGCGGCATCTTCGGCTGGGTTGCCGACGTAGCCGCCGTTGTCCCCGCGTTGCAGACACTGACCGCCACGGCCGCCTGAAGGGAACTGCCATGAGCACCGACGTCACCAATTCACCCGCCGACCCATCGGTGGACCCGCCCGCACCTGGTGCACCCGCTCCCGCGATCCCGTGGTGGACACGCGGTGACCTCAACGCATTCTTCGGACTCGGTTTCAACATCCTGGTCAATGTTCTGACACTGACAGTGCTGATGATCGGAGTCATCGCCGTGCCGGCAAGCGATGTGCTCGGCACGGTGCTGCCCGCGCTTGGCGTTGCGTTGATACTCGGAAACCTGTACTACACATTCCTGGCGCGCCGACTCGCCCGGCGGGAGAACAGAACCGACGTCACAGCGCTGCCCTACGGGCCCAGCGTGCCGCACATGTTCATCGTGATCTTCGTCGTCATGCTGCCGGTGTACCTGAACACCGACGACCCGATACAGGCCTGGCAGGCCGGCTTGGCATGGGCCTTCCTCATCGGCGTCATCGTCATGATCGGCGCGTTCGTCGGCCCCTACATCCGCAAGTTGACGCCTCGCGCGGCAATGCTCGGCACGCTGGCCGGGATCTCCATCACCTTCATCTCGATGCGACCCGCCGCACAGATGTGGGAGGTGGCCTGGATCGGTTTACCGGTGCTGGCCATCATCCTGATCGGGTTCTTCACCAACGTGAAGCTGCCCGGCAACATCCCGGTCGGTCTGGTGGCACTGCTGGTGGGAACCGCGATCGGGTGGGCGGGCGGCTACATGTCGGCACCCGATGTCGGACAGGCGGTTTCAGACATCGCCATCGGGATACCGGACCTGCGAATCGACATGCTGCTCAGGGGTCTGGCCGACCTCGCTCCCCTGCTGGGCACCGCCATTCCGCTGGGGGTCTACAACTTCACCGAAGCGATGAGCAATGTCGAGAGCGCCGCGGCGGCGGGCGACAACTTCAACCTGCGCAGCGTGCTGCTGGCTGACGGCGCCGGCGCAGTCATCGGCTCAGCGTTCGGTTCACCTTTCCCGCCGGCGGTGTACATCGGCCACCCGGGATGGAAGGACGCCGGCGGCCGGGCCGGCTATTCCCTTGCCAGCGGCGTAGTGATCGGAATCCTATGCTTCGTCGGGCTTTTCGGTGTGCTGGATGCGCTGCTGCCCGTTCCCGCGATCGTGCCGATCCTGCTCTACATCGGCCTTCTGATCGGCGCGCAGGCCTTTCAGGCGGTACCTCGGCTGCATGCCATCGCAGTGGTCGCCGCGATTCTGCCCAACCTCGCCCAGTGGGCCCATGGCCTCATCGACAACGCATTGAACGCGGCGGGTACCTCGGCGGCCGAGGTGGGCATGGAAGCACTCAACGGTGCGGGCGTGGTCTACGAGGGGCTCAAGACCCTCGGTGAGGGCGCGGTGCTCGTCGGCCTGATTCTGGGCACGATGGTGACGTTCATCCTCGAGAAGAAGTTCTTCTACGCCGCCATCGCCTCAGCCGTCGGCGCGGTGCTCTCGTTCATCGGGCTCATCCACGCACCTGAGGTGGCGTGGGCGGCCAGCCCGGCAGTCGCGCTGGGTTATGTGTTCTTCGGAGTCGTCTGCGTCGCGTATGCATTCCTGCCCGGCGCCAAGGACCCGGTCGAGGTCGACGAAACGGACATAGTGGCGGGCCACTGAAACGGACATCGTCGCGGGCCAGTGACCCGCGACGATGTCGCGTCCGGCTACTCCGCAGGCAGATTCGCCTCTATGGCAGCGGCCTGCTTCGTGGCGATGTCGGTGGCGACCTCCGGCGGAACCGGGTCACCGGGCTCGCTCTCGAAGTTCAGCGACACCAGCGCCCTGTCCTGGGTGAACAGGATGACGGTGACCTCCTTGCTGCCGTCGGGTGATGTACCCACGGCCATCACGCCGTTGGTACCGACCTCCAGTGGCTCCGGTGGACCGGTGACCACGGTGTTGAGCGTGGCCGTGTTGCTCTGGAAATTCGAGTCGGCGGCAGCGACGTCCGGGAAGACCAGGATCGTGTCGATGATCTGCTGCTTGCCGTCCGGACTTGCATACACCTGGGCCGCACCGGGATTGCCGCCCGGGTTCAACTGGATACCGCCCGGAGTCTGGGTGTCGCCACCCATATCGGCGGGGGGAAGGAGAAGTGTGCCGTAGTCGGTCGGCTCTGCGGGTGCGCTGGTCTCCTCCGCGGTGCTCTCCGCCGTGGCCTCCGATGAGGTTTCCTCGGCGGATGTGCTCGATGAGGTGGCCGACGTCGACTCGGACGTGGAGTCTTCGCTCTTGCTGCAGCCGGCAGCGGTGACCCCGACGACCAGAGCCGCCACCGCCAAACTCGTAACGGATAAGCGCGCGATATCCATGATTTCCTCTCCAAGAGTGCATCGGGCCATAGTCGGACCGGCGGATATACATCTACATCACCGTCAATAGCTTTGGTGTCGTTTGTGCAATCAAGATCGGCGTGTCGCGCCCCGGGACACGCGGCCGACACCGGGCGGTGATGCGTGCCTTCGGCCTCCCGTTTTGCCCGCCGCTGAATTATCGTGCGAGCCATGACGGTAGCCAGCCCCGGCGCGACCGATACGTATTACGACCTCGGCTCCTACCACCGGTCGGTCGAGTCCCCGTCGCCGCTGGCGCAGGTGTGGTGCGACCGCGGGCTGATCTGGTCCTATGCGTTCAACCACGAGGAAGCCATTCGGTGTTTCGACCGTGCCCTGGAGCTCGACCAAGATCTGGCGATCGCGCGATGGGGCGTGGCCTATGCGATCGGACCGAACTACAACAAGGCCTGGGAGGCGTTCGACCCGGTCGACCTGGGGGCCGCGTTGGCCCGCGCACGGATGGAACTGCAGCTGGCCACGACGGGTCGCGCGTCAGCGGTTGAACGAAGACTGATCGAGGCGCTGCAGACCCGCTTCCCCACCGATGATCCGAACGACGCCGACGCCCTGCAGGCTGGCTCCGGGGCATACGCCGACGCAATGACAGAGTTGGCGACCGCATATCCCGACGACATCGACGTGCAGACGCTGGCCGCCGACGCACTGATCAACCTGACGGCGTGGGCATTGTGGGACACCAGGACCGGTGAGCCCGCCCCCGGCTCACGGGTGATCGAGGCCAAACGCATTCTCGACGACGCTTTGGCCACGCCCGCGGGCCGCGAGCACCCCGGGATCCTGCACCTCTACGTACACATGATGGAGATGTCGGGCAGCCCGCAGGACGCTCTTGCCGCCGCGGACCTGCTGCGAGATCTCGTGCCCGATGCGGGACATCTGCGGCACATGCCCAGCCACATCGATGTGTTGTGTGGCAACTACCGCGATTCGGTGGTCGCGAATCTCGCAGCGGTAGAGGTGGATCGACGATTCGTCGACCGCGAGGGACCCCTGAATTTCTACTCGCTCTACCGCGCACACAACCTGCACTTCGTGGTGTACTCCGCGATGTTCGAGGGCAATTCGCGGACCGCTCTGGATGCCGCGGCCGAACTCGCCGGTCAACTCACACCTGAACTGCTGGTCATCGAGTCGCCACCGATGGCCGACTGGTTAGAGGCATTCGTGCCGTTGCGGACACACGTGCTCGTCCGGTTCGGACGGTGGGACGATCTGATCGCGGCGCCGCTGCCCGACAATCCCGCGTTGTACTGCAGCACCGCCGCCACGATCCACTACGGCCGTGGCGTCGCACACGCCGCAAAGGGCCAATTGACGCAGGCGCACGCCGAACGCGCGGCTTTCGCCGCGGCGTACGCGCGCATCCCGGAAACCCGGTACCTGTTCAACAACACCGTCCTCGACATCCTCGCGGTGGCCGCCGAGATGCTGGACGGCGAAATCGCCTACCGGGAAGGCAGATTCGATAAGGCGTTCGCCCATTTGAGACGAGCCATCGAACTCGACGACTCACTTCCCTACGATGAGCCGTGGGGCTGGATGCAACCGACCAGGCACGCCTACGGTGCGCTGCTGCTCGAACAAGGCCGCGTCGAGGAGGCCGCCGAGGTGTATGCCGCCGACCTCGGCCTCGATCCCGAATTGGCCAGGCCGTGTCAGCATCCGGGCAATGTGTGGAGCCTGCACGGCTATCACGAATGCCTGCAACGCCTCGGACGCACAGCCGAGGCGGCGATCATCGGCCAACAACTCGACTTGATGCTGGCACGAGTCGATGTGCCGATTCAGGCGTCGTGTGCATGCCGGCTAGCGATCACGGGCGCCTGACACCATCCCGGTCCGTAAACTCATCGACTGTGGCCATCGACGACGATGATCTTGAACGCCTGAGCCGTTGTGTGGAACTCGCGCGCGAAGCGCTCGCCGACGGCGACGAACCGTTCGGCTCGATCCTCGTCGACGATGCCGGCCAGGTGCTCTTCGAAGACCGCAACCGCGTCAAGGACGGTGACCGCACCCGCCACCCCGAGTTCGCGATCGCTGCGTGGGCGGTCGCGAATCTGACGCCCGACAAGCGGGCCGGCGCGACGGTGTACACCTCGGGCGAGCACTGTCCGATGTGCGCGGCCGCCCACGCATGGGTTGGTCTGGGCCGCATCGTGTACGCCACATCGTCGGAACAACTGACTCGCTGGCTGACCGAGTGGGGGGCCAACCCACCGCCGGTCGCCCCGCTGCCGATCACGACGATCGCCCCGCGCGTCGACGTCGACGGCCCAGCGCTCGAGTATGCCGATGAGATGAAGGCACTCTACGAGGGGAAGTTCCGGCCGTGACAGGGTCTTCGCGCCGACGCACATCCGCCACAGAGCCGGCGTGGGTCGAGCATGTGATCTGGTGGCAGATCTATCCCCTGGGCTTCGTCGGCGCGTACCCGGCGGAAGCCCCTCCTGGCGCCCACGAGCACCGGCTGCGCCGCATCGTCGAATGGCTTGATCACGTCATCGAACTCGGCGCATCAGGGTTGGCGCTGGGGCCGATATTCGCATCGCGCACCCACGGCTACGACACCACCGACCACTACCGCATCGATCCCCGGCTAGGGGACGAAGGGGACTTCGACCACCTGGTCGCCGAGGCGCATGGCCGCGGGTTACGGGTACTGCTCGACGGCGTCTTCAACCACGTGGGCACGGACTTCGCCAACACATCATGGTTCCGGAAGGGGGGCAACGGTTCTCAGGTCGGCTACGACACCTTCGAGGGCCACGGCGAGCTGATCTCCCTCGATCACGACAACCCCGAGGTCATCGACTACATCGTCGACGTCATGACGCACTGGCTCGCCCGCGGGGCCGACGGTTGGCGTCTCGACGCCGCCTACGCGGTGCCGGACCGGATCTGGTCCCAGGTGCTGCCCCGCGTCCGCTCGGCGTTTCCGGACGCGTGGTTCGTCGGGGAGGTCATCCACGGCGACTATTCGGCGCGGGTGCGTGACGGCGGCTTCGACGCCGTGACGCAATACGAACTGTGGAAGGCGATCTGGAGCGGCATCAACGATCAGAACTTCCACGAACTCGACTGGGCACTGGTGCGGCACAACGAATTCCTCGACACCTTCGTGCCGATGACGTTCCTCGGCAATCACGATGTCACCCGGATCGCGAGCCGCCTCGATGACATCAGGCACCTCGACCACGCGCTGGTGGTCCTGCTGACCACCGGCGGCACACCAAGTGTCTACGCCGGCGACGAGTCCGCCTACCGGGGCGTCAAAGAGGAGCGATTCGGTGGCGACGATGCGGTGCGGCCCGAATTCGGTTCTCCGCCAGAAGGTGTCGAGCGGCTCGGCCACGATGAGTTCAGACTGCACCAGTATCTGATCGGGTTGCGCAGGCGACATCCATGGCTGCACACAGCGCGCACCTCACCGCTGCAGCTGACCAATCGCCAGTACGTCTACGAGACACGCAACGGAGCCGACGTGCTGGTGGTGGCGCTCAACATCGACGATTCACCATTGTCCGTCTCGCTGCCCGAGGCCGGCTTCGATGCGGGCACCATCGTCGCAGGGTCGGGGGCACCACCTCAGGACGTCGTTTCGCACGCGGAGGTCGAGGCGCACGGCTGGCTGATCATCGCGCCAACTGCTCGACCGTGAGCGCATCCTCGACACCGTCGTAGAGCCGATCCAGGACCGCGCGGAAGTCGGCTTGCACTTCGGCGGACTCGGCGGCGCGGGCGAACAGCGTCATCGATGAACGCACTTTGAGATTGTCCGGCCAGCCGAAGATCTCGTCAGCAGAGGAGCCCCGGACGCCGGCAACCACCCGAGCACATTCCCGCAGCCGCGGGCCAAGCACCTCGTGGCCGAGATACGCCTTCGCCTCGGCCAGCGAGGCGATGCCGTAGCGGATCGCCGTCGGGCTGCGGCCGAGCGATTGCAGCTGAGGAAATACGAACCAGATCCAGTGGCTGCGTTTGCGACCGCTGCGCAGTTCGGCCAGCACCGTGTCGTAGACGCGATCCTGGGCGTCGACGAACCGCCGCAGATCGAACGGATCGGCGCGCTCAGATGACAACAATTTGCGCACACCCCCTCCTTCGCAAGTTTTGCAAGATAGTCTTTGCGATTCAATGACGACAATTGTTGATCCGGAATCGTCGACCCCGGCTGCGCGGACCAAAAAGCCCAGAAATCTGCGGCTACCGGTCGCATCCCGGGTCAGCATTCAGTCGAAGTTGTTGATGATGCTCCTCGTCACGAGCGTCCTTTCCGCGGCCGTGGTCGGCGCGATCGGTTACCAGTCCGGCCGGTCGTCATTGCGTGAGTCGGTCTTCGACCGGCTGACGGAGACTCGCCAGTCGCAGAGCCGCCAGCTGCAGGAGGGCATCGGGGACCTCAAGGACTCGCTGGTGATCTACTCGCGAGGGGCCACGTCGACGCAGGCCATCCAGGCCTTCACCGCAGGCTTCGACCAGCTCAACGCGGCGACCATCAGCCCGGCGCAACAGCAGTCCCTCGTCGACTACTACACCAACCAGTTCGCACCGACCAAAAAGGCGATCGGCGACGATGTGGACATCGACGCGGTGCTGCCGAATACCAACGCCGCGCGCTACCTCCAGGCCTATTACACCGCACCATTCTCCGATTGGGATAAGTCGATCAAGTTCGACGATGCCCGCGACGGCAGCGCCTGGTCGGCCGCCAACGCCCGGTACAACGACTTCTTCCGAGAGATCGTCACGCGGTTCGAGTTCGAGGACGCGTTGCTGTTCGACACCCGCGGCAACATCATCTACACCGCGTACAAGGGTGTAGATCTCGGTACCAACGTGTTCACCGGCCCCTTCAAGGGCGGACCGCTGGCCGCCGCATACAGTGCGGCGCTCGATTCGAACACCGTTGACTACGTAGGCATCACCGACTTCGGAGAATACGAACCGGCCGACGAGCCCACTGCGTGGTTCATGTCGCCGGTCGGCCCGCAGGGCAGGGTCGACGGGGTGCTGGCGCTGCAGTTCCCGATCTCCAAAATCAACCGGCTGATGACGATGGACCGGCGCTGGCAGGAGTCCGGCATGGGCAAGACGGGCGAGACGTTCATCGTCGGCCCCGACGATCTGATGCGGTCGGATTCCAGGCTGTTCCTCGAGGATCCCGAGGCCTACAAGCGCGACGTCGTCGAGGCCGGCACACCACCCGATGTCGCAGAGGAGGCCATCGAGCGAGGCGGCACGACCCTGGTACAGCCGGTGCCGACCGAGGCCACCAAACTCGCGCAGCGCGGACAATCGGGCACGCTGATCGCGCAGGACTATCTGGGTTACGAGACCCTGCAGGCCTACGCCCCTGCCAACATCGAGGGCCTGCGATGGAACGTCATCGCCAAGATCACCACGGCAGAGGCGTTCGCCCCGGTGTCGGCATTCACCCGCACGCTGGTGTTGTCGACGGTCGTGATCATCTTCGTCGTCTGCCTGGCCGCAATGCTGCTCGCGCGATTGTTCGTGCGACCCATCCGCCGGCTCGAGGCCGGCGCGCAGAAAATCAGTTCCGGGGACTACAACATCACCCTGCCCGTGCATTCACGCGATGAGTTCGGCGACCTCACCGCCGCCTTCAACGATATGAGCCGCAACCTCACCATCAAGGAGGAGTTGCTCGCCGAGCAGCGCCGCGAAAACGACCGGCTGATGTTGTCCCTGATGCCTGAGCCGTTGGTGCAGCGCTACCGGGAGGGCGAGGAGACGATTGCACAGGATCACCGGGACGTCACGGTGATCTTCGCCGATGTGGTCGGACTTGACGCGCTGTCATCGGAGCTGAACTCCGACGAGCTGCTCACCATCGTCAACAAGCTGACCCGTCAATTCGACGCCGCGGCAGAGAATCTCGGCGTCGAGCAGGTACGCACCCTGCACAACGGTTATCTGGCCAGTTGCGGGCTCAGTGTGCCGCGCCTCGACAACGTCAAGCGCACAGTCGATTTCGCGATAGAGATGCAACGCACTATCGAAAGGTTCAACGCCGAGACCGGATACGAGCTACAGCTGCGCGCCGGCATCGATACCGGAACGGTGACGAGCGGCCTGGTCGCACGGTCCACCCTCGCCTACGACATGTGGGGGTCGGCGGTGAACCTGGCGTACCAGGTACAGAGCGGCTCGCCGCAACCGGGCGTCTATGTCACGGCGACGGTCTACGACACGATTCGCGACAGCCGAAACTTCACCTCTTCGGGCGTGATCACCGTCGACGGCGAAGAACAGCCCGTCTGGCGGCTGGCGTAGCGATGAGCAGCGTGTTCGATTCTCCGTGGTTCTACTGGGCCGTCGGGGTGGCCGTCGGTTTCCCCGTCTGCTTGGTGTTGCTCACCGAGTTGCACAACGCGCTGCTACGCCGCGGCAGCGGGCTGGCCCGTCCGGTGCATCTGGTGCGCAACTACATACTGCCGCTGGGTGCACTGCTGATCCTGCTCGTGCAGGCCATCCAGGTCTCCGGTGAGGCGACGCCGGTGCGGGTCGTCGCGACCGTGTTCGGTTTCGTCGTACTGGTTCTGCTGCTGTCCGGCCTGAATGCCACGATGTTCCAAGGTGCGCCGGAAGGCAGCTGGCGCAAGCGAATCCCGTCGATCTTCCTCGACGTGGCCCGATTCGCGGTGATCGCCGTCGGCCTCGCCATCATGCTCGCCTACATCTGGGGCGCGAATGTGGGTGGCCTGTTCACCGCGCTGGGCGTGACGTCCATCGTGATCGGCCTTGCGCTGCAGAACTCGGTGGGGCAGATAATCTCGGGCCTGCTCCTGTTGTTCGAACAGCCGTTTCAGCTCGGTGACTGGATCGACGCGCCGTCGGCACGTGGTCGCGTCGTGGAAGTCAACTGGCGCGCCACGCATATCGACACCGGTAGCGGCATGATGATCATGCCCAACTCAGCGCTGGCCGCCGCCTCGTTCAAGAACTTCAGCCGACCGGCAGGCACCCACTCACTCAGTGTCACCACCGTGTTTTCGGTAAACGACCCACCCGACGACGTCATCGCGATGCTGAACCGCGTGGCCGCCATGCTGCCACAGTTACGACCGGGCGCGACGCCGTCCAGCGTACGTTCCGACTCCCAGGAGTACAGCACGGGAGTTCCGGTGCGCTCCCCCGCGGATGACTTCGCCGCCAAATCACAGTTCCTGCGCTGGGTCTGGTACGCCTCACGGCGCGCCGGTCTGCATCTCGACGAGGCCGAAGACGAGTTCTCCACATCCGAACGGGTGCAGACGTCGTTGCGGATCATCGCGCCGACCCTGCGGCTGAATCACCAGGACCAGGAGGGTCTGCTCCCCCAGGTCCGTGTCACGCGTTACGGCGCCGGTGAGTACATCCAGCACACGGGGCAGGTCCCCAAGCGGATGACGTTCATTGTCAACGGGAAGGTCAGGCTCGCGGCGACCGACCGTGCGGGTGGCATCATTCCCGTCCGGACGCTTGAATCGGGCGACTTCCTGGGTCAGACGGCGCTGACACTCGAACCGGTGACCGCGGCCGCCTATGCGCTCAACGAAGTGACTGTGTTGCAGATGGATCGCGCTGTCATCGAGGACCTGGTGTCGCGAAAACCGGTGTTGCTGCAGGACTTCGGTCGTGCCATCGAAGAAAGACGCGAAAGCCTGCGGCGGGCGTTGGCCGCGGCCGAGGACTGAGCGCGGTCACGATGAAGCGCCGCTTACCCCGACCCCAAGAACTGGCCCCGCTGCTGCAGTTCCGCAAGCCGCAGGTGAACTTGAAGCAACGCCGACTCGAAAGTGCACTGACGATCGAGGATCTGCGGCGCATCGCGAAACGACGCACCCCCACGGCGGCGTTCGACTACACCGACGGCGCCGCCGAAGAGGAGCTGTCGTTGGGGCGGGCACGACAGGCTTTCCGCGACATCGAATTTCACCCGACGATCCTGCGTAATGTCGCCGAAATAGACACCGGGGCCACTGTGCTCGGCGACCGGGTGGATCAGCCGTTCGGGATCGCGCCGACCGGTTTCACCCGGTTGATGCAAACCGAAGGCGAGATCGCCGGCGCACGCGCCGCCGCACGCGCCGGCATCCCGTTCTCGTTGTCCACGCTCGGGACTTCCTCGATCGAGGATGTCAAGGCCGCAAATCCGCATGGTCGCAACTGGTTTCAGCTCTACATGTGGAAGGACCGGGACCGGTCGATGGCGCTGGTTGAGCGGGCCGCGGCCGCGGGCTTCGACACGCTGCTGGTCACTGTCGACGTCCCTGTCGCGGGAGCCCGTCTACGCGACACCCGCAACGGGATGTCGATACCGCCGGCGCTGACGCTGCGCACGGTCCTCGACGCGGTGCCGCACCCCCGCTGGTGGTTCGACCTGCTGAGCACCGAACCGCTGTCGTTCGCGTCGCTGGACCGGTGGCCCGGCACCGTCGCGGAGTACCTGGATACCATGTTCGACCCGACCGTGACGTTCGAGGATCTGGCCTGGATAAAGACACAGTGGCCGAACAAGCTGGTGGTCAAGGGAATTCAGACACTTGAGGATGCGAAGTCAGTGGTCGACCTTGGCGCCGACGGAATCGTGTTGTCCAATCACGGCGGCCGCCAACTCGACCGCGCACCGGTGCCATTCCACCTGCTGCCACGCGTCGCCGCGGAACTCGGAAACGACACCGAGGTTTTGCTGGACACGGGCATCATGTCGGGCGCCGACATTGTGGCGGCGATCGCGCTGGGAGCGCGATTCACGTTGATCGGGCGCGCGTATCTGTACGGCCTGATGGCCGGCGGCGAGGCGGGCGTCGACCGCGCCATCGAGATCCTGTCGGGCCAGGTCAGTAGGACTATGAGGCTTCTCGGTGTGACGTCGCTCGACGAGCTGGTGCCTCGGCACGTGACACAGTTACACCGGTTTGGCCGAGGCGTGTCGTAGCCCGGCACGAAATCACTCCAGTCACACAATTCCCACTGGCCACGCTACATATCCGCTGTTCGGCGAGTCCTCGCCGAGTCGGAATCGTTAGCCAACCGCGATATCGCAACCGTGTGTTGCGGGGCCGGACTCGCCCCGTCCACGTGTTTCATTACGCAGGCAGAGCAACGGCAAATGCTTTGTGGCACGCAATGAAAGGTGGGTTGGTTGCCGTTATGAAGGTCTTTGAGAGGTTTCGGAGTAAGTGGTTCCGCAAGCTGGCGGTGAGCGCCGTTGCGGCGGTGACTCTGCCCGGGCTGATCGGCTTCGTCGGGGGTTCGGCGACAGCTGGTGCGTTCTCCCGGCCGGGTCTGCCGGTCGAGTATCTGGATGTGTTCTCCCCGTCGATGAACCGCAACATCAAGGTGCAGTTCCAGGGTGGAGGTCCGCATGCGGTGTACCTGCTCGACGGGCTGCGCGCGCAGGACGATTTCAACGGCTGGGACATCAACACCCCGGCCTTCGAGTGGTACTACCAGTCCGGTCTGTCGACCGTCATGCCCGTAGGTGGCATGTCGAGCTTCTACACCGACTGGTATCAGCCGTCACGGGGTAACGGCCAGGACTACACCTACAAGTGGGAGACGTTCCTGACGAACGAGCTGCCCGCTTGGCTTGAGGCCAACAAGGGTGTTTCGCAGCTCGGCAACGCGGTGGTGGGCATCTCGATGGCCGGCGCCACGGCGCTGACGTACTCGATCTACCATCCGCAGAAGTTCATCTACGCCGCATCGTTGTCGGGCTTCCTCAATCCGTCCGAGGGCTGGTGGCCGATGCTGATCGGACTGGCGATGAACGACGCGGGCGGCTACAACGCCGAGAGCATGTGGGGTCCGTCCTCGGATCCGGCGTGGAAGCGCAACGACCCGATGGTCAACATCAATCAGCTGGTGGCCAACAACACCAGGGTCTGGATCTACTGCGGTTCCGGTACGCCGTCGGATCTGGACACCAGCGGTGGCGGCGGCAACATGATGGCCGCGCAGTTCCTCGAGGGATTGACGTTGCGTACCAACGTCAGCTTCAAGGACAACTACGTTGCCGCAGGTGGCACCAACGGGGTGTTCAACTTCCCGCAACAGGGCACGCATAGCTGGGGCTACTGGGGTCAGCAGCTCGACATGATGAAGCCCGATATCCAACGGGTGCTGGGGGCGCAAGCCACCGCCTGAGTTCCACCCACAACAGGGAGCCTGCCGTAACCCCCGAACGGCAGGCTCCCTGGCATTTGCGTCGGGAGATCTCGCCCTCGGGTCGCTGAATGTTTCACCAAGGCGTGGATAGCGGCCGGTAACTTCCTGCACGCCTGCATATTTGGCGAGGTGTCGAATCACCGCCTTGTCGGCGTCAGCACCCGCACCCCACGCTCGGTGAACGCTGTGCACGCCGCCTTCGGGGCCGCCGCGTCGAGCACGACCGTCCACGACTCGGCGATCGGGATCCATGCGGGGGTGCACTGGGCGAGCTTCGAGGAGTCGGCGAGCAGCACCACGCGGTCAGCGCGGGCGGCGGCCTCCTGCTTTATCCAGGTCTCCTCGACCGTCGGCTCGCCAAGGCCACGGGTCGGGTCGACGGCGTCGGCGCCGAGGAATGCGATATCGAAGTGCAACCGGTTGAGTGCCAGCGACGCGAGTGGCCCGATCACCCCGTGGCTGAGCGGCTGTACCCGACCGCCGGTGAGCACCACGTCGACGTTGGCCGAACGGGCCAGCACAAGCGCCGCCTCCAGCCCGCGGGTGACCACCGTGAGCGGCCTGCCCTCGGCCAGCCGCCGTGCAAGTGCCAGGCACGTCGTGCCGGCATCGAGGAAGACCGTGCCCTCCGGCGGCACCAGCCCCAGCGCCACGTCGGCTATGGCCGCCTTCGCCTCGAGGTTGAGCCGCTCGCTCTCGGTGAACGGCCGCTCGCGGAACACGTCGGTGGCCAGCGCGCCGCCGTAGGTACGGGCCAGGCGCCCCTGCTGCTGGAGGGTCGACAGGTCGCGCCGAACGGTGGACGTCGAGACGGCGAGCCGCGCAGCTAGCGTCTCCACATCGGTTACGCCTCTGTCGCGCACAAGTCCGATCATCGCGTCATGCCGCGCATAGGTCGCGCGCCGCATACCCCTGCCGGACATCACCCTCCTGTCCGGACTCCCCCTCAGGAGCCGTAGGTAGCTCGGATGTCATCGCGGTACGGCGCGTCCTCGAGCGCGGTGGAATATCGGTTCAGAGGACCGCACTTGCGACGAGCAGCAGCGGCAGCGAGGCCAGCCACACCGCTGTGGTGATGCCCGACCAGCCGCGCAGGGCAGCAACACCCTCGAGCCCGGTGAACCTGGTGACGACCCAGAAGTAGGAGTCGTTGAAGTAGCTGAACACCATCGACCCAGCACAGCACGCCAGTGCTGCGACCAGGGGCGAAAGGCCAAGACCGGCCACCAGCGGCACCGTCACCGAGGCGGCGGTGATCATGGCGACCGTGCCGGAACCCTGGGCGAGTCTCACCAGCGAGGCGATCAGGAACGGGACCAGGACGCCAGGCATGCTGACGTCGGCTATCGCCTCGGCCAGCGCATCGCCGACGCCGGAGTCACGCAGCACCTGGCCGAGCGCGCCGCCGGCTCCAGTGATCAGAATGATCAGCCCGGCCGACGCAGCGGCCTCAGCGAGCCAGTGGTGCACCTTCGCGCGCGGCGTCCACCGTGGCAGCAACAGGTAAACGGCGAGCACGATGCCTATGACCAAGGCAACCACCGGGTTGCCGACGAAGCCGAGCACCGCCGCGTAGCCAGCCGGGGTGTACTCATCGTCGGGCGACAGCACGCCCTGGTTGGCACGGTCGATCGCCGCGGCGACGGTGTTCATCACGATCAACAGCAGCGGCACGAACAGCGGCAACATGGCCAGGACGAACGGGACGGAGTGCTCCTTCTCACCATCCGGCACCGCACCGAGTTTGTGGACTGGCCCCTCGGTGTCCTCGACGTTCGCAACGCTCCCCGAGGTGCCCGGGCTGCCCGTGCTCTCCGTGCGGCCCGCGCTGGCACTGACACTGACACTGCCGTAGACGTCCGCACGCACCCCATCGGTCAGCTCGCTCTCCAGCTTGGGGCCGATCCAGGCGGCGTAGAGGACAACGACCGGTAATAGCAACACCGCGAAGACGAATCCGACGAGGATCAGGCCGCCGAGGTCGGCGCCGAGGATGCCGGCGACCCCGAGCGGGCCCGGTGTTGGTGGCACCAGGTGGTGGGTAATCGTCATGCCGCAGCCGAGCGCGAGCGCGAGCGTGACGTAGCGGCCTTTGATGCGCCGCGCGATCGAGCGCGCCAGCGGGTTCATGATGACGTAGCCGGAATCACAGAACACCGGGATGGAGACGATGGCGCCGGTGCCTGCCATCGCCCAATGCTCGCGTCCACGACCGAGGGCACGCACGAACGTGCGTGCCAGCGTATCGGCGGCACCCGAAACCTCGAGTATCTTGCCGATGCCCACGCCGAGGCCGATGACGATACCGATCGAGCCCAGTGTGTTACCGAATCCCGTGGTCATCGATTTGATGGTGTCCAAGGCTGGTGAACCAGCGACGAAGCCGGTGACCAGTGCGGCGATCAGCAGCGCGACAAATGCGTCGAGACGGGTGCGCAGCACCAGCACCACCATCGTCGCGATGCCAAGGGCCAGCGCAAGAAGCAACCTTATTTCCACCGAGACCTCCCAGAAAGGCCCGCATATGTGCGGCCCGTCACGATCCTGACCGACCAAACTGCGGAATGCAAGCACTTCTACGATAGAAACTGCGGACAATGCGCAATTAGGTTGGCCCGCCTGATCCTGTCGCTGGATGTCCGGTGCAGCGGGGTGTGGGCCCAGTTCGGGGAAGGGAACAAAGGCGGCGTCAACAAGGTTGAGTCGATCTGACTGAACTTTGGAGGAACCATGGCTGAAGCCAAATCAGTGCCGGTGCTGTTCCTGAACGAATCGATCGTGCTGCCGGGAATGGTTGTGCCGATCGAGCTGGACGACGCGGCCCGTGCCGCCGTCGACGCAGCACAGGCCACCGAGTCCGGCGAGCTGCTCATCGCCCCCCGCCTCGAGGACCGGTACGCGTCATACGGCGTGCTCGCATCGATCGTGCAGGTCGGTCGCATAGCGGGCGGTAATGGGAGCGCGGCGGTCGTGCGCGGCACCAAGCGTGCGCACATCGGTGCGGGTGCCAACGGCCCCGGCGCCGCGCTGTGGGTCGAGGTGACCGAGGTCATCGAAGACGCTGCAGGCCCCACCGACGAGGTCAAAGCGCTGGCTGCCGAGTACAAGAAGCTGCTGCTGGCGATGCTGCAGCGCCGAGAGGCCTGGCAGATCATCGACTTCGTCAACCAGCTGACCGACCCGTCGGCACTGGCCGACACGGCCGGCTACGCGTCGTACCTGACGCAGGTGCAGAAGCGCCAGCTGCTGGAAACCCCCGACGTCGCTGAGCGGCTCAAGGTGCTCATCGAATGGACCGGCGATCAGCTGGCGGAGGTCGAGGTCACCGACAAGATCGCCGACGACGTCCGCGAGGGCATGGAGAAGACGCAGAAGGAATTCCTGCTGCGTCAGCAGCTCGCCGCGATCCGCAAGGAGCTGGGCGAAGGTGAACCCGACGGGTCTGACGACTACCGGGCCCGCGTCGAGGCCGCCGATCTGCCGGAGAAGGTCCGCGAGGCCGCGCTGCGCGAGGTCGGCAAGTTGGAGCGTTCCAGCGAGCAGAGCCCCGAGGGCGGCTGGATCCGGACTTGGCTGGACACCGTTCTGGAGCTGCCGTGGAACGTCTCCACCGAAGATTCCACCGACCTGAAGTCGGCCCGGGAAATACTCGACGCCGACCACCACGGACTGACGGACGTAAAGGACCGCATCGTCGAGTACCTGGCGGTTCGGGCCCGACGCGCCCAGCGTGGGATGGCCGTCGTCGGCGGCCGCGGTTCCGGCGCCGTGATGGTGCTGGCCGGTCCCCCCGGTGTCGGCAAGACATCGCTCGGTGAGAGCGTGGCCCGGGCATTGGGCCGCAAGTTCGTGCGCGTCGCCCTCGGCGGTGTGCGCGACGAGGCCGAGATCCGTGGTCACCGTCGCACCTACGTCGGTGCACTGCCCGGCCGTATCGTGCGCGCGATCGGCGAAGCGGGGTCGATGAACCCCGTCGTGCTGCTCGACGAGATCGACAAGGTCGGCTCCGACTACCGGGGCGATCCGTCTGCCGCCCTGCTCGAGGTGCTGGACCCGGCGCAGAACCATACGTTCCGCGATCACTACCTGGAGCTGGATCTGGACCTGTCCGATGTCGTGTTCCTGGCGACGGCCAACGTGATCGAGAACATCCCGTCGGCGCTGCTGGACCGCATGGAGCTGATCCAGATCGACGGTTACACCGAGGACGACAAGGTCGCCATCGCACGGGACTTCCTGCTGCCCCGGCAGCGGGACCGTGCGGCGCTGACCGAGGACGAGGTGACGGTGACCGAGGACGCGCTGCGCAAGATCGCGGCCGACTACACCCGCGAGCCCGGCGTGCGGCAGTTCGAGCGGTTACTGGCCAAGGCGTTGCGCAAGGCCACGACGAAGCTGGCGGTGGACCCGGCGGTGCTGACGATCGACGAGCCCGATCTCGTTGACTACCTGGGTCGCCCGCGGTTCCTTCCGGAGTCGGCCGAGCGCACGGCGGTGCCCGGTGTGGCCACCGGACTGGCGGTCACGGGGCTCGGCGGCGATGTCTTGTACATCGAAGCCGGGGCGACCGACGGAGAGGCCGGGCTGCAGCTGACCGGTCAGCTTGGTGACGTGATGAAGGAGTCCGCGCAGATCGCGCTGTCCTACGTGCGTGCACACGCCGAGCAGCTGGGCGTCGACCCGAAGTCCCTGGACCGCAGGATCCACGTGCACGTGCCCGCGGGTGCGGTGCCCAAGGACGGTCCGTCGGCCGGCGTGACGATGGTGACGGCGCTGGTTTCGATGGCCACCGGGCGGCAGGTCCGCTCCGATGTCGGCATGACCGGTGAGGTGACACTCAACGGCCGCGTGCTGCCGATCGGCGGCGTCAAGCAGAAGCTGTTGGCGGCGCAACGCGCAGGACTGTCAACGGTTTTCATCCCCCAGCGCAACGAGGCCGACCTGGACGACGTCCCGGCCGATGTGCTCGAGTCGCTGGAGGTCAAACCGATGGTCGACGTCGCCGACATCATCGCGCAGGCGCTCGCACCAGCAGAGGCTGAGGCGACAACGGCCGCTGCCTAGCCGCGAAAGTGCACTCAGGGTCGTGGTCCCATCGCGGGTCACGACCCTGAGTGCAATGTCGGCAGTAGTTTGATCCCATGGCCTATGACGAATACTTGGCTGACCGCGTTCGCGAACTCGTCTCAGGTGAGCGCGGTGTCGCCGAGAAGCGGATGTTCGGCGGGCTGGCGTTCCTCATCGGCGGCAATATGTCGGTGTGCGTCAGCGGCCAGGGCGGGCTCATGGTGCGGGTGCCGCGCGACGACACCGAGAAGCTGTTGGCACGCGAACACGTCGAACCGATGGTGATGGCCGGACGTGAGACCCGCGGCTGGTTGCGGGTGGGCGTCGACGGTCTCAAGACCAAACGACAGCTGCAGGCGTGGGTGAGCCGCGGTGTCGACTACGCGAAGAGTTTCCCCGCCAAATAGCACGGGTACGCCGCCCATGTGCCAACGGCATCGACCAAGAAGCTACTGAAAGGCCTGCTCGAGCGGGCCGGCACGACCTATGCCCAGCAAGCCGGTATACGGCTGCAGGACAAGCCCATGCCGCTGTTCCAGTTGCTTGTTCTCTGCATGCTCGCGAGTAAGCCCATCGATGCGGCCATCGCCACCGATGCGGCTCGCGAGGTGTTCAAGGCCGGTCTGCGAACCCCCAAAGCGGTTCTACAGGCCGACCGGTCGACGATGATCACCGCTTTCGGGCGTGCGCACTATGTGCGCTACGACGAAAGCTCGGCGACCCGGCTGGTCGACATCGCACGAACCGTCCACGATCAATACGCCGACGATTTGCGCGGGCTCGCCGACGCGAGCGAGCACAACCCCACAGCAGCTCGGCGATTGTTGAAGCAGTTCAAGGGGATTGGCGATACCGGCGCCGACATCTTCCTGCGCGAGATACAGGACCACTGGACCTGGGCACGCCCCTTCTTCGACGACCGCACCCTGGCCGTCGCCAAACAACTCGGCCTCGCAGGCAGCGCGGTCGAGCTCGGGGACCTGGCGCCGCGTTCGGCCGCGAAACTCGCCGCGGCCCTGGTGCGCGTTTCACTCGATACCGATCTTCGGGACGAACTGCTGAAGGCGACGTGATTCGCGTCGGCACGTCCGGCTGGTCTTACGACCACTGGGCGGGCGTCTTGTATCCACCCAAATTGCCGGTGGCCAAGCGGCTGGCGGTCTACGTCGAGGAGTTCGACACGGTCGAGCTCAATGCCAGTTTCTACCGATGGCCGAAAGACGCGACCTTCGCGGGCTGGCGACAGCGGTTGCCCGACGGTTTCACGATGTCGGTCAAGGCCCAGCGAGGACTGACCCACTACCGGAGGTTGCGTGCACCGGAACCATGGATGGAGCGGTTCGAGCGGGCTTGGAAAGCGCTCGCTGACAAGCGAGAGGCGCTGCTCGTTCAGCTGCATCCCGAGCTGGAACGCGACGACGAGCGGCTCGCTCACTTCCTGAGCCTGATGCCCGACTGGATTCCGGTGGCCATGGAGTTTCGGCATCCCTCCTGGGACGACGACGTCGTCTTTGCTCTGCTCGAACGACACGGCGCCGCATATGTGGTGATGAGCGGCGCGGGTCTGACGTGTGTTCCGCGCGCGACCAGCGATCTTGTGTACATCCGCATGCACGGGCCGCCGCAGGACTCGATCTACGCGGGCTCGTACACCGATGACGAGCTGCGCGAATGGGCCGACAGGATCGCCGGTTGGCACGGCGAGGGACGCCGGGTGCTGGTCTACTTCAACAACGACCTGGGCGGACACGCCATCCACAACGCGCGAAAGCTCAAAGAACTGTTGGCTTGATCCAGCCGCATCCCGTCGCGAGTAAGGTCAGGTGGCATGACAACGTCGTCGACATTCGCCATCGTGGGCGGCGGCCTTGCTGGGGCCAAGGCCGCAGAAGCATTGCGTGACAAAGATTTCGGTGGACACATCGTGCTGTTTGCCGCCGAGGAGCACCTGCCCTACGAACGTCCTCCGCTGTCGAAGGAGTTTCTGCTCGGCAAGAAGCAATTCACAGAATTCACAGCAGCGTCGTCCTCCTGGTATCGCGACCACCATGTCGAGCTGCAGCTCGGCACCGAGGTGACCGCGGTCGACCCCGGTGCTCACACGGTGTCCCTGCCAGACGGCACCACCGTGAGCTACGACAAGCTCCTCCTGGCTACCGGGTCCACTCCGCGTCGGCCATCGATTCCCGGCGCCGATGCCGACGGCGTACATTATCTACGTACGATCGACGATGCCGAGGCTCTGAACTCTGTTCTCACAGAGGGGGTTTCACTTGCGATTATCGGCGCAGGCTGGATCGGCCTCGAAGTGGCAGCAGGCGCTCGGGCACGCGGCGTATCCGTCACTGTCGTGGAAACCGCGGAAGTGCCGTTGATGGGCGCGCTCGGCCGTGAGACCGGTGAGGTGTTCGCCGCGATGCATCGCGAGCACGGCGTGGACCTCCGGCTGAATGCGACGGTCGACGAAGTCACCACATCCGGAGGCAAGGCAACTGGGCTGAAGCTCGGCGACGGCTCGACGATCGCCTCCGACGCGGTTCTGGTAGCCGTCGGAGCCGTCGCCAACAGCGGTCTCGCCGAGCAAGCCGGCCTCGCCACCGGGCATGGCGGCGTGCTCGTGGATGCGTCACTACGCACCAGCGACCCGGACATCTTCGCGGTGGGCGATATCGCCGCGGCCGAACATCCCCTCTTCGGCACCCGGATTCGCACCGAGCACTGGGCGAATGCCCTCAAGCAGCCGGCCGTCGCGGCCGCCGGGATGCTCGGCAAGCCGGAGGAATACACCGAACTGCCCTACTTCTTCACCGACCAGTACGACCTCGGCATGGAGTACGTCGGGCACGCACCCGACTACGACCGCATGGTGACGCGCGGCGATGTGGCCGGCCGCGAATTCACGGCGTTCTGGCTCGACAACGACAACCGCGTGCTCGCCGGGATGAACGTCAACATCTGGGAAGGGCTCGACGACATCAAAGCGCTGATCCGGTCACGAGAGCCGGTCGACCCGGACCAACTCCTCGGCGCATAGGTGAACCCGCGCACACTTCCCATCTCGCTGGCCGCGGTGGCAATCCTGGCCGCGGGCTGCTCGGGAGGGACCGTGGTCAATACCGAAGAGGCGCCGGCAGCGGCGCCCGCCAGCACGTCGGTGGCGCCGACCCCACCGGCGAGCAATGCGCATCTGGCGAACGCATTCGACTACGTCGCACACCCACCGGGCGGGACGAGCTATTACTTCACCTCCCCCAGCGGTACCTGGGCGTGCGCGATCATGCCGCGAGTGAAGGTGGGCTGCCTGTCCGCGACGAACTGGCCGTCGGCGATGGGCATCACCGGGGAGCCGGACTCGGTGACCGACGCCGCCGGTGAGGCCACCACGCCTAACGCACTTGTCCTTACGCGTGAGGGCACCGCGCAGTTCGTCGCGATCGAGCAGCCGGAATACTCCCTCGACCCCGGAGCCGCAAAGGTCTTGCCGTTCAACAGAATCCTGGCCGCGGCCGGATTCCGCTGCAACGTACAGGAGGCAACGGGTCTCTCCTGCTTGAGCGAACTCAGCGGAAAGGGCTTTACATTCTCCCCTGACGGTCTTGTTCCCCAGTACACCGATGTGCCCGCGGAGGCTCCATGAGAATCGAAGCGGGACAGGTTGCCGTGGTCACAGGAGGCACCAGCGGCATCGGCCTCGGCCTGGCCGCGTCCTGGCCCAGCGCGGTGTGAACGTGATGATCGCCGATGCGCGCGAGGACGCGATCCCCGTCGCCGTCGACGCGCTGGGCGACGAGACCATCGAACGGTTCGGCCGGGTGGACCTGGTATGCAACAACGCGGGCGTGGTGGGCTCGACTGAGATCACAGCAGGGTCGCGGTGCCATCCTGGTTGACCGCAACCTTGGCACCCGCGATATCTTCGCGGACAGTCACTTCGACATCGCCGGGGATCACGGCGAGCGCACGCGCGTCCTCGGGCGTGCGGACGGCGAGAAACGCCTTCTCTGGCGATCCGTCTCGATCGAACGGGGTCGTCCACGATTCGACGGTGCCCACCCCCGACCATTCCACCACCGCCTCCCGGGTGGGTTCGCGGTCGACGGCCTCTTGCACGTCCTCCCAGCGGAATTCGTGCGCCGGCGGTTCCGTCCCGTACACGCCGAAGCTGTGCTTGGTGAGGTAGCCACCGTTGGCGGTGATCAGACCGCGCTGGCCCGGATTGGCGACCAGGCGCTCAGCCATGGTGGCGATCGAGTGCGTCACGTAGTTGTTCCAAGGGCCACCGGCGAAGGTCAGCCCGCCCGTCACGGTCAGGGGCCGGGCCGGATCATCGGTCGGCAGGCCCAGTTCGTTGGCCGCGACCTGCACCGCGGAGGGAAAGCACGAGTAGAGGTCGACCAGTGCCATGTCGTCGACCCCTGCGCCTGCCAGTTCCAGTGCGCGGCTGCCAGCGATCCGGATGGCCGGCGAGGTGTGGAACTCGGCACGATCGCTGATGGCGTAGGTGTCGTGGGCGTCGGTGCCCGCGTAGGGAAACACCCAACGGTCTCGCGGGATCTGCAGGTACGTCGCCTTGTCGACCGACATCAGCACCAGAGCCGCACCCTGATCCACCATGTTGTTCGAGTTCATCAACTTCGTGTACGGCCAGCTGACCATCCGGTTGCTTGGACTCGGCTCGGCGATTTCGTTGCCCGACAAGGCCTCTCGGCTCCATGCATACGGGTTCGTCGCAGCCACTGCGCTGAACTGTGACCAGAGTTCGCCGATGCGGCGACGATGGACGTCCGGAGTTTCGCCCGCAGCGATCCGCAGTGCCTGCTCGAACATCGGATAGACGTAAGCGGGACGGTCCAGCTTGATTCGAAGGTCCGACGGGCCCGCGAGTTCGATGCCTTCGTCAGAACCTGCGGCGATCGGAACAGAATCGTCCTGGCTGGTCCATTGGAGTTTGCCGCCCGCCTTCCGCACCCGTGAACGGGTGCGCCATGTTTCGGCTCCCGCGATCAGCACGACGTCAGATCGGCCCGCCTGGATGTCCAGACACGCCTTGTTGACCAGCGTCTGCGGCACGTTTCCGCCGATACCCGTGTAGCGCGTGTTGGCACCGTCGGCCTTGATCCGCTGCGCCAGAAGGAGTCCCGGATCGCGGTACCGCCAGGACAGCAGGTTCACCACGCGCACGGAGTCGACGGCCTCAAGCACGCGCGGATCGGCTGCGGCGCGGGCAGCCGACACCATCAGGTCGACCGGCTCCACCTCCGGGCTCTCGTCGTGCTGGTTGACCTGGCCGTAGCCGATCAGCACCGGCGTCCGCGGATCCATCATCGACTCCCTTGTTGAGTGAAAAGGACACCGTCGGCAATGAGCCGATCGGTGTCGTCGGCGCTCAATCCAAGCACCTCGCCGCAGATCTGTCGGGTCTGGTCCCCCGGCATCGGGGCGGGCCGAAGCTCCGCGGCGGGGATGCGCGTGTAGGGCGCGGGTCCCGTCTCGCTGAGCATCGGCGCGTCGAACAGCGGATGCGCCATGTCGGAGTACAACCGCCGAAACGCCACCTGCGGGTCGACTGGGATGTCCACCGCACGGTTCATCGGACCGGCCGGAATGCCTGCCCGTTGCAATATTTCGGCGACCTGTGCCTTGTCATTGCTGCGCGTCCATTCCGACACGGCGGTGATGAACTGGTCTCGCTCGAGTGGGAGATCGTCACGGCCCATCACCTGCGCGAGCGCGGTGCGCTCGGTGTCGGACCGAACGGAGATGACACACCATTCGTCGTCGCCGGCGCACGGATAGACGCCGTGGATCGACTCATCCCCGGTGACCGGCACCCCCGCGGTGAGTGCGGCTTCGGTGACGTAGGCGGTGGCGAGTTGGTTGACCGCCGCCTCGGCCTGCGGGATGTGTACGTGCGCACCTGTTTCGGTGCGTTCGCGCCGGATCATCGCGGCCAACGCCGCGAATGCGGTCAGTCTGGCGGCGACGTGGTCGGGGAAAACGGTGGTCGCATCAAAAAATTGGGAGGAGGAGAAGCTTCCTTCCGAAATCGCGTCCTGGGAGGTCCACAGCCAGGTGACGCCCGTCGCCGCCCGCACCAGCGGTCCGTACCCCATGCGGTCGCTCCACGGGCCGCTCGCCCCGTACGCGCTGCTCTCCGCCAGCACGATACGCGGATTGATCTGCCGTAACCGCTCATAGGAAAAGCCAAGCGAATCAAGCGTTCCCGGCTTGAAGTTGGCGAAAATGGCATCCGCGTCGGCGACCAGGCGCCGGAAGAGCTCGGCCCCCTCGGGATGTCGCAGGTCGAGGCCGAGGCTCTTTTCGTTGCGGTGCGTCAAGGCCCACGATCTGCTCATCGTCATGCCGGGAGCGGTTTGGCGAAGACCATCGGGATACGCGGCGCTCTCCACCTTGATCACCTCCGCGCCCAGGTCGGCGAAAAGCCGGCCCAGTTCACCACCTGCGACGATCACGCCGAGGTCGAGAATCCGCAGGCCATCGAACGGCCGCTGGACGTCGGCCTCGCGCGGTTCACCTGCGAAAGGGGCTGCGGGCCAATCGGGTTCATCGGCGCCCGCCTCCGGTGCCGGGCGCGCCACCCCGGCGCGCTGGCCGTCTACGACCACGGGCCCCACCGGAACGGTCAGGGTCACATCATGGGTGATCGGCAGGTCGATCAGCGCACCTACCTCGCGAAAGTGCTCTGACGCCAAGGTCTCTGCCGCACTGAGGACCGCGGCCACCGGGACCCCACGCGTCTGTCCGCCTGCGACCAAATCGTCCATCGTCTGCGAAGCGAACAGGTCGGCGATCGCGGCGTTCAATTCGCGCGAGGCGGCGTAGCGTGCCGCGATCGTGTCGAACTTGGGGTCGGCAAATTGCGCGGGCTCACCGAGCCAGCCACGCATTCCGCGCCATTGCCGCGCCGACAGCAGGCAGATGCGAACGTTGCCGTCCTTACAGGCGAAGATCGGATAGATCTGCTGATTGCGCGGCCTGCCCCGCCAGAGTTCCCCCGCCGCTTTCAGGCCGACGGCCGCTTGGCCCTCCGAACCGAACGGCGGATCGAGCGACTGCAGAACCGCCTCGAAACGAGAGAAGTCGATGTAATCGCCTCTGCCGTCGCGTAACCGGCGATAGAACGCAGCCAGTGCCGCCCATGCCGCCTGCACCGCGGCCGTCCCCGATGCCACACCGTCGGGCGGCAGTACCGGCTTGCCCGTCGTTGGACCGGTCCGTGACAGAGCGGTCGACATCGCGTACAAGACGGCGTCGGTGGCCTGCCGCGAACGATATGGACCGGCGGAGCCGAAGTCGGTCACCGACAGCGCCACCAGGTGCCCGAACTGATCGGCAAGGGCGACACACGATGTTCCGAAAGCCGCAGCGGTTCCTGGGTTGCCGCTGTCCACGACGATGTCGGCCGCACCTGCCAACTCGACCAGTCGCTGCCGGTCTTGCGCACTGTCGGGATCGAGCACGGCACTGCGCTTGTTGGCGTTGTGCACCGCGAACGCGATGCTGGCGCCCGCGACGCCGGGCAGTGCGTGGCGCGCATCGCCTCCGCCGGGAAGCTCGACCTTCAAGACGTCGGCGCCCAGGTCCGCGAACAGGCGCCCGACGCCATCGGATGATGCACCGCCCAATTCCAGAACGCGTACGGAGCTCAGCAGTCCGCTCACCGGGCCACCAGCCGTTCCACCCAGTCGAGGTGGGCGTCGGTGGTGTCGGCGACATAAAGCAGGTCGACGAACGTGTCGGGATAGCCGTTGTCGGCCAGCACCTTGACGGCCTCGGCCACCTGCTCGACGGGCGCACCCCCGGCGACGTTGATCCGGACGCAGGTGTGAATGGCCGATGGATCACGTCCAGCGGCGCGCGCCGCGTCGTCGATCGTCTGCCGCTGCCTGGTCAGCATGTCGAGGTTCACGCCGCGCGGGACCTGCACCACCGGTGTCCAGCCGTCGGCGCGCAGGCCCACCCGCTCGAGTCCGGCCGGCGTGAATGCGCCGAGATAGATCGGCGGGCGCGGTTTTTGCACCGGTTTGAGGTCGACCCAGGCTTCCGGAATGGACCAACGTTCGCCATGGTGCGCAACGGGATTCGTCGTCCACAATGCCTCCAGCGCGTCCAGGAGCTCGTCGAGCTGTGCGCCGCGGCGCCTGAACGGCGCACCCGCCGCCTCATACTCCTCGGGCGACCAGCCGATACCGAAACCCGGCAGCAGTCGCCCGCCGCTGACCACGTCAAGGCTGGTCAATTGCCTGGCCAGTTGGACCGGCGGATACCACGGGGCGACGAACACGCTGGCGCCCAGGCGGGTCCTCGTCGTCGCGGTTGCGGCCACCGCCAGTGCGATGAACGGATCGATTCCGGTCCGGAACTGTGCGGGGATGGTGTCCCTGCCCGCGTATCCGACGGTGGGTTGCACCGCCGCGAGCAGCCGGTCCCCGACCCAGAGGCTATCGGCGCCGAGTTCTTCGGCCGTCGAGGCGAAGCGGGCCAGCTCTGCGTGGGCAGCCGCCCCATATTGCGGCACTGCGAATCCGAGCACGACCGACAGGGTAGTGCGTGCATTCGCGACTACTCGTTGTCGCCTCCAGTCGCTGCCGTCGCGGCAATATCCGTCTGCCCCGCCAACTGACGCGCGTCGGGCCACACCCAGTCGCGCACCTCGGGAAGGTCGTCGCCGTACTCACGGGTGTACTGGCGGGCCGTGATCCTCATGTCGACCATGCGCTGGCGCAGCGTTGCGCAGCGTGACTGCAGGAAAGGCACCCGGTCGATCACGTCGATAACCAGGTGGAACCGGTCGAGGTCGTTGAGCATGACCATGTCGAAGGGGGTGGTGGTGGTTCCCTCTTCCTTGTAACCCCGCACGTGGACGTTGTTGGCGCCGTCGCGCCGATAGATGAGCCGATGGATCAACCAGGGATAACCGTGATACGCGAAGATCACCGGCTTGTCGCGAGTGAAGATCATGTCGAATTCGCGATTCGACAGACCGTGCGGATGCTCGGTGTCGTCCTGCAGGCGCATCAGGTCGACGACATTGACGAAGCGGACCTTCAGGTCGGGCAGGTGCTGTCTGATCAAGTCGACGGCCGCGAGACCCTCCAGCGTCGGCACGTCCCCGGCGGTCGCGATGACGACGTCCGGGTCGGTGCCGACTTCTTCGGAGCCTGCCCACTCCCAGATGCCCAGTCCCCTGGCGCAGTGCGCGATCGCCTGATCCATGGTGAGGAAGTTGGGGTGCGGCTGCTTGCCCGCCACCACCACGTTCACGTACTGCCGCGACCGTAGGCAGTGGTCATAGGTGGACAGCAGGGTGTTCGCGTCCGGCGGCAGGTACACCCTGACGATCTCGGCTTTCTTGTTGACGACGTGGTCGATGAAGCCGGGGTCCTGATGGCTGAAGCCGTTATGGTCTTGGCGCCAAACATGGCTTGACAGCAGGTAATTCAGGCTGGCGATGGGTCGGCGCCACGGTATGTGGTTGGTGACCTTCAGCCATTTGGCGTGCTGGTTGACCATCGAATCGATGATGTGGATGAACGCCTCGTAACAATTGAACAAACCGTGCCTGCCCGTCAGCAGATATCCCTCGAGCCAGCCCTCGCACTGGTGCTCGGACAGCATCTCGACGACACGCCCAGCCCGGGCGAGATGCTCATCGACTTCTGGCCCCACGAACTCGGCGTTCCACTGTTTGGCAGTGGCATCGAACACCGGTTGAAGGCGATTCGAGGCGGTCTCGTCGGGGCCGAAGATCCGAAAGTTGTCGGGGTTGAGCCGAATAACTTCAGTGAGCCACTGGCCGAGCACCTTGGTCGCCTCAGCGATGGTGGCGCCCGGGACGGGTACGTTCACGCCGAACTTCCGAAAGTCGGGCAGCCGCAGATCTTTCAACAGAATTCCGCCGTTGGCATGCGGATTGTCGCTCATTCGCAGCGCGCCATCCGGTGCCAGATCGGCGATGGCAGGATCGAGTCTGCCGTCCTCGTCGAATAGTTCGTCGGGCCGATAGGAGCCCAACCAGTCGGCGAGCACTCGCAGATGCTCTGGGGTATCGCGGGCGCTGGCTAGCGGAACCTGGTGTGCGCGCCAGGATCCCGTGGTCTTCTTTCCGTCAATGTAATCCGGACCAGTCCATCCCTTAGGAGTGCGGAAGACGACCATCGGCCACGTCGGCCGGCGCTCATCACGCTCGGCCGCCCTGGCCTTGATCTCCGAAATCTCGTTGAGCACCTCGTCGAGCAACGATGCGAACCGCCGATGTACGTCGGCGATGTCGTCGCCCTCGTTCGCCTCGAAGAAATACGGGTTGTGGCCGTAGCCGACCATCAGGCTTCGAAGTTCATCTGTGGGTATGCGATCCAGAACCGTCGGATTGGCGATCTTGTACCCGTTCAGGTGCAAGATCGGCAGCACCACCCCATCTTTGGCCGGGTTGACGAACTTGTTCGAATGCCAACTCGTCGCGAGCGCGCCGGTCTCGGCCTCGCCGTCGCCGACGACCGCCGCGACCAGGAGGCCCGGGTTGTCGAACGCGGCACCGTACGCGTGCGAAAGCGCATACCCGAGCTCGCCACCCTCGTGGATGGAGCCCGGCGTTTCCGGGGCAACGTGCGACGGTATGCCGCCGGGGAACGAGAACTGGCGAAACAGCCGCCGAATGCCGTCGGTGTCCTGGGTGATTTCGGAGTACACTTCCGAATACGTGCCGTCGAGGTAGGCGTTGGCGACCAGCCCGGGACCACCGTGGCCGGGCCCGGTGATGTACATGGTCGACTGGCCCCGCTCCTTGATGACCCGGTTGAGATGTGCGTACAGGAAGTTCAGGCCGGGCGTGGTTCCCCAGTGCCCGAGCAGACGAGGCTTGACATCGTCGGCCGACAGCGGCGCCTTCAGCAGCGGGTTGGCCAGCAGATAGATCTGCCCCACAGACAGGTAGTTCGCTGCGCGCCACCAACCGTCGATCTTGGCCAGCGTCTCGTCGCTCAGCGCGCGCGATTCGGCGGAAGGCCAAGTCTGCATCAAACCGGACTCTGTGGTCATCGCACCGTGCTCCTGTCGCATCGGGTTCGGGTTTCCCATACCCATCAAACGCCGGTGCTTCACGTTGTGCCCGACGGGTGAGACTTGTTCACTCCTCGGCCACCCACCACCATGGTGTTTATGCCTTCGCTGTCTCAGGCGACACTCAGCGAAGACCGGTAGAATCGCAACCCGTGTCCGATCAAGCGCTGGTAGCCGAGACTCCGCACCCGCTGATCGAACAATTGTCCGCACTTCATCACTTCCGCATCTATGCGGATATCGCCGTGGTTGTGGTGGTGCTCGCGCTCACCAACCTGATCGCGCACTTCACCACCCCGTGGGCCAGTTTCGCGACGGTTCCAGCGGCCGCGATCGGTCTCCTGCTCCTCGTGCGGTCGCGGGGCCTGGGCTGGACCGAACTGGGCCTTGGCAGGGAGCAATGGAAGTCCGGCGCGGGCTACGCCCTGGCCGCCGTCGCCCTGGTGGTCACGGTGATCGCGATCGGCGCATTGCTGCCCTGGACGCGCCCGATGTTCATGAACAACAACTACGCGACGATCTCCGGCGCATTACTCGCGTCGATGATCATCATTCCGCTGCAGACGGTGATCCCAGAGGAAGTGGCGTTCCGTGGCGTACTGCACGGTGCGCTGGACCGCGCATGGGGCTGGCGAGGTGTCGCGGCGGCGGGCTCGTTGCTTTTCGGCCTCTGGCATATCGCGACCTCATTTGGCCTGACCAGCAGTAACGTCGGGTTCACCCGCATATTCGGCGGCGGCCTGCTAGGCACAGTGGCAGGGGTTGCCCTTGCGGTCGCGGCCACGGCCTTCGCCGGTTTCGTGTTCACCTGGCTACGTCGGCGCAGCGGGAGTCTGATCGCACCGATCGCCTTGCACTGGTCGCTCAACGGATTGGGTGCGCTGGCCGCCGCTCTGGTGTGGCATCTGTCGACCTGACCGCGCTGGCCCAGGAAGTCAGGCCCTCGCCTTCCGTCGCGCGCGAAACTCACGGTTCTTCAGCTTGTTTCCGCACGCAGACATCTCGCACCAGGTTCCGCCGTGGTTACGGGATCGGTCGTAGAACGCCCACCGGCATTCGTCGTTCGCGCAGACCTTCAGACGCGCCCAACTGCCGTCACGCTGCGCGTCGCGTGTGATCAGCAACAGTTCGACCAGGCGCTCGGCCACCGAATCACCAGCCGCCGCGAGTCGTACCACCCCGTCGGTGTCGAGTTCGGCGCGCGCGGCGCCGCGGTCGGCGACCGCACGAAGCGGCACCAAGTCCGCCTCGACCGGCGCCGGCCCACCGCTGTTGTGCGACAAAAGCGTGCGCAACGCCTCGCGCACACCACTCAGCAGCTGCAAATCGGTGCCATCGAGGGCGGCATCGGATGCCAACAGCTCGTTGGCGATGAGCCACGGGCGCGCATCCTCGGGATCGGCGAGCCTGTCCGGCCCAGTGGGCAGCTCTACGGTGTTGACCAGCGCTTGAACTCGAAGCAACCGTCCGGGCGCCGGCTTGGATTCGTCGTCGGCAAGCCAACGTTTCGGTTCCGCAACCATGAATCCACCGTAAGCTTCCATGACCGGTATATCAACTTGACTGGTCACGCATGACCACTGTAACGTCTTAGACAGTCATAAGAGTAAAGCGAATGCCGAAACCCGGCAAAGAGGTAGATACCCATGGCTGACAACAAGATTCCAGCCGAAATTATTTCTAGTTTTTCCAACGCCGGCTCCGCCACTCCGGATCGGGCGGTGCCCCGATCGTCGTTGGCGTCACGGCTGACGGCACGACTTCGAGCCGGCCAGTTCGACGGGCTTCTTGCCGTCGGCGTACCCGCACCGGCGGGCAGTGCGCTCGCCGTTCATGAGGCGCGCCTGACGTCGAACGCGGAACGGGAGGCAATCGCGCGTTCATTGCGCGCGACGGTCACCGATGCCCGCGGCCGCGGCCTGCTGCTGTCGTCTCGGGTGCCGTTGCATGTTGCCAACATCACGGCGGCCGAAGACGTGATCGATGCGATCACGCTGAGGTTGCACGCACCGCGGCCGGTGAGCGCGCGAGGAATGGCACGTTTGCGCCAGATTCTGGGCGACGGAACGGGTCCGCTCTATCGATACGGCCACGGCGATCTGCGGGGTCGGCTCGGCGCCGCCCTCGCTGCGCTCTAAACCAGCAGTACCGCTGCGCCGGAGATGCGGCCCTCGACGAGATCGGCGAGTGCACAATCGGCCTTGCCCAGCGGGTACTGCGGAGTCGTCACCTCCAGGTGGTGGCGACCGGCGAAGGCGAGGAACTCGCGGGCGTCGGCGCGGGTGTTCGACGCCACGGACCGTAACTGGCGCTCTTGAAAGAGGTGGCGCTGGTAGTTCATCGGCGGGATGTCGGACAGGTGGATACCGGCAACGGCCAGAGTGCCACCGCGGTCCAGCGACTCGAGTGCGGGCAGCACCAGATCACCCACCGGGGCGAACAGAATCGCGGAGTCCAGCGCCACCGGCGGACGGTCATAGGCGCCCTGCACCGACGCCGCGCCCAACGCCAAAGCCAATTCCTTCGCCATGTCGCCGCGCGTCATCACGTGCACTTCGGCGCCCCGCGCGAGAGCAACCTGCGCGGTGAGGTGTGCGCTGCCTCCGAACCCGTAGATGCCCAGCCTCCCGCCTGCAGGGAGGTCGGCGCGCAGCAGGGCGCGATAGCCGATGATGCCCGCGCACAACAGCGGCGCCAATTCCGTGTCGGAGTACCGATCCGGCAGAGGGTGCGCGTAAGCCGCTGGGACGGTGGCAAATTCGGCATATCCACCATCGGCGTCCCACCCGGTGTACCGAGATTCTTGGCACAGGTTCTCGTTACCGCTCCCACAGAACTTGCATCGGCCGCATGTGTATCTGAGCCACGCGATACCGACGCGGTCGCCGACGGCGAACTCACCGCCCTGCGCTGTCGGGCCTACTTCGACGATTTCGGCGACGACTTCATGGCCCGGAATCACTCCGGAGCGGTGCACGGGCAAGTCGCCCTCGGCCACGTGGAGGTCGGTGCGGCACACACCACAAGCCCGCACCGCGACGAGAAGCTCGCCGGGCGCGGGCCGTGGTACCTCAGTCGTGACGTACTCCAGTGGCCGAGTGTTCATCGGACCGGGCCGGCGGACCCGCCACGCCTTCATGGTTGGGGTGCTCATCACCCCATCGTGACGCTAGGCCTTTTTCCGCACCAGGCCGACGAGCCACAGCAGGATCACCGATCCGAGAATTGCGGTGAAGAAGGTGAACCACCAACCTCCATCGGCGGTGTCGAACCAGAAGCTGAGGAGGAAACCACCGATCAAGGCGCCGACTACACCGATGACGATGTTCATCAGAATTCCGGATCCGCTGCCCTTGACGATCTTTCCGCCAATCCAGCCGGCGAGCGCTCCGATGATGATGTAACCGATCCAGCCGACGCTGGTGAGCGTTGTGGACCGTTCTCCGAGGAACTGAGTAGCCGCAATGATGTCCATCAGCGTCTCCCGCCTATCGCTGCCCTTGGCTCAGCGCAGCCGCCGCGCCAACTTGAGATATACCGCACGTGGATAACGATTCGGCCGCTACCACGGTCAAGATCCGCTGTCATCAAGACTGCGAGGATTCCCGATCCCTAATCGGTCACGAGCGCATAACCTGGGAATAACGTGCGCGTGACGGCCCCGTACCGGTCACGGCACCGCTACCGCAGGAAGAGGTGGAGGCATGAAAGCACTTGTTGCACTGACGATCAGTGCCCTCGCGACGAGCGGAGTCGCCCTCGCCCTGGCGGCTCCGGCGAACGCCGGGTGCCAGGCGGGCTGGACGCCGTGGGGCGGCGGCGAGATCTGCGACGGGCCGATCGCACCCGATGGCAACTTCGAGCGCTGCCAGTCCACCGGAGTCCTCGGGTTCGGCGGCACCAATTGCTTCATCGTCAACGTGGGCAGCGCCCAGCCGCCGTGGGTCGGTCCCTGAACGCCAACTGACGGTGAGGCATTCGGGTCCGTCCCGCGGCGGACACCCGGCGGTCAGCCCGGCGGCAGCATTCCTGGCGCATCCTCCGGCGCGACGGGCACCGGCACCCCGACGGCCGCAGGTGCAGGCGGAGGCGGCGGCGCATTCGGATCCGCAGGCGGAGGCGGCGGCGCATTCGGATCCGCAGGCGGAGGCGGCGGCGCATTGGGATCCGCAGGCGGAGGCGGCGGCGCATTGGGATCCGCAGGCGGAGGCGGCGGAGCGACCGGTGCGGCATAAGGCCGGATCGAATTGGCGAGGATCGCGGCCTCGTCCTTGGGGATCGGGTTGGCGTCCGTCCCGAGCCAGACGACGAACCAGCGCTGCGGTGTGCGCTGGCCGCGCGGGGTGCCGGGTTCGACCGGCTCACCGACCACGCCCGCCCAGATCTGGCCGGTGGGCTTGTTGGTGTCGGTGAACTTCACCTCGTAGTAGGAGGCGACACCCGGCATGCCTGCGGCGTCGAGCGGAATCGTTTCCTGATTCATCCGGGTGCCGGGGAAGGGCATGAAGAACTCGCCCATATCCGACGCCAGCCGCTGGGCGGCCTTGGTGTTATCGGTTTCGGCGCCCGCGAACAGCTTCAGATCAAGCCGTCCGAGCAGAACGCTCGTATCGTTCGGCGGCTCTGCGCCTTCCGGTGCGATCTTCGTCAACAGTGCCTGGCCGTAGGACAACTGGGTGGAATCCGAAACCTTCCATCCCGCAGGGACCACATAGCTCAGGCCGCCGGCGGCGTTGTCGACGCGGCCCGGATCGACGGGCGGCGGCCTGAGCTATGTGGTCCCTGCGGG
>NZ_NVQE01000047.1 GCF_002591975.1 Mycobacterium neglectum | reverse complement strand
CCTCTACCACCTCCTCCACCGGCGGCGCGCCCGGAGGGAGGGGCTCGGCCAGCAAAGGCGCCGCCGGTGGAGGAGGTGGTAGAGGAGGCGCCAAGGGGTCGACCGGCGCCGGAGGCGGCGGTGGAACATCGGGTTGAGCCAACGCAGATGGGTTGCCTAGCGCCAGACCTGCAACCAGCCCGGCCGCGATCAAGGCTGTGATCAGCCTGGCCCTGGTCAGCTTGCGCATTTCTCACCTCCGATAACTTCGTTTTGTATCACCCGGCGCGCAGACCGCGGTGCCTCGGCGGCCAGTCTACTGGTTACGTACGCGGGCAGTAGGTCGAACGGCATCGCCACTTCGGCGGCAGGCCACACTGAGCCATGGAAGAAGAGCCATGTTTGAGGTCTTTGCGCGCCGAGGCGGCGAGCACCGCGGGGGACGACACCGTGCGGGGGGCTCTGGCGCACAATAAGTCCCAGCGCGGCTAACTCGGGCGCGGGGTAGCGAAGCGCTCGGGTTCCTCGACGAAAGCACGCTGGCACGCCTCGCTGCAAAACATGAATGTGGTTCCGGCCCAGGTTGTCTGGGCTGCGACGTCGCTGGGGTGCAGGAGCATCCCGCACACGGGATCGGTTGCGCGGTTCGAGCGACTGGGGATACGCCGGCGGCGGACTTCGACAAGACAGACGGGACCGGGAATCCCCTTGAGTCGCTGCGGGGGCAGAGCAGCGAAGTCCACCTCAGGGTGGGGTCCGGCCGTGTCTCGGAGCTCTTCGGTGATCAGAAACTGGCCTGCGACGCCGGCCGACGCTACACGTGCGGCGAGATTGACTGTGCCGCCGACATAATCGCCTTCACGGTAGAGGACCGTGCCGCTGTGCGCGCCGATATGCAGCGCCGGGAACTGTGGCTCGGCGTCGACGAAGCGGTCCATCGCCAGGCCAAATGCGATGGCGTCGAAGGGTCGGGCGAAGATCACCATGAACTCATCACCGATCTGCTTGAGGACCCGGCCTCGGTGTTGCGCTGCGCTGCTGCGCACGGTGACACTGAATCTGCGCAAAACGTCGGCCGCCGCATGGTCGCCCATGGTCGCGGTCAGCGAGGTAAAGCTGGCCAGATCGACGAAAAGCACCGTCGCCTGTTCCTCGCCGGGTGCGGTCGAGGGCGGGGTGGTCGGCTCGGCTAGATGGCGCAGCAGGTCCTCACGACGGGCGCGCTGATAGGCCCGCCGGTGGAAGTACACGACGGTCGGTTCGACCAGGTCCAGCAGTGGCTTGCCGACGCCCTCGCTGGCTGCGAGCAGCTCCGGGCCGGTGAGTCCCTGGGCGCGGAAGCGTTCGTGGACGTAGTCGTGAAAGGTGCGCACGACGGCGTCGGCCAGGCGATCGGTGGCATCGGCGAAGACGCGGATCAGCTGCATCAGGGCATCGCGCGGCATCCCCAGTGCCAGCGCTTTGACAAGTACCTGCAAAGTGGCGACGTCAGCTTCTGTTCCGGCGCTGACGTCGTTCCAGTCCAGGATCTCGGCCAGGTCATTGATCACTGCGTCGTCGAGGCCTAGTTCGCGGGCGGCGTCGACAAGGCTCACCGTGCCATCGCCGACGGGGACCAATTCGTCGAATATGCCCAGCAGATCGCTCTGGCTAGCGATCGACGCCGCCAGCTGGTCTTCGCTGACGCCGCGGCTGCGCGCGAACTGGATCAGACGCAGCCGGTGCAGAGATTCGGGTTCGAACTGTCCATCCGGTTGTCGGTGAAGCAGGCCGGCATCGGCGTGCCCCCGGATGTCGGTCTCGGTTTCGCCGGCCAGCGCTGCGAGCTTGTCCAGACTCCACGGCCCCGGTGCGGCAGGCGTGCGGCGTCCGCTCAGCGCGGGTGGATCGTGTTCATTGTGCGTCGAAGGCATAGAAGGCCTCGAACGTCGTTCCGTTGTCGGTCGAGCGGTGAATACCCTTCTCGGTGGCAACGAACACCAGTCCGCGGCCGGCTGCGAGCACAGCCTGCGTTTGCTCACCCAATGCCCGCCGCGCTTGCCACGTGGCGCCCGAATCCTCGCTGGCATATACCGTCCCGATGGAATCAACCCCGATTAGCGGGCCGTCGTCGGGCCAGCTCAGCAAGACCAGCTGGGGTTGAGCACCGACCGGCGCGAACGTCCTGGCTTGGTCGAGGCTGCGCGCCAGTCCATCGGCGGTCGTCGCCAGGATCTCGTTCGCATTCTGGGGTGACACCGCGATGTCGACGGCGCTGATCGCGGCACGTTGATCCCAGCTGCGTTTGTCCGCGCTCACCATCACGGTCTGGGTTCCGCTGTTAAGCCCATAGACCAGCCCATGGCGGTACTCGAGGGAATGGAAATCGGCCTCGCCGGCCATCGACACCGACGTCCATGATTGTCCCCCATTCGTGCTCTCGATCAACCCGAGATGCGGCGGAGCGCCACGGTCAGTCTCGCCGGGATGGCCGCTACCGAGGAAGTTCTCGGGTCCGGCGACGGTGAAACCCATGAAGTCCCGCACGATGTCGCCGACGAGCTCGGGATCACCCTCGTTGGCGAGGCGGTATACGCCGTAGTGCGTCCCGGCATACAGCGCGCCGTCGGCTGGATTGACGCCGAGGCCGTGGATGTGGGCCAGACCCCTGGTGTCGCGTTGGATCGAGCTGGTGTCGCTGCTGGAGCACGCGCCGGCCAACAGCACCGTCACGCCAAGCAGGGCAATCAGCGTTGAACGCATTCTCTCCTCGTTTCATGCTCAGAACTTGCCGCTACGAACATGAATCGTTGTCGTCCCGGCGCGCCGTCAATCGGCGGCGTCAGAGGTTTGCGTTGCCTGTCCGCCATTGTTCCCATGGGATGTTCCAGTCCCCGAGACCGTCGGTACCCGACAGGGTCGAGCCCACGGTATTGACGACCTCGACGATGTCGCCGCGTTTGGTGTTGTCGTAGAACCAGATCGCGTTGGCGGGGCTCACGTTGAGGCAGCCGTGGCTCACGTTGGTGCTGCCTTGGCTGCCCACTGACCACGGCGCTGAATGCACATAGATGCCGCTGTAGGACATCTGTGTGGCCCAGTCCACCTCGAGGCGATAGCCCTCTGGGGAGTTGACGGGCACGCCGTAGGTCGAGGAGTCCATGATCAGGTGCGAATACCTGTCACCGATGATGTAGGCGCCGTTGTCAGTGGGCGTGCTGTCCTTGCCCATGGAAAGTGGCATGGTTCTGACGACTTCGCCGTTGCGCCGCACGGTCAGCGTCTTGGTGTTGTCATCAGCGGTGGCGATGACGACGTCGCCGATGGTGAACCGCGTGGTGATGTCCTCCTGGCCGAAGAGGCCGTCACCGAGATCTACACCGTAGGTGTTGACTGCCACGTCGACCGTGGTGCCTGGCTTCCAGTATTCGGCTGGGCGCCAACGCATTTCGCGATTGTTGAGCCAGTAGAACGCACCCTCGACCGGCGGGTTGGTCCGCACAGTGACGGCCTTCTGCGCCGCTAACCGGTTGGGGATGTCCTCATCGAAGCGGATGGCGATGGGCTGGCCGATACCGACGACTTCACCGTCATTGGGCATGACGTAGGGCATGGTCAAGTTTTCCGGCGACTGCGTCTCGAATGTCATGCTGTTGTGTTCGACGCCGCCGAGTCCGCGCGCCTCGGCGGTCAGCGTGTACTCCTTGTTGTAGCCCAACGGCTCGGCCGTCGCCCACGTCAGTCCATCGGGGCTCAGCTGTCCATCGACTGGATTGCCCTCTTCATTGACCATGGTGACCGCACCAAGAACGCCGTCATCGGCAGTCACGGTGACGGGGGAATCGACGGGAACGCCGACGGCGCCGTCGGATACTGACGACTGCAGCCCGGGCACCAGCAGGTCGCTGAACGGATCTCCCTTGTCTGCAATCACCTGAGGCGACGGTGCAGAAGCGTTGCTGCTGCAGGCACCGAGCGTCAGAACCACAGCCGTGGCCGCAGCAAGGGCAGTCAGCCCACACCGGCGCCCACCCCAACCGGTAACCGACCTAACCCGCCACATTGCTCTTCCCCTCTCTGCCACCGGCAATCGCTCAAGCGGCCGCCGAGCACCTGTCATTGCGCAAACCGCGGTGGGCGCTCCACGCCACCATGGTCACCTCCAGAGTTGCCGTCCCGTGTATGGCTCAACTAGTACTTCGCTAAAGATTCGGTAAAGGCTTGCACGATCTGCATCTGCTCGGGCCGAAGCCTTCTCCAGCGAACGCCTCCCTATTATCGCGACCTACTAGCAGAGTACGTACATCCCATCCTCGTGGGGCGGTGGAAAGCCGACCGGGCCGTCGCTGGGGGTGGTGAGGTTTGGCTGTTCGTATAGACAACGTCGATGCCATTTCGTAACCTAATCGAGATCTACGTACTCTCACCGGACTTCGGCCATCGCAGTTAAGGATCGTCCGTCTTGAAGCTCGCCCGCGCACATCGAATGGTTTACTCGTTGAAGCGGTGGCTTTTCGGTGCCGTTGCGGCTCTGGCCGTGATGGGATCGATGGTGGCCGGCAATGTCAGCGCCGATCCGGCCACCGACGCGCTGGCCAGGCTCAACGAGTTATCCCGCAGCGCGGAACAGACCACCGAGGCCATGCACACGGCACAGTTGGACTTGGACGCCAAACTGGCCGCGGAAAAGGCCGCCGAGGATCGCAAGGCCGCCGACGAGGCGGCACTGGAAACGGCCAAGGTGGAGCTGATTAAGTATCAGGGCGCGGTCGACAAGGTCGCGGCGGCGATGTACATGGGCGGTCGCCCGGACGGGGTATCGGCGGTGCTCTCCGCCGATTCTCCGCAGCAGCTGATCGATCAGCTTTCGGTCGAGCGGGCGATGGCCACCGAGATGGCCGACCAGATGCGGGCTTTCCAGAAAGCCAACGAGCGGGCCGTGATGGCGGCCCAGGCGTCAACCGCATCGGCTGACGCTGCGCGTTCGGCGGCGGAGCAGGGGGCAGCGGTGCGCGCGGAGTTGCAGTCCAAGCAAAGTGAGCTGCAGCGCCAGATCACCGCGGTGAAGGCACAGTACGACGCACTAACGCCCGATCAGCGCACTGCGTTGGCCGATCCGGGCCCGCCACCCCCACCACTGCCGGCTACGCCGGCCCCGGCTAACCCGGCGATTATCGCCATGCCTGGCCAGCCGCCGGGCGACGTTGCACCCCCGCCGGCGGTGTCGGGCGGCGAGGAAGCTGCTGTGGTACAGGCGGCGTTGTCGCGCGTGGGCTCGCCGTATTCGTGGGGTGCGACCGGGCCGAATGCCTTCGATTGCTCGGGGCTGATCAAGTGGGCCTTTCTGCAGAACGGTAAGTCGCTGCCGCGTTCGAGCCAGGCCTTGGCCCAGGGAGGTCAACCGGTCGCGGTCTCGGACCTTCAACCTGGTGACATAGTGACGTTCTACTCCGATGTCTCTCATGCCGGCATCTATATCGGTGACGGGATGATGGTGCATGCCTCGACGTACGGCACCCCGGTGAAGGTGTCGCCCATCTCGAACGCTCCGATCCACAACGCCCGCCGCTACTAAGCGTCAGGTTAGCCAAAGAACTGCGCGGTGCGCTGCGTCCACGTCTTGACGTCTGTAATCGAGCGTGCGACCGACAAGGTCGAGTTGGTCATGAGCACATGCAGGCGCGCCGCGGTGGACACCGGGTGCAGGGGATCGGTGTCCCACGCCAAGATCAGTGCGCGATGGTGCAGCGCGGCCAGCGCGTCCGGGTCGGGCAGCTCCGACAGGCCGACTCCGCGGAGAACCGATGCGAGCAGTTCGTCGGGGGCATCGGGGCTGAACTTCGCCTGCGGATAGTCGGCGAAGATGGGCAACGGTGCAGCCCGCGCCCATTCTTTGCGCCACGCCGCCGGGCCGATCTTGTCTATGCGGCGCGCGGTATCGGCGTACCACTGCCGGGCTGGGCGCGGGCCTGCTTCCCAGGAAACCGGCGGAATCAGCAGTGCCAGTCGGCCGAACCGCTCCGGCGCGGCCAAGGCCGCGTACAGCACGGCCGCCGCACCCAGGGATGAGCCAGCGAAGTCAATGGGCGCATCGATCGCCGCAGCCTCGAGTACGCCCAGCAGATCAGTTGCGGCGCGCTCGAAGCGGTAATCCTCGGCAACTGCGCGCTCGGTGGAGTGGCCATGCCCGCGCTGGTCGTAGGTGAGCAGCCGGCGACCGGCAGCAACGGCATCGATGTCGAACAGCTCCAGGCCCCGCACGCCCGCCCTGCTGAGCAACACTCCATGGGCATAACCAACGGGCCGTCCCCGGCCCCTGAGCTCGTAGGCGATCGTCGACCCGTCGGGGGTGGTGTACAAACTGTCGCTAGACATCAGTTCCCTCCCATATACCCCTAGAGCGGTTTGTCGCCGTACGCGTCCGTGGCTGTGGGGGCACATGAGTGGTACTCCGCGAGGCGCACTCACGTTTGTAGAGGCCGCAAGAGGCGCTGCCGTTCCTGCAACGGCGATGTCTGGGATTCCACCCAGCACCGCCTGAACACAAAATGACGAGAACTTGCCGCATACATCAGTAGCGGTCGAGGATCCGCTTCATTTCTGCGATCTCCGCTTGCTGACTGCGTACGATCTTGTCGCACAACGCGATAATCTCGGGATCTGTGATTTTCGACTCCTGACATACTAGGATCGCGCGCGAATGATGCGGGATCATTGATTTCAGAAACTGCTCGTTACCGACGAATGTTTCCGTGCGCCCCAAGACGAACGCGCCTAGGAAGATCACTGCCAGCGCCGCATACAAAGCTATGTTGAGCCGGTTGTTGCCGAACATCCCCGCCATCACGATAAGCATGACGACGCCCATCGCGGCGACCATGATCAGCGCCATGTAAAAGTTGCTCAAGTTCAAATAAAAGTGATCGACAGTCCTGATCATCGACATCGTCAGCAAGAACATCAGGATGAGGCTTGCTGCCATGGTGATACCGAACTTGACGTAAGACCGGTTCATACTTGTTCTCCTTCAATACAAGTGCAGGCCGCTAGCGATGGCAGTCAACGCGCCGTAGTTCGAGCGATAACCGCAATCGAGAACCCATACCCAGAAGAAGGCGCCAGCATGCGGATAAACCAAGCGCAAAAGGGCGTGATCTGTCCCTCGCTCTTGGGAGTGCCGCACGGTATTGCTACAGCGGCGTCGCAAGATGCATGATCGTGCCAAAAAATCCGTCGACTGTCGAACAGTTCCAAAGATCGTACGGCGGTCCTGGTGCGCAGTACGCGATGGGCGTAGCCGACGGGCCGTCCGCGGCCGGTGAGCTCATAGGCGATATTCGCCCCGTCTGAGGTGGTATAGAACCTGTCGCTCGACGTAGACCGCTTCCCGGATACCCTAACAGGGTATATGTGGGCGCAGGACCGTTCGTGGTGCAATCATTAGCAGTGCAGTCAATCGCCTGATGGGCTTGATCGGGCGGTAGGGGGCCTGGCGCGGCGAGCGGTCTTTACCGATTCTTCATCGAATATCGAGCCGACCCTTAGGTCTTGGCCCCACGCTGGTAGCGCAAGAGTGGACAGCCCGCAGCCGGGCATCAAGGGCATGCGGTTAGGCGCCCAGTGGCTCGTCCACATCAAAAGAGCATCGCTTTTCATGACTACGGAAGGAATCGGTGTGCACACTAAGCGGCTAGCTACATTCTTCGCCGCTGCGGTCGCGGCCACAGTGATCTTGAGCGCCTGTAGCAACGACAATCCGCAAGGCGAGCAAGACACGGCGTCAATTACGACCACGGGGGCGGCGACGCCGTCTCCGTCAGCACCAGCGGGCGGCGACACGCAGGCGCAGGCCCACAATGACACGGACGTCGCGTTCGCGCAGGGTATGATCCCGCACCATCAGCAGGCGATCGAGATGACCGACATGCTGATGGCCAAGGAGGGCATCGACCCCCGCGTTGTGTCGCTGGCCAACCAAATCAAAGGGGACCAAGGCCCCGAAATCCAACAACTCCAGGGCTGGCTGGACGACTGGGGCTTGTCCACGACTACGATGTCGCCCGGCAGCGGCATGCCCGGCATGCCGGACCACGACATGGGAGACACGAGCGGCTCGGGCATGATGTCTGAGCAGGACATGGCCGCCCTGCGCGACGCCCAGGGTGTCGAGGCCAGCCGGTTGTTTCTGACGCAGATGATCGAGCATCACAAAGGCGCGATCGCGATGTCGCAGACCGAGGTCGACAGCGGCCAGTTCCCCGCCGCAATCGACCTCGCACGTAAGATCAGCGCCTCGCAGCAGCAAGAAATCGACGCGATGCAGCAGCTTCTGGGCTCGCTCTAAGCTAAGGCCGAGCCCTCAAGCTCAGGACGGCGAACTTACTTCGGCGGCCTGCCGCCGGTTCTGGCCGACCACCTGGCCACGGGCGGTTGGGCGTTGGCACGCCGAGACCGCACTACATGTCCTGCGGTGAAAAAGCCCGGGGGTGCTCGACCGCATCCCGGACTTGCGGGTGATCGTGGGGCATATGGCGAAGATGATTCCGTTCGCGCTGGTCCGCATCGATGCGGTGCTGAGCCCGGTGGCCGGGCTGCGCCAACCGGTCCCGTGCTACTTCCGAATCAACGTCTGATTCACCACCAGTGGCTATACCACCTTCCCGCCGCTGCTACGCGCGTTGTCGACAGTCGGCATCGACCGGCTGATCTTCTCGGTCGACTGTCCCTACACCGACAACGCCTTAGCGCGGGCGCTGCTTGACACGGCGCCGATCAGTCCCACAGACCGCGAGAAGCTTGCCGCACGGGACGGTGGAGGCGCTGCTGCAGTTGTGAGAGCCCGCCACCGGCCCGACATCATCGGATGCGTGAACGTTCACCGTGACCGATCGGACGTGCTGGCATGCGGTGCGGCCACACCGCGTGGCAGCGGAAGCGCGATGGTGAACGTTGTCCCGGTCCCCGCACCCTGACTGCTGGCGCTGATACGGCCGCCGTGTGCCTCAACGAGCGCCTTGGCGATGGCCAGGCCGAGCCCGGAGCCCCCGTGGTCGCGGGTGCGGGCCGTATCGGCGCGGTACAACCGTTCGAACACATGCGGTAAGTGCTCGGCAGCGATGCCCTCACCAGTGTCGCTGACGCGCAGCAGGAGTCGGCTGCCATCGGTGTCGGCGTGCACGTCGACCCGCCCGTGCGGCGGTGTGTGCCGTAGCGCGTTGTCCAGCAGGTTCCCCAGTACCTGGGACAGTCGCTGCTCATCGCCCCACAGCGGCGGCAGCTCGGTGGTGGGCAGATGCGTCGCCAACGACACGGCCTTGGCGCGGTAGCGCCCGCTCAGCGCGGCCGCGGTCTTGGCGATCAGCTCGGCGACGTCGACGTCGGCGAACTCCAGCGAAGCTGCGCTTTCCTCAGCCTGCGCCAGCGCGGCAACGTCCTCGGCGAAACGCACCAGGCGCTGAGTCTGGTCGCGCAGCATCGCGGTGGTATCGGGAGTCAATGACCGCACACCGTCCTCGATGGCCTCGGTGTAGGCCCGCAAAACCGATACAGGAGTGCGTATTTCGTGGGCAAGATCGGCGAACAGCTGGCGGCGGCTGGTGTCGACAGCCTGCAGCTGGGCTGCCATTTGGTTGAAAGCTTGCGCCAGCGAGTCGAAGTCCTCACCGAGGTGCGGCGGTGATACCCGGATCCCATAGCGGCCCTCGGCGACCGCGGTGGCCGCCGACGCCACTTCAGTGATGGAGCGCTGCAATCTGCGGCTGCTATACCAGCTGACCGCGAACGCGACCAACGCCGAGACCGCCACCGCGCCACCGACCGATAGCGCGGTGGCGTACTGATAGGCCTCGTCGGCGTGGAACTCCTCGGCGGAACCGGCAGACACGCCGGCTCGGTGTAGGTGTTCACGAAACAGCGGCGGCCCGACGATCGCGGCGACCACCCAGGTGGTCAGCGCGCCGGCCAGCAGTACCATGGTTTGAGCGATCAGCAGACGCATGGCTATCCCGGACCGCCGGCGCGTCGGCGTGGCCATCACTGCCCGCTTCCCATCCGGTATCCGACGCCGCGCACGGTGATGACATAGTGCGGCGCGGCCGGATCGTCGCCCAGTTTGCGTCGCACATGTCCGATGTGGACATCGACGAGGTGTTCGTTACCGACCCAGGGCCCCTCGCGCACCGTCTCGAGCAACTGGCGGCGGCTCATTACCACGCTCGGGCGCGCCGACAGGGCGGCGAGGATGTCAAATTCGGTGCGGGTCAACAGGATCGGTTCACCATCCAGAGACACTTCCCGCGCCGCCAGGTCGATACGCAGCGGCCCAAACGACAGCGGGGCCGGTACGTCGCCGCCGCGGTCGCGCTCGGGCTGGGGGGTGGCGCGCGGGCGCCGCAGCATCGCGCGGATTCGGGCCACCAGTTCGCGTGGGCTGAAGGGTTTGGCGACGTAATCGTCGGCGCCGACAGTGAGTCCCACGATGGTGTCCATTTCGGTGTCGCGGGCGGTGAGCATGACCACGTAGGCGTCGGAGAAGGTGCGCAGCTGGCGGCACACCTCTAACCCGTCCATGCCGGGTAGCCCCAGGTCGAGAACCACTACGTCGGGATCGAAGTCGCGGGCCACACTGACAGCGTCGGGACCATTGTCGACGATGCGCGTGGTGAAGTGCTCGCGGGAGAGGTAGCTGGCCACCACCTCAGCCAGCGCCGCCTCGTCATCGACCACGAGCGCCCGGTAGCCTCGCGCACCGCCACCGGTGGGCGCTGATGTGTTGCTCATGGCCTTCATGGTGCCCGGTGACCACGATGTGTTGACGCCCCGCACCATTCTTCAACGAATCTTCACACGATCCTTATCGGTTCGCGGTTTGCCGGATTCATGGTGGTGAGCGAAGGAGACCGATATGAGTATGGGATGGGCGCCTACGGCGTTCGAGGCCGCCGACGACTGGCAGCTGTGGCTGGCGCTGACCGGTGTATTGGTGTTGTGCTGGGGGGTCGTGGTCGCTGCCACGGCGACACTGTTCGGCCGCCCCGCCGGCCGGCGCCACGGTCGCCCCATCGCAACAGCCCGTGATACGGGTTCCGTGGGCGGCGACAAGCCAGCACATCGCCGTTCACCACAACCGGGCGTGGGCAATGGTTGAGACGCGGGGGCCCGGGCAGTGGAGTCGGCGCAGCTTTCTTGCCGCTACCGCGGCCGCCGGCGTCACACTGGCGGCGTGCACGCGCAGCAGCAGCGTTGTGCCTAACAACGCGGTGGCCGACGCTGAGGCGCGCCGACCGCACAGCGGACGCACGGTGTCGGCCACGCTCACCGTGGATCGAGCGCGGGTAGATCTTGGCGGCACTGTCGCCGAGACGGTCTCCTATAACGGCACGGTTCCTGGGCCGCTGCTGCGCGCGTCGGTGGGCGACGAACTGGCTGTCACGGTGCGCAACCGGCTTGATCGCGCCACGTCGGTGCACTGGCATGGCATCGCCTTGCGCAACGACATGGACGGGGCATCACCGGCTACGCCGGACATCGACGCCGGCGGCGACTTCACCTACCGGTTCTCGGTTCCATATGCGGGCACCTACTGGGCACATCCACACACTGGTCTGGACGCCGACACGGGCCTGTATTTCCCGGTGATTGTCGACGACCGCAGCGAGCCGGGCAGCTATGACGCCGAGTGGGTGGTCATGCTGGATGACTGGACAGACGGGGTCGGATCCAGCCCGGCCCAGATCTATGACGGGCTGCGAAACTCGCCGGGCGGGCACGACATGCCCGGAATGAACATGCCGGGCATGCCGGGCATGGGCAGCACCGTTCCGGGCGTCGGCGGAGCCGGCAGCAGCGCGCTGCTCGGTGGTGACGCCGGGGATGTCAGCTACCCCTACTATCTGGTTAACGGGCGCATTCCACAGGCGCCCAGCAGTTTTCGAGTCAAGCCTGGTCAGCGTGTGCGGATCCGGCTGATCAACGCCGGCTCCGACACGGCGTTTCGGGTTGCGTTGGCCGGGCACAGGTTGACGGTGACCCACACCGACGGGTTTCCGGTCGTGCCCACCGATGTTGACGCGGTGCTGATCGGCATGGGTGAGCGCTACGACGTGGTGGTCACCGCCGGTGACGGAGTATTCCCGCTCGTTGCCGCCGCGGAAGGCAAGAACGCGTCGGCACGTGCACTATTGGTCAGTGGCGCGGGTTCGCCGCCGGCTGCCGATTATGCGGCCCCCGAGCTGCTGGGCCGTGTCGGCACCGTTGAGACGTTCGCGGCCGCGCCGGATTCGGCGTTGCCGGCTGCGCGCGCCGATGTGGAGCTGCCATCCGATCTGGGCGGATCGATGATGCCCTACGACTGGACGATCAACGGCCTGGCGTTCTCGAACAAGCGTCCGCTGGAAGTCCGTGAGGGTCAACGCGTTACGTTGTCATTCAAGAACACTTCGATGATGTGGCATCCCATGCATCTACACGGGCACACTTTTGAGGTGCTCACGGCCGAGGGGCGCCCAGGCGCACGCAAGGACACCGTGATCGTGCTACCCATGCAGCAGCTGCGCGTGTCGTTCGTGGCCGACAACCCGGGCGTGTGGATGCTGCACTGCCACAACACCTATCACCAGGAGGCCGGCATGATGACCAGCCTCAACTACACGGAGTGACTGCAACTTGGCAGTGACGCGGTGAGGTGCGAAGACGCACCGCACAGGGATCTACTATGTAGAACAGTAGCAGTGTGTCGGGGGGCGATTCGATCGGTGATGCCGGCTGATGTGGGACCGCACGTTCACAAACACCGATCGCCTACTATGTGCATTAGTACTAAGTTGGGTTGTTATCGGGCTGGGCGTCCGGGATGGTGGTCAGATATGGTGCGCCGGATGGCGCCGTTGCAGCTGGCGGTCGCAGTGGCGGCGGCGGCAGCGGTCGCTGTGGCGGTCGGTGTGCCCAGCGCGCTGGTGGCCAATCCGATCTTCGTGCGCATGACCCCCGCGCCGTGGTGGAGCTATGCCGTGTGGGTACTGACTTCGGTTGTGAGTGGCGTGCTGGCGGCCACCTATGTGCGTCGACCTTCTGCAGTTTTCTCGGGGCCCGGGCGCGCCGGGATCCTCGCCAACATCGGGTCAGTGCTGGCGGTCGGGTGCCCGGTGTGCAACAAGCTCGTGGTCGCCGCTCTCGGCGTCAGTGGGGCACTTAATGTGTGGGCGCCGCTGCAGCCGCTCATCGCGGCCGCTGCGCTGGCCCTGTTGGGTTGGGCGCTGTGGCGCCGGCTGACGGCCCTGCGATCCTGCCCCGCCGTGGGCGGCGGGCCGCTGTCCGCGGCGGCAACGTCGGCTCCGAAGCGTGAGTGCTGACTGTGCGGGCTCGATCGTTAGCCGTACTGATCGCCGCTGCGGCGGCCATCGCTGTTGTGCTCGTCAGCCACGACCCGGTGTCCTCACCGGCGAGGCGGCTGTCTGCCGCGGACGTCGCGGCCGGTGCGCAGTCCGCTGGGACCCAGGCCGGCGCCGTTCCCTGCCCGCTGCCCGCGCTCGACGCGACGCCAGTGCCCACACTTGCCGACGCGATGGCCAGGTGCCTGGGCTCGGCGCAGCCGGTGGATGTCGGTACAGCGGTGGCCGGTCCGCCGACGGTGCTCAATCTGTGGGCGTCGTGGTGCGCGCCGTGTCGCGAGGAGATGCCGGTGCTCGACGCCTATGCGAGTACCCCCGGGGCGGTGAGGGTGGTTGGTGTCAATGTGCGCGACCGCCCCGCCTCGGCGGCGGCGCTGATGCGTGACTTACGCATCGGCTATCCGTCGTTCACCGACGCTGATGAGGTGGCCGGTGCGTTGGCGGCACCGCCGCTGTTGCCGCTGAGCTACCTTGTCGGTACCGACGGATCAGTGCGCCGCCTTCAGGATGTGCTGGTGTTTCGCGACGTTGCTCAGGTCAGGGAATCGGTTGCCTCCGCGCTCGGGGAAAGGCAGGAACGATGACAGCCCGCAAGACAACCAGCCGGGCATCGCGCCGAAAGCCGCCACGCCAGCCGTGACCGCTGTGTTGTGGTGGACGATCGGAGGCATCGTTGTGGGTGTGCTTGCGCCGCCCATACTGCGTGCCCTGACGCGCCGCGGAACCGACGCCGCGGTGCTGTTGGCCATGTGGGGGGTGCTGGTGTGCGTGACGTTGGCTGCGGTGGCGCTGCCGGCGCTGGCCGAGCTGCTGCACCGGTGCTGGCTGGCGTTACACGACGTTCCACCCGCGCCGATCGAAACCGTCGCGGGCATCCTCAGCGCCGCCGCACTGGCCGTCGCCGCGATACGTGCTGGCTGGCAGGCGAGCCGTACCGGCGGGCGCCGACGCCGCTTACACGACAAACACGCGGAGTTGGCGTGGCTACTGACCGGCCGGGGTCCACGTAGCGGCACGGTGCTGTGGCTGCCGGCCAGCGAGCCGCTGGCCTACAGCCTGGCTGGTGAGCCGCCCATGGTGGTGATGAGTACCGGATTACGGCAATGCCTGGACCGCGCAGCAGTCAACGCCGTGGAAGCCCACGAGCGCGCCCACGTGCGTCGGCGCCACCATCTGCTGATCGCCGTCGCGCAGGCCGCGGCCGCTGGGCTGGGCTGGCTGCCGCTGATGCGACATTCGCCCTCGCTCGTGCGCACCCTGGTGGAACTGGACGCCGACGCGCATGCTGCCCGCACTCACGGACACCACGGCCTGCGCCGGGCGTTGCAGACACTGCAGTCCGCTGCCGAGCCCGCATCGGCACTCGGCATCGGCGGCAACTGCACTCAACTGCGACTGGCCCGCCTTACCGGCGGGCGGGTACCCAACGCAGGCCGCTTCGCTCGCTCGACCGCCGTCTGGGGGGCGGCACTCGTGCTGGGCACAACCACACTGCTCACCTTCGCCGCGCTCGCCGGGCTGGCGTCCTGTACCGCGGTGTGACGGCATCGTCGCCGCGGTGCGCGTCACCTCATGTACCTGATCGCCACCTCGCGAACATGCGCGTCGTCGGGACGCAGGACCCGCTGATCGGATTCCGATGGCCGCCATGTTGGTCCTCATCGGACTGTTGTTAATCAGGCTGCAATCACCACGCTCAGTCTTGCCGACCTTATGGATCAGCCCGTCGGTTGACGGTGGCTGCGCGGCGCAGTAGCGGCCCGTTTCCGGCGTTCACTTGTGCGAGTCGGTGTTTCGTTGCAGGGACGGCGCGGGACTGCTGGTCGTGTGACGGCCGCCATTGTCGAAGTGAGTGAGAAGCGTTGTCTTTTAGGCATCCGCCGTCAACTCGGATCGACCGCGCCGATTCAACCGGATACGCAGTAAGTACGTAGAATGATATTTGCAATGCATATGTGGTGAAGGGAGCCTCATGGGCGCCATGCTTCGCGGGCTAGTGGCATTGATGGTCGCAGCCGCAGCGGTGACCGTCGGCGTACCGGCGGTGGGTTCGGGTGCGGCCACATCATCGAGCGTGGATAGCCGTGTGGTGATGGTGCGTCCGGGACCTGGACAGGTGGTGGGGGTTGCCCATCCTGTGCTGGTGGGATTCGCTATGCCCGTCGATGACCGCACTGCCGCCGAGCGCAGGATCACCTTCGGCGCGTCGCAGCCGCTGACGGGCCGCTTTACCTGGGTCAACGACAGCCTCGTGGAGTTCAACCCGGACGGCTCCTGGCCGGCGCATTCGACGATTACGGTGCGTATAGACGGCATGAAGACCGACTTCACGACCGGAGCGGCGGTAGTGGGCATCGCCGACATCTCGGCCCACACGTTTACCGTGAGTATCGACGACCAAGTGGTGCGCGAGATGCCGGCGTCGTTGGGCAAACCGGGCTTTGGTACACCCGTGGGCACCTTCACAGTGCTGGAGAAGCAACGCAACGTCGTGTTCGATTCCCGTACCATCGGCATTCCGCTCGACGACCCCGAGGGCTATCTGATCAACGGCGAGTACGGCGTGCGAGTGACATGGGGCGGGGTGTACGTGCATTCGGCGCCGTGGTCGGTCGCGTCGCAGGGCTCGGCCAACGTCAGCCACGGGTGCATCAATCTGAGTCCGGAAAACGCCGAATGGTATTTCAACACCGTGCAGGTGGGCGACCCGGTGATTGTGCGAAGCTAGCTGCAGCCCACTGGTGAGGTGTCGCCGACGGGAACAAGCGAGCCCCACGAGCGGTGCGCATGTCGCGTGTTCGGCCGCTCAACGGCACTGCGCCAGTGGTGGCTTCGGTCAGGCTGGCAGCCCTGCGGCGTCGCGATGCGCAGGTGGCGCGCAGCGGACGTGCCGGACTATCCTGCGTCGCACCACGCCTACGCGCTCGCGCGATGTAGGCTCGGCAGCAACAACGCTGAAGGGTGAGACGGTGCGGGTACGAGGTTTCGGGGAGCTGGAAGCCGTCGTCATGGATCGCATCTGGAACCGCGATCCCGAGTCGGTAACGGTACGTGAGATTTTCGAGGAACTCTCCGAGGAGCGACGGATCGCTTACACGACGGTGATGTCGACGATGGATAACCTGCACACCAAAGGGTGGCTTGAGCGCGAACGCGACGGCCGGGCCTACCGGTATTGGGCCATCATGACTCGCGAGGAGCACACCGCCCAACTGATGCGTGAAGCGCTCGATGGCGGCGGCCGCTCCGAGCTAGTGCTCAGCTACTTCATCGAGCAGATCGGGCCGAAAGAATCCGAGCGGCTTCGAGAAGCGTTGCGGCGGCTGGCGAGGCGGTCGAGCAGGGCGAAGAAGCGGTGAGCATCGCCGCGTGCCTGCTGGTCTACAGCGTGGCAGTGGTGATGTTCGGGCCGCCGGTGTTGGGCTTCCTCACCCGCGGCGGGCAAGCTCCCAGGTGCGGGGTGGCGGCCTGGATAATCGCGATCGGTACCGTCCTGCTCACCTGGGTGACCATCGCGGTCCTGGTGATCCTCGACGTGATTGCCCACTGGCGCCAGCGCGGCTCGTTCGTGGTGTCGTGCTTCGAATTGCTATGTGACCTGGCTGCCGGTAAAGCCGGTAGCGCACCGCAATTGATGCTCCTGATCGGGGCGGCTGGCGTGATCGGCGCCGTCGCTGTCATTGGCATCCGGCTGGTGCGCACGATCGGGCGGCTACATGCGCTCGCCCACGGTCATGCACAAGCTGTTCGATTGGTGGGCCGCCCAACCACCGAACGCGACGTGTACATCGTCGACGCCGCCCAGCGCACCGCGTACTGCGTCGCCGGCAAGCCGGCCGCGATCGTGGTCACTACTGCAGCAGTAGCGGCTCTAGACGCGCGGCAATTGGGAGCCGTACTCGCACACGAACGCGCGCATCTCGATGGGCATCACCCCAGAATGGTCACTGCGCTGCGCGGTTTGGCGCTGGTCTTTCCCCGCCTTGCTCTGATGACGCGCGGTGCCGAGGAGGTGTCCCGGCTGTTGGAGATGTGCGCCGATGACGCCGCCGCGCGCCGGCATGGACACCGCGCATTGCTCACCGGGTTGATGGCCCTGGCCGGCGGCGCCCCCGTCGCAGCGCTGGGCGCGGCCGATGTCGCGGTATTGAATCGCGCTGAACGCCTTGCCCTTCCGCCGGCGCAGCATGTCCGGGTCCGCGCACAGGCGGCCCTCACGAGTGCCTCCACCATTATTGCCTTCGCTCCACTGGCCACCGTTGTGCTCGGCGCATCCGGCGTGCTGATGTGCGGCGGCTAGCTCGTTGCCACACCTCTGACCCTTAGTGCGCGGCCTTCGACACAGGAGGCGCGATCGGGTCCGCGCCAGCGCGAAAGGCTGGTCGGCGTCGCCGAAATGCCAGATCTGTGTTGGTGTCTGGCGATCGGGTGCGGCCTCGTCATGAGGGTGGGGTAGCGCCAGCAGTCGTTGGATGCCGGGCTTCTTCTGTTGCAGCCGGGCACCGCAGTGGCCCCAGCTGTGAGTGCCGTTGAACGGGAAGTTGAACACGCCGTTTTGCCGCCGGCGGCGAGGTATGGTCCGGGAAGGTCTTGTAGGAAGGTCTTGTTCGTCCTCAGCCTGAAGCCCTCGAGAAACCAGTAAGTAAATGGCAATAAGGAGAACAACGGTGTCGAATAGCTCAGCGCGCAGCACCGCGTGGAAGACGGCGCTGACCGTGATACAAACCGCGACGCCGCCGGCGGTTCCCGAAGGTGCGGAGGTGATGACCGTGGTCATCGAATACCCGCCGGGCGACCCCGGCGCGCCGCCACACCGCCACCCAGGCGGACCAGCGTTCGGCTACGTGTTCGAAGGCGAGATCCTGTTTGAACTGGAAGGTGAGGCGCCGCGGGTGATCAAAGCCGGCGAAGCATTCTGGGAACCGGGCGGGGATGTGATTCATTACCAGGATGCCAACAACCGCACCGACATCCCGCTGCGCTTCCTCGTCACGATGATGTGCGCGCCGGGCCAGCCGATGCTTGTCCTCGTCGACGACGAGGAACTGGTTGCGCGTGAAGGCCGTCGCGTATCAACCGGCTAAACCGTGCCGACGACCCGATCCTGAGCCGCGTCGACGAGCTCCACGGCATTAACCCCGACCCTAGCGCCGTTAGCCTCCCGTCCAGGGCGCGGTCAATAGCGCCACGTTGGTCTGCTGGCGGAACTGGAGCGCGATCAGCGCTACCAGGGCCAACGCGATCGCAGCGCGACGTGGCATCCGGACCAGCACCCAGCGTCCGGTCCACCACCCGGCGGCGCCGCGCAGGGCCAAGCCGGCGGCCACAACGAGCATCAGGGGAGCGGCGGCGTTGTAACGCAGTGCGGACTCCCATTGACCGTGCATCGTCAGATACACCGATCGAGTCGCGCCGCAGAACGGATCCATGATTCCGGCGTAGTGCAGGGGCCCATGGAGATCGACCGTCGGGACGCCCACGACGGCCAGCACGAGCGCGCCCAGCAGACCCGACAGTGCCAGCCAGGTCCACACCGGAGATTCGGGGCGCCGCGCCGTCAGCGACACGGTCATCCAGCTCGCCGGACGGGCGCCCGATGAAGTGGTGAAGCCCATGTGTCCTCCCGCGATTGTTTGGACCTCCGCCATGGTAGTAGGAACCCACGCAGCTCAGGCGCTGGTGGACGGGCCACCCACAACGACCGCAGCGAAGGGCTCACCCATGTGAAGCGGCTGTGGGTGCTGGCTGGATAGGGAGACCGCCAGGATCTACGGTCGCGCCCAGTAGTATATGGCCGCCGATGCGAGCAGCGGTGTGCGGAAAGGCAAGGGGTGCGGCTGCGGCGTGTTGTAGCGGACTGCGGTGGCAGCTGAGCGTCTTGGCCGCCGCGGTCGTCATGGTGGGCGGTTTCGTCGTGGCCGGCGCGCGCGGGCAACGCGGACCGGGCGCCGATGAGGTGGATTGCTCAAAATACAAGTGTGTCGCGTTGACGTTCGATGACGGACCGACCCATTTACTGACCGGCTGCTAAAGGTCCTGGCCGACAAAGGCGCCAAGGCGACTTTCTTCCTGATCGGCAACAAGGTCGCCACTGACCCCTGACGCGGCACGGCGCATCGCCGACGCCGGCATGGAGGTCGCCAGCCACACCTGGGAGCACCCCAACATGACGACCATTCCGGCCGCCGATATCCCCAGCCAATTGCGCAAAGCCACCGGGGCAATCGCGGCCGCAACCGGTCGTGCCCCGAACCTGTACCGCCCGGCCGGCGGGCTGACCAACGACGCCGTTCGCGCCGAGGCAGGCAAGCAAGGTCTCGCTGAAATCCTTTGGGATATTATTCCTTTCGACTGGATCAACGACGCTGATCTGGTAGCCACGACCTTCATGCTCAGGACCCAGATCAAACCCGGCTCGGCGGTACTGTTGCACGACACCTATTCCAGCACCGTGGACTTGGTGTACCAGTTTCTTCCGGTGCTGATCGCTAACGGCGATCACATGGTGACCGTGAGCCACCTTCTCGGCGACCGCGCACCCGGCAGCAGCTACGGCGGCCAACGCGATTGTTGACATCCCGACGGCCCGGATTCCTGCGCTGCCCGACACCCCGTCGCCCAAGCCGGCGCCCAACCTGCCCATCACTGACATTCCCAACCAGAATCCAGGCGGTCCACCGGCCTAGCGCAACGAACCTCCATGGGGTTCAGCCATCGGCGGCCGCCACGCACGGTGATCGGCTCACCCGGGTCATTGGCGCCGACGTGGGCGCTTACCAATGCGGCATCGATGGGCCAAAGTTAGCTGGCCACTCGGTGTGCGGCGGCGGTCGACGTTTCGGGCCGGCAGATCTCCGCATCTCGGTGATCTTCCGTTGCCGACTTTGCGTGGCGATACAGCGTCTAGAACACCGTGTAGACGGCTTTCGTCGACCCGCCGCTGCGTACCCCGGGCGTGTTGCCAGTGTGATTGCTGGGGCCACTGTGTTGCCAGTCAAAGTACACCATCGAACGACCTGGGGTCGGTCACCGCCTGTCTGCTCGCGGCGGTGAGGAAGAACACATATCTACGTACCAGGACAGTAGGGGACCTGCGGATACGGTTCCGAGCTGACATCGACGGCCTCGGACTTGTGAAATCATTTGTCCCACTGAGACAGTCATGAAGATCACATAATCCGTTGGTTCCACCGATTTGTGGGCATCGCAACCTCGAATCGCGACTGCGTAACGAGACGGACTCGACTTGGGGACCTACGGAGGATGGCAGTACAAGCTGCTACAGTGGGCGACATTGTGAGATACAAAGACGCCCTTACTGGAAAGCGATCACGGTCAGCGCTAGCGCTGACGGTCGTTTTCTGGATCCTGCTTATCGGCAGTGAAGCGGCGTTGCCGTGGTCGGAACCTCCGGATAATCACGGGCCTCACACGCTCGCGACCACGATGGCCGATGAGCTTGCTGTCGTCATGGATCACCCACATCTTCAACGAGCGATGGCCACGCCGCCGGATACCTTCGCGGCCGCCGTGCTGCCACGAGTAACCACTGTACTGGTGGCACTCGGGGTGGCCGTTGCCGTCGTGGCGGCCTGGCTGTACGGCGGCCACGCGGTCTGGGCAACCGGGCGCGGCCCGCCGCGTGCGCTGGCCGCGCCCACATCGGGCCGCCAGTTGCTGGCCCGGTTCTGCATCTCGCGGCGCTGATCAGGCAGCCCCAGACCGACCGTGCCCAGGCACATACAGCCGGTCGCTACCCGCTGCCCATTGTCAGTTGCTGCGCACAAGTCGCGGCTCCGATGCAGAAGCGACACTCATATGAAAAATGTTCTGTCTATTCATTCCACCGATGTTCACTTCTCGCGCCACCGCGGGCTGGGCCGAAACCACCGGCCGGGCACGATGGTGGGACACACCCCGGTGCTGCGGATATCGGAGCCCTTTAGCGATGACGAGCGCGGCTTTTGGGCCAAGCTGGAGGGTTTCAATCCCGGCGGGATGAAAGACCGCCCTGCCATGCACATGGTGGAGCGGGGCCGCGCCCGCGGGGACCTGCGACCTGGTGCGCGCATCGTGGAATCCACGAGCGGCACATTGGGTTTGGGTCTGGCCCTGGCCGGCACCGTTTACCGACACCCCGTGACCCTTGTCACCGACCCGGGCATGGAGCCGATCATGCACCGGATGCTGTCGGCCTACGGCGCACAAATCGATGTCGTGGCCGAGCCCCATCCGCAGGGCGGTTGGCAGCAGGCCCGCCGCGACCGGGTCGCTGAGCTGCTGGCCGCCCACCCACACTCCTGGTATCCAGACCAGTACAACAATCCAGACAACGTAGAGGCCTATCAGGGCCTGGCGCTCGAACTGGATGCCCAGCTCGGCGAAATCGACGTATTGGTGTGCTCGGTGGGCACCGGCGGTCACTCCGCCGGAGTAGCGCGAGTGCTGCGCCAGTTCAACCCGGATCTGCGGTTGATCGGGGTGGATACCGTCGGATCGACCATCTTCGGCCAGCCCGCGGCCACTCGCTTGATGCGCGGACTGGGATCGAGCATCTATCCGGGCAACGTGGACTACGACGCCTTCGATGAGGTGCACTGGGTAGCGCCAGCGGAGGCGGTGCGGGCATGCCGCACCCTGGCGGCAACCCACTACGCCACTGGCGGGTGGAGTGTTGGCGCAGTCGCGCTGGTCGCCGGCTGGGTCGCCCGCACCCACCCAGTCGATACCACGATCGCCGCCGTCTTCCCCGACGGCCCGCAGCGCTACTTCGACACCGTCTACAACGACGACTATTGCAGCCAACACGGCCTTCTCGGCGGGCAACCGCCCGAAGAGCCGGCCGTCATCGCCGATCCGACCGAACGGATCATCACCTCCTGGACACGGTGCCTCAACGTGGTCGATCCGGTGCGGAGTAAATGCTGATGGGTGCGGTCGGGCAATTCGCCAGCTTCGGCTGGCCCAGCAGAATGCTGATGATCAATCAGTTCGGCATCAACCTCGGGTTTTACATGTTGATGCCGTATCTGGCCGGTTACCTGGCCGGGCCGCTGGGCCTGGCGGCGTGGACGGTCGGCCTGGTCCTGGGCGTGCGCAACTTCTCCCAGCAAGGCATGTTCATCATCGGCGGTACCCTCGCTGATCGGCTCGGCTACAAGCCGCTCATCGTGGCCGGCTGTCTCTTGCGCACCGCCGGATTCGGGCTGCTGGCCTTCGCGGACTCGCTGCCCGCGGTGCTGATCGCCTCGGCGGCAACAGGTTTCGCAGGTGCGTTGTTCAACCCGGCGGTACGCGCCTACCTGGCGGCAGATTCCGGAGACCGCAGGGTCGAAGCCTTCGCGATGTTCAACGTGTTTTATCAGGCGGGCATTCTCACAGGCCCACTGGCAGGGCTGGCGCTGATGCTCATGGACTTTCGTATCGCGGCCGCCGTCGCCGCCGCGGTGTTCGCCGTCCTGACGGTGGCTCAGCTGTTCGCGTTGCCACAACACAGCGCCGACCCGCCCGCCAAGAAGACGGCCATTCTCGATGACTGGCGCGTTGTCGTGGCCAATCGATCATTCCTCTGGTTCGCCGCAGCGATGATCGGGTCCTATGTGCTGAGTTTCCAGGTCTATCTGGCTTTGCCGCTGCACGCTGCTGTGCTGGCGCCGCGTCACGAGACGCTGGTCGTTGCCGCGGTGTTCGTCGTCTCCGGGCTGGTTGCGGTGGGCGGACAGCTACGCATCACCCGATGGTTCGCGGCCCGGTGGGGGGCAGGACGATCCCTGATGATCGGCATGATCATCCTGGCGGTGTCCTTCTTGCCGCTGCTGGTGGTTCCCACCACCGGGCGCTTCGGCACCATCGCGGCCATCATCGCCTTGCTGGCGTCGGCGGCGCTGTTGGCCGTCGGATCTGCAGCGGTTTTCCCGTTCGAGATGGACACCGTGGTGTCCCTGGCCGGCAACCGCCTGGTGGCCACCCACTACGGGTTCTACAACACCATCGTGGGAGTCGGCATTCTGGCCGGCAACCTGGCCACCGGTGCGCTCTTGTCAGCCGCCCGCGATATCGGCGTGGACGAACTGCTCTGGGGCGGACTGGCATTGGTTGGTTTGGTGGCGGCCCTGGCCCTGCATCGACTTGATCGCAGCGGACACCTAGCACCCCAGCCAGCGCTAGCCACATCGGCGCGTCAATGATCCATCGCGCTCTGATTCCGGCGCTGCACCGGCGCGAACCCAACTTGAGAGATGGTGAACGGCCAAAGTTGTGCTCCTCGCTCGACGAGGCGACCGGGTAGCCGCACGCTTTGCGTCAAGGCCGACAACACAATCGAATAGAGCGTCACACGTAGCCACGGTGAACCAAAAGCCACGGCGGACCGCGCAGCGTTTGCTGAACGCGGCTCACGGCCGCGGCGCCGCCCTGCCCGAGCCGTTCATGCGCTTCGACGCTCCGATATCGAAAGACGTTGGAATGCCGGATATTTACCCGATATTGAATCGTAGCGGGTTTCGCTTGGCTTCCCGTTTCAAGCATTTATGCTAAAACCAGCTACTAATTAGCTACGTACTGAGCGCATCCATATATGTGCTTGAGGTGCGCGAAAGGAGATCGACCGTGAAGATGACCGCACTGGCGATTATTGCTCTTTCAGCCATCGCCCCACTCATGATTGCGGCGGCACAGCCAGCCGCCGCAGCGCCGGCCGGGCCCGGCTCGGTGCAGGACACAGTCAACAGACTGGAATCAAACGGGTACAAGGTGATCCTCAACAAGGTCGGGTCAGCGCCGTTGGATCAGTGCACGATCAGCGGGGTGCGCCCTGGACGCGACGTCACCGAGTTTCGCCGGAATCGGCGGGACCAAACTGTCGAGCGCATCTTGTACAAAACCGTCTACGTCGACGCGACCTGCCAATAATCCGACGGGCGGGTGGTCGTCGTCGTGCAACCACCCGCCACACGGCTCGGAGGTCTCACCAACGGCTCTGGGCGCAGAGGGTCTTCGTCTAGCACATGTCAAACATCGATGGAATTCGGAGAAAACTTGTGAGGCAGACGCTTTGGAATCGTGAACATCGCCGGTCCACCTATACCGCAGCCTATCGCCGCGAGCGCAGACGCCGCGTCACCGGCTGGCTGCTCGTTGTCGCCGGGTCAGCGATGGCGTGTGCGCACATCATCGCGCATCTGAGCCAGCTCAAAGTTGTTGGCCCGCAGGATGTGCTGCTGGGCTATCCCATGGCCGCGGCAATGATCTTGGCCGGATTCATCACTCTCGGGGTGACCGCCAAGGCCTGACGCCAAGAGCCGACCGATGCATCGGCCGACAAGGGTCCCCGGACAGCCCCCCGCAGGGGTTCAGGTTCCAGCCGCGCATACACGTGCCGGGCCTGATTTCAGTTGAGATACGGTCGATTCAATCGTCCATGACGTCCGGATGGCGCTGGCAGCCGATGCTCATGGGCAGCACTTGTGCTCGTTCTTCACAGAACGCCGAGGGCGGGAGTTAGCCCCAAGCGCACACATCAGCGCGCACTTGCCGACCGCACGAACAGCAGGGTGTCGTGCGACGCGAAGTAGCCCGGCCGTCTTGGGCTTCACCTCTGTGTTCATCCTGTCTCCTCCCGTGTGCCTATACCATACCCCCCAACCGTATCGCGACCAGCCTGCCGAGTACAGGCCGAAGGGGCGGCCGTTCGGGGGCGATTGTTTCCCCTGCGCGCAGACCCGCGCTCCCCGGCGGGGGCGGTGCCCACCGACGAGCGGCGCGACCGCCGCGCCGACATTGCGATCTGTGCGGTGATGCTTGCCGCCAACCTCGTGCTCGTCGCGGCCGCCCGGGTGGGCTGGATACAGCCCGGAGATCCTGCGCCGCTCAAGTTTTCTGGCCCCAGCGGGCTTCTCCGGCGGTGTTGTCAAGATCGGGCCACGACGCGATGATGGGAGAGTGATGCTGTTGCGCCTAGGTACCCGCGGCCACGTCGCCACCGCCGGCTGTGTGGTGGTGCTGATGATGGCTGGCTGCGGCTCGTCCGCCGACACGACTTCGTTGGTCACACCGCCGTCGGCAGTACCCACCGACACCGCGGCCCCTGAGCCGCATTCGGTGGGACCTCAGCAGTTCGGCGACGCTATCGCCGCACCCGATCGGGTCACGATCAACGTGCACGTGCCCTACGAGGGTGACATTGCCGGCACGGATCTCACGATTCCGTTCGACCAGATTGAGGCGCAGATCGATAAGTTGCCGATCCTACGCAGCACCCCACTGGCGGTCTATTGCCGTACCGGGCGGATGAGCCTCATCGCCGCCAGAACCCTTGCGGACCTGGGATATCAAGACGTGGTGGAGTTAGCCGGCGGAATGCAGGCGTGGCAGCAAAGTGGCCGCACCTTGATTTGGCGCTAGCTTAGCTAGCTAATCGCCTACGCACTCGTCGGCTCAGCCGCCCACTGTCTCGGGTTCAGGCCCAGTGCACCCGGTGGCCGCGGCGCATCATCCAACCGGCGCTGTCACTAGGTGGTCGGCTCAATCGGCGCAAATGCATGCACCACAGCGGATTTGCATTGAGATCGACCATCGTGTTCGTTTCGCGACGCCCGTCTGATCGCATGCCGGCGGTGACGTATCGCTGCGGTCTTCTCGATGCACCAATCTACGGGGTTAGACCATAGATGAGTGGGGTATGCGGCCTGACGACCGTGGCAGGTCTGTCCCGGTTAGCCACTGTGGGGCGGCCTGTTTCATACGCTCCTCGCAGCCACACCCGTACCTGTCATGGAGATGGAGGACCGTATGAGTACCGCAAGCAAAATGCTTGAAACCTATCCGCAAGACCTGGGCGGTATCGACCGCGCCGCGCTGGCGTCCTGTATCGAGGCGTGCCAGGACTGCGCGCAGGCGTGCACGGCCTGCGCCGACGCGTGCCTGAGCGAAGACTCGGTGCAGCAGCTCACCACCTGTGTGCGCACCAATCTGGACTGTGCTGATCTGTGTGAGACGACGGCCCGGGTGCTCTCGCGCCATACTGGCTACGACGCCAATCTGACCCGTGTAGTGCTGCAGGCGTGTGCGGCGGCGTGCCGCTCCTGCGGAGACGAGTGTGACCGCCACGCCGATCATCATGAGCACTGCCGGATCTGCGCGGAGGCCTGCAGGCGATGTGAACAGGCCTGCCAGGAGCTCCTGACGTCGCTGGGCTAACCCGCCGCCCGGCAGAACTCAGGATCGCACGAGCCGGTTGATGGCGTCGGTGGCCTCTTTGATCTTTGCGTCGGCGTCATCGCCACCGACGTGTGCGGCGTCGAGCACGCAGTGCTTGAGATGATCGTCAAGCAGACCAAGCGCCACCGCTTGCAGGGCCCGCGTCAGCGCGCTGACCTGGGTGAGGATGTCGATGCAGTACTGCTCGTCTTCGACCATCCGGTGCACTCCGCGCACCTGTCCTTCGATGCGCTTGAGCCGGTCGAGGTAGCGGTCCTTGTCCGTCATGTAGCCATGGCGCGGTGATGTGTCCGCGGGTTTGGGTTTTGTTGGTGATGTGGGCATCTTTTCCTCTCGGGGCGGCGGACCGGGGATTGACACCCGGACCGTGCGCTCGCGCGATGTGCGTGTCGCACCGAATTCCTGCACATTATGTAGTTGAAATCCATTGTCGCGCGAAATGCGGCGAGGGGTGGTGTTTGCTGCCGCGCGCCGCGCCGGGCCCACACCACCCACCGCCGGGTGAAGGGTTATGCAACAGCGAATTTCGCTGGGTCGGCGTCGAACTTGGGCACGCAGCCAGCGCAGCACAACCAGTAGGTGCGCCCGGCATACCGGCGGACCCATCCTCTGGCTTCAGCCTTGGCTTTGGCGACGAACCGTCCCGGCATCACGGGGCATTCCGCCGTGTCGATGCCCGGGCTGACCGGTGCGTGGTCGTGGTCGTGGTCGTGGCTGGTGGTGCCGGCGGCAGGGATGCGATCGGTCATGGTTGGTGTCCTTCGATTTCGGTGCTCAAACGTTCGTCAGTTGCTCGATCGAGGCGCGGCGTGTCGTGGCAGCGGTGTCGAACATCGGCCCCAGACAGCGCCGTCCACGGCGAGTCCGGGCGATCAGACGCGCACCGCGGTATAGCCGGCGTCGTCGACGGCGGCGAGCACAGCCGCATCGTCGATCGGCTCGGCGCTGGTGACGACAAGCCTGCCCGTGGCCGCGCTGACGTCGACCTGTTCGACACCGTCGATCTCGCCGACTTCCTCGCGGATGGACTTCTCGCAGTGCCCGCATGTCATGCCGGTGACCTGGTATTGGCTGGTGGCCATGGTGATTCCCTCTCTATCTGGGCACGATTACTGTCTGGGCCTTGGGCCGGAGTGCGATGAGCACCTGCCGGCGATCACTCGCGTACACACATGACATACTCCTTCGATACCGGGGTGGGGTATATGCCAGCATATACCCCCCGCGGGTATATCGCCAGTGCCCATCGTTGCATCTACCGGCAATGGGTAAGGGGCTGCTGCGGTCAGCGCGCCGAGGACGGGTCGAGGTTCCCTGGGCCGTTGCGGTCGGCTAGCCCCCACGATGCTCTACGGTGTCGATACGTAGATAAGATGGCCGGCAGTGTTCGACAGCGAACATCGAATACGGCCGGCTCTGCGGCGCAGGTGCCGTGAATCTCCAGTCGTCGACGGGGGTCGCTGTGTGCGATCCGCGGTGGTAGGTCGATGTTGAAGATTGCGATCGGGACTGAGATGACGGGGAAGCGGAGGCGCCAGCGACACATCGGAGATCTCCAACCGCGAGGACCTGCCGACCAGAGTGTCGGCTAGAGCTCATCTTTCGACCACGGTTCCAAATGCCTGAAAGGATTATTCGTGCGCAGATTGAAAGTGATCTTTATCTCCGCGGCAGCGATGCTGGTGGCGGTAGGCGTCGGTATGCCCACGGCAACCGCGGCCCCCGAAACCTGCCCCCATCGCTTCGGCGCACCTCAACAGCTGACAGAGGCAGGTGGTGCGGCGGTCCAGCAATGGTCGGTCACCGACCTGCGGGTCAGTTCCGACCCAGTGCCCGGCTACCCACTGGCGGGCCGACTCTGGGAGGCCACAGCCTCGGTGGAAGCGTTGACCGGGACCGTGACACCGATCATTCCCAACGTGTACGCGGTATCGCCTTCCGGTGAGCGCTATCAGGTGTTGTGGCAGGTGGCGAGTCCGAGCGCCATTTCGGGTGCCACCATCAACCAAGGGCAGACATCGACGGGCAAGGCGTACTTCGATGTGACCGGTGCCGATCCCATGGCGGTCATCTACGCCAACGGCGGGTCGATGCCGGCGATGATGTGGTGCTGCAACGGCAACATGATGATGCCCATGTCGATGCCGATGGCCGATTGTCCCTGCTGTGATGGGGCGCAGCAATGTCCCTGCTGCGCAGGGAACATGTAGCGCCGCGCAGAAATTGGGTCGCGGGCGAGCGTTTCACTGGCATCCACTAGCGTTCTGCACCGACGCGCGTTGCGTCGCTGTGCCGCAGCAAATCCCGAGAACCGGAGCTGAAAGATCCGTGTTAGGCGACCAGGTGCCAAACCGGCCCAGCGAGGACGCCCAGGATAAGACTGAGCGCGGCAGCCAAGACCGCGGCACGCGCGGGCCAATGCTGCACAGCCGATTGGTCGGCATCCCCGGTTTCGTCGGGGCGCCTGAACGCAGGGACGATCCAGCGCAGGTAGTAGAACAGGCTGACCAGCGTGTTGACGAACACGACGACGGCCAGCCACGCATATCGGCCATCCCAGGCCGCGGCGGCGGTGGTGACTTTGCCGATGAACACCGCGGTCGGCGGGGTGCCCACCAGACCGAGCAGGGACACCACCAACGCGCCGGCCAGCCACGGGTGGGTTCGGGCCAGGCCTCGGTAGGAATGGAGATCGCGGCGGCCCGGCAGGGCTGCGGTGACCGCGAACGCGGCGATGTTGGTGACGGTATAGCCGCCCAGGTAAAACAGCAGCGACGGAAGTGCCAACTCGCTGCTGTCGGCGACGGTGATCGGCACGAGAAGGTAGCCGACCTGGCTGACCGTAGACCATCCCAGCAGCCGGCGTGGATCGTTTTGCCAGTATGCGGCCAGGTTGCCCAATGTCATGCTGGCGACGGCGAATACGGCGATCAGCACGGGCCAGGCCAGGGTGTCGGGCAGCGCAGTGGTGAGGCGATACAGCGCCACCAGCGCGCCGATTTTGGGCACGGTGGTCAGAAACGTCGCCGCGGTGGCGTTGGCGCCTTCTGCAGCGTCGGGAACCCAGAAGTGCGCTGGCACCCCGCCGGCCTCGAACATCAGGCCCGCCAGCACACCGACCACTCCGGCGGCGACCGCCACCGCCGGAGCGCCGCCCAGTGTCATGGCGAGCTGCGGGTATCGGGTGGCGCCGGCGAGGCCGTAGAGAATCGTGGCACCCAGCATCAGCAGGATCCCAAACAACGCGCCCATGAGATAGGCCTTCATGGCGGCCTCTGCCGCGGCGGCCGACCGCGCCAACCCCACCAGCCCGTAGAGCGGGATGCTGGCCAGAAAGTATCCGGCCACGAGCAGCAACAGGTCCTCGGCCCCGGCCAGGACGAGAACCCCGGTGGCCGAAAACATCAGCAGCGCGTAGGTTTCGGCTTCCCGCGGCGATGCCCGCATCTCTGCGCCGGCCACCGCCCAGATCAACAACAATCCAGCCGCGCAGGCGATCCGGGCCACGCCCGTCGCGGTGTCGATCGAAAACGCGCCCTCGAAAGCCATTTCATCCGGCCCGACCATCTGCACCGCTGCGACACCGACAACACCGGCCTGCGCCGCGGCCGCCATGACGCCGACCCACCACTGCCGCTGCCGGCGCAGAAACGAGCCCGCGATCAGCGCCACCAGACCGGCGCCGAACATCATCATCTCCGGCGCCATGAGCAGCGGCCGCATTGCCGCGTCGGGATTCACCGCTTATCTCCCGACGAGGGCGACCAGCGCGGCGGCGGCAGGTTCGATCAGATCCAGCAACGGTCGAGGCACTAGACCGATGGCCACACTGAGCACAAGAAGCATTGACACCGAAGCGGTCTCAGGGACCCGCAGGTCGGTGAAGTCGACCGAATGCCCTCGTGTGGGACCGGTGAAGACGCGCTGCAGGGCGCGCAGAAACAGCGCGGCGGTAATCAGAATGCCGGGTAGAGCCAGCGCAGTGACCGGTGCGGCTGCGATGCTGCCGGCGAAGATCTGGAATTCGGCGATGAAACCGGAAAAGCCCGGCAATCCCAGTGAGGCGAACGCGCCGACGGCGAACAGCGCGGCCAGCTTGGGCGCCGGGCCGGCCAGGCCGCCGTAGGAGTCCATGTCATAGCTGCCCGCGCGGTCATAGAACACCCCGGCGAGCAGAAACAGGGCGGCTGTGATCAGGCCGTGGCTGACCATCTGGGTGACCGCACCGACCACCGCGACCTCTCGCGCGTCGGCGGTGCCGCTTGTGATGAGACCCGCAGCGCCGACGGCCACCACGATGTAGCCCATGTGGTTGACCGACGTGTAGGCGATCATGCGTTTGAGATCGGTTTGTGCCAGCGCGACCAGCGCCCCGTACAAGACCGATATGATGCCCACGGCGATGATCGCCCAGGCCCAATCGCGCCATGCCTGCGGCAGCATCGGCATCGCCACCCGCACGAATCCATAGGTGCCCATTTTCAGCAGCACCCCGGCCAGCACCGCCGACCCGACGGCCGGTGCGTCGGTGTGCGCCGGCGGTAGCCAGGTATGGAACGGGACCGTGGGTATCTTGACCGCCAGTCCGAGCAGGATTGCGGCCAGCACCAAGCCTCCCGCCAGCGGACTGCCGGCCAGCGGTGTGGTGGCCGCCAGCTCCACCATGTCGAAGGTGTGCGGGTCGGCGGCGATGTAGAGGCCGATGAAGCCCACGAGCAGAGCCAGCGATCCCAGGAACGTATAGAGGAAGAACTTCAGCGCCGAGCGCGCCGCGTCACCGTGGCCCCAGCCGGCGATGACGAAGTACATCGCCACGATCGACAGGTCAAAGAAGACGAAGAACAAGATGAGATCGGCCGCGACGAACAAACCGAGGCTGACGCTTTGCAGGAACAGAAACAACGCGGCCTGCAGCCGGGGACGGTCATCGTTGCGTAGCCCGTAGACGGCGCATGCCAGGAAGATCACCGCGGTCATCACCACCAGCGGCAGCGACAAGCCGTCGACGCCGACGTGGTAGCTGCTGTTGACGCCCGGAATCCAGGGCACCTGCTCCTCGAACGCCAGCGCGTTGACGGCCGGCGCGTCGTAGCGAGCCCACACCACCGCGATGAGCGCCACGTCGATCACGGTGACCGCCACCCACATCACGTTGGCGGCGCGTCCGCCAAGCCGGGGCGCGGCCAGCAGCGCCAGCGCGGCCGCCACCGGCAAGAACACGATCACACTGAGCACGCCGTCACCTCACCGCCACAATGAGCACGAAGCCGGCAACCAGCAGCACGACGGCGGCCAGGTAGTACTGATGCAGCTGACCGGTTTGCGGTCGGCGCGCCAGCTGGCCCAATTGCCCGACCCGCGCGGCCACCGCCTCCACCGCGCGATCCACCGCCCCGGTGTCGGTCTGAGCCGCCCCGCGCGCCGCACGCAACACCGCGACCGCGGTGGCGTCGACCGCCGCGTCGAGCACCTTGTCATCGAACCGGGCCGCCAGCCGGGCGGCGCCCATGGTCGGGGCCACGACCAGTAGGTGCGCGCCGCGCTGAAGCCCCAGCCACGATGCGGCCCACCGCGGTTCGGGCACACGCCAACGCGCCACCGCGGCCACCACGACGAGCGCAAGGGCCGCCGAACCGAGCAGCTCGGCGACGCTCGGATGCGAGATCGGCTGGACACCGTCGAGGGTGCGCGCGACGATGGAGCCCACTGGGGGCAGGGCCAGCACGCCCGTGATCACCGCCCCCACGGCGAGGACCACGAGAGGCGCCTGCTCGAGTCCGGTGAGCCGACGCGGTGCTGGTCGGGGCGACGCGGTCGGCGACGGGGCGGTCACGTTGGTCGACGGCCTGGCCCAGATCACCACCAACATCTTGGCCGCATAGGCCGCCGACAGGCCCGAGGCGAGTAACCCGAGCCCGTACAACGCGGGGGAGTGCTGCGCTGCGGCGGTCAACACAGCGTCCTTGGTGGCCCACAGCGACAGCGGCGCTATCCCGGCCAGCGTGAGTGCGGCGATGGTGGCCGACCAGCCCACCACCCGCCAGCGCCGCGCCACACCGCCGAGGTCATCGAGACGCTGGGTGCCCAGCAGCGACAGCCACACGCCGGCGGCGAGGAACAACCCGGCCTTGGTGGCGGCGTGCGCCACCAGGTGCGCGGCGCCGCCGCCGACGGCAGCCACCCCGGCGGCCATCACCACGAATCCGAGCTGGGCTGCGGTGGACGCGGCGAGCAGCTGCTTGATGTCGCGCTGGGCCACCGCGACCGCGCCGAGCACCACCGCGGTGATCACACCCACCCATGCCGCCGCGGTCGCGGCCCAGCCGGTGGCGGCCAGCAGGGGTTGTGTCCGCAGTAGCAGGAATCCGCCCATCGCCACCATCGCCGCCGAATGCAGCAGGGCGCTGACCGGACTGGGACCCGACATCGCCCGCGAGAGCCAAAAGGAGAACGGCAGCTGCGCGGCTTTGCCGAGCGCGGCCACGAGCACCCCGAGCGCGAGGACATCGCGCCACCCGCCCCGGGCGTCGGCGAAACTGTTCAGCGCCATCCCGGCGCCGCCGGCCAGCGCGGCGCCGGCGGCCAGATACAGCCCCAGATCGGCGGTGCGGGTGGTCACAAAGGCGGTCAAACCATCCGATACCCGGTTTTGCTCACGCCACCAGAACCCGATCAGCGCATACGACGCTGCCCCCATCACCTCCCATCCCAGCAGCAGCGCGGGCAGGGTCGCGGCGGTCACTGTCAGGATGGCGGCGGCGGCGAACACCAGCATCAACCCGTGGAAGCGGCCCCGCGCCTCGCGGATGTTCCCGGCCGAGAACATCAGCACCAGCAGCGTCACGGTGGTGACTGCGGGCAGCACTGTCCCCGCCAGCGCGTCGACCCGAAGGGCGAACGGCGCGCCGGCCATGAAGGCAACCTGCACCGACGGCCGCGCCACCGACACGATCACCGACACGGCGACGCACGAGAGCGCGGTGGCCAACGAGATCACTTCGGTCCACCGATTGTCGCGGCGGGAGATCAACAAGGCGACTCCCACCGCGGCCGGTGTTGCGACCAGCAGCCACAGCAGCGCAGGGATCACGGGGCTGCTCATCCGGAAAGGTCGGCTGCCGTGTCGGTCATGTCGGCGCGACGCTCGCGGTGCAGCGCGGTGGCCACGGCGAATCCCATGGCCATCTCCACCGTCATGGCGGCGATGACCACCAGCAGGAGCACCTGGCCGCTGGGTGCGGGCATGACGAACCACCAAAACCCCGCGGCGGCAAGGATGATCGCGTTGATCATCAGCTCCAGGCCCATCATCACCATCACCACGACTTGCTGGGACAGCGCACCGTAGAGCCCGACGCTGAACAGCGCGGCGGCCACCAACAACACCGTTTGTAGTGTCATCGGCCCACTCCTCCGGGTTGCGGGTCGCGTGCCCGGCGGTGTGTGAGGTCGTCACCGAAACGGTCGTAGCGGGTACGGGCGGCCGCCAACACGATCCCCGCGACGATCGTGGCGACCATGACCGGGCTGATCACCGCCATGGTGAGCATGTGGGGACCCATCAGCTCCTCGCCGAGTGCCATGGTGACGTCCTGCGGGGGCTGGCCCTGCCGGGCGGGCCAGTGGATCAGCAGAATCCCGGAGGCCAAGAACACGAAGGTGGCGACGGCGGCGGCAAGTGCGCGCCGGTTGTCGTGAACCATGCTCATCGGCATCAGCGCGGGGTTCATGCCCATGAACATGACCATGTAGACGGCCATTACCGCCATCTCCATCACCATCATCAAGATGGTGACTACGCCGATGTAGTTCTGCTGCAAGAGCACAACTGCGACACCGACCGCGATGAACGAGGCCGCCAGCGCATACGTGGCGCGCGCCATCGAATTGACCCAGAACACCGCGGCCCCGGCAGCGACGGCGATGACTGCGAGCAGCCAGAACAGGATATGGACGATCATGGTGTGTCAACTCCTGCCGATGGCGATGACCGCCACCACTAGATCTTGGGCCAAGACGGCGGGCAGCAACACGACCCAGCCGATCTCCATGAACTTGTCCGGCCGCAGCGCGGGTATCGCGCGCCGCAGCCACACCAACACGCCAAGCAGCGCAACGGTTTTCACAACGGACCACATCCAGTCGGGCAGCAGCGGTCCGGCGCCGCCGCCCAGGAACATCGGCACGGCGAACGCCGCGCCGGCGACCAGAACGGCGTAGCGCCCGGCAACGAACACCAGCCGGTCAACCCCGGACAGCTCGGCGGTCATGCCACCGGCGATGTCGTCTCCGAGCGCCGGGCTGAACGGACCCCACACCGAAAACGCCAAGACACCAAGGCAATACGCCACGAATGCGACCGGCATCCACACCACGAACCACAAATCGTGCTGGGCGGCGGCCACGTCCCCGACCCGCAGGCTGCCCGCGGCGATGGCGGGCGCGACGAGGGCGAACATCAGAGGCAGTTCATAACCCAGCGCGTGGGCGAGGAACCGGTAGCCGCCGATCAGTGAATGCACCGAATTGGGTCCCCAGCCGGCCAGCCACACCACCGCCCACATCATCACGTCCACGGCGTTAACCCACATAACACCGACATCAAGATCCAGCAGCGTCCAGTGCCCCAGCGGCACAACGACGATCATCAGCAGCGCGACCACGATGGGCCCGATGCACCCGATGCGCCACACCAACGCGTCAGCGGCCACCAGGGTCCGACGACGCTGACGCATCAGGCGGGCCACCTCAAACAGCGGTGCGCCCGCCGCGCTACTCGCGCCGCCCACGCCGTTGGCCCGTGCGGAAAGTGTGCTGTCCAGGCTGGCCGCGAACAGTGCAAGCACGCCCAAGAGGGCAGCGGCCGCCAGCGCCCACCCGCCGCTAACTGTCGCCACCTCAGTCATCGCTGCTCAGCCTTGGCGTGGTCAGTGGCGATACCTAATCCTGCGATCACCAGCCGTGCCGTGGCAACATCTAGACCCTCGACCAGCGTGGGCAGCATGTGCTCGATGGCGCTCCACGGCATGTGCAACCGGGGCGTGTCGGCCTCGTGGCGAATCAATCCTTGCACCACGTCGAGCCGTGTGAGCAACCGATCATAGGTATCTCCGCCCAGCGACGCGGGCAGCCCGTACTGGTCGATGTCGTCGACTGCGATCGGGGCGAGGTCGCGCAGCGCCCACCGCAGCACCCGAGAGCGGCGCACCAGAGTGGCCAACGCGGCGACCTGTTTCTGCGCCGCGGAGTCGTCGACGGGGTCGTTAAGCAGTCGCTCGCGTAACCGTCGTGCGCGCGCGGCGGCGCGAGGCCAGCCGGCCAGCACCAAGAGGTCCACGAGATGGTCGGCCTGGCGGGCCGCCTCCCTCGAATTGGCCAGCGGTGACCGCGGTTGCTCACCGTGGCCGGCACCCATCAGCTGAGCCTGAGCAGCGGTGATGACATCGCCCTGCAGCGCGCAGCGCAGCACCAGCCCAGCCGGCCAGTAGGCGAGGAACGGACCCAATCGTAGGTGCAACTCGTCCATTTCCAACCCGTCGCGGTCCTCACCGCCTTGAGCCAGCGCAATCCCCGCCGGCGCCATATTCATATCGCCGTGATCCATGTGGTCATGGCTGCTGTGTCCCATGTCGTGACCGCCATGCTCGTCCTGCTCGGCGTGGCTGCCATGGGCGTCATGGTGGTGGTGCTCGTATGCGTCGTGGTCAGCCGGCTCACGGCTTTCCTCGGGATGCTGAAGATGGGAGCTGCCGTGCGGCGGGCCGCCACCGAGCTTCACGTGCTGATGTCCAGCACCGTTGCCTTGTCCGCTGTCGGGCATGTGGTGACCCTGGGGGCCTGGGTCGTGATGACGTATCGGCTCGGGCGACCGCACACGATCCCTGGCATCCGTCCGCTGCCGTTTGACATCGATGAGGACGCCGACCGCGCGGTCCAGTTCTGGGCTCGCCGGCGACACATCGAGGATGTCGACGCGAGCCCGGGGGCCGGGCAGCTGGTCCCAGATGCGATCGATGAGGTCGAGGAGGTCGTCGTCTGCGGTTCCGCATACCGCCAAGACGTCGGCGTCGGCCGGTGAGACGGCCTGTCGCCATGCGCGAGCAGCGATCAAGTCCTGCACCGCGGCGCGAAGAACCCAGTTTCCCGGTACTTCGGCGATGAACACGTGCGCCCGCCGGGCGGCGTACTTGGCCAACCATCGATTCAGGTCCACCGCAGCGCACCCTCTCGCCATGCCCAGGCGACCGCTACGAGCAGCGCGGCCAGAAACAGAAACATCTCAATGACCGCGGTAGTGCCCATCTCTACGACAACGACCGCCCAGGGATACATGAACAGCATTTCGACGTCGAAGGCCAGAAAGACCAGCGTGGCCAGGTACCACCGGACGTGATAGCGCGACAGGGCGTGCTCCTCGGGTGCCCATCCGGATTGGAAGGGCAGCGACACCAGCGCCGTAGGAGACACTGCCGTAAGTCGGTGCGCACCATAGACACTCGCGACGCCAGCGACAGCGACCAGCAAGGTCCACGCCAACCCGGCGTACATACGCACCTCCCGCGGTCGCAATGCCCGCGAAGCAACTCGGGCCGATTTATGCGCGCCCTCTAGACGTACCCGGCGGGGGTATTTTCCGCAAGGCCGGTGTTGATTTGGTGCGCGACTGGCTCATATTGACAGCACCGTAAGGTCACCAACGCTGCCGCCGATTGTCCGACGGATCGTAGAACAGGTCGGTCTCGCCATCGGGTGACACGAACTCAAAGGTGCCGCCCTGCGCGACGGCATCGCGTCCCGTGACACATCCCACCGCGAGAACAGCCGCGATGGCGCACACAGCGTGTGCACGCAGGCGAGTGAGCACCGGTTCTCCACTGGTGATGCATTTCCATCAGCTCTACTATTCGTGTACGTAGATCGCAGCCCGCGTGTGTGAACCTTGGCGCGCAGGGTCTTCGCGCCGAAGGGAGACCGGAATGGAGCATCTACTCCTGGCGGGTGCCGCGCTGGCCTGCCCGATTGGTATGGGCGCGATGATGTTCATGGTGATGCGGAGCAGCCACGGGACCGACATGCCTGACCGTGAGAAAATGACGCGGCTGCGGGCGGAGATCGACCAGCTGAAGTCCGAGCGACAGCACCACATCTGACGTCGCCGGACTAACCCGCCTCGATGCTGCCAGATCGAGCGTCCCGCCAAAGCACTGCAACGGCAGTGGGCGGACGATTATTTACTAAGCTATGCAGTAGATACCTATGACAGCATGCCTGCAGATGAACGGAGCGCCTTCATGGCGACGAAGTCTTCACGAGATGGACGTAAGGCCGTCGCACGTGCGCAGTCGAGCCGACGCAGCAGCTGGCTGTGGCTCGCCGCCGGCGTTGTTGTCGCAGCTCCCATCGTGGTGATCGTGATCTTCAGCATCACCAAATCGCCCCGGGCCGGGCACACCAGAGACGGAATCGGCGAGATGCAGAGTCCACCGGCCACCGTCGCCGTGGGCGCCGAACCGATGCCGCCGTGGCCGACGCCTGCGGATGCGAGTGCGGCGGTGGCCGCAGCCGGGTTGCCGATGCTAGGTAGCGAAGGGGCCATGGAGCACATTCACGCCCATCTGGATGTGCTGGTTGACGGTGAGCCCGTGCCGGTTCCAGCCGGGCTGGGTATCGACACCAAACGCGGCACTATCAGTCCGCTCCACACCCATGACGGTAATGGTGTGATTCATGTTGAGTCCCCGGTGAAAAGACAGTTCAGCCTGGGGGATTTCTTCACCGAATGGCAGGTCAGCCTGTCGCCGGACAACATCGGGGCACTGCGCGCCGTCGAGGGTAAGGTCGTGCGCGTTTTCGTCAACGGCGCACCACAGGCCGGAAACCCAGCCGCCATCATGCTGCGCGATCGTGACGAGATCGCCGTGGTCTACGGCGTCCCCCGTCCTGGCGAAACCATTCCCTGGACATACGACTTCGCAGAAGGCTTGTGACGCGAGACCCGCTGCATCGCGCAATGGCACAGGCACAACGAGGGAGGCGACATGGTCTCGGTATTCCAAACGGTGTGACTGCATTACGCTCTTGGTACGTAGGCAGTACGCATTCCGTCAAAGGGGCACCATGGGCGACACTGGCTCGACACGGGCGGCCGGGAGGCCAAAGTTGCGCACACATGGATTTGGGGAACTCGAAGCCGTCATCATGGATTGCATCTGGAACCGTGATTCCGACACTACCCCGACGGTGCGAGAGATTTTCGACGAACTAGCGGCAGAACGCGACATCGCCTACACCACAGTAATGTCCACGATGGACAATCTGCACAGCAAGGGCTACTTGTCCCGGCAGCGCGACGGCAAAGCCTACCGGTATTGGCCCACCTCGACGCGTGAGCAACACAGCGCCGGCCTTATGCGCGAGGCCTTGGACTCCGGCGGCCAACGCGATCTGGTCCTCACCTACTTTCTTGAGCTGATAGGCCCCGAAAGGTCGGCGCGCCTGCGCGCTGCACTGCGTCGGCCCGCAAAGCGGGCTGCCAAACGATGAGCAGGTGGGCGGGTGAGGAAGCAATGTCGGAAGGTCGGGCCATACGCCGGCAGCCGGAACCCAACGGGATGGAGCAATGCATGTCTCCCTTCGCCCGAGCCATCACGGCGGAGGCTGCCTGGTGGAGTGTTGTCGGCCTGCAGGCAGGTCTCTGATAGCGGATACCTTGTGGACTGTGGCTTATTCGGTCCCGAGGCTGCGGAGTTTTTAGTACCTGTGCTGCCAGACGACCCGACTACGGCCTCGCGACCCGCAGATAGCTTTCGACACGCGAGATTGAAGAGGGAAGGAATGGGTAGTTCGCCACCCGCACCCCGGAAGAACCGGAGGCGTGCGTGGTTGTTCGCGGCCGCGGCGGGTTGCGTAATGATCTTAGCCGTAATCGCCGTCGCGACACGCGGTTTCGGCCTCGCCGACTCTACAGACGGTACCTCGAAGGACCTTACGGCGCAGGACCGCTGCGAATCTGAGGTGCTTAAGCGTTTGGCCTCGCCGTCGACGGCGATGCTGTCAAACCTCGAGGTGGCAAGCGCAGTCCTGGACCCTGACAGCAAGGATCTATTCTCACTACTCGATGACCCGCTCAAGGGGGTCGACCATTCCCGCATAACGGTGTTGAACGTTTCTGGTGTCGTGGATGTCGACGGCAACGCGTTCGGGTCCACGATCCATGACCCCTTCAGCTGCCGTGCATACTTCATCGACGGCAACCTGGCCAACACCCTCGTTCTCTTCGACCATGACCATTAGAAGGCGCGCTGTGTCGCTGCCGTCGCAGGACCTGGCCGCATTTCTGGACGGGTCCGTTCTGGACGGGTAAGTACAGAAGCCGCAGCACTGTTGAGGCTGGTCTCATCACGTTGATCGCGGACGATGCCCCGCGTCCGGATGACGGGCTGACACAACACTTTCACCTAAACGCCGGCATGATGACCACTTGAGCGATACGACCCGGTTGCCTTCTCACTAGCAGCCGGCTACCGAAAAAGGGCCAAGAACGCGACGCCACGGTCTGATGTCCGCCACTTGCTGACAGATAACCGCGAGCGATCAGGCGGTGTCACTCCCTGTGGGGGTGATCACCCTCAGCGCTGTGTGAAGGATCTGGGGTGGGCGCCGGAGGGGCCACAGGCGCCGGCGCCGAGGGCGGGGGAACCGCTTCGGTATTCGGCGGAGCGTCCGGTTCTGGATGATCGTGATGGCCGTCTTCATGACCGCTAATCGGCGGGTGGTCATCGCGTTCGGCGCCAGCTGACGCGTGGTGGTCGTGCAGCAACCCTGCAGCCACTCCTACCGTCGCCGCGGCACGATCACAGCGCTGGCGCCGCCAAACACCATTGCGTTGCCGAGCCCCGATATCAGCCCTGCTCGGCGGCCTCGGTACCACACCCAGCCTGCCTCCGCTCCCATGACGACGTAGCACGCGAGCAGGAGTGCGCAGAGGCCGGCGGCTACATTGACTTGGGCCACCGATGTGAGAATCGAGAAGAAATACCGGCATGACGCGAACACCGTCCTCGACGTGGGCGGACTGTACTGGACCGCCTCCGCCGCTCAATGAATGCGCCCTGGTGCGGCCTTCCGGAGCCCTTTCACCTGACAAACTCACGAGCAAGTGATGATTCACAAGCCAGCGCGGGTATTAGACGCAAACGCAACGCGCCGAACCCCTGGTGCCCGCGTCTACGGTCCCACCCCGTATACTGCCACCGAAGCGGTGTCGGCGTGCCAGCCGGCACTTCTGACACGCAATGCTGAACTGCGGGAAGCCCTCTCGAAGCCGAGCGAAGATTGCAATCCTTTATATGGAGGTGGCCGGTGTTGAAAGTCCTGCTGCGCATTGTTGGAGTTCTCATGATCAGTGGAGTGGCGGCACTGCTTGCGAGCCCAGCGGCGACCGCCCATGTAGGTGCATACATTGACGGTGGGGTGCCAGGGGAGACGGGTCTGATCACCCTGCGGGTCCCCGCAGAGTCGGATAACCCGGCTACCACCAAAGTGGAACTGCGGATCCCTGACGGAATCCAGATCCGAACCGTGCGGGCTCAACCGGTTGCAGGCTGGCAACTCGACATAACGAAGAAGAAGACGAATCCGCCGATCTACAGAGACGATGGCACACCAGTCGATGAGGTGGTCAGTTCGGTAACGTGGACCGCAACCGGCCAGGGAATCCTGCCTGGTCAGTTCGATGATTTCGTCCTCGAAGCGGGTCCGTTGCCGGACGTCGAGACGCTTGCGTTGCCAACCATTCAGACCTTCGCCGATGGCACCGCCGACGCTTGGACTGAACCGGCGCCCGAAGGCAGTGATCCCGAGTTCCCCATGCCGACAGTGACTCTCGGGTCGAGTGCGGAGACTGTTGCTAGCGGGGGGAACGCTATGACTTCGGTGATCGCCTGGACTGCTCTAGGTTTCGCTGTGATCGCCGTGGCGCTCGGCATCTTCGCAATCGACCGAGCCCGTCGGTCCGCTGATGCCGGCTCGGTGAGTGCTGCGGCGCCTCCCGAGCGGTCCGCGGTCACCGAGTAGCAACGAACCCGATACTCCATCAGAGAAGTAGCTGCTGTGAAACGACTGGTCTTGCGCTGATGTGCTGTACCAGCGTGGGGTGCACAATTCTCGGCATGACGAGATTGGACGGACAAATCCATGGTTGAATGCGGTATTTGGTTGAGAGCGAGCGCAATTGGGGCGGCTGCCGTCGTCATGGCCGCGTGTGGCTCGCCACCGTCCTCTACGGATGCTTCTTCCGCTTCGCCGGCGACCTCCGCTCAACCAGTTGCGACCACGTCCCCGACAAGTGCGAGTGCTGAAGCCGGGACGGTCATCGATGTCACAGTCGCCAACGGCACGGTGACACCCATGAACGCGGAGACTCAAGCGGTCGCCGGGCAACCGATAGTGCTCCAAGTGACCAGCGACGCTGTCGACAGTCTGCACGTGCATTCGGTGCCCGAACACGTCTTCGAGGTTGCAGCCACCTCAGGTCAGCGCTTCGAGTTCACCGTCGACATCCCCGGCCGCGTCGCAGTGGAATTGCACGACTTGCATGTCACAGTCGTCACCATCGAAGTCCGGCCTTGACGCGCGAAGCCGCTGAGACGTTCCTAGCGCATGGCGTAGGGGGATCGACCGATCTTCCAGTGCCGTTGTCATACGCGCTGATTGGGGCCGCATGGGCGTTAGCTGCGACTTTTGCCGTGGTGGCTGTGGCGTGGAGGACGCCGCGGTTTGACCCGGCGAAGCCAGGACAAGAGCTGCCGAAGTGGATATCTGCTGTCGTCGACTCCCATGCTGTCCGCTGGATAGTCGCGATTGCCGCCGCGGTCTTTACCGCGTGGGTGGCTGTTGCTGCTATCTGGGGTCCCCAGGGCAATGACAATGCGTTGCCGGGTGCGTTCTATGTGCTGTTGTGGGTCGGGTTGGTCGCCATATCGGTTGTCATCGGCCCGGTTTGGCGGGTTATCTCGCCGGTGCGCACTGTGTGGCGGCTGTTGCACATCAGGCGGCGCGGTGCGACCCCCTCAGAGGGGCGAATCCGGTATCGGCAGGGGTGGGGATACTGGCCGGGAGTGGTCGGGCTATTCGCTTTCGTCTGGCTGGAGCTAGCGAGTTCCGATCCTGGCTCGCTGACGGCCATCAAGATCTGGATTCTCGTCTACGCCGTCGCGATGTTGGTCGGCGCAGCAGTTTTCGGGACGCCATGGTTCGCTCGAGCCGATCCGTTCGAGGTGTACAGCGTGACAGTCTCGCGGCTGGCACCGTTCAGAAGAAATCGTGCGACAGGACGCATCGTCATCGGGAATCCGCTCGATCATCTGCCCACCATGCCGGTACGTCCAGGCACCGTCGCGGTGATGGCCGTGCTGCTCGGATCGACCGCGTTTGACAGCTTCTCCCAGTCCGCCACCTTCAGCAACTTCGTCGCACGCAATTCCGCCAGCATCCCTCTGGTCGGTATCTCCGCGGGCGGCACGGTGCTGCGATCGCTCGGGCTCATACTTTTCGTGCTCGCGGTGGGCCTGACATTCTCTGCCGCGGCTCGCGCGACCGCCGGCGTCAGTCGCGAGCAACGCCGTGAGCTCCCAGCGCTGCTCGCTCACAGTCTCATTCCGATCGTCGTGGGCTACATCTTCGCGCACTACCTCTCCTACCTCGTCGAGCGCGGCCAGGAGACCATCGTGCGGCTTGCCGATCCGCTTGGCAGGGGCTGGCACTTACTTGGCCTGGACTCCGCCGACGTGCAGTACTTCCTATCGCTGAATCCGACGTTGCTGTGGACCATCAAGGTCGCCTCCGTTGTCACCGGGCATATGTTGGCCGTGATCGCGGCACACGACAAAGCGCTGCGAGTGCTTCCGGTAGGCCATCAACTGACGGGCCAGCTCGCGATGATGCTGACAATGGTCGGCTACACCTTCGCCGGCCTGTACCTACTGTTCGGGGCTTAAGGCCTGCGACGCGTCTCTGCGACCTTATACCGTCGCAGCTTGGCTGCGAATGGTGATAGGCGTTCAGACGCTAGGCACGCAAGAAGTGCGAGCGTACATGTTCCTGCATTTGTGCGCGGGAACTCACTATCTTGAGCGGACAAGGAACGGTCCGAACCGCGATAATCGATCGACTGCGGCAGAGTTGGCAGGGCAAGAGGGTTGATCGTTTGTTCGTCGAAACGTTGGGCGTGGCTAACAGTCAAGGGTTGACGAATCAGCTTGATACTGCTGATCGCCTGGCGCCGCTGATGACGACGCATCTGGCCTCCCGGGGCCCGGGGGTGATCAAGAGATTCTTGAATGCTCTCTCAGTAAGAAATGGCGGTATCTCGGGCTCAAGGCGTCGGTGTCCACGAAGCTGTTCTGGCTAAGTTCTTGCTCGTTTGAATGATTGGCGCCGCCCGTGCTATACGCAGAACTTTCAATGTCTATTAATCGTGGCCCCGAAGGTAAGCGGGCCAGACTGGCAGTTGGGTGAACCATCCTGCCCTGGCGACTCTCGGTAGTCCCACCACCGTTGCCGAGTCGGCGTGATGGCGTTACTGAGCAACGGAGACGACTGAGGCGTCAATGCCAGCTAGGGGTGGATCAACGCCCCAGCCGTCGTCCATATACTATCCTACTCCGTAGATCACGGCTCATTCCAACCGCAACTCTTTCGAAGAAGTGCAGGACGGTGCTGATGCCTTGGGCCGTCTGATGCCCAAACCATCGAAACGTGAGTGTGAATTCGGCCAACGCGTTGTCCCGCAACCCGCGTCGCGTGTGACGTCTCGCTACCTACCGGTTCATAACATCGCCTTGTTCGATGGTCGCATGCTTGGAATGTGCGCCCGAAACAGCGGGCCTGAAAGGTACTTCGCCCCCCCAAAGGGTGGCCGCTGTGTGGCACGATCCAAGTGCGTAAGAAGCCAGTAGGAGCCCAGCAACGATGCGCGGGGTGTTCGCCTCATCGAGGTATCGAAGTTGGATGGCGCGACATCCTTGTCGGGGGATCATCTTGACGTTGCGGTGCGCTGGCTGCTCGGGTTGGCCCGCGGAATGCGACGCCCTCAGCGGCGCGGGTGCGGTACCGGCAGGGGTGGGAATACTGGCCAGCGGTGGTGGGACTGTTTGCCTTCGTGTGGCTGGAGTTAGCAAGTTCCGATCCAGGCTCGCTGACGGCCATCAAGACTGGATTCTCGTCTACGCCGTCGCAATGTTGGTCGGCGCAGCAGTTTTCGGAACGACATGGTTCGCCCGAGCCGACCCGTTCGAGGTGTACAGCGTGACCGTCTCGCGCCTCGCACCGTTCAGAAGAAATCGCGCGACAGGACGCATCGTCCTCGGGAATCCACTCGATCATCTGCCCAACATGCCGGTGCGGCCAGGCACCGTAGCGGCGATGGCGGTGCTCCTAGGATCCACCGCTTTCGACGGCTTCTCGCCAGTCCGCCACCTTCAGCAACTTCGTCGCACGCAATTCCGAGGATGTCCCGAGTTCCGTGGAACTTCGGTGGCGGTCCGGTGAGCATCAGGCTGCGCTCACTTGATCATTGTGCACTTCGGGTACGACAGATTCGGCGGTCTCGCGTTCGAGGGCTGATCGCAGTG
>NZ_NVQE01000046.1 GCF_002591975.1 Mycobacterium neglectum | reverse complement strand
ACCCCACCAGGGTCAACCCGCACTGCGGGTGACAGGAATTTCGCGAGTCATTCCTCCGGTCTGCTACGACACGCTATGGACTGCAATCCCATTCACCTGCCGTGACACCCATACAAGTCGGAATTTCGTCCCGACGGCGTTTGCCGACGTCAGCGGAATCGCCCTGCGTTCATAGCTTGTGCTGCGTGTTGGCGCCCTGGTGCCAGTGTGAATGCTGTTGCTTGTGGTGCTGGCTGCGAGCCCGAGCGATCTACGCGGTGTACGTCTTGGCTGACCATCTGCGATCAAGTTCGGTCGTATGGCGTTTCGTCCAGCAGGTCTTTTCGGCCGGTGGGTGGTAGCAGGTTATGCGTAGACCTAAGCATTGCGGTTGTCGGCATCTGAATTCAGTAGGGGCAGCTGATTTGGATCGTTGCCGCCATCCCCCCGACGTGCCGGGTCCACTTTCGCCGGGTGGATGCCACGACAATTCCTCTGACCGCGCGGGCTACCAGATCCGCGTGGGAAGCCGCTGGCCCGTCAAGCATCGTGATCCCGAGTTGGTCCTGGAAGGACTCAGTCAGAAACTCGCGATATTCGAGGGCGTGGTCATCGCCTGGTAGCAGCTGAAGACCCGGTCGGCTTCGCAACTTTGTTGAGGTCGTTCACGGATCCCTCAGCCTTTGGCGATCTGCGTGTGTGGAGGCGACCACCTCCTCGAGCGCAGAAGGGGGCACCATCACTGCGAGCCGCGGGGAAGTGACCGGTGTGCTCGAGCATTTGGTACTTCAGCCCAGCGCAAGGCCGATCGCGAGCCAGTTCATTGGCGTCCAGCACGACAGTATTCACAACGTTGACGGTACGAGCGGATCCTCCCCTTCGCGACGGGATTTGCGCGGAGCGGCTCGCTGCCGAACATCGTCCTCCCAGCTTTCGGCGGCCAGTTCTAGTTGGCTGCCTTATCGGTCCGCGTCGCTAACACTTCTTGAAGAGCGACCAACACGGCGTCGATCGATTCGTGTTCCCAACAACGGAATACGGTCCAGCCGGCCAACTGCAGCGCCGCGGTCTGCGCCTTGTCTCGTCTTGCGTTGCCCTCTAGCTTTGGTGACCAGTATTGGCCGTTGACCCCCGGCTGCCGCCCGTGTTCTGGGCAGCTATGCCAGAAGCAGCCATCGACAAAGATTGCGATGCGGCGTCTGGTGAAGGCGACGTCGGGCCGGATGAGCTTGCCATCCACACGGATCGGGTGGTCTTTGCGGAAGCGGAACCCCAGTCGATGCAGCTCCGAACGTAGTTTGACCTCGGGTTTCGTGTCTCGTCGCCGAATTGCAGCCATGTTCCTGGAACGCCCCGGTGTTGTGACGTACGCCCCCGTTTGCGGCGCCGTCGGCGTGCCGAGGCCGTTCGCGGTCACCATGTGGATACGGTACGTCCCGAGGGGTTTGACGAACCCGGTCGTCCGGCGGTAAAGTTGTCTATCGAACAAATGTTCGAATCGTGGACGGAGGGGTGAAATGGCTAGCAAGCTGAGTTGCCTAGAGATCTGCGCTGGAGCTGGCGGTCAGTCGCTTGGTCTCGACCTCGCCGGATTTGGCCATGAGCTTGCCGTTGAGATCGAACCCGATGCCTGCCAAACCCTGCGTCTCAATCGGAGCCGCTGGAAGATCCACGAAGGTGACGTTCGGGGTGTCGACGGCACCCAATACCGTGGCATCGATCTCCTTGCTGGCGGTGTGCCCTGCCCGCCGTTCTCGATTGCCGGCAAGCAACTGGGCGAGGACGACGAGCGCGACCTGTTCCCGGAGGCGCTACGCCTCGTCGAAGAGGCGCAGCCGAAGGCAGTCATGCTGGAGAATGTGCGCGGACTAGCGGCGGCAAAGTTCCAGACGTACCGGAAATCGATCAAGGCGCGCCTTGAGGACCTCGGCTATAAGTCAGACTGGCAAGTATTGAATGCCAGTGAGTTTGGCGTTCCGCAGTTACGGCCGCGGTTCATTTTGGTCGCAGCGCTGCCCGAGTACTTCGAGCGGTTTGAGTGGCCTGGGGCCAAGGGCACCCCGCCGACGGTCGGAAAAACGTTGCACCACCTTATGGCCCGTGACGGATGGGCAGGAGCCGACCTGTGGGCCGATCGGGCCGATGGCATCGGTCCCACGATCGTTGGTGGATCGCGTAAGCATGGCGGACCAGACTTGGGGCCAACCCGCGCTCGCGCGGCGTGGTTGGAACTCGGTGTCGATGGTAGAGGACTAGCCAATCACGGCCCAGACGAGTTGACGCCGATTGATCACACACCGCGATTGACGCTCGAAATGGCCGCTGCGATACAAGGGTTCCCACCCGAGTGGAAATTTTTTGGCCGAAAGACGGCTGCATACCGGCAGATTGGAAATGCCTTCCCACCACCTGTGGCAGAGGCAGTCGGATTGCAGATCCGATCCGCAATTACGGGGCAGGCGGTGCGTCAGCGACGGATTAATAGACGGCTGCACGCTGTGCTCAGCGCCTAGGTTTGTTCAGACCCGCCAGCGTCCTGATCGACTGCTTGACACTATCTTGGTCACCCGGCGCAAGCTGACGATAGCGGTCATATATTTCCTCGGCTGCGCCGCGAATGTATCTGCCTGATTCGATCCATTGGGCCAGCCTCAGACGATCGGCCGCCTTCAACGTCCGGATAGATGTTTCAATCTCTTCCGGCGACTCAGGCTTCCGTCCCTCCGATCGGACGGGTTCATTGCAGTACGAGCATTCTGCTCGAAGGTTCTGGATATCTGCGTTACCCCCATAGTCATTGGACAACACGTGACCTACGGTGAGCGCAACCGTCCTGTCCGGATCGTCGAAGCGTGGCTCTCCGCTCCGTGCGCCACATACTCGGCACATCCATCCATCCCTGTCGAAGACGGCACGCCTTTTCGCCTTGCTAACCGAGGTCTTCTTGGGTCGATCCTTTCCGCATCCCGGATGCCAACCGGCCCTATCTACGCGATATTGCTCCGGCTGAAGGCTCGGGTCGTACTTGCGTGAGGGGATCACCCATCCGTCTCTGCTCCTCAGCTCGCGAAGTCGCCGCTGGAAGTGTTCGTCAGCGTTGGGCACGTCGAGCTCACCGAGCACGGATCGAGTCTCTCTCGTCGTGAAGGTGTCACCTACGTTCTTGTTGAAACGCAACCAGGCAGAGAGTTTCCGCTCGACGCCGTAATCCTGATTACGACCTGGCCAACTGGTGAGTTCCCACCACAACTTGCCGTTAGGAGCGTATGCATCGGGCGGGTAGTCGGTCACAGGAACCTGCCTTTGTCGAGTCGCCATCTGCGTGCGTATACCGGTATAGCGCACTCATCGACGGGACATCACAGCGTGCCCGTATTTCGCCACGTTTGTCGGTGAGTGGCGGTAGCCTCGCACGTCGGATGGATTGACGGGGTGTAAGCGATGGATATCGCGTGGGCGCCGGCAGGCGACTCTGAGCTCGATGCGGTCGCAATGGAGCTGTTCCGCCTCGACCCGACGGGCGATCGTATCGCGACCGGCCTCCGCGATACCTTCGATCAGCTCTACGATGGCCAGCACACCGGCCGCTGGAACTTCAACGAACTCCACAAGACCGAGAAGACCCACATGGGCACGCTGGTGGAGATCAACATGCATCGCGAGTTCGACTTCGATGACGGCGACAAGACGGACTACCGCGTCGCCGGCGTCCAGGTGGATTGCAAGTACTCGATGAAGCCCTACGGCTGGATGCTGCCACCCGAGGTCATCGGCGAAATCGCCCTGCTCGTGACGGCGAATGATGAAGTGTCGACTTGGCAAGCAGGCCTTATTCGAGTGACGCCAGAGACGATAAGAGGCTCCCAGAACCGCGACGCGAAGACATCGTTATCTCTCATCGGTCGCGAGCAGATCCGCTGGTTATGGAGTAATCACCCGGGGTTGGCGCCGAACCTCTTCCATCAGCTCGATGCTGCAACGCGTGATGCGATCTTCAAAGCGACAGCACGGCGGGGTACTCAGCATGGGCAGGCGCGGGTGAACGAGTTGTTCCGGCGCGTGCACGGTCGCGTCGTGCGACGTGCCGAGCTGGCGACTGTAGCCCAGCAGGATGACTTCATGAAGCGAGCGCGCGGTAACGGAGGCGCCCGCACTGCCCTTCGCCCAGAGGGCATTCTCGTGCTTGGTCACCAGGACTACGACCCACGTGTCGCGTCTGATCTGGCCTTGCCGGTGCCTCGAAAGGGCGAACTGGTCGCGGCACGCGTTGTCCCTGCGCGATCGGACCGATCTGATCCCGTCGCCGAAATTAACGGTGAACTGTGGGCCGTGGCGCGCCCAGGTGATCCAGTCGTGACCGCGCCCGAGGTTGGCCGCGGGCGACAGCACTGAGGCCGACGGCGTGTCGGCCACGCCGACCGTGGAAACACGTCGCCGCATCTGCCGGCTGGACTACTGTCTGCCACAGTTTAACGATTCTGTGCACATGGGGGATTGGTGACGAGCGGAGGGGCGGCACGCCTGCCGGATGCGTACCAAACTTGGCAAGCTCGACTGGCTGCGGAGTTCTTCAGCGGTAGGGAGGAGCAACCTGCGGTCATGTTCGTCGACCGCGTGGTTCTGCAAGACCTCGCCGATGTGGGGGAAGACGGCCCCCGGTCACTGGCCGCGTCCGTGCGTCAGCTTGTGGACGTCACGGCAGGGCGATCGATGTTCGCTCGAATCGAGAGGGCGGAAGCGACCTGGCGGCATGGATTGCAGGATGAGCCGCCGCCGACCCTGCCGATTCTTGCACTCAGCGTGCTGGCCGCTTCTGAGATGTCGCGAGACGGGGCGATAGCAAGCAACAACTATTACATCCCGCTCGCGAAGGCCATGCTGCCGGACGGATCTTATGTCGAGATAACTGCGCTTCGAGCCGCCCTTCGCGATCAGGGAGCTTTCACGGCCGTCGCTGAGATGTGGGCCAGGCTGGATCGCTGGCTGGACGAGAACGGTGGCAAGTTCGGCGTCTCGACAATTCGCGAGCATCCAGAGCTGACACGGATTGGCTATCCGCTTTCGCAGACACTAGTGCGTAAGAGCGACCGCGCCGCGCTTACTCGGTTCTTCGACAGGCTCAACCTCGGAAGTGAAGGCATACCAAGTCCGGCGTCTCTGATTTCGATGTTGCGCGTCTGGACGAGCATTCGTTCACAAGGACTCAGTGAGCGCTTCATTGTGTCGCTCAGCGAGGCTTCTGTTGAGGACTACATACGAACGCTGGTACACCAGCTAGCGGTTGCCTGGGACGGCAAGATCATCACCGCCGAGGGTCTTCGCCGGCTCGATCTGCGGTTGGTGGTTGATATCGATCGGAGCGCGGCCTGGTGGGTGATCCCCGCAGTACCGGATGTGGCTGAGGATCTGTTAGAGGGACATTCGGATGGCGAAGAGTTCACAGCGTTGCTGACCACCGATCCGTATAGCTCCATGTTTGAGGTCGATGGCTTGCCGCCGGTGAGCTCAACTGCGCTCACCGCAGGTCTGGTCGCGCGCGGAAACTATTGCGTCGCGGAGTTTCAGCCATCGAAACTCCTTGTGCTTGCGGACAATGCAGATGCCGGCGGTTGGATGTCGGTTGATGCGCTGCAGCCCTACGAGGAACATGTGCATCTCGTTGCATCAGAGTCTGTGCCTGTAGTTGAACGTGTATTGAAAGACGCGGCTGACGGTGGATGGCAACGTATGAACCAATCGATCGTGGACGGAATCTTCCCCGGCTACGCGATTTTCTACGGCGTGACTTTCAGCGACCAGGCCTCACTTGAGAAAGCGATGGCTGCGCTGCCGGTCACGGTCGCGGCGAACCTTCGTGTGGGTGCAAACATCCGTCCTCGGCTCGTGAACGGTCTCCCGATTCTTCGCGGCATCGGCAGGAATATCTACTTTCCGGGCGGTGAACCAGATCTCGCACTTCCGCTTGGGGCAGAACCTCGTAAGTCGGATGTCTCCATTGATGGGACGACCGGTAGTCTGCTCGCATCTATCTTCCCGTTTCCCTTCAGTCGGATCGGCCCGTGGGCAGAGGGAACTCATGTCGTTCGCGCAGACGGCGAAGAGCTGACATTCGTCGTCGCGCGCGGTGGTGCAGACGATCGGAACTCGACTGGTATTGGCAGCCTTAGTTGGTCGGATGACAGGTTACGTGAACTTCCTCTACCACAGTCGATCTGCGGAGCCCTGTGCTCTGACAGAGAGCGCGAACGGCATGCCGTGCTTGCTCGCCGCGGGGCAACGGAGAATTGGCTCATACTTCCAAGCGGTCAGTTGCACGAGATGAGCGAGCCGGCCCTGCCAGTCGGTTTTGATGGAATCAGCTTTCCGATGTTCGAGGTCAACCATCCGAAGGCAACGTGGGTGGCGCAGAAGCGTCGCGACCGATGGTCAGTAATCAGGGTTCGTATGCAGGAGCCAAACTTTCGCGGTCTATCAGCTCGGGATAGCGAGATCTGGCGGGAGCTATGCCAGGTTGTCATTGCCGACGACCCGATCTGGAAGATGTACCAGACCGCGTGGGGGAGGTTCGATGGACGCTGACCTGATGCTCGCGTGGATGAGCGAGACAGCTGCGGGCGATATTCGGGATCTGCGGCAACGGGTGGCCTGGCTAGCCCGAAACGCCGACCTGAATGCTCAGCCGTTCGAAACGGGCCGGTGGCTGCGCGACATGACTGCGTTGGCGCATGTCGAAGTTGACTGGGTCGGCGGACGTTGGGCGATGGCTCCGCCAGTCGCCGTGCTGCTGCCGTCGTGCGGTGGTACGACAGTGCTTGCAGGCCATCGTCACCTGGGTTTAGTCGAGGAACTTGGTGACTTACTCTCAGTGCAAACGATCCCGTGCGCAACGAGCGATTCGCGGCTGGCGACTCCGACCCAGGTTTATCTGCAGTCGGATTCGATCAAGGATCTTGTTGAAGGACTGAATATTTGTGGCGTCGACTACGGCGGTCGAGCGGCTGACTATATCGCGAACAGGTTGCCTCCGTTGCAGCTCGGAGAACCCGCTGCGCCACCCGCGTACGGTGCGCCGGTGAAACATCTTCAATTGGATGGCGCCCTACGGTTTGTAAGCGGAAGATTGACAAGCCATTCTGGCCTCTGCCAGATCACCGTGCAAGGCCGACCGTCTTACCTGTACCGCAACGGCGACGAATGGTTTCACACTGTCCATGCTGACGGTGTGCTCTGGGCCCTGGCCGAGAACGGGGTTGAGGTCTTCCGCTGGCGGCTGGAGCGCGCTGACGGTGACGACGACATAGGCACTTTGTTTGTTGACCAGGGGGCGCCACTCCCACCGCTCCAGGCACGCGCGCTCGTCCTGTGCAGTGGCCAGCCGACCGCCTTCGGTGAACTCGCAAAGACTGCGATCTATCGAAACGTGCCTAAATCTGTGGCCAGCATGGTCGCTCGCTCCGTTCGCCAACGACTAGCGATTATCAACTGAATCAAGAGGAGTCGATGTGTTGCCAGTGTTGCCAGCGACTGTCCATCCACGTGGTCTTGATGTCATGGGAACTTTTCTTCGATTGCGCGACGCGTATTTCCGTTACTACGAAACGCCGTTCGGGCTCGCCGACGAACGCTTGGAACAGGAACGCCGTGAGCTGTTCGACCATGACAATGGGGCGTACCGTTTTCCGCTGATTGAGCTGAGGCCGGACTATGTCAACGTTCCGCGGACGCTCGACGAGTCAGTGACGGCTTGCGGCGCACCTGCGGAACTCGCGGCATTCGCGGCGGCAGGCCTGATACCAGCAGGAATTCGGCTATATACGCACCAAGAGCGCGCGTTGCAGGCCGGCCTGGCCAGGGGCCGCAACATGGTTATCACTGCAGGAACCGGGTCAGGTAAGACGGAATCATTCATGCTGCCAGTGATTGCCTCTCTGCTCGAAGAATCCCGCAACTGGCAGGGTTCTCCGGCTAGCTTTCGACCCTGGTGGCGTACTACAGGTGCGCCTTTTCAGTCGCAACGCACGGACGAGCGCCAACGTCCGCAAGCTGTACGGACACTGATCCTGTACCCGATGAATGCACTTGTCGACGATCAGCTAATGCGCATGCGGCGTGCACTCGACAGTGACACCGCAAGGCACTGGCTCGACACCAACCGTCGGGGACATCGTTTCTACTTCGGGCGGTACACCGGCGCGACGCCTGTCACGGGAAGTCGTGAAACCCCGCTCGCCGTGAGCCGCCTCCGAGCGGTTCTGACTGAGACCGACGTGCGTTCAGCCCGGGCCGCTCAGGCAGCTAGACAAAGTCGTGACCCAGACATTCAATTCTTCGTGCCGAGACTCGACGGTGCCGAGATGCGATCCCGCTGGGACATGATCGATGCGCCTCCAGATGTACTCGTCACCAACTATTCGATGCTCAACGTGATGCTTCTCCGCGATCGTGATCAGAGCTTCTTCGACTCGACACGTCAGTGGTTGGACGCCAGCCCAGACAACCGCTTCACACTCGTGGTGGATGAGCTTCACACCTATCGGGGCACTGCTGGGACTGAAGTCGGTTACCTATTAAGGAAACTCAAGCACCGACTTGGACTAGATCGGCGGCCGGATCAACTGCGCATCTTGGCCGCATCGGCTTCGCTTGATGCACAACGTGATCAGCAATATCTCGAAGAGTTCTTCGGTGTGGACGCGAGTTCATTCGACTTCGTCGAAGGTGAACTCGACATGCCACAAGAAGCACCATTGGGATCGCCCGATGACGTGTCGGCGATATTAGCCGCGGACGCTGAAGGATCAGTCCGGCTGGCCCGAGATCGGCGATTGACCGACACCATGCGGAGGGCATTTCTCGATCACACGAACACTGAGCGCGTATCAACCGTAGCGAAGACGCTTAATGTTGTTGCTGCACAGATGTTTCCAGACGCTTTGCCGGATGCGCGGGATGCGGCTCTGAATAGCCTACTGAACGGTCTCACGGTTGCGCCGGTTGCAGAGGACCCGAAGCTGCGGGCTCATTACTTCTTTCGCAATATCCCAGGCCTTTGGGCCTGCACTGACCCTGCTTGCCCCGATGCGCCGGTACATGGCGGTCCGCCGAGGACTGTGGGTCGTCTGCACGGCGAGCCAACTACGCGTTGCACGTGCGGTGCCCGTGTACTTGAGCTGCTGTACTGCCAGAACTGTGGTGACGTTCTGCTCGGAGGATTTACACCTGAAGGGGCGACGCAGCAAAACCGCGTCAATACTTTACTTTTGGCAGACATCCCTGAGCTGGGCAAGCTACCCGATCAGGTCCGGTTGGATCGGACTGCCGCCAACTACCTTGTGTACTGGCCGAACGCACTGACAGCTCCTGGTAAAACGACGTGGCGACGTGACAACGGACGCGTGCGATACGACTTCCGTCGGTCTGCACTCGTGCCAGCATCAGGTGCTATTCGCGTGACTGGTGCGGGCGGCGGGCACACAGGCTGGACATTTCACGCATTCGTTCCTCCCGCTGCCCGTCAGCACCGCGACCCCGCCACAATTAGCCCATATCCGACAGTGTGTCCGGCATGTGGTGACGATTGGGAGATCCGGCGCGGGCCAACCGGGCCAATTCCTCATACCGACCCTGCAGCCCAGCGGTCGCCGATCAGAACGATGCGTACAGGCTTTGAGAAAATCAACCAGGTTCTCACGACGGAATTGGCGACCGACCTTCCGGCTAGCGACAGGAAGTTGATCCTCTTTACTGACAGCCGTCAGGACGCGGCAAAGCTATCATCGGGCCTTGGCCTACGGCATTATCAGGATCTCTTGCGACTCCTATTGCACCGACAGCTTGACGGCGGCGGCGATCCCGCAATCGACATTCAGTTAGCCCGATCGAACGTCGTTGATCGGGTTCGTACCGACGAGACATGGGCCGCGTACAGCCGACTCGAACAGCGAGATGCGACGGCGTTTTCGCAGATTCGGGATGTCTGGGAAGGGCGCCCTGGCACGAAACCTGAGGATGAGGCACCCCTTTCGGCGCGGCTAGGACGAGGGCCCACGATCGAGGCCTCCAGTGGTGCCATCGCCGGCCAGCTACTCAGCATGGGGATGAACCCCGGCGGCCCGCATGCCAGCATGAAAGAAACCGGAGGGAATGGGAGCCGACGATGGCCCACCCTTTACGACTGGAACGCCGCACCGCCTGCCCCGCGAGGTAACCTTTCCGCGGACCAACAACGGCTCCTCGCCACGATCAATCAGTCGCTACTGACTGAAATGCTTGAGGGCTTATTCTCCGGTGTCGGCCGCGATTTTGAATCGCTTGGGCTCGGATGGTTGGCACTTGCGGACGACTCCATGCCGCTCGACATCGCACCTACCAACGACCTCGCCTATGCACGGTCGAGTCTGCGCGTGCTCGCTGATACACGTCGCTTCTATGGGTTGCGTGATCCGCGCAGCGACCCACCGCGACAACTCCGGAACTACTGGAAAGCCATCGAGCAGGCAGGTGGACCGACCGAAGGAGAGCTCCGGGCGAAGTTTGATACCCAATGCGGCGCGGCGGTCCGCGATTTCCTCATCGATCCCAACGCCGTCGTACTGCGCCAAGGTGACAGTGCCGGCTGGGTGTGTGGCAATTGTCGACGGCTGCATCTGGTCCGTGGCTGCGGCTACTGCACACGATGCCATCAACCACTACCAGCACAGGGAACTCCAGTGTCTCCGGGCAACGACTACTACGGATGGAAAGCAACCACCGATTCTGGCCACTTTCGCCTTAACTGCGAGGAACTGACTGGCCAAACTGATCGGATTGACGCCCAGACCCGCCAGTCGCGATTCCAAAATGTGTTCCTCGACAACGAGGTCGCACTTGCTGACGGCGTTGATCTGTTGAGTGTTACAACCACGATGGAGGCAGGAGTCGACATCGGTTCGTTGTCTGCGGTGGTGTTAGGCAATATGCCGCCGACACGTTTCAATTACCAGCAGCGTGTTGGCCGCGCAGGTAGGCGGGGGACACCTGTTGCCGTCGCGCTAACCGTATGTCGCGGCCGGAGTCACGACGAATACTACTTCGACCGGCCGACGCGGATCACGAATGATCCCACTCCTCAGCCATACTTGGCGGTCAACCGGCGTGAGATCTTCATGCGATCTCTGCACTCTGAGGTGCTGCGGCAAGCGATGCCCGATGTCGGACGTAGCATCATCGCCAGCGGTGGATCTTTCACGCCGACGCTCAACGTGCACGGAGCGTTCGGCACTGTGGCCGATTGGAATGACGCTGCTCCGGTTTTCACAGCCTGGCTCACAACGAACCGCAATGTCATTCGGGAGGTTGCCCGAGCAGTTTCCGACCGCACGCCACTCGCTTCAGACAGCGATAGCTTGGCCGATGACGTGATTACGGAACTGCCAACGCTGATTTCCGACGCCGTCTCAGGAGCCGGACACGAAGAGCTGAGCCAGCGACTCGCGGAACGCGGTGTGCTCCCGATGTTCGGATTCCCCACCAGCGTGCGCTATCTATATCTCAGACGCCCCTACAGGTCATATCCTTGGCCTCCCTCGCGGGTGATTGATCGCGATCTGGCGATGGCAGTGAGCCAATTTGCGCCGATGAGTGAGGTCGTCCGAGACGGACGGGTGTACACGTCCGTCGGTGTTGTTGATTTTGAGCCTATTGGGCAGCGTCCCCAGCATCCGGCGGAGGATGTGCTCGGTACCGAGCATTCGATTCATCTGTGCCGCTCCTGTTCTTATCTGACTGACGACGACATCGGCAACGTCGCGACATGCCCGCGATGCGGCAACGGGCCAGAGGGTTTCGCAGCGTTTCCGCTGCGTGAGCCACGCGGATTCAGATCGGCGGGTGGGCGTGATTTCGATGGCAACTTCGCCTGGACACCGCGGGCGATGGCGGCGAGGGCGCATGCAGATTTCGCACAGCTGCAGCAGACAGATTTTGGATCCGCAGTTGCATACTTTGGTCCTGGTGACCGCTATGTAATCAACGACAACGGCGGAAGGCTCTTCCGCTTCAGAGAAGCCGCACCCAGTGGGCAGGATTGGGGCGGCTACGTCTCAGTCGACGCGATTGAGAAGGAGCTACTAAGCCAGAACGATGCGACAGGTCCCCAGTTTGAGGTCGCGCTCGGCGCAGTGCAGCCGACTGACTTTCTGTTTATCGGCCCACAGCACGGCACAATCGCCGAACAGTGTCTACGCCTGAATTTCGGCGGCGGCGTGCAACCTTACGGAGTGCCCGAACTCAAAGATGGTCGGCGTGCGGCGTGGTACTCACTTGCGTTCCTTATCAGAAAGGTGGCAGCCGCTAAGCTCGACATTGAACCGCTCGAACTTGTCGCCGGGATCTTCACCGGCCTCGCCAACGGTGAAGCAGTTCCGTACGCGTTCATAGCCGATACGCTTGAAAACGGTGCAGGGTTCTCGACACATTTAGGGCAACAACCGATCTTGCAAGAGCTGGTTCAACAACTACACGAGTATCTTGGCCGGCTGGCTGAACGTGACCACGCTGATACATGCAGCGCGTCGTGCTATCGATGTCTTCGGGATTACGGCAACATGTCGTACCACGCGCTTCTGGACTGGCGTCTCGCGCGCGACCTATTGGAAGTTCTCGAACACGGCACACTCACGGTCGACACGGAGATTGAGGGCGCGGCGTTACACGCGTGGTCGCACGGATACGATGCGTCGCCTGTCGCGAATGTTCCAGGTGCAGTGCGCTTTACGCATCCGAGGCTCGGCGAGCATGTACTCGTCGTGCGTCATCCCCTCGAAGCGTCGGAGGCAGCATTCATTGGGGACCGGCTGGCAGAAGTGATGGCTGAAGCAGAAATCGAGGTCCAGGGCGTTCGAGGTGTTGTCTTCGCTGACACGTTCACCCTTGATCGTGATCCTGGGAGGGTGTTCGAACTGTGCGAAGCGATATCGCCGCCGACGTGAATATCGATTTCGGGGATGCTCACGACTGGTTATCGCCGACGCGCGCGTGGCGACTGACGGAGTGTGCCGCGTCAGTCGGACCGGTTGTGAATAAACCGATTACAAGTGTTGGCAGTGCGCCTAACGCAGGAACTGTCGCTCACCGTGCGGTTCAGCTGTGGATTGATGCCGCTGGGTATCGCAACGGCAACCCTCAAAGTCGACTCTCTGAAGCGATCAACGAGGCGTTGGCGGAGTTCAGTGGCAGACCTACCGGCGAGTGGCCGCCTACGCGTGCGCGGTTGCTGGCGAGGGCCTCACAACTGGCTGAACGCCTTCTCTGGGGTGACGACGTGCATGCAGAGCGAGAACTGTTAGATCCGATTCGGAGGCTACGCGGAACTCCGGACATCGTGTTGATGAAGCCGCGCGAGGCGGTGGTCATAGACCTCAAGACGCCGACCTCGAAGGATGACTCACTACAGCCGTGGATCATCTTTCAACTCACTATCTACGCCCATCTCGTCGAGCAGGTGCACGGGATCCTCCCCGCCCAGGTAGAGGTGTTCCGACTCAACCGCGGATTCCTGCCGTTGAGCATGAACTCCACATCTGTGGAAGCCGCACTGGAAACCGTTGAGCGGGCACGCGAAGCGGACGCCTCAGTTGCCACGCCGGCGCCGGCGACTTGCCGGTATTGCCGACGCAGGCTTGACTGCCAAGCGCATTGGGACGCTGCCGTTTGTTGGCCGGACACCGACTGTGTTGAGGGAACGATCGAGCGGGTGGAAAGAGCGGCGAACGGCATCGCTGCAGTCTTCCTTGCATCCTCCCTCGGTTCCCGATGGGTGAGTGGAGTACCCGGCGATCTCGTGACTGCGGATGTTGGAGAACGCATACGTCTGGTTCGTTTACGGCGCTCGGACTCGAACGACGATTCAGCGTTCAAGTGGTCCCGTCGCAGCGCGCTGGCAGTGCTTCCGCTTGCGATACCGGTATGAGGGCTGCACGTAGCGGGCGGCAGTTTGGTCGGACCGTGATGCTACGGTCCGTGCTGTTGGCTCCGTGTTTAAGGGAAGTATGCACAATTACGACCTAGACGACTCCACCCGATTCGTGAAGGCTTTCGATTTGAAGGTGCCATGGGCGCACTCCGATGCCGACATGCAAAGCGGGGGAGGACCGACCGTGAACGACTCGGCATCGATATAGCGTTCGCGGCCTGTTCGATCACTCTCTCGAAATCTTCCACCCCGCGTTGCAATTGAAGCCGCCAAAGAACTTCCAGTCGTCACGCAGGATGAGGACTTCGAGGGCGTCGCGGTAATCCACGTCTGACATCAAAGGCCTAGGAGCGGGGCGGACTATCCTTCCGCCGCCAACCCGAGCTTGACGTTGGGGTTGTCCAGTTGGAATCCCTCGAGCCGCCACGGAGTGTAGAACGGCACAAGGACTTCCGCTGACACCTGCCTGTTCCTCAACTCCGCGCCGGCGGGGTCCACGACCCGCGCGACCTGATACGGCAGGGATTCCAGCGAGATCGGGGCGCTGTACTCGGTGGCCATCCGGTGGCTGGCCACCTCGAACTGCATCGGCCCCACGGCGGCGAGCACGGGCGCCTGTTCGCCGCGACGGTGTGAGCGCAGCACCTGAACCACGCCCTCCTGCTCCAGCTGTTCGATCCCGCGGCGAAACTGCTTGTGCTTAATCGGATCCGCGCCTCGCGCGATCGCGAAGTGCTCAGGCGAGAAGCTCGGTATCGGCGGATACTGTACGGCCGCGTCCACATACAGGGTGTCACCCGGGTGACAACGCAGCGGCGTTGGCCAGCCCGATCACATCACCCGGCCACGCCGTGTCCAGCGCGCGCGCTGCTGGCCGAACACCGATTGCGCGTACTTGGTGACGAACGGCTTGCCCGTCGCAGCATGGTTCAGCACGTCCTCGCATTCGAACGTCCCCGACACCACCCGCGCATAGGCGATGTGATCGCGGTACGCCGACTCCCCCGGCCTGCACCTTGAAAAGGAAGGAACTGAAAGGTAATTCGATGGCACGCAGGCCCACGTCGACATCGACCGCTCCGCTGGGGGCGTGGGCGCATAACCAACAAGGACATCGAGGCGCTGATTCACCTCGAAGGTCAACGCCGCCGACGTGAACAGAGTTGGTTTAGCCGCGCCACTGAGGGGAAGAGTGAACTCCGTCGAAAGCTGCGTGTACTAACAGGATGCAATCCGTCCGCAAACAGGACGGACCCAATCCGTCCCTCGGGCGATGCTCGACGAGTCAGGGGCAATTAGTTCGCCGTCTAGTTCTTGTTGTTCCCGAACTTTCGCGATAGCAGTACGTCTTTCCAATAGCTTTCGCGTTTGAGCACATCCTCATCTGGCGTCTGCATCGACCAGTAATCCAGCAGAGCAAAGCGGAGATTGGCTTTGGCGTACTCTGGTCCCTTCTCGCCGACCAGTTCAACCAAGCCCTTGTTGCCGCCATGCAGTCTGGCGACATATTCGGATAGGCGCGACCAGATACCTGTATCGCCATAGGCCGATCCGACGTATTCCTTGCCCGTTTCCTGGTCGTGGATGACATAGACACCCTTCATGCCCTGGAGCGCACCGCGCCAATCGTGCCAGCCTTGCTCGATGGCTACTTCGAGCGTGCCAAACGTGTGGTTGATCTTGTTAAGCCCGGGGAAGGCTTCGCCAGCGTAGGCGTGTTCGCGAATCGACATGACTTCGATGCTGTCGAGGTAGGTGTCGAAGTTCAGCCGCATTTGGCGTCCTGGTGCCTTGAACGACACTTCGAGGCGCTTGATGAACGGCCCCATTAGGTCGTCGCGCAACACCAGGTCGTATGAGTGTGCGAGCGGTTCTAGCCGTCGATTGACCACTTCGAATACCCCGCCAAACAGCCAGCGTGTACTGCGATCCCGCTCCTGGGCAAGCGTGAAGATGAACTGACGGTTGAACGCGTCAGTCGCGGGGCGCCATCGGCTCCACTGCATCCACTCTTTCGATGAGCGGGCAAGCACGTCGATGGGATGGTCTTTGCCATTGAATACAGCGCAGTGAAGCTTGCACTTTGTCGGATCAAGGTCACCGATCAGGGTGCTCAATGGAATCGTCGCCACGATGGCAAAGACTACTGATCAGCGCCCGTCATCCGGCGCGTTTCTAGGGAGACGCGAAACGGACGACCGCAGAATTTGCGACGTTTGGGTGCAATGTCGCACGGAGGAGGGCGCGACGAGATACTCAGTCGACCTGGCGAGCCCTGTCATTGATTGCGAAGGTATAGAGACAGCCGCACCGCGTCCGCGTCTATCGCTCTAGGGCTACCAGCGATCACGGTTCCACGTCGGGGTTGTCGCGTTAGAATCCCTGTAGTCGCCACGGGGTGGAGAAGAACACCGCCCACTTCCAACACGGCGGCTTCTCCCTGATCAGCTTCGTCAGCTCCCCGGCGTTGTATGCGACCGTCGCCACCCGAGGCACGTTCGTCGCGGCCCCGCCGACGTCGGGTGGCGTAGGCGGCACCGAGCGCACGGCCTTTTCGCGCCGGCCGGCCCATAGACGCCGCGGGTGTCACCTCGCAGCGTCCAACGGTGTTGCTGCTCAGCACGTCGCGCCAACTCGGCGTCCCGCTCTGCCGCCTCGAGTCGACGTTGCTCGGCGTGCCGCACCAACGCCCGCACGACGAAGATCCCGCCCACCAACGCCGCCGCGCCCACGATCCACCAGATGTACTTGATGATCAGCCCGACGACGAACAGGATCGCGAACACGGCCACGAAGCCGCCACCCCCATCCGACCGCCTCGCCATCATCGCCACCGATGCATGCACAACGTGCACGTCCAGTTGTCATCGGTGACACAACATCCCCGCGTGTCACGCCACGGCGGCACGATGACCTCGAACGGCAGCATGCCGAACAGCGCACGCTGCGTCTGCTGCCCACCACACTGCGGGCAGGCAGGGAGGCGCGAGAACTTGTAGTCGAGGAACCGATGGAATCCGTTGTCAGACATCGCCTTTTGGCATTCCGGACAGAGCACCGCAGGCCAGTCGACTGGCACCGATGGCGCTTCGAATGGCTCATCGAAATCGTCGACGTCGAAGTTCGTCGGCGCAAACCTCACGTCCGGGGCCGGTCGAAGCTCAAGCGCGTCGACCATCCCAATCTCGATAGCGTCCGCGTCCGACAGATCCAACTCTCGGTCGCAACCGGTGCACCTGCGGTCGGCTTCGAGGAGAAGCCGTACAGCGGCGGCCGATGACCGCCCGAAAATGTCCGTGGCATCGGCGTCGAGCCAGTGAGCATCAAGCACGCGCGCCACATCCCCGGCCGCCGCACCTTCGAGCAATGCGTAGCGTCCTTCGATTGCGTCCAGGCCGGCGCCGACTCGCGACACCGCTGCGATCTCACTGGCGACCGATGGGACGCCATCAACTTCATGGCGAATCCGATCCGGCCGGTCGTCCCAACCCGACCCACACTGGTGAGCACGATCCGCGGCTCGCAGTCGAACATCACAACCAGTCCGTCGCCGGGATGCGCATCGCGCAGTTCCGGGAACGCGCGCGTGCGCGGCGGCGGGTCGAGAAACTCGAAGACCGCGTCCCTCCACGGCGTGCCGACGACGACATGAATGCGGTCCGGCGCGAACGCGCGCGTCATCACACCGGCCCCGTGTAGCCGTTGTCGCGCGCCCACCCCACGACCGCCGGTTTGGTGTCCACGCACATGGTGTCCACGGCCGCCACCAGCACGATCGCCGACTCCGCCGGCGCGAACCCCGTCCGCTGCAACTTGCCGAGCACCAACGACGGCGCCACCCCGAAGCGCAGCTCGTGGCAGAGCTCCTTGCCGATGTCGATCATGTCGATCATCGACTCGTAGTACACGCCCCTGTTGTCGAGCTGTGCGATGAAGTCGTACTGATCAGCTCCAGCCGGGCTCGACATCGCCACCGCCCCGCACACCGCGAGCACGCCTGAAATAACCCCACGTCCACGCATGATCCCCCTAGATTCGCGCGTCGTCGCCGACTGTAAACGCGGCCTCCGACAACAAACGCGATCGCAGATACTCCCCCGGTTGTCGTGCCCCTGTTGTTGAATCGGGGGCATGGGGGACCGCCACATCCGATGACCATCACGCCGTCTGAGACGCCGCGCCTCGCCAGCGCCGCCGAACGCAAGGTCTATCAGGTTCTCCTCGAGCAGTTGCAGCCCAACGACCGCGTCATTCCCGGCCAGCGTGTCACCGACCATCTGAAGGACCACGAGGTCGACTTCGTCGTGGCGATCGAGGGCGCCGGCATCGTCTGCGTCGAGGTCAAGGGTGGTGACGTCTGGCACGACGGCGAGGCCTGGTGGCAACGCCGCCGCGGCCACGAACACAAGATCCACCCGGTCCGTCAAGCGCGCGAAGCCTGCTACGCGCTGCGGGACTTCATCGAGAAGGACGTCCGCTGGAGCCAGGGCCGTCTCCGCTGGGATCACGTCGTCGTGTTTCCCAACGCCGAGATCGACTCTGACTTCGCGCTTCCCGAGTGTCCGCGGTGGAAGGTCGTCGACCGCAGCGACCTGGGGACGCTCGTCGACATGCTCAAGCATGTTCTCATCCGACAGGAACTCGACCGCCCACTGCTGTCGCAGCAAGGCATCGATCAGCTCTCAACCGCGTTGAGCGGAAGGGGATTACCGCAGCGCAGCGTCGTCGCCCGAGCGCTGGCCAACGAGGACGCCGCCGATGCACTGACGGAGCACCAAGCCGTCGTCCTGGACGCCATTAAACTGCTCAACCGCGTCGAGGTCCGCGGGGGAGCGGGCAGCGGCAAGACCTTCCTGGCCATGGAACAGGCCCGCCGCCTGTCAGCGAAAGGCCAACGCGTCGCGTTGGTCTGCTACTCCCACGGCCTCGCCTCCTACCTCGAGCGCATCGCCGCCACCTGGCCGCGGCGACAACAGCCCGCCTATGTGGGCGAGTTCCACGACCTCGGGAAGATGTGGGGCGCACCAGAAGGTCCTGACGAATCCATCGCCAACGCCCAGACAGCGCAGTTCTGGGAACATGACCTTCCGCTCCAAATGGCTGAACTCGCAATGGAACTCGACCATGGCCACCGATTCGACTCCATTGTGGTGGACGAGGCCCAGGACTTCGCCGACTCGTGGTGGGAACCGCTGCTGATCGCGCTCAAAGATCCCGACGAGGGCGGCATCTACGTGTTCACCGACGAAGGGCAGCGGGTGTTCGACCGACACGGGGCGCCGCCGGTGCCGCTTGTGCCCCTGATTCTCGACCACAATCTCCGCAACACCCGCCAGATCGCCAATGCATTTCAGCCACTCGTCGACCATCCCATGCGTTTCCTCGGCGGCGAGGGGCCCGCGGTGAAGTTCGTCGCCTGCGCCCGTGAGGAAGCGTTGGGTGCTGGCGATGACGAGATCGAGATCCTTCTCGAACAGGGTTGGCGCCCTGAGGATGTCGCGTTGCTGACTACAGGCAGCCGACATCCGGAACAGACCGAGCGGCAGAAGGACGGGCATAGTGCGTATTGGGACAGCTTCTGGGACGCCGAGCAGGTGTTCTACGGTCACGTTCTCGGCTTCAAGGGACTTGAGCGTCGCGCCGTGGTCGTCGTCGTCAACGAGACCAGCCAGTTCGAGCGCTCCCGCGAGCGCCTCTACGTCGGATTATCCAGGGCCAGAGATCAACTCGTCGTCTGTGGCGACCCGGACTTCATTCGTGAGGTCGGCGGACCTGACCTCGCGCACCGGCTGAATCTGCCGCCTGCCTAGTCGACGTCAGGACTCACCGGGCCTTGACGATTTTGCCTCATTTCGCGGGCAAGTCGCTTGACGTACTCACACGCGTCAATGAGCTTCTCGCGAGACTCCAGGGGCCACTCTCTTAGCGGTGGATCCGTCAAGATGTGATCAATTATCGCGTCCCGCCTCTCGCTATCGGCGGTGCGCTCAGCGATGGCGGCCAACAACTCTTGTAGCAACGCGTCGACAGGGTCGACGATATCTTCGGAATCCACCGCGGCACCGTAACCGTCGGTACCGACATCTCAGAATGTCCAAACAAGTCGGCACCAGTGGTGTCGGATCCCGCCACTAGATTGGCGACGGAGGGGAATGAGCATGAGCGAGCCAGAGCCGGCGGCGAGCCGCGAGATTTCGGCGAAAGACGTCTTCGCCCGCTCGAACATGCCGTCACGCTGGGAGCGATTGACCAACGTGGCGCCGAAGACCGCGCCGGACCGGATGTACCTGGCATTCGTGGCGGCCCGGTACCGCGGCGACGAGTTGCTGACCCATCCCGACGACCTAATCCCTCCAGACGACTTCCACCTGCGAGAACGGACCCTCATGGTCGGCTGGCCCTCTGCCGCGTTGGGTGTCGGGCTGACGCTGACCGGCATCGCCACACACCTACCGCTGGTGACCATCGTGGGCATCGTGGTCCTGGTCTGTGCGGTCGTTGTTGTGATGGGCATGGTCGTGGTGACGCAACCGGCGATCAGCGACTTCCGGGCGCAGAAGGCGCTGTGCGAAAGAGCCGAAGCCCGGCTGTACGCCGACCCGATGGATTCGGAAAACACCGCGACCGTGAACGAGATGATCAACCACGACGAAGGCACGCTCGCCTACTGCGCCGCCAAGATCGCATCGGAAATCGAGCAGGACCCCAACTGGGGGTCCCCGCAAATCGACCTCACGATGATCGACCTGTGGGACGAGCTGACCGAAATCGGCGAAAGTGCACGGCAGATCGCCGAAGACCGCCGCGCGGCAGCATCGCTTGAGAAGAGTCGCCTCCGCGACCACGCGGACATGAAGCAGGCGATCGCCGAGGACAAGACGCTCCGCAAAGAGGCGCTCACCCTGCTATCCGCCCGCGTCTATTCGTTCGCCGATTACCGGGACCAGGTACAGCGCCTCAGCATCACCGCCAGGCGCGACATGAATGCGCTGAGCCGGGCCGTTCGACGGGTATCGGACGAGCAGGCACGGAATCGTCTGGTCTGACCGCAGCCGTGTCATGTGCGGCCGGCTCGCTCAGCGGGAACGTCTAGCAAACTTTGTCTAAACTGAATTGTCATACCCTGATGGCATAATGGATAGGTGGAGCAAACAACGACCGAACGCCTGCACATCGTCGAGGGGACCGATTGGAAGGACGCGGCGATCGCTCTCATGGAGTCCCGCTGTCCCTACCGGCCTTGGCGGTATGGCTTCGGCGAGATGCGCGAAGGCGACCCGGTCGCGGTCGTGCTCAACACGGACCCCCCGTCGATCATGACCACACTCGGACGCATCGGCATCGATGGTCGTTCGGATCGTGCCGTGATCGAATGGCCCTATCCCGGTCCCACACTGCTGGATCTCACCACATTGACCGCGGTCGTCAACTTTCCTCACGATCAGGATCCGCGCAACGTATGGATGCTTCGCGGCGACGCCGCGATTCGTCTCGAACTCACACTGAAGGAGGCGGAGTATCGGAACGATTCGTCGATGCGCTACGGACACTCGAGCGTGGCCGCCGCCCGCATCCTCTTGCATTCAGAGGGCCGCTGTACTGGCTGCGATTCGGGCATCGATCTGACGTGGTGGGACGCCCGCGACCATGCGCACATCCGTACCGTCGACGCGCCCCTGCGGCATCCGTCGGAGGTGCTGATCCAGGACAAGAAGGGGTGGGCCAGCTACGTCGAAGGACCCTTCAATCCGAAGAGTTGGTTGCTTCCCGAACTTCCGTCCGATTGGCCTGGTGTCCTGTGTCCGCGTTGCGTCACGCGCATGGAGGAAGACGGGCACGCCACGCTGCTCGATTTTCGCTTCTCGCAGCACCCGAAGTGCCCCAACTGCGGAGCCGGACGCACCCAGCGGGCGCTCTACGGCATGCCCGCGATGCACATTCCGCCATGGCGCGACGTGCGCGGCTGCTGCGTGATGCCCGAAACGTGGACCTGTGCCGCGTGTGCACATCGATGGTGATGCTTCGGGGTAATTCCTAGCGCCCTTGAGAATTCGGCCGTACTCTCACCACGGCTGCCGGTCGTCGTCGCGGTCATATCTGCCGTCACGGTTTCGCGTCTCGCAGTCCCCGTAGAAACAGTTCGGGTTGGCCGCCTGCCAGCGGGTCCCATCGATGGGCCGCCTGTGACCGCTGCTGCTCCGGCGGCGGGGTCGAACTGGAACGGCGCAGCGAGGAACTTGAGGCCGAGCTCGTCGCGGCCCAAAGATAACGCGCAACGCGGCCATCGCCCGTAGTAGTTCGCTGCGCGTTCGCCGCCTGGAGCCGGGCCTTGTTGTCGGAGTGCATCCCTATACTGTCGGCCTGAGTTTGCGTGAATCAGGCAAGGGGGAGCATGCCAGTCGAGGGTGGAGTCAGGGAGTTCCGCAGCGACGATGATGGCTATCTGGCCTGGCTCGCGTCGCACCCCGACGGATATGTGACCAACATCCTGGGCAGCTATAGCCTGTCCACATCGCGTACGCACCGCGCCGACTGCCACACAATCAATGGCCGGCCGGCCCGTGGAGGCATGTGGACCGGGCCCAAATACGTCAAATGGTGCGCGGACAGGCTGGCTGACCTCGATGAGAGGGCACTCTCACTTGTAGGGAAGCCGGCCGTGCGGTGCGGGACCTGCCTGCCCGCCAGCGCTGCAACCCCTTATTCCTCCGCCAGAGATCGGTAGGTCCGCTCTGCACAACGATCGCTGCGAAGTACACGGCCCCTCCCGGGGCAGCTCTGTGGTCCAAGCTTGGGCCACGGACTACATCCGCTTCGAGAAACTGGGTGTCTGGCAACAGGATTTGCGTCACGAGATCAGGCGTCGCTGCCGGCAGCTCGAACCGGTGCGGGGCCAGGTTTTGCACGCGGAGTTCTTCGGCGAGAAGCTGCCGAACGCCGACGTGGAAAACCTGGCGCTCTACAACATCGACACGTTCCGCACTCCCGGCCGCTACGGGATCCGCTTCGAGTACGGCCGGGACGTGCAGCCGGCCGCAGAGGGGGCGGAGTATCGGTTCGGTTACCGCTACGCCCTGGCGCCGCGGTCGGGCTCCTTCACCCATTGGCGGGAAGTTCGGCCGCTGGCCTCGTTCGGCTGGACCGACCTCGGAGCGTTCACGGGCGAGAAGAAGCTGGCACAGGTGTGGCGGGCGATCGCCCGCGGAGACAACGAGGTGGGCGAGCCGCTCACTGCCGGGGCACCCTTCGCCGTCTGCGTCGAGGTCCGTCCGCCGATTGGACTCGGCCGTGAGCCGGTCTGGGGTGGACTGGTCAAGGGGATCTTCGATGGGGTGATTTGCGCGTTCCAGGCCCACTGGGGGCCGCTACCGCCGCGGGAGAATCTTGAACGGCTCGCCGAGCAGCTGGGAGTTCCTGTCGAGGACCTCGAGGCGCTGCTGGACGATCCGCCATGGAGCGTGCTCGGTGAGGTGCCCGGTCTGGTCTCTGCCTATCGCGGTGGCGTGAAGTGGGCGCCGTCTGATCACCTGTGCGTGGCCGGGGAGCTGCTGGCCGCCGACCCCGCGCCGGGTGAGGACCACTGGGCGATCACGGGCCGAATCGTGGAAGTCGCCCGCTGAGCACCCACCTGAGCAGCGCTGCGGCACAGACTGTTTAGGGTCGCTTCCCGCCGCATCAGGATCGTGGATAACGCTAAGGAGGACGCCGTGGTATGACGTCATGGTGTGCGCGCCCGCACGGAGTCGGTGCCAACGGTATGCGGCTTTCGTCATTACGCAAATCCTTCGTCGACGAGGATCGCGCCCGCGCTCGTGATGAGATGCTCCTCGCCGGACCCGCCGACAACGCGGCACCAACTCTTCACATCGAGGAAGTTCTCCTGCAGTCGGATATCGAAGCCGCCGTACATGCCCGGCACCGGAAACCACACGTGCTGATCCGGCACTTCATGCAGTATCCCGACTGGTGGGTACCGCAGGACCTCTCGCGGATTGCGGCCGTCGAACAGCACGCCGCGAATGCGTCCGTCGATCACCTCAGCGAGATGACCGTCGAGCGAATGAATTTCGTGCGACGAGAGCGGTGACGGTGGCGGCATCAACTGCTGTGCAAGCAGGGTGCGCGACTCCTGGACTACGCCAACACCTTTGCCCGACTGGATCTTGCGGGCCCGATCCATGAATACGTCATAGGCGGTTCGCCCCCTCGACTCCGTCAGCGACAGCAGTGCGCCTCGTCGAATCAGGCCGGCGACCACATTGGCCGGTGCGCCGTGCCAGGCCGCCTGATGGAGGACCGTGAACCACGCGGTACCTCCCGGTCTCCACCAATTGATGTCGATCGGCAACGTCGGGTCGTCGAGCATGTTCAGCACGGCCGACCAGTCGCCGGCCTTGGCGGCATCGGCGAAACGGTGTGACCCGGTCACGATCTGATCGTGCAGCAGTCCAGGGTCGAGGACGCCGTGCCACACGAATGGTTGGTCGCTCGGCGACGCGTCACCTCTCGACATGACGATCAGCTCCATGCGATTCACGGTCGCGAGACTGTAAGCGTCGCAGTCCGTCCCGGAACGACCGGTTCGGATGTGAGTTCGGCAGGACGGCCTTGATGTCGCGCAGCGCCTCGTCGACGTCGATGTTGCGCAGGCGTGCTCCGTACAGCGCTCCGACAGTCGGCGTGCGGCTGTACGCGCCGACACAGTGGACCAACACCGCGCGGCCCTCTCGTCGGAACTGCTCCGCCAGACGAACGGTGTCCATAAGCACGAAGTCCAGATGCGGGTTCTCGTCAACCTCGGGCCGATCGATCAGCCGCACCTCAACATGCGGTATGTCACCGCGCATGTCGTCATCCGCCAACCGGCAGAGCGATACGACCGCGCCCACCTCCTCCGGCAGCTGTCGAAGGACGCCGACACCGCCAAGCAACACACCGTCGTCATACGGGTGACGGGCGAACGTGTCGATCGGTGAACCCGGGTACGAAAAGTCGAACTCGTCCGGTTTGCCATTGCGCTCGATCGCCGTTGCGAGCCCCACCAGATCATGGGCGGTCAAGCCCGGCCACCCATGCAGCAGTCGGCGCCACTCGCCGGGAACCGCGGATGCGCCGTATACGGCACCGAGTAGTCCGCCCGCGATCGCCGCGACCGTATCCGTGTCGTAGCCAGCCCGCACCGCGGCGTCCAACGCCAGCCGAAGATGGTCGGCGCGGAAGGTCTCTTCACTCGGATCGTCAACGGGTACCGGCGTGGTGGCGATCGCCGACACCGCCGCCTGCAGGGCCGTTACCACCCACCCGTTGTTGGGAAACGACGCCGGCTGATCGGACTCGGCCTCATCCAGTCGCTTCGACCACAGATCGCGACGGTCAGAATCGATGTGACGTAGGCCGATTCGCACATCGAGCTCTCCAGTGCGCACGGCATGCCGGATAGCACAGCACCACAACACGCACGCGTCGGCCGCGTCCGGGTCGAAGTGCGTGAGGCTGCTGATCGCACGCGCCGCCTCGACCAGCGCGTCCTCGTCGTCGAGGTAGGCGAGGGCCAACGGCGCCGTGCGCATCAGTGATCCGTTGCCGGCCGTGCGCCCGGCGCGCTCATGAAGGTCGGCCGACACCGCACGGGTGCGGGCCGCGGTGATGGCGCCGTCGCGCGCCGCTGCCGACAACACGGAACGGGTCTGAATCCCCACGTCCTTGGCGGTACGAGACCACTCGTGCCATCGCTGCACGACGAGATCTTGCGCGTCTTCACCCCGCAGGTCGGCGCCGGTCGCGGCGACTTCCGCGATCGCGATCGCCATCGACGTATCGTCTGTCCACTCGCCGGCTGCCCATGGACCGCCGCCGGCCATCGCCACCTCGAGTTCCGGGCCGCGCGGCGGCTTGAACTCATACGGCGCACCGAGTGCGTCCCCCGCCGCGGTCGCCAGCAGCACACCTTCCACCCGATCGTTGTATGAAGTCATCGTCCGCTCCCTCCCTCGATCTATTTTGCGCGAATCTGCGCTAATTAATCGTCACTGTACGCTAGGGCACCGACATGAGCCAGCGACGCTACAAAGACTCCAGCGGGCGGACCCTCGCCGACTATCCGCGACCGTCCGTCGCAGTGGACACTGCCGTGCTCACGGTGGACGCCCACCAAAGGTTGGTTGTGCTGGAAGTACGCAGGCCGACGTCCACCGGGTGGGTTCTGCCGGGAACCTTCCTGCACGAAGGGGAAACGCTCGCCGACGCCGTCGACCGGTCTCTGCGGGTGAAGGCCAACGTGCGGGGACTGCATCCACGCCAGTTGCACGTCTTCGATGACCCGCATCGCGACGAACGCGGATGGGTGCTGTCCGTCGCACACGTCGCCGTCGTGCGGCTTGAACAACTGGAGTCGCGGATAGCCGACAGAACCAGGCTCGTTCCCGTTGACAGTCCCGGGCGCTTGCCTTGGGGCCATGAAGGCATCATCAAGCGGGCGGTCGATCACGTCCGCGCCGGATACCTCGACAAGCCGGACCCCGCCGGCCTCCTCGGTGAGGAATTCACGCTTCGCGACCTACGGCTCGTGCACGAGGCGATCGCCGGAGAGACCCTGCAGCGCGACACATTTCGGCGCACGATGGAACCACATCTCGATGCGACGGGCTCCACGACGGTCCGAGGTAGAGGGCGCCCAGCAGAGCTGTTCCGACGGAGCGGGTAGCCACATCCACTGTCGCGCGGATCGCGACGCAATTGTTCCAATCCGATGCTTCACTGCCGCAGCGGCCCCAATGTCCGACCGTCGACATAGGCTGACCTTGCTTCATGAGATGTCGTCGCCAAGCTCCGACTGGACGGCACGCCAACCCCACGCTCGTGGGTGGCTCGGATGACGAAGCGGCCAACACCGACCGGTGTCGGCAAGAGCGCCTCCCGCGCGGAGGCCGGAGTTCGGGAGTGCAGCCATGTTCGATCGCACTTGCGGGTCCTATATGCCCGGCCACGGGATGCACTGGATCCACGGGAAGAAGTCATTTGAGGACGGTCAACCGATCATCCGCGTGAAAGTGGTTGCGGTGAAGGATGATGGCTATATCGACATCGAAGGCGATGGCCTCGAACTGACGCTCTGGCACCACGATCCCGATCGCCTACGTTCGGCGTTTTATGTTGGTGGTAGCGCTGAATGGAGGCCGAAGTATCACGTGTTGTACGTCGTCGCGAGCGGATCCTTCAATCTCGCAACGCGCGAGCAGGTGAAGCCGTGCAAGCCGACGAGGCGGACGTGACCGGGCGAGAGCGTCCTAGTCAGGCTTTTCGGCCGCGCGTCCACAGCAGGACGTCGAGGAGACGAAGGACTTCATCATCAACGCGTATATCTCTCGCTTGAGCTCTGTTCGCGAGTGAATTGAGCGAACGAAGGAGTTCCTCGTCTGAGGCGAGATAGGCAAACACTTGGATGTCAGCGCTGAACCATCCAAGGCGGCCTTGCTGCACCTGGCTGACTGAACCGGCGAGTTCCTTTCCGCCCGAGAGGTACCGGCACACGACGCTGTCACGAACTGGAAAGAGCTTGGGTCTTTTGCGCGCGCAAAGCTTGGCGGCGAACACCCAGTAGTTGGATTGGCTTGTGTCGCTTGCCAAGAGGCTTCTGAGGTGCTGCTGCAGTTCCCACATCGCGGACAGCGCGGTCGATGTCAGGTCCCTAATCGTGAGGTCTGGGTCAATCGCGTCGAGAAGTCGTTCGGACGTGGTGACAACGTCAGGGTCATCGAGAAGAAGTCGACCCTGGAGGTTGGTGACGGTGATGCTCAGCCGGCTCACCGCGTAGAGGTCAGCGGCGCATATCGAGCCAGGGATATTCGGCTTGACGTCCAGGAAGCTTGTACCAGCGTATTCGCTCTTAAGATCGTAGAACCTCGCCAGTCGGTCGAGGGCGTCGTCGCTGTCGACCGCCTCCTTCGCGCGTTCGAGCGCTGCAACCAGCAGAGCCCGATCGAGGGAAATCCAGTCCGACGGCAGGTCGAACGAGCCGCCGTCGGCATATCGGCCGGTGTGACTCACAGGCTGAACTTAACCGACATCACGAATAATTCCCTCTGGGCAATTCGGGCTTGAACATGCCGGACTGAACCGTGGCTGGACGAATTGCGTCCGTGTGTTGCGAGGACCGGGCGCATCCACCTCAGAGTCCACCCGTCGAAGACGCGTCAATTCTCGGCCGTCGTCGACAACCGCCGCCAAGCTCCCAAACAAAGCCAACCGTCAACCGGTCGTGTCTGAATTTGCCGCATAGGGGACACCAACCGCTGCGATAGCCTGGGCTTGTTAAGGGGGCGGCATGGCAAAAGACCTGGATGTGCACGCGGGTGGGTTGCTGTCGGCTGCCGCTGACAGCGTCGCTGTGGCCGCTGGTGTGCTCGCTGATGGTGATGATGTCTCGGTGAGCGCTCGCCCGAGCGGTGCTGGAGTTGCTGCATTCGATGCGGTGAGTGCTGCGGTTCGCGCCCGTCTGGCTAGTCGCATCGCTGGCCAGGCTAGTGATGTAGGTGCGGCAGCTGAGCGCTATGACGCCACGGACGGAGGCAATGCGGACACCATCGCGGTGACCGTGTGAACCCTGCCGCTGTGTCAACGGCGGTACCGAGCCGCTCGGACATCGAGGAGTGGGATTGCTCGGATCTGGATTCTGCGTCCGTTCGCTGGCACGCATCAGCGGAACTATTGGAGTCTGCGATCGAGCAGCACAGGCAGAACATCCTGACGCCTGGCGGCACGACCTGGGAGGGTGACGCCAAGGACGCGGCGCTGGACCGAGTGACCGCTGATAAGGCAGTAGTACGTCTGCAGGGCGATGTGCACCGTGAAGCTGCCGATGTAGCGAGGCGCGGCAGCGAGGATATTCGGGGCGCGCGCATGCATGTGCTCGAAGCCATCGCTGAAGCCGAGCAGGACGACTTCAGCGTCGGTGATGACCTCTCGGTAACGGACAACCGCGCGTATGACGTGAATACTGCCGCAGCCCGCGCGACCGCTGCGACCGAGCATGCCGAGTTCATTCGTTGGCGCGCAGAGCAACTCGCTGCCACTGATGCTCTGGTCGGGCAGCAGCTTAGAGCGAAAGCCGTTGAACTGGAGGGCGTTCAGTTCGAGGGCGAGAGCGACGGAAATCGGAGTGACCCCACGGTGCGGCTCGTGGACAACAAGACCGAGGAGAAGGGTTCGCAGACAGAATCGTCGGAGCGTGTGGAACCTGGCTCGCCGCCGCAGGAATCTGCGGGCACGTGGCGCGACATGCTGGTGCCTCCTGGAACTGCCGAAGCCGGCGATGCAGCTAAGTCGCCGTTAGACGCGCTGTTGGGGGAGGGCAAGACCACAGACGACGAACAACCCTCGAACCTCGATGAAGCACTGTCGGAGGTCGCGGGGCAACACGTTGATGCGCCGCCCACGGCGTTGGAGCGCATCCTCAACCAGCGTGCTGGTAACGGCAAGGGCGACGACAGGCGCTACACCCAGCACCCGTTGGAAGCTCCCGTCGTCGGCGCCGATCCATCGGTAGTCGGCCAGCAGCGGGGCACGGTGGACGCCGCGCACGAGAACGTCGCGTCCGCTCAAGACGCACTCGATGACGCTCTAGCCCAGGCCACGGTCGCGGGGGCCGGAGCCGGCCCCAGCCGCGACCACCTCGAAGCTCTGGGTCAGGTGTTGATCGATGCGCGCATTGACGTGACTAGTCAGACCGAGATTTTGAAGGATCTCAATGCAGCGGCAGGTGAGGTCGGTCACGGGGCAGTGCCGATTCCTGACCTGCCCGAAAACGCTGATGTTCAGGCCTTTCCGCAAGAACCGTCGGCATTCGGCGAAGGTAGTCGCGCCTTGAGCGAAGGCAGTCTCGGACTCATCCCCGACGTCGCCCACGACATCGACGTGTTCACCAACTGGAGCGAACACTCCGCCGAGGATCGCCTTGGAGCGGTGCTCGATGTCGCCGGGGCGGCACCCATCCCTGGCGGCAAGTTCGTGACCGAGGGCATCGAACACGCTGTTGATGGTTTCAACGCCACCCGCCACCTGGACGACGGTCTCGATGCCGCTAGCGCGGGAACACATCACGTTCCCGATGCGCCGTCGACCCCACACGTTGACCAGACGTCAGAGGGACCTAGCTCGCACGGTGGCGGCGGTGCCGACGCCGGCTCTACGGGCTCTTTCGGCTTCGAGGATGCTGGTTCGCTCTTACATAGCAGTGAAGCCAACGGTGGACATCTCATCGAGCGGCACGTCGGGCGGACCTTTGATGACCTCTCCGCCCGACTGGATGAATACCCTCGACTCGGGCAAGTATCGACATTCGGGTCGGTCGATGAGGCCGCTGCTGCACTTGGGGCCGCACTTAACGACAACAAGAATATGTTCGATGATTGGATTGCCAACGGAGCGAAGGGAAAACTCGAGTTGGTTGCACCGTTTGTAGGCGGATCGGTTCTAGCGCGGGGATCCGACGCCCCAGTACCGGGATCAAGCGTCAAGATGATCCTCAAATCCGATGGATCCGGCGGATGGTACGTACTAACAGGAATGGTCACTCCGTGAGCGCGCTCTCGGTATCAGAGCCCTTACGCCATTTCTTCGGGGCATACTTCCACGAGGACTGGGTTCTGGAGGCCGCCGACTGGCAAGAAGTTGTCGACAGTTACGTTCAGGACGAACAACCCTCTACGGAGTTGCTTCGCACGTTGTCCCAAGAAATCGATGACATGGCTGGCGAGTGCACTGAACCCGACGCCGAACGACTTGTGACACGCACGATGGGTGCCAACTATTACCCCGTACCTGAATTCACCTACAAGGCGTGGCTCGGGCAGGTCGCCGAGCGGCTGCGCCAGCACTCCACTGCGATTGATGGTGGTGCTACCCCGCCTACGGCTTGAGAATGACCCGTCGGCTGTGACGGGGTTGCAATATCGCGAGCGTCGGATGGCGATGAACGGCGACTCGATCTCGGCGGACCTGATCAGTTCTTTCGTCCTGAAATTCTCGAAAATCGCTGCCAACCTGCGCCGACCGGGCATCTTCCACCCGACCCATCAATGGGAGAGCAACCAACCAATCGGGGACCTCTGTTTTCCTGACTCTTTCGGCGGGCGGTATGACGATGGTGTTCGTCACCCACGAGATGGGCTTCGCGCGGGAAGTCTCCTCGCGGGTGCTGTTCATGGGCGGCGGCAACATCGCCGAGGACGCTCCGCCGGCTGAGCTCTTCGATAATCCCAAACGTTCCCGGCTGCGGGAGTTTCTGTCGAAGGTTCATTAGGCGGGCGCCGAAACCACCGGCCGAAACTCGAGCTCACGCTCACACGTCGTGCCGATTTCGCCTTCGAGGTTGAGGGCTAGTGTGCGGTGCCACCATCGAGTGCGGTGGCCTTGGGTAAACGGCGGTTTCCGCCGCTCCTTGCGCTCCGGGGAGAAACTCGGAATCGGCGGATACTGCACCGGCACATCGACATACAAAGTGTCACCCGGACGTAGCGCCGCCGCGTTCGCCAACCTGATCGCGGTGGTTGGTGTCCATGCCGGCTTGCAGGTCGGGTCCGCGATCCACCATGCGCTGATTGCTTACATCTACCCGCTTGGTGATCAATCGGTTCGTCGGCCTGGAGTCCCTCCTCTAAGCACCGATGGCTGCCGCGATTCGCATGTCCAGATCCCCCAGCTCGTCGAGAACGAGACTGGCGCCCCAGATCTGGTTTCGTTGGCGATCGGTCAACGCCCGGAGCACGCCGGCATCACGCAGCCTGCCGATGGCATCGAACACGCTGCTGCGCGGGGCATCTACGAGTGCGACAGCATCGTCAGAAGACAGAATCGGTGTGTCCGGCAGCAACGCCAGCAGCTTGGCGGCTGCACTGTTGCGGCGCACTGGGCCGGTCAATTCTCGCCATTGGCCGGGGATTTCGCGAAGCCGTTGCGCGGTGACACGCGATTCGGCCGCGGCGATCCGCGTCGCGCGCACAAAGATGCCCACGAGCGGAGCGAGGTCACCAGAGCGGTAGCTACCCAACGTATCGAAGTAGTCCTCGCGGCGTGCGACTAGCGCCGAGGCCAGAGGCACCACGACGCGGGTGGTCGTGCCTCGGTGCCGCAGGATCGCGTTGATGAGGGCGCGCCCGATGCGGCCGTTGCCATCGGTGAAAGGGTGGATCGACTCGAATTGCGCGTGCGCGATCGCGGCCTGTAACAGTGCCGGCATATCGCCGCGATTGGTGAAGGCAACGAGGTCGTCCATGTAGGCCTGCACCGTCTCCGGCGGCGGCGGAATATAGAGCGCGCCACGCGGGGAGTAGTCGCTGCCGCCGATCCAGTTCTGCACGCTACGAAGCTTTCCTGCGAAGGCGGACTCCTGTGCGTCGTCGCGCATTAGTGCTTCGTGCGCCGAGGTGATCGCGGAAAGGCCGACGGGTGTGTCCGGGCCGACCGCGGTGATCATTTCCTGCAGGGCGGTGGTCGCCGCGGCCATGGCGGCGGCAGACGAGTTCGCGCGGACGCCGTGTAGCGCGCGGGCGTAGTCGTCGACATTGGCTTGGATCTGCTCGATCTTCGATGACGCCACCGATTCCGTGCGGAGGAGGAGCGTGCCCAACGCCGACAAATCATCGGCGTGGCTTCCGTCGAGCTTGGCGATCTCGGATGTGGCTCCTTCCAGATCGGCAGCTGTTTCGGAGTCAAGCGCGACGGTGCGACCCGCGATGAATGGGGGTAACGAGACGACGATCGCCCGGAGCGTTCGATCCTCCCGCGTGCCGCCGCGGTGTGTTTGCGTCCAGGGTCGTGTCTCCTGGCCATGAGGCGGCCACGCTCGTGCGGGTGGCTCCACGGCGCCTCCTAACTCGGACTAACGATAGCACTAATCCGAGTTAGCGATATTAATTCAGACTAAGGAGAGACATTAGTCCGAGTTGAAGGGTATGCCCGGTCTACCCCTCCGCAACTCCGATGCCACTCTCTTATCCGACGCGTAGTGCCTCCGCGACACGCCAGCTCATGTCGGTCAATCCCAGCCAGATCGAGTAGTCCCAGGATGCGGGCTCGCCGTAATGGTCGACGAAGCGCTCACGGAGACAGTCCATGGCTACGTCGATCGGCTCCCACGAAGCTGGCGATTGCCATTTGAGCGACAATGTCGCGCTGAGGTTGGCACCAACCACATATGGTTCCGCCGAGCCGCGCGACCTGCCGCACTATCCCTCCGCCGCGACCAGCGAGCCCAGCTTCACGTCGGGGTTGTCCCGTTGGAAGCCCTCCAGCCGCCACGGCGTGGAGAACAGCACGAGCATGACTCCGTCGCTGCGGGTCATGACTTCCGATGACACCTGCTTGTTCATGAACTCCGCGTCTGCGGGGTCCACAACCCGCGCGACCTGATACGGCAATGACTCCAGAGAGATCGGTGCGCTGTACTCGGTTGCCATCCGGTGCGTCGCCACCTCGAACTGCATCGGGCCCACCGCCGCCAACACCGGCGCCTGCTCGCCGCGACGGTCTGACCGCAGCACCTGGACCACGCCCTCCTGCTCCAGCTGCTCGATCCCGCGGCGGAACTGCTTGTGCTTACTCGGATCAGCGCCGCGTGCCACCGCGAAATGCTCCGGCGAGAAGCTCGGTATCGGCGGATACTGCACGGCCGCATCGACATACAACGTGTCGCCCGGGCGCAGCGCAGCAGCGTTCGCCAGCCCGATCACATCACCCGGCCACGCCCTGTCCAGCGTCGCGCGCTGCTGCCCGAACACCGACTGCGCGTACTTCGTGACGAACGGCTTACCCGTCGCGGCATGGGTGAGGACATCCCCGCGCTCGAACGTCCCCGACACCACCCGTGCGTACGCGATCCGATCGCGGTGCGAGGAGTCCATCCCGGCCTGCACCTTGAAAACGAATGCGCTGAACGGTGATTCGATCGCGCGCAGGGCTCCGTCGACATCGACCGCTCCGCTCGGCGCCGGCGCATAACCGACGAGCACATCGAGAAGCTGATTCACCCCGAAGTTCAACGCCGCCGAGGTGAACAACGTCGGCGTCGACTCCCCGCCCAAAAACGCCTCACGGTCGTAATCGGAGCCGTCTGCCGACAGCAGCTCGGACTCCTCGACCGCGGTTTCCCAATCGACGCCCGCCGCAGCGAAAGCGTCCGCCGCCTCTATGTGCTCCTCGGGAGCCGCGGTCGCACCACCAGCGGTACGCGTGAACCGGATGAAGTCCCCAGACCGGCGGTCCAGCACCCCCTTGAAGTCTCCGGCGATGCCGACCGGCCACGTCAGGGGAGTGGGCCGCAGGCCGATCCGCGAGTGAATCTCATCGATCAATTCCAGAGCATGGCGCCCGGGCCGGTCCCACTTGTTGATCACCGTGATGATCGGGATCCCCCGGTGCTTACACACCTGGAACAGCTTCAGCGTCTGCGGCTCGAGGCCTTTCGCCGCGTCGATGAGCATCACCGCGCAGTCCACGGCCGTCAGCACCCGGTAGGTGTCTTCGGAGAAGTCCGCGTGGCCCGGGGTATCCAGCAGGTTGATGACGCACTCGCGGTAGGGGAACTGCAACGCCGTCGAGGTGATCGAGATGCCCCTGGCCTTCTCCATGTCCATCCAGTCCGACACCGTCGCGCGACGGCCCGCCTTGCCGTGCACCGCACCGGCTTCGGTGATCGCCCGGGCGTGCAGCGCCAGCGCCTCGGTCAACGTGGACTTACCGGCGTCGGGATGGCTGATGACCGCGAACGTTCGCCGACGGCCCGCCTCAGCGGAGATACGGCCAGGTCGCGAGGTGTCGGAGGTCGGCGCAGCGGCCAGGGCATTGTCGGTCATAACTCCACCGATGGTATTGGCTCCGGAGTGCAAACCCGTAATCGAGCCTGGTCAGGACAGGATCGATGCCAGTTCGGCGCGGGGTATCGAGACCGTCTGCGGTCCGGCGGCCGAGATGATCCACTGGCCTTGGCTGAGGAAGAAGAGCACCGCGTCATCGGTGAGGGCGAAGTTGTTGTACATGTCCGCGCCCACGGGGTTGTCGCCGACGGTCACGCTCGGAAACTGCTTCTCCAAGTCGGCCGCCACCAGGGGATCGAGCACGGCGACGGCGTCGGCCCCCGGTTTGAACAGCGTCTCGAACGTGATCGGCGCCTTCTTACCCAGGTCGAAACTGAGGGCGTCGTAGTTCGTCACCGGATGAGCACCACCGAAGTTGACGTACTCCTCGAAGACCAGGCTTTCGGTACCTGAGGGCGGAGTTCCCGACCGGAATGTCTGTGACTTGATGTCGAGCGCCTTGGGCACATCGCGAACCGGCGGCTCCTCGACGAGCGCGATGAACTCGTCGCGTTGTGAGGTCAGGACCTGACCCACCGCATCTTGGTCGGGGTAGTCGACCGGGAAGCTCATATCGATCGTGTAGTTGGGCGTCTCGGTGTGGACCGTGCAGAGGCCCGCCTCGCCAACCGTTCCCTCGAGCCTGGTGCACGCGGAGGACGAAGCCGTCGTGGTCGGCGCCGCGGACGTGGAGGCCGCCGCTGACGTCGACGCCGTCGTGGCCTCTGTCGTCGCCTCCGGAGCCGGCTCGGTGGAGCTGTCGCACGCCGCCGCGGCAAGGATCACCGCGACCGCAATCACGAGCTGCCGTTTCTTCATGCCTGGAGCATGCCTCACAGGAGATCAACAGCACGGTCGGTTCGCTGATCCGCCGCGCCAACAGCACAGGACCACTAGCGTGAATTCTCCGTGACTGCCGACGCTGGGAGGCGACGATGCGAGCCGAGTGTGACAGAGACAGGAGTGCGCCAGCCCGATTGGCGGTCCTGTTTGCCGCGATCCTCATAACCCTCCTCGGCACCGGGCTGCTGAACTCGGCGTTCGCGCACGCGCAAGACGAGACCTACGTCGTCGCCACCGATACGACGTTCGCCCCGTTCGAATTCCAGGACGAACAGGGCAATTTCGTCGGCATCGACATGGATCTCCTTCGCGACATCGGCAAGGACCAGGGCTTCGCGGTCGACATCAAACCGTTGGGCTTCGACGCGGCACTGCAAGCGGTGCAAGCCAACCAGGTCGACGGCGTCATCGCGGGCATGTCCATCACCGACGAACGCAAGAAGGTGTTCGACTTCTCCGACCCGTACTTCGAGTCCGGCGTCCAGATGGCGGTGCTGGAGACCGACAACGACGTCAAGGGCTACGAAGACCTCAGGGGCCAGCGGGTGGCCGTGAAGAACGGCACCGAAGGTGCGACGTTCGCGGAGTCCATCAAGGCCGAGTACGGCTTCGAGACCGTCTACTTCGCCGACTCCTCGTCGATGTACGACGAAGTGAAGACCGGAAACTCCGTCGCCGTCTTCGACGACTACCCGGTCCTGGCCTACGGCATCACCCAGGGCAACGGCCTGAAGACCGTGACGCCGAAGGAGCAGGGGGCCAGCTACGGGTTCGCGGTCAACAAGGGCCAGAATGCCGAGCTCCTGGCCAAGTTCAACGCCGGCCTGAAAAACCTCAAGGAATCCGGCCGCTACCAGGAAGTGCTCGACACCTACCTCGGCGAAGAGGCTGTAGCCGCAGACAACTCGTTCTTCGGACTGCTCAAGGGCACCTTCCCGCTGTTGATGGAAGGCCTGAAGATGACCGTCATCCTGACGATCATCTCCATCGCGTGCGCGTTGGTGCTTGGCGTGATCTTCGGCCTGATGCGGGTATCGCGCTCGATTTGGCTGCGCGCAATCGGCACCACCTTCGTCGACATCTTCCGCGGCACACCGCTTCTCGTGCAGGCTTTCTTCATCTACTTCGGCATCCCCGCCGCGTTGGGCTTCGAGATGTCGGCGTTCACCGCGGGCATCATCACCCTCTCGCTGAACGCGGGCGCCTATATGACCGAGATCGTGCGCGGTGGCATCCTGTCTGTCGACAAGGGTCAGATGGAGGCATCCCGCAGCCTGGGTGTCGGATATCTGCCGACGATGCGCAAAGTGATTCTGCCGCAGGCAATCCGAACGATGATCCCGTCCTACATCAACCAGTTCGTCATCACCTTGAAGGACACCTCGATCCTGTCGGTCATCGGCATCGCCGAGCTGACCCAGACGGGCCGGATCATCATCGCGCGCAACTTCCAGTCGTTCCAGATGTGGCTGATCATCGGCATCATCTACTTCATCGTCATCATGGCGCTGACCAAACTCTCGGATCGCCTCGAGAAAAGGATCAACAAATGAGCCAACTCGTCCCGGAGGCCGCGGCCGCCGAACCCGAAGGCACCGTGAAGATCCGCATCGAGGGACTCAAGAAGTCCTTCGGCGAGCTCGATGTCCTCAAGGGCATCGACACCACGGTCAGTCAAGGTGAGGTGGTCTGCGTCATCGGCCCGTCCGGATCAGGTAAGTCGACGTTCTTGCGCTGTCTGAACAAGCTGGAGGACATCACCGACGGCAAGGTTGTCGTCGACGAGTACGACCTGACCGACAAGAAGATCGACCTCGACAAGGTCCGGCAGCGCATCGGCATGGTGTTTCAGCACTTCAACCTCTTCCCGCACATGACGGTCATCGACAATGTGACCATGGCACCGCTGCTGACCAAGAAGATGGACAAGGCCGCCGCGGAGAAGAAGGCGCTCGAACTTCTCGATCAGGTGGGGCTCAGGGAGAAGGCTCAGGTAAAGCCGTCGACGTTGTCGGGCGGTCAGAAGCAGCGCGTCGCGATCGCCAGAGCGTTGGCGATGAACCCGTCGATCATGTTGTTCGACGAGGCAACCAGTGCACTGGACCCCGAAATGGTCGGAGACGTGCTCGAGGTGCTGCGCGATCTCGCCGCGGGCGGCATGACCATGGTCGTCGTCACCCACGAGATGGGCTTCGCACGGGAAGTCTCCTCACGGGTGCTGTTCATGGACGGCGGCCTGATCGTCGAGGACGCGCCGCCCGCTGAACTCTTCGACAACCCCAAACATCCACGGCTGCAGGAATTTTTGTCGAAGGTTCTGTAGGCGGAGGAGCTTCCGAAGGCTATGCCGCCTGCAAGTAGCCTGATCGACGCTTTTGTCCACCCGCAGCAATGCAGGCGCCTGACGAATTGGTGTCGTCATCGATCCCATACGCGGGCGACAATCGAGTGAGACCAAGGGGGAATTTGCGAAGGGGCGGCAGTCCATGTCACTTGCACTGTGGCGCCAATGGCGCCAAAATGGCGCCATGCCCAGCGTGCAGATCAAGGACGTTCCAGACGACACCCATCGTGTGTTGAGGGAGCGTGCTGCGCGCGCACATCAGTCTCTGCAGGAATACCTTCGAAGCCGGCTGATCGCCGATGCGAATCAGCCGACCTTGGAGGAGGTCTTCGACCGTGTCGCGACGCGACGTGGTGGGAAGGTGTTGTTCACGAACGCTGTGAGTCATCTCCGGGCAGAGCGTGATAGTCGTTGATGCGAGCGTGCTGGCCGTGGCGCTCGGCGACGACGGCGCCGAGGGGGAGCGCGCCCGACTCCGCTTGAGTAACGAGGCTTTGGCCGCGCCGGAACTCGTAGATCTGGAGGCGGTTTCGGTATGGCGCCGTCACGTCGCGGCGAAACAGATGACAGTGCGTCGCGCTGCCTTGGCTATTTCGGATCTTGAGATTTTGCCGCTGCAGCGATCGCCGCATCGGCCGCTGCTGGGCCGCATCTGGGAGCTGCGTCATGGCGTGACGCCATATGACGCCGCCTATATCGCCCTCGCTGAAGCGCTCGACACCGTCCTGGTTACCGCCGACGCCCGACTTGCACGTGCGCTCGGAGTCAGATGTGAGATCGAGGCGATTGCCGGGTCCGGCCGCGGGCGGTGAAGCAACCGTGAGCATTTTGGCCGTCGCATTTACCGCACGTGCGATGATCCCCGAAGGCAGAGGAGTGTGACATGGGCTTTGAGCGAATCGACGACCTACTCAACGCCGTGACGGCCGACGGGTCCCTGCATGGCATCGCTGCCACGGTCGTCGGCCGCGACGGCGTTCTCTACGAGGGCGCGGCCGGCGACGCCGGACCCAACACCATGTTCCGCAACGCGTCGATGACGAAGGCCGTCGCGACCACCGCCGCGCTGCAGCTCGTCGAGGAGGGGCGCCTCGACCTCGACGCGACGGTGGCCTCGGTCGTGCCCGAGTTCGGCGAACTCCAGGTCCTCGACGGGTTCGAGGATGGTCAGCCGGTCCTGCGCGCGCCCAAGACGCAGGCGAACGTCCGCCAGCTGATGAACCACACGTCTGGCTGCGGCTATCACTTCCTCAACGAGAAGATCTTCACGTACTGCACCGATTACGGCTTCCCGGACGTGCTTTCAGGGATCAAGCAGAGCATCAGTGCGCCGCTGGTCCACGATCCCGGCACGGTATGGGAGTACGGCGTCAGCACCGACTGGGTCGGCCAGGTCGTCGAGGCCGTCAGCGGCCAGACGTTGGGTGACTACCTCGCCGAGAATGTCTACGGCCCGCTTGGCATGACGGACTCGACGTTCGACCCGAGCGACGAGCAGCGTGAGCGCTTGTTGCCGGTCCTGTCCCGAGCGACGGACGGCAGCCTGGTGCCGACCGACCTCGACCTGCCCGCCGACCCGGAGTGGGATTCAGGCGGCCACGGCTCGTACGGGACGATTCACGACTACGGGCGGTTTGTGCGCGCGTGGGTCAACGGCGGCGAGCTCGACGGCAGGCGGATCCTCAACGAGGAGACGGTGGAGCTCGCGTTGCGCGACCACCTCGACGGCGTGCCGCTGCCGAAGAGGATGGACCCGACGGTCCCCGAGCTGACCAACCCGGTCGAGCTGCTCGACGTGCCACAGGGGTGGGGCCTCGGTTTCCACCTGTACCTGATCGATCTGCCAGGCATGCGCAGCGCCGGCTCGGGCGACTGGTCGGGCCTGTTCAACTCCTTCTACTGGATCGACCGAACGGCGGGCATTGGCGCCGTGATCGCGACGCAACTGCTGCCGTTCTTCGACAACAAGATGTTCGAGACGATCCTCAACTTCGAGGCCGCGGTCTACGCCGAGCTCGGCGCGGACGTCACCGGGTGATCGCGTAGCGGAGGTGCGCCACGCCGGGGGCGTGCAGCACGCGAACGAGTTCCAGCGCGGGGACGCCGGCCTCGAATCCGTCGAACAGGCGCTCGCCGGAGCCGAGGATCGCCGGCGACACCTGTAGGTCGATCTCGTCGACGAGGCCGGCCGTGATCGCCTGCCGTGCGCAGGACGCGCCGCCTGCGATGGAGATGTCGCGGTCGCCGGCCGCCGCCTTGGCTTGCGCGTAGGCCGCTTCGATTCCGTCCGTCACGAAATGGAAGGTCGTCCCACCCTTCATTTCGATCGGATGGTGTTCGTGATGGGTGAGGACGAAGACCGGGCAGTGATACGGCGGGGTGTCGCCCCACCAGCCCTTCCAGTCCGAATCGGCCCAGTCGCCGCGGACGGGCCCGAACATGTTGCGGCCCATGATCGTTGCGCCCATGCCGTCGAGCATCTCCGACATCACCTGCCGGTTGACCGGGTGATCGCTGGCCGGCCCGATATGCCACTGGTGAACCGCGATCCCGCCCACGCCGAGGGGATTCTCCTCGCTCTGGTCGGGGCCGGCGACGTAGCCGTCCGCGGAGATCGACATCGAGAGGTTGGTTCGCGTCATGCCTTAAGGAGACCACCCGACGGGCGAATCGGGCGCGCAAACCGACCGCCGCGGTACGTCAGCGCGCCAGTTTCGCAGCCAACGGCGCCGAGTTCGCAGCCACCACGCCCGTCGTCCGGAATCTCCTGCGATACGAGCTGGGGGAGACGCCGAGCGCCCGCCGGAACGTGCGCCGCATCGTGGCCGCCGATCCGAACCCGGCCCGTCGCGCCACCGCTTCCTGACTGTGATCGCTCGCCGCGAGCAGCACCTTGGCCGCCTCCACCCGCGCACGCTCGACGTAACGTGCCGGCGTCATCCCCACCTGCGCGCGGAACATGCGCACCAGATGCCGCTCGCTCACCGCCGCGCGATCCGCCATCGCCGCGATCGAATGGTCAGCACCGGGATCGGCCACCACCGCGTCCAGGATCTCGCGCAGACCCGTCGACACCGGCGCCGCCACCTCCGTCCACACACTGAACTGCGCCTGACCGCCCGGCCGCTGCAGGAATACCACCATCCACCGCGCCACCCGCCGCGCCACGTCCGGGCCGTAGTCGCTCTCCACCAGCGCGAGGCCCAGGTCGATCCCGGCACTGATCCCCGCGCCGGTGATGAACGGGCCGTCCTGGACGAACAACGAGTCCGGGTCCACCGAGATCTCGGGGTAGGCCCGCGCCAACTCCTGGCAGTGCGCCCAGTGCGTGGTCGCCCGGCGCCCGTCGAGCAGCCCGAGCTTGGCGAGCACGAACGCGCCCGTGCACACCGACGCCACCCTGCGCGCCCGCGGCGCCAGGGTGCGCACCATCTCCAACGCCGACGCGACGACGTCCGGCGTCTGCTCCTCGGGGATGTCGTGCTCACCGGGTGTGAAGGTGAAGTCGGCGGGCACACCGCCTGGCACGACCAGCGTGTCGATCCGGTCGGGCACCTCGTCGAGCGACGTGTCGACATTGAGGACGACGAACGACGTTGTGTTGACCGGCTTTCCATCGACCGAAGCCAGTATCACGTCGTACCGCGCGCCGAAGTCGTTGGCGCGGGCGAAGATCTCCAGCGGCGCGGCGACGTCCTGCAACGTGACCTTGTCGTAGAGCGCGAACACGATGGTCCTGCGTTGCCGCTGCGGTCTGGTCCCGTCGGACATCAGCTGCTGTCCTTTCGTGGCCCCGCCTGAGTGACGTCAAGTTAGCCGAGGCCTGTTACATCCACGTTGCGGGGGAGCCAAGGTCCGGATTTGCACGATTCGTGTCCGGTACTGACGTCCAGAGAAATTTGACCGTAATGCGGCCGAAACCTGCTGCTCTGACACTCATTTCATGGATTCGCGAACAGCTTTGACGCTCAGTATAGGCGTCCTCGGCGGGCTGGCGGTCGCGCTGACCGCCGAAGTCATCACGGTACCCATCTGGGTGGTGTTCCTGGCGTGGGCGTCGTTCTTCTTCGTCGGCGGCGGCGTCACCGGATGGGTGCGATCGGTGTCATCGAACCTCGTCGGCGTCGTGATCGCGTCGGCCAGCCTGTACGCCGCACACCTGATGGGCGGCAGCCTGCTGGTCACCGCCATCGCCGTCGGGGTCGGCAGCGCCGTGATGGTGCAGGCGTCCTGGGTGCCGCTGCTGGCCACCACCCCGGCCGTTGTCGTCGGCTTCGCCTCCACCGTGTCGACGGTCGCGGGCACCGGCAACACCATCACCGTCACGACCGTCTCGCACCCGGGCCTGGTCGCCGCGGTCGCGTGTGTCCTCGGTGCGTCCTTCGGGCTGGTCTCGGAGTACGCCGCCACCGCGATGACGAAGAAATCAGAACCCGCAACGACGACCGAAGGAAGCCCGGCCTGATGAAACTGCAGCACTATCTCGGCGGCCTGGAAGGTCTACCGGAACCGCTGACCCTGGAGAAGCGCGTCTTCGTCGAGGAATGGGAGAAACGCATCTTCGGCATCCACGTCGCGATGATGGGATTGTCGAACCACCTCGGCTCGGCGCTGCCTGCCTACCCCATCGACGAGGTGCCGACCGCCTTCAAGGACGAGTGGACGTGGGCCGACCTGCGCACCGGCGCCGAGGCGATGAACCCCTTCGACTACTTCAAGTTCCGCTACTACGAGAAGTGGCTGGGCGGCATCACCCAGTTCTTCATCGACAAGGGCTATGTCACCGACGAGGAACTCGCCGAGCGCATGGCCGAACTTCCCTCGGCGCCAGAGGTTTCCGCCGAAGCAGCGGTCGACGATCAGGTGATCTCCTATCTGCGGCTTGGGGACAGTCCCCGCCGCGACGTCGCCCACCCGAAGTTCGCCGTCGGCTCCACGGTCCGCATCACCAACGTCCCGGCCGACGCGCACAGCCGCCTGCCCGGCTACCTGCGCGGCCGCACCGGCACCGTGGAACGCGTCTTCGAGGGCGACTACGCCTACTTCTGCCACACCGGCGACGGCATCGGCGACCCGATGCCGATCTACATCGTCGAGTTCGCACCGGCCGAGATCTGGGGCCCGCGCGCGGAAGACGGCCCGCTGAACCTGTACGCCGAGCTTTTCGAGGCCTACCTGGAACCCATCGAGGAGATGTGATGACCGAACAGTTCGCGTACCCGCCCGACCGTGAGGAAGCCAGCGCCAAGAAGGCCGCCGCGCTGGAGTCGCTGCTGATCGAGAAAGGTGTCATCACCCCGCAGACGGTGGACAAGGTGCTCAGCTACTTCGAAACCGAGATGACCCCGCTCAACGGGAAGAAGATCGTCGTAAAGGCGTGGACCGACCCGGAATTCGCGGAGAAGATCGTCGTCGACACACCCTCCGCCGTTGCCGAACTCGACTTTCCCGAGGGAATGGCCGGCGCCGAAGGCGAACACCTGCAGGCCGTCGCCAATACGCCGGGTGTGCACAATCTGGTGATCTGCACGCTGTGCTCCTGCTTCCCGTGGCCCGTGCTGGGCCTGCCGCCGTACTGGTACAAGGATCCGACGTTCCGCTCCCGCGCGGCCCGCGAACCGCGCAAGGTGCTGGCGGAAGTCGGGCTGGATCTGGCCGCCGACACCGAGATCAAGGTGTGGGACTCCAGCGGCCACTCGCGGTGGTTCGTCATCCCCGAAAGGCCGTCAGGGACAGAGGATTTCTCCGACGAGATGCTGATGGACCTGGTGACCACCGAGTCGATGATCGGCGTGGCGTTGGCCGGGCAGGCGTCATGAAGCTGCACGAGACCTGCACCACCGACCAGGCGGCGCCGCAGTTCGACCACGAATGGCAGCGCCGGGCCTTCGGGCTGGCGCTCGCGCTGTCGGAGTTCCGCCACTACCAGTGGAGCGAGTTCCAGCAGACCCTGATCGAGACGATCGGCGAGTGGGAGCACACGCCCGAATCCGAACGCGGACAGTGGGAGTACTACGACCACTGGGTCGCCACGCTGGAGAAGCTCGTCGACCGCCACGAGCTGCTGACCGCGCCGGTGCTGACCGACGCCGGCGACCACGCCCTGCCCGCCGCACACGACCACGACCACTGAGGACTCCCGATGAGCAACGCCGAAGCCGCCGTCCCCCGCATCAACGTCCGGGCCGCCGCGCCATCACTCGCGATCGCGGCGCGGCTGACCGCGATCACGATGCTCGCGCTGATCGCCTACTACTTCGTCGGCTACGACCAGGGCGCCGTGTCGGTGTTCGGTAGCGACACCCACGTCCACGAGTTTCTGCACGACGCCCGCCACCTGCTGGGGTTCCCATGCCACTGAGCGAAATGCCTGCAGCGGTAAGGTATCTCGTGCCCGGTGCCGTCGCCGGCCTGGCGGCGTTCGCGTTCAGCCGGGTGATGATCGAGCCGTTGATCGGCGCCGCCGTGGACTACGGGGGCGAGCGCGAACACGTCGAGTCGACACTGGGCGGTGAGGGTCACGCCCACGGTCATGAGCTGTTCACGCGCGCGGTGCAGGAGAACATCGGCGCTGCGGTCGGCATCGTCGTGTTCGGCATCGTGATGGGTGTGCTGTTCGCGGTCGCTCACACCGTGATTCGAACGGCGTTGGAGCACCGGGGTTTTGCGCCGGACGCGACCAGTCTGGCGTTGCTGTTGTCGGCGGGCATGTTCGCCGCGATCGCCTTCGTGCCGAGCCTGAAGTATCCGGCGAACCCGCCCTCCGTCGGACTGGACGAGACGACGGCGGCGCGCAGCTCGGCGTTCCTGACGATGACGGCACTGTCCGTCGTGGCAGCCTGCATGGCGGTGGCCGTCGCGCTGGCGTGCGCGCGTCAATGGGGACCGTGGCGGTCGACTGCGTTGGCGGTCGTCGGCTATGTCTCGGTGATGCTTGGCGTGGCGATGGTGTTGCCCAGCTTCGACGAAGTCCCCGGGCCGATCGTGGGGCCTGAAGGGCTGCTGCTCGGCGGCTTCCCCGCTGAGGTGTTGGCCGACTTCCGGGTCTATACGTTGGTGAACCAGGCCCTGATGTGGTTGGTGATCGGCGTCGTCGCGGCCGTGCTCGCGAACGGGCGAATCGGGCGCGCAAACCGACCGTCGCGGTACTGTGGTGTCTCGGGACATCGCTGACACTTATGTCTCGGGACATCGCTGACACTCATGGTGCCGGTTTGGGTTCGCGGGTGCGGTAGGTACGGGTGTTTGTCTCGGCGCGTTGGTGGTATCGGGTGGGGTCGGCGGTGAATGCGCGGACGAGTCGGTTGCCGCTGAA
>NZ_NVQE01000045.1 GCF_002591975.1 Mycobacterium neglectum | reverse complement strand
CAAACGCACAGCGTGCGGGTTCAGAAACACAGAAAACTCGGCCCGCCGGATACGCTTCCACTGCACCCGCAAACAGCGGGCCGCAACCCAGACATCATGCTGATTGCCCGCTCAAAATCGAAGAGCCGGATTGATGAGGAGGTCACGTCGAAGCCCTCAAGAGTCTTGAGAACCGGGAAGCCCGCAGCCTTGAGCCGGTTGGCGGTGTTGGAGGCGTCGCGGGCCGCGATCTCGGCCTCGACCAGGGTGCGCAGCACCTCTTCAGGTGTCCAGCGCTGCGTTTTGGCGGTCAACAGGACTTCGGGGGCACTGCGACGCACGGTGGCCAGCTTGAGTCGCCGCAACCCCGCATCGAGATCGGCCGCCAAGGGCGGAACACTGGTGGGGGCAACGGTTTTGGCGCCAGTTGTGCTCATGCGCCGCTCCCGTCACGAGTGTTGTCGATCTTGTAGGCGTCCAGGGGCCGGGTCGAGGAGACCGGCAGATCGAGCACCAGCGCATCCCCGGCTGGACGGGGTTGTGGGATGCCAGTACCGGCAGCCAGGATGGAGCGCACGTCCGCAGCGCGGAACCGTTTGAATGCCACCGCGCGGCGCATGGCCGCCACCAACGCCTGCTCACCGTGAGCAGCGGCGAGCCCTAGCAGGATCTCCAAATCTTGGCCCAGGCGAGTGTTTCCGATCGCGGCGGCACCGACCAGGAATGCCTCGGCGTCCTCGCCGAGAGCGCAGAATTGTTTCTCTGCAGTGGTTTTCGGGCGCGGTCCGCGACTGGGCGCTGGACGTGGCCCGTCATAGTGTTGATCGAGGATCGATGTTTCGCCGGGGGCGACCAGCTCGTGCTCGGCCACGATCGCTCCCGTGGCCGGCTCGACGACGATCAGGGCGCCGTGGTCGATCACGATCGTGACGATCGTTCCGATCAGTCGGGTGGGTACCGAGTAACGCGCCGAGCCGTAGCGGATGCAGGCCAGCCGGTCGACCTTGCGCGTCACCGACGCCGCACCGATCTCGGGTCGCAGCGACGGCAACGGTGCCAGCACTTGCCGCTCGGCGGCCAGGCGTTGGTCGGGCACCGCGGCGATCTCGGAGTGCATCGTGGCGTTGACCTCGACACACCACGCTGCTGCAGCCGCATTGGCCACCGCCAGGCTCACCGGTACCCTGGCGATCTGCGCCTCGGTCAACAGCGGCACCACCAGGTCACGCTGGGAATAGCCGCAGAGGTGCTCCACGATCCCTTTGGACTGTGGATCGTTGCCGTGACACCAGTCCGGGCGGAAACCGTAGTGGGTGGCAAACCGGACATAGTCGGCGGTCGGCACCACCACGTTGGCGACCACCCCGCCTTTGAGACAGCCCATCCGGTCGGCGAGCACTTTGGCCGGCACCCCGCCAATCACGGCCAGCGCCTCGGCGATCATCGCCATCGTGGTCGTGGCTTTCTGATCGACGGCGAATCTTACGAACCGCCATCGTGAAAACGCCAACACTGCGCAGAACGCGAACAGCCCCGGGGCGACCTCGGCCCAATCGATGACCAGATACTCGCCCGCTGCCCACACCGCTGGACGACGGCCACGGTGATGATCCTTGCGCCACAACGCTTTCTGTGCGGCCACCAGCCGCCGAAAGTTACGTGCTGAGCCCTCATAGCCGTCCGCGCGGGCGATCGGCAACAGCCGCTTGGCCGAGATCCGACCCGCCGACTTCTCGATCCGCTCAGCAACCAAGTCGACGACCTGGTCGAAATTGTGGGCACGCGGCGCCCGCGCCGGCGGCTCGCCACCAGCCTCGGCCCGCTCCACTACCCGCTTGACCGTCTTGTGCGTCGTGCCGCACAAATCGGCGGCACCTCGATACGTTCCGATTTCCCGATACGTCGAGACGATGTTCATTTTCTCCCTTGCAGACTTCAATGGAACTCCCTGGGCGGTGAAGTGACAGTTGGCGCTATCACCGTCACCGCCCAGGCCACGGGCTCCCCGGATCGACACGACAAGCAAGGGAGTGGGGACTTCTATCTGGCCATCAGCGGGGACCTACACCTGGCCACCAATGGGGACTTTTACATGGCCACGGACAGATCTGAGGTCGCACGTAAACCGGCAAACCGCCGAGCAGGAGCGCGATCACAAGTAGGAAGCCTCCTACCGCCGCCCGTGTCGTCCACGGTAGGAAACGAGGAAGATGCCGTAGCAATCGGCCGTCTATAGGCGTCTCGATGTAGCCCACGTGAAGCGCAATGGCTGTCCGCACGAGCGAACAACAATGGCGCGCCTACACCTAGCGATACCGGCGACGGGCTCAGCTCGTCCGAGCAGCACCACGCCGCTTATCGAGGAATCGTTGCACCCCATCCGCAAGCTGCCTCGCGTGGCCGAAGATGTTGGTGTCGGCTCCGGTGTGCGCAATCGGATTGGGGCCCTCGAAGCGAGGATCCGTGACATCGCCGGCGGGTTGGAAGCGCGCGTCAACCGAAAGCCGAAAACCCTTGCTGCGGTTGTCCAGCGTTGCGTGTAGGGCGCGGGTGCTGAAGATGATCACGTCACCGAGTCGGTAGTCGGTGCTGAGCCAGCGAGTGCCGAACTCTTCACGGACGCGGTCGGGTCGACGACTGTAGCGCCCGCCGTGCACCAACGAGCCGTGCTTGAAACGCGCGGCGTCGAAGTAGCCGAGTTTGTCGGCGTCCATTTCCAGGTAGCTTGCGGTGTGCGGATTCTCGTGGTGTGAATTCTCGAGAATCATCAGCGGTCCGTGCGACATGGGCAGATCCATCAGCGGCATCCATGCCGTGTAAATCCGCGATGTACCACGCGGCATGTACACCCAGTCGCAGTGGGGCAATTCGCTGCGACCCGGGCCGGCGACGCGCGGCCAGTTGTAATCGAGACACTTGGCCTCCTCACCGAAGATGGCCTTGAAGATGGCCGTCAGAGCTGGCTGGCGAGTGAGCGCGCGGCGTTCATCCTGGCTTATGTGATCCATCACTCTGTAGAGCGACAGGTCGGGACGTGCAGGAAACAGACTTGTGGATCGGTCGCCGTCGGGATCGATCAGGTCTAGCCGCCGCAGCTCATCGGCGATGGCTTGCTGAACTGCGAGCAGAACCTCCTTGTCGAGAACGTCGCGGAGAAAAGCATATCCGTCCTCGTTCAGCCGCTCCCGCAAAGCGGGCCCGTCGCCGGCGTGCTCGCTCGACTCTCGCAAGAGGCCGAACTTGCTCGCATCCTGGTCGATTACCGAACCATTCGAAGTGACCACGGCTTGCCCCGTCCCAAACTTCGTCGTGTCATTGTCGGCAGAAGCTTACGTGAGTGGTACTCCGTCCGCGCAAGATGCCAGCCGCCAACAATCCGAAGTCTTTGGTCGTGGGTCCGATCACAGCATTTGCAGGACACTTCACAGCAACTTCCAAACTTTATCCGGCGTCACGTCGATATGCGACTTCGCCACGAGTCGCCAGCCGGCCGGGACCTGGCTGATACTGAATAAGGAACGCCCCACCCCATGCATCACTGAACGTCACCTAGGGTGAGATCTTGCGAATCAGGTGGGAGTCGTGAGGGACTACGAGACGGACGATGTGTCGCGCACTGGATCCACCGGCGCGGGTGCGTGCTGGGCGATCGTGCTCGCGGCGGGCACAGGGGCCCGTTTCGGCGGTCCCAAACAGTTCGCTGAGCTGGCCGGAATGCCGATGTTGGAACATCCCGTCCGTTCGTCGGCCACGGTTTGTGGCGGCATCGTTGCGGTTCTGCCGGGGGGTGACCTCGATCGTTGGAACGCCCCGATTGGCGTCCTAAAGGTTGCAGGTGGCGCCACTCGCGCTCAGTCGGTTCGTGCCGGATTGTCCGCAGTTCCCGATACGGCTGAGGTCATCGTGATCACCGACGCCGCGCATCCGCTCGCCACTCCAGATCTCTACCGTCGTGTTGTCGAGCCGGTTCTCGAAGGGGCAGATGCTGCGATTCCTGGCCAACTACCCCGGATTTTTCGTAGGAATTGATTCGGGCCCAGTCTGATGGTGAATTGTGCTGCTGGGTAGTGGTTTCGGTGTGGTGGCGTGGTTGATTGGTCCCGTGTCGCCGGGTGGGGCGGGCTTTCCTTGGGGCCATTGGTCTTTCATCGTTGGTGGGACGTGGGATCAGCGGCTAGCTGAAGGCCGAGCGGATGCGTTGCCAGGCAGTGGCGATGGGGGTGGCCCATCGCCAGGTGGCATCGAGGCGCAGCCGCAGTTGGCGGGCGCCGCGGGTGATGCGGGCGGCCACATGCAGGACTCGGTAGCGGAACGTGGCGATCTCGGCGCGGGCCAGCGCGGGTTGGTCACCGAAGCCGATCAGGCGGGCCCAGGTGACCAGGTCAGCGGCGGCCAGAACGATTTCCAGCCAGGCCGCGTTGGCCCAGAACGAGTGGCACGGCAGGTTGCGTAGCCCGGTGGCTTTGAGTTCACGGATGCGGTCTTCGACGCGGGCATGCTGGCGGTGCCGTAGTTCCAGACCGGCGACTTGGCCGGGCACGGCACCGGGTTCGGTGTCGGTGATGAATGCGGTGACCCGCATGCCGTCGGCGTCGGTGAACCGCAACTGTGCTCCGGGGTGGGGACGTTCTTTACGCAGGATCAGCCGGGTCCCGGCGGGCCAGTTGTCCAGGTTGACCAGGTCGGTGGCCTCGGCGACCCAGGCCCCGTCACGAATACCGCCGTCGGTGTCGATCGCCGGGTACCAGCCATCGCCGATGTTGAGGGTGTCCACCGCGTCTTGGACCCGCACATCGACGGGGTAGCCGAACGAGAATCCGACCCCGGCAGCCCGGCACGCCTGGGCGAAGCGGTGGGTGGCTCCGGCGGTGTCGCTGCGGATCAGCACCCGCGGCTTGTCCGGGTCTGCGGGGTTGTCGGGGTCAGGCCGCCACCGAGCCGGAAGCGATGCCAGTGCCCGAGCCAGCACGATGATGTGGTCAGAAGCGGTGTTGGAGCCGGCGTTGCCGTTGCGCAGCATCCCAGCCACCGCTTCCCCACCGGAGATCTCGGGGCGGTCCACAAACGCCAGCAGCGGGTGGTAGCCGAACGTCTTCTTCCAGGTCGACGCGGCGCCGGCCTTATTGTCGGAGTGATCGAGAACCAGGGTCGCATCGATATCGATGGACAGCCAGCCGTGCAGGGCCGGGCCCGCGCCGGCCTCCCACGCCGCTGCCCGCGCTTTGGCTCGCGCCACCCATATCGCCGGCAGGTGCGCGGCGTCGATGCGCTCATCGACCAGCCGCCACATCGTGGTCGTCGAGGCCTTCACACCGAAGACGTGCTCACGATCGGCGCACAGCTGCCCGACCCCGTCGATGCAGTCCGCGCCGTCAGCGACCGCGGCGGCCAGATCGGCGAACACCTCGCCAGGCGCGTACACCCACGGGCCCCGGTAAGTGTCCGCCAACGCGGCCGTGACCTGCCCTGATAGACCCGTGCGGTCGGCGAGCTCGCGCAGCATGCCCATCCCGGCATGCGACACGACACCCTGGCCGTCAGCAGACACTTTCACCCGCGATGGGCCCGCGATATTCTTCACCTGCGAAGTGCCTTCCCGTAGGAATGATTGAACCCTAGACAAGTCCAATTATCCCCTGCAGGACAGGCACTTTCGCTTATCTACACCCCGACGCACACAACATTCCACGAAAAATCCGGGCTACTTGCCGAGGTGGTCAAGGAAGTCGCAGTTACCGCGGTCGAGGCCAGTGGCGTCGTTGTCGAAGCCGTCCGATCTCTGCCACGGGAAACCCATCGGATGATTCAGATGCCGCATGCCTTTAGGGCGGACTGGCTGCGACAGGTACATGCGGACGGCGCCGAAGCAGTTGAGGACTCTGAAATGGTGGCACAAGCGGGCGCGCGGGTGGTGGTTGTCGACGGCGAACCGTCCAACATTCATGTCACAACGCCCGAAGAACTGGTCATGGCGAATGTTCTGGCACCGTGGGTTTTCTCGCCGCCGCCGTGAGATCAGACTGCACCGCGTTGGCAAGGGCACTCACTCCGCGAATGCGGAGCCGTAAACGCCGCAGCGAGGTCTGCCGGGTCAGGCCGGGATGAGCTCCACGCCGGCCAGCGCGACGGCGTCGTCGCGCTCCGGCGCGGTGACGATGGCGGTGAAGCCATCACCCTCTTTCCAGATGCTGGCCTTGAGCGTCTCGCCCGGGAACACCACTCCCGCGAACCGGGCGCCGTAGCTGCCGACGCGGGCCGTATCGCCGTCGAGCAGGGTGTCGACCATCGCCTTGCACGTCATGCCGTAGGTGCACAACCCGTGCAGAATCGGACGCGGAAAGCCTGCGGCGGCGGCGAATTCGGGATCCGAATGCAGCGGATTGCGATCACCGCACATGCGGTACAACAACGCCTGTTGCGCAGATACCGGGATGGCCAGCTCGAAATCCGCTGCGCGCTGCGGGGGTTCCAACGACGTCGACGGGCCACGTTCGCCGCCGAAGCCGCCCTCGCCGCGCGCGAATATCGACCGCTTCTGCTTCCACAGCACTGCGCCGTCGGGTGCAGAAACCGTGGTCTCCGACCAGATCACCGCGGCCTTGCCCTTGTCCCAGATATCGGTGAAACGCGTGACCGCGATGCCGGTGCCCGAGGGTGGGATCGGTCCCGGAGCCGAGACCGCCTCGCTGGCGTGCAGCACCTTCGACAGCTCGATGTCGATACCGGGGAACTGGACGCTTGGCGGTTCGGTCATGTGAAAGCTCTGCGCCACGTTGGCGAACGTCGGCAGCACCTGGGGGGTGCCGTCGGTCAGGTAGCGCAATTCGCGCTTGTCCATCGGGTCGCCGCCCGCCCCGAGGCCGAGGTGGTAGAGCTGGATATCGCTACTGGTCCACGAGAATTCGGCGGGCGGTAGCTCGGCGCCCAGCGCCTCGTCGAGATTGATCGGCATCAGTTCTTCCCCGCAATGTGCAGCGCCGCCAGGTATCCGAACGTCATGGCAGGTCCGATCGTCCCACCCGGTCCCGGATAGGTGTGACCCATCACAGGCGAGCTGACGTTGCCCGCGGCGTAGAGGCCTTCGATGATCGAGCCGTCGTCGCGCAGCGCGCGCCCGTGGATGTCGGTGCGGACGCCACCCTTGGTGCCAAGGTCGCCGGGCACCATCTTGGCGGCGTAGTACGGCGCGTTGTTGATCTCACCGAGGTTGGGGTTCGGCTTGTTCGTCGGATCGCCGTAGTAGCGGTCGTAGGCGCTTTCGCCGCGCTGGAAGTCCTCGTCGACACCGGAACGGGCGAACCCGTTGAAGCGGTCGACGGTCGCGGTCAGCGCATCGACGGACAGCCCCGTCTTCTCGGCCAGTTCCGCAATGGTGTCGGCCTTCACGATGACGCCGGACTCCATCCACTTCTTCGGAATCCGTTGTCCGGGCTGCAGACCGGCGAAGATGTACCGATCACGATAGGTCTGGTCGAACACCAGCCACGCCGGGATGTTCTCGCCGGGACCAGGGCCCTGGCCGTACTCGCCGCCGTACATGTGGTGGCATGCCTCGACGTACGGCATCGACTCGTTCATGAACCGCTTGCCTGCCATGTTCACGATGATCGACCCGGGAGAGTTGCGTTCGGACAGCGCGAACCACGGCGCATCCACCAACGGAACCGTCGGGCCCCACCAGGCGTCTTCCATGATCTCCAGTGCGGCGCCCAGCTTTTCGGCGGCCAGGATCCCGTCGCCGGTGTTGGCCTTCGCGCCGACGGTCCACTCGGTCGTGATCGGGGCGCGCTGGTACTTGACCCGCATTTGCTCGTTGTGCTCGAAACCACCCGACCCGAGGATCACGGCGCGGCGCGCCCGGATCAGCTGCGGTTCGGCATCAGCGGAGTCGCGGGCATCGACGACATAGATGCCCTTCACGACGCCGTCCTCGACATAGAGATCGGTGAGTGCGGTGTTCAGCTGGACCGGCACCCCCACCTTCTGGAGCCCGATGCGCAGCGGCGCGATCAGCGCGCGGCCCATGCCGACGAGGTTCTTGCGCCGCAGGTTGGCCCAGACCGATCGCACGCCGACCTTCACGCTGCGCAGCAGGCCGCGCGGGTGGCGCTTCATCTGGTTCAGCCGAACGTAATCCTGCTGCATCACCACCATGTTCAGCGGCACCTTGCCGTACGGCGGCTCGAGGCCCTTCTCGTCGGGCCCGAGCTTGCGGGCGTCGAACGGCTTCGGCTCGATCGAACGACCCGCGGGCCGTCCGCCCGGTGTCTCTGGGTAGTAGTCGGAGTAGCCGGGCACCCAGCACATCTTCAGTGGCGAGTTCTTGAGCACGAATGACAACATCTCGGGTCCGCGCTGCAAGTAGGTGTCGATCTTCTCCGCGGGCACGACATCGCCGATGATCGCGTGCAGGTAGGTGCGCGCCGCCTCGGGACTGTCTTGGACACCATCTCGCTTGAGAATCTCGTTGTTCGGGATCCACACACCGCCACCTGACCGCGCAGTGGAACCGCCATAGTGCGCAGCCTTCTCGACGACTACTGTGGAAAGTCCCTGGTGGGCGGCTGTGAGGGCGGCTACCAAGCCGGCGGCGCCGCTTCCCACCACGACGACGTCATACTCCTGACCAGTCATGTAGAACACGTTATAGAATTGCCCGGCCGAACAACAGGGCCGGTCGAACAAACGAGGGGACTTCACGAAAATGTTGCCCGCGCAGGTGCGTGAACAGCTCGCAGCCGACTTGGCCCAGGCGGAGCGCAGCCGCGTCCCCATCAGTCCGTTGACCGATGCCCACGCCGATATCGACGTCGTCGACTCCTATGAGATCCAGCTGATCAACATCCGGCAGCGGATCGCCGAAGGCGCCCGGGTCATCGGGCACAAGGTCGGTCTCTCGTCGGAGGCCATGCAGAAGATGATGAACGTCGACGAACCCGACTACGGGCACCTCCTCGACGAGATGGAGGTCTTCGAAGATCGAAAGGTGCCGTCGGCGAATTACCTGTATCCGCGGGTGGAGGTCGAGGTCGGCTTCATCCTGGCCGACGATCTGCCGGGCGCCGGCTGTACCGAGGACGACGTGCTGGCGGCGACGGCGGCGTTCGCCCCGGCGATCGAGTTGATCGACACCCGCATCACCGACTGGAAGATCAAGCTCTGCGACACCATTGCCGACAACGCCTCATCGGCGGGCTGGGTGCTCGGTGAGGCCCGGGTGTCGCCCAAGGACATCGACATCCGCAATATCGATGCCGTGCTGACCAACAACGGCGAGGTAGTCGCGGAGGGCCGCAGTGATGCGGTGCTCGGAAATCCGGTCACCGCCGTGGCGTGGCTGGCGCGGAAAGTCGAGAGCTTCGGGGTGCGTCTGAAGGCCGGTGACATCGTGCTGCCGGGATCGTGCACACGTGCGATCGATGCACCGCCGGGGAGTAATTTCGTCGCCGACTTCGCCGGGTTAGGTTCAGTCCACCTGAGTTTCGAATAGCTAGGAGCACCAATGCCCCAGAAGGCATCAGTCGCCATCGTCGGTTCGGGAAACATCAGCACCGACCTGCTGTACAAGCTGCTGCGTTCGGAGTGGCTGGAACCGCGCTGGATGATCGGGATCGATCCCGAGAGCGAGGGTCTCGCGCGGGCGCGCAAGCTGGGTCTGGAGACGTCGCACGAAGGTGTGGACTGGCTGCTGGCCCAGAGCGAGAAGCCGGACCTGGTGTTCGAGGCCACCAGCGCCTACGTGCATCGCGACGCCGCACCGCGCTACGCCGAGGCGGGCATCCGTGCCATCGACCTGACTCCCGCCGCCGTCGGTCCCGGCGTGATCCCACCGGCGAACCTGCGCGCACACCTGGATGCCCCCAACGTCAACATGGTGACCTGCGGTGGTCAGGCCACGATTCCGATGGTGTACGCCGTATCCCGCGTCGTCGATGTGCCCTACGCCGAGATCGTCGCGTCGGTGTCGTCGGCGTCGGCCGGGCCAGGAACGCGGGCCAACATCGACGAGTTCACCAAGACCACGAGTGCGGGTGTCGAGGTCATCGGCGGCGCGAAGCGGGGTAAGGCGATCATCATCCTGAACCCGGCCGATCCGCCGATGATCATGCGCGACACCATCTTCTGTGCCATTCCCGAGGATGCCGACCACGACGCGATCACGGCCTCGATCAAGGACGTCGTCGCCGAGGTACAGACCTACGTGCCGGGTTACCGGCTGCTCAACGAGCCGCAGTTCGACGAGCCGACGATCTACAACGGCGGCAACCACCTGGTGACCACATTCGTCGAAGTGGAGGGTGCGGGTGACTACCTGCCGCCCTACGCTGGAAACCTGGACATCATGACCGCCGCGGCGGCCAAGGTCGGCGAGGAGATCGCCAGGGAAAAGGCCGGGGCGTCTCTGTCCGCATCATCTGGAGGCCAAGCATGAGCACCGACGAAATCTACTTCGACCCCATGTGGGACATCCGGATGACGGACACCTCGCTACGCGACGGGAGCCACCACAAGCGGCATCAGTTCACCAAGGACGAGGTCGGAGCCATCGTCGCGGCGCTGGACACCGCGGGCGTTCCGGTCATCGAGGTGACCCACGGCGACGGCCTCGGCGGGTCCAGCTTCAACTACGGGTTCTCCAAGACCCCGGAGCAGGAGCTGATCAAGCTGGCCGCCGAGACGGCCAAGGAAGCCAAGATCGCCTTCCTGATGCTGCCCGGAGTCGGCACCAAAGAGGACATCAAGGAGGCGCAGAACAACGGCGGGGTGATCTGCCGGATCGCCACCCACTGCACCGAGGCCGACGTCTCGATCCAGCACTTCGGCCTGGCCCGCGAGCTGGGCCTGGAGACGGTCGGCTTCCTGATGATGAGTCACACCATCTCCCCGGAGAAGCTCGCCGCGCAGGCACGCATCATGGCCGACGCCGGCTGTCAGTGCGTCTACGTGGTCGACTCCGCCGGTGCGCTGGTGCTCGAGGGAGTGGCCGACCGGGTCGCGGCGCTGGTAGCCGAATTGGGCGACGACGCCCAGGTCGGATTTCATGGCCACGAGAACCTGGGGCTCGGCGTCGCCAACTCCATCGAGGCCGTGCGCGCGGGCGCCAAGCAGATCGACGGCTCGTGCCGCCGGTTCGGCGCCGGCGCGGGCAATGCGCCGGTCGAGGCGCTGATCGGGGTGTTCGACAAGATCGGCGTCAAGACCGGTATCGACTTCTTCGACATCGCCGATGCCGCCGAAGAGGTCGTGGCGCCTGCGATGCCGCAGGAGTGCCTGCTCGACCGCAACGCGCTGATCATGGGTTACTCCGGCGTGTACTCCAGCTTCCTCAAGCACGCCATCCGCCAGTCCGAGCGCTACGGGGTGCCCGCGCATCAACTGCTGCACCGCGCCGGCCAACGCAAGCTGATCGGCGGCCAGGAGGACCAGCTGATCGACATCGCGCTGGAGATCAAGCGCGAACAAGAAGCGGCGCCGGCGTAGTTCACACCGTCCGGGCTTCCTGATGTGCCCGGTGATCTGATTTTCGCTCGGTCGCTGCGCCCAGCGGATACGCTCCGGTTGCGACCGACAGGTCGTCAACAGTGAGGAGTGATCGTGATGACCGCCTCTGTTACGAACGTTCGCCGTGGCCTCTTCGGCGTGCTCGCCGGTGGCGTGCTCACCTTCGGCGCGGCGGCGATGCTGGCCCCGATGGCCACCGCCCAGCCCAATCCCGCCGCACCCAATTGCACGGCGGCCAACGTGGCCAGCACCGTCAGCGCTGCCACCGCGGCCGAGAGCGCCTACCTGCTGGCTCACCCGCAGCACAACGAGGCACTGTCGGGCATCTCGTCGCAGCCGCAGGAACAGGTACAGGGCGCCTACAACGCGTATTTCGAGCAGAACCCGCAGGCCAGAGATGAGCTTGCGGCCGTTCATCAGCCGGTGAGCGCGCTGAGGGAGCAGTGTGGCATCAACGTGACGCCGACGCTGGTGGCCAATTCCGTGTTGACCTCGACCCAGACGCCGGCGGGAATCGACACGCCGAATCTCAACCAAAACGAGGTAGACACCCCGGCAGGCGTGGATCCGCCGTCCTAGAAGTCCGCTGACGGGTTTATCGTCCGGAGCCCCACCGGTGAGCGTCACACCGGTTCGGCACGATGGGACGATGACGACCCGCGACGACGCTCAGGCGATCCTCGAGCAGCTGGCCGGTCCGACCGCCCGACTGCGCGACGACCAGTGGAAGGCCATCGAGGCACTGGTGGTTGGTCGGCAACGCGCACTGGTAGTCCAGCGCACCGGTTGGGGTAAGTCGGCGGTGTATTTCATCGCCGCCAAGCTGCTTCGTGAAGCGGGTCGCGGTCCGACGGTGATCGTGTCGCCGCTGCTGGCATTGATGCGCAACCAGGTCGCTGCCGCGCAACGCGCCGGAGTCCACGCCGCCACCATCAACTCGAGCAACGTCGCCGACTGGGACGAGATCAACGATCGTGTGCACCGCCGCGAACTCGACGTCCTGCTGGTCAGCCCGGAACGATTGAACAATCCCGACTTTCGCGATCAGGTGTTGCCCGCGCTGGCTCACGATGCCGGTCTTGTCGTGGTCGACGAGGCGCACTGCGTTTCGGACTGGGGCCACGATTTCCGGCCGGACTACCGGCGCATCCGCACCCTGATCGATGAACTGGGTACCGACGTGCCGGTGCTGGCGACCACGGCCACCGCCAACGACAGGGTCGTCGACGACGTCGCCGCCCAATTGGGGGTCGGTGGACAGGACACGCTGGTGCTGCGCGGCGGCCTCGATCGCGAGTCGCTGAGGCTTTCGGTGGTCAAGGCGGGCAACCCGGCACAGCGCGCGGCTTGGCTTGCAGCACATATTGATTCGCTGCCGGGTTCGGGAATCGTATACACCCTCACCGTTGCTCAGGCACACGACGTCGCTTCGCTGCTGCGCGAACAGGGCCATGAGGTCGCCGCCTACACCGGCTCCACCGAGGCGGCCGAACGCGAACAACTCGAGGCGGATCTGCTGGCCAACAAGGTCAAGGCGCTGGTGGCCACGTCGGCACTCGGAATGGGGTTCGACAAACCCGACCTCGGCTTCGTCGTCCATCTCGGTGCGCCGTCGTCGCCGATCGCCTACTACCAGCAGGTCGGCCGCGCCGGCCGATCCACGGAGAGCGCCGAGGTGATTCTGCTCCCCGGCCACGAGGACCAGGATGTCTGGCGGTATTTTGCTTCGGTGGCGTTCCCGTCGGAAGCCATGGTGCGCAACGTGATTGGCGCACTGGAACTCGAGCGGCCACAGTCCACACCCGCGCTGGAACCCCTCGTCGACCTGGGACGGTCCCGCTTGGAGATGGTGCTGAAGGTGCTCGACGTCGACGGTGCGGTGCGGCGCGTCAAAGGAGGCTGGGTCGGCACCGGGGCGGCGTGGGAGTACGACGAGCCGCGCTACCGCAAGCTCGATGAGGCCCGAAAGCGGGAACAACAAGCGATGCTCGACTACCAAGCCACCGATGGTTGCCGGATGGCGTTCCTGCGGGGTCAACTCGACGATCCCTCACTTGAACCGGGCGAGCGGTGCGGTCGCTGCGACAACTGCACCGGCGAACATGTCAGCGCCGACGTCGATCCGGGTGCCACCGAGGAGACCAGACAACGACTCATGCGGCCCGGGGTCGAGCTAACTCCGCGTAAGCAGTGGCCGTCGGGGCTGGCCAAGCTGGGGGTGGAGCTGAGCGGGAAGATCAGTGACGGCCCGGCGCCCGGCCGGGCGATCGGGAGGCTGACCGACCTTGGCTGGGGTGCACGGTTGCGCCGCGTGCTCGACGAACCCGATGGCGAGGTGTCGCAAGACCTGGTGGCCGCCGCGGTGAAGGTGCTGGCCTCCTGGGACTGGGCCGATCGGCCGACGGCGGTGATGGCGCTGGACTCAGACCGGCACCCGCTGCTGATCTCGTCGCTGAGCCGCGAGCTGGCTCGACTCGGCAGGCTGACCGACCTGGGCACCCTTCAGTACTCGCCGACGCGGCGGGCAGTGACCGCGGCGAACTCGGCTTACCGCGTCGCGGCGCTCGATGGCGCGTGGAGGGTGCCGGATCCGGATCCGATCGCATCCGCGGGTGGACCGGTACTGCTCGTCGACGACCTGTCCGACAGCGGGTGGACGCTGACGATGGCGGCCAGGGTCGTGCGTGCCGCAGGTGCGGTGGATGTGCTTCCCTTCGCACTGGCCAGCACCAATTGAGAAGCGTGACACGCCGCCCCCGCCAGGGATTTGTTTGAGCCCGCCCCCATACCGGTTACGCCTTGAGAAGCGGCCATGCGGTCGCAGACTAAAGGAGTGATTCGATGAAGATGTCCGAAAAGACCGTGCGACGCGGCCTGTACGGCATGTTCGCCGGGGGTCTACTTGCTTTTGGTTCCGCGGCGATCGTCATACCGGTGGTGAATGCCCAGCCCGCCCCCGGTCCAGGTTCCGAGCCGCAGAATTGCAGCGTCAGCGCAATCGCCGACACCTCACGCTCTGTGTCGGAGTCCACGAGCATGTACCTGACCTCGAATCCTGAAACCAATAACGCGCTCTCGGAGATCGTGTCGGCATCGCCCGCTGATGTGACGCAGGCGTTCCGCACGTACTTCGCGGAGAATCCGACGGTCGAATCCGAGCTGATGACCATCAACCAGCCGGCGATCGATCTGGCCAGTCAATGTGGCGTCCAGGTGGCACCCACCCCGATCACCGAGGCGCTGACTGACCTCTAATCGCTGACCGGTCCCCACCGCTCGATCGCGTCGGCCCTCCCGCCGGCGCGATTGAGTGCTTTCCAACCGCCCCATGTTCCATATATGGACCGATTCGGTCGATATATTGACTCTTGTTAGAACGGGTTCTAGCTTCAAGAGGTGTTTTCGCAGCCACTGATCGATGCGATCGCCGAGGCGGAAAGCCTCGTCGCGGCCGCCCCGTTCATCGAATCCGACGCCGACCTGCTCGAGGGCCTGCAGTATCTGGCGGGCTGTATTGCGTCATGCACACACGTGGCGTTCGACTACGACCACGATCATCCCTTGCTGCAGTCCGGCACCGGACCGTTCACCAAAATGGCCCTGGACAACCCGGACACGCTGTACTTCGGCGCCCGGGTACTGCCGGGCCACGAGTACGTCGTGACCGGCCGGCGGGGGACCACGACGGACGTGAGCTTCCAGTTGCTCGGCGGTGAGTACACCGACGACAACGTGCCGCCGAGCCAGGCCGCATTCGACGACCGCGAGCTCGACATCGACGCCGACGGGAACTACGAATGGCGCGTGACGCCGACGAGTCCGTCGCAGTTGTTGATTCGTGAGGTCTACAACGACTGGTCGGCGCAGCGCGGATACATCAGCATCGCCAGAACCGACACCGCGGGCACCGCGCCGCCGCCGTTGACCCGGCAGTTGATCGAAAAGCGTTACGCCGTCGCGGGTAAGCAGTTGGTGCAGCGGGTGAAAACCTGGTTGCAGTTCCCGCAGTGGTTTTACAACACCCTGCCGGTCAACACGATGATTGCGCCCCGGCTGACGCCGGGCGGGCTGGCGACGCAGTTTTCCTCGGTCGGCCACTTCGACCTGGCGCCGGATCAGGCGATGATCATCACGCTGCCCGTCACCGACGCGCCGTATCTCGGCTTCCAGCTGGGCAGTCTGTGGTACATCTCGCTGGACTACATCAACCACCAGACGTCGCTGAATGGTGCTCAGGCGCAAGCTGATCCGGACGGCAAGATTCGCTACGTCGTGTCCGATGCGAACCCGGGTGTGACGAATTGGGTGGAAACGCTTGGGCATCGCAAGGGCTATCTGCAGTTCCGCTGGCAGCGGCTCTCGCGTGAGCTGACCGCTGCCGACGGGCCGGGCGTCGAGGTGGTCGATATCGACAAGGTGGCCTCCGCGCTGCCGTACTACGAGTCCAACAAGATTTCAGACGAGGACTGGCGCGCGCGGATCGCGCTGCGCCAGCGGCAGATCGGCGACAGGATGGTGGGTTAGAACCGGCGCCGGCTCTCCCGCCGGCGAGACTGAGTACTTCCCAGCTGTGCACTGACCGCGTCAGCGGCCGCCACCAGGGCGCGAGCCCGCTCAACAATCTCGTTGTCCGTCAACGACTTTCCGATATGCATCGAAGCCACCATCACCTGTCGCTGGTGATGGTCGTAGACCGGTGCCGAAATCACGCTGATATCGGAGCGGGCATTGCGGCGTTTTCCGCCACTTTCGTTCTCGTCACGCAGGTACACGCGCTCGCCGATGTCGGACACCAATTCGCCGAGTAGCGCGCGTAATTCGTCGGGCAAGTTACTTGACATGCCTGCCATCAACGAATACAGCCGCCGTCCGCCGGGGGTCTGCCGCTCGACGAGATAGCCGTCCTCGCGGCACCTGGCGATCACTCTGTTCAGCCGGTCCGAATGGGTGCGTAGCGGAATCGTCGGCTCCTTGGCGAGCCAATTGCGTTCGGCCTCTTCGTCCCACAGCACGAACATCAGCCCCACTGGCGGGGCGAACGGATAGCTCTGCCCCACCTCGACGCCCGGTCGCGCGCCGGCGGGGGCCACCAGATCCAGCAGCGTGATCCGGTCGTCGATGACACCGGACAGCGCCGCGGTGACCCCGAATCGAGCCGACAGCAGGCGCAGTTCTTCACGCGCCGCGGGGCTGACCCGCATCGACTCCTGCGCCTTGTGGCCGAGTGTGATCAACGACGGGCCAAGGCGATAGGTCTTGTCGGCGGCGTCGCGCACGAGGTAGCCCGCCTCGGCGAGGGATGTGACGATGCCGAGACACGTCGGCTTGCTCAGCCCGACCCGGCGGGCCAGGTCCGACACCCCGAAGCGTTCCGTGGGGTGGCCCGCGAGGTAGTCGAGGATCCGCACGACCCGGTCGGTCGGCGGCGAAGCACGGCCGGAAGACTCGGGGGCGGACACCGTTGCAGGGTACATCTCGTTCCATATATGTACCGCGGTGGTCGGTATATTGACTCTTGTTAGAACGCGTTCTAGTTTCAAGAGGTGTTTTCGCAGCCACTGATCGACGCGATCGCCGAGGCGGAAAGCCTCGTCGCGGCCGCCCCGTTCATCGAATCCGACGCCGACCTGCTCGAGGGCCTGCAGTATCTGGCGGGCTGCATCTCGGGCTGTACGCATCTGGCGTTCGACTACGACCGCGATTATCCGTTCATGCAGTCCGGCACCGGACCGTTCACCAAGATGGGTCTGGACAATCCCGATGCCATGTACTTCGGCACCCGGGTACTGCCGGGCCACGAGTACGTCGTGACCGGCCGCCGGGGGACCACGACCGACCTCTGCTTCCAGATGCTCGGCGGTGAGTACACCGACGACAACGTGCCGCCGAGCCAGGCCGCATTCGACGACCGCGAGCTCGACATCGACGCCGACGGGAACTACGAATGGCGCGTGACGCCGACGAGTCCGTCGCAGTTGTTGATTCGTGAGGTCTACAACGACTGGTCGGCGCAGCGCGGATACATCAGCATCGCCAGAACCGACACCGCGGGCACCGCGCCGCCGCCGTTGACCCGGCAGTTGATCGAAAAGCGTTACGCCGTCGCGGGTAAGCAGTTGGTGCAGCGGGTGAAAACCTGGTTGCAGTTCCCGCAGTGGTTTTACAACACCCTGCCGGTCAACACGATGATTGCGCCCCGGCTGACGCCGGGCGGGCTGGCGACGCAGTTTTCCTCGGTCGGCCACTTCGACCTGGCGCCGGATCAGGCGATGATCATCACGCTGCCCGTCACCGACGCGCCGTATCTCGGCTTCCAGCTGGGCAGTCTGTGGTACATCTCGCTGGACTACATCAACCACCAGACGTCGCTGAATGGTGCTCAGGCGCAAGCTGATCCGGACGGCAAGATTCGCTACGTCGTGTCCGATGCGAACCCGGGTGTGACGAATTGGGTGGAAACGCTTGGGCATCGCAAGGGCTATCTGCAGTTCCGCTGGCAGCGGCTCTCGCGTGAGCTGACCGCTGCCGACGGGCCGGGCGTCGAGGTGGTCGATATCGACAAGGTGGCCTCCGCGCTGCCGTACTACGAGTCCAACAAGATTTCAGACGAGGACTGGCGCGCGCGGATCGCGCTGCGCCAGAAGCAGATCGGCGACAGGATGGTGGGATAGAAGTGTTGCTCGAAAACAAGGTGGTCGTCATCAGTGGCGTCGGCCCGGCGTTGGGCACCACGCTCGCCAAGCGATGCGCCGGGGCGGGTGCCGATCTCGTGCTGGCCGCCCGCACGGTGGAACGGCTGGAGGACGTGGCCAAGGAAATCACCGACGTCGGCAGGCGGGCGGTGACGGTGGGCACCGACATCACCGACGAGGCGCAGGTGAACAACCTCGTCGAGCAGACGCTCGAGGCGTACGGCAGGGTCGACGTGCTGATCAACAACGCGTTCCGGGTGCCTTCCATGAAGCCCTTCGCCAACACCACGTTCGAGCACATGAAAGACGCCATCGAGCTGACCGTGTTCGGCGCACTGCGGATGATCCAGGGCTTCACCCCGGCATTGGCGGAATCCAAGGGTTCCGTGGTCAACGTCAACTCGATGGTCGTGCGCCATTCGCAGGCCAAGTACGGCGCCTACAAGATGGCCAAGTCGGCGCTGCTGGCGATGTCACAGACGCTGGCCACCGAGCTCGGCGAGCAGGGTATCCGGGTGAACTCCGTTCTGCCTGGCTATATCTGGGGGGGAACGCTGAAAAGCTACTTTGAACACCAGGCCGGCAAGTACGGCACCAGCGTCGACGACATCTACAACGCCGCCGCGGCGGGATCTGACCTGAAGCGGCTGCCGACCGAGGAGGAGGTCGCCTCGGCGATCCTTTTCATGGCGAGCGATCTGTCCAGCGGTATCACCGGGCAGGCGCTGGACGTCAACTGCGGGGAGTACAAGGCCTGATGGTTAGGACGGACGTCGGAACTGTCGACGACCTGCACGCCTCGGCGACGAAGGCGTGCGGACTCGACGACTTCGGCGTCGATGACGACAACTACCGCGAGGCGTTGACCGTTCTGCTGGAGTCGTTCCGGCGCGATGCCGACCTGACCGAAATCGGTAGCAAGATGAACCGGTTCTTCGTGCGGAACGCCCTGGTGGCGCGGCTCGTGTCGGAGGCGGCCTGGAAGCAGTATCCACAGCATGCCGACGTGGCCGTTGAGCGACCGATCTTCGTTACCGGGCTGCCCCGTACCGGCACCACCGTCATTCACCGGCTACTCACCGCCGACCCGAGGCATCAGGGGCTGGAACTATGGCTGGCCGAGTTCCCGCAACCCCGCCCACCACGTGAGACATGGTCGGAGAACCCAGTTTTCACGCAGATCGATGCTCAGTTCGCCAAGGCGCATGCGGAGAATCCGGACTACACCGGTCTGCACTACATGACCGCCGACGAGGTGGAGGAGTGCTGGCAGCTGCTGCGCCAGTCGCTGCATTCGGTGTCCTACGAGACGCTGTCCCATCTGCCGACGTACTCACAGTGGCTGGCCAAGCAGGACTGGACCAAGGCGTACCAGCGGCATCGCAAGAACCTGCAACTGATCGGTCTCAACGACGCCGAGAAACGCTGGGTGCTCAAGAACCCGAGCCATCTGTTCGCGCTCGACGCAATTTTCGCGACGTACCCCGACGCACTCATCGTGCAGTGCCACCGGCCCGCGGAGACCATCATGGCCTCGATGTGCTCGCTGGCGCAGCACACGACCGAGGGTTGGTCGAACTCGTTCGTCGGCGCGCAGATCGGCGAGGACGCCATGGAGACGTGGACGCGAGGTCTGAAGCGGTTCAACGAGGTTCGCGCCGACCATGATCAGGCACAGTTCTGCGACGTCGACTACTTCGAGTTCGTCAAGGATCCGGTGTCGGCGGTCGAGGGCATCTATTCGCACTTCGACATCGACTTCACCGACGGGGCCCGCGCCGCGATAATCGACAGTCACGCCGAGAGTCAGAAGGGCCCCCGCGCGCCGAAGCACACGTACTCCCTCGCCGACTACGGGCTGACCGACGAGCAGGTCAAAGAGCAGTTCAAGGGGCTGTGACGGTCAGGCGGTCGTATTAGCCAGTCGTTCAATGCGATTCAGCGCGTCGGCGGCCAGGGTGTGCACCGGGTAGCCGCCGACCGGCCCACACGTCGAAATCTGGACCGCCGCATTTTGGGCGGCGACGAACGTGCTGTCGCAGGCCCAGTCGCTTGCGGTGAACGACCACAGCAGGATGTTGGGCGAACTCGACGTCGTCAGGGGCTGCAGTGTGAAGTCGTAGGTGCGGCCCTTCATATCGGTGACCGTGAACGGAATGTCCACGCACGACTCAAGGGTCCGCTTCGCCTGCGATAGCGCATTCTTCGCGTCGTAGTCCGTGCGATAGACGCCGACCATCTCCTCGATGTACACCTGGCCGCCGACGTCGTCGACCATCCAGTGCCCGCCGTCGTGCGCCGCCGGATCGGAGTCGAAGATGAATGGCGGATCCACCTCTTTGGCGACGCCGCCGCACTCCTCGGGTTCGACGGTGGAGAACAAGTTGCCGTCGTACTTCTCGCCATCGGGGCTCAGCAGGTCACCGACCTGTCCTGCGGTGATCGGCGCCACCGGCGAGGTGGCCTTGGGCGGGGTGTCTACGACCTGGGTGCAGCCTGCAGCCACGAAAACGAGCAACGGTGCGACCGCACGTTTTCCCATGTCGGCAGTTTAAAGATCGCTGTGCAGTCAATAGGGGTGTTGTCTGCCTCACACATCGCAGGTTAGGCTGGCACAGTAATGGGATAGCATCCCTAAAATCGGGATAAGCGGGTGACCGCCATGACAGACAAGAGCATCGTGAAATCGCCGGACCAGCCGGCAGACCAGCAGACCGTTCGAAGAGCCGCGTGGGCCGGACTCATCGGCACCGCACTCGAGCAGTACGACTTCGTCATCTACGGCACCGCCGCCGCGCTGGTGTTCAACGACATCTTCTTTCCCGACGTCTCACCTGCCGTCGGGTTCATCGCCTCCTTCAGCACCTATGCAGTGGGATTCGCCGCGCGGCCGCTGGGTGGCCTGTTTTTCTCTCACTTCGGCGACCGGCTGGGACGCAAATGGGTCCTCGTGACAACGCTGCTGCTGATGGGCGTGTCCACCTTCTTCATCGGACTCCTGCCCACCTACGACCAGGTTGGGCTGTGGGCGCCGATCCTGCTGGTGGCTCTGCGTGTCCTGCAGGGCTTCGGCGCGGGCGCCGAACAAGCAGGCGGCATCGTGCTTCTCACCGAAACCGCGGCGAAAGGCAGACGTGGCCGCTACGCGTCACTGGTGTACGTCGGCGCCGCGGCCGGAACGGTGCTCGGTGCGGTGATCTGGATACTCGTTCAGCTGTGGCCCGAAGACGACGTGATGAACTGGGGCTGGCGGCTGGTGTTCTTCTCGTCAGTCATCGTGACCGTCGCGGCGTTCGTCATCCGGCGCAAGATGTCCGAGTCGCCGGTGTTCAAGGAGCTCAAGACGGAGGGGGTCATCGAGCGGCAGAAGGCGCCGATCAGCGACGTCCTCAAACACGGACGGTTCGGCGTGGTGCGGGTGTTCTTCATGAACCTCGGCACCAACGCGCATTCCTACGTCTTCCAGGTATTCATGGCGAGCTACCTGATCAGCCAGCTCCAGGTCGACAAGGCATTCATCCCGAAGGTGCTGCTGATCGGTGCACTCTTCGCGTGCCTGTCGGCGTACGTGTTCGGCACGCTGTCGGATCGCTTCGGCAGGCGCCCGATGTACCTGATTGTGACTGGATTCCTGCTGATCTTCCCGGTGCCGGCATTCATGCTGGTCGGAACTCAGAACCTGCTGTTGATCGCGCTCGTCATCGTGCTCGGATTCGTCTTCGCCGGGTACGGCTCAGTGGGTGTGCAGGCCGCATACTTCCCCGAGCTGTTCGGGTCGCGATACCGCTATGCCGGGGTCGCGCTCGGCCGCGAGTTCTCGGCGGTGTTCGGCGGTGGCATCGCACCGTTGATCTGTTCGGCGTTGGTGACCTGGGCATCCGGATCATGGTGGCCGGTGGCGGTTTACATGATGGCGATCATGGCGATCTCGCTGGTCGCCACCATCGTGTCACCGGAAACCGTCGACCGCGACCTGCTCACCGAAGAGGACGCCGGTGCACGAGTGTCCGTCTGACCTGACCGGGCAGACCGCGGTCGTCACCGGCGCATCGCGTGGCGTCGGTTATGCGATCGCGGTGGGGCTGTTGCGTGCCGGCGCTGATGTCGTGACGCTGCAGCGCGCCGACCCGGGGCCGGAGCTGGAGGCTGCCGCGGGTGCCCGAGGGCGCCGGTTGACCCACCACAGCGTGGACCTGGCCTCGGAGGCGTCGATTCGCGAAGTGACCGAGAACGTGCTGGCCGACCAGCAGGTGGACATCCTCGTCAACAACGCGGGTGCCCAGATGCGCAACGATGCAATCGATTTCCCGCTCGGCGACCTCGATGCGACAATGAACATCAATTTCCGGGCGGTGTTTCAACTCTGTCAGGCATTCGGCGCACCCATGGTCGAACGCCGTCGCGGCAAGATCATCAACCTCGCGTCGATGCTGAGCTTTCAAGGCGGTGTTCGGACGTCCGCGTACGCGGCGTCCAAGGGTGCGGTCGTCCAACTGACCAAAGCTCTTTGCAACGAATGGGCCGCGCGTGGTGTGAATGTCAACGCCGTCGCGCCGGGTTATCTGGCCACCGAGATGACCGAGGCGCTGAGGGCCGATCCCACGCGCAGCCAGGAGATCTCGGCGCGCATCCCCGCCGCGCGTTGGGGCACTCCCGGTGACGTGGTGGGCCCCGTCGTATTCCTGGCTTCCGCCGCGGCGGACTACGTAAACGGTGCGGTGATACCGGTAGACGGTGGATGGCTGGCGCGATGACCAGGGTCGATTTCTCACCGTTGCTCGCCGACGACCCGGTGATCGCGGTGCTGCGCGCGGACCATGCGCGTGAGTACCCGCCCGTCATCGATGCACTTCTCGCAGGCGGTGTACGTGCGATCGAACTGACGCTCAGCACGGCCGGGGTATTCGCCCAGATAAAGAGTCTGGCAGCCGAATTCGGCGATGCGGTGATCGGCCTTGGCACCGTCACCACCGCGGCACAAGCCGAGACCGCGATCGAGAACGGCGCGAAGTTCATCGTCAGCCCGACGGCGGAGCTCGACGTGATACGGGTCGCCTGCGATGCGGGCGTCCCCGTGTTTCCTGGCGGGCTGACACCGACCGAGCTGTACCGGTGCTGGGAGGCGGGCGCCTCGGCGCTCAAACTGTTTCCCGCTTCCGTCGTCGGGCCCCGCTATATCGCCGACATCAGCGGACCGTTCCCCGACATGCGGATCATCCCGAGCGGCGGCGTCGGTTTGGATGATGTCGAAGCGTGGATCGCCGCGGGCGCGCCTGCGGTCAGCATCGGTGGCCCCCTGTTGGGTGATGCGTTCTCCGGCGGAGATCTCATCGCGCTCAGCACGCGGGCGCAGCAGTTCAGGACCATCGCAGGCGACGCGCTTGCGCAGCGAAAGGCTGTGCAATGAACGAGAACTCAGCGACCGAGGTTGTTACGCTTGGGGAGACGATGGCACTTGCCCGCGCCACCCACCCCGGACCGCTGATGCACGCATCGGAGATGACCCTTGGCATGGGCGGGTCAGAGTCGAACTTCGCGATCGCACTTCGCCGCCTTGGCTCGACCGTGACTTGGGTCGGGCGGATCGGTGTGGACAGCTTCGGTGAGTACATCCGCCGCGAACTCGCCGCAGAGCAGGTGGATGCGGCCATCGTGACCGACCCGACCGCGCCGACCGGTTTGATGGTCAAGGAGCGGCGCACGGCGTCGACACAGAAGGTGTGGTACTACCGGGTGGGCAGTGCGGGTTCGCGTCTGTCCCCGGAAGACCTGCCGCTCGACAAGATTCGACGCGCCCGCGTTCTGCATGTCACCGGAATCACGCCCGCATTGTCCGAATCGGCCGCCGAAACCGTCGACCGTGCGATCGAGGTCGCCCGTGATGCAGGGGTGAGCGTCGTGTTCGATGTCAACTACCGGGCGAGCCTGTGGTCAACCGACGTCGCGGGGGAAGCACTTCGGAGGCTTGCCGGGCGCGCCGATGTCGTCTTCGCGAGTGATGACGAGGCGGCTCTGGTCGCCGGCCCCGCCGCCGACGCCGCCGAACTCGCGTGCCGCATCGCCGAACTCGGCCCTGCGCAGGTGATCATCAAACTCGGGGCGCGCGGATGCGCCGCACTGATCGACGGCGCCGAGCACCGCACCGATGCCATCCCGGTCGAGGCACTCGACACCGTCGGCGCGGGCGATGGATTCGTCGCCGGATACGTAAGTGAACTGCTGGCCGGCGCGGAGCCGTCGGTACGGCTCGATACCGCAGTAAGGGTCGGCGCATTCGCCTGCCTCGTCCCCGGTGATTGGGAGGGTATGCCGCGGCGCTCCGAGCTCGGGTTGCTGGATTCCCGCGAACCCGTCACCCGTTAGGGGCTTGCGCCCCAATAGGTTTCCAGACCAGCCGGAAGGAGTGGATTTAGCGCGGTTTGCGCGTCGCGCAGACACTCGAGCACGTCGGCGTACCGTGTCGCCGGAAGGTGGACGCTGGGAGCGGACACGGATAGCGCGACGGCGGTGTGCCCACGCGCAGCGGGTATACCGATTGCCACACAGGTGATTCCGAGCTCATTCTCCTGATCCTCGACCGCGTACCCGCGCTCGCGGGTCATGGCCAACCCGGCCAGGAACTCCTCGAGTGATCGCACGGAGTTCGGCGTGGGTGTCGCTTCAGGGTCGAAACGGGCCGCCGCCTCGATGTCGGGCAGAGCGGACAGCAGCACCTTGCCCATCGCTGTGTTCTGCGCGCGCAGCCGGATACCCGGATGCGACATCATCTCGATGCCGCGACGGCCGCGGGCCTTGGCGAGATAGAGAACGTCGGCGTCGACCAGCACGCCGAGATGCGTGGCATCGAGCGTGCGTGCCGATAGCGCCTCCAATTCTGCCTGTATCGCGCGGGACACATCGATGGACGCCTGGGCGTGGCTGCCCAACTGGAGCAACTTGATTCCCAGCTGATACTCGTGATTGGCACCTAGGCTGAGAAAGCCGGTCTCGACCAACGTGGTCAGCATGCGGTGGGTCGACGAGCGGCTCAGCCCCGCGGCGCGGGCGATGTCATCGAGGCGGGTGGTGCCCTCGGCGACGTGGTCGAGCAGCCCGAGGCCCCGTTCGAGAGTCTTGGCACCGGAGGTGCTGTCCGCCATGCACCGAGTATCCCTGAATATCAGCCGTCGCCGGGCGATGGCGCCGACGACATCTCCTCCAGGCAGCCCTCGGCGACAGCGTGTTTGATGCTGCCCGCGAGCTTCGGGCAGGACTTCTCGCGCGCGGGGTCGCCGCCGGAAGCCCGGATGTCGGCGAAATACGCGCAGCGCTGCGTCGCCTCGGTGTTCCATTGCACCGACGTGTGCGCGGGACCGAGTTTCTTCACGTTGACCGCCACGTGACAGAACCGGCAGTCGACGGACACCAGTCCCGACGTCAGGTAGCGCTCGCGGTCGCGCGCGGTGGCTTCCCTCAGCGCCTCGGCACGATCATCGCCGAAAGTCGGCGCCTTCGACCAACTTCCACGCCCGTTGCCGGACTCGCCGTGGGTGTGGTCATCGTCGTCGTGAACGCCGTGCAGGAGCAGCATCGACCTCGCCAGCTGGTCGACGTCCGGAGCGTCCTTACGCGGGGTCATGAGCTCGCGTGTTCTGCCTTTTCCTTCTCGTCCTGCTCGGCCTTCTTGAGGTTTTCCTGCTCCCGCAGATTCTCCTCAACTTCGATGGTCCACTTCTCGTTGGCCGCCGTGGTGTCGACCTCGACCTCGAAGCGGTCGGTCATGTCCGGAGTCACGTCGGCGACGTCGACATAGAACTGCTGATACCAGCGGCGCATCTGGTAAACCGCGCCGTCTTCCTCGACGAGCAGCGGGTTGTCGATGCGCGTCTTGTGCTTCCAGATCTCGACGTCCTGCAGGAAGCCCTTGCTGACGCCCTCGGTGAACACCCGCGCGAGCTTGTCGGTGGTCGCATCGTCGAGACCCTTGGGCTTCTCGACGATGACGCCCCACTGCAGCACGAAGGAGTCCTGGCTGACCGGGTAGTGGCAGTTGATCAGGATCGACTCGGCCTTGAACCCGCCGTAGTTGTTGTGCAGCCAGTTGATCATGAAGGACGGCCCGAAATACGACGCCTCCGAGTCCAGGTGCGCCTCACCGTAGGAGGTGCCCAGATCGTTCACATCCGGCCTACCCACGTTGTGCAGGTACTGCGACGCGATGTGGCCCTCGAACACGTTCTTGAAGTACGTGGGCAGGCCGAAGTGGATGTAGAAGAAGTGCGCCATGTCGGTGACGTTGTCGATGATCTCGCGGCAGTTGCTGCCCTCGATGAGCATCGTGTTCCACCGCCATTCGGTCCACCCGTCGTCGTGGGCCTCGGCGATGTCGGGGATGCGCACCTCTTCTTGAGGTGGGTTGCCCTCGTGGTCGTGCCAGACGAACAGCAGGCCACCGCGGACGTCGGTGTGCCACGCCTTGGTGCGGGCCAGCCGTGGGGTGCGCTTGGCGTAGGGCACGAGCTTGCATTTGCCGTCGCCACCCCAGCGCCAGTCGTGGAACGGGCAGGCGACCTCGTCACCCTTGATCGTGCCCTGCGACAGGTTCCCGCCCATGTGGCGGCAGTAGCCGTCCAGCACCTTGAGATCGCCGTTGGAGTCTGCGAAGACCACCAGCATGGTGCCGAAGATCTCCACGCCGTGCGGCTTGCCGTCCAGGTAATCCTTCACCGGGCCGAGGCAGTGCCAGCCTCGCGCAAACCGGTCCGGCAGCGCTCCGGTGTCGATTTCGCGGACGCTTGCAGTTTCGGTAGTCACGGTGGGCCTCCCGTTTTTGTGGCTCTAACTAGAACACGTTACAGTTTTTCCCTCCCCGCGCGCAATCTAAACTCATCTACCTGCCTTTTCGCGCGAACGCTCATCGCGAGCCGACTGCGGTATATCTAGACAATGCCGTTGTACTCGTTTGAGGGGCGGTCACCGACCGTCGATCCCAGTGCCTTCGTCGCCCCAACCGCGACTTTGGTCGGTGACGTGCACGTCGAGGCGGGTGCGTCGATCTGGTTCAACGCGGTGCTCAGGGGCGATTTCGCTCCGATCGTAGTCCGCGAGGGCGCCAACGTGCAGGACTGCTGTGTGCTGCACGCCCCGCCGGGCATCCCGGTCGACGTCGGACCGGGCGCCACGATCGCGCACGGATGCGTGGTGCACGGCGCGCACATCGGTGCCCAGGCCGTCGTGGCCAACCACTGCACGGTCCTCGACGGGGCGGTCATCGGCGCGCGCAGCCTTATCGCCGCTCATTCGCTGGTCATCGGCGGCACCAAGATTCCCGACGAGGTCGTGGTGACCGGTGCGCCCGCCAAAGTCCGGGGTCCGGTCGCAGGTACGGGCGCGGAGATGTGGGTGAACACCAATCCCGGCGCGTATCAGGATCTCGCCCGGCGCTACATGACAGGTCTACGTCCTATTCCGGAGTAGCGCGTACCGTATTCGCATGTCGTTTGGTCAGGTCAGCGCGCTGTGGCGTTATCCGGTGAAGTCACTCGGAGGCGAGCAGGTCGAGCAGATCCATATCGGCTCCCGCGGTCCGCACGGCGACCGGCTGTGGGCGGTGCGCGACCTCGAACGTGACGTGACCGCGACGGCCAGGCGCATCCCCGCCCTGTTGGGGGCGACGGCCCGATATGCGGAGCCGGTCGGCCCGGGCGCAGGCCCCGGCAACGCGCCCGAGGTCGAGATCACCTTTCCCGACGGCAGCGTGGTGTCGAGCAGCGATCCCGACGTGCACAAGAGACTTTCCGACCTGGTCGACCGCGACGTCCGTCTGACCGCCCTGCCGCCCGCCGACGACACCAGCCTGCACAAGTTGAGCCGTGACGAGCGCGAGAACATGTCGATCGCCGCGTTGCGCAAGGATTTCGGAATCACCGACGGTGAGAAGTTCCCGGACATGTCGATGTTTCGCGTCACCGATCTCGCCACCCTTGGCAAGTACTCGACCCCGCCCGGTATGTTCGTCGATCTGGCGCCCGTCCACGTCATGACGCAGACGAGTCTGCAGACCATCGGCGCCGAGATCGGCGGCACCGACTTGGATGTGCGCCGCTTCCGCCCCAATATCCTGTTGGCGCTGACCAATCCGGACGACGGGCTGCCTGAATCGCAGTGGACCGGCGGACGCCTCTCGCTCGGCGGAGTCGTGCTCGACGTGACCATGCCGACCATCCGGTGTGTCGTGCCGAGTCGTGCGCAACCCGGCTTCGAGGTCGACCGCCGCATCACGAAGGCGGTTGCGAATCGGGCGAGCCGATGCCTGGGCACCTACTGCTGGGTGGCCGCAGGCGGCACGGTGAGAATCGGCGACGAGGCGACACTGAAGGAGAGCAAGAACCGTGCGCTCGCCGATGCCGCCCGTCGCACGAAGCGTTTGGCCTTTGGGATGGCGACCAGCGTCATGGAGCGCTTGGGGCGCTAGCCACTCTGGGGCAGGCCGACTCTCAGCGCAATCTGCTGCATCTTGCCGATGTTGATGACGAAGTCATCGGTGGTGACGTCGCCCGGCGCGCTCTGGAATTCCAGGCGCACCAGCGCGGGCCCCTCGGTGAACAGCAGCAGCGTGACCGCTTTACTGCCGTCCTTCGACATGCCGATAGCCATCGTGCCGCTGGTGCCGACCGGTGCCGGGCGGGTGGTCGCATCGGTGAGCGTCGAGCCGAGCGTCGGCAGGGCCTCACGCAACGTCGTGGCCGCCGTCTCGGCATCGGGGTAGATCACGATGGTGGCGGCGATGGCCCGGGTGTCGTCCTGGTTGACGTACAGGGCACTCGCACCGGGCAGTCCGTCGGGGCCCGACGGGGTGGTCGACTGCTCGGTGAAGGTGTCCTCGTTGTCGCTGACGTCGGCCGGCTGTAACAGCAGACGGCTGTAGTCGACCACCTTCTTGTCGTCGGTCGTCTGCGTGGTCGTCGGAGTCATCGGCACTGACGGGATCGTCGCGGCGGGCTGGCTTGCGCCACTGCCCCCATGGTCGATGCCCGATGGGGAATCACAGCCGATCGCTGCCGCGCACATCAGCGCCGCGATAGCGGTCGCCGAGCTGGACTTGAAACCTTTGAACACTCTGATCTGACTTGGCTTTCGTGGGTATTGGCGGTCGCCACCCAACGTACCCGCGCTAGATTTTTCGCGCGCTCGCCGTGGCCCGGTCGAGTTCCCAGAACGCCCGCAGCGCAACGATCTTGCCCTCGTCGTTCACGCGGTAGGTGAAGATGCCCTCGGCTTTCACCTCGTAGCCGGCGGACTTGATCACGATATGGCCGATGTTGGCTTCCTCGTTGCCGCACTGATACGTCTCGACGAAGTCGAACTCCAGGTCGCTGGGCGCGATCGCCATGTCATAGAACTTGGAGATCGCCTCCTTGCCGCGGTGACCCTTGCCCTCGGGGTCGAAGTGTGACGGACCGATCGGATCTTCGACGACCGCGTCGTCGGCGAAGTTCGCCAGCCACGCGTCCTTGTCGTGGGCGATCGCCGCCTCCCGCGAACGCTTACCCGCCAGGTGCACCGGTGCGTCGGGGTTGGTGACGGTCATGCTCAGTCCTGCCAGCCCGAGTGGATGTAGGTCTCGGCGAAGCGCTTCATCGAATCGATCTTCTTGTCCACCGGGGCGTCGAAGGCGAGGCCCTCGAACACCCACGGAATTCCGATGTAGTCGGTGACACCCGCCGCGGCCAGGTCGCGGTGGCCGTCGACACCGAACTTGTCGATACACACGGCCTGGTATTCGAACGGTTCGTCGGCGCGGCCGTTCTCAGCCAGCAGCTTCTTGAGCTCGGTGATCGTTTCGGCCAGCTGGTCGCACGTCATCATCGCACTGGTCCAGCCGTCACCGATCCGGACGGCGCGTTTGAGCGCGACCTCCGTGTGCCCGCCGACGTAGAACGGCACCGACTTCGACGGTGCCGGGCTCATCTGCAGCCGGTCGAAGTCGTAGAACTCGCCGTGGTGCTCGACCATGCCGCCGGCGAGCACCAGCTTGATGACGTCGATCATCTCGTCCACGCGCTTGCCGCGCTTCGCGTAGGGCACCCCACACCACTCGAATTCCTCAGGAGCCCAGCCGATCCCGACACCGAAGCCGAACCGGTTGTTGGTGAGGTTCGCCACTGATCCGACCTGTCGGGCCAGTAGCAGCGGATTCCGCGAACCGAGCTTCATCACGTTGGTGTAGAAGCGCAGCCTCGAGGTCACCGCACCCAGTGCACCAGCGAGGATCAACGGATCGACCCAGGGCGAGTTCTCATCGAACATCCGCTTGCCGTCGGCGGTGTAGGGATAGTCGACGGACTGCTTCTCGAAATAGAAAATTGAATCCGGCAGCGCGACGCTGTCGAAGCCGAGTTCTTCAGCTGCCTTTGCGATCTCGATCAGCTGGTCGAGTGGGCTGAACGCGATGCTGACGGTGTACTGCATCCGTGTCATGACTTGGCGGCCGGCTTGTCGGAGGAGACCACCCACATCGAGTAGTACTGCGACCCGCCGCCGTATGCGTGGCCCAGCGCCTTGCGTGCGCCTTCGACTTGATGCTCACCGGCCTTGCCCATCACCTGGATCGCCGCCTCGGCGAACCGGATCATGCCCGATGCACCGATGGGATTGCTCGACAGCACGCCGCCGGAGGGGTTGAACGGTATGCGTCCGCCGATCGCCGTTTCGCCGGCCTCGGTGAGTTTCCAGCCCTCGCCCTCAGGCGCAAAGCCGAGGTTTTCCAACCACATCGGCTCGAACCACGAAAACGGGACGTAGACCTCGGCGACGTCGATCTCGTCGATCGGGCTCGTGATCCCGGCATCGCGCCACAGTGCGGCCGAGGCGTCACGCCCGGCCTGCGGGTTCACCTGATCGCGACCGGAGTAGGCCAGGGGCTCGGTGCGCAGCGCGGTGGCGTGTACCCATGCGACGGGATGACCTTCGGCCACGCGTGCGTCGGCGATCTGCTCATTGCCGATCACCAACGCGCACGCGCCGTCCGACGAAGGACACGTCTCGTCGAAACGGATGGGGTCCCAAAGCATCTGGGACTCCATCACCTTCTCCAGCGTGATGTCGGGCTGGTGCAGGTGGGCCAGCGGGTTCTTCGCTCCGTTGAGCCGATCCTTGACCGCGACCATCGCGCCGATGTGTGTCGGTGCGCCGGATCGCCGGATGTATGACCGCACGTGCGGGGCAAAGTAACCGCCGGCGCCCGCCCCGACCGGCTTGGTGAACGGGACCGGAATGCTCAACGCCCACATGGCGTTGGACTCCGACTGCTTTTCCCACGCCATCGTCAGCACGCGGTTGTACTTGCCGGACTGGACCAGGCTGGCAGCCACCACCGCGGTCGACCCGCCGACCGAGCCCGCGGTGTGTACCCGGATCAGCGGCTTGCCGGTGGCGCCGACCGCGTCTGCCATGAACAGCTCGGGCATCATGACGCCCTCGAAGAAGTCGGGCGCCTTGCCGACCACCACGGCGTCGATGTCGTCGAACGTCGAGCCCGAATCCGCGAGCGCCTTGTCAATGGCCTCGCGGACCAGCCCGTTCATCGAGACGTCTTTGCGCTTGGCGACGTACTTTGTCTGCCCGGTGCCGAGCACCGCTGCGAGTTGACCCGCCATGGTTATTTCCCTTCCAGCACGGCGACGAGGTTCTGTTGCAGCGCAGCCCCGCTGGTGGCGTGGGCAAGCACGCGCTGCGCAGAGCCGTTGAAGATGTGCCTGGCCGCGAAGCCGATGCGCTCCAGGCCCGTCGAGAACATCGGGTTGGCCGCCAGCGCGCCGCCGGAGGGGTTGATTTTCGTGGAGTCACCCAGCCCGATGGCCTCGGTCAGGATCAGCTGCTGATGAGTGAACGGTGCATAGAGTTCGGCCACGTCGATCGAACCGGCATCCCCACCGGTGGCCGCCTTGGCCGAGGCCGTTGTCGACGGCGATGTGGTCAGGTCGCGGGCGCCCAGCACCGGCGTCTCGATGCGGTGCTCGAAACCGGTGATCCAGGCCGGGTTCTCGCGCAGCTCGCGGGCCTTGTCGCCCGCGGCGAGCACGATCGCCGATGCACCGTCGGTGATCGGCGCGATGTCGTGGCGCCGCAGCGGATCTGCGAAGTATGGGCGGGAGAGCAGCTCGTCGATGCTTTTCGCCGGCTTCTCCGAGTCGGTGCGGCTGGCGGCGTTCATGGAGTCGAGCGCCACCTGGGCCATCTGCTCGGCGGTCCACTTGCCGGAGTCCAGCCCCAGCCGAGCCTGCAGACCGGCCGTCGACACGGCGTCGGGGACCAGCGGTGCCACGGTGTAGGGGTCGGTCTGCATCGCAAGTACGCGACGCAGCACCCCGGCGCTGGACTTGCCGAAGCCGTAGACGAGCGCGGTGTCGACCGAGCCGGTCAGGATCTTGATGTAGGCCTCGTAGAGCGCCCATGCGGCATCCATCTCCACGTGCGATTCGTTGATCGGCGGGACCGCACCGATCGAGTCGATCGCGGAGAGGAACGAGAATGCGCGCCCGGCAAGGTAATCCGAGGAGCCCGAGCACCAGAACCCGATGTCGGTCTGCTTGATGCCGAGATCGGCGTAAAGCTCGGCGAAGCATGGCATCAGCATTTCGACGCCGTTGGTGGTGCCTTCGGTGCGGCGCACATGCGGAGCATGAGCGAAGCCCACGACGGCTACGTCACGAAAAGTCATCTGAGCAACCCTTACTGGTGGTGCTTGTAGGTTTCGTAGTCGGCGTCGGGTTCACCCGTCGGCCGGAAGTAGTCGATGTTGTCGATGCCAAGACCCCACTCCTCGCGGGGCTTCCACACCGCCTCGACCCGCATGCCCATCCGCACGTCGGTCGCGTCGATCTCGGTGACCAGGTGCAGGAACGGGATGTCCGCGCCGTCGAGCAGCACGTATGCCGCAACGTACGGCGGCTTGATCCGCTGGCCGGCGAACGGGATGTTGATGATCGCGAACGTCGTCACGGTTCCCTTGTCGGGGAGTTCGATGAACTCGTCGAGCTGCTGGCCGGTCGCCGGATCAGCCTCCCGCGCCGGGAAGTACACCTTGCCGTTTGCTCCGGTGCGTGCACCCAGCAGCTTGCCCTCCTCGAGCGCCCTCAGGAACGCGCTCTCGGGAAGTGAAGCGGTGTGCTGGATTTCGATTGTCGTGGGAACGACGAGCATCGTCACCGGGTCCCGGTCATCCGTCACCTCGGGGACTTCTTCAGCCTGGTCGCCCAGCTTGAAGTAGGCGATGTCGGTGATCGCGCCGACCGGTTCGTCAACCCAGTGCACGTGGACCCGGGCCCCCGTGCTGATCGCATCGGACGAGCCGGCGTCGACAGCATGGAGTAGAGCGGTGTCGGCCCCATCGAGCTTCACCAGCGCCCACGCGAACGGGCGGTCCAGTGGTTGGCCCTCGAGGGGTTCCGGCTGCCAGCTCCACGAAACCACGGTCCCGACGCTGCTCACCGGTACGATTTCGGTCAATTCCGCATAGGTGACCGTGTCGTACTCGGCGGGCGGCACGAGCACCCGACCGTCCGAACCGCGCACGCCGACAATGCGGCGCTCGCGCAGGGCAGTGAAGAACTGGGACAGGAGTGGTCCGACTGAACGGGTGTAGTCGAATGAAAGCCGCAACGGCGCCGAAAGTGGCGGCTCATGCGGATCGATCTGCACCGGGCTGCTTTGGCTGGTGGTCACAGCGTCGAGTAGAACAGGTTCTAAGAATGGTTTCAACCACGGGTCGGAAGGCGAGCTAATGAAGCTAGGTTTGCAGCTCGGATATTGGGGCGCGCAACCGCCCGAGAATCACGCGGAATTGGTCGCCGCAGCGGAGGACGCCGGGTTCGACACCGTCTTCACCGCGGAGGCCTGGGGATCGGACGCGTACACGCCGCTGGCCTGGTGGGGCCGCGAAACGACGCGCATGCGGCTTGGCACGTCGGTCATCCAGCTGTCGGCCAGGACGCCGACGGCGTGCGCGATGGCCGCGCTGACGCTGGACCACCTATCCGGCGGCAGGCACATCCTCGGCCTCGGGGTGTCGGGTCCCCAGGTGGTCGAGGGCTGGTACGGCGCCAAGTTCCCCAAGCCCCTGGCCCGCACCCGGGAGTACATCGACATCCTGCGCCAGGTCTGGGCCCGCGAGGCCCCGGTGCACAGCGACGGCCCGCACTATCCGCTGCCGTTGACGGGCGAGGGGACCACCGGGCTCGGCAAGAACCTCAAGCCCATCACCCACCCGCTGCGCGCGGATATCCCGGTGATGCTGGGGGCCGAGGGGCCGAAGAACGTTGCGCTGGCCGCCGAGATCTGCGACGGCTGGCTGCCGATCTTCTATTCGCCCCGGATCGCGGGCATGTACAACGAGTGGCTCGACGAGGGATTCGCCCGCCCGGGAGCACGCCGCACCCGGGAGACCTTCGAGATCTGCGCGACGGCTCAGGTCGTCGTCACCGACGACCGCCCCGAGATCATGGAGCTGATGAAGCCGCACCTGGCGCTCTACATGGGTGGTATGGGCGCCGAGGACACCAACTTCCACGCCGACGTCTACCGGAGAATGGGTTACGCCGAAGTCGTGGACGACGTCACCAAGCTGTTCCGCACCGATCGCAAGGACGAGGCCGCCAAGGTCATTCCCGACGAACTCGTCGACGACTCCGCGATCGTGGGCGACCTCGCCTACGTGCAGGAACAGATCAAGGCGTGGGAGGCCGCGGGCGTCACGATGATGGTCGTCGGCGCGCGGTCACCCGAGCAGATCCGGGACCTCGCCGCACTCGTATAGGCCTCGAGTAGACACTTCCTTGCTAGTTGTCTAGTCCGCGTTCTAGATTGACTCGATGACCTCCCAGCACACGATCGCGGGCACGGTGCTGACCATGCCGGTGAAGATTCGCAAGGCCGCTCAGCACATGGCGATGTTCTCTGTCGACGCCGACGCCGCGCAGCAGATGATCGACTACAGCGGCTTGCAGGTCTGCCGGTACCTTCCCGGCCGCGCGATCGTCGTCCTGATGTTGATGCGCTACATCGACGGCGATCTGGGCGAGTACTACGAGTACGGCACCAATGTGATGGTGAACCCGCCAGGGACGAGTGCGAGCGGGCCCCGCGCCTTGGGTTCGGCGGGTGCCTTCATCCATCATCTTCCCGTCGATCAGCAGTTCACCTTGGAAGCGGGAACGACCATCTGGGGCTTTCCGAAAGTCATGGCCGACTTCACGATTCGAGACGGCCACCAGTTCAGCTTCGACCTCACCGTCGATGGCCAGTTCGCGCTCGGCATGGACTTCCGCCCCGGTCTGCCGGTCCCGCTGTCGGGGCGTACGCAGGAACAGACGTCGTACTCGTACCGCGATGGTGTCACGCGCGAGATCCCCTTCGAGATGACGCCGTCGGCCCTGCGTTACCGGATCGGGGGCGCCAGGGTGCGTCTAGGCGAACATCCCTATGCCAAGGAACTCGCATCGCTAGGCTTCCCGAAACGTGCACTGATCTCCGGATCGGTTGGCAACGTGCAGATGTCATTCAACGACGCGCAGGAGGTGTCACGGTGACAGCTATCCAGGCAACGACAAAGCCGGACGTGGACCTTGCCGACGGCGGTTTCTACGCCGACCGGCCCACGTCGCGCGAAGCGTATCGGTGGATGCGGGCCAACGAGCCGGTGTTCCGCGATCGCAACGGCTTGGCGGCCGCGACGACATACGAGGCCGTGATCGACGCGGAGCGCAATCCCGAGTTGTTCTCGAACGCAGGCGGCATCCGCCCCGATCAACCTGCCCTGCCGATGATGATCGACATGGATGATCCGGCACATCTGTTGCGCCGCAAGCTCGTCAACGCCGGTTTCACGCGTAAGCGTTTGAAGGTCCAAGGCGATTCCATCAGCTCGCTGTGTGACTACCTCATCGACCGGGTGTGCGAGCGGGGCGAATGCGATTTCGTCCACGACATCGCAGCACCGCTGCCGATGGCGGTCATCGGGGACATGCTCGGTGTGCTGCCCGACGAGCGGGAGCTCTTCCTCAAGTGGTCTGACGACATGATGGAAGGACTGAGTTCCACTGTGTCCGAGGCTGATATGCAGGTCACCTTGGATGCCTTCATGGCGTACAACGAGTACACCATGAACAAGATCGAACAGCGTCGGGCCGAGCCGACCGAAGACCTGATCAGCGTTCTGGTGCACGCGGAGGTCGACGGTCAACAGTTATCCAACGACGACATCCTTCAGGAGACCCTGCTGATCCTCGTCGGTGGCGACGAGACGACACGCCACACGATCTCCGGCGGAACCGAACAGCTGATCCGCCACCCCGAGCAGTGGGACCTGTTGCAGAACAACCCCGGCCTGGTCCCCGTCGCGGTCGAGGAGATGCTGCGCTGGACCTCACCGTTGAAGAACATGGCGCGCACGATCACTGCCGACACCGACTTTCACGGAACGCAGCTGCGCAAGGGCGAGAAGATGCTGCTGATGTTCGAGTCGGCGAACTTCGATGAAGCAGTCTTCGGCGATCCCGACAACTTCAATGTTCAGCGAGACCCGAACAGCCACTTGGCATTCGGCTTCGGTACGCACTTCTGCCTGGGTAATCAATTGGCCCGGATAGAGCTCATCAACATGATCGGCGCAGTCCTGAAGCGGCTGCCCGATCTGCAGTTGGCCGACGGCGCGGCCACGCTGCCGTTGCGCGCAGCCAACTTCGTCAGCGGCCTTGAGGCGATGCCGGTGACGTTCACCCCGACCAAGCCCGTGGGCTGAGCCCGCCTACTTCATCTGGAAGTTGGGCGCGCGCTTCTCCTTGAACGCCAGCGGGCCTTCCTTGGCGTCGTCGGACAGGAACACCGGGATGCCGTTGGCGGTGTCGGGCTTGAACGCGTCGAGTTCGTGCATGCCCTCGGCCTCACGGATGGTCTTGAGAATCGCCTGCACGGCCAACGGGCCGTTGTTGTTGATGACGTCGGCGATCTCGAGTGCCTTCTCCAGTGCGGTGCCGTCGGGGACAACGTAGCCGATCAGGCCGTAGGACAGCGCCTCGGCGGCGGTGATGTGCCTGCCGGTCAGCAGCAGGTCGCACGCGATCGTGTAAGGGATCTGGCGCGGCAGCCGCACCGCCGAGCCGCCCATCGGATACAGGCTCCACTTCGCCTCGGAGATGCCGAACTTCGCGCTCTCACCGGCAACGCGGATGTCGGTGCCCTGCAGGATCTCGGTGCCTCCCGCGATCGCCGGGCCCTCGACTGCCGCGATCAGCGGCTTGGTCAACCTGCGACCCTTCAGCAGCCCCTCGATCTTCGTCGGGTCGAACGCACCGCTCTTGAACGAGTCGCCGGGAGGGGCTTTGGTTGCGGTCTTCAGATCCATGCCCGCGCAGAAGTAGCCGCCGGCACCGGTGAGAATGCAGGTACGGATCTCGGGATCCTCGTCGACGCGGTTCCATGCGTCCACCATGATCGAGAGCATCTCGGTGGAAAGCGCGTTCCGCGCCTCCGGCCGGTTCAGCGTCAGGATCAAAGTGTGTCCGCGCTGCTCAATGAGGGCGTCGGGGCCCTTCTCATGCTCGCTCACGAGGGTCCGCCTTCCAGCGTCGATGCCACAGACTTGTCTGGAAATGTAACACGTTCTAGTTTAGTCCTGTGGCCCTGAACATTGCCGACCTTGCCGAGCACGCCATCGACGCCGTGCCTGACCGTGTCGCCCTCATTTCCGGCGACGAACAGCTCACCTACGCCCAGTTGGAGGAGAAGGCCAACCGCCTGGCCCACTATCTGCGCGACCGGGGGGTGAAGAAGGACGACAAGGTCGGGCTGTACTGCCGGAACCGCATCGAGATCGTGATCGCGATGCTGGGCATCGTGAAGGCGGGTGCCATTCTGGTGAACGTCAACTTCCGCTATGTCGAGGGCGAGCTGAAGTATCTTTTCGAGAACTCGGACATGGTCGCACTGGTGCACGAGCGCCGGTATGCCGACCGCGTGGCCAACGTCCTTCCCGAGACGCCGAACGTCACGACCATCCTGTCGGTCGAGGACGGTAGCGACGACGACTACCAGCGCTACGGCGGCGTCGAGTTCTACTCGGCACTGGAGCAGGGCTCGCCCGACCGCGATTTCGGCGAGCGCAGCCCCGACGACATCTACCTGCTGTACACCGGCGGCACCACCGGGTTCCCCAAGGGCGTGATGTGGCGCCACGAGGACGTCTACCGGGTGTTGTTCGGCGGCACCGACTTTGCGACGGGTGAGTTCGTCAAAGACGAATACGACCTGGCCAAGGCCGCCGCCGCAAACCCGCCGATGGTGCGCTACCCGATCCCGCCGATGATCCACGGGGCAACCCAGTCGGCCACGTGGATGTCGATCTTCTCGGGCCAAACCACCGTGCTGGCACCTGAATTCGACGCCGACGAGGTATGGCAGACCATCGAGAAGTACAAGGTGAACCTGCTGTTCTTCACCGGCGACGCGATGGCGCGCCCGCTGCTGGACGCATTGACCAAGCTGCACGACGGCGGCCACGAGCCCGACCTCTCGTCGCTGTTCCTTCTCGCCAGCACCGCCGCGCTGTTCTCGACGAGCATCAAAGAGAAGTTTCTCGAACTGCTGCCCAACCGGGTGATCACCGACTCGATCGGTTCCTCGGAAACGGGCTTCGGCGGAACCAGCATCGTGGCCAAGGGTCAGTCACACACCGGCGGCCCGCGCGTGACGATCGACCACCGCACCGTCGTTCTCGACGAAGAGGGTAACGAGGTAAAGCCGGGCTCAGGTGTGCGGGGGATGATCGCCAAGAAGGGCAACATTCCGGTCGGCTACTACAAGGACGAGAAGAAGACGGCCGAGACGTTCAAGACGTTCAACGGTGTGCGCTATGCGATTCCGGGTGACTACGCCGAGGTCGACGCGGACGGCTCGGTGACGATGCTCGGCCGCGGCTCGCAGTCCATCAACAGTGGCGGCGAGAAGATCTACCCAGAAGAGGTGGAAGCCGCGCTCAAGGGCCACCCGGATGTTTTCGACGCATTGGTCGTCGGTGTGCCGGACGAGCGATTCGGCAACTGCGTCGCTGCCGTCATCCACCGTCGTCCGGGCACCAACCCGACGCTCGCCGAACTCGACACGTTCGTGCGTCAGGAGATCGCCGGATACAAGGTGCCGCGCAAGGTTTGGTGGGTCGACGAGATCCACCGGACGCCGGCCGGTAAGCCCGACTACCGATGGGCCAAGGACACCACCGAGGAACGCCCCGCCGACGACGCACACGCCAACCATGTGGGGTCCGCGACTTGATGCGAACCGCCCTCTGTGACCGCTTCGGTATCGACTATCCGATATTCGTTTTCACGCCATCGGAGAAAGTCGCCGCCGCGGTCAGCAAGGCCGGCGGGCTCGGCGTGCTCGGCTGCGTTCGGTTCAACGACGCCGATGATCTCGAGACGGTGCTGTGCTGGATGGACGAGAACACCGACGGCAAGCCCTACGGCGTCGACATCGTGATGCCCGCGAAGGTGCCGCAGGAGGGGACGGCCGTCGACATCGGCAAGCTGATCCCGCCGAGTCATCGCGACTTCATCGATAAAACCCTTGCCGACCTTGGTGTTCCGCCGTTGCCCGAAGATGAGGAGCGCAACGCGGGCGTGCTGGGGTGGCTGCATTCGGTGGCCCGGTCGCACGTCGAGGTGGCACTCAAGCATCCGATCAAGTTGATCGCCAACGCCCTTGGCTCACCGCCGAAGGACGTCATCGACCAGGTGCACGCGGCCGGTGTGCCGGTGGCGGCCCTCGCGGGCAGCGCCAAACATGCCCAACGTCACGTCGAGAACGGCGTGGACATCGTCGTCGCGCAGGGCCATGAGGCCGGCGGACACACCGGCGAGATCGGCTCGGTGGTGCTGTGGCCGGAAATCGTTGATGCGGTTGACGGTAAGGCACCCGTGCTAGCAGCCGGCGGTATCGGCAGCGGTCAACAGGTGGCGGCGGCGCTCGCGCTTGGCGCGCAGGGGGTGTGGATGGGCTCGGCGTTCCTGACGTCGGCCGAATACGATCTCGGCCACCGCAAGCCATCCGGCGTCTCCACGATCCAGGAGGCGCTGCTGCGCGCCAACTCGAGTGACACGGTGCGCCGCCGCATCTACACCGGTAAGCCTGCGCGCCTGCTCAAGTCGAAGTGGACCGACGCCTGGGACGAGCCCGATGCGCCTGAGCCGCTGCCGATGCCGCTGCAGAACATCCTCGTCAGCGAGGCCCACCAGCGAATGAACGAGTCGGACAATCCCGACACCGTCGCGATGCCGGTCGGCCAGATCGTCGGACGGATGAACGAGATCCGCCCCGTCGCAGACATAATCGCCGAGTTGGTCTCCGGTTTCGAAGAGGCAACTCGGCGATTAGACGGTATCCGCGAGGGTTAATACATCACGGCGTGATGGTCGTCTGCTCGTCGATGACGTTCGTTGCCGCGCCCACGATGTCGCCCTGGTTCTCCAGGCCGTCGGCGTTGAGCTGCAATATGTAGAGGCCGTCGGCGCCGGGGATCACGACCGTCTTCTGGGCGACGATCTTGGTCTGCCCCTCCGAGTCCCAGGTGCCACCGAGCTGAAAGGCCGGGTACTCGCCAAGCGTGCTGTTCTCACCTTCGTTCGATGCAACCCAGCCCGGCAGGTTCTGCAGTTCGCCCGGCGCCAAATCGATGATCCGCTGCGGATCGACGTTGCCGGTCAGCTTCGAGACCAGCGCGACGATGCTCGGAGAGTACTCGGCAGCTTCGGGGCCTGCATAGATTATTGCGCCGTAGGCCCACTCGGGGGTGTTCTCCCCGGCCGGCTCCCAGCCGTCGGGGATCGGCAGATCGATCGTCGGCGAACCGGGGTCGCCACGTTTGACGGGCGTCTCCTGAATGTTGTTCTCGACGATGTAGCTGGCGATCGTCGGGTTCGGGCCCGCCGCATCCTCATCGCGCGGAGCGACCTTGGCCGTTGTCGTCGGCGCGGCCTTGGCGCTCGTCGTGGTGGTGGTGGTGGTTTCCGATTCCGTGGTGCTGGGTTCGGTTTTGGTGTCCGAACCGCATCCCGATAACACCAGGGCCAAAGCCGCAGCCAACGCGGCTGCTCCGGTGATCGCCGTGCGCCTCATCAGTCAACTCCTGTCGTTGTGCACCGCCTGTCGCCGTTCTTGGCAAACATCACCGGCGCATTGGTTGTAGCGAAGCGTAGTCGAAAAGTGCACTTATGACGGGGGACTCAATCAAAAGGCGCAAACCCGCCGCCAAGGGTGTCCGATTTGTTCACGACACCTACCCGGCTCCCGGCATAGCGTCGGCGGTATGGATATTCGAGTGACTTCAACCGTCTTCCAAGTATTCGCCAGCAACCTGGCAGCATCGCTGAACTTCTACCGGCTTCTTGGTCTGCCGGTGCCGGACTCCGATGGACCGCATGTGGCAGTTGAACTGCCCGGCGGCAACACCCTGTCGTTCGACAACGAGGAGACGATCGCCAGGCTCACATTGGCGTTTGGCGTCGGGACTGCCGGTGAGGTCGACGCACTCTACGAAAAGGTCACCGCGGAGGGCTATTCCGGCTTGCTCCAGCCTTACGACGCCCCGTGGGGGCAGCGCTATGCAACCGTTGCCGACCCGGACGGCAACTGGGTGGATCTGTTCGCGCCGTTGCCGTCCTGACCAAACCATCGCAAGGGCACGCCCGCGAGCGCGCGGACCTCACGGTGCAGATGCGGTTGGTCCGAGTAGCCCGCGCGGACGGCGACGTCAGTGAGGACAAGCCCCGCATCCAGCAGTCGTCGAGCGCGCCGGAAACGCAGGATGCGCCGCAGGGTCGCAGCACCGTAACCGTATACGGCGGTGCACTGGCGCTGCAGGGTGCGCGGCGACCAGCCGAGGGCGTGCGCCAGGTCGGCGACGTTCGACCCGGCGGCGAGGTCCTCGGTGACCTGCCTCAACTGCGGCATCGTCCACGGCGCCGTTTCGCTCCGCGGCTCTTCGGCCGCCAGCTGCTCGGTCAATTCGGTCAGCGACCGGGCTCGCGGAGGCGGTCTCCGCAGATCCGAAAGGAGCACCCGCCGATCGCGTATCTCGCCCGCCGGAACTCCGAGTAGGCGAGGCAGAATGCCTGGCCGAAAACGCAAGCCGACGTATGGGTCTCCGTCGCGCGACGTCATCACCGCTGCGGTGTCCGGCCCGGCGACGACGATGTCGCCGTTCATCGCGATGAGGTCCATGCACCCGTCGGGCAGCACGCGCACGGGAGCCGGCGGACCGTCCAACGCCCACGCCGACTCGACCAGGTCGCGCAACACGGTGGGCGGTGCGTACTCGCGATATCCCACGCTGACGACGTTACCGGCGGAGTGCGACATCGCCTCGGCCGTGTGACGGACCATAGACTCGGCGTGAAAAAGGAGACGCGTGTGGTCACGTTGGACCGGTTGGTGAACGTGTTGGGAAGCTACGGCGTCCGTTTGCGTTTCTGCCCGATACCGCGCTCGAAGGAACTCGGCAGTGTGGCGATGCACGAGACCGCCGGTGGACGCACGGTCATCGGCGACGTGCTCCTGGCCATCGGGGCGCGTTCGGCCGACGAGGCGTTGCGATGGGCGGCGTCGGCGCACGCGGCAGTTGTTCTTCTGCGCGACGTCGATGACGACACCACCTTCGCCGGGATGGGTGAGGGCATCGCGGTGATGGTCGTCGATGCGACGGTGTCGTGGAGCGAGCTTTCGGCGGTCGTTTATGGGTTGGTACTGGAAGGGCGTGAAACCGAATCCGGTCGCGGTCCAACGGATCTGTTCGCCCTCGCCGACAGCATGGCCGAGATGACCGGCGGCGGGGTCACCATCGAAGACCCATTGTCGCGGGTGCTTGCTTACTCGACGATGCAGCAGAACGCCGACCCGGCGAGGGTGGCGACCATCATGGACAGGCAGGCGCCGCAGCACCTTCGCGAATTCTTCGATACTCGAGGTGTTTTCGCCCATCTTGCGACCTCGGATGAACCGTTGTTCGTCAGCCCGGACACCGAACACGGAGTGTCTGGCCGCATGGTGGTGGCGGTGCGCTCGGGGCGAGAGCTCATGGGATCGTTGTGGGTTGCCTGCCACAAGCCGCTGGACGATCCCGAACGTACGGCACTGGCTGACGGGGCCCGCACAGTGGCTCTGCATCTGTTGCGGTCACGCGCCAGTGCAGATTTGGAGCGCCAGGTCGAATCCGAACTGGTGCTTCGACTGCTTGATGGCAGCCCTGATGCCGCCGCGTCGGCCAGCAGACTTGGCTTGCCGCAGGGTCTCATGCGGGTGATAGCCGTGCAGGCGTTCATCGGCAACGATCGAGACGCCGGTCTCCTGCTGGCCTTCGAGAGGGCGACCAGCGGCTTCGGTTGGTCGCGCCCTGGCCGGAGCGCACTGGCCGGAAATACCGTCTATACGTTGCTGCCGGGCGAGCAGGCGGCGGCGGCGCGTCGCTGGGTCGCAGGTTTGCTAGCGTCGCTGCCCGATCGGTTGACCGTGTTGGCCGGAATCAGCAAAGCGGCAGGGCCAAGCGATCTGCCCGCGGCGCGACAGGAAGCCGATGAGTGTCTGGCCCTGCACGAAACCAAGCAGTCAAGTACCTCGCCGCCTGCCTACGACGAGTCATGGGACGAGATCCTGCTGCAACGCCTTCGCACCGCGGCGCGCTCTGGCCGGACGCCGGACCGGGGACCCGTCGCTGAGCTGCGACGCCACGACACCGATCACTCCACCGACTATGTGTCGACATTGAGGGCTTGGCTGGAGGCTCTTGGGGACCCTGCCGAGGCGGGCGACCGTTTGGGATTGCATGAGAACACCGTGCGATACCGACTCCGCAAGATGGGCGAGATCACCGACCTGCAGTTGGGCGACGGCCGCAAGCGGCTGGCCATGATCATCGAACTTGCTGCGATGAACCTCGACTGACCAGGTCATTTGTCGGATCACCACAACGGCACCGCTGTGGGTTGTCCCGTGGCGGCAACTGCTGTCGGTGCCGGTCGGGCGACCATGGAGTTACCCGTAATGGTCGAGCGATGGAGGTATGGCAATGGTTGGCGGCGAACGTCTCGATGGCGGTCCGCGGTCTGCGGTCGTGGTCGGCGCGGGCATCGTCGGATTGTCGACGGCGTGGTTCCTCCAGGAGAGGGGAGTCGACGTCACGGTGGTGGACCGCGCCGGCGTGGCTGCAGGGGCCTCCCGGGGCAACGCCGGGTGGATCGCCCCCGCACTGACGATGCCGCTGAACTCTCCGAAGGTTCTTCGCTACGCGCTGCGCTCGCTGCGCGACCGCAGCGCTCCGCTGCACGTCCCGTTGCGCGCAGATAGTGCGCTATGGCTGTTCTTGATGCAATTCGCCGCAAACTGCCGCCCGTCGACGTGGAACCGGGCGGTGCTGGCCAACGTCCCACTCAACGAGGAATGCATTGAGGCGTTCGACGTGCTGCTCGCGAACGGTGTCGATGCACCGGTGACCGACGCTCCGATTACGGCGGTGTTCCGGACCACCCGTGACGCGGAAAACATGATGCGCGAGCTACGCACTTTCGAGGACGCCGGACAGTCGCTGTTCGTGACCGGGCTCTCCGGTGAGGCATTGCGTGAGCAGGTCCCTCTCGCGTCGCCGGCGATCACCGCCGCGCTCAACATCAACGGCCAGCGATATGTCGATCCGGGACGCTTCGTCACAGCCCTTGGAGAAGCGGTTGTGCAACGCGGGGCGACGATTCTGACCCACGAGGTACGTGACGTTTTCAGCTCCGGCAACACGGCGACGGTGCTTCCCTACAACGGCAAGCCGGTGACGGCCGATGCTGCTGTGATCGCTACCGGCGCCTGGTTGTCGCGACTGGCGGGCAATCGACTGCGGGTACCAGTTCGGTCAGGTCGTGGCTACTCGTTCACCGTGCCCGTGGACCGGCCCATACCCGGGCCCATCTACCTGCCGGATGTGCGAGTGGCATGCACTCCCTATAACGGTGCGCTGCGGGTGGCGGGCACGATGGAGTTCCGTGACCCGCATGAACCAGTGATGGCGCAGCGAGTCGGTGCAATCGTGGCCTCTGCGAGTCCCCTGTTGGAAGGCGTTCGGTGGGCCGAACGCAGCGACGTTTGGGTCGGTCCGCGCCCGGTCACCCCTGACGGCTTGGCGTTGATCGGTGAAATATCCCGCAACGTCTACGTCGCCGGCGGGCACGGAATGTGGGGCCTCGCGCACGGGCCGATCACCGGCCGGCTACTGACCGAACAGATCACGACCGGTAAGCAACCCGAAGCCCTGCAGCCTTTCGATCCGCTGCGGCGAGCAGTGGGCTGAACCGAGGTTCTCGCCCGACACGGGCATCCGAGTCGTCAGGGGCGGCGCGTTTGTTGCAGCCCGCCCCTGACGACAACTCTTACGTAGTGAAAGGGCTGAATATGACTATTTCACAAGGCATCTGGATCTCATCGGAAGCCTACGAAGGTTTACACGAGGAATTGGCCACCCTGCGGCGACTGTGTGCTGCCGCCGTCGAAGACGGGGATACCGGTGAAAATGCGACCGCTATCGAACGGGCCCGCCAATCGCGTATTCAACAGATTCACGACCTACTCGTTTACGCGGTTGTAGGCGAGGATCCGCCCAACGACGGGATCGCCGAACCGGGCATGGTGGTCAGCGTTCGATACGACGATACCGGCGACACCGAGTCGTTTCTCATCGGCGTTCCGGGTACCGAGCTGGGCGATACCACGGTCTACTCAGTTCAATCTCCCCTCGGTGCAGCCATTCTCGGCGCGCGCCCTGGTGAGCGACGCAGCTTCAAGTTGCCGAGTGGCGCTGAGCTGTCCGTCACAATGCTGGCGGCCGTTCCCTACGGTCTGCACAACGCGCAGATGCGATAGCGGGCAGGGGCTCTAGCCCACACCAAAGAAGGGAGGGCAATGTTTGCACCGCTTGAAAGCGAAGATCCACTACTCGGAAATAGCATGCAGCCCAACGGTAGCCGCGTGATAGCCCCTGTCGCTCTGGAGCGATGGGAATCCGATGGGGGAGCGCTTCCGCCACCACAGCCGTGGTTGGAGGTTGTCCCGGTCTTCGTGGAATTTGAGGTGGCGGTCCCTCACCTGATGCCCGCCAGATGGTAGGTCTTCGGGTGAACGACCAAGTACACCTCGAAGAAGGAGTAAGGGACCGCCATGAAGACCG
>NZ_NVQE01000044.1 GCF_002591975.1 Mycobacterium neglectum | reverse complement strand
CCTGCCACCCATGGCGGCACCCCTTCGGCCACCAAATCCCAGTACCGACGCAGCACTGACTTCAACACCAAAGGACGAGCCATCAACACTCCTACGCGAAGTGTTGCAATCACCCATTGAAATCAGGCGAGTAGCCGTCTGCAAAACGTGTATTTCGTCGAATAACTCAGCTTTCGGCGGCCAATTGACCGCAGGCGGCGGCGATTTCGCGGCCGCGGGTGTCACGCACCGTGCACGACACGCCCCGCTCTCGCACGCGCTTGACGAACTCGCGCTCTGCGGCTTTGGGACTGGCGTCCCATTCGCTGCCCGGCGTCGGGTTCAGCGGGATGAGGTTGACGTGCACCAACGGTCCGAGCGCTCCGTGCAATCGCTTGCCCAACAGATCGGCCCGCCATGCCTGGTCGTTGACGTCACGGATGAGCGCGTACTCGATCGACACCCGCCGACCGGTCACATCCGCGTAATACCGTGCCGCGTCAAGCACTTCGGCGACCTTCCACCGACTATTGACTGGGACCAGCGTGTCGCGCAGTTCGTCGTCGGGCGCATGCAATGAGAGCGCCAGCGTCACACCGAGCCGTTCGTCGGCCAGCTTGCGGATCGCCGGGGCGAGGCCGACCGTCGACACGGTGACCGAACGCGCCGAGATGCCGAATCCGTTGGGCGGCGCCGCGATGATGCGTCGCACCGCCGCGAGCACGCGGTTGTAATTGGCCAGGGGCTCACCCATGCCCATGAACACGATGTTGGACAGCCGGCCACCGCGCGCGGGCGGCGCTATGCCCTCACCGTCGCGGTCGCGCAGTTCGACCGCCGCTGCTCGCACCTGCTCGAGGATCTCCGCGGTCGACAGGTTGCGCTGCAGCCCGCCCTGGCCCGTGGCGCAGAACGGGCAGGCCATGCCACAACCGGCCTGCGACGAGATACACACGGTGTTGCGCTGCGGGTAGCGCATCAGAACCGATTCGAAGGTCGAACCGTCGACCGCGCGCCAAAGCATCTTGCGGGTCTCGCCCTTATCGCATTCGATTTCACGGACCGCGTCGAGCAGCTTCGGGAATAGTGCATCTCCGATCTGATCGCGAAGGTTCGCCGGCAGGTCGGTCATCTGATGCGGATCGGCGATCAGCCGCGCGTAGTACTGATTGGCCAGCTGCTTACCCCGGAATGCGGGCAGCCCAAGGTCCACAACAGCGGCGGTGCGCGCGTCGTCGTCGAGGTCGGCGAGGTGACGCGGCGGCATCGCACGTCGCGGAGCATCGAAAACAAGAGGCAGGGAAATGGCCATGAGGTTTCACCAGTATCTCATTGGTGAGCGCCTGAAATTAATTCGCGAACTCAGGCGTTGGTCGCAACTATGGTTCCTATGCCCACCAGGACCATGCCGCTCGGCTCGGCGTCGGCACTGACGTTCTTTTATGCTCTCGGCTATCCCGTTGGTGCACTTGCTGTTTCGGTGATGTCCCCGATGGCGGTGCTGGTGTTCCGATTCGGCCTGGCCGCGGCCATCCTGGCGATGTGGGCCACGTTGGCGCGGGTGAGCTGGCCCACAGGCCGCACCCTGGTGCATGTACTGATCAGCGGCCTGCTTGCGCAAGGACTGCTGTTCACCTGCCTGTATATCGCGCTGATGCATGGCGCGCCCGCCGTACTCGGTGCAGTGATCATTTCCATGAATCCCGTCGTCACGGCGGTGTTGGCGGCGATGTTCCTCGGCGAGGCGCTCACCAGGACCCGGATCGTCGCGCTGGGGCTTGGCGTGGTGGCGGTGCTCGCGTCCTGTGCGGGACGGCTGATCGCGGTCGGCGGGGTCGATCCCGCGGTCCTGCTCATCCTCGTCTCGCTGTTCAGCGTGGCCGCCGGCGGCGTTTACCAGCAGAAGTTCTGCTCAGGCGTGGACTTCCGGGCGACAGCGGCACTACAGAACGCCGCCTGCATCCTGCCGGTCGTAGCCCTGGCCGCGGCGATGCCGTGGACGGTCAACGATCCGTGGAAGGCGGTAGGCGCCGTCGCGGCGGTGGTGCTGCTGAACGCGGTGCTGTCCATGACCCTCTACGTGCGCGGCATCAACGAGTACGGCGCGGCCGCGGTGGCGATGTTGTTCGCGGTGATCCCGGCGGTCGCGGGTGTACTGGCGTGGGCGATGCTCGGTGAACGCCCCGATATCGGGATCGCCGTCGGCCTCGTCGTCGGCGCCGCCGCATGTTGGCTCAACGCCAAGGGTTCACGCCAACGTTGTCAGCACGATCCAGCCGGCGACCGCAGAGGGCAGCATCGCGTCGATCCTGTCCATGATTCCCCCGTGACCGGGCAATAGCGTGCCCATGTCCTTGATACCGAGGTCGCGCTTGACCTGCGACTCGACCAGGTCACCGAGGACGCCGGTGATGACCAGCATCAGGCCCAGCGGAATCCCGACCCACGCGGGCTTGTCGAGCAGGAATGTCACCGACAGCACGGCCGCGGCGACACCGAACAACACCGAGCCGCACAGGCCCTCCCACGACTTCTTCGGGCTGATCGCGGGCACCATGAGGTGCTTGCCGAACAACACTCCGGCGACGTAGCCGCCGATGTCGGCGAATACGACGGTGACGATCACGATGAACGTCCGAACGCCGCCGTCCTCCTGGAAGATCAGCAGCGCACTGAAACTGGCGAACAGTGGAACCCATGTCGCCAGCAGGACCGTCGCCGAAATATCGCGCAGATAGTTGACCGGCTGTTCGCGGACCCCCTGCCCGACCAGTCGCCACACCATGCACACGACGATCGTGCCGCCGTAGGCTCCCAGTGTCCCCGCGACGCCGTAGGGCCAACTCAGCCAGATCATGGCCTGGCCGCCGATCAGCAGTGGAACCACGGGAAGGGCGTAGCCGGCCTCACCGAGCCGGCGAACGACCTCGTAGGTGGCGATCGGGATCGCCACGGCGAGCACCGGCAGCCATCCGATGGGTGCGAACAACAGAACGCCGATTGCGATTGCGCCGAGGACGACACCCACACCGATGGCGGCGGGCAGATCACGACCGGCTCGGGACGTCTTCTTGGGCGGCTCGTCGACCGGGGTATCTGTCACGGGAGTCATGTGCTGTTCGGTCACTAGACCTCCAGCAACTCGCCTTCTTTGTGCTTGACCAATTCGTCGATCTGGGTGCTGTAGGTGTGGGTGGTCTTGTCGAGATCCTTCTCGGCCCGGCTGACCTCGTCCTCGCCCGCCTCCCCGTCCTTCTTGATGCGGTGCAACTCCTCCATCGCCTTGCGCCGGATGTTTCGTACCGAAACCCGCGCGTCCTCCCCCTTGGCCTTCGCCTGCTTGACCAGATCGCGGCGACGCTCCTCGGTCAGCTGCGGGATGGAGACCCGGATGACGTTGCCGTCGTTGGTCGGGTTCAGGCCGAGGTCCGAGTTGCGGATCGCATCCTCGATGTTGCGCAACTGATTCGACTCATAGGGCTTGATCACGACCAGCCGCGGCTCGGGGACGTTGATGCTCGACAGCTGCGTGATCGGCGTCGGCGAGCCGTAGTAATCCATGTTGACGCGGGAGAACATGCCGGGATTCGCGCGCCCGGTCCGGATGGACGAAAGGTCGTCGCGCGCCACCGACACCGCCTTCTCCATCTTCTCTTCGGCGTCGAAGAGGGTCTCCTCGATCACGTTGCTCTCCTTATGACGGGCTCCTCGCGGGCGCGCGCTGTTAGGTGGTGACCAGTGTTCCGATCTTCTCACCTGCGACGGCACGCGCGATATTGCCGTCGGTGAGCAGATTGAACACCAGGATCGGCATGCCATTGTCCATGCATAAGCTGAATGCGGTCGCATCGGCGACCGCCAGGCCGCGGTCGATGACCTCACGATGGCTGATCGCGGTCAGCAACTCGGCGTCGGGATGCACCCGCGGATCAGCCGTGAACACTCCGTCGACGGCCTTGGCCATCAGCACCACCTCGGCGCCGATCTCGAGCGCTCGCTGCGCGGCCGTCGTATCTGTCGAGAAGTAAGGCAATCCCATGCCCGCGCCGAAGATGACCACGCGTCCCTTCTCCAGGTGCCTGCGGGCGCGCAGGGGGATGTATGGCTCGGCGACCTGGCCCATCGTGATCGCGGTCTGAACGCGCGTTGCGATCCCCTGCTTCTCCAGGAAATCCTGCAGCGCAAGGCTGTTCATCACGGTGCCGAGCATGCCCATGTAATCGCTGCGCGTTCGCTCCATGCCACGCTGCTGTAGCTGTGCTCCGCGGAAGAAGTTGCCGCCGCCGATGACGACGGCAACCTGCACACCGCTGCGAACGACTTCGGCAATCTGTTGGGCCACCTGCTGCACGACATCGGGGTCCAGGCCCACCTGGCCACCGCCGAACATCTCGCCACCGAGCTTGAGCAGCACGCGGGAGTAGCCCGGCCGCAGCGGCGAATCGCCAGAGGTAACAGGGTCGGCACCGTTGGGGCTGGTTGGCTCGGGAGCCGCTCCGGCGGCGACATTAGGCTTGGGAGCCGCTCCGGCGGCGACATCAGGCTCCGGAGCCGCCGGGCCGGTGACATTAAATTCCGCCATCCGACTCCTTCGGGGTCCTCGCTGAGATTCCCCTAATCCTGCCTCATGGCGGCTCTCCGGCCCTTAGGCGGGGTGGCGCGTCGCCGTTAGCCGGGCAAATGTGCGGTCAGCAGGAAGGCGGGCACCGACCTGCGGCCCTTTGGCTCATCCCGCACGTCGATCACCGGAAAGAACTGCTCGAAGCCCTCCGGGAAGACGCCGTGGATCCGCGCCGGCCTGATCTCGTCGATGGTCCAGTATTTGGACACGATGTCGCGCAATTCGTCCTCGGTGACCGGGTTGGCCGGGCCGTCGGGCATCCCGGCCTTGTCGAATACCAGCACGAAGTACGACGCGCCGGGGGCGGCGGCCCGCACGATGGACCGTTGGTAGCCCTCGCGTAGCTCCACCGGCATCGAGTGGAACAGGGTCGAGTCGACGATCGTGTTGAACCGGCCGTCGTAGCCACCGAAATCGCTGATGTCGGCGACCTCGAAGGTGGCGTTGTCCAGGCCACGCTTGGCCGCCTCCGCCTTCGCCAGTTCGATCGCCGTCGGTGACTGATCCAGCCCCACCGTGGTGGATCCCTTTTCGGCCAGATACAGCGAGATGGCCGCCTCGCCGCAACCCGCATCGAGAACGTCGCCGGAGAATTTTCCCTGCTCGATCAGCACCGCGAGCTCCGGTTGCGGCTCGCCGATGCTCCACGGCGGCTTCACCCCTGCCATCTCCGGCGCCTCGCCCCGGTAGGCGGATTCGAACATTTCATTCGTGGGTTGAGTCATGAATCCGGTATATCAATCTGATTGATATGTGTCAAGATGGTTGATATGGACGACCTGCTCGACGATCAGCCGCTGGGATATCTCCTGGCCCGGGTGACGAACGCCCTGCGCGCAGAGGTGAACGCGGCCGTCCTGGATCCGATGGGACTCGCGTTTCCGCAGTACATCTGCCTGCGGATCCTGTCGAAGTACCCGGACCGGACCAATGCGGAACTTGCCCGCTACACCAACGTCACCCCGCAGGCGATGAATATGGTGGTGCGCCGCCTCGAAGACCGCGGACTGGTCACACGGCCGGCAAGCGTGACGTCGGGACGGTCACTTCCCGCCCGGTTGACCCGCGAGGGCGAGGACCTGCTGAAGCGCACTGAGACGGGAGTGCGTTCCGCCGAGCGGAAACTGATGGCGGGATTGACCGCCGAGCAGCAACACGAATTCAAGCGCGTTCTCGTGACACTCGGCTCGGACTAGGCTCTGCGAAAGCGGTGTGTCCTATCCCATTAACGAAACAACTGACGCGTGCGACAATCTTGTCGTAACGAGAGGCGCGCGCGCCGGACGCGCCTTTGCTCACACACTCGACGACGAGGGGTGCGCCGCTATGAGCTTTACACCTACCGCTGATGAGGCCCTGAATCTACTCGAAGGGTACTTTTACTGGAGCGGCTTCCCGAGGTTGCTGGGTTGCGAAATCGAGACAGATTTCACCAAGGCCGACATCGCGTTGGTGGGACTACCGCTGGCGGTCAATCCAATCGAGCGGACCCAGTATCTGGCGCCCCGCGCCGTCCGCCACCGATCTCAGGCGTATCACCGTGGACACCGCGAATTCGGGATCAACCCCTTCGAGCTGGCGCGGATTCGAGATTTCGGCGACGTGCCGATTCCCACACCGACAATCGCCGATCAAGCGGTCCTCGACATCGAGAAGTTCTACGCGCGGATGGATGCAGCCGGAGTCCTTCCGTTCACCGTGGGCGGAGACCACGCCTGCACGCTTCCGGTGCTGCGCGCGATCGCCGGCCCGAACTCGCGACGCAAGGGGCCGATCGGAATCATCCATTTCGACTCGCACACCGATACATACGGCGATTCAGCGGGCGTGCATTGCCATCCAGGGAACGGCTTCCGGATCGGCAATGAAGAGGGCTTGATCGATGCGTCCCGTTACGTGCTCGTCGGCCTCAACGGCCCGATGGTGCATCCGAACATGGACGACTACTCCAAGGATGCCGGTTACCGGTTGCTTTCCCTCACCGAGATCGAGGACATCGGGATACCCGCCGCGGTGCAGGAGATTCGCAACGTGGTGGGCGACGGACCGGTCTACGTGACAGTTGATTTGGATGTGCTGACGCTAAGCGATGCACCGGCCGTCGCCGACCCCGAGGCGGGCGGACTGACCATGCGGGAAATGCAGAAGATCTTGCGCAGCTTCCGCGGTATGGACGTCGTCGGCGGCGACGTGGTGTGCTTCGTGCCCCATCTCGACCCGGCGCAGATCACCGCGCTCCATATCAGCGCGATCATGCATGAGATCGTGACGGTCATGGCCGAAGGTGTCGCCAGGACGCGGTAGCTCCACGTCGGGTCGCGCTGGCAGCAAGAGCGTCAGTGTGGTCAACTGTGGCCAGACGTCGTCCGTTTTCACTGACCCGAACGCTGATCCCGTTGATGAAGATAGTCCTGGCTCCTGACTCGTTCAAGGAGTCGATGAGCGCGACCGAGGCGGTCGCCGCGATGCGTGCCGGTGTTCTCGAGGTGATACCCGACGCCGAATGCGTCGGTGTTCCCATGGCCGACGGCGGAGAGGGCACTGTCGACGCTGTCGTCGACGCTCTGCATGGCCAGCACGTGGAGGCCGAAGTCTTCGATCCGCTTGGCCGACCGATCAACGCACGCTACGGCTACATCCCGCTTCGTCAGCTGGCGGTTATCGAAATGGCGGCCGCCTCCGGACTGGAACTCATTCCGCCGGACCAGCGAGACGTGTTGCGCGCCAGTACTTTCGGTGTCGGTCAGCTCATCCGGTCCGCACTCGATCGCGGGGCCGAGGAGCTGCTGATCGGACTCGGTGGATCGGCCACCAACGACGGCGGCGCCGGAATGCTCACCGCGCTGGGTGCGTCGTTCGTCGGCGCCGACGGCACCCCGCTGGCACCCGGCGGCGCCGCGCTGCGACACCTCGACCGCATCGACGTGTCCGGTCTGGACCCCCGGCTGGAGCATATCCGCATCCACGTGGCCTCCGACGTCACCGCACCACTTCTGGGATCCACCGGCGCCTCCGCGGTGTTCGGGCCTCAAAAGGGAGCCACACCAGCGGATGTGGAGATTCTGGAATCCGCGCTGACCCAGCTGGCCACCGTGACCTCGACTACGCTGGGGAAGACGAGCCCGCAGCGCCGGGGGGCCGGCGCTGCCGGTGGTTTGGGCTTCGCGCTGGTCGAGTTCCTCGGCGCCGAGAGCAAGCCCGGCGTCGACGAGGTCGCCGAGACCGTCGGTCTCGAGCGCGCGCTCCGCGGCGCCGCCTGGGTGTTCACGGGCGAAGGTAGCGTTGACGCTCAAACCGTCATGGGCAAAACACCTTTCGGCGTCGCCCAGACCGCGGGTCGGACCGGCGCGCGGGTAGTCATCTTCGCAGGCCGCGTGGCACCCGATGCCTCGGTGCTACTGGAGCACGGGGTGGAGCGCCTCGTCGCGATCACCGCGGAGGGCACACCTATCGAGCAGGCGCTGCGCGAGGGCGCCCAATCCCTGACGCGCGCCACCGCCGACTTCTGCCGCCACATCATCGGCTGACGTCAGAGAGGCCGTCGACCGATCCCAGCCATCATCATCGGCGTGCACACTCGGAGTTCCTCCTTGAATCGGGCAGATGCCGTCTCGGCGTCCTCGGCTGTGATCAATCCGGCATCGACGAGCCCACCGCGAAGGCTTTCGAAGGTCAACCGGAAGAAATCGAAACCCGGCGAGTCGGAATCGATGATGCGAACCCTGCCCTCGCCGCAGACCTCGGTGAACCCGGCGCCGGCGAGGTCGCCGATCACACGATTGCCGTAGTTTCGCTCGAATCCGGCTTGAGCCATGAAATCCAGAATCGAATCGGTGATCTTGCCGAATCGCTCGTCTTCATCATCGAAGCGGAAGGCGCTCCAGTCGTAATCCTCGATGACGATCCAGCCCCCGGGGCGCAGGGCGCTCGCCAACCGGTCGAGAATTTGTCGCCGATCAGTGAGATGTTCGAGGACAAGGCGCGAATGGACCAGATCGAATTCGGCCAGAGGCAGCTCGTCTTCGCGAATATCCATGCAGCGAACCGTGATCGAGTCACCGGCCAGGTGCTCGAAGAATCGGGTGTCGATGTCGACGGCAGTGACATGAGCACCGCGGCTCGCCATCCACTCGACGAGCGATCCGCCGCCCGCGCCAACCTCGAGACACTTCCAGCGCGGGCCGATGCCGAGGTCGTCGAGGAGCACCCGACTGCCCGGATCCCATAGCGCCTCCATGCCGGAGAGCCGTTCACGCTCGTGGGCGAACCCCTGATCGAGGATGTAGTCGCGGGTCATGACTGGATCCGCGCCCACGGGTGCGCCTCTTCGAGTTCGTAGGCCAACTCCAGCAGGCGGGCCTCGCGGCCGCGCGGACTCGACAGCATCATGCCGACCGGCAGGCCCGCAGAAGATTCCGCCAGCGGCAGCGAGATCGCAGGATCGCCGGTCGCGTTCTGCAGAGGGGTGAACGCCGCCCAGTCGACAAGTCGTTCCATCACGGTGTCGAAGTCCTGCAACGGGTCGAGGTGACCGATCGGTGGTGTGGCCTCGGCGAGCGTGGGCATCAACACGGAGTCGTATTGCTCGCCCAGTCTGGCAGTGATGCGGTATGACGCGGATAGCCTACGAATGGCCAGCGGCACCCTGTACAGGTTGCGCGCGGCCTTGCGGTCCAACCCGAGCGTGATGTTGTCCAGGCGCGTGCGATCGAAGCTGGGGCCGAACATCCGACGTCCCCCGCGGACCACCGCCATCGCCAAAAACGACCAGTAGACCAGGAAGTCGTCCTTGAAGCGGGCAGGGACCGGGTTATCGATCTCGGTGACCCGATGCCCCAGTTCCTCCAGCATGGCCGCTGTCTTCAGGGTCAGCTCGCGGATCTCCGGTGCCGAATCACGCGAAATCGATTGCGTGCACACGGCGATGCGGAGTCGCTGCTTGCTGGGCCGCGTAACATCGCCGATCGGTGCGAGCTTGGGGTTGCGATATACGCGCTCGGCTTCACGTAGGAACGCGGCGGTATCGCGCACCGATCGGGACACCACACCGTTGGCCACCAGGTGAAGCGGCATCTGGGCCGTCTCCTTGTCCAGCGGGATGCGGCCACGCGTCGGCTTCAATCCGACTAAGCCGTTGCAGGCAGCTGGAATTCGGATCGAACCGCCGCCGTCGTTGGCGTGAGCGATCGGAACGACGCCGGCTGCGACGAACGCGGCGGAGCCCGACGATGATGCGCCTGCGGTGTACTCCGTGTTCCACGGATTACGCACCGGTCCGATGCGCGGATGTTCGGCCGAACCGCTAAAGCCGAACTCCGACATCTGCGTCTTGCCCAACGGCACCAGCCCGGTGCCGAGGAACACTCGAGCGAATGCCCCGTCCGCGGACATGGGGTGCGGGTCCCACGCATCGGTGCCCTGCATCGTGGGCCAGCCCTTGACGGCGACGTTGTCCTTGATGAAGGACGGCACCCCGTCGAAGTAGCCGCCGAAGGCTCTCGTCGCAGCGGCGCGCATCCGGGCACGGTCGTACGCCTCGAACGCCAGACCGTTCAGCGCCGGGTTGACGGCCTCGGTGCGGGCGATCGCCGCATCGATGAGTTCGGCGGCCGATACGGTGCCCGCCCGCAAAGCCTCGACGAGGCCGACGGCGTCAAGGTCGCCAAGGGCGTCGTCGCCGAAGGCATGGCATCGGCCGTCTGCGCTTCGGCCGATGGCCTCATCACCACGTGTCATGTAGCGACGGTACCAAGTCGTACCACCGCGACGTACGAATGTGCGGCATTGCCGCCCATGGGCGAGAAACGCAAAAGACCCCCAGAAACCTGGGGGTCTTCGCGATAGAGCGAGGTTACGCCTGGCCGACCTCGAAGCGCACGAACCGCGTGACGGTAACGCCCGCCTCGTCGAGCAGCGCCTTCACCGTCTTCTTGTTATCGGACACCGACGGCTGATCCAGCAGCACGACGTCCTTGTAGAAACCGGTGACCCGGCCTTCGACGATCTTGGGCAGCGCCTGCTCGGGCTTGCCCTCTTCCTTGGCCGTCTCCTCGGCGATGCGTCGCTCGTTGGCGACGATGTCCTCGGGCACGTCCTCACGCGTGAGGTACTTCGCCTTCAACGCCGCGATCTGCAGTGCCACGGCGTGCGCCGCGTCCTTGTTCGACCCCGCGTACTCGACCAGCACACCCACAGCCGGCGGCAGGTCGGCGGCACGCTTGTGCAGGTACGTCTCGACGGTGCCGTCGAAGTAGGCGACACGGCGCAGTTCGAGCTTCTCGCCGATCTTCGCCGACAGGTCGGCAATGATCTGCTCGACCGTGGTGTCCCCGACCTTCGCGGCCTTGAGTGCCTCGATGTCGGTTGCCTTTGCCGCGGCAGCGGCGGCCACGATCTGGTCGGCAACAGACTGGAACTCGGCGTTCTTCGCGACGAAGTCGGTTTCCGAGTTCAGCTCGATCAGCGCACCGTCCTTCGCAGCGACGAGGCCCTCGGCGGTCGCACGCTCAGCGCGCTTTCCGATGTCCTTGGCGCCCTTGATGCGAAGAAGTTCGACCGCCTTGTCGAAGTCGCCGTCGGCTTCGACAAGTGCGTTCTTGGAGTCGAGCATGCCGGCGCCGGTGAGGTCGCGAAGGCGCTTCACATCGGCAGCGGTGTAGTTCGCCATATCAGCCTTTCCCTATGACTCTTGGGGTGTCTCGGTGGCGGGGGCGGCTTCGGCCCCGCCAGCCGCACCGGCCTGGGTGGATGCGGTCGCACCGGCGAGCAGTTCCTGCTCCCACTCGGCGAGCGGCTCGGCACCCTCGGCCTCGGGCTTGTCACCGTCACGGCCTGCGCCTGCGCGGGCCTGTAGACCCTCGGCGACCGCGGAGGCCACCACCTTGGTCAGCAGTGCGGCCGAGCGGATCGCGTCATCGTTGCCCGGAATCGGGTAGTCGACGAGATCGGGATCGCAGTTGGTGTCGAGGATCGCGATGATCGGGATGTTCAGCTTGCGAGCCTCCGCGACCGCGAGGTGCTCCTTGTTGGTGTCCACGACCCAGATTGCCGAAGGCACCTTCTGCATGTCGCGGATACCGCCGAGGGACCGCTCGAGCTTGTTCTTCTCGCGGGTCAGCATCAAGATTTCCTTCTTGGTGCGACCCTCGAAGCCACCGGTCTGCTCCATGGCCTCGAGTTCCTTGAGGCGCTGCAGGCGCTTGTGCACGGTCGAGAAGTTGGTGAGCATGCCGCCGAGCCAGCGCTGGTTCACGTAGGGCATGCCGACGCGGGTCGCCTCTTCGGCGATCGACTCCTGAGCCTGCTTCTTGGTGCCGACGAACATGATGCTGCCGCCATGGGCGACAGTCTCTTTCACGAACTCGTAGGCTTTGTCGATGTATGTCAGCGTCTGCTGCAGATCGATGATGTAGATGCCGTTGCGGTCGGTGAAGATGAACCGCTTCATCTTGGGATTCCAGCGACGGGTCTGATGCCCGAAGTGGGTGCCGCTGTCAAGCAGCTGCTTCATGGTTACAACAGCCATATCGGCCATGTCCTCTGGTTGTCGGTTGTCGTCCGGCGTCGGGGTGATGCCGAACCCTGGTGCCCGCTGGGATGCCAACCCGTCGGTGAGACGGGACCGTTGGCATCCGGATTGACCTTGTTGGAACCGGGTCATGTGCAGACACGCGAAGTCAGCCCGCGCAAGCGAGCTGCGGATAGGAGTTTACACGCTGAAACGGGTGCTTTTTCCACAGTGACCTGGCGGTCCACAGATCGCGGCCGGCGGCTGGCCTGGCGGCGGCCCGTCACGGTGAGCTGGGATCATGCGATGGATAGCGCTGTTGGCGGCGGCCCTCGCCCTAGCAGCACCGGCCTCCGCCGATGGCGAGCGACTGGAATGGCCGCTGAGGCCACGACCAGCGGTTATGCGCACATTCGATGCCCCGTCACCTGACTGGAAACCCGGCCACCGCGGCGTCGATCTGGCCGGGGTGCCGGATCAGCGGGTGTACGCGGCGGCGCCAGGGACCGTGGTGTTCGCCGGTGAGCTCGCCGGCCGGCCTGTGGTGTCGGTCGGCCATCCCGGCGGGTTGCGCACCAGCTATGAGCCCGTTTCGGCGTCCGTGCGGGCCGGCCAGCGGGTCGAGGCGGGCACGATGCTCGGCGAACTGCAGGACGGCCATGCCGGCTGCCCCGCAGTCGCCTGCCTGCACTGGGGTGCGATGTGGGGCCCCGCGTCGCAGGCCGACTATTTGGACCCGCTGGGCCTCGTCGTGAGCACGCCGATCCGCCTCAAGCCGGTGCGATAGCCGGCCCACCTCCTTGTCGAGACTGCTGACAGATCGCGAAATCACGGGAAATCGCGATCTGCCAGGGCCCCCGCGAAGCTGGCGACAGTCTCGACACACGGTCAGGCGCGGCGGTGTTGTGAGCGATCACAACTTCGACAACAGCACTATGAGCTGGGCATGCGAGCCTTGACAACCTCAAAAAGTGAACGCTAACATTTTGGCTCTGTAATGCGGGCCACTTTCGTCTTCTCTTGTGATGCGAGACATCTCTGGGGATACCCGCCGGACACAAAGGAGTGACGGATGAAAAAGGCGTTGATGGCGGCGATTGGGGCGGCGCTGATCGCAGCGACTGCAGCATGCGGAAGCGGGCCCGCGCCGGACGGAGGCGGAGGCGGAGGTGACGACGGCACCATCACGATGGGCTTTTCCCAAGTCGGCGCCGAGAGCGGATGGCGGACCGCCAATACCAAGTCGGTGCAGGAGGCCGCCGAGGCCGCAGGCATCGATCTGAAATTCTCCGATGCGAATGGAAAGCAGGAGAATCAGATCTCGGCGATCCGGTCGTTCATCCAGCAGGGTGTCGACGTGATCGCCTTCAGTCCGGTGGTACGGACCGGTTGGGACGCCGTACTCCAAGAGGCCAAGAACGCCAACATTCCCGTGATCTTGACCGATCGGGCCGTGGACACCCAGGTGCCTGATGCTTTTGAAACGTTTGTCGGCGCCGACTTCGTCGACGAGGGCAAGCGTGCCGGGCAATGGGTCGTCGATCAGTACCAGGGACAGACGCAGCCGGTGAATATCGTTGTGCTCGAGGGCACCACCGGGGCCGATCCGGCCATCGATCGCAACACCGGATTCAATGAGGCCATCGCAGTGGCGCCGAACCTGACAGTGATCGCCTCGCAGACAGGCGATTTCACCCGCTCTGGCGGCAAGCAGGTGATGGAGGCGTTCTTGAAGGCCAATCCCGACATCGACGTCGTGTTCGCGCAGAACGACGACATGGGCCTGGGCGCGGTCGAGGCCATTCAGGCGGCGGGTAAGGCACCCGGCGAGGACATCAAGATAGTCGCCGTCGACGCGACGAATGACGGTATGAGTGCGCTGGCCGAAGGCAAGTTCAACTTTCTCGTTGAGTGCAACCCCCTTCTCGGTCCGCAACTGATGGAGTTGGCGCAGCAGGTAGTGGCCGGCGAACCGGTGCCACAGCGCGTCGTGGTGCCCGACCAGACCTTTGATCAGCAACAGGCGATCGAAGCATTGCCGAGCAGGCAGTACTGAGCCCGTGGTTGCCACCACGCCGATCGTGCAGATGCACGACATCAGCGTGACATTCCCTTCGGTCAAAGCGCTCGAGAGCGTGGACTTCCAGTTGTTCGGGGGCGAAGTCCACGCATTGATGGGCCAGAACGGCGCCGGCAAGTCGACGCTGATCAAGGCGCTCACAGGTGTGTATGACATCGACTCCGGCGTCATCACCGTCGACGGGACGGCGCAGCGGTTCACAACACCACGCCAGGCGCAGGACGTCGGAATCTCCACGGTCTATCAGGAGGTCAACCTGTGCCCCAATCTGACCGTGGGCGAGAACATCCTGCTGGGCCGCGAACCACGGCGCTTCGGTCGGATCATCTACCGGGCATTGCACGATCAGGCAGGCACCCTGTTAAACCAATTGGAACTCGACGTCGATCCCAGGTCGACGCTGGGCTCACACCCGATTGCCGTTCAACAACTGGTCGCGATCGCGCGAGCCACCGCGGTGTCGGCCAAGGTGCTGGTCCTCGACGAGCCGACATCCAGCCTGGACGCCGACGAAGTCAGCGAACTCTTCCGCGTCGTTCGCCGACTCCGCGATGCGGGCACGGCGGTGCTGTTCGTCTCCCACTTCCTCGACCAAGTGTACGAGATCGCAGACCGAATGACGGTGCTGCGCAACGGAAAGACCGTCGGCGAGTGGATGGTAGCTGACCTGGATCCTCATCGCCTCATCGCCGCGATGCTGGGCCGCGAACTCGACGTTCTCGACGAAATCGCCGACGAAGCTTCAGAACTCAGAGTCGATACTTGCGCGGCGCCGATCGTGTCGGTCGAACGGATCGCACGGACACCGCGCATCAAGCCGACGGATCTGACGTTCCGCGCGGGCGAAGTGGTCGGACTTGCCGGACTGCTCGGGTCCGGCCGCACCGAGTTGGCCCGACTGGTGTTCGGCGCCGACCGGGCGACCGGCGGACGCATCCTCGTCGACGGCGTCTCGACGTCCATCCGGTCACCTCGGTCGGCCATCGCAGCCAGGTTCGCGTTCAGCTCCGAGAACCGGAAGGGTGAAGGGATCGTCGCCGAGCTATCCGTCCGCGACAACTTGGTGCTGGCATTGCAGGCACGACGCGGGTTCGCCAGGCCACTGTCGAGCCGGACGAAGAACGAACTCGTCACGCGTTACATCGAAATGCTCGACATCCGGCCCGCCGAACCCGATATCGCCATCAAGGATCTCAGTGGCGGCAACCAGCAAAAGGTGCTTCTCGCTCGCTGGCTGATCACGGCACCGCGGCTGTTGATACTCGACGAACCGACGCGCGGCATCGACATCGGAGCCAAGGCCCAGATCCAGAAACTGATCACCGAGCTGTCTGCCGACGGTATGGCAGTGCTGTTCATTTCCGCCGAACTCGACGAGGTCGCCCGAATCAGCAACCGCATCGCGGTGTTGCGCGACGGCCTCACGGTGACCGAGATCGACGGCGGTTGTGCCGTATCCGATCTCACCGAACTCATCGCAACAGGTAACCGGTGATGGCGCGGGCGCTGACGAAGAACCCGACGCAAAGTCCTGCCGTCCGGAAAATGCTTGCCTCACCGTTGATCTGGCCAGCGTTGGCCTTGCTCGCACTGATACTCATCAACGTCGTTCTCACCCCGCAGTTCCTGTCAATTCGGGTACACGACGGGCATCTGTACGGCAGCATGATCGACATCCTGCGCAACGGCGCGCCGACCATGCTCGTCGCCTTGGGGATGACCCTCGTGATCGCCTCGCGTGGAATCGATCTCTCAGTAGGCGCGGTGGTCGCCATCTCCGGCGCGCTCGCATGTTCACATTTGGCCTCCGCGGCCGACGCGGCAAGCGCCACGGCCATCGCGACAGCCATGGCCGTGGCCCTGGGTGCCGCGGCCGTGCTCGGGCTGTGGAACGGCGCACTGGTCTCTGTCTTCGGCATCCAACCGATCATTGCAACGCTGGTGTTGATGACGGCCGGCCGCGGTATCGCTCTGCTCATCACCGAGGGCCAGATCCTCACCGTTACCAGTGAACCGTTCAAGGCGCTCGGCGCGGGATACGCGTTCGGGCTGCCGATTGCGGTTCTGGTGAGCCTGAGCGTGTTCGTCTGCGTCGGACTGGTTACGCGGCGCAGTGCATTGGGCATGCTGTTGGAAGCCGTCGGCGTCAACCCCGAAGCAAGCAGGCTCGCCGGGGTACGGCACCGCTCCATCGTGTTCGCCGTGTACGTCTTTTGTGCGTTGTGCGCCGGTGTCGCGGGACTGATGATCGCATCCAACATCTCGGCTGCCGACGCGAACAACGCCGGGTTGTGGATCGAGATGGATGCCATCTTGGCCGTCGTCATCGGCGGGACGTCACTACTGGGTGGCAAGTTCAGCCTGACCGGAACTCTACTGGGCGCGTTGATCATTCAGACGTTGACCACCACGGTCTACACCGCGGGCATCACACCGGAGACCACGTTGGTCTTCAAGGCCGCTGCGGTCATCATGGTGTGCCTGCTACAGGCGCCAAAGTTCCGGCAGATGTTGCGCCGCAAAGGCCGTAACGACACCGCGGGGCAGACGCGCAAACCCGCCGCGGCTCCCGACCCCGCGGCGACCGAGAACGCCGCGACAACGTCGGGGAAGGTGAACGCCTCGTGAGTGTCGACACCGCACCGCGGCCCCGTTTCCTCGCCCCCGCCGCAGTCAACCGCCTCCGGGGCCGATATATCTCGCCGTTGGCATCGGCACTCTTGTTCGTCGCATTGTTCGGGTTCGTCGTGATGCGCTACGACTTCGCGAGTCCGACGCAGCTCTTCCTGAACCTGTTCATCGACAATTCCTATCTGATTGTGCTCGCAGTGGGAATGACGTTCGTGATCCTCACTGGTGGAATAGATCTCAGCGTCGGATCGGTTGTCGCACTAACCACCGTCGTCCTGGCCAAGACCCTGCAGGCCGGCTGGCCCACACCGGTGGCCCTCGTGGTGGTGCTGGCGATCGGTCCCCTGCTGGGTCTGGTCATGGGTTTGATCATCGAGTACATCGAGGTGCAGCCGTTCATCGTCACATTGGCCGGAATGTTTCTGGCCCGCGGACTGTGCTACGTGGTCAGCGTCGACACCCTGCCGATCAACGACCCCTTCCTGCGGGGGCTCGGTATGAAATACCTGTATGTCTGGGATGCGAACTTCATCCGCCCCGCCGTCGTCGTAGCGCTGGTGGTGGTAGCGGTGGCCGCGTACGTGCTGCACCAAACTCGCGGCGGACGAACGATCTACGCGATCGGAGGTAACCGCCAGTCGGCGACCCTCATGGGGCTGGCAGCGGCGCGCGCACGCGTGTCGGTCTATGTGGTCAGCGGCTTCTGCGCATCGCTTGCCGGCTTGCTGCTGGCCGTGCAGAAGCTATCCGGATACAGCCTCAACGGTGTCGGGCTCGAACTCGATGCCATCGCGGCGGTGGTGATCGGCGGCGTGTTGCTTTCCGGCGGAGTCGGTTTCGTCATCGGCTCGGTGATCGGCGTACTGGTGCTCGGCACCATACAGACCCTGGTCACCGCGCAGAACCTCGACTCGTACTGGACACGAATCGTCACCGGCGTGCTACTCCTGCTGTTCGTGCTGGTGCAGCGCGCCCTGTCCAGGAAGTCACCGTGACCCCCGATCCGGCATCGCGGCGCCCGGTGATGGCGGACGTGGCGCGCCTGGCAGGGGTATCGCATCAGACGGTTTCGCGAGTGATCAACGGATCCAGCAACATCAAGCCGGCCACCAGATCCCGTGTAGAGCATGCGATCGCGGCATTAGGCTACCGGCCAAACACAGCCGCGCGCGCGTTGGTCACCCGACGCTCCAAGACCATCGGCATCATCGCCAGTAACACCTCTCAGCACGGCCCGGCCAGCATCCAGCACTCGCTGCAAGAGGCCGCCAGGGCCGCCGGTTACTTCAGTAGCGTGGTGACGCTGTCGGCGGTCACCCACGAAGAACTTCGCGACGCCCTCGACTATCTCGACCGCCAATCGGTCGAAGCGATCGTCATGATCGCAACGCAGCATGACGCACTTGCGGTGGTGCGTGCCGAAACCACTTCCACGCCATTGGTTGTCGTCGAGGGTGAGCTGTCCGGTCGCGGGCTTTCGGTCGGTGTCGATCAGATGGCCGGCGCACGGCTGGCCACCGAACATTTGGTCGAGCTCGGACATCGCCGCATCGTTCACGTCTCTGGCCCGCGAAGTTGGACTGAGGCCCGCGCCCGCCACGCCGGCTACGTCGATGTGATGCACGCGGCCGGGCTGCCGGTCGACACCGACTTCGAAGGCGACTGGAGTCCCTCGTGCGGCTACGAGATCGGCCGCCGACTCGCCAGCCGCGCCGACTTCACCGCAGTGTTCGCGGCCAACGACCAGATGGCGATGGGTGTGCTGCACGCCTTTGTGCAGTCAGGACTTCGAGTGCCCCAGGACGTCAGCCTCGTCGGGTTCGACGACATCCCGGAGTCGGCCTATACCAATCCGTCATTGACGACGATCCACCAGGATTTCCATCTAGTCGGGCAGCGGGCCATCGACGTTGTCACCGCAATTCTCAACGGGGTTTCGATGGCCACCCCCCTGATACCCCCTGAGCTGGTGATACGGGGTAGCACGTGCGGCCCCGCGCCGGAGCGCCAGAAAGGACACACGACATGATCGGTTCCCGCATCGTCGACAGCGAGGTGTGGTTCGTCACCGGCAGCCAGTCAATGTACGGCTCCGAAACCCTCGAACAGGTCGCAAACCAGTCGCGCGAGATCGCCGCTGTACTCGACGACGCCGCCGAAATACCGCTGCGTGTGCGCTGGATGCCAACTGTCGTGTCCTCCGACGCGATCGCCGCATTGATCTCCGACGCCAATCGGTCTCCGAACTGCGTTGGGGTCATCGCCTGGATGCACACGTTCTCCCCCGCCAAGATGTGGATCCGCGGCCTGCGTGAGCTGCACCGCCCGCTGCTACACCTACACACCCAATTCGGTGTCGAATTGCCATGGGCAACCATCGATATGGACTTCATGAACCTGAACCAGGCCGCGCATGGTGATCGCGAGTTCGGCTACATCCAATCGCGACTGTCGGTACCCCGCAAGACCGTCGCCGGTCATGTCAGCGACCCTGCGACCCGGCGCCGGATCGGCGCTTGGGTACGTGCGGCGCTGGGCCGCGCCGAGATCAGCACGCTGAAGGTGGCGCGTTTCGGCGACAACATGCGCAATGTCGCGGTGACCGACGGCGACAAGGTGGAAGCCGAAGCACACTTCGGCGTTTCGGTGAACAGCTATGCCGTCAACGACCTCGTCGACTCCGTCGCACGCGTCGCGGAGGAAGACGTCGACAAACTGATCCGGGAATACCGCGATCGCTATGAGGTGGCCGACGAACTGCTGCCCGGCAAGTCCCGACATTCATCACTGCGTGACGGCGCACGCATCGAACTGGGTCTGCGACGATTTCTCGAGCAGGGCGGATTCCAGGCCTTCACAACGAATTTCGAGGACCTTGGCGGACTTCGTCAACTGCCCGGACTGGCGGTTCAGCGGCTGATGGCCGACGGCTACGGGTTCGGCGGCGAGGGCGACTGGAAGACGGCGGTCATGCTGCGGACCATCAAGGCGATGGCCGAGGGTCTCCCCGGAGGCACATCGTTCATGGAGGACTACACCTACGACCTGACGCTGGGACGGGAACGCATACTCGGTGCCCATATGCTCGAGGTGTGCCCGTCGATCGCGGGTGCGCGCCCGACCCTGGAGGTTCATCCGCTGTCGATCGGCGACCGCGATGACCCGGTGCGACTGAGGTTCACCGCGGCTCCCGCCAACGCGGTGATCGTCGGCATCGCCGATATGGGTTCGCGATTCAGATTGGTGGCCAACGAGGTTCGTGTCGTTGAACCCGATGCGCCGCTACCCAAACTGCCGGTCGCGTGCGCGGTCTGGCAGCCGCTGCCGAATTGGGCGATCGCCACGGAGGCGTGGTTGACCTCCGGCGCACCCCATCACACTGTGCTGACAACCGCTCTGGGCACCGAATCGATCGAGGATTTCGCGACAATGACAGGGACTGAGTTGCTCGTCATCGATGCCGACACCACGATGCGATCCTTCGCCCGCGAATTGCGTTGGAACGACGCTTATCACCATCTGGCGGTCGGTCTGTGACGACGATACGCGACGCGCCTCGCACATGCGGCGACGAATATGAACTCAGTCTGCAGTCGACGCGCACGGTGCGAGCGGTGATCACCAGTGTCGGCGCGGGGATCCGGTCCCTGTCCGTCGACGGCGTCGCTCTATGCCCTGACTACGACACGAGGGACGTCCGGCCGTTCTACAGTGGCGTCGCGCTCGCGCCGTGGCCCAACCGGATCCGTGACGGCCGGTGGAGCCACGACGGCGTCCCCCACCAACTCGACATCACCGAGCCCGACCTGGGCAACGCGCTACACGGCCTGCTGTGCTTCACCGAGTACCGGATCGTGCATCGCGGTCCCGGCGAAATCTCACTCGCGGCACCTGTTCATCCACAACACGGCTATCCCTTCCACCTCCATACCGAAGTCCGCTACGTATTGACCGACGACGGCTTGCGCGTCACCCACTTCGTGCGCAACTCAGGTGATGCCAGTGCGCCCGTCGCGCTGGGAGCACATCCGTTCCTGACAGTCGGCGACGTGCCCGCGGACCAGCTCATCCTCACCGTTGCCGCCGACTCCCACATCGAGGTCGATTCGCGCCTCAATCCGGTAGGAGTGCACCGGGTGGACGGCACCCGGTGGGACCTGCGCTCCGGATGCGCAGTAGCAGAACTCGACCTCGATGATGCGTGGACCGATCTGCACATTGTCGCCGGGACCAGCACACACACCCTTTATGCGCCCGACGGACGATCTGTATCACTGTGCGCGGACCAGACATTCGGCCATGTGCACGTATTCGTCACCCGGCGCTACCCCCGTGCAGGCAGAGTGGTCACCGCAGTGGCGGTGGAACCGATGACTGCACCGGCCGACGCGTTCAACAGCCAGTCCGGCCTGCGTTGGCTGGCGCCGGGCGAGGCGTTTTCAGCATCCTGGTCGATCCGCTATCGGGAGGACGGGCCCTAGATTCGCCGCGCCGCAGCGGATGCGGCGACGATCATCATGTCCGGAGCGGGCAGATCGGCTGCCCGCGCAGCGCGGGCGACGGCGTCAGCGACTGTATCGACGCGGCCGGTGTCGACCAGCGCGATCGCCGACCCGCCGAATCCGCCGCCCATCATCCTTGCTCCGAGCGCACCCGCACCGAGCGCAGCGTCGACTGCCGAGTCGAGCTCAGCGCAGCTGACTTCGAAGTCGTCTCGCAGCGAGCGGTGGGAAGCACTCAACAACGGCCCGATGCCCCCCAACTCCCCCGCGCGCAGCCGGTCCACGACCGAATTGACCCGCCGGTTCTCGGTCAGCACGTGGCGCAGCGCGGGTCGAAGGCCGGGATTGCCCACAGTCGCCAGATCGAGGATGTCGTCGACGTCGGGTGCGTCACGCAACGTCGGAAGGTCCATCGCGGCGCACACCCGCTCCACCCGCGCCCGGCGGCGCGCATAGCCGCCGTCGGCGAGCCGGTGCGGAGCGTTGGTATTGATGGCCAGTAGCCGCAACCCGGCCGCCTCGGCGTCGAACGGATGGTGTTCGACGGTGAAGTCGGCGCAGTCGAGCACCATCAGATGACCGTCGCGGGCGCGTAGTGACACCGACTGATCCATTCCGCCGGTGGGGGCCCCAACCACGATGTTCTCGGCGGTCACGCAGTCTCTGGCCAAGACCACTCGCTCCGGCGGTCCGGTTTGCGCACCACACTGATCGGCAACAGCAAGGGCAACAGCGCATTCCAGGGCGGCCGAACTGGAAAGGCCGGCGCCCTGCGGCACGGAGGAATGCACCGCGATGTCGAGCCCGGGCAGGGACGGAATAGTTCCACCGCGGAACATGGCCCACGGAACTCCGGCCGCGTAACCGGCCCAGTTCGCCGGGCGGCCTGGACCGATGTCGACGATCCGACCTGCCCAATGCAACAACTGTCCGGTCGAAACGCACCGCACGGTGTCGTCGTCGCGGATGCGCACGGCGACGGCGGTCGCGTATGGCAATGCGAAGGGCACAACGCGACCGCGCAGATAGTCGACATGCTCGCCGATCAGATTCACCCGCCCTGGCGCCAGCCAGACACCGTCAGGCGATCCCCCGAAGGCGGTGTTGAATGCCGCCGTCGCGCGGCCGGCAAGCTCGTCGTCGGGAATCGGCCACACCCATCGTGTCTCGGTTACCGCGTGACTCATGCGATCTCCCTCATACGATCGGCAATCCGCTCCGGGGTGGTGTCGTTGATCCAGGCGCCCATTCCCGATTCAGAACCTGCCAGGTACTTGAGCCGCCCCGGTGAACGCATCACCGAGAACAACTGCAGATGCAGGCGGCCCAGCTCACGATCATCGCCAACCGGCGCTTGGTGCCAAGCCGCGATATAGGGCGTCTCGTGCACACCTTCGAAGAACCGGTCTACGCGGGCCAACAGATCAAGATAGACCGTTGCCAATTCATCTTTTTCGCCTTCGGACACCGCGGTGAAGTCCGGTACGTCGCGGTGCGGGACGAGGTGGACCTCCAACGGCCAGCGCGCGGCCGCGGGCACGAAGGCCGACCAATGCTCACCCCGGTACACGACGCGACGACCCGAATGTTGCTCTGCAGCCAGCACATCGGCGAGCAGGTGGCCACCGGTGCTGGCGCGGTGCGCACGGGCCTGACGTAACAGAGCTTCGGTGCGTGGTGGCAGATATGGGTAGGCGAAGATCTGCCCGTGTGGGTGTGTGAGCGTTACACCGATTTCGCGGCCGCGGTTCTCGAAGCAGAACACCTGCTCGACTCCTGGCATCGCCGACAGGTCGGCCGTGCGATCAGCCCACACATCGATCACCATCCGCGCCCTGCGGTGCCCGAGCGTGGCGAAGCGCGCGGTCGGATCGCTGGTGAAGCAGACCACTTCGCAACGGCCGGCACCGGCCCGGAGCGGCCACAGTGGTTCGGAGTCGACGAAAGGCGCAAGACGCTGTGCGGCCGCCCGCGGCGAGAGCGCCGGGAACCTGTTCTCGAACACCACCACGTCGTAGTCGGCCGCGGGAATCTCCGTCGGCGCAGTACCTGCTCTTGACGGTGCGAGCGGTGATGCCTCCGGCGGAGGAAGGAAGGTCCGGTCCATCCGCTCGGCCGCCACGGCGATCCACTCGCCGGTCAGCACGTCGTAACGCAACTGGGAATCCGAAACAGCCGGCGGCAGCGCACGCGTGTCGGTAGCGGCGCGGTAGTCAGTGGACACCGCCGTCGCCTCATCGTCGTAGTAGATCAGTTCGCGTCCGTCGGCCAGGGTCGTGACCGTCTTACGGATGGTCGGTGTGTTCGGGCGAGGTGTTGGCATCGCCGCCTATTGTCCGCCCCTGCGCTTGTTGTAGACGTCGAATCCGACCGCCGCCAACAACACGAGGCCCTTGATCACCTGCTGCACGTCGCTGCCGATGCCGAGGATCGACATGCCGTTGTTCAGCACACCGAGCACCAGACCGCCGACAATGGCGCCGAAGACCGTACCAACCCCGCCGCTGGAGGACGCCCCACCGATGAAGGCGGCCGCGATGGCCTCTAGTTCGAAGTTGATACCAGCTTGCGGTGTCGCGGAGTTCAGCCGTGCGGCGAACAGGAGACCGGCCACCGCGGCAAGCGCCCCCATGTTAACGAACACCAACAGCGTGACCCGCCGGTTGCGCACGCCTGAGAGTGCGGCAGCCGCGGCGTTTCCGCCGACGGCGTACACCTGCCTGCCGAACACCGTGTTACGCATCAGGAATGCGTACACCAACGTCAGCACCACCAGGATGATTCCGACGATCGGGACACCGCGGTAACTGGCGAGCAGCAATGTGACCGCGCCGAGCGCGGCGACGATGCCCGCACATTTGGCGACGAACAACCACGGCGCCGACACCTGCTGCCCGAAGCGGATCTGGGATCGGCGACGGCGGATCTGCATGATCACCGCGACGACCATGATCACAGCGCCGAGAATGATTGTGGGCCAATGGTAGAGCGCCTTGGTACCCCACTCCGGCAGGAATCCGCTACTGATGCGTTCGAGCCCAGCCGGCATCGGGGCGATGGATTGTCCCTGGAGAAGATACTGGGTGGCGCCACGGAAGATCAGCATGCCGCCGAGCGTCACGATGAACGACGGAATCCCGACGTAGGCGATCCAGAAGCCCTGCCAGGCTCCGATGAGAGCGCCCATCGCGACGCACAACACGACCGCGAGAATCCACGGTATGTCGTTGCGCACCATAAGCACTGCCGACAGCGCGCCGGTGAAGGCCGCGATCGAACCGACTGACAAGTCGATGTGTCCGTTGATGATGACGATGACCATTCCGATCGCCAACACCAGAATATAGCCGTTCTGCTGAATGATGTTGGTGACGTTCAAAGGCTTGAGCAGGATTCCGTCGGTCCAGATCTGGAACAACGCGACGATGGCCACCAGCGCCACCACCATGCCCGACTGGCGGACGTGGGACATCAGAAACCGGGTCAGCCGATCCCGCAAACCAGTTCGGTGGGGCGGTGATTCGCCGTTCTGCGGTGAAGCCTGCGAACCGCCAGATGATGGCATCTCATTTCGGATGGTGGCGGTCACTGTCCGCGTCCTTTCATCATGTAGCGCATCAGGGTCTCCTGATCGGCGTCGGCGCGGTCGACCACGCCCGTGAGTCTGCCCTGGCTCAGTGTGTAGATCCGGTCGCAAAGGCCGAGCAGCTCCGGAAGTTCGGAGGAGATGACGATCACCGCCTTGCCTCGCGAAGCCAATTCATTGATGATCGCGTAGATCTCGTACTTGGCCCCGACGTCGATCCCGCGGGTCGGCTCGTCGAGGATCATCACGTCGGGATCGGTGAACAGCCACTTGGACAGCACGACCTTCTGCTGATTGCCCCCGGACAGCTTGCCTGTCACCGTCGATGCGGACGACGCCTTGATCCGCATGGATTCACGGAACCGTTCGCCCACCTGTGTCTCACCGTGGAAATCGATGATCGAGCGACGGCTGACTTTTGACAGCGACGGCAGGGTGATACTGGTGGCTATGTCGTCCATCAGATTGAGCCCCAGCTGTTTACGGTCCTCAGTGACGTAAGCCAATCCATTTCGAATCGCGGCCGACACCGTTGCGGTGCTGATCTCGCGGCCGCCCTTCCTGACGGTGCCGCTGACGTAGCCGCCATAACTGCGACCGAAGACACTCATCGCCAGCTCGGTGCGGCCCGCTCCCATGAGTCCGGCCAGACCGACGATCTCACCCGCCCGAACCTCGAAGGTCACGTCGTCGACGACCTTGCGCTGCTGGTCGATCGGGTGCAGCACCGTCCAGTTTGACACCGAAAACGCCACCTCACCGATCTCGCGGTGCTCACGGGGCGGGAAGCGGTCTGTCAAGTCGCGACCGACCATTGCGCGAACGACACCGTCTTCGGTGAGGTCGTCGTCTACGGGCACCGTTTCGATGGTGTGGCCATCGCGCAACGTGGTGACCGTGTCGGCGATCTGAAGCACCTCGTTGAGCTTGTGCGAGATGATGATCGAGGTGATGCCGTTGCTGCGTAGACCGGTGATCAGGTCCAGAAGATGGCGGCTATCGGAATCGTTGAGCGCGGCGGTCGGCTCGTCAAGGATGAGCAGCCGCACATCCTTCGACAGCGCTTTGGCGATCTCGACAAGCTGCTGCTTTCCCACCCCGATATCGGCGACCCGTGTCTGGGGGCTCTCATGCAAACCCACCCGGTCGAGCAGTCGCTGCGCGGCCGCCAGTGTGCGATCCCATGCGATGACGCCGAATCGCTGATTTTCGTTACCGAGGAACATGTTCTCGGCGATCGACAGGTAGGGCACCAGCGCGAGTTCCTGGTGGATGATCGCGATACCGGCACGCTCGCTGGAACGAATGTCCTTGAATTCACACCGCTTGCCGTCGAGCAGGATTTCCCCGTCGTAGCTGCCGTGCGGGTACACGCCGCTGAGGACCTTCATCAGGGTGGACTTACCTGCGCCGTTCTCGCCGCAGATCGCGTGGATCGCACCCGCCCGCACCGTCAGATCGACGTCCGACAGGGCCCTGACTCCGGGGAATTCCTTTGTGATTCCACGCATCTCGAGTAGGGCCGTCGGCGACTCGCTCATTGCACCTGGGCCTCGGAGTAGTACCCCGAGTCCACCAGCACCTGCTTGTAGTTGGACTTGTCGACGCTCACCGGCTGCAGCAGATAGGACGGCACCACCTTGACCCCGTTGTCGTAGGTCTCGGTGTCGTTGACCATCGGCTCCCCGCCGGTGAGCACGGCATCGGATTCCTGCACAGCGGCCTTGGCCAACTCCCGGGTGTCCTTGAACACCGTCTGGGTCTGCTCACCGGCGACGATCGACTGCACGGATGCCAGCTCGGCGTCCTGACCCGTCACGATCGGCAGGGGCTTGGCGGCGTTCCCGTATCCGGCGCTCTTGAGCGCCGAGATGACGCCACGCGAGATTCCGTCGTACGGGGAGAGCACCGCGTGCACGGGCACCGTCGTATATGCCTGCGACAGCAGGTTGTCCATCCGCGACTGCGCTAGACCGCCGTCCCAGCGCAGGGTAGCCACCTGGTCGAAATTCGTCTGTCCGCTGCGGACCACGAACTCGCCGCGGTCGATGTGGGGGGCCAGCACGCTCATCGCGCCGTCAAAGAAGTAAATCGAGTTGTTGTCGTCGGGCGACCCCGCGAACAGCTCGATGTTGAACGGACCCGCGCCTTGCCCCGGCTTCAGCTGTTCGACGATGTAATTAGCTTGCAGCACACCGACTTTGAAGTTGTCGAACGTCGCATAGTAATCGACGTCCGGAGTGCCTTTGATCAGCCTGTCGTAGCTGATTACCGGGATGTTGTTGGCCTTGGCGTTCTGCAGCGTGCTCGTCAGCGACGAGCCGTCGATCGGCGCGATCACCAGCAACTGCACACCCTTGGTGATCATGTTCTCGATCTGTGAGACCTGGTTCTGGACCACGTCGTCGCCGTACTGCAGGTCGGTCTGGTAACCGAGGGCCTCGAACTGGTCGACCATGTTCTGACCGTCGGCCACCCACCGCTCCGAGGACTTGGTTGGCATCGAGATCCCAATGGTGCCCTTTGCGGTGTCGGCGCTCTCGGACTCGTCGGCGCGGCCGCAGCCGGCCAACGCGAGCAGGGCGACCAGAAGGGCGCCGATCCAGCGGACCTTTCTCATGTTTCCTCCTGAACGGATTGCGGATGCGAGAACCGCAGCCGGGTAATCACCGAATGTGAGCGTTAACATTTCTGGGTCAGTATGTGACCGTGCTCACTGGATTGTCAATCTCGACTCCGTTGGCGGCACCGCTACCCGGGATCAAGCCGGTCACACGTCGACGAGGACCTTGCACCCGACACGGGCCTGCGCGCTGGTGAACGCCTCCGCCACCCGCGCCAGTGGAAAGCGGTGAGTGACGATGTGCGACAGGTCGATCACGCCACGATCCACCAGCGCGACCGCCCGCGGATAGGCGTCGTTCATGCGGCGAACCAGCGCCAGCGTGAGGCCCTTTCGACGGGCGGCACCGGCCGGAAGCACGGTTCGGTCGTCGTCGGGAATGCCACACAACACCACACGTCCGCCCGGGCGCGCCGCCCAGATTGCGGACGAAACGGCGTCTTCCGATCCCGCCATCTCGAAGACCACATCGGCACCACCCGCGGTGACCTCGAACAGCGCCGCCGCCATGTCGTCGACGCCGCCGGGATCAACCACCACGTCGGCTCCGAGGTCGGCGGCCAGCCGCCTGCGATGGGCCAGTGGTTCGATCACGGCGATCCGATCGACCCCTACGGCGCGCAGGGCCGCAACCAGCAACAACCCGATGGGCCCGGCGCCGACTACCACAGCGGAGGCACCGATTCGCACGTGCCCGAGATCGAGCGTATGCAGTGCCACACCGAGCGGTTCCAGCAGCGCTCCGGTCGCGTCGTCGATGCTGTCGGGCAACGGATGAAGTGCCCACGCGGGCCACGCGAGGTACTCACGAAGACCGCCGTCGCAGTCCCCGTGCCCGGCAAATTTCACCGACGGGCAGAGATTTCGATACCCGGATCGGCAGGTCCGGCAACGCAGGCAAGGCAACGCCGGGTCGACCGCCACCCGAACGCCATGACGCGGACCGCCTTCGATCACCCCGGCGAACTCGTGGCCGACTACCAGGGGCCGGCTCAGCGTGGCATCGCCGATACCGCCTTCGGTGAACCAATGCAGGTCCGAACCACACAACCCAACGGCGGTGACGCGAACCAACTCCTCGCCTCCACCGATGGCGGGCACAGGTTCACTGTGACATCGAAGATCCCCGACGCCATGCAGCCTGGCGGCCGTCATTGCCCGCGAACTCGTACCGCCATCGACAGCCGTTCGCGCATCGGTCACGGGGCCGAAATGTTAGCGTTCACAAAGCGGCAGGTCAAGCGCGGCGCGCTCATTCACGGATCTGCATGCGGCGGCGTCTATGTTGATGACGGGCAAACGGGGCCCGTCGGAGTCGAGGAGGTCGACAGTGACACCACCGCCCGCCGGAAGCGGCAGAGGGGTCAACATGCTCGATGTCGCCCGGCTCGCAGGGGTGTCGCATCAGACTGTTTCACGGGTTCTCAACGGGTCACCCGCGGTCCGCGAATCCACCCGCGTGAGGGTCAACGCGGCGATCGATCAACTCGGTTACCGACGAAATCTTGCGGCCCGCGCCCTCGTCACACGACGGTCGGCAACGCTGGGCGTGGTGTGCTTCAACACCACCCTCTACGGACCCGCGAGCATGCTCTACGCGATCGAACTGGCGGCGAGCGCCGCCGGGTTCTTCGTCAGCGTCGCAACGGAATCGACGATCGACAGCAGCACGCTGCCGCGGGCGCTGGCGCGACTCACCGACCAATCCGTCGAGGGCGCGGTCGTCATCGCCCCGTTGGCCGCGACCCGCGACGCCCTTCGCGGCGTGCGGAACCCGGTGCCGATCGTCGCAGTGGACGCCACCCCCGGCCTTGGCCTGCCGGTGGTAGGCGTTGACCAGTTCGATGGTGCCCGCCAGATCACCCGCCATCTCCTCGACTGCGGCGCCTCGACGGTGTGGCATGTCGCCGGTGCCCCCGATTGGACCGAGACCGACGCGCGGCTCGACGGGTGGCGTGCCGAGTTGAACACAAACGGGCGCGTCGCTCCCGAACCGCTACGCGGCGATTGGACACCGCAATCGGGGTATCTCGCCGGTTGCCGACTCGCGAGCGATCCGGCCGTCGAAGCGGTCTTCGTCGCCAACGACCAAATGGCCCTCGGCCTGATGCGCGCGTTCTTCGATGCGGGCCGATCGGTCCCCGGTGACGTCCTGGTCGGCGGTTTCGACGACGTCCCTGAGGCGGCGTTCTACTCGCCTCCGCTGACCACCGTGCGGCAGGACTTCGAGGCGGTCGGGCGGCGCAGTGTCGAGCTGCTGATCGAACAGATCGAGCAGAGAGCGGACGGACAGGCCGACGTCGCCACCGCCGATTCCACCGGCCGCGCCAACCTGATCGCTGCCGAACTGATCGTCAGAGCCAGCACCCAGCGGTCCTGAGCGAAGACTTCTGGCGTTGACCCGTGCCCAGTGTTAACGTTAACATGTGAGCGCTAACACACCGGGTAGACAGGATGTTGAAACGTGAGCTCCCGCGAGAAATACACCGTCGGAGTCGATTTCGGCACCCTGTCTGGGCGCGCGCTGGTGGTCCGGGTCTCCGACGGCAGGGAACTCGCCAGCGCCGACCTCGCCTATCGACACGCGGTCATCACGGATCATCTGCCAGGGGATTCGACCACTGCCCTGCCGGCCGACTACGCGCTGCAGGTGCCGTCGGACTACCTCGACGTGCTGCGCACCGCGGTGCCTGAGGCGGTGCGGCGGGCCGGCATCGATCCCGCCGATGTCGTCGGCATCGGCACCGATTTCACGGCGTGCACCATGATTCCCACACTCGTTGACGGCACGCCACTCTGCGATATCGACCGCTGGCGCGACCGGCCACACGCCTACGTCAAACTCTGGCGTCATCACGCCGCACAACCACAGGCCGACCGCATCAATGCCCTTGCCCGCCAACGGAACGAGCCGTGGTTGGACCGGTACGGCGGATTGATCTCGAGCGAATGGGAATTTGCGAAGGCGCTTGAGATCCTCGACGACGATCCACAGATTTATGCCGCCATCGAGCGGTGGGTCGAGGCCGCCGACTGGATCGTGTGGCAGCTCTGCGGTACCTATGTGCGCAATGCCTGCGCCACCGGCTACAAGGCGATCCGGCAGGACGGCAGCTACCCGAGCCGTGAGTTTCTGGCGGCTCTCGACCCGGCTTTCGCCGATGTCGTCGTCGCCAAGATAGACCAGCCGATCGGGCGGCTGGGCGAACCCGCGGGGGTGCTGACCGACGAGGCGTCGAAGTGGACCGGCCTGCCGGCGGGTATCGCGGTCGCGGTCGGCAACGTCGACGCACACGTCACCGCCGCGGCGGCCGACGCCCTTGACCCGGGCATGCTGGTCGCCATCATGGGCACCTCGACGTGCCATGTCGTCAATGCCGAAGCGCTCCACAATGTTCCGGGAGTGTGCGGCGTCGTCGACGGCGGGATCGTCGATGGTCTCTTCGGCTATGAAGCCGGTCAATCCGGTGTCGGCGACATCTTCGCGTGGTTTGTCGAGCAATGTGTGCCGTCGCGCTACGAGCGGGAGGCCATCGCGAGGGGATGCACCGTGCACGAACACCTGACCGCGCTGGCGGCCGAACAGGAGGTGGGCCAGCACGGGCTGATCGCGCTCGATTGGCACAGCGGCAACCGGTCGGTGCTCGTCGACCACCGCCTTTCCGGCGTGATGGTGGGCCAAACGCTGGCCACCACGTGCGTCGATCAGTACCGGGCGTTGATCGAGGCCACCGCGTTCGGCACCCGCGTAATCGTCGAAACCCTTCAGCGCCATGCTGTTGCGATCACAGAACTGGTGGTCGCCGGCGGTCTGCTGAAGAACCGATTGCTGATGCAGATCTATGCGGACGTCACCGGCCTGCCGTTGTCATGCGTCCCTTCCGCCCACGCACCGGCGCTCGGCGCGGCCATCCATGCCGCGGCTGCATCGCGCTCCTACCCGTCGGTGCGCGCTGCTGCCGCCAGGATGGGCAGTCGCCATCACCGGGCTTACGAGCCCATCCCGGAGAACGTCGCCCGCTACGACGCGATGTACGCGCACTACCTGAAACTGCACGACTGGTTCGGCCGCGGCGAGCCGATGATGCGCGAACTGCGCCGGGCCGGAGACCGCACGACCGTAGGAGCATTGCCATGACGCTCGCATCGTCAGCGCTGGACGAGGCCGTTGCACGCCTGCGCGACCAGGTCTGCGCCCTGCACGCCGAACTCACCCGCTACGAGTTGGTGATCTGGACAGCGGGCAATGTTTCGGCCCGCGTACCGGATTCAGACCTGATGGTGATCAAGCCATCGGGTGTGTCCTACGACGCGCTCACCCCTGACCGCATGGTGTTATGCGATCTGGAAGGGCGTTTGGTCGCGGGCGATCTGGCGCCGTCGTCGGATACCGCGGCGCACGCCTACGTCTACCGTCACATGCCCGAGGTCGGCGGCGTGGTGCACACGCATTCGACCTATGCGACGGCCTGGGCAGCACGCGGCGAGTCGATTCCGTGCGTGCTGACGATGATCGCCGACGAATTCGGCGGCGACATCCCGGTGGGTCCGTTCGCCCTGATCGGCGACGATTCGATCGGGCGTGGCATCGTGGACACGTTGCGAGCTAGCCATTCGCCTGCGGTACTGATGCGAAATCACGGACCGTTCGCGGTCGGAATCGACGCGCGGGCGGCGGTGAAGGCGGCGGTCATGCTCGAAGATGTCGCACGCACCGTGCACATCAGCCGTCAACTCGGTACGCCGCTGCCCATCGACGCCGCCGACGTCGAGCGTCTCCACGACCGCTACCGGAACTCGTACGGCCAGACCACGCCCTAACGGCGAATTCGGCGCGCTGACGCACCGTCGCGGTCGGTTTGCGCGCCCGATTCGCCAACTATGCGCGGGGGTGGGCCTGGTCGTGGACGGCGCGCAGGCGCGCGACCGTGACGTGGGTGTAGAGCTGCGTGGTGGCCAGCGTGGAGTGGCCGAGTAGTTCCTGCACGACGCGCAGATCCGCGCCGCCCTCGAGCAGATGCGTGGCTGCACTGTGCCGCAGGCCGTGTGGACCGATGTCGGGTGCGCCGTCGACCGCGGCCATCGTCTGGTGCACGACGGTGCGCGCCTGCCGCGGATCGAGCCGGCGGCCACGCGCGCCCAGCAGCAGCGCCGGACCCGAGCCCGCGGTGGCCAATGCCGGACGCCCGTCGGAAAGCCACGCCGTGAGCGCAGCCTGCGCGGGCGCGCCGAACGGCACCGTCCGCTGTTTGTTGCCCTTACCCAGCACCCGCAGCAGCCGTCGGAACGTGTCGACGTCATCGATGTCGAGGCCACAGAGCTCGCTGACCCGGATGCCGCTGGCATACAACAGCTCCACGATCAATAGGTCCCGCAGAGCCAGCGGATCTCCCTGTTGCGCACCGGATTTCGCTGCTGACATAGCATCAAGCGCCTGGTCCTGGCGCAGCACAGCGGGCAATGTACGGCGGGCCTTGGGCATCTGCAGCCGTACGGCCGGATCGCTCGCCATCAGACCCTGACGTACGGCCCACGCGGTGAATGTCTTGACCGCGGAAGTGCGTCGCGCCAGCGTCGTCCGCGCTGCACCCGTCCCAGCCAGCGCCGCCAGCCACGAACGCAGAATCGGCAGCGTCAGCCCCGCGACCCCGGCGTCGGGTGCGCGGTCGGCGACGAAGTCGAACAGCGACCGAAGATCGCCGAGATAGGCGCGACGGGTGTGGTCGGAGCGGCCACGCTCCAGCGCGAGGTACTCGTCGAATTCCTCGAGAATCGCTTCCACGCCGTCAACCGTCGCAGACAACGACCCCCCGACTCAGGTGACGCGCCGCAACGTCTCGGGAGTCAATTCCTTCAGCGACCGGTACCCGTCAACCGCCATGGTCAGGTCGGCTTCGGCGAGCAGCGAGCGCACCACATGCACGATGCCATCTTCCCCGCCGAGCGCGAGGCCGTAGGTGTACGGCCTGCCGATGGCGACCGCCGAGGCTCCCAGTGCCATCGCCTTGACGATGTCGACGCCGCTGCGGATGCCCGAGTCGAACAGCACCGGCGTCCCGTCGGCGGCTGCCACGACGCCGGGCAGACAGTCGATGGCCGGTATCCCTCCGTTGGCCTGGCGCCCGCCGTGGTTGGAGCAGTAGATGGCATCGACGCCGCCGTCTTTCGCGCGCCGCGCGTCGTCGGGATGGCAGATGCCTTTGACGAGGATCGGCAGCGTCGTCAGCGATCGCAGCCACGGTAGGTCGTCCCACGTCAGCGGATTTCCGAAGATCGATATCCACTTCATGATCGCGGCCTGAGGGTTCTCTTCCGGCGATTGCGACAGGCTGTCGAGGAACACCGGATCGGTCGTGTAGTTCGCCAGACAGTGGCCGCGCAGGAACGGGAAGTTCGACGTCGACAGGTCCCGTGGCCGCCAGCCGGGAATCCAGGTGTCCAGTGTCACGACGATGCCCTTGAACCCGGCAGCCTCAGCGCGGTGCACGAAACTGGCGGCGACGTCGCGGTCGTTCGGTGTGTAGAGCTGGAAAAACCCTGGAGTGTCGCCTAATTCGGCGGCCACGGCCTCCATCGGATCGGCCGACATGGTGGAGGCGATCATCGGGACACCCGTGCGCGCGGCGGCGCGCGCCGTGGCGAGATCGCCGTGACCGTCCTGCGCGCATAGGGCGATGACGCCGACGGGTGCCAGCATCGCAGGCGACGGGAGGCTCAGCCCGAGAAACTCCACCGACAAATCGCGCTCGGCGGCGCCCACGAACATCCGCGGCATCAGGCCCCAGTTGTCGAAGGCGGTGACGTTGACACGCTGGGTCCGTTCGTCACCTGCGCCGCCCGCGACGTAGGACCACATCGACGGGGGCATCGCCGCCTGCGCCTTGGCCTCCAGCTCCGCGAAAGACATGGGGAGCGACGGCAGGACCCCGGACAGGCCCTGGAAGTAGATCTCGAGCTCGTAATCGCTGTACGCCATGCCGCTAGCGTGCCAGTCGTGTGGTCACGCGTTGGCCTGTTCCGCCTTCGCGAGTTCGGCCTTCCACTGCCGGAAGGTCTCCTCGGTACGCCCGCGGCGCCAATACCCCGAGATCGACGACGCCCACTTGGCGTCCAAGCCCCGCTCCTTGCGGAAGTACGGCCGCAGATTGTGCATCACGGTCTGCGCCTCGCCGTGAACGAACACCTGCACCTGGCCGGGCAGCCACTGCGCACTCTTCACGGCCTCGATCAGCGGCGCGTGATCACCCGCGAGCTCCTCGGATACGAGGTCGGCGCGTCCGCCTCGATAGATCCAGGTGATGTCCACGCCCGGCGGTGCGGTCAACTCGATCTCGTCGTCGGGGCCACCCACCTCGATGAAGACCTGGCCGATAGCGTTGTCCGGCAACGCTTCCAACGCCGCGCTGATCGCCGGAACAGCTGCCTCATCACCGGCAAGCAGGTGCCAATCTGCCGCGGGATCAGGCGCATACCCCCCGCTCGGTCCCATCAGGTATGCCGGTTGCCCGGGTTTGGCCGCGGCAGCCCACGGCCCGGCGACACCGTGATCGCCGTGCACCACGAAGTCGATGGAGATCTCACGGCGCTCGGCGTCCACGCGGCGGACCGTGTACGTACGGACCGATGGCTGCTGTTCGGGGGGCAGGGTCTTGAAACTGTCCAGCGTCAGCGGCTGTGGCAGGGCGGCGACGTCGATACCGGCATGCACGAACACGATCTTGACGTAGGCGTCGGTCGAGTCGTTCGGCGTAAAGGTGTCAAAGCCGTCACCGCCAAGGACGACTCGGGTGAGATGCGGCGTCACCTGCTCGGTACGCACCACTTCGAACGTGTGGACTGGACGTCCTGCCACTGTTCCTCCTGTTGATTTACTCGTCACGTTCGAGGATACGAGCGCCGCCACGGTGCCGGTCGGCTACCTCATGTTGGGCGAACGAGCTTCCACCTACCCTCCCGGCGCACCGCCAAGCCGGACAACTCGAGCACCGCCAGCGGACCCAACACTTGCGTGGGCGGCAAGCCGGCGGCCACCGCGACCTCGTCGGAGGTGCGGGAGCCCCTGGCGGGAAGCGCGTCGTATACCCGCTTGTCGGTGTCGGCCAACCCGTCGAGCACAGACACCGGGCGCTGCTCATCGGGAGCGAGTTCGCCCACGTGGCCGATCAATTCGACCACGTCCTCGGCGCGGGTGACCACATTCGCTCCGGCCCGCAGCAGGGCGTGGCATCCCACCGACACCGACGACGTCACCGGACCCGGCACGGCGCACACCGAGCGGCCGAGCGCACGGGCCCAAGCCGCGGTGTTGGCCGCACCGCTGCGAGCACCCGCCTCGACGATGACAGTGGCACCGGCAAGGGCGGCGACCAACCGGTTACGGGTAAGAAAGCGGTGCCGAGCGGGGCGTTCGCCGGGCGGATACTCGCTGATCAAGAGACCCTGGTCGCGAACCCGTCGCAACATCGCGGCATGTGCGGCCGGGTATGGTACGTCGACTCCGCCTGCGAGTACCGCGACCGTCACTCCGTCGGCCGCCATTGCGGCGCGGTGAGCGGCGCCGTCGATCCCGAATGCCCCGCCCGATACGACCGCCGCATCGCGTATCGCCAAACCCGCAGCGAGATCAGCCGCGACGAACTCGCCGTACGCGGTGGCGGCCCTGGTGCCGACAATGGCGGCGGCACGGTAGGAAACCTCATCGAGGGACGCAGACCCGACGGCCCACAGCACCATCGGTTCGTGCGCTTGCGGCCGGTCGTCGATGCTACGGAAGGAATTGAACGCCAACAACGGCCATTCGGCATCGTCCGCGGCGACAAGCCGTCCGCCCATCCGGTCCAGTATCTCCAGATCTTTTGCTGCACAGTCGATCTGGCGTCTCGCCTCGGTCCGCCGGGCAACGTCGTTGTCGACGTCGCCAGAGCGCACCCGTTCGGCCGCCTCCACCGGGCCAACCTGCATCGCCAACGCCCTCAGCTCGGGGCACGGCGGCTCCGCGACGCGCGACAAATAGGCCCACGCGCGTGCGATCTCGTCAATCATCGCGCTCCCCCGTTCTGTCGAAAGCTCAATGCGGTGTTGACGTCCTCCAACACCGGCGAGGTTCGTCCCGCAAGGTCGCTCAGCGTCCAAGCGACCCTCAAGCTGCGGTCCGCACCGCGCATGCTGATCTGCTTCCCGTCGAGGGCATTGCTCAGCGGCTTCATCACCGTCGCGGGAAGCCGAAACTCCTTGCGCAGCAGGGCCCCACTGACCTCCGCATTGGTGCGGATGCCATGGGGACGCCATCGTTCGGCCGCGGCCTCACGCGCTGTCGCGACGCGCTCGCACACGGCGGCTGTGGACTCACCCTCCTGCTGTCCGTACGCACCAGCGCGCTCCGAGTGCATCTCGACAGCCAGGTCGACCCGATCGAGCAATGGCCCGGACAGCTTGCCGAGGTAGCGCCGCTTGACCTGGCCCGGACAGATGCAGTCCCGCGGATCTGCCGGCGCGCACGGACACGGGTTGGCGGCCAGCACCAGTTGGAAGCGTGCCGGGTAGCGCGCGACGCCGTCGCGGCGGGCCAGCCGAATCTCACCGTCCTCCAGCGGAGTGCGCAACGCCTCCATGACGCTGACGGCGATCTCGGCGCACTCGTCGAGGAACAGCACGCCGCGGTGGGCACGGCTGACCGCACCGGGGCGGGCCATCCCGCTGCCACCACCGACCATCGCCGCCACGGTTGAGGTGTGATGCGGCGCCACGAACGGTGGCCGGGTGATCAGAGGCGTGCCGCCCGAAAGCAGGCCCGCGACGGAGTGGATCGCTGTCACCTCGAGCGCCTCATTTTCGTCCAGCGCCGGCAACAGTCCCGGGAGCCGGTGCGCCAGCATCGTTTTCCCGACGCCCGGCGGGCCGGTCAGCATCAAGTGGTGCGCACCCGCGGCAGCGACCTCGACCGCATACCTAGCCTGCGTCTGGCCGATCACGTCGGCCAGATCGGCCGTAGGCGACGGCGCCGAACACGGCCTGTCGATGCTCTCCTCGAGTTGCGCCTTGCCCGCGAGCCACAGCTGCAGTTGGCCGAGCGTGCGCACACCCCTGACGTCAATCCCGTCCACCAGGGCAGCCTCAGCCAAGTTGTCGACGGGCACGACGACAGTCGGCCACCCCTCGCGCTTCGCAGCGAGTACGGCGGGCAGCACCCCCTTGACCGGCCGCACGCGGCCGTCGAGCGCCAGTTCGCCCAGCAGGACGGTCTTTTCCAGTCGCGCCCACCCCGCCTTGGTGCTCGCCGAAAGCACCGCGAGCGCCAGCGCGATGTCGTACACCGACCCCATCTTGGGCAGCATGGCGGGAGAGAGCGCCAGCGTCAGCCGTGCCTGCGGCCACTCGTTGCCGCAGTTGTGGATCGCCGCGCGCACCCGTTCCCGCGACTCCTGCAACGCGGCGTCGGGCAGTCCGACCAGGTACACACCGGGTAGGCCCGACGCAATGTCGGCCTCGATCTCCACGATGTGCCCATCGAGGCCACGAACCGCCACCGAGAATGCTCGTCCCAGGGCCATCAGCCCACTCCCTTCAGGTGAGTGATCTCAGGGATGGGCCGCCGCCCGATGCGCACACCGATGACGTCGATACGCACCGCGGCCCATCTGGCGTCCTGGCGAGCCAGCCACAGCCCGGCCAGGCGCCGCAACCGACGCACCTTCTCCGGTGTGACGGCCTGTTCGATGCCCCCGTACCGATCGCTGGTGCGCGTCTTCACCTCGACGAACACCACGATGCGCGCGGCGTCGTCGGCCGCGACCACGTCGAGTTCGCCATAACGGCAGCGCCAGTTGCGTCCGAGCACCCGTAGCCCCAAGGACTGCAGATGCTCGACCGCCAAACGTTCTCCGAGTGCGCCGATCTCGGCGTTGCTCCACGACATCTTCGAAACAGTCATGGCGTTACCGTGCGGGGTGGCCCCGACAATGTGCACCCGTCGGCTCGCACCTATCCCCAATCGCCGATTCATCCACAGCCCGATAAGTTTCGTCACCGTCAAAAGGGGGGTACTGCAACGGCATGGCCAACAAGACCCTGAACGGCGCGGCAGATCGTGCGACCGACAACGACGCGTTCGAATACGCCGCGCGGGCGGGCTTCGCCACCAGCGGCGTGCTGCACCTGCTGATCGCCTACATCATCGTGCGCATCGCCTTAGGGTCCGGCGGCAACGCCGATCAGTCCGGCGCGCTGGCTGAGTTGGCCAGTCAGACCGGCGGCACCGTGATCCTCTGGGTGGCCGCGGTCGGCCTTGTCGCGCTTGGCTTGTGGCGGGTGGCCGAAGCCATCGTCGGCTCCAAGCCCGGCGAGGGTTCCGGGCCCAGCCAGGACGACACCCCGGCCTGGAAACGCGCCAAGTCTCTCGGGCTGGCGATCGTGAATTTCTCCATCGCGCTGTCGGCGGCGCGCTTCGCGATGGGAAGCGGTCAGCAGAGCAGTCAGCAGAACAGCGGAATGAGTGCGCAGTTGATGCAATCGGGCTGGGGCAAGGCGCTTCTCATCGCGGTCGCACTCGGGCTCATCGGGGTGGGTGGCTATCACGTCTACAAGGGTGCTTCGAAGAAGTTCTTGAAGGATCTGCGGGTGTCGGGCGGCACTGGAATCAACGCCGTCGGCGTCGGCGGCTACGCGGCGAAGGGTCTGGTGCTGGCCGGCGCGGGTGTGCTGGTGATCGTCGCGACACTGCAGGCAGATCCATCGAAGGCGTCGGGCATCGATGCGGCGGTCAAGGCTTTGGGCAACGCCCCGTTCGGCAAGTTCCTGCTCATCGTGGCCGCACTCGGCATCGCGGCGTTCGGCGCCTACAGCTTCGTGCGCGCACGCTTCGGGCGCATGTGAGACACACGTGACGAGTGGTCAGCCGCCGTTTCCGTAGAGCCGCGCGACATCGGGGCTGTCCAACCATCCCGAGTACGTCGGCCGCGACGGCCACCCCTCCGGTGAGTCCAGCCACTCCTCCTGCCGCCCCCACGGGAGGATGTCCTTCAACCCGAAGGTGTAGCTGAGCTGCTCCACACCGCGACCGTTGGTATGCCAGGTCCGGTAGACCGTCTCGCCGTCACGCAGGAAGACGTTTACCCCGAACCCCTCGTTGGGTGCGGCGTCCACATCCGCACCGAACGAACTGTCGGCCGACGAGTACCAGTCCATCTGGTTGCCGACCTTCTCCCGGTAGGCCAGCGCCTCGTCGATGGGCCCGTTGGTCACGATCACGAAGCGGGCATCGTAATTGTCGAGAAAATCGAGCCGGGTGAACTGCGAGGTGAAACTGGTGCAGCCACCGCATTGCCATTCGGCGCCGTCGTTCCACATGTGGTTGTAGACGATGAGTTGCGCCCGTCCATCGAAGACGTCGACAAGCCGGATCGGGCCGTTCGCACCGATCAGCGTGTAGTCGTCCATTTCGACCATCGGCAGCCGCCGGCGTGCCGCCGCGATCGCATCAAGTTCCCGCGTCACCGCCTTCTCCCGGCGCCGAAGATCATCCAGTGCGGCGCGCCATGTCTGACCATCGACGACGGGGGGCTTCCCCACCGTCGCCGTCGATTCAGTAGTCATCGGCTTCCCTTCGATGTGCCGGATCTCGTCTAGAGAGATCGACTACCCGCGCCACCGAAACTCATCGGCCACCCGCCGCGGAGATCAGGCCCCGGACATCGTGTCGAACAGCGTCGCGAGCTGCCCCGGGCTGACCGCGATGCCGCATTGGTTACGCAGGTCCTGCAGTGGAGCAGCGATCCGCCGGAGGTCGAGGAACTCGCCGGGGTTGGACGTGAAGTAACCCCGCACATTGGCGCGCGCCACATCCGGTGGCTCCGTGGCGGCGGCGGTCAACACGTTGTTGGCACCTGGGTGGCCGGCAAGGTAGCCGCCCGCCTCGGCCAGCACACCCCCCGCGACCGTGCTGAGCCCACTGGCGGTGCAGTCGGCGGCGGTAGCCACGGGCGCGGTGAACACGGCTGCAGAGACCCCGAGCACACAAGCGGCGGCCATTGAAATGACGCGCGACTGTCGGCGGTGAGCTGACTTCTTCATTCAGTGTCCTCAAGGTCGGTGCCGACGGATCAGGTCGCCGCCGACTTCAGAGCCAACGTACCCGCAGCATGCGCGTCGAGAAACCCGCTCTGAGCATGACGAACGGAAGAAAGATCGGGCCGCACCGGGGCGACACAGGGCAGGGTATGTTCATTTAGGTAAACCTCAGCTAAAAGCGCCGGGTCGGCGCGGGAAGGACCGCCTGGATGCGCCCCCGTTGGAGCCGGATCGCCGCCCTCGTTTCGACCGCAGCCGTGGTGCTTGCGGCGACCTCATGCTCGGGTTCGAGCGAGAGCGACGAGCTACTGATCTACAACGCTCAGCACGAGTCGCTGACCAAAGAGTGGATCGACGCGTTCACCAACGAGACCGGCATCAAGGTCACGTATCGCCAGGGCGGCGATACCGAACTCGGTAACCAGCTCGTGGCCGAGGGCGATGCGTCGCCCGCCGACGTGTTCTTGACCGAGAACTCGCCGGCCATGGCGGCGGTCGAAAAAGCCGGACTGTTCGCCGATCTCGACCCGGCCACCCTCGATCAGGTTCCGGAGCAGTACCGCCCGGCCACCGGCAAGTGGACCGGTGTGGCAGCGCGCAGCACCGTATTCGTCTACAACACGTCCAGGCTGACCCCCGAGCAATTGCCGAAATCGCTGCTGGACCTTCAGTCACCCGAGTGGAAGGGCCGGTGGGGCGCGCCGCCGACGAAGGCAGACTTCCAGGCAATCGTCGCAGCGCTGCTGCAGCTCAAGGGTGAGGCCGAGGCCGCGAAGTGGCTGGCGGCGATGAAGTCCGGCGCGACGCTCTACAGCGACAACATCGCCACGCTGAAGGCGGTCAACGCAGGCGAGGTCGACGGCGGCGTGATCTACCACTACTACTGGTTCCGCGATCAGTCGAAAACCAAAGAGATGAGCGCCAATACGGCGCTGCACTACTTCAAGAACGAGGACCCCGGCGCCTTCGTGAGCCTGTCCGGCGGCGGCGTCCTCGAATCCAGCAACAAAAAGGACGAGGCCCAGCAGTTCATCAAGTTCATCACCGGCAAGGCGGGCCAGGAGGTGCTGGAGAAGGGCACCTCGTTCGAGTATCCGGTCGCCAGCGGTGTGCCCGCCAATCCCGCGTTGCCGCCGTTGGACACGCTGCAGGCACCGGCGGTGGACCCGTCGACGCTGAACTCCCAGCAGGTGACCGACCTGATGACGAAGGCGGGCTTGTTGTAGGTGACTGCTGCTCCCCCCGTTCCGGTACCCACTGCGGAGTCCACGCGGTCTGAGGCGACCGCGAGGCCCGGTCCGCTGGTCTCGGCGACGGTCGCGATTCTGGTCGCAGCCACCTGCATTCCACTCGGTTACGTGGTGTGGGGCACGGTGTCGGTCGGGTGGACGCGCGCCTACGAACTGGTAGTCCGACCGCGGGTCGGTGAGCTGCTGATCAACACCGTCGCACTGGTCTGCATCACGGTGCCGCTCTGCGTGCTGATCGGTGTCGGCCTGGCCTGGCTGACGGAACGTACCGACCTTCCTGGCCGGGGCTTCTGGCGTCCGTTGTTCGTTGCGCCGCTGGCTGTTCCGGCGTTCGTCAACAGTTACGCCTGGGTCGGCGTGATCCCCTCGATCCATGGGCTACCTGCCGGAGTCCTGATCACCACGCTGTCGTATTTCCCCTTCATGTATCTGCCCGTCGCGGCGACCCTGCGTCGGCTCGATCCCGCCGTGGAGGAATCTGCGCGTGCGCTCGGTTCGGATTCGCTAGGCGTGTTCATCCGCGTCGTGTTGCCGCAGCTACGACTGGCGGTCCTCGGCGGCGGACTGCTCGTCGGCCTCCACTTGCTTTCCGAATTCGGCGCCTTCGCGATGATCCGCTTCGACACCTTCACCGTCGCGATCTTCCAGCAGTTCCAGGTCACCTTCGACGGTGCGGCGGGCAGCATGCTCGCCGGTGTTCTGGTGCTGCTGTGCCTGGTGCTGCTTAGCGTCGAGGCGGCCGCGCGCGGCAAGATCCGATTCGCCAGGATCGGCTCTGGTGCGCCCCGGGCCGCCACCCCGAACCGACTGGGCTACAGCACAATCCCCGCGCTGGGGGCGTTGGTCGGTCTGGCTGCACTTTCGCTCGGCGTTCCGATGTGGACGCTACTGCGCTGGCTGTGGATCGGTGGTACCGAGGTGTGGGACTTCGCCGAACTCGGCAATTCGCTCGCCCAGACCATCGGGCTGGCCGGAACGGCCGCGATCATCACAACGGTACTGGCCTTCCCCGTCGCGTGGGTCGCGGTGCGGTCCAACGGCCTGTTGGCCCGCGCAGTCGAGGGCGCCAACTATGTCACCAGCTCACTGCCGGGCATCGTCACCGCGCTGGCGCTTGTCACAGTCGCCATCCACTACGCCCGGCCGCTGTACCAGAGCGTGCCGCTGATCGTGTTCGCCTACGTCCTGCTGTTCATGCCGCGCGCACTGGTCAACGTTCGAGCCGGCCTGGCCCAGGTCCCACCGAGCCTCGAGGAGGCCTCCCGGTCGCTCGGCGCTTCACCGTCGGAGACGTTCTTCCGCGTGACACTGCGGCTCACCGCGCCCGCCGCGGCGGCGGGCGCATCGCTGGTATTCGTCGCGGTGGCAACCGAATTGACCGCGACGCTGCTGCTGGCACCGACCGGCACCCGAACGCTGTCGATGATGTTCTGGTCGTGGAGTAGCGAGCTCGATTACGCGGCCGCCGCGCCGTACGCAACGGTGTTGGTGCTGCTGGCAGTACCCGTGACCGTCCTGCTCTTCCGTCAATCGATGAAGGTGGCCTCGCTATGACCGAAGCCATGGTCGACATTCGGGGACTCGCGAAGTCGTTCAACGGCCACGTCGTACTCGACCACATCGACCTGCAGCTGGAGCGGGGCAGCTTGACCGCAGTCGTCGGCGCTTCCGGCTGTGGAAAGACGACGCTGCTGCGGCTCATCGCCGGCTTCGAGACGCCTGGCGACGGCACGATCACCCTCGACGGCCGCCAGATCGCAAGCCCGGACCGTGCGGTGGCACCGCACTTGCGCAGCGTCGGCTACGTCGCACAGGACGGCGCATTGTTCCCCCACTTGACCGTCGGCCAGAACGTCGCCTACGGCATTCGCGGCGAAGGCCGCGACAAGGTACGCAGCCGTGTCGGCGAACTGCTCGAAACCGTCTCGCTCAACGCGTCATTCGCGGACCGCCGCCCACATCAGCTCTCGGGCGGTCAGCAGCAGCGCGTCGCGTTGGCCCGTGCGCTCGCCCGACAACCGGTGCTGATGTTGCTCGACGAACCATTCAGTGCGCTTGACACCGGGCTACGCGCATCCACCCGAAAGGTGGTCGCCGGGTTGCTTGCCGACACCGGCATCACATCGCTGCTCGTAACCCACGATCAGGAGGAGGCGCTGTCGATCGCCGATCAGGTCGCGGTGATGCGCGAAGGACGCTTCACTCAGGTCGGCTCACCTCAGTTCGTGTACCGGCAGCCCAATGACCGGTTCACGGCCGAGTTCCTCGGCGACAGCATCACGCTGCCCTGCGTGGTGTCATCCGGCATGGCCGACTGCGCGATCGGACGGGTGGCGGTGCGCGCTGAGGACGGCCCGGGAACACTGTTGTTGCGGCCCGAACAGCTGGTGGCGAAAGTCGTTTCGGACAGTGGCGATTTGAACGGTGTCGGCAAAGTGCTGGCTGTCGAATTTCTCGGCCACGATGTGCTTTTGACCATCGATCCTGCCGGCGACATCGAACCCATCGTCGTACGCCAGGCCAGCCTCGAACCGCCATCGATCGACGCGAAGGTGCGTATCGAGGTGGTGGGCACCGGAGTGGTGTTCACGTGAGTGCGCTCATCGCGCATCTGCGTGGCCACGGCGAGCGTGTCGCGGTGCTCACCGACACCACGCAGCTGACGTACCGCGAACTCGCGGATAGGGTCGCCGAGACCGCGCAGACCCTCGCCGGACCACGCCGCCTCGTACTTCTCGAAACCCGCAATGACATCCCCACGCTGGTGCACTATCTCGGCGCACTGGCAGCCGAGCATGTGGTGCTGCCCGTCGATGCGCGGCGCGACCACACCGCGATCGAAGAGAGGTACGCGCCCGACATCGTCATCGACGATCGCGGCATCCACCATCGCCACGCAGGTGGAATGTCGCCGCCCTCGCGGCTCCAGGACGAACGCCCACTGCACGACGACCTCGCCCTGCTGATGTCAACGTCGGGCAGCACGGGCTCTCCGAAGCTGGTGCGACTGTCGCACACCAATCTTGTCGACAACGCAGCAGTTATCGCCGAATACCTCAGTATCCGCGAAACCGACAGGGCTGCAACAACACTGCCGATGTCGTACTGCTACGGACTTTCGGTGATTCACAGTCACCTGGCGGTGGGTGCAGGCCTGATTCTGACCGACCGCTCGGTGGTCGACGAAGAGTTCTGGGAGCTTTTCCGCCGGCACCGCGGAACGTCATTCGCGGGGGTACCGTACACCTTCGAACTACTCGAGAGCGTCGGCTTCGACGCCGCGGACCTGCCCCACCTGCGGTACGTGACCCAGGCCGGCGGCAGGATGCCACCCGAGCGCGTTCTTAGATTCGCCGAACTCGCGCAGAAGGCGGGTTTCGAACTGTTCGTGATGTACGGCGCAACCGAGGCAACAGCCCGGATGTCCTACCTGCCACCAGAACTCGCCTTGTCCCGGCCGAATACGATCGGCCGACCGATACGGGGCGGGTCGTTCACGATCGAACCACTGGACGGATGGGCCGACGACGTCGGCGAGCTGGTCTACCGCGGCCCCAACGTGATGATGGGTTACGCGCATGGGCCCGACGATCTGGCAGTTGGCAAGACGGTCGAAACTCTCCGGACGGGCGACCTCGCCAGGCTTTGCCCCGACGGACTGTACGAGGTGGTCGGCCGCAACAGTCGATTCGTCAAGATGTACGGCCTGCGCATCGATCTCCAGCAGGTCGAGGCCGCACTGCGCCGTCAAGGCATGCCGGCGTTCTGCACCAGCGACGACGACCTCATCGTGGTCGCCACCGCAGGTGGGCAGGAGGACCGCGAAGTCCAGCGCGCGGCGGCCGAGGCGGCGGGATTACCTGCGGGTGCCGTCCGCGCGGTCGGGGTCGAGGAGCTGCCGCTGCTGCCATCGGGCAAGCCCGATTACGAGACAGTGCGCCGGTTGGCGCGTATCACCGATCAGCCCCAGGCGACGGACCTGCACGGGTTGTTCGCCGATGTATTACAGGTCGACGCGGGCACGCTCGATCCAGAGGCCAGCTTCGTCGACCTCGGCGGCAACTCCTTGTCGTACGTCACGATGACAGTGCGGCTGGAACGGGCAATCGGTCAGCTGCCCGCGGACTGGCAGAACATGCCGATCCGGCAGCTCGAAAGCTTCTCGAAGCCGGCGCGCCGCAGTTGGCTGGCGACCCTGGAAACCAGCGTCGCGCTCCGTGCCGCGGCAATCGTGCTCATCGTCGGATCGCACGCCGAGCTGTTCGAGTTGTGGGGTGGCGCGCACATTCTCCTTGGCGTGGCCGGGTACAACTTCGGCCGCTTCTGCCTCACGCCGGTTCCGCGCAACGACCGCGTGCGGCATCTGGGTAACACGATCGCGTGGATCGCGGTGCCATCGGTGTTGTGGGTCGTGATCGCATTGCTGCTGACCGACCACTACACGTGGACCAATCTGTTGCTGGCCAACAAGTTTCTCGGTCCGCACGACAGCATGACCGCGGGGCGGCTGTGGTTCGTCGAGGTACTGGTGTGGACACTCGTGGTGCTGGCGCTGGTGTTCTGGCTGCCGTTCATGGATCGTCTCGAACGCCGTCTTCCGTTCACTGTCGCCGTCGTGTTCCTCGTCATCGGTCTGGCTTTGAGGTATGACATCCTCGGGCTGGATCTCGGCCGCGACGCGTGGTTCACCATGCTGGCCTTCTGGTTCTTCGCGATCGGCTGGGCGGCGTCGAAAGCGACGACGACGCTGCAACGCGTCGCGGTGTCCGTCGTCCTGATCGTCAGCCTGCATGGCTATTTCGGCACCACACTGCGTGACGTGACGGTGATGGTCGGACTGCTCCTGCTCATCTGGGTGCCGACGATCCGTTGTCCAGCCACCCTCACGGTGCCAATCGGGGTGCTTGCGGAGGCGTCGCTGTACACCTATCTGGTCCACTACCAGGTCTATGCGCTTTTCGAGGGCCACCCTGCCGTCGGAGTCCTCGCGTCACTGGCCGTTGGGGTGCTGCTCACCTATGTGGTGACGGTGCTGCGCCGCGGGCTGCGTGGCCGGTTCAGTTCGCTGCGCTCTGACCCATCAACCCGAAGCAGAACTGTCAGCCAAATCTGAAATCTCTTCTGTCACTTTGGTTTCAGTTGTCACAGACCACAGCGTGTTGCCTCATGTCAAGATGCGCGCGAGGGTGGTTTCGTTGCCTCATGTGATTGTGCGCGCTTGGGGATGCGGGCTCTGGTGGCGTGGTCGGACTTGCTCGTCGTCACTTTGAGGAGCCGGGCGG
>NZ_NVQE01000043.1 GCF_002591975.1 Mycobacterium neglectum | reverse complement strand
TCGTTACCTGCCGCCTCGCAGCCATATCGATCTTGCCTTCCACATCGGGCAAGCCTTCTAGACCACGCGCTCAAAATAGGTGAGGCACCACCACCGGCCACGCGCTCAAAGTAGGTGAGGCACGTCGTCCCCTCGTAACGGCGACTCCAATCGACCATCATGGTCTAGATGGGCATACCGATCGTCGACATTGACCGCATGCCCCGCGGCGGGCCTGATGCGTCGTGCCTGGACCGGCTGTTGGAAACCGACCGGCTCGAATATCTCGATCGCGACGATGTCGACGAGGGCATCAAGCGCAGCGTCGTCCGTGCGCTGGAATGGACCGGCGAGCGCTTCGGCAACACCGAAAACTTCGCCCGCATCGCACTGGACGAGGTCGCAGACGTCGCGGACCCCAAGATCCTCGAACTCGGCGCAGGCCACGGCGGTTTGTCACGGAAACTGCTGGATTGGCATCCCACAGCCGAGCTCACCGTGACCGACGTCGAAGCCACGTCGGTGGCGGAGATGGCGGCAAGTGATCTGGGCGAGGACCCGCGTGCGACGGTGCGCGAGATGGACGCCACCGCCATCGACGCTCCCGACGGCCACTTCGATCTTGCGGTGTTCGCGCTGTCGTTCCACCACATGGCGCCATCGATGGCGGCACGGGTGTTCGCCGAGGGCACGCGCGCAGCCGACAAGCTGGTGATCATCGATCTGCCCAGGCCGCCGACACCGTTGCACCTTCTCCGGCTCGCGACGATGCTGCCGTTCGCGCCGTTCATTCCGTTCGTGCACGACGGCGTGATCAGCTCGCTGCGCACCTACAGCCCGTCGGCGCTGCGCGCACTGGCCGCACATGCCGATCCGGCGATCAATGTAGAGCTCCGCGGCGGGCTGATGAATCCTCAGGTTGCGGTGGCCAGCCGTCGATAAATCCAGTTCGCAATACGTACGTCGTACGTATAAACTGAACGGGGCCCTGGTCGATCGCGGCGGAGGAAATGATGCACGGCAGCAATACCAAATTGACGCCGAAGGGCGTGCAAACGAAACAACGAATCATCGAGGCAGCGGCACGTCTGGTGGAAGTGCGGGGCCCCGTCAGAATCAGCCTCGACGACGTCCGCGAAGAAGCGAGGGTGAGCAATTCTCAGATCTACCACTACTTCTCCGACAAACAATCGTTGATGCTGGCCGTGATCGATCAACACGGACGTGATGTTCCAGGTGAATCCATGCTCGGCAACTTCGAATCGGTCGCTGGGGTCAAAGGGTGGGCCGAGTCGCTCATCGAGCAACAACGACAATCGCGGTACCGGGGGTGCCCGATCGCGACGCTTGGAACAGATCCCGCGACCGCCGACCCGCGGGTGACGCTGCGCATCGCCGCGGGTCTGCGCCAAATCGAGCGTCATATGCGAGCGGGGTACCGCTCGATGCAGGCAGACAACCAGATCTCGGCAGCCGCCGACCCGGACGCGCTGGCATCGATGACCCTGACGTCTGTGATCGGCGGCCTTGTGCTCACTCAACTCAACCGCGACACCGCCCCACTTCGCGACGCGTTCGCAGCGTTGTGCCGATTCATAGAGGAAGAGAGAGCACCAAACCCACACTCCCTGAAGTAATTTGGATTGGCGGATCCAATATTCGGATCTACGGTCCGATACATGACAGATCTGAAGGACCAGACGACCGCACTCGTGACTGGCTCGACGAGCGGTATCGGCGCCGCTATCGCCCACCGACTCGCGAATCGCCATGCGCATGTGCTGGTCTGTGGACGCGATCGCCGCCGGGGCGACGCCGTCGTTGACAGCATCCGCGCCACCGGAGGACGCGCAGACTTCATCCAATCGGATCTGTCCGGTGCCGCGGGAGCCCGAGAATTGGCGTCCACGGCCGTGGGCCTCGCCGGCGGCCGGATCGATGTCCTTGTCAACAACGCCGCCACCGGTGCTGTTGGCCCGACGCCCGGCTTTCCCGAGGAATCCTTCGACACCCTCATCGCCACGAACCTGAAAGCGCCGTTCTACCTGGTCAGCGAACTCGCTCCAGCGATGGCGGCGCAGGGCAAGGGCGCGATCGTCAACATATCCAGCATCGCAGGCAGCGTCGCGCTACCTGGCATGTCGGTCTACGGTGCGACCAAAGCGGCGCTCGTGTTGCTGACGAAGAGCTGGGCGGCTGAATTCGGGCCTCACGGCGTGCGCGTGAACGCCGTGGTCGTCGGACCGACGCGGACTCCCGGCTCGGCGGAACTGGGCGACGCACTCGATCAACTCGCCTCGCAGGCGCCCGCGCGCCGTGTCGCCCTCGCCGATGAAATCGCGTCCGCGGTCGACTATTTGGTCAGCGACTCGGCCGGTTTCATACACGGGGCGGCGCTGCCCGTTGACGGCGGTCGCATGGCGGTCTAGGTCGTCGCGCACCACGTCGCGGGTGGCGTGAGGCGACCTACACCGCGGATGGCACGCACGAGCGTGCGAGAAATGTGGACCAATCGCGGCGTGTCGACGTGCAAACACGCACGCTCGCCGACAATGGCAGGGTGGGCGAAGAAGTGCAGGACACCGAGTACTCGCTCGCGCACCGCCGCGAGTACCGGCGCAAGGTGCAGCGGTGCCTCGACGTCTTCGAAACCATGCTGAAGGAGTCCAGTTTCGAGTTCGAGCGGCCGCTGACCGGTATGGAGATCGAGTGCAACCTCGTCGACTCCGCATACCAACCCGCCATGACCAACCGAGAGGTCCTGCAGGCGATCGCCGATCCGGCCTACCAGACCGAATTAGGCGCCTACAACATCGAATTCAACGTTCCGCCGCGCCGGCTGCCCGGTCGTGCGGCACTCGAGCTCGAGGCCGAGGTGCGGGCCAGCCTCAACGCGGCCGAAGCCAAGGCCAACGGGCACGATGCGCACATCGTGATGGTCGGCGTCCTGCCGACCCTGATGCCCGAACACCTGACGGGTCGCTGGATGAGCGAGTCGGTGCGCTATCAGGCACTCAACGATTCGATCTTCACCGCGCGCGGTGAAGACATCCTGATCGACATCAGCGGACCCGAGCGGCTGAGTCTGCAGACCGAGTCGATCGCCCCCGAGTCGGCATGCACCAGCATGCAGCTGCACCTACAGGTCTCACCCGCTGACTTCGCCAACAACTGGAACGCGGCGCAGGTGTTGGCCGGTCCGCAGCTGGCACTGGGCGCCAACTCACCGTTCTTCTACGGACACCACCTATGGGCGGAGACCCGCATCGAACTTTTCGCCCAAGCCACCGACACCCGGCCCGATGAGCTCAAGACCCAGGGTGTGCGGCCGCGGGTGTGGTTCGGCGAACGGTGGATCACCTCGATATTCGACCTGTTCGAGGAGAACGTCCGGTACTTTCCGTCGCTGCTGCCCGAGATGTCCGATGAGGATCCCACCCGCGAACTGGCCGAGGGCCGCACGCCGAAACTCGCCGAGCTACGGTTGCACAACGGCACCATCTACCGGTGGAATCGCCCGGTGTACGACGTCGTGAATGGCCGACCGCACCTGCGCGTGGAGAATCGCGTGCTGCCCGCGGGACCGACCGTCGTCGACATGATGGCCAACGCCGCGTTCTACTACGGTGTGCTGCGGACGCTGGCCGAGGATGACAGGCCGATTTGGACAAAGATGAGTTTTGCTGCGGCACAACACAATTTCGTTGAATCCGCCAAGAGCGGAGTGAACGCCCGACTGTACTGGCCGGGCCTCGGTGAGGTGACGCCCGACGAGTTGGTGCTGCGCCAGTTACTGCCGATGGCCGAAGAGGGGCTGAGACGGTGGGAGGTGTCCGCCGACGTCCGCGACCGTTACCTAGGGGTGATCGAGGGCCGTGCAAAGACCGGAGTGAACGGATCCGTATGGCAGGTCGCGACGGTGCATGCGCTGCAGGAGCGCGGACTCTCCCGGCCGGACGCGCTGGCCGAGATGTTGCGGCTTTACTGCGAACGCATGCACAGCAACGAGCCCGTACACACCTGGGGTGGACCGTGATTGCCACTAGGACGACTGGGTCGCACCTGCCAGCGCCTCGGCGAACTGCTCCAGTTCGGTTGCGGTGACGTCGACGTGCGGTGATGCCCGCAGCACGGGCGACGTCATCTCGAACGGGGCCCGCAGCGTTTCCGCATAGGTGGTGACGATGCCGTGCTCGGCGATGAGTTGCGCCCGCACCTGCTGCGGGTCCGCGCCGTCGACGGGCTCCAACGTGGTGATCGCCGTCGGTTCGTCGACCGCCTCGACCACCCGCCATCCCCTGACATCGGCGAGCGCCTCGCGGGTCATCCTGCCCACCTCGGCGAGCCGTTCACCGACCTGGTGGGGCCCGGCCGCCAGATAGTCGCCGAGCGCCACCGAATAGCCAACGCGAGCAGCCACATTGGCTTCACCCAGTTCAATGCGCTCCATGACGGTCATTGAAAGCCCCCATTCCGGCGGGGACAGCCGCGGGCGGAGCCGCTGCGCCAAGTCCGGACGCACGCCAAGGAATCCGACGCCGCGCGGACCTGCCACCCACTTCCGCGACGAGCTGTAGATCGCGGAAGGCGTTACCGCGCAATCGAGATGGCCCAGCGCCTGTGCCGCATCGATCACCAGGTCGAGATCCAGGTTTCGGCACACCTCGGCCAGCGCCGCCATGGGTTGGGCGACACCGCGGTGGCTGGCCAGTGCCGTGAGGTGCACCAGTGCGGGACGGTCGGCCGCCAGCGCGCGGGCGGCGGCGTCGACGTCGAGCCGTCCGTCACCGTCTACGGGTAAGGGACGCACGTCAAAATCGTTGGCGGCCATGATCGCCAGGTTGGGTCCGTACTCGCCGGGCAGGAGGGCAACGGTGCGCTCGCCGGGCCAACTGGACAGCAGGATGTCGAGGGCATCGTTGGCGCCGGTGGTGTAAGCCACGTCACCGCCACTCAAACCGGTCAGCACGCCGATGGCGGCACGGCCCGCATCCAGCACCGGAGCGGCGGCCGCGGCGGCGACGTATCCGCCCACCTCGGCCTCGTGGCGGGCATGCCGGGCCGCGGCGTCGATGACCGCCAGGGTCTGTCGTGAACAGGCGGCGCTGTCGAGGTGCACCCCGGCGACGGCCGGCCTTGCCGCGCGCCACCGCTCGGCGAGGCTGCCGTCTCCGGACGTCACAGCGCCGAAAGGGACAGGCCGAAGTCGCCGGCGTTGTCGGTCCACCAATGGGTGCGACGCAGGCCGGATGCGGCCAGTTCCGCAGCCACCGAATCGGCGCGGAACTTGCAGGACACCTCGGTGAGCATCTCCTCGCCGTCGGCGTAGTCGATGGTCAGATCGAGTGCGTTCACCCGCACCCGCTGCGCCTGGTTGGCCCGCAGCCACATCTCGATGCGCTCCTCGTCGGTGTTCCACTTCGCGACGTGCTCGAACGCGTCGAGGTCGAAGTCCGCGTCCAATTCACGGTTGACCACGGCCAGCACGTTGCGATTGAACTGCGCGGTGACGCCTGCGCTGTCGTCATAGGCCGCCACCAACCGATCGGTGTCCTTGACCAGATCGGTGCCCAGCAGCAGGCTGTCGCCGGGCTGCAGCGTCTCCGCTAGGGTGGAAAGGAAGTCGGCGCGCGGCGCTGGTGTGAGGTTTCCGATCGTCGAACCCAGGAAAACGACCAGTCGGCGGCCGACGCGGGGAATCTTGCCGAGGTGCTCTTCGAAATCGCCACAAACCGCGTCGATCTCGATGCCGGGGTATTCCTTTTCGATCGCCGAGCCGGCGGCCTTGAGCACGGACGCGTCGACGTCGAAGGGAATGAACCGGCGTAGGGATCCACTGTCGCGCAACGCGTCCAACAACATGCGGGTCTTCTCCGAGGTACCGCTGCCGAGTTCGACGAGGGTGTCCGCGGCTGACGCCGCGGCGATCTCAGCCGACCGCTCGCGCAGGATCTGCGCCTCGGTGCGGGTGGGGTAATACTCCGGAAGGCGGGTGATCTGATCGAACAGATCGCTGCCCATCGAGTCGTAGAACCATTTGGGCGGCAACGACTTCGGCGTCTGTGTCAGCCCGTCGCGCACATCACGACGTAGGGCTTCGGACGCCGAGTTGGCGGACAGGTAGTTCGACAGTGCAAACGTCATCACGGTCCTTTCAGCGGGATCAGCTCGATGTCAGGGCCGACGACGGAGACCAGGTGGCGATCGGGGATCTCCTGCCAGTCCGGGTTGTCGTCGTAGGGTTCGCTGGCCAGCACGACACCGTCGACGCGCCGCAGCGCGGACAGGGTGTCACCCCAGGTGGTGGCAAGGAGTCGTGAACCGTTGCCCGCCAGAATATTCAGCCGGGCGTTGGGGTCGGCGGCGGCGACCTCGACGATGGTGTCGCCGAGCGAGTCCAGCCCCCGGTCGAAGATCAGCGCCGCCAACAGAGCACTGTCGCAGGTGGATTCGGCCTTCGTCGAAAGAGGTAGGGTGGCGCGGTCGACGAGACCGTTGTGTGACAGCAGCCACTCACCGTCAGTGAACGGCGCATTCGACGTCGGTTCGATCGGCATGCCGACACTCGCCGATCTAACGGCCGCGACGATGCATCCGCTGCGCAACGCAGGCGCCACCGAAGCGAACGAGGCGTCACCCCACAGCGGAGCGGCGCTGCGCCAACGGCGCGGGGTGTCGCCGTCAAAGAAGCCGACACCCCAGCCATCGGCGTTCATCAGGCCGTGCTTCTGCCTACGGGGCGAATACGACTGCACCATAAGGCCGTTGGCCGGATCCATCACCAGTGACGCGACGGTGACGGGTTCACCGAGCCAGCCGAGGTGTCGGCACATCAGGCGATATCCCACGCCAGGCGCACGCCGGAGAAGATCTGCCTGCGGATCGGGTGGTCCCAGTTGCGGAAGCTCGGACGAACGGTGCTCGATGCGGCCGCCCACGATCCGCCGCGAAGCACCTTGTAGTCGCCGTCAAAGAAGGGCGCCGAGTACTCCTCATAGAGCATCGGCGTGAACCCCGGCCACGGCCGCAGCGGCGACGTGGTCCATTCCCAGACGTCGCCGAGCATCTGTTCGGCGCCGTACGCCGACGCACCGGCCGGATACGCACCCACCGGCGCGGGCCGCAGAGAGTCACCGCCGAGGTTGGCGAGATGTGTCGTCGGCTCCGACGAACCCCACGGATAGCGACGGCGCGCCTTCGCCGCGGGATCCCACGCGCAGGCCTTCTCCCACTCCTGCTCGGTGGGTAGCCGCGCACCCGCCCAGGCGGCATACGCCTCGGCTTCGAAGAACGTGACGTGCTGGACGGGTTCGTCTGCCGGGATGTCCTCGACGTGGCCGAATCGGGTGCGGGTGCCAGCCAGGTGTCCTGAGGTGTTCCAGAACTGCGGCGCCCGCAGATCCGCGTCCCGCCGGTGCGCCCAGCCCCGTTCCGACCACCAACGCTGTTGGTCGTAGCCGCCGTCTTCGATGAATTGCCGCCACTCACCGTTGGTGACGGGGACGCGACCGATACGGAACGCAGGCAGGTCGACCCGGTGTGCGGAACGTTCGTTGTCCAGCGAAAGCGGTTCGGCGATCGCGTCCACGCCAAGGATGAACTCCCCGGCGGGCACGAGCACCGACGTTCCGGCGACTGAAGCGCGGCCAGGCGGCAAGGGCGCTCCCCGGTCCAGCAGTGCGGGCCCAGTACGGAGGTTCAGCGCCTGCAGCATCGTTTCGTCGTGCTGGTTCTCGTGACTGATCACCAGACCGAAGTTGAACTCGTCCTGAATTCGGGAGCCGTCGTCGGGCAGTGTGTCGAGGCTGTCGAGTGCCTTGTTGCGCACGGTCGAGCAGTAGGACCTGGCCTCGGTGGGCGACAGCAGCGGTAGGTCCACGCGGCTGGCCCGGGAGTTGAGGAATGCGTCGTAGCACCGCTCGACCTGCGGATCGAGAAGTCCGGGCCGGCCGGGGTTGTTTCCGCGCAGCAGCCACAGTTCTTCCTGCCAGCCGATGTGGGCGAGGTCCCACACCAGCGGACTCATCAGCGGGTTGTACTGCCGATGGAGTTCGGCGTCGTCGAAATCGACCAGGCGCAGTGTCCGGTCGCGGGCCGTCGTGAGTTCGCGTGCGAGTTTCTCGCGTACCGTCACGACTCCCCTAGTGCCAGTTCGGTGACCGCCGGTGCGATCCCGTGCTTGACGACGCGGTCGGAGAAATCGTCGGCCGGGCATCGTCCCTTTTCCACCGAACGCACCAACCGCTGCATCGATTCCTCGAGTTCGGCAGGCACCCGCTCGGCGGCCGCCTGCACGCACCGCACGGCGGCATCGGCCAGCCTGCGGTCACCGAGGCCGATCTGCGCAGCGCGGTCCCATGCCGTTGCGACCGATTCGGTGGCCTCCGCGGCGATGTCGGCGGCGACCGGGTCGTCGAGCAGCGTGACGAGTGTGAAGACCACGGCGGGCCACACGGTGTCGGGAATGCTGTCGAGGTAGCGGATCTCCAGCCACCGCCTGGGCCGCACCGGCGGGAACAACGTGGTCAGGTGGTAGTCCAGGTCGGCGTTGGTCGGCCTGCGATCGCCGAGGAGCACCCGGCCGTCGGCCCAGTCCGCGAAGGGCACCCAGGTGGTCACCGGGATGACGTCTGCCGTGTTGACCAGCATGACGGGCGCCTTCAACGCATAGCGCGCCCAGTCGCTGACCGGGTCGTCCCCGCTGGCACCGAGGATGGGGCCGCAGCGCGCCGAGTCCAACTGGCTCCAGACGTGCTGACGTGCCGATCGCCAGCCCGCGAACTTGCCGCCGAGCAGCGGTGAGTTGGCGGCGATCGCGATCATCGTCGGCCCGAGTGCGTGGGCGAGCCGCACGCGGTCCGCCCAACTTTCCCTCGGGCCGGCATCGAGGTTGATCTGGATGGAGGCCGTCGACGTCATCATCGCCGCGCCGGCTGCGCCCGTCTGACTGGCCTTGAAGAACGTCTCCATCGCCTGATAGCGGGCACCGGGGTTGACGCGCTTGGCCGGGCGCAGCGGGTCGGCGCCGAGCAGGACCAGGCCGAGACCTGCCTGTGCGAAGGCTCCACGCAATGCGGCGCGGTCGGCCTGCATCCCGAGGACGGCCGGCACCGGCCCGTCCATCGGCGGTCCCGACAACTCGACGGCGCCGCCGGGTTCGACCGTTATCGCGCCGCCGCCGGGCAGCGTCGGGATCCCCGCGATGATTTCGTTGATCTCATCCCAGCCGGGCCGGCGCATCGGGTCCGTCAGGTCGAAGCAGTGCGCCTCTAGCTCAAGGCCGACCTGACCGACGGGTCCGTCGTTCAGACAGTTGTCGGCGACGTAGCGATGAGCCTCATTTGCACTGGTCAGCTCCGCGTCGGCGGCTGGCGGGTGCGCGTCGTCCACCTCGGACGTCATGGCGAAGGTCATATCTTCCGGCCCCTTCCGGGTAGGGAACGATCGCGTCCTTCACTACATCTTCCAGACGGCACCGACAAAGTCCCGTGATTTTTTGTGTGACTTCGTTTCTGCGGTGTACCCAAATGTTCGCGGGCTACTGCCCCAAGGTGTTCTGCATCGCACCGGCCAGCACATTCGCCGCGGGGCCTCCGTTGCCGGACTGACAGACTTTCGCCTGCAGCAGAACATTCTCGCGTTTCCGGGTCGTCGTGAAGCAGCGGCGGTCGGTGCCGGCCTCCTGCTTGACCCAGTCGGCGTCGGTGGCGCCGGCAGGTACGCCGTCGAAGGTCCAGACCTGGGTGATCATGCTGTCGAGATGCATCGCCGTGGTCTGGCCGCTGCATCCCAGAGTGCGGTCGACGACGCGGTGGAAGGCCCGGTCGGCGGCGTCGTTGGTGGCGAAGACACCGACCGCCTGCTTGGCGAAGTTCCGCTGGTCGTTTGGCGCCGACTGCGTCACTGCCCCGTTGAACGACGCCAGGTCCGGGTCGGCGTAGACGTCGGGCAGCCCGACGTCCGCCCAGTTGTTGCACGCGGCATTGTCGACCCAGAACGACTGGAACGGCGCGGTGAACGTCCACTCGAAACGCATCGGTGCGCCGACGATGTTGCTGACCGAACCCTTGGGCATGACGGCGTAATTCACCACCCCCGGATCCGAGGGCCGCGCCGACGCCTCGCCTGGAGGCGCCGCCAGTGACAGGACCGAAAGGCCAACGGCAAGACCTACGCCTGCCAGGGCGGCGGGCCGCACGACGTTAGACCTTCGCCGACAGCTTGACGTCGATGTTGCCGCGGGTGGCCTTGGAGTACGGGCAGAACTGGTGCGCCTTCTCCATCAACTCCTCCGCGGCGGCCTGCTCGAATCCGGGCAGGTAGCCGATCAGATGGGCGTTGATGGCGAACCCACCCTCGGGGTCCTTGCCGAATCCGACCTGTGCGGTGATCGCGCTGGCATCGTCGACGGAGATCTTCTCCTTGCCTGCCACGGCCCGAAGTGCGCCGAGGAAGCAAGCGGCGTACCCGGCCGAGAACAGCTCTTCGGGGTTGGTGCCCTCGCCACTGCCACCCATCTCCTTCGGGTGGTTCGTGTTCAGATCGATACGGCCGGTCGAGGACTTCACGTGCCCTTCACGGCCGCCTCCGGTTGCGGTGGACTCTGAGGTGAAAACGACTTCGATGCTCATGGGCTCGATCATGCCAGCCTGGGTCCAGACGGCAAGACGCCCGTGGTGTCCCGACTAGTCGCCGTTGAGTTTCGCGCGCACGCCTTCCTCGATCTTCTTGCCGAGATCCGGGTCGACGTTGGTCCAATACTGGAAGACCCGCGACAGCACGGGCTCGCGCACACCATCGGTCACGTGCCCGATGATGTTGTGGGCCAATCGATCCCGTGCGGCATCGTCGAGTACCTCGCGGACCAGGGTGCCGGCCTGGCCCCAGTCGTCGTCTTCTGGTCGCAGGGCATAGGCGGCGCGGACCATGTCCCCATCGGATGCCCAGTGCACCTCGGCCGCACGCTTCGGGTCGGCCTCCGGCCCGCCCATCGAGTTCGGCGCATATACAGGGTCGGTGGAGTTGCGGATCCGCATCGCACCGTCCTTGGAGTACGCGCGCACGTCGACCTTGGGCTCGTTCACCGGGATCTGCTTGTAGTTGACGCCGAGCCGCGCCCGGTGGGCGTCGGCGTACGAGAAGCCGCGCGCCAGCAGCATCTTGTCCGGGCTCAGTCCGGTGCCCGGCACGATGTTGTTCGGTTCGAACGACGCCTGTTCCATCTGCGCGTGGTAGTCCTCGACGTTTCGGTTCAGTGTCATCTTCCCGACCTCATGCAACGGGTAGTCGCCGTGCGGCCACACCTTGGTGAGGTCGAAGGGGTTGAACCGGTAGGTCTTGGCGTCCTCGAACGGCATGATCTGCACGTGCAGCGTCCACGTCGGGAAGTTGCCGTCCTCGATCGAGTTGAACAGGTCGCGTTGGTGGTAGTCGGCGTCCTCACCGGCCAGCCGATCGGCGTCTTCCTGCGTGAGGAAGTCGATGCCCTGGTCGGTCTTGAAGTGGTACTTGACCCAGAACATCTCACCGGCGGCATTGAGCCAGCTGTAGGTGTGACTGGAGTAGCCGTTCATGTGGCGCCACGTCTTGGGGATGCCGCGGTCCCCCATCAGCCAGGTGACCTGATGCGCGGATTCCGGTGACAACGTCCAGAAGTCCCACTGCATGTTGTGGTCGCGAAGGTTGTTGGCGGCCATCCGCTTCTGCGATCGGATGAAGTTCTGAAACTTCATCGGGTCGCGCACGAAGAACACCGGGGTGTTGTTGCCGACCATGTCGAAGTTGCCTTCGCTGGTGTAGAACTTCAGCGCGAATCCCCGCGGGTCGCGCCAGGTATCCGGGCTGCCGCGCTCACCCGCAACGGTGGAGAACCTGGCCACCATCTCGGTCTTGGTGCCCGGCTGGAACATCGCGGCCTTGGTGAATTTGCTGACGTCGGCGGTCACCTCGAAATCGCCGAACGCACCGCCACCCTTCGCATGCGGCTGGCGCTCCGGAATGCGCTCGCGGTTGAAGTTGGCCATCTGCTCGATCAGGTAGTGGTCCTGCAGCAGGATCGGGCCGTCCGAGCCGACGGTGAGTGAATGCTCAACGCTGGGGACCGGGTTGCCGGCGTCGTTGGTCGTGTACTTATCGGTCATCTGATGCCATCTCCTCGAGGAGGTTGGATGAGGCCAATGGGCTGGGCCTCATCAACAAGGATGACCCGAATTTGATCGGTTCCAAACACCCGGTTACGGGCGCGGCGCTGTCGTGGTTCCCGGGGACGCCGGTACCCCCGGTTGGCCGGGCTGGGGCGCCTCGAACCGCGGCCCACCGGGACCGAACGAACCGGGACGCTCGAACCGGCCAGAGGGTCCCATCGGGAACATCGGCGGCGGTCCACGGTGGATGACCGCGAAGCCATCGTCGCCCTTGTGGCCGCCGGGGCCGCGATGGCCGCCACTGTGCGCTCCGAGGATGAAGCCCGAGAAGAAGACGACCGCGACGATGAACACCACTCCGGCGACAATGCCGACCCAGGCCGCGGCGGCGGTCACTCTGGACCGACGGGGCTCGTCGCGCACGACGGTCTGTGCGGGTGGCGGGGTGAGGACCGGACCGGTCGAGGGTTCACGGGCGGACGACGTTTCTTCACTCATAGACCCGATCTTGCAATGAGTAGTGAGGTCCCCGTCATGAGTCAGCTATGAATCGGCTGTGTATCGAGCCGGCCCGCCACCGGAAGGGTGGCGGGCCGACTTGTCTGGTTGTCAGCGTCCAGCGGACTGGATCGGCACATTCAGCACGGGAAGCTTCGGGGTCTTGGTCGTCGGTGTGGGCTGCTCAGAACCCACCTCGCTCAGCACCGGCAGGTTGCCGCCGCCGAGCGGGCCCCGGACGTCGGATCCCCGGGCGGGCGGCGTGGTGACGACGATCGAGCCGCCGCGGCAGGACACGATCTTGCCGTCAACGAAGACATCTTCACCGTTGTGGATGGGGATGTCGTAGCCGTCGGCGTCGGTGTAATGGCATCCGCTCGGACCGGAAGGGTCGTTGTCTTCGGCGAACGCGGTCGCCGGGGCGATGGCGAAGATGGCCAGCGCGCCGAGAAGGGTCGCTGCGTACTTGAAGTTGTTGGCGGACTTGCTCATTGGAGTGCCTCTCGGGAAGTTTGGTTTGTGGCGTCGTTGCTGAAGAAATAGTCCCGAAAATGCCGAGCACGCGTAATCGCCCGGAAGCCAGACTTCGCCGGTACGAGGGGCAGGTTTTGCTATCCGTCAGGCAAGCTTTAGTCGACGTCCTCGGGATGCCGACGTTCGGCCAATGCCGCAAGTCGCCACGTGCACTCTCGGTTGCGGGGAATGGCGGCGGCCAGCGCCAGCCGGTCGGGCACCCAACCCATCGGCGCGCCAACGGGGACCTCGGCCATCTCGATGCGGCAACCCCCGCCTTCGATCTCGAAGAGCCGCAGGGTGATTCTCGCCTTGCCTACCGGCCTGACTTTGGCCAGCAGCACCAACTGTTCGTATGGCTGGCAGTCCTCCACCACGGTCTTGTCGTCGAGTACGAGCGGCCAGATGCCGATGGAGTGCTCGATCGTGCTGCCGGCCTTCGGCCAGTCCGGATCGACCGCGCGCATTCGACTGTTACCCACCACCCACTGCGAGTACGTCCAACCGTCGGCCACCACGGCCCAAACCTGCTCCACGGTGGCGGTGGTGTTCCGTTTGACGGTCAGTCTGCTGTCGACTCCATCGGGATACGTTTTCACGATGTCCTTCCCCCTACCTCATATGGACGTTGACCTACCCGCCGCACGGTCGGCCAAAACCCCTCTGGGCAGGAGGATCAGGGCTTGAGCGGGTTCACCGCGAATTGGATGACCCGGTACGGCGTCCCACCCCGGGCCGTGGTGTTCCACTGGCTGACGAACACCCGCAGTTCGTCCAGCGTGGAGCCGGGCGAGATGTATCCGCCGTAGGGCTGGGCCAGCCGGTTGCTCTCCGGCGGCCCAAGGTGTTCGACAGGTTCCGGCCAATCCGCGGCGACGACGACGGTCGTCACCGGCGCCGTACCCAGGCCGGTCGGGTCATCGGCGACCCGTACCTCCATGTTGCCGGTGGTGGCGTTGAAGTAAGAGAGCACCGTCCTGCCGTCGATCTGGCGGATGCTCATCTCACCGATCCAGTCCTGCCACAGCGGAGTCGGCGGATGCCCCCAGCCCAGCTCCGCCGACCAGCCCTGCCAGCTCGAGCGATCGATGAACGTCTTGGGCGCTGCGCGGTACAACACCAGCGGCTCGGTGCGGTCGAAGTTGTTGGCGACGATGTACACCCAGCCGCTCTCGGAGTCCGGTCGGGGGATCGGGTCGTAGTAGCCGCTGATCTGCGACTGCCGGGAGTCGGCGTAGGTGGCGTCGCGCTCTGAACCCGGGAGTGTCGGCCAGTTACTCTGCGCCGGATCGGCTTTCACCAAGCGCGACGTGAACGGGTCGAGGTCACGGACCGTGGTGACCATCATGTAGTTCTCGCGGTTGATCTGGACCACCCCGGCGGGCAACTGCGAAGTGCCCGGCTCGGTGGGATCGGCCAACAGCGGCCGGTCGATGCCCGTCACCCCGTCATAGCGCACCCCGCCCGGGTCGTCGATCGAATCATCCTCGACGTGCAGCGCGATCGGTGAGTACCAGCCGCCGAAGCCCACCGCCTGGCCGGCGAAGCTGTCGCCACAGACCTGCAGGATGCCGCTGGGGAACTCCATGAACTCGCAGAGGTCGGTGGCGCCGACGCCGTAATCCCTTGTCGGCGTGCCTGTTCCGGCCGTGGGACCGATCCGGACGACCTGACCGGGCGCCAGCGGATACAGGATGGGGTCAGGTGCGGGTGCGGGCGGGTCGGCATGGGCGACGGCCGCCGAAATTGCATTCCAGCAGAGAAATATCGAGAAGAGGCCTGCTGGAATACAGTTTCGCAAATCAGAGCTCGGCGGCCAGCAGCTCGGCGATCTGAATGGTGTTCAACGCGGCGCCTTTTCGCAGATTGTCACCCGAGAGGAAGAGCGCCAATCCGCGGCCGTCTGCGACGCCTGGGTCCTGGCGGATGCGGCCGACGAGTGTGTCGTCGATGCCGGCGGCGGCCAGCGGTGTCGGCACGTCGACCAGCTTCACCCCGGGTGCCGAGGCCAGCAACTCGGTGGCGCGCGCGACGGACAGCGGACGCGAGAACTCGGCGTTGATCGACAGCGAATGGCCCGTGAAAACCGGCACCCGCACGCACGTGCCGCTCACCAAGAGGTCTGGAATACCGAGGATCTTGCGACTCTCGTTGCGCAGCTTCTGGTCCTCGTCAGTCTCGCCTGAACCGTCGTCCACGAGTGCACCGGCAAGCGGAACCACGTTGAAGGCGATCGGCGCGACGTACTTCGCCGGGGCCGGGAAGTCAAGCGCGCCACCGTCGGCCACCAGTTCCCTACTGTTCGCGACGACGGCGCTGGCCTGCGCGTGCAACTCATCCACGCCGGCGATTCCGCTACCCGAAACCGCCTGGTAGGTCGATGCGATCAAGCGGACAAGGCCGGCCTCGTCATGCAGCACCTTGAGCACCGGCATCGCGGCCATCGTCGTGCAGTTCGGGTTGGCGATGATGCCCCGCTTGAGAGACCGGGCGCGGCTCCCGACATCTCTTGCGAAGTTGACCTCGCTCACCACCAGTGGCACATCGGGGTCCTTGCGCCACGCCGACGAGTTGTCGATGACCACGGCCCCGGCCGCGGCGAACCGCGGGGCCTGCACCCGCGACATCGTCGCGCCCGCCGAGAACAGTGCGATGTCCAGTCCGGCGGGATCTGCGGTCTCGGCGTCCTCGACCTCGATCTCCTGGCCGCGGAACGGCAGTTTCTTACCTTGCGAACGCGAGGAGGCGAAGAACCGCACGCTGGTGGCGGGGAAGTCGCGCTCCTCCAGCAGCGTGCGCATGACCTGGCCGACCTGGCCGGTCGCCCCGACCACTCCTACCTGCAATCCTGCGGTGCCCATCATCAACGTCCCGTTCCCGCATATACAACGGCTTCCTCGTCACCGCCGAGGCCGAATGCCTCGTGCAGCGCGACGACAGCCTTGTCCAGCTCAGTGTCTTTGACCAGCACCGAGATTCGGATCTCGGAGGTCGAGATCAGGTCGATGTTGACGCCGACCTCCGCGAGCGCCTCGCAGAACGTAGCGGTGACGCCGGGATGGCTGCGCATACCGGCGCCGACCAGTGACACCTTGCCAATGTGGTCGTCGTACAGAACCTTGGAGAAGCCGATCTCGCTCTGCAGGGCGGTGAGCTTCTCCACCGCGCCCGGCCCGCTCTCGCGCGAGCAGGTGAACGTGATGTCGGTCTTACCGTCCTCGATCTTCGAGATGTTCTGCAGCACCATGTCGATGTTCACGTCGGCATCGGCGACCGCGCGGAACACCTTGGCTGCGTAGCCGGGAACGTCAGGTAGCGCGACCACGGTGACCTTGGCCTCGCTGCGGTCATGCGCTACTCCGGTCAGGATGGCGTCTTCCATTCCGATGTCCTCCATCGATCCTTTGACGAGAGTGCCTGGTTTGTCCGTGTACGACGAGCGGACGTGAATCGGAACGTCGTAGCGACGTGCGTATTCCACACACCGCAGCATCAGCACCTTGGCGCCGCAGGCGGCCAACTCGAGCATCTCCTCGAAGCTCACGGTGTCGAGGTGGCGGGCGTTGGGCACGATGCGCGGGTCGGCGGTGAAGATGCCGTCGACGTCGGTATAGATCTCGCATACGTCGGCATTCAGCGCCGCGGCCAGCGCGACGGCGGTGGTGTCCGATCCGCCGCGGCCGAGCGTGGTGACGTCCTTGCTGTCCTGGCTGACCCCCTGGAAACCGGCGACGAGCACGATCAGGCCCTGGTCGAGGGCTTCCTGGAGGCGGCCGGGTGTGACGTCGATGATCTTGGCGTTGCCGTGGGTGCCGGTCGTGATCACGCCGGCCTGCGACCCCGTGAAGGATCGCGCCTGGGCTCCCAGCGAGTCGATGGCCATCGCGACCAGCGCATTGGAGATGCGCTCGCCCGAGGTCAGCAGCATGTCCATCTCCCGCGCCGGCGGGGCAGGAGAGACCTGACGCGCCAGATCGAGCAGGTCGTCGGTGGTGTCGCCCATCGCCGACACCACCACGACGACGTCGTGACCTGCCTTCTTGGTCTCCACGATGCGCTCGGCGACGCGGCGGATCCGCTCGGCGTCCGACACCGAGGATCCGCCGTACTTCTGCACGACGAGCGCCACTGGACATGCCTTTCAGGTGGTTGGGACCGCGCTTACGGATCCAGCGCAGTCCAAATAAGGATAAGGGTTTGACGCATCCCATTTACTGCGCCGGTCACCGCACCGACGGACGCTGACATCTGCCGCCGCTAATCGCAGGCATCCGCCAGCTGGGCGAGGCCGTCCATGATGCGCTGGTTCACGAGCGTCATCTCGAAATATGACGGCGGCGCGGGTGCGCCTGGCGCGTGGTTTTCGGACTGGGCCCGCACCCGCGGCAGCATGGCGACGAACTTGGCGGCTGAATCGGCGACCTGGATGGCGGTGGCAGCCAGGTTCGGGTCGTTGATCTGCTGCGCCCGCTGAGCCATCCCGTCGGCCCACTGTTGATATGCGGCGTCCTCGGCCACCGTGGGCACGGCCGGGTCGGAGTCGCTCGCCTTCGACGCGATCAGCTCGCCCTGTGATTTGTTGTATTCCAGCAGGGCCAGCACCGGCTTGCACTCCTCGGACGGCCCCTTGAAGAAAGTATTGGACAGCAGCAGCGCGGTCATGGAGATGACAACGACGGCGATCGCAACCCACCACCGTCGATCAAGTCTCATCAAATGAACTCTAGCGACCACCCGCTTATTAACGTCCAGGCAACATCGTGAACTGATCCACGTAACAGAAACATCGGTTACTGACAGTGAACGGCCCGGTGGCGGGCCGCATCACTTTCAGGAGATGTAAATGGACGTAGTGGACACAGGTACCACGGCATTCATGCTGTGTTGCATCATCGGCTTGACGCTGATGATTCCAGGGCTGGCGCTGTTCTACGGCGGCATGGTGTCGGTCAAGAGTTCGACGAACATGATGATGATGACGTTCGGCGCGGTGGCCATCGTCGGTGTCCTCTGGGTGCTCTTCGGCTTCTCGATGGTCTTCGGCACCTCCTACGGCGGATTCGTCGGCAGCTTCACCGAGTTCGCCGGCATGAAGGACCTGCTGGAATCGCAGACGACCATCTCCGGTCTGCCGATCAGTTTGTTCGCCCTGTTCCAAGCCCTGTTCGCAGCCATCACCGTGGCACTCATCTCCGGCGCGGTCGCGGACCGGATGAAGTTCGGCGCGTGGATGCTGTTCGCGTCCGTCTGGGCCGTCTTGGTGTACTTCCCGGTTGCGCACTGGGTGTTCGCATTCGACGGCGTCGTGACCGAGGACTCGGTCGGCGGTTGGATCGCCAACCAGCTCAAGGCGATTGACTTCGCCGGTGGTACCGCCGTCCACATCAACGCAGGCGCTGCGGCGCTGGCCGTGGCGATTGTGCTCGGAAAGTCCGCGATGTTCGGACAGCTGCGCAAGCCGCACAACGTGCCGCTGACCCTGCTCGGCGCCGGCCTGCTGTGGGCCGGTTGGTACGCGTTCAACGGTGGCTCGGCACTCGCCGCGGGCAACTCGGCCTCGATCGTCATGGTGACCACATTCGTCGCCACCTGCGCGTCCACCCTGGCCTGGATCACCGTCGAGAAGTTCAAAGACGGTCACGTGACCGGCGTTGGCGCTGCCTCCGGCGCGATCACCGGTCTCGTAGCGATCACCCCCGCGTGCGGGGCCGTGACGCCGGTCGGCGCGATCATCCTCGGCGCGATCGCGGGTGCCATCTGTGTCTACGCCGTCGGCCTGAAGTCGAAGTTCGGCTACGACGACAGCCTTGACGTAGTCGGGGTGCACCTCGTCGGCGGTGTGATCGGCACGCTGCTGATCGGCCTGCTCGCCAGCGACTCCATGCCCAATGCGACGAATGGCCTGTTCTACGGCGGCGGCGTCGACCAGCTGTGGAAGCAGGCCGTGGCCGCAGGGGCGGTGATGGTTTACTCCTTCGCCGTCGCGTTCGCGATCGCCTTCGCCATCAAGAAGACGATGGGCATCCGCATCTCGCCCGACGAAGAAGAAGAGGGCATCGACACGAAGTTCCACCGCGAGTCCTCGTACGACATGCAACCGGTCTGACCTGTAAGCCAACCGGCGCGGACCAGCCGTCCGCGCCGGTTGGCCCATCGGCATCGTGTTTCCTGAGAAGAGACAGGGTTTCCTCACAATGTCCAACGATCTGGCGTCCCTGGCCGAGGCATCCGGGACGAAGTTCATCCTCGCGCTGTTCGTCGACCTGCGCGGCAAGCCGTGCGCAAAGCTGGTGCCGGTCGAGGCGGTCGACCTTCTCGCCACCGAGGGAGTCGGCTTCGCGGGCTATGCCGTCGGCGCCATCGGCCAGGAGCCCAAAGACCCTGACCTTATGGCCATTCCGGATCCTGGCTCGTTCACGCCGATTCCGTTCCTCAAGGAGGGACTGGCCATCGTGCACTGCGACCCGCACGTCAACGGCGAGCCGTGGCCCTACGCTCCGCGGGTCATCCTCAAGGCGATGATTGCGCAGGCGGCCGATGCCGGCTTCGAGCCGTGGGTCGGCGCGGAGGTCGAATACTTCCTGCTGCATCGCAGCGCCGACGGGACGCTGTCCACCGCAGACACCGATGACACCGCCGCGCAGCCCTGCTACGACGCTCGTGGTGTCACCCGGATGTACGACCACCTCACCGCGATCTCGACGGCGATGAATCAACTCGGCTGGTCGAATTACGCGAACGACCACGAGGACGGCAACGGCCAGTTCGAGCAGAACTTCCAGTTCGCCGACGCGCTGACCACCGCCGATCGCGTCGTCACCCTGCGCTACCTGCTGTCGATGATCGCCGCCGAGCGGAACATGGTCGCGACCTTCATGCCCAAACCGTTCACCGACCGGACGGGCAGCGGCCTGCACCTACACCTGTCGCTGACCACCGGCGGTGCACCGGTGTTCCCCGCAGGCCCTGGCGTTCCGGACGAACGTGGACTGGGGTTGTCCGAGACTGCCTACTCGTTCATCGGCGGTATCCTCGAACACGCCTGCGCGCTACAGGCGGTCGTGGCGCCAACGGTCAACTCCTACAAGCGGACCCGCGCGACCGCGACAGCCTCCGGCGCATCGTGGTCGCCCAATACGCCGAGCTACGGCGGCAACGACCGCACCCACTACATTCGGGTGCCCGACGACCAGCGCATCGAGCTACGCGGCGGCGACGGGTCGGCGAACCCCTACCTGGCAATTGGGGCGGCCCTTGGTGCGGGCATCGACGGCATCAAACGAAGCACCGACCCCGGTGGTGTTGGCTCCCAGGGACGCTCGGCGCTACCGCCGACTCTGTTGCACGCCGTGGACGAACTGCAGGGCGACCCCGTCATCACCGGAGTGCTCGACGCCGCGGGCCAGGGGGTGGCCACCTACTTCGCGAACATCAAGCGTGACGAGTTCTTCGCCTACCACAGCGCTGTCACGCCGTGGGAGATCGACCACTACCTGACCGCGTTCTAGACGAAAGGAAATTGTCCAATGTGCGGCATCGTGGGCCTGCACCTGCGCAACCCTGAGCTGTATCCGCAGCTCGGCGAACTGGTGACAGGCATGTTGTGCGAAATGGGCGATCGCGGTAGCGACTCATCCGGCGTCGCTGTCTACGGCGATCCGACCTGGTCTCCCCCTGGGCATGGCTGCGTCTCACTACTCGAGGTCGACGCGAGTCCAGACGAGGTGGCCGAGACCCTGGGCGTGTCGGTGACACGGCTCGATGCCACGTATCTCCTTACCGCACAAGCATCGTCGGATGACATTCTGGACGCCGCCAAGACCGCGTACCCCGACGCGCTGGTCGCCGGTTTCGGCGCCGACCTCGCAGTGCTGAAGGGAGTCGGCCATCCACGGGTGCTCACCGAACGCTGGGGCCTGGCGAAGGCGCAGGGCTGGCAGGGCGTCGGGCACACCAGGATGGCTACCGAGTCAGCCGTGACACCCGCGGGCGCTCACCCGTACGCCGTGGGTCCCGAGCAGTGCATGGTGCACAACGGATCGTTCGCCAATCACGCCACCATTCGACGTGAATTGCGTTCGTCAGGAGTCTCATTCGACAGTGAGAACGACACCGAGGTCGGTGCGCGTTTCATCGCCAAGCAGCTAGCCGAGGGCCGCGACGTCGAGGCGGCGCTCAAGGAACTGTGCGCAACCTTTGACGGCTTCTACACCCTGCTCGTGTCCAACCGGGACTCGTTCGCCGTGGTCCGCGACGCCATCGCCTGCAAGCCCGCGGTCATCGCCGAGACCGACGACTGGGTCGCCATGGGCAGCGAATACCGTGCCCTGGCAGGCCTTCCCGGTGTGGAGAGCGCCAAGATCTGGGAGCCGGAGCCGGAGGTGATCTACGCGTGGAGACGCTAGCCACGTTTGACCTGGCCGCCACCGGGCTGCGCGAGGTGAACACCGCGCTGCACGCGCCAGGCCTTTCGGGCGACTTCGTGATCGCTCACCCCGACGGCGCGCACAACGTCGCGGTCGGCCTGAACGCGCCGATACAGGTGCGGATCGATGGCCACGTCGGCTACTACGCCGCGGGCATGAACCAGCACGCCCACGTCACGATCACAGGCAATGCGGGCACCGGCGTCGCCGAGAACATGATGAGCGGCACCGTCTGGGTGAAAGGCAGCGCATCCCAGTCCGCGGGCGCCACCGCACACGGCGGACTGTTGGTGATCGAGGGTAAAGCCGCTGCGCGATGCGGTATTTCGATGAAGGGTGTCGACATCGTGGTTGGCGGCGACGTCGGACACATGAGCGCCTTCATGGCCCAGGCGGGCAGGCTGGTCGTTCGCGGCGATGCCGGCGAGGCGCTCGGGGACTCGATCTACGAGGCGCGCATCTACGTACGCGGCGAAGTCGCTTCGTTGGGCGCCGATTGCATCGCCAAGGAGATGCGATCCGAACACCATGTCGAGCTCGAATCGCTCTTGACAGCAGCGGGTTTCGATGACGACACCGCCGCCTACACCCGCTACGGATCCGCGCGGTCGCTGTACCACTTCCACGTCGACAACGCGACGGCCTATTGATGAGCTACACCGCCGACGACCGCGCCCGACTGGGCCTCCGCGAATCCGCGACTTTCGACAGGTCGACGATCGCAGCCATCCACCGTGCCGCCGAGACCGGCATCTACGACATCCGCGGCTGGGGCGCCAAGCGTCCCCTGCCACACTTCGACGACCTGCTGTTTCTCGGTGCGTCGATGTCGCGGTATCCGTTGGAGGGCTACCGCGAACGGTGCGACACCGACGTCGTACTCGGCACCCGCTACGCCAAAGCGCCACTGCACCTGGATATTCCGGTCACCATCGCGGGCATGTCGTTCGGTGCGCTTTCCGGTCCGGCTAAGGAGGCACTCGGCCGCGGCGCCAGTGCGGTCGGCACGTCCACCACGACCGGCGACGGCGGCATGACCCGCGAGGAGCGAACACAGAGCAAGCACCTCGTCTACCAGTACCTTCCGTCGCGTTACGGCATGAATCCCGATGACCTGCGCAAGGCCGACGCGATCGAGGTCGTCCTCGGCCAGGGCGCCAAGCCGGGCGGCGGCGGCATGCTGCTCGGGCAGAAGATCTCGGCACGCGTGGCGGGCATGCGCACGCTGCCCGAGGGCATCGACCAACGTTCGGCGTGCCGGCATCCTGACTGGACCGGCCCCGACGACCTCACGATCAAGATCAACGAGCTGCGGGAGATCACAGACTGGGAGAAGCCGATCTATGTCAAGGTCGGCGCCACCCGCACGTACTACGACGTGAAGCTCGCGGTACACGCGGGAGCCGACGTCGTCGTGGTCGACGGCATGCAGGGCGGCACCGCGGCGACGCAGGAAGTGTTCATCGAGCACGTCGGAGTACCGACACTGGCAGCGGTGCCGCAGGCGGTGCAGGCGCTGCAGGAGCTCGGGGTGCATCGCGCCGGGGCGAGCGGAGCGACGGGAAAAGCGGGAGTGCAGTTGATCGTGTCGGGCGGGATCCGGTCAGGGGCGGATGTGGCCAAGGCGCTGGCATTGGGGGCCGACGCCGTCGCGATCGGCACCGCGGCACTCATCGCACTCGGCGACAACCACCCCCGCTATTCGGCGGAGTACGAAAGGCTCGGCAGCGCCGCGGGTTTCTTCGACGATTTCCAGGACGGCACCGACCCGGCCGGGATCAGCACGCAGGATCCCGAACTGGCGTCGCGGTTCGACCCTGTCGAAGGTGGGCGGCGGCTGGCCAACTACCTGCGGGTGCTGACCATGGAGGCTCAGACGATCGCACGGGCCTGCGGCAAGTCCCACGTGTGCCATCTCGAACCCGAGGACCTGGTCGCCGTCACCATCGAAGCGGCCGCGATGGCCCGCGTTCCGCTGGCGGGTACCGAATGGATTCCAGGGCAATGAGTACCGCGGATGTGGTGATCGTCGGCGGCGGTATCGAAGGCGCCGCCGCGGCCTGGGCACTATCACAGCGCGGTGTCACGAATGTCGTGGTGGTCGAACGCAATACCGTGGGCTCAGGGATGACCGGCAAGTCGAGCGGCATCGTGCGTTGCCACTACGGCGTCAGCTCGCTGGCCGCGATGGCGACCATCGGCCTCGAGGTGTTCGAGAAGGCGCAGGAGATCTTCGGTTCCGACATCGGGTTCCGGCAGACCGGTTACGTCGTCGGAGTCGGCGAAGGAGATGCCGACTCGCTGCGCAAAAGCCTTGCCGCACAGCAAGCCGTCGGGGTTCAGACCGAGGAGATCGAGGCCGCCGAGGTGGCCCGGCTGTGGCCGTATGCGGACCTGACGCCGTTCGAGGCATTCGCGTGGGAGGCACGCGGCGGCTATGGCGACGCCTACCAGACCGCCCAGGCCTTCGCGGTGTCGGCACGAGCGGCGGGTGTGCGGGTTCGACAGGGCGCCAACGTGTCCGGTCTGTTGGTCGCGCGAGACAAGGTCGCCGGTGTGCGGCTGGCCGACGGAACCGAAATCGCCGCGGACAGCGTCGTGGTCGCTACCGGCGTCTGGACCCCGGAGTTCCTTGCGCCCTACGACATCGATGTGCCCATTCGGGTGATCCGCGAGCAACTCGTGACCATCGCGCCCGGCGTCGAGATCGCCCATGTGCCGGTGTTCTCCGATTTGGTGTCACTGCAATACATCCGCCCGGAATTGGGCGGTGAGCTGCTGTTCGGTAACAGCGATCTGTCCGACGTCGAGCACGCCGACCCCGACGACTACCTGAACCGCGCCACCGAGGCCTTCGTCGAGACCACAGTCGAACGCGTCGGGACCAGATTCCCCGGTTTCACCGACGCGGCGATCACCGGCAGCTACGCGGGCTGCTACGACGTCACCCCGGACTGGAATCCGGTCATCAGCCGCACCGACGTTGACGGGCTCGTGGTCGCCGCGGGATTCAGCGGACACGGGTTCAAGATCGCACCCGCCGTCGGGCGGTTGATCGCCGACCTCGTCGTCGACGGTCGTAGTGCCGACCCCCGTATTCCGGAAAGCGACTTCCGGCTGTCCCGGTTCGCCGACCGCGACCTGCTCACGAGCCCGTATCCGTATTCTGCTGCCGGGCAGATGCGTTGACTTCCGCCAAGAGCCATGTCTGACGTCCCGCTGCTCCGAAACAGATCCGGCACTGCTCGGGAACGCAATCCACGCGCGCCGGTCGAGGAACTCGAGTTGGAGGCCGCCATCGGGCGTAACGTCCGCCAGCTCCGCCTGCAGCACGGGCTCACGGTCGCCGAGATGGCTACCCGCGTAGGCATTTCAAAGGCGATGATGTCCAAGATCGAGAACGCCCAGACATCGTGCAGCCTGAGCACGCTTGCCTTATTGGCCAACGGTTTCGACGTCCCGGTCACCAGCCTGTTCCGCGGTGCGGATGTCGAGCGTCCCGCCGCGTTCGTCACCGCGGGCACCGGCGCACGCATCGTGCGCAACGGCACGAGGGAAGGTCACGAGTACCAGATGCTCGGATCGCTGCGCGGTGAGCACAAGCGCCTCGAGTGTCTGCATGTCACGCTCTCGGCGAAGAGCCAGACCTATCCCCTTTTCCAGCATCCAGGCACGGAGTTCATCTACATGCTCGAGGGCGTCATGGACTACGGCCACAGCCGCTCGGTCTACCAGCTGCACCCGGGTGACGCGCTGCAGTTCGACGGCGAGGGCGCCCACGGACCGGTGGAGTTGGTGGAGCTGCCGATCCGTTTCCTTTCGGTGATCGCCTTCCCCGACTTCCAGGTCTGACCGCGCCGGTTTAGGAGTCGGTCCGGTCGGCAAGCCAACTGTCGACATGGAGCTGACGGAGACCTTCGACTGGAACGGCCGCAGGATTGCGTGGGGTCGTTCGGGCACCGGCCCGGCCGTGGTGTTCTGCCACGGAACGCCCTTCTCCTCAGCGGTTTGGTCGCGCTACGCGGACGCCCTCAGCGACGACTTCACAGTTCATCTGTGGGATATGCCGGGATACGGGCAGTCTTCGAAGGACGCAGCGCATTCCGTCGATTTCGGTGCGCAGGCGCAGGCGTTCGCGGCGCTCCTCGAACACTGGGACCTCGACCGCCCGCACGTCGTCGCCCATGATTTCGGGGGTGCAGTCTCGCTGCGGGCCAACCTGTTCGAGCATGCGTCGTACGCATCGTTGATGCTGGTCGACGTTGTCGCGATTCCGCCGAGCGGTTCACCGTTCTTTCAATTCGTTGCGCGCCATCCCGATGTCCTCGACGAATTGCCCGCTTACATCCACGAAGCCATCCTGAGCGCCTATGTCCCGGCCGCCAGTCACAAAGGGTTACGTGACGACACGTTGGACGCCCTCGTCGCACCGTGGACCGGCGACGCAGGTCAGCCGGCTTTCTACCGACAGATCGCCCATTACGACGAGCAGTACCTGGTCGACAACGAGGCGCAGCTTGGCGAGTTGAAGATTCCCGTGCACGTCGTGTGGGGCGCCGACGACACCTGGATACCTCCGCAGACCGGCCGCCGCCTCGCAGGGCTGATAGCGGATGCCGTCTACACAGAGGTGCCCGACTCCGGGCACCTGATGCAATACGACGCGCCGGTCGCACTGTCGAACATCCTGCAGCGCTGGCTTGGCCGCCGGCAACGGTGACACCTGGGGTTTTGGCATGCCCACCGGGTGGGTTACAGTGGTCGACGTGCAGCGGGTGCTCCTTCTCGGCAGCCGCGACGGGGTCTGATCAGACCGGCTTCCCGTCGCGGGTGTTCGCGATGCGCCGGTCGTGAGTCCATCGACAACCCGGAGCAACCATCGTGACCACCTTCTCAAGACCCGCACCAGATTCACCTGACGCCTTCACATCCATTCGCGCCGTCACCACCCCGGCCGGTCCGCCGAACCCCGGCCAGCCGGGCTGGAACACCCAACGCGCCTCGTCGATGCCTGTCGGCCGGTATCGCCCCTTCGCCGAAGAGGTGTCGGGCGGAGTCCCGAAAGGGCCCGCAGCGTCCGTTCCTTTCGACCGCACGTGGCCGGACAAGATCGTCGACCGAGCACCGATGTGGTGTGCCGTCGACCTGCGCGACGGCAACCAGGCCCTGATCGACCCGATGAGCCCGCAGCGCAAGCGCCGCATGTTCGACCTGCTGGTGCGCATGGGTTACAAGGAGATCGAGGTCGGTTTCCCGTCGGCCAGCCAGACCGACTTCGACTTCGTCCGCGCCATCATCACCGAGGGTGCCATTCCGGACGACGTCACCATCCAGGTGCTCACGCAGTGCCGGCCCGAACTGATCAAGCGGACGTTCGAGGCGTGTGAGGGCGCACCGCGCGCGATCGTGCACTTCTACAACTCGACGTCGATCCTGCAGCGCCGCGTGGTGTTCCGCGCCGACCGTGAAGCGGTCAAGGCCATCGCCACCGACGGGGCGCTGATGTGTGTCGAGGAGGCCAAGAAGTATCCGGACACGCTCTGGCGCTACGAGTACAGCCCGGAGTCCTACACCGGCACCGAGTTGGAGTACGCGGTCGACGTGTGCAACGCGGTAGCGGCAATCATCGGGCCCACTCCCGACGTGCCACTGATCGTGAACCTGCCCGCAACCGTCGAGATGGCCACTCCGAACGTGTACGCCGATTCGATCGAGTGGATGAACCGGCACCTCATCCCGCGCGAGGCCATCATCCTGAGCCTGCATCCGCATAACGACCGCGGAACTGCAGTCGCCGCAGCGGAATTGGGCTACCAGGCCGGTGCCGACCGGATCGAGGGGTGCCTGTTCGGCAACGGCGAGCGCACCGGCAACGTCTGCCTGGTCACGCTGGGCCTGAACCTGTTCTCCCGCGGCGTCGACCCGCAGATCGACTTCTCCAACATCGACGAGATCCGGCGCACGGTCGAGTACTGCAACCAGCTGCAGGTACACGAACGCCACCCGTACGGCGGTGACCTCGTGTACACCGCCTTCTCAGGTAGCCATCAGGACGCGATCAACAAGGGTCTGGATGCCATGAAGGTCTCGGCCGACGAGCAGGACGCCGACGTCGATGACATCCTCTGGCAGGTCCCGTATCTGCCGATCGATCCCCGCGACGTCGGCCGCACGTATGAGGCTGTCATCCGGGTGAATTCGCAGTCCGGCAAGGGCGGGGTGGCCTACATCATGAAGGCCGATCACGGCCTGGCCCTGCCCCGGCGGCTGCAGATCGAGTTTTCTCAGGCAATCCAGAAGATCACCGACGGCGAGGGCGGCGAGGTGTCGCCGAAGGAGATGTGGGACGTCTTCGCCGAGGAGTACCTGAACCCGCGTAATCCGCTCGAGCGGATGCGGCAGAAGGTCCTCGCCGCCGAGGTCGACGGCGGCACCGACACCATCGAGGCGGTGGTGAAGGTGGACGGTGTCGAGCGCGAGATCGTCGGAGCGGGCAACGGTCCGCTGGCCGCTTTCGTCGACGCGTTGGGCGCCATCGGGTTCGACGTATCTGTACTGGACTACTCCGAGCACGCCCTTTCGGCGGGCGAGGAGGCGCAGGCGGCGGCGTACGTCGAGGCGTCGATCGGCGGCAACACGGTGTGGGGCGTCGGTATCGCGACGTCGATCACGACCGCATCCCTGCGCGCGGTGGTCTCGGCGGTCAACCGCGCCAGCAGACTGGGCCTTGTTTCCAGCGCTCCGTGATTAACTGACGCACGCGCAAAAAACTGCGTGTTCACGATTCAGTCAAAAAAGGAGCTGAACATGGACTGGGGTTCTACCTGGGATTTCCTGTGGCACTTCCTGATCATCTTCGCGTGGATCGCGTATCTGCTGGTGCTGTTCCAGATCCTCACCGACCTCCTGTGGCGCGACCATCAGACGTCGGGTGTGGTGAAGGCGCTCTGGGTGGTGTTCCTGTTTCTGGTGCCGTGGCTGACCGCGTTGGTCTACCTGGCCGCCCGCGGCAAGGGCATGGCCGAGCGGGCCCGTGAGTCGGCGCTTGCGGCCAAGCAGCAGACCGACGACTACATCAGGGACGCGGCGGGGCGTTCGCCCGCGCAAGAGATCGCCGACGCCAAGGCACTTCTCGAAGCAGGCACGATCTCGCAGGCCGAGTTCGACGGGCTCAAGGCAAAAGCCCTGGCCTAGAACAGCGCGAACTGGTCACCGGCCAGGGTGACGTCGGTGAACTCCTCGATGGCGCAGCCGCCGACCACGGCGTCGAGTTGGTCCATGAATGCCGCGTCGCTGACGAGGGGAACGCCCAGTTCGCGCGCCTGGTAACCCTTGCCCTGCTCGGGTTGCGGGTCGTTGCAGATGATGAGGGAGGTTTCGCTGTCGACGGCGTCGGAGTACGCCAGCCCGGCGTGCATGATCCGCTCGACCAGTTCCTCGTGGGTGCGGTCGACCTCGGCGGCCACGGCGACCCGCATTCCCTGCACCAGCCGGCGGCCCGCGATGAACCGGCCGGGGTTGACGAACTCGCAGGGCAGCCGCGCCGCCATCATCTTCAGCGGCCGCAACTCCTCATGTGTCACTTGGCCGTTCGGCCACTCGCGCCGTGAAAGCGGGCGAACCGGCAGCCACACCTTGCGTTCCCGGGCACGGACCAACACCGGCTTGAGGATCTGCGCGAGCACCATCGCATCGTCGAGCGCGTCGTGGGGCTTCAGCTGCGTGATACCCCAGTGCGCGGCAAGGGTCTCCAGCCGCAGGTTCTCGGTGCCCAACTCGAGCCTGCGGGTGAGCTCGACCGTGCACATCGCGGTGTCGATGGGCAGCTCGGCCGCGACCATCTCGGCTTCGGCGGTGAGGAACGAATAGTCGAAACCCACGTTGTGCGCCACCAGCGTGCGGCCCCGCAGCAGTTCGATCAGATCGCCGACGATGTCGCCGAAGCGCGGCTGGCCTGCCAGCATCTCGGAGGTCAATCCGTGGACGTGGGTCGGTCCGGGGTCGACTCCGGGATTGAGCAGCGTGTAGAGGCTCTTTTCGACATTGCCGTCGTCGCCGAGCGCCAGCGCCGCGATGCTGATGACCCTGGCATGCCCCGGGTGGAAACCCGAGGTCTCCACGTCGACGACGGCCCAGCCTGCGCCGTCGTCGGCTGCGGGGCGGCCCCAGCATTGGCTCACATTTCGAGGATGGCACGGACGGGTGACAAACCCTCTGAGGCACGCGCATCCGCTCGTCCACCGTGTCGGCTCTTAGACTGCCGGGGATGGTCACCATTCGTGGACGCGCCGCCCTCACGGCCGGAGCAGGCGCGCGTTGGGCGTCGCGAGTCACCGGCCGCGGCGCCGGCGCGATGATCGGCGGTCTGGTCGCGATGGCACTGGACAAATCGATCCTGCGCCAGCTCGGCGAGGGCCGTCGCACAGCGATCGTGACCGGCACGAACGGCAAGTCGACCACCACGCGCATGACCGCGGCGGCGCTGGGGACGCTGGGCCCGGTCGCGACCAACGCCGAGGGCGCCAACATGGACGCCGGATTGGTCGCGGCCCTCGCGGGGACGCGCGAGGCGACGTTGGCGGCACTCGAAGTCGACGAGATGCACGTGCCGCACGTGGCCGATGCCGTCGATCCATCGGTGGTCGTGCTGCTGAATCTGTCGCGCGATCAACTCGATCGGGTCGGTGAGATCAATCACATCGAGCGCACCCTGCGGGGCGGGCTCGCGCGTCATCGGTCGACGGTGGTCGTCGCGAATTGCGATGACGTGCTGATGACGTCGGCCGCATACGACAGCCCCCACGTGGTCTGGGTGGCCGCGGGCGGCGGATGGGCGAACGACTCGGTGAGCTGTCCGCGCTCGGGCGAGGTCATCGTGCGCGACGGCGCCCACTGGTATTCGACCGGAACTGATTTCAAGCGCCCGTCCCCGCAGTGGTACTACGACGACACCCATATACACGGCCCCAACGGGCTGTCACTGCCGATGCAGCTGGCGCTACCGGGAAACATCAACCGCGGCAACGCCACCCAGGCTGTCGCCGCCGCGGTCACGTTGGGCGCCGATCCCGCCGCCGCCGTCGCGGCGGTCTCGGGTGTCGACGAGGTCGCCGGTCGCTACAGCACACTGCAGCTGGGCCAGCACACGGTGCGCATGCTGCTGGCCAAGAACCCCGCCGGCTGGCAAGAGGCACTGTCGATGGTCGACACCGACGCCGGCTCGGTGGTGATCTCGGTCAATGGTCAGGTTCCCGACGGAGAGGATCTGTCGTGGCTGTGGGACGTCAACTTCGAGCATTTCGTCGACCATCCGGTGGTGGCCGCAGGCGAACGCGGTACCGATCTGGCGGTGCGGCTGGGCTACGCAGGCGTCGAACACACGCTGGTACACAACGCCGTTGAGGCCATCACGTCATGCCCGCCCGGGCACGTCGAGGTGGTCGCGAACTACACCGCGTTTCTCACCCTGCAGCGATCGTTGTCGCGACGTGGCTGAGTCGACGGTGCGGATCGGGTTGGTGCTGCCCGATGTGATGGGAACCTATGGCGACGGCGGCAATTCGGTGGTTTTGCGCCAACGGCTGCGCCTGCGCGGGTTCGATGCGGAGATCATCGAGATCACCTTGGCCGATCCGGTGCCTGCCGAGTTGGACCTCTACGCCCTTGGCGGAGCAGAGGATTACGCACAGCGGCTGGCCACCAAGCACTTGATCCGTTACCCCGGTTTGCAGCAGGCAGCCGATCGGGGTGCACCGGTGCTGGCCATTTGCGCGGCGATCCAGGTGCTGGGCCACTGGTATGAGACATCGTCGGGTGAGCGGGTCGACGGCGCGGGGATGCTCGACGTCACGACGACTCCGCAGGACACCCGGACGATCGGTGAGGTGGTGTCGCAACCGCTTCTACCCGGACTTTCGGAACGCTTGACGGGTTTCGAGAATCACCGCGGCGGAACGGTTCTCGGTCCGGCGGCGCAGCCATTGGCCCGCGTCGTCACCGGGGCTGGTAACCGTGCGGGCGATGGCATCGACGGGGCGGTGCAGGGCAGCGTCGTCGCGACTTATCTGCACGGGCCGTGCCTGGCGCGCAATCCGCAACTCGCCGACTACCTGCTTTCACGCGTGGTCGGCGACCTGGCGCCGCTCGACCTCGACGAGGTCGCGCAGTTGCGCAAGGAACGCCTCGCCGCGCCCCGCCGCGTTTAGGCGGCACCACAATTTCGCCCAAACTCACGTTTCGGCGGGAAAGTCCGAGAAAAGCGCGCCACTTTGTCGATCTCGACACCGCCGCGGCGAAGCCATGCCTCGTACACCGTGCTGAGAATCGCGGCTTCTGTGTCCTCCTTGATGATTCGTACAATTTCCCAACCACGGCTAGCGATTTTTGGGTGTCGCCTCATGTCCCTGACATAGCTCGGTCGATCAGTGCGGTGATGATCCCCGTCGTATTCGACCGCCAGCTGCAAGTGTCGCCATCCCATATCCAAGGCAAACAATTCATCGCCATGGAACACCGGAATTTGCGTCTCGGGTCTCGCAAAGTCGTTGTCGATCAACAGGAGCCTCAACCAACTCTCTTTCGGAGACGCTGCGCCGGCATCGACCAAGGGTAGGAGTTCGCGCAATTGCCGCACTCCGCGCACTGGGCCGTAGCGGTGTATCAGCCGATCGATGTCCTCAGCTTTGAACGGCGCAGCGCGCATCAAAGCATCCAGGCGCGCCATGGCGACTGAACGTTTCTGATACCGCCCGAGCTCAAACGCTGTCCTCGCTGGCGTCGTCACCATCAGGCCGGCAACTGTGGTGATCTCGTCCTGCTCGATGCGATCCATCCGGACGACAAGACCCGATTGACGTCGTCGATCGTCAACCAGTACCTCGATCGCCTCCGTGTCGTCGACCCATTCCGCACCATGCAGCGCCGACGCCGCGATTCCAGCGATGACGCCCCGCCGGTCGGTGGTCAACCAAGCAGCGAGCGCGCGATCGGCCAGCGTCAGGCGGGCTCGCTTCTCTGCGTAGACACCACGGAATACTGGCCTATACCAGCGCCTCAGCTCATGCCGGGACAACCCAGCGCCCAACGCTTCCCGGCCAAGAAACACTGCCCCCATGTCGGCATGGTGCGCCAACGGTCTGACACATCGCCGAGATCCACGAAATGGCGCGATGTTCTCGCACTTTCGCGCCCGTTTGTCCGTTTCGGCGACGGTGCAGTCAGGCCATCGCGCGACGGCCCGCGAGCGCGCGGCCCAGCGTCAGCTCGTCGGCGAACTCCAGATCACCGCCCATCGGCAGCCCGGAGGCGATCCGCGTCACGGACAGACCCGGGATATCGCGCAGCATCCGCACCAAATAGGTCGCCGTGGCTTCGCCTTCGGTGTTCGGATCGGTCGCGATGATCACCTCGCTGATGTCCACGCCGTCGACCCGCTCGCCAATCCTGTTCAGCAGCTCACGGATTCGCAGTTGTTCAGGCCCGATACCCGACAACGGATCCAAGGCACCGCCCAGGACGTGGTAACGGCCGCGGAATTCGCGGGTGCGCTCCACGGCCTGCACATCCTTGGGCTCCTCGACGACGCACACCATCGACCCGTCACGACGGGAGTCCGAACAGATCCGGCACCGTTCGTCGTCGGACACGTTGCCGCACACGGCGCAGAACGTCACGCCGTCGCGAATGCGACCCAGCACCGCGGTCAACCGGTCGATCTGTGGCGGCTCGACGGATAGCAGGTGAAACGCGATCCGCTGCGCGCTCTTCGGCCCGATACCCGGCAGCTTGCCGAGCTCGTCGATCAGATCCTGGACCGGTCCTTCGAACAAGTCAGAGTCCCGGCAGGCCTAGGTCGCCCATCCCGCCGGCCAACGGTCCGAGACGGTCGTGCGCCAGGATGGTGACCTGCTTGGAGGCGTCGGCGATCGCACCGACAACGAGGTCCTGCAGGGTCTCGATGTCCTCGGGGTCGACGACCTTGGGGTCGATCCGTACGGCGATCACCTCGCCGCTGCCCTTCATCGTGACCTGCACCAGACCACCGCCGGCTTGACCGTTGACCTCGGCCGCAGCCAGTGCTGCCTGGGCCTCCATCAACTGCTGCTGCACCTGCTGCGCCTGTGCCAGGAGTGCGGACATATCGGGCTGGCCACCACCACCGGGTTGCATGACGATCCCCTTGCGTATTGGTCTCGACTTGGTCGCTTCGTCGGGTTGGGCTTTAACAGTAGTCGCGGTCGGCGCTACGGTGGCGCCCGTGCATGCCTGCCTGCGTGTCGGTGCCACCAGAGCATTACGCGGCTCAGCCGCCGTGGCCACCGGACTACTCATCGCCGCATCGACGCTTGTCAGCCCGGCGTCGGCGGCGCCGGCCAACATCGCCGGCAAAATCGTCTTCCTCGACCCCGGCCACAACGGCTCCAATGAAGCGTCGGTCATCAGCCGGCAGGTCCCGACCGGCCGCGGCGGCACCAAGGACTGCCAGGCCAGCGGCACCTCCACCGACGACGGCTATGCGGAGCACACGTTCGCCTGGGACACCACGCTGCGCATCCGCCAGGCGCTCACCGCACTCGGTGTGCGCACCGCGATGTCGCGAGGCGACGACACCGGTGTTGGGCCGTGCGTCGACGAACGCGCGGCGCTGGCCAACTCGCTGCGCCCCGACGCTGTCATCAGCATCCACGGCGACGGCGGGCCGTCCACCGGCCGCGGCTTCCATGTCCTGTACTCATCCCCGCCGCTCAACGACGTCCAGGCTGGGCCATCGGTGCGGCTCGCCTCGATCATGAAGGACCAACTGCAGGCCTCGGGCCTGGTGCCGTCGACCTACATCGGCTCGGGCGGCCTGAATCCGCGGTCCGATATCGCCGGGCTCAACCTCGCGCAGTTCCCGTCGATCCTCGTCGAACTGGGCAACATGAAGAACCCCGCCGACTCCGCGCTGATGAAGTCACCCGAGGGCCGGCAAAAGTACGCCGATGCCGTTGTGCGCGGTATCGCGGGCTTCCTCGGGTCGAGCTAGCGGGAGACAGCGGGAGACAGCGGGAGACACTGCCTCGTTACGGTCCTACGGTCGAGATTGACACCACGGTCGTTGGAAATAGGCACTGCCAGCTGATCACAGCCCTGACGTCAATCTCGACCGTAGGACCGCGTCAGGCACATTCCTCAGGGGCGCGCCCCAGACCAGCTAGCGGCCCTCCACCTGCTTCTTGAGGTTCTGCAGCACCTCAGCCTGAATCTTGCGCAGACCCAGCGGCGCGAACGTCTTCTCGAAGAAACCGCCGATGCCGCCTGCGCCCTTCCACGACGTCTTGACCGTCACCGACGAGCCCTCCCCTGCCGGGGAGACCGTCCAGTTCGTGATCATCGTCGAGTTGGCGTCCTTCTCGATCACCGTATGACCAGCCACGTCGACGCCGGCCTTCACCTCACGCACCCGCGACTTGGTGGCCTGCAGCTTCCACGATGCCACGGTGCCTGCGCCCTGACCGCCCTCGAGCACCTGGTACTCGCTGTAATGCGGCGAGAGGATCTTCGGGCGCACGGTCGCATAGTCGGCGACTGCCGCCAACACGGTCTCCGGCGCGGCGGCGATCTCGACGGTGCTGGACGCGCTGACCTGTCCCATCGGTGCAAACTCCTTGGTCGGGGGTGGTATCGAAGTGCTCTAGTGGTCGGTGCGGTCGCATCGCTTGCGGCCGCGGACTAGCGTATATCCGTGTCAATGGTCGAGACCGACGCACGTACTGCTCACTCCGCCGGAGTCGGGCGGCTCCTCGCTAGCTATCGGGCGATCCCCCCGAACGCCACGGTCCGACTGGCAAAGCCCACGTCGAACCTCTTTCGAGCCCGCGCGAAGACGTCCGGCAAGGGCCTGGACGTGTCGGGCCTGGCCGGGGTCATTGCCGTCGACCCCGAGAACCGCACCGCCGATGTCGCCGGCATGTGCACCTACGAAGACCTGGTCGCGGCCACCCTCCCCTACGGCCTGGCGCCGCTGGTGGTGCCTCAGCTCAAGACGATCACCCTTGGCGGCGCGGTCACCGGACTCGGCATCGAGTCGACGTCGTTCCGCAACGGCCTGCCGCACGAATCGGTGCTGGAGATGGACATCCTCACCGGCGCCGGTGAGGTAGTGACAGCCTCGCCCAGCGAGCACTCCGACCTTTTTCATGCCTTCCCCAATTCCTATGGCACGCTTGGATATTCGGTTCGGATAAAGATCGAGCTGGAGCCGGTGAAACCGTTCGTCGCGATTCGCCACCTACGGTTCAACGCGCTGGCAGATCTTTTCGCGACGATGGACCGCATCATTGAAACCGGCGACCATGACGGTTCGCCCGTCGACTACCTCGACGGCGTGGTGTTCTCGGCCGACGAGAGCTACCTGACGCTGGGATTCCAGACTGCGACACCGGGTCCGGTCAGCGACTACACCGGCCAGCAGATCTACTACCGCTCTATCCAGCATGCCGGCGACAACGGCGCCGAGAAGCATGACCGGCTGACGATCCACGACTACCTGTGGCGGTGGGACACCGATTGGTTCTGGTGCTCACGGGCGTTCGGCGCGCAGGATCCGCGGATCCGCCGGTTCTGGCCGCGGCGTTACCGGCGAAGCGCCTTCTACTGGAAGTTGATCGGGTACGACCAGCGGTTCAACATCGCCGACCGGATCGAGAAGCGCAACGGCAGGCCGCCGTTGGAGCGGGTCGTACAGGACATCGAGGTGCCGATCGGACGGGCGGCGGAATTTGTGTCGTGGTTCCTGGCCAACGTGCCCATCGAGCCGATCTGGTTGTGTCCGTTGCGTCTCCGCGAGGATGCCACCTGGCCGCTGTACCCCATCGGGGCCCACCGCACGTACGTCAACATAGGCTTCTGGTCGTCGGTGCCCGTTGGCCCCGGCTTCCCTCAAGAACAGGGCCACACGAACAAGTTGATCGAAAGCAAGGTCAGCGAACTCGAAGGTCACAAATCGCTGTATTCCGATGCGTACTACAGCCCCGAGGAGTTCGACGAACTCTATGGTGGAGAGACCTACAAGACCGTCAAAAAGACCTACGACCCCGACTCGAGACTCCTCGACCTGTATGCAAAGGCGGTGCAAAGACGATGACTACGTTCAAGGAACATTCGACAAACGCGCCAGCCGGAAAACTCACCCTGGCAAAGGTCTTGGAGATCTTCGCTTCGGGTCAGATCCCGCTGAAGTTCACGGCGTACGACGGCAGTACCGCCGGACCCGAGGACGCTGAACTCGGCCTCGACCTGCTGACCCCCCGCGGCACCACCTATCTCGCAACGGCTCCCGGTGAACTGGGGCTGGCGCGGGCCTACGTGTCGGGCGATATCCGTCCGCTCGGCGTGCATCCTGCCGACCCCTACGAGCTGCTCATGGCGTTGGCCGACAAGCTCGAGTTCAAGCTTCCGCCCCCGCGCGTGCTGGCCAACATCGTGCGCACAATCGGCGTCGAGCATTTGAAGCCGATCGCCCCGCCGCCCCAGGAGGCGCTGCCGCGCTGGCGCCGCGTCATGGAGGGGATGCGCCACAGCAAGACTCGCGACGCCGAGGCCATTCATCACCACTACGATGTCTCGAACAAGTTCTACGAGTGGGTACTCGGTCCGTCGATGACCTACACGTGCGCGTGCTATCCCGATGCCGACGCCACGCTGGAAGAGGCGCAGGAGAACAAGTACCGGCTGGTGTTCGAGAAGCTGCGGCTGTCTCCCGGCGACCGACTGCTCGACGTCGGCTGCGGCTGGGGCGGCATGGTCCGCTACGCCGCTCGGCACGGAGTGAAGGCGATCGGTGTCACGCTCTCCAAAGAGCAGGCCGAGTGGGCGGCCAATGCCATCGCCGAGCAAGGACTGTCCGACCTGGCCGAGGTGCGCCACGGCGACTACCGCGACATCCGTGAATCCGGGTTCGACGCCGTCTCCTCGATCGGGCTGACCGAACACATCGGCGTCCAGAACTATCCGGCGTATTTCCGGTTCCTTCAGTCGAAGATGCGGGTGGGCGCGCTGTTGCTCAACCACTGCATCACCCGCCATGACAACCGAACCGAGGCGAGCGCAGGCGGATTCATCGACCGCTACGTCTTCCCCGACGGTGAGCTCACCGGCTCCGGCCGCATCATCACCGAGGCACAGAACGTCGGCCTCGAGGTGGTGCACGAGGAGAACCTGCGCCACCATTACGCGCTGACGCTGCGCGACTGGTGCCGCAACCTCGTCGAGCACTGGGACGAGGCCGTCGAAGAGGTCGGGCTGCCCACCGCGAAGGTGTGGGGGCTGTACATGGCCGGCTCACGGGTGGGCTTCGAGACGAACATCATTCAGCTGCACCAGGTTCTGGCCGTCAAGCTCGACGCGCGCGGCAACGACGGCGGCCTCCCGCTACGCCCGTGGTGGACGCCCTAGGCCTGTTCGCCGTCGATGCGACGGGCGCCGAGCTCGTTCTGAAGTAGCTCCAGCGCAACTTCCTCCGGGTCCCGACGCGGTGTCTCGGAGGTGTCGCCGCCGGCTTCGGCCAGCATGCTCTCCTCATCGTCGCGGTCGCTCTGCGGTGGCGCAAAAGCCGCCACCGGCTCATCGGGTTCAGGGGCAGGCGGGGGGCCCGCCGGGCCGGTCTCGCACCGGATCTTCCAGTCGACACCCAACGCATCCTTGAGCGCCTCGCGGATGACGTCGGCGTTGCGCTGCTCGGTGAGCCGCTTGGCCAGCGGCGCAGACTCGTGGCTGAGCACCAGGGTGTCGCCGTCGACGGCGCGAACGATGGCGCCCGCCAGCATCACCTCGGTGGTGCGGCTGCGCTGACGGACCTTCTCGCGCACCGTCGTCCACATGCCGCGTACCGCTGCGGCATTCGGCTCGCCCGTGACTGCTGCGGGCGCGGGCGCCGCGACGACGGGATCGGCCGGCTGCCGCACCGCCGGAGGGGACGCCTCGGGCTCCGTGGCCGACGGGGCCTCGGGGGCCGACGGCGCCGGCGTGGGCTCGGGCATGGGCCTCGGCTCGACCACCACCGTCGGCTCGAGTGCCGGCTTCAACTCCGGTGCGGACGTCGGCTCGGCAGGCGCTTGGGATTCCTGCGGATCGGTTTTGCTCCTACGGCTGTACTGCTTCGGGGCGCCGGACTGCTCGCCCGCAGGGATCGACATGTCCAACCGGGTCTCGATGCGCTCGACGCGCTGCAACAACGCCGACTCGGTGTCGTGGGCCGACGGCAGCAGCAGTCGCGCGCACACGACTTCGAGCAGCAGTCGAGGTGCGGTGGCACCGCGCATCTCGCCCAGCCCCGCGTGCACCACCTCGGCGTAGCGGGTCAGCGTTGCGGAGCCGACCCGCGCCGACTGATCGCGCATCCGATCCAGCACGTCCTCGGGACCGTCCACCACGCCGCGGGCGACCGCGTCGGGAACCGACTGCAGCACAATCAGATCGCGAAAACGCTCCAGCAGATCGGTGGCGAACCGCCGCGGGTCGTGGCCGGCGTCGATCACCCCCTCGACGGCTCCGAAGAGCGCCGCGGCGTCCCCAGCCGCGAGCGCGTCGATCGCATCGTCGATCAGCGCCACATCGGTGGCGCCCAGCAGCGACAGCGCCCGCGGGTAGCTCACCTGATTGCCGTCCGCACCGGCCAACAACTGGTCGAGCACCGACAGCGTGTCTCGCGGCGATCCGCCGCCGGCGCGGATGACGAGCGGGTACACCGCGTCGTCGACCGTCACGTTCTCCTGCGCGCAAATGCGCTCGAGAAGTGAGCGCATGGTCCGCGGCGCCAACAACCGGAACGGGTAGTGATGCGTGCGCGAGCGAATGGTCGGCAGCACCTTCTCCGGCTCGGTGGTGGCGAACACGAAGATCAGATGCTCCGGCGGCTCCTCGACGATCTTCAGCAGGGCGTTGAAGCCCGCCGTGGTGACCATGTGCGCTTCGTCGATGATGAAGATGCGGTACCGCGACTGAGCCGGGGCGTAGAACGCGCGGTCGCGCAGCTCGCGGGTGTCGTCCACACCGCCGTGACTGGCGGCGTCGAGTTCGGTGACATCGACGCTGCCGCCCCCGCTGGGCGCCAGCGCCACACATGAGTCACACACCCCGCACGGTGTGGCCGTCGGCCCCTGCGCACAGTTCAGCGAGCGGGCCAGGATCCGTGCCGACGACGTCTTACCGCATCCTCGTGGCCCGGAGAACAGGTACGCATGGTTGATCCGGCCGGCCGTCAACGCTGTGGACAGGGGTTCTGTGACGTGCTCCTGGCCAACCACGTCGGCGAATGTCGCGGGTCGGTACTTGCGGTAGAGCGCCACGGTCAGAGGCTACCGAGGCCCGGTGACGCCGCCGCGGGCCGTGTAACCAAATCGGCAATTCTGCGGGGAAAAGTGTCACCGTTCGCCGCGCTCGCTCCTCGTACCAGTGATGCCAACAAGGCGCCACACTTTGGGGAGTCGATGTGAACGAGAATGTGACCGACGGTGAAGTCCGGTATGAGTCCGTGTTTCGCGCGAGCTGGCGGGACCGTCAGACGGCGGGAGCCCGCCCCGGTGAGTTGATCAAGAACCCCCGATGGCTTGATGCGGGACTGGCCGCGCTGATCGTGCTGTTGATGGCGGGCGCTGTCACCGTCGGCACGGTCACCGTCGAACAGACCGCGACACTGCCGGCAATCGTCCAGGGCACGACCCTGACCGCGGACCGCGCCGCGGGGCCACCGCCGCCGCCCTCCCCCGGCGCCGCGGTGCAGTTCCGCCATGCGTTCGGGCTACCAGTCGACGCGGTTGTCGTCGACGTCACCGCGACCGAGGTAACCGCCCGATTGCAGGAGCCCACCCCGGCAACCGCCGGTGAGCTTGTGGTCCCCGCCGAACGCCAACGGCTGATCGACGTGTTCCTCCCGAGGTTCTGGTGAGCTGGCGACGGCGCGCAATCCCCTATATCGCGCAGGCCGAGATGGCCGATTGCGGCGCCGCCGCGATGTGCATGGCGCTCGCCTATCACGGCCGCCATGTGTCGCTTTCGGAGATGCACGCGGCCACCGGCACCGGCCGCGACGGCGTCGATGCGCTGCGGCTGGCTGAAGCCGCCACCACATACGGCCTTCGTGCCCGCGGGGTGGCCACCGAACTCGACGATCTGCAGATGTTGCCTCGGGGAACCGTATTGCATTGGGGAGCAGCACATTTCGTTGTCCTGGATTCGACGTCGCGGCGAGGAGTCACGATCGTCGATCCCGCCGCCGGCAGCTATCGGGTTTCGTGGCAGGCCGTCAGCGATCTGTACAGCGGGGTCGCGATCATGCTCGAGCCCGGCGACACGTTCAGCACCGGCGGACGACGGGCGCCGGGTGCGCTGCACCATGCGCGACGACTGATGACCCGCTCGAGTGGAATCGGCAAGGTGCTGGCCACCTCGGTGGTGGTGCGCCTGATGGCGCTGGCGGTGCCGATCCTCACCGGCGTCATCGTGGATCAGATCGTGCCAGCCGGCGACGACCGCCTGCTGTGGGTTGTCGCCGCGGTGATGGCCGCACTGATCTGCTATTCGGCGCTCGCCACGTTCCTGCGGGCCCACCTGCTGCTGCGGTTGCGCAGCCGGCTCGACGTCGAGATGACGCTGGGCTTCCTCGAACACCTGGTGGACCTGCCGTACGCGTTCTTCCTCAAACGCTCGTCGGGGGACCTGATGATGCGGCTGCGCAGCAATGCGACGGTCCGCGAGATCCTGACCAGCGGAACGATTGCCGCGCTGCTGGACGGCGTCCTGGCCACCACCTATCTCGTGTTGATCTTCATCCTGTCGCCGCAGCTGGGATTCCTTGTGGTGATCCTCGGTGCCGCCCAGGTCGTCGTCCTGTTGTCGGCGCGGCGACGCAACCAGCATCTGATGGGCGAGGCACTGGCCACCGAGGCCCGCTCGCAGTCCTACGCCTACGAGATGTTCTCTGCGGTCGAAACTTTGAAGGCCGCCGGCGCCGAACGGCGGGCGGTATCGCACTGGACGAACTTGTTCGTGGCCGAGCTGAACGTCTCGTTGCGTCGCGGGCGTCTCTCGGCCGCCGTCGAGACCGCGCTGCACGGACTGTCCCTGCTCTCGCCGATCGCGGTGCTGTTGTTCGGGGCCTACCTCGTCGGCAGCGGGCAGCTCTCGCTGGGCACCATGCTCGCGTTGGCCGCACTGTCCACCGCGTTCCTGGAACCGCTTGGCGTGCTCGTCGGAACCGTCCTGCAGATCCAACTCCTCGGCAGCTACATGGCCCGCCTGGACGACGTGTTCAACACCCCTACCGAAACCGCCGGGCGCGACCTGCAGCACGCTCCTGCGCTCACCGGAGCGCTGCGCGCCGAGGGACTCACCTTCCGCTACACGCCGCACGGCCCCCCGGCCATCGATGGCGTCGACCTCGACGTGCGCCCCGGGCAGGTGCTGGCCGTCGTCGGGCGCTCCGGCTCGGGGAAGTCCACGCTGGGCCGGCTGCTGCTGGGTCTGTACGCACCCGAAGCGGGTCGGGTCGTGCTCGACGGGATCGATTTGGCGGCAATGCTTCCCCGCAGCGTGCGATCGCAGATCGGGGTGGTCACCCAGGATCCGTACATCTTCGGCCTGTCGATTCGCGACAACCTCAGTCTCGGCGACCCGAGCCTTCCGCTGGAGCGCCTGGAGGAGGCCGCCGAGCAGGCCGGCATCGCCGAGGACATCCACGCGATGCCGATGGGTTGGGACACCCCGCTGGTCGACGCGGGCGCCTCGCTCTCCGGTGGCCAACGCCAGCGGCTGGCCCTGGCCCGCGCGCTGGCGACCCAGCCACGGCTCCTGCTGCTCGACGAGGCCACCAGCAATCTGGACACCGTCACCGAGGCGAAGGTGCATGCCAACATCGCCCGGCTCGGCTGCACCGTCGTGCTGGTCGCCCATCGGCTCGCGACGGTCGTCGACGCCGACTGCATCGTCGTGATGGACCAAGGCCGGGTCGTCGAGGTCGGCCGCCATCGCGACCTGATGGCCGCAGACGGTCATTACGCACAGCTCGTCGCAGGCCAGCTCGTCGGAGCAGGACGTTAGGAGTCGAAATGAATACCCCACCGACGCCGCAGTTGACGCCAAGCGGTTTCTTCGTCATGCGCGCCCCGCTGCTCCCGATGGAGGAACTGGATCGCCTACGCGCTGACGCGCAGTACTGGCAGGTCCTCGCCGAGCGACCGGAGGTCCGCGAGGCATTGCATCTCGCATCACCCGGGCTGTTGCAGCGCTTGGCAGAAGGCAAGCCGGATGACAAGGTGGCCGCCTCCGTGACCGCCTATCTGGTTCGGATGTGCACCCGTGCAACGCCTTTCGGGCTGTTCGCGGGCTGCTCGCTGGGATCGATCGGCGATACCACCGCGTTGACGGTCGACGGTCCCGATGGCACCACCCGGCACAGCAGACCCGACACCGAGGTGCTCGCCGCACTCGTGGAACGTCTGCTGAACGACGCCTCGACGCGGCCGGCGATGGCCGTCGAGCCCAACTCCAGCCGCTACCACGCCGGCGGAGCGATGCGCATCATCGAGAGCCGGTCGCGCGACGGCAGGCGCACCCATCATCTGGTCCTGATCGAGGACGACGCGCCGCTGCGGTGCGCCATGGACGCGGCCACCGGCGGTCGTTCGGTCGAGGAAGTCGCTGACGCGGTCCAGGCCGAGACCGGTGCCGAGGCAGCCGAGGCACGCGATTACGTCGACGCCCTCATCGAGGCCCGTGTGCTGACCCCGGTGGCAGAGCCGGCCGTGACGGGCCCTGAGCCGTTGGCCCACGTGCTCGCGTCGCTGAGCGGACCTGGCCTGGCCGCGACGTCCGCGGCGCTCGACCGGGTGTCCGGGGAGCTCACCAAGCTCGACACCGCCGGGCTCGGAAATCCGCCCGCGGCATACGACGGCGTGGCGAACAGCCTGCTCGAGCTTGCCGGTGGCGGCGACAGTGCCCGGCTGATCCAGGTCGACCTGCACCGGGCCGGCTCGGGTCTGACCCTCGGGAAAGACGCGGTGCAGCAACTGGCGATGGGCGTGGATCTGCTGCACCGCCTTTCGTCTCACGGCGACGATCCGGCATTGAGCCGGTTCAAGGCCGACTTTGCGGCCCGCTACGAGGACCGCGAGGTGCCCCTGATGGAGGCCCTCGACGAGGAGATGGGCATCGGCTACGACCGATCGCCGCATCCGGCCGCGGACGAGTCCTCGCTGCTGGCCGGCATGGACTTGGGCGGAGTGGCAGGCAACTACGCATTCACCGCGCGCGATGCGACGCTTCTCGACCTTCTGATGCGGGCGCGTGAAAGCGGCGCCGGCCACCTCGAACTCGATGCGGCCACCGTGGCTCGCCTTGTCACCGCGACACCGCTGCCACTGCCCGACGCACTGGCCGTGTTCGCCAGCGTGCTGGACGACGGCATCGAAATCCAAAGCGCCAGTGGGCCATCGGGGGCCGAACTCCTCGGTCGGTTCTGCCACGGCGATCGCCGTCTACATGATGCGGTGCGTTCCCATCTGCGCGCCGAAGAAGCGAAGGCACCCGGCGTCGTGTTCGCCGAGATCATCCACCTGCCCGAAGGACGCGTCGGCAACGTCCTGGCGCGGCCGGTGCTGCGCGACTACGAGCTGGTGCTGCTGGGCCGCTCAGGAGCGCCTGCCGATCGTCAGATCAGCGTCGACGAGCTGACCGTGCGCCTCGACGGTGATCGCGTGGTTCTCTACAGCCCGCGGCTGGCCGCCGAAGTCAGGCCGCGGCTGACCACGGCGCACAATCCGGCGTGGCGCGGGTTCGGGGTCTACCGGTTCTTGGCGGCGCTGCAGAACGACGGAGTCGCTGCCGGACTCGGATGGGATTGGGGCGCACTGTCGTCCGCGCCGACACTTCCGCGCGTCACAGCGGGAAAGCTGGTGCTGGCCCGGGCCCGCTGGCGTCTTTGCGCCGACGAGATCAAGTCGATCACCGGATCCGACCCGATCTCCGGATGGGCGGCGCTGAGCGACGCCCGCGAGCTGCCCTCCGAGCTGCTGATCACCGACGGCGACAACCGCCTCTATGTCGACACCGCGAGCCCCGCCCTGGTTGCCACGGCGGCCAAGGTCCTGCGGGGTCGGTCTGCGGCTGTCATCGAGGAGGTGCTGGCGAGCGCGGTCGCCACCGGCCCGCAGGGTCGTTTCGCGCACGAGGTCATCGTGCCCTTCCTGCGCGCGGGTGAACCGGCGACGGCGCCCCGGCCCTGGCGGGCACCGGCTGCGCGACGCAGCTTCGCGCCGGGAAGCGAATGGCTGTATCTCAAGGCGTATACGGGGACCGCCTCCGCGGACCGCATCCTCACCGACTCGGTGGGTCCCGTCATCGCCAAGTTGCGCGACGTCGGGACCCTCGACCGCTGGTTCTTCCTGCGCTACGCCGACCCGGACCACCACCTCAGGTTCCGCTTGCACGGCGACCCGACCGCGCTGCGCGAACACGCACTGCCTGCGCTCACCGACGCGCTGGCCCCGCACCTCGGAGACGGCACGGCGTGGAAGGTGTCGACCGACACCTATGACCGCGAGGTCGAAAGATACGGCGGTGACGCCGGTATCGATATCGCCGAGCAGATCCACGCCGCGGACAGCGACGCAGTGCTCGAAGTGCTCGGCATGCTCGACGGCGGGTACTTCGACGAGGGCGCGCCAGACGCACGCTGGAAGCTGTGCCTGTACGCCACCGACCGACTGTTGGCAGACGCCGGCCTCGACATGCAGCAGCGACGCGACTGGGCGAAGGCCGGTGTCGCCGGTTATCGGCCCGAGTACCCGAACGCGACCAACCTCGATCCCGGCATCGGCCACCGGTGGCGTGGCGAACGAGCGGACGTGACGGCGCTGCTCGACGACAGCAGCGAACACCCCTATGAGCCGGCACGTAGGGCGTTGCGGCGGCGATCCGAACGGATGGCGCCCCTGTTCGCGGAGCTGGCGGGCCGTTCGTCGCGCGGTGAGCTGACGCAGCCCTACGATGCGCTGTTGCACAGCTTCAGCCACCTCAACGCGGTCCGTCTGCTTCGGTCGGCCGCCCGCACCCACGAACTGATCCTGCTGAGCTTCCTCGATCGCCACTACGCCAGCCAGATCGCGCGTCGCTGACGTGCAGGCACGGCCGTAAAAGTGTCCCCTGCCAACGGGTTTGACGCTCTTAGGAGTATCAGCGGTCCACCCGGGCCGCACCACACCAGGAGGAAACCAATGAACACCAACCGCGACAAACTGGCCCTGCGCCGGCAGAGTATCCGCACCCTGACCGCCGATGAGCTGAGCATGGCCCACGGTGGCGAGGGCGGCAACGGCACCGGCGGCGGAAACGGCACCGGCACCGGAACCGGAACCGGCCCCACCAAGACCACCAAGCACACGACGGTGCGCACCACGGGCACCCGCAACCCGACGCTGACGTCGACCGATCTGCCCCCGCAGACGGCGACCATCGCCTAGCGACTCGCATCACCCCCACGGCACCGCCCCACAACCGTCATCCCCTTCGGTTGTGGGGCGGTGTTCTGCGTGCGGTGGCGAGAGCCCATGGCCGAAGACAATTTCGCGCTAAAAGCGTCCCCTTTCAACGGGTTCGGACCTCTTACCTATGAACGCGGCCCACCCGGGGCAGCGACATCCTGGAGGAGAACACCAATGAACGCAAACAACAAGCTGGCCCTGCGCCGCCAGAGCATCCGCACCCTGACCGCCGATGAGATGAGCCTGGCTCACGGTGGCCGCGGCAACGGCACCGGAACCGGAACGGGCACGGGCACGGGCACCGGCACTGGCACCGGCACCGGGACCGGCACCCGCCACACGAAGAAGTAAGTCGGGCGCGGCTACACCCGACGTAGCCGGCCACTGACTATCACCAGACCGCCCCACAACCGCCTCCCTCGGTTGTGGGGCGGTCGTCGTTGTTGGGTGCCGGCTTACCTGGCGGACAGGAAACCCTTTCCTCTCGGAAGTGGAATCTGGCCTCGCGGCGATTACGGCAGACGCGCCGAGAAGCGACGATTTCACCCATGGCATCCACGACCACACCGCCGGTACGCACCCTCAGCGACGCGGAGCTTGCCATCGCCGCGGCGGCAGGCGACCGCGTGGCATTGGGCGCCATCTACCACCGCTACGCGGGCCGGCTTCACGACTACTGCGTGGGACTGGTGCGCGACCAGCACACGGCCGCCGACTGCGTGCAGGACGTCTTCTGCATCGCGGCAGCCGAGCTGCCCAAGCTGCGTGAGCCCGACAAGCTGCGGCCGTGGCTCTACTCCATCGCCCGCCGCACCGCGTTGCGCACGCTGCACGAACGGCGTCGCGAACCCGCCTTCGACGCGGTGCCCGACACGGCAGCCCTAGGTCCCGGCCCGTTCACCCTGACCGCACAGAACGAGCTCGCTGCGCTGGTCGTTGCGGCTGCGCGGGGATTGTGCGACCGCGATCGCAACGTACTGGAGTTGGCCTACCGCCAGGGTCTGGCCGGCCCCGAGCTCGCGGAGGCGCTCGGCGTCAGCCACGACTGCGCAAAGAAGCTTCTGCAACGGCTGCGCCACACGTTCGAACGCTCGTTGGGTGCGCTGTTGGTGGCCCGGCGGGCCGCCCAGCACGGATGCCCGGAACTAGCCGCGGCCGTCTCTGATTGGGACGGACAGTTCAACGTGCTGATGCGCAAACGCATTGCGCGCCATATCGAGTCATGCCCGACCTGCGAGGCCTACCGCCGCAGCCTGGTCAGCTCCGTGGCCATGGTCGGCTGCGCCGTCATCAAGAAGCTGACCTGAAAGCGACTCAGTCCTTCAGCAGCGCTTCGGTTGCCGACAGCAGCGCGCAGGTCGCCAGGCCTTCCATCGCTTCGCGCAATTCGGGCAGCGGCGGAAACGACGGTGCGATCCGGATATTCTTGTCCTCCGGGTCTTTTCGGTACGGGAATGTGGCGCCGGCCTCGGTGACCGCGATTCCGGCGTCCTTCGCCAGCGCGATGGTGCGACGCGCCGTGCCCGGCAGCACGTCCAGGCTCACGAAGTAGCCGCCCTTCGGCTCGGTCCACGAGGCGATCTTCGGCTCGCCCAACCGGTCGGCAAGGATCTCCAGCACGGTGGCGAACTTGGGGGCCAGCAGTTCCTGGTGGCGCCGCATCTGCAGGCGCACCCCGTCGGCGTCACCGAAGAACCGCAGATGCCGGAGCTGGTTGACCTTGTCCGGCCCGATCGACTTCTTGCCCGCGTACTGCAGATACCAGGCGATGTTGCCGAGCGAGCCGCCGAAGAAGCTCACCCCGGCGCCCGCGAAGGTGATCTTCGACGTCGACGCGAACACCAGGGGCCGGTTCGGGTTGCCCGCGGCTTCGGCCAGACCTAAAACGTCGATGTTCTGCTCGAAATCATGGGTCAACGTGTGAACGGCGTAGGCGTTGTCCCACATCAGCCGGAAATCGTTTGCAGCGGTACGCATCTGGACCAGCCGCCGCACCTTCTCCCACGAATATGTCACGCCGGTCGGGTTCGAGTACACCGGAACGCACCACATGCCCTTGATGGCCGGATCGACCGCGACCAACTCTTCGATCAGGTCGACGTCCGGACCGTCCTCGAGCATCGGCACGGTGATCATCTCGATGCCGAGGGTCTCGGTGATCGCGAAGTGCCGGTCATACCCGGGCGCCGGACAGAGGAATTTCAACGCGGGTTCTTGCGCCCACGGCCGCGGCGAATCGACGCCGCCGTGCAGCATGGTGAACATCACGACGTCGTGCATGAACTCGAGACTGGCGTTGTTGCCCGCGATCAGGTTGGGCACACCGATGCCGAGCAACTCGCCGAAGATGGCGCGCAACTCGGGCAGCCCGTGCAGGCCGCCGTAGTTGCGGGTGTCGGTGCCTTCCCCGTCCCGGAAGGCGTCTTTCCCAGGGAGGTCCAGCAGCGCGTTGGACAGATCCAGCTGGGCCGCGGACGGTTTACCCCGGGTCAGGTCGAGCTTGAGGCCTTTGGCCGCCAGCTCGGCGTAATTGCTCGTCTGAAACTCGTGCTGTGCGCGGAGTTCCGCAGGGCCGAGCGACTGAAACGACACGAGGGCGCCTTTCACTGGAGGCGGGAAACCAAGGGGACCCCGCGCACCCGCCAGAGCCCATTGACCCTTGCTGCCTTCCGGCCCTGGGGGAGTTCACAGGATAGACGCCGCGCGGGGTCCAGAAGGGAGTCTAGTACCCGGCCTGAACGCGGTTCGACGGGCGCATCACGCCCGTCCGCTACCATGACCGGCGGAGGATTCGCCTAGTGGCCTATGGCGCTCGCCTGGAACGCGGGTTGGGTTAATAGCCCTCAGGGGTTCAAATCCCCTATCCTCCGCACTCGGGCCGAGGTGCGACTACATCACGAATATCGCGGTCGCACCTCGGACCAACAACCTCTAGGAGGAGCATGCGGCGCTGGGTCGCGGTCTTGTGGCACGCCTCGTTCTCGTGCGGAGATATTGTCAAGACCTGTGGATGAGGTTGTTTCAGGCGACCTCGGTTTCGGTTGATTCGTCGCTCTCGGCGGGTGTGATGCCAACGGGCCGTTCGAGTAGCTTGCCTTTGTGGAACACCGCGCCG
>NZ_NVQE01000042.1 GCF_002591975.1 Mycobacterium neglectum | reverse complement strand
CAAACGCACAGCGTGCGGGTTCAGAAACACAGAAAACTCGGCCCGCCGGATACGCTTCCACTGCACCCGCAAACAGCGGGCCGCAACCCAGACATCATGCTGATTGCCCGCTCAAAATCGAAGAGCCGTCAAAGCCTGCACCTCGTCTCGAGCATTGCATCAGACGACGATGGCAACGAAACCAGCGGACTTACGATTTTCGAAGTTCACAACGGACTAATCACCTATCACGGCCGCTTCGACGAAGACGACTTCGAGGGCGCCTACCGCGAACTGGAGCGTCGCTACTACGCGGGCGAGGGGTCAGAGTTCGCCGAAAACGGCCTCGCGGTGTGTGAAACAGCGCTCGCGATCGCGCGAGGCGACCATGAGTTGTTGTCTCGTGAGTTGCTTTCTCCCACACTGCATTGGGGCAACCGGTCTGGCTCCCCCTCGCCGGGTGGTTCCACCGATGCGCTCATTAGTTGGTTCAAACACTTGGACGAACTGGTCGTCTCCTCAAACATGTGGCAGCCGGCAATCTGTTGGTTGTCGTCTGGTCTGAGTGTCTTTCGTTTGCAGCGAGATGCTCGTGGACGTGATGGCGAACTGTACACGTGGAAAAGCATTGCCGTCGGCGAGCACGGCCACGGCCAGTTGTTGTCGGTATACGAATTCGATCCTGAGGACGAGGATGCGGCGTTTGCTTACGCCGAGGAGCGGATGCAGGCGGCCAGCGTCCGACTCGCTGTGACGAACCGCAGCGTTCAGTCCGCAGAGAAGCTCGGTCAAGCACTGAACGCTCACGATATCGACGCGATTATGAACTGCTTCTCAGACGACCTGGTGTATGACGATCATCGGCGACTGACCGGTGACCCGATCAGCGGCCGCACCGAGTTCCGAGCCGCATTCGAGCGGATACTCGCCCAGTACAGCCATTTTGAGAGACGCGTCCTCGCAGTTCGGGGTGATCGCCTGAATCTGCATAAGGGCCGTTGGTCAGATGACTCCGGGAACGAGACGGCCTACCTTCACGTTTACGAAATGGACGACAACGGTCTGCAGATCTACGAGGGCCGCTTCGACGAAGACGACTTCGAGGGCGCCTATCGCGAGCTCCAGCGGCGTTATTGCGCCGGGGAAGGAGCGTCGTTCGCGGCAGGAGTTGGGGTCGGCACGGAGTGGCTGATCGCCGCCAATAACGGCGACTTTGACCGGGTGTTCGGCGAGCTCAGTCACCCCGACCTACGAACCGGTAACCGGTCTCGCTCGGGATTCCCGGATCGCACGGCCGCCGAGCTTCGCGCCAGCTTCGATGGGCTGAACGCGATGGTCGCCTCGGCGCGGATATGGAACTCAGTTGAACACTGGTTGTCCCCTGCCGTCGTCGTTGGCCGCCAGGAGCGAGAAGCAGTTGGGCCAGACGGCGAGCAATACACATGGGTGCGACTCTTCGTATTCGAGGCTGCAGACGGACGAGCCGCCGGCATGTGTGAATTCGACCCCGACGACGAAGACGCCGCGTTTGCCTACGCCGAGGAGCGGGTGCGGGTAGCGCAACAGCGCTAGCGTGGAGATATGACGACCCCCGCCCCCAAGCTGCAGCTGTCCAACGACGAGTGGCGCAAGAAGCTCAATCCCGAGGAGTACCACGTACTACGCGAGGCCGGTACCGAGCGCCCGTTCGTCGGTGAGTACACCGACGCCAAGACCGAAGGTGTCTACGAATGCCGGGCGTGCGGAGCCGAGTTGTTCCGCAGCAGTGAGAAGTTCGAATCCCACTGCGGCTGGCCGTCCTTCTTCGATCCGGCCAACTCCGACGCGGTGATCCTGCGCTCCGATGACACCCTGGGCATGCACCGCGTCGAGGTGATCTGCGCCAACTGCCACAGCCACCTTGGCCACGTCTTCGAGGGTGAGGGTTACCCGACGCCGACCGATCAGCGCTACTGCATCAACTCGATCTCACTGCGGCTCGTACCCGCCGAGTAGTCGCTAAGCCGGGTAAACCCCGAACTCGGATTGGTCCTCGGTGTCGGCAACGCACTGAAAGATCAACGGCGCCGTCATCGCATTGCCGGTGTAGCAGGTGAACGGCCCGATCGTCTGAAACTTTTCTCCGTACAGATCGTACTGAGCGGCGTAATCAGCGGCAGTGATGCAGTCGATGTCACCGGCGGTGATGACGATGCTCTGCCCATTGGCAGGCGCACAATGTTCGCCGCCAGGTGGCTGCGCGGCCGCGACCGGCGCCAGCGCGAGCGCGACCAACGGCAGTGTCGTGACAAGCAACGCCTTGGTGATCATTGACCAATGATGACCGGACTTTGCCTATGTCGATGGGTAATCGGGAATCCAGCGCACCTCGGCGATGCGCGCGGCCAACTCGTCGTCGCTGCGTTTCGGGGCGACGCCGTCCGCGACCGCTTGCCGGCCGACGGCGAGCGCAATCTTCACGGCGATGTCGGGCACTTCCGACCAGGCGGGCAGCAGCGGCTGATTGGGATCCCTCAGAGCGGGAGACGCATCACCGAGGCTGGTCGCCGCGGCCCGCATCATGTCGTCGGTCACCCGCGTCGCTTGCGCCGCCGTCACCGCCAGCCCCATCGCCGGGAAGATGTACGCGTTGTTGCACTGTGCGACCGGCCGCTCGACACCGTCGCGGTGCAACGGCGCGAACGGTGACCCCGTGGCGATCAACGCCCGCCCGCCAGTCCACTCGTCCAACTCGGCGGGGTGTGCCTCGGCCCTGCTCGTGGGATTGGACAGCGGGAAGATGATCGGCCGCTCGGTCTTGGCCGCGAGCTCGCGGACGATCTCTTCGGTGAACGCACCCGCCGCGGTCGAAAGACCCAGCAGCACACCCACATCAACGTGATGCACAACGTCGGCCAGCTGCGCGGGCCCGGACAAGCCCCAGTCCCCCACCGAGCTCGTCGGCTGGGCGAACGCGCGTTGCCCGTCGGACAGGTCGGCGCGGTCGTCGGTGAGCAGTCCCACGACATCGACCACCCAGATCCGCGACGTCGCTTCCTGTTCCGACAGTCCTTGCGCGACCATCTCCCGCTTGACCATGTTCAGCACACCGATACCGGCCGAACCGGCACCCAGCATCACGACCTGCTGTTGGGACAGCGGGACTCCGGCGACCTTGGTGGCGCCATGCAGCGCGCCGACGGCCACGGCGGCGGTCCCCTGGATGTCGTCGTTGAAGGTGAGTAGCTCGTCGCGGTAGCGCTCGAGGATCGGCTGGGCGTGCGCGGTAGCGAAATCTTCCCATTGCAGTAATACGTCCGGAAGTTCATCGCGAACCGCGGCCACGAACTCGTCGATGAACGCGTAGTAGTCCTCGTCGTCGATGCGCCGGTGCCGCCAGCCCAGATACTGGGGATCTTCCAGCAGTTCGACATTGTCGGTGCCCACGTCGAGCACGATCGGCAGGGTGCGCGCCGGGTTGATGCCTCCGATGAGGATGTACAGCGACAGCTTCCCGATCGGGATGCCCATGCCGCCGATGCCCTGATCGCCGAGTCCCAGAATCCGCTGACCGTCGGTCACCACGATCACATCGGGATTGCGATGCGGGCGATTGCTCAACACCTCGCGCAGGTGTTCGCGGTCGGGATAGCTCACGAACAGTCCGCGCGGCCGGCGATAGATCTCGCTGAAGCGCTGACACGCCTCGCCGACGGTCGGGGTATAGACGATCGGCATCGTCTCGGCGATGTGGTCGTGGAGCAACCGGTAGTACAACGTCTCGTTGCGATCCTGCAGCGCCCGCAGGTAGATGTGCTGGTCGAGACCGGGCCGGCGGGTGGAGAACTCGCGCCAGCTGTGCTCGACCTGTTGATCGAGGGTTTTCTCCGCGGTGGGCAACATGCCCAGCAGGCCGTACTTGCGTCGTTCGGCGTGGGTGAAGGCCGTGCCTTTGGTGGTCAACGGGTCAAAAAGCTTGGCCTGTCCGGTTATTGCCTCAGACACCTGTGTCCTTCCGCCGGAAGCGTTACGGGAGTTTGGTGATCAACTCTTCCACGCTCACCCGCGGCCCGGTGAAAAACGGGGTCTCTTCGCGGGTGTGACGGCGGGCGTCGGTGGCGCGCAGTTCACGCATCAGGTCGACGATGCGATACAACTCGGGCGCCTCGAACGCCAGGATCCACTCGTAGTCCCCGAGCGCGAAAGCGGGCACCGTGTTCGCGCGGACGTCCTTGTACTCCCGGGCGGCCATACCGTGCTCGGCCAGCATCTTGCGGCGCTCGTCATCGGGCAGCAGGTACCACTCCAGCGACCGCACGAACGGATACACGCAGACGTACGCGCCGGGCTCCTCACCGGCCAGGAAGGCAGGGATGTGGCTCTTGTTGAACTCGGCGGGCCGGTGCAACGCCACGCTGCTCCACACCGGATCGCTCGCCCGACCCAGGGCGGTGGTGCGGCGAAAATCCGAGTAGGTCGCCTGCAGGGCCTCGACGGTCTCGGCGTGGGTCCAGAACATGAAGTCGGCGTCGGCCCGCATGCCGGCGATGTCATAGATTCCGCGTATCACGACGCCCTTGTCTTCCTGTTGCTTGAGGAAGGTGGCCGTCTCGTCGACGGCGGCGGCGCGCTCGTCGCCCAATTCACCAGGCTCCACCGAGAACACCGAAAACATCAGGTAGCGGACGGTGGAATTGAGCGCGTCGTAGTCGAGCTTGGCCATAGCCCTATCGTGCCACGCGCGAGGTGACGAGCGAGCCGGCCGCCTTGGTGGCTGCGCCCACACACGCGGGCACCCCGATGCCGTCCAGGTAGGCACCGGCGACGGCCAACGTCGGAGGTACACCCGCCCGCAGCTCGGCGACAAGTTCGCCGTGGCCCGGGCCGTACTGTGGCATCGCGTCGATCCATCGCGCGACGTGACAGTCCTCGGGCTCGGTGGCGACCCCGAACACCGTGGCCAGGTCCTGCGCCGCCCAGTCCAGCAGGTCTTCGTCGCCCGCGCGGCGCGCCACGTCCTCGCCGAACCGGCCGTATGACAGGCGCACCAGCTCGACGTTGCCGCGCTGACCCCATTTTCGCGACGAAAGCGTTATCGCCTTGGCGTGCAATCGTTCTCCCCTCGCGACCAGCACCCCGGACTGCTGAGGCAACGGAGTACCCCCCGGGAGAGCCAGAGCCACCAGCGCACTCGAGGCCACCCCGATGCGGCGAGCGGCCGCGGCGGTGCGCGGGGCTACGTCGTCAACGAGGCGGGCGAGCCGCGGCGCCGGTACAGCCAATACCGCCGCGTCGGCATGGTGACGCCCGCCCTCGTCGTCGACGATCTCCCAGCCCCGCTGCGAACGGCCGATCCGCTCGACGGCCACCTGCAGCCAACGGAAATCTGCCCGCTGGACCAACTCGTCGACCAGCACCGCATAGCCGCCGTCGATCGCCCCGAACACCGACCCGGTGGCTACGGACGGCCCCGAGGCAGACAACGCGTCGCGCACCGCATCGGTCAGGCTGCGCGCGCCGCGGTCCAGCGCGGCGGCCAGCGTCGGAAGAGCCGAGCGCACGCCGATGGTCGCCGACGATCCGGCGTACACACCTGCCAGCAGCGGATCCACCGAGCGGGCCACCACCTGGTCACCGAACCGGTCGGAGACCAACTCGGCAACGGACGGATCGGCCCCGGGCCGCCAGCGCAGCGGCCGGTCCCGCTCGTCACGGATTCGCGCCAGTGTCGCCTCGTCCACCAGTCCGGTGAGCGCCGCGGGCTGCGCCGGAATGCCCTGCAGCGTGTCCGTTGGCATCGGGTGCAGGCGCCCCTGGCTGTAGATCAACGGCCGCGCCCCCGTGGTGCCGATCTGCCTGCCACTCAGGCCCAGCTCGGCCAGCAGTGCGGGCACCTCGGGACGTCGGGCGAGGAAAGCCTCGGCGCCGACGTCCATCAGCTGGCCGCCGATCCGCTCGGTGCGCAGCACACCTCCCAGCCGGTCAGCCGGGTCGATCAGCGCTATCGACACGTCCGGACCCGCCCAGACCCGCAACCGATATGCGGCGACGAGACCTGAAATCCCTCCGCCGACAACGCAATACGACGTGCTCACAGCGAATGCACCACCGCCACCAGTTCAGTGATCACGCCGGGGTCGGTACCGGGCAGCACGCCATGGCCCAGATTGAAGATGTGTCCGGCGGCTCCGGCATCGATCGCGCGGCGGGCGTCCTCGACGACAGCGCGGGCCGCCCGCTCCACAACCGGCCAGCCGGCGAGCAGGACGACCGGATCGAGGTTGCCCTGAAGCGCCGTGTTGGGTGCTACCCGTGCCGCGGCGTCAGCCAGCGACGTGCGCCAGTCCACACCGACGACAGCGGGGGCACCATGCCCCGACACAGCCTCAGACATCGCGCCAAGCAGCTCGGCGGTACCGACCCCGAAATGGGTCATCGGCACACCGGCTTCCTTCAACGAGGAGAACACCCGCGTGCTGTGTGGCAGCACATAGGTGCGGTAGTCGGCCAGCGACAGCGTCCCGGCCCAGGAGTCGAACAGCTGGATCGCATCCACACCGGCGGTGACCTGCGTCTGCAGGAAGGCGATCGTCACATCGGTGAGCGCCGTCATGAGCGCGTGCCAGGTGGCGGTTTCGCCGAGCATCATCGCCTTGGTCCGCTCGTGGTTGCGGCTCGGGCCCCCCTCCACGAGGTAGGAGGCCAGGGTGAACGGCGCGCCCGCGAAGCCGATGAGCGGCACATCGCCAAGCTCGCCCACCAGTTGCGTGATGGCTTGTGCGACGGGCGCAACCTGCTGTGGATCAAGCGGTTTGATCGCGTTGATGTCGGCGATGCTGCGCACCGGATGGTCGATCACCGGTCCGACGTCAGGCACGATGTCGAGTTCGATGCCCGCCGCCCGCAGCGGCACCACGATGTCGGAGAACAGGATGGCGGCGTCCACGCCGTGCCTGCGAATCGGCTGCAGCGTGATCTCGGTGATCAGCTCCGCGTCGAAGCACGCCTGCATCATGGTGTTCTTCGCCCGCAGCGCCCGGTACTCGGGCAGCGAACGTCCGGCCTGCCGCATGAACCACACCGGAACGCGGTTTGGCTTGCGGCCGCGAGCGGCGGCGAGATACGACGAGTCGGGCAGCTCACGGCGGGTAGTCATCGGGTCCAATGCTGCCATGCGCCTCCGGCAGCCCCCCAATTCCCTGCCCAGCGGCACCGGACTTACGCCGACGACGTCTGGCACTTCTCGCGGCGCAGCAAACCTCGCCTGACCACTGCCTATCCCCTCACCGGCCGAAATCGGCGCGCCTGCGCACAGACCAGGCCCGATGGGGCTAGCGTCGAACGGTGACCACCGCCGAACCGGCTCAATTCCGCGAAGCGGTGGCGGCTATGAATGCCACCACCGTCCGAGCCGAGATCGAGCTCGGCCCGATACGCCCACCTCAGCGGCTGGCGCCGTACAGCTACGCGCTCGGCGCCGAGGTCCGCCACCCCGAGACGGCCATCGTTCCCGAACGTTCGGAGGGCGACGCGTTCGGCAGGCTGATCCTGCTGCACGACCCCGAGGGCGCCGAGGCATGGGACGGCACGATGCGAATGGTGGCCTACATCCAGGCCGACCTGGACGCCAGTGAGGCCGTCGACCCACTGTTGCCGGAAGTCGCGTGGAGTTGGCTCGTCGACGCGCTGGAGTCGCGCGCCGAACATGTCACCGCGCTGGGCGGCACGGTCACCGCGACCACATCGGTGCGCTACGGCGACATCTCCGGACCGCCACGCGCCCACCAGCTGGAACTGCGGGCGTCGTGGACGGCGACCAACCTGGCGCTGGGACCGCATGTCGAGGCGTTCTGCGACGTGCTAGAGCATGCCGCAGGCCTGCCCCCGTCAGGGGTGACCGACCTGAGCTCTCGCACGCGCGCCTGACGCATGGCCGACTCCCAGGAGGCCGGCCCCGAGTCGGGTTCGGAGGACGAGCCGGAAGCAACGCCACTGTTGGCACCGCGCGACGGCGTGCCCGAACTGTCGGTGAGCACAAGCGAGATCAAGAGAGCTGCCGAACTCTTGGCGTCCGGCGACGGACCGTTCGCGATCGACGCCGAACGCGCCTCGGGGTTCCGCTATTCGAATCGTGCCTACCTGATCCAAATTCGGCGGGCCGGTGCGGGCACGGTGCTCATCGACCCCGTCAACCACGGCGGTGACCCGATGGCCACACTGGCTCCCGTCGCAAAGGTGCTGGCCACCGACGAGTGGGTGCTGCACGCGGCCGACCAGGACCTGCCCTGCCTGGCCGAGATCGGAATGCGACCGACGGCGCTCTACGACACCGAACTCGCCGGCCGACTCGCGGGCTATGACAAGGTCAACCTCGCCACGATGGTGCAGAAGCTGCTGGGCCTGCAATTGACGAAGGGCCATGGCGCCGCCGACTGGTCACAGCGGCCGCTGCCGCACGACTGGTTGAACTACGCCGCGCTGGACGTCGAAGTGCTGCTCGACCTGCGTCACGCCATCGCTGCTGTGCTCGAGGAACAGAACAAATCCGCTTGGGCGGCAGAGGAATTCGAGCATCTGCGGACGTATGAGGGCATGCCGACCCGAAGGGATCGCTGGCGGCGCACGTCGGGCATTCACAAGATCCGTGACGCACGCGCGCTGGCAGCCGTGCGTGAGCTGTGGACGACTCGCGATCACATCGCACATCGCCGAGACATTGCGCCGGGGCGCATCCTGCCCGACGCGGCGATCGTCAACGCCGCTACCGTCAACCCCGATACCGTCGAAAAGCTGACCGCCCTACCGGTGTTCGGCGGATCACGGCAGCGCCGCATGGCCAGCGTGTGGCTGGAAGCACTCGACCGCGCCCGCTCCACCGACGACCCGCCGGCATCTGCGGAGCCGTCCGTCGGGCCACCGCCCGCGTCGCGATGGGCACGCCGCAAGCCCGAGGCGGCGGCTCGACTGGAAGCGGTAAGGACCGGTATGAGCGAACTGTCGCAACGGATCTCGGTGCCGTCCGAGAACATCATCACCCCGGAGATCGTGCGCCGGTTGTGCTGGGATTGGCAGCCACTACCAACTCTCGAGGAAACTGCCGCGGTGATCGACGAGTTCCTGCGCGAGGCGAAGGTGCGGCAGTGGCAGCGCGAACTCACGGTGCCCGGGCTCGCAGAAGCCCTCTACGCGGCCGAGCCCACCGACCCCAGCGCCGAGATATTGGAGTAGTCGCGCTCAGCCGACTCGGTCGATATGGGCGAGGAAGTGCTGCAGCACGGCTTCAGGAGCTTCGATCTGCGGCCAGTGACCGATGTCGTCGGCGAGCATCACCACGTCCGCATCAGGGATGACCTCGGCATACCGTCGAGCCATGTGGGCGCCGGAATTGGGGTCGATGGGTCCGTCGATGAGCCGCATCGGCACCGAGGTCTCGCGCATGGCGCGCACCCACCGGTTGCGGTGTGTGTACCGATCGCCCAGGAACCGTCCGACCTTGTGCATCACCCGCTTGCCGTCGTTGTATTCGAGGATCTCGTGGAATCGCGCCATCAGCTCGCGTGAGGGCTTGGTGTTCGGACCGAACATCTCGTTGATCGTCGGCTCGACTATCCGTCGCGACAGCGGGCTGCCTTGCAGCGGGCTCATGAGGTCACCCAGCGGCGTTGCGGACATCACCTTCTGCATGGTGCGCGGCGTGTAGGCCTCGTTGAACATCCCGCCGTTGAGCCAGGTGATCGACTGATAGCGCACCGACCCGTACGCATGCTGACCGAATTGGCTGCGGGCCAACAGTTCCTGGCCGACCGAGTCACCGAGGTCGTGCGCGAGCATATGGCACTGCTCGACCTTCAGATGGTCGAGCAGCGCCTCGTGCATATCTGCGTGATCGTGCACCGAGTAGCCGTAGGCGACGGGTTTGGCCGAGAAGCCCATACCGATCATGTCGGGGGCGATGACGGTGAACCGTTCGGTCAGTGCGGGCCAGATCAGCGACCAGTCCCATGAGTTGAACGGATAGCCGTGAACGAGCAGCAGGGTCGGGCCGGTGCCTTCGACCCGGTAGAAGATGTCGAAGCCCAGGTAGTCGAAGTACTGGCCGGCGGCTTTCCAGCATTCGAGTTCAGCATCCATGACCCAAGTGTCGCCGAGACTCGCCTACCGTGAAGTGGTGACCCTCCTGCTCGGCCCCGCATTGCGGCACGTCTCGGACACCACCGCGCTGATCTGGGTGCAGACCGAGCATGCAGCCACAGTGCAGATCCTGGGCTGCTCGGCTCCGACGTTCGAGGTGCAGGGCCACCATTTCGCCCTCGTCACGGTAACCGGACTGACACCGGACACCGTCACCGAATACGAGGTCAGGGTGGACGGGCTGCAGGTGTGGCCGCTGCCGGACTCACGGTTCCCCCGCAGCATCATCCGCACCCGTGGCCCTGAGTCCAAGCATCGCCTTCGCGCCATCTTTGGGTCCTGCCGCTATCCGAAGACAGACGACGACAAGGTCGACTCGAAACTGGGCCTTGATGCGCTGGACAGCTATGCCGACCGCATGGCTGTCCAACCCGTTGACGACTGGCCGGACGCACTGATCTTGCTCGGCGACCAGTTGTATGCCGACGAACTGACCCCCGAAACACGTCGTCGAGTGGCCGGCCGTCGGACTCGCCGCAACACACAAGCCCAGCGTCCACCTGATGAGGTGGTGAGCTTCGCCGAATACGAAAGGCTCTACCGCCATTCGTGGGGCGACCCGGAGATCAGGTGGCTGATGTCCACCGTCCCCACCGCGATGATCTTCGACGACCACGACATCCGCGACGACTGGAACACCTCCGAGTCGTGGCGGACCGAGGTGAACGCCAAACCGTGGTGGCGAGACCGCATCCAGGCAGGCCTCGCCTCGTACTGGGTCTATCAGCATCTGGGCAATCTCAGCCCGGCGGAATTGGCCGACAACGAGGATTACGAACGCCTGCTGTCCACCGATGGAGACACCTGGCCGTTCCTGAGGGATTTGGCCGACCGGGCCGACTACGAAGTCGACTCCAATAAGGGCGTGCGATTCAGCTATCGGTGGGATCTGGGGACGTAGCCGGCTGATCATGGTCGATTCGCGCAACGGGCGAATACTGGATTCCGGGCAGCGGATGATGATCGGCGATCGCGAGTTCGAGTGGCTGGAAGACAATGCGACCGAGCACCTCGGGGAGATCGACCATCTGATGCTCGCATCGTCTCTCCCCTGGCTGCTGCCGCCGGTGATCGGCGATCTGCAATCGGTGAATGAACGCATGGCCGACCGTCCCGGCTGGCGGGGCCGCCTCGGCGAAAAGCTACGACGCGCAGGAGATTTCGAGCACTGGGCGGCGTTCATCAAGTCTTTCCTGCGGCTGACCGAACTGATCGCGCGTGTCGCGGATGATGTGTCCGGGCCGGCCACCGTTTCCGTGCTCTCCGGCGATGTGCACCACAGTTACGCCGCCCGCGCCGAACTGGCCGCCCCGGGATCACGTCGGCAGGATCGCGCGGAGGTGCATCAACTGGTGTGTTCGCCGGTGCACAACTACGTGCCCTGGTTCGTCAAACCGGCATTCAGGCTCGGGTGGTCGACGTGGACGGCAGGGCGCTCGGGTCGGTGGGCGCGTCGACACGGGGTACCACCACTAACCGTGACCTGGAAGAACACCTGCGGCCCACTCTTCGGTAACACCATTGCCACACTGCAGGTCGACGGCCGCAGAGCAGAGGTGTACTTCGAGCAACCGCGCGGTCAGACCGAACTTGAAGAGGTCGGTCGGGTAACACTGAGCGGCCCTGACACCGGCGAGATGGCAGCGGACCAGCGGGTTAGTCGAAGCGTTGGCTGACTTCGCGCTCCGGAGCGACGGATGAACCCTGAGCCGCCACCCAGCCGGTGATCTGGCGGGCGATGTTGCGGTCTGTCAGCCCGACCTCGGAGAGCACCTCGCCGCGCGACGCATGCGCGAAGAACTCCTGCGGCAACCCGAGATCGCGACAGGGCACATCGATCTCGGCCCGGCGCAGCGCCGCGGACACCGCGGACCCGACGCCGCCCTGCACGCCGTTGTCCTCGATGGTGACCACCAGCTTGTGTGCGGCGGCCAACTCCCCCACTGCTGCAGGCACCGGAAGGACCCACCGCGGGTCGGCGACGGTGACGCCGATGCCCTGGTTGCGCAGCCGCTCGGCGACCGCCAGTGCCATCGCGGCGAACGGTCCGACCGCCACCATCAGCACGTCGTCGGACAAGCCGTCGGCCGGGACGGCGAGCACGTCGACGCCACCACGACGTTCGATGGCCGGAATATCCTCGCCGACATCGCCTTTCGGGAACCGAATGGCAGTCGGTCCATCCTTGATGTTGAGCGCCTCGCCGAGTTCCTCACGCAGGCGGGTGCCGTCGCGCGGCGCGGCCACCCGCATCCCGGGGACGATGCCCAGCATGGACAGATCCCAAATGCCGTTGTGGCTCGCCCCATCAGGGCCGGTGACACCCGAGCGATCCAAGACCATCGTGACGGGCAGCTGGTGCAACGCCACGTCCATCATGATCTGGTCGAACGCGCGGTTGAGGAACGTGGAGTAGATGGCCACGACCGGATGCATGCCGCCCATTGCCAGGCCGGCGGCCGACGTCATCGCGTGCTGCTCGGCGATGCCGACGTCGAAGAACCTGTCGGGGAATCGCTTACGGAAGTCGGAAAGCCCGGTCGGGCCGGGCATCGCGGCGGTGATGGCGACGATGTCGCGGCGCCGGGCCGCGTAGCCGATCAACGCCTCGGAGAACGCCGACGTCCACCCGGGGCCCGGTACCGAGGTCGCCAGCCCCGTCTCGGGGTCGATGACACCGCAGGAGTGCATCTGGTCGGCTTCGTCGTTCTCGGCCGGGGCGTACCCCATGCCCTTGCGGGTGACGACGTGCACGATCACGGGTGCGTTGAAGCCACGCGCATGACGCAGCGCGTTCTCCACCGCGTGCTCGTCGTGACCGTCGATCGGACCGACGTACTTCAGGCCCAGATCGGTGAACATCACCTGCGGCGAGAGCGCGTCCTTGATGCCGGCCTTGATGCTGTGCATGCACTGGTAGCAGAGCTCGCCGATGATCGGCATTTTCTGGACGGCCTTGCGGCCCTCCTCGAGTACTCGTTCGTAGCCCGGTTGCAGGCGAAGCCCGGCCATGTGTTCGGCGAAGCCACCGATCGTGGGCGCATAGCTGCGGCCGTTGTCGTTGACGATGATGACCACCGGGCGACGGGACGCGGCGATGTTGTTCAGCGCCTCCCAGCACATGCCGCCGGTCAGGGCGCCGTCGCCGACGACGGCGACCACGTGGCGGTTGCGGTGTCCGGAAAGTTCGAAGGCCTTGGCCAGTCCGTCGGCATACGACAACGCTGCGCTGGCATGACTGGACTCCACCCAGTCGTGCTCGCTTTCGCTGCGTGACGGATAGCCCGAAAGGCCGTCCTTTTTGCGCAGCGTGTCGAAGTCGTGGCTGCGTCCCGTCAGCATCTTGTGCACATAGGACTGATGCCCGGTGTCGAAGATGATGGGATCGTGCGGCGAGTCGAACACCCGATGCAGAGCGAGGGTGAGCTCGACCACACCGAGATTGGGGCCGAGGTGGCCTCCGGTGGCAGCGACCTTGTGAATCAGGAATTCGCGGATTTCCTGTGCCAGGTCACTCATCTGTGACTGGGTCAAGTGCTGCAGATCTGCGGGGCCGCGGATCTGTTCAAGCATTCCGTCAGTCTACGCAACGGCCTCGGTTCAGTCCTGCCGAGACTCGTAGACGTCGGGGACACCGTCCTCATCGGTGTCGACGGTCTCCTGCTCCCAAATCGCCCGATATTGCCTGTTCCGCAGCCGTAATAGCACCGCTGCCAGCAGAGCGGCACACACCGACCCGGTCAACACGCCCATCTTGACGACTTCGTCACGGTGCGATCCCAACCCGTACGCGAGGTCACCGATCAGTAGCGACACGGTGAATCCGATACCCGCCAGCATCGAGATGCCGAGCACGTCGATCCAGCGCAGGGCCGAATCGAGGCTGGCACGACTTACGGCGGAAAGCACTCGCGTAGTCAGAAAGATCCCAACGGGCTTGCCCACGACGAGTCCGAGAACGATGCCCAGGGCGATCGGGTCGCTCAACGCACTGGTGAGCCCGCTGAATCCGCCGACAGCAACCCCCGCCGCGAAGAAGGCGAAAACGGGCACGGCGACGCCTGCCGACAATGGGCGCAGTTTGTGCTCGAACTGCTCGGCCAACCCTGGGCCCGCCTCAGGACCGCCGGCCGCAGCTGAGCGCATCACCGGCACCGTGAAGCCGAGCAGCACGCCGGCGACTGTGGCATGCACACCGGACTCGTGCATCAGCACCCATGTGGCCGCAGCGAGCGGCACCAAAAGCCACCATGAATCGACCCGACGCTGCACACACAGCGCGAAAAGCGCCAGCGGTATGGCTGATAGACCCAGCGCCCAGATCTTGATGTCTTCGGTGTAGAAAATGGCGATCACCGTGACTGCCAGGAGATCGTCGACCACCGCGAGGGTCAACAAAAAGGTGCGAAGCGCCGACGGAAGGTGTGTCGAGATGACGGCGAGTACAGCGACTGCGAACGCGATGTCGGTCGCGGTGGGGATCGCCCAACCCCGAGTCGCGCCGTCTCCGACATGGGCGGTCACCGCAACAAAGATCAGCGCCGGCACCACCATTCCCCCGACGGCGGCCGCGATCGGCAGGGCAGCACGGCTTGGGTCGCGCAGATCACCCGCGACGAACTCGCGCTTGAGCTCCAGTCCGACGATGAAGAAGAAGATCGCGAGCAACCCGTCGGCGGCCCACTCGCCCAGGGTCAGGTTCAAGTGGAGACCCAGCGGTTCACCGCCGATCTCCAGATCTCGAAGCCAGAAGTAAGTCGCCGACCACGGCGAATTGGCCCATATCAACGCTACGGCCGCGGCCACCAGCAGGATCGCGCCGCCGACAGTCTCCTTGCGAAGAATGGAAGTGACGCGGCTGGTCTCCGCCCACGAGCCCCGTGAGAAGAGCGCTCCGCGTGGGAAGCGACGAAGTGGATCGGTGCTCAACTATTTGCCCTAATCGGTAGTCGCCGGTCGCTGAAGGAATCGCCGACCAGACTTCCCGGCACACCTGGAAACACCCTATGCCATTCGCTCGATAGCGGCGTCGGAGGACAACCTGGTGTTCATGTGGCGGCGTGCCGACGGCCGCCCTGACATTCCGGCGACGGCGACATTCCTCGCTGTCGGGGCGGTGCTGATGGCCTCCGGTGTGGCGGGATACCGCCGTCGCGACCTCACTTCGTGATTCTGCATTCTCGACTCTGGGCCACGACGATCACGTGGTCTTGGCGACGAATCGCCGGAACAGTAGCCAAGCAACCGCGAGGTTATAGAACACACCGGCGACCAGGTATGGCCACCACGTGCCGTGCTCGCTGGCGACCCAGAACGTCTTCGCCGCCCAATAGGGCGGCAGCACACCAAAAGCCAGATTCCAGGCCGAGTCGATGAACCACGGCAGGCACGGCAACCCGGCGATCAGCATGCCGAGGGCGCGCATCATGGCGATGCCCTGAATCTTGTTGGCCGCGACGGCGACGATCAGCAACAGCGTGACGACCGCCGACAATCCGGCCAGCAGGCCGATCGGAACCAGGGCGGGAACGAGACCTGCTTCGAGTATTCCGCTGAACGACAGCGTCGCCACCACATATACGGTCGTCAGCGTCATGACGGTGCCCGCACGGTAGGCGAAGAACGTCGACAACGGCACCGGGGTCACCCGCAGCACGGTCATCGTGCCTGCGTCGACCTCGTCGAGCACGAGGAATGCGCCGAGTCCGCCGACGATGATGATGCTCGTCAGCAACAAGAACCCGGTCAGAACAAGTGGGTAGTACGGAACCAGATCGAAGTCGTATCGTGCCGCCAACATGTCGGTGAACAACGGAACGAGGATCACGACTCCGACAGTCCAGATGACCGGAGCCAGAACGATCATCACCAACAGCGGATCACGGTAGGTGCCTCGAATATCGTTGCGGCCGAACGCCGCCAGCACCTTCACCGAAGATGTCATCACAGTCATCACATACCTCCCGATCTAGCGATGACGTAACGGCCGAACAGCGTCCTGGCTGCCCAGAACAGCACCGCCAAACTTGCGAGTGGATACAGCACCGCATAGCCCACCTGCCACGGGGCCAGTGCCACCTGATCGAAGGCCTGGCCGAGCAGCAGCATTGGCCCAAGAGTCGGGATCACATACAGCGCCGGGTTCTCCCACACCCCGGAGTAGTACAGCACCGGTAGGCCCGTCATCACTGCGAGAGGGCCGGTCGCCGACATGAACCAATCGCTGACCGACGAGAACGGAAGCGACGTGATGAATCCGACAAGCAGCATCAACAACGTGCCGAGCGCCAGACCGGTCAGCAGAGGCAGTGGACGATAGGCGAATCCGTGGGCGGCTGACACCACGATAAGCGCCACGACAACTGAAACAGTTAACAGCACAATGAGTTTCGCCCAAAGATACTCCCAGAATCGCAGCGGTGTCGTGATGACGGCGCCGAGGGTGCGCTCCTGCTTCTCGAAGAACACCGAACCTCCGATGAAGAAGAAGCCGATGATCGCGATGTCGCCCAGCAGGATGTAGGGCTCAGCAATCGGACGCAAGGCGTGCGACATGGGCAGCAACACCGCCAGCCAGATGAGTCCGGAGAAGACCGCCGCATGCAGAAACTTCTGCCTGACTTGCAGGGTGATTTCGAGCCGCAACGCACTCGTCAGCCGATTCATGCCAGTTGCCTTCCGGTGGCCTCGACGAAGACGTCGTCCAGGCTGGCCTCGCGGCTATGAATGGTTTCGACGTGGTGGTCTCGCAGCACAGAGTGAAACGCGGGGTTGTCGGCCAGACCGTCCATGGCGAACTCGGCGGCCTCCAAAATGCCGTTGACCCCGCGGAACTGGACTCGGACGCGCCGTTGACTGCGGGCGATCTTCAGTTCGGCGGGCGTGTCCATCGCGACGATCCGGCCGTCGACCACGAAGGCGACTCGGTCGCAAAGCTCGTCGGCAGTGGCCATGTCATGCGTAGTGAGGAAGACGGTGCGGCCCCGCGCCTTTAGATCAAGAATCATGTCCTTGACCTTGCGCGCGTTCACCGGATCAAGGCCAGAGGTGGGCTCGTCGAGAAAAAGTAGTTCCGGGTCGTTGATCAGCGATCTGATGAACGTCAGACGCATCTGCATTCCCTTGGAGTACTTGCCAACTCGCGTGTCAGCGTCGTCGGCGAGACCCACTGCGCCGAGGAGTTCAACCGGCTCCAGTGTGTCGCCGCCGTAGAGCGAGGCGAAGAATCTCAGGTTCTCCAGGCCGGTGAGCTTCTGATAGTGATTCGGCAACTCGAACGAGACCCCGATGCGCTGGTAATAGTCCGGCCCCCATTTCCGTGGGTCCTGACCCCACACCGTCGCTTCGCCGCCGTGACCGCTGAGCAACCCGATGAGGAGCTTTTGAGTGGTCGACTTGCCTGCACCGCTGGGGCCGAGAAACCCGAAGATCTCGCCTTCCCCCACCGAGAAGTCCATGCCGCGCACCGCCGGCTGCGTCGACTTCGGATAGGTGAAGGTCAAACCGCGGACGCGGATTACCTCGGCAGTGGTAGACGGCGACGTGGCCGCCGCGGCGACGCTCTCCATGGACGGTCTCCTCTGGGTATGCGGGTACCAGTTCCGACCAGACTTCCCGGAGCGCCGTCGCTGACTATACTGACTTTTTAGAAATCTTTGAAGACCCTGACCGGAGATCATGATGGCGTCGGATTCGCAGGAGCAGCTCGCGCTTGTTCTCAGCTCGCACGGTCTGCAGCGGATGACCGCGCGAGTCTTGGCATCGTTGCTGTTCACCGAGCATCCGACCATGACCATGGGCGACCTCGCCGAACAGCTGCAAGCCAGCACAGGCGCGGTCTCGGGAGCTCTGAAGATGCTCGGCTCGGTAGGCCTTGTGGAGCGCGTGCCGGCACCGGGAAGCCGGAGGGACCACTATCGGTTGCGGGACGACGCATGGGCGGTCCAGTACACGAATCAGAACGAGGTGACGACCGCAGTCCTGACGGCGGCCGAGGCGGGGATCGCGGCCACGCCCGACGGCAGCCTCCCCCATCAACGACTCACGCAGATGCGCGACTTCTACGCATTCCTCCTCGATGAGATCCCGGCGCTACTGGATCGCTGGCGGCAGCGGTCGACGTCTGCTGGGCGATGACGTCGGATACGTTGGAACAGTCATGATCATCGAACGGCAAAGCGTGATCGACGCACCCACTGATCGGGTGTGGGCCCGCGTGGTCACACCCGAGGGCATCAATGATGAACTGCGGCCGTGGATGACGATGTCGATGCCGCGCGGCGCGAAGGACTTGACCGTCGATACCGCGCCGGTTGGAACCCCGATCGGGCGCTGCTGGATGCGGTTGTTCGGCGTTCTGCCGTTCGACTACGACGACCTGATGATCGCCGAGTTGCGGCCGGGCCGCGGTTTCGACGAGCAGTCGACGATGCTGTCCATGCGCAGGTGGCGCCACGAGCGCACCGTCGAACCCGAAGGCGACGCCAAAACCGTTGTGCGCGATCGTCTCACATTCGAACTACGCACTCCCCTGCGCATGTTGACGCCCGTCATCGCCGCGGGTATTCGGGCGTTGTTCGGCCATCGGCAGCGGCGTCTGCAGAGATACTTCACTAGCTGACTCTGCGGTGAGGCCGTTATTCGTCGGGCGCATTCTCGCGGCGTGAGCGCAGAGTCAACGCGTCTGCGAGACATCAGATCGGCATCCGGTACCCGAAGAACTCGTGATCCTCGTTGTAACCGCCCTGTCCCGACCCGATGTCCTCGAACGACTCGACGAACTCGATCCCCTCGATCCACTTCACCTGTTTGAAGCCGAGTTCAACCTCGTTGCGCAATCGTATTGGCGCCCCATGGGTTTCGTGGAGAGGACCACCGTTCATCTCGTAGGCCAGCAGCGCCATCGGGTCCCACATGTGCTCAATGCGGTGACAGTCGTAATAGCGACCTGTGCCGGGGTCGGCGCCGTCGGCGAAAGAGTAGAAGACGACCCACTTCGCCGTTGCGAGCGGGCGTACGAGATCCATCACGTCCGACATCCGCGCACCGCCCCATTTGGCCACGCCCGACCATCCCTGGATGCAGTAATGCTGCGTGATCTGCTCGTACTTCGGTAGCGCTCGCAACTGCTCGTACGAAATGCTGAGAGGGTTTTCGACGAGTCCCTCGATGCGCAACGAGAAGTCGGCCCAGTTCGACCGCTGCAGCTCCCGATACCGTTCGGAGTCCGGCGGGTGCCCATTGGGCCAGAAGTACGGCGAGATGTCGTTCTCCGAATACCTGGCTTTCGGATGGACCCATTCCATCAATGCCTTCACCCATCCGACCATCCACCGGCCGGTTCGCTGAATGGCGGCGGGATGCCGAATCGTCAGCGGGGAGGCGATCAGCCACAGCACGGCGAGAACCACCATGACGATCAAATAGATCGCCAGTGCCCAGTACGAATCGGTGTTGGTGCCCAACACGATGTGATTGAGATTCCCGATGAAACCGGTGACCAGCACCATCACCGTGTGTACGACGATGAAAAAGACCATCCAGAGCAAAATCGCGAAGTGGATGCTCCTGGCGACCTGTCGATTCAGCACCCCGCGGCCGAACCCGAATCTCGCCGCGATCGCCGGTGCCTGCAAAAGGCCGGTGATGAACGCCAGTGGCGCGGCGACGAACACAGTGAGGAAGTACGCGATCATCTGCATACCGTTGTAGCTGGTAAAGCCCTCGTTCGCTGGCAGCTCGAGCGACGCGTACTGCACCGCCGTCGACATGGCGTTGGGGATGACGTCCCATGAGCGCGGCACGATCCGGCGCCACTGCCCCGTCGCGAACAGCAGCACATAGAAGACGATGCCGTTGACGAGCCACAACAGATCAAAGCTGAAGTGCCACCAGCGGGCGAGACCGATGGAATGACGAAAGCCCGGTATTCCCAACCACTTCGGCAGGGCCACCGAATCGTCCTTCGCCGTCCAGACGTGCGCGGTGTCGCGGGTGTCCATCCGCTCGGTCGGCACCGGGTCGCGCATGCGGAACCACTCAGTTCCTGGAGCGCAACCCGGATTCAGATATAGCCGCGGATGATCTGCAAGGATCTGCAGCCCCGCCCGGATGATGAACATCATGAATACGATGTTGAACAGGTGCTGCCACCGCAGCCAGGCGGGAAAGCCGGTGTCGACCGCCGTCGCATAGCTTGCCGACGTACCGGGAAACTGCGCGATGAACGCCTGCATCCATTCGAACTGCCGCAAGTGCTGCGCCAGCGCGATAGCGACGACCATTGCGGCGAGCCCCAGCGGAATAAACCACAGCGTGGAAAACCAGCGGCGGCCGATTCGCACCGACGGCACCCTCGCCTGTTCCTGCGGAAGTCCCCCCGCCCATTCTTCGATATTGATCGGCCCGGCTCGCTTATCGTCCGATTTTCTCTGGCCAACGAGCGATTGAAGCGATGGCTTGGAATCGGACTCGGATTCAGGCGTACGCGAAGGGTTCTCAGCCACGGATTTGCTCTCCTCGGAGTGCGCGATCGCGAAAGGCATTCGGTTCATGCAACGTAACAAGCGGGCCGTCCCGGTAGGGCCGAAAACAGCTAACGGGTGAGCACGGCGACGCATTCGACATGATGCGTCAAGGGGAACGAATCGAAGACACGCAGGTCCTCGACCTGATATCCGTGGCCCCGGTAAAGCCCGATATCGCGGGCGAATGAGGCCGCCTCGCAACCGATGTGAACCACCCGCGGCACCTCGGCGGCGGCCAGCAGGTCGATCACCTCGCGGCCTGCCCCCGATCTCGGCGGGTCCAGCACCGCGACGTTGGGTCGTTGCCGCTGAGCCGTCAGTGCCCGGCGTACAGAGTCGGTGACGACGGAAACCCATCCCAGGTCGGCCAGCGCGTCGCGCGCCGACCGTGATGCTCCCCGCGAAGTGTCGACGGTGACAACCTTGCCGGTGTCACCGACGGCCTGCGCCAGCACCGCCGCGAATATCCCTGCCCCGCCGTACAAATCCCAGGCCGTCATCCCACTGCTCAACTGGGCCCAGTCAGCGACCAGGTCGCTGTACACCCGCGGAGCGTCGCGATGCGCCTGCCAGAACGCGGTCACCGGCACCCGCCACTCCCGCTGCCCGACCCGTTGCACGGCCTCGTATTGCCCCTCGATCACGTGAGTGGAGGTCTTGCGGCCTTCCCGAGGTCCGGACTGCACCACGTGCCTGTCGCCGTTGTCGTCAATGGCCACGTGCACGTGGGCGCCGTGCGGCCAGTGCCAGTCGTGGATGCCGTCGAGCATGCCGGGCGGTAGCTGCGCGCAATTCAGATCGGTGACCAGTTCGGCGCTGTGATATCGGTGGAATCCCGCTCGGCCCTGCGGCGAGGTGTCCAATCGCACCCGGCTGCGCCAGCCGGTCACCCCGCGGTCACCGACCGGCTCGGCGGTCGCGTCGTCCTCGGCGCGCCATTCATAGGAGCCCAGCCGATTCAACTGGTTGGCGACGACCGCGCCCTTGAGTCGGCGCGCCGCCGCGGGCTCCGCGAACGCCATATCGCAACAGCCCGCGCCATCCACACCGGCGATCGGACAGATCGACTCGACGCGGTCCGGGGACGGCTCGATCACCTCGACGACGTCTGCGTGCCAATATGATCCGCGATCCGAGGCACCGTCTCGGATCCGGGCCCGGACCGTCTCCCCGGGTAATGCGTAGCGGACGAACACCACACGGCCGTCATGGCGCGCGACGCAGCTGCCGCCGTTCGCGGGAGGTCCCACCGTCAGGGTGAGTTCGGACGGAGAACCCGGCGACCCGTCGATCGTTCCTTCGACGCTCAATCCAGGAAGCCCCTGCGTGCGTCGCCAGGAGCGGACTGTGGCTCCAGTGTCTTGAGGCGCTCCGACGAACTCAATTGCCACGGAACCGATGTCACCATCACGTTCGGCTCGAACAACAGGCGGCCCTTGAGCCGCAGCGCACTCTGATTGTGCAGCACCTGCTCCCACCAATGGCCGACGACATACTCGGGAATGAAGACTGTCACCACGGTACGCGGCGACTCCTTGCTGACCCGCTTGACGTATTCGAGCACCGGGCGCGTGATTTCCCGGTACGGCGAGGCGATCACCTTCAGCGGCACGCTGATATCGCTGTCTTCCCACTTGTGCACCAGCGCACGCGTCTCGCCGTCGTCGACGCTGACGGTGATCGCCTCGAGCACGTCGGGACGGGTTGCCCTGGCATAGGCCAGTGCTCGCATCGTCGGCAGATGCAGCTTGGACACCAGCACGATCGCATGGTTTCGGCTCGGCAGCACCATGCTGTCGGCCTCCGCGGCCTCCTGCTCCTCGAGTTCACGCGCCACGGTGGTGTAGTGCTTCTGTATCGATTTCATGATGACGAACAGAACCCCCATGGCCAGGATCGCGATCCAGGCGCCCGCGAGGAACTTCGTCACCACCACGATGATCAAAACTGTTCCCGTGCAAGCACACCCGATGGTGTTGATCACCCGAGACCGCATCATCCTCGAACGCACCGCAGGCTCGGTCTCGGTGCGCAACAGTCGGGTCCAATGCCGAACCATCCCGATCTGACTCAGCGTGAACGACACGAACACCCCGACGATGTAGAGCTGGATGAGCGCCGTCACTTCCGCCTGGAACGCCACGACAAACGCGACAGCGGCCAACGCCAGGAACAGAATCCCGTTGCTGAACGCCAGTCGGTCGCCACGAGTGTGCAACTGCCGCGGCAGATAACGGTCCTGGGCCAGAATCGACCCCAGGACGGGAAATCCGTTGAAGGCGGTGTTGGCGGCGAGCACAAGGATCAACGCCGTAACTCCGGCGATGAGGTAGAGCCCGATCGTGAAGTCACCAAAGACCGCGTCGGCCAGCTGGGCGATGAGGGTCTTCTGGTGGTAGTCGGCCGGAGCACCGGCCAGTTGCGTCTCTGGATGCTCGACGATCTGCACACCGGTTTCCTTGGCCAGCATGATGATCCCCATGAACAATGTGACGGCGATGACGCCCAGCAGAGCCAGCGTTGTCGCGGCGTTGCGCGACTTCGGTTTGCGGAACGCCGGAACACCGTTGCTGATTGCCTCGACCCCCGTCAACGCCGCACTGCCCGACGAAAAAGCCCGCGCAACAAGGAATACCAACGCGAAGCCGAGGATTTCGCCGTGGTCGGAGTGCATCTCGAAATCGGCCGACTCGGCCTTCAGCGGCGTGTCGAGGACGTAGATCTGGAAGAACCCCCACCCGAGCATGGTCAGAATGCCGAACATGAAGGCGTAGGTGGGAATCGCGAACGCGGTGCCGGACTCCCGGATGCCACGCAGATTGATCGACGCCAGGATCAGGATCGCGATGACGGCGAACAGCACCTTGTGCTGGTTGATGAACGGGATCGCCGAGCCGATGTTCGACATCGCCGAGGACATCGACACCGCGACCGTCAGCACGTAGTCCACCAGCAGCGCACTCGCCACCGTCAGCCCCGCGGTCGGCCCGAGGTTGGTGGTGACCACCTCGTAGTCGCCGCCGCCGGACGGGTAGGCGTGCACGTTCTGCCGATAACTGGCGATCACCACCAGCATGACCCCCGCGACGGCCAGTCCGATCCACGGCGTCATCGAGTAGGCGGTCAGGCCCGCCACCGACAACACCAGGAAGATCTCCTCGGGCGCGTATGCCACCGATGACAGCGCATCGGACGCGAACACCGGCAGGGCGATCCGCTTGGGCAGCAGGGTGTGCGACAGCTTGTCGCTGCGGAACGGCCTGCCGAGAACCAACCGCCGCGTGACGGTCGAAAGCTTGGACACGAGTGCCAAGAGTAAGCGCAGCGGAGAATGGTTGTAGCGTTCTCCAGTGCGCAGGGTCGACCGGAAGGGACCAACAGGTGCGAGTAGTGGTGATGGGATGCGGCCGCGTCGGCGCGTCGCTATCGGACAGTCTGGCCCGCATCGGCCATGACGTTGCGGTCATCGACCGGGACAGCACCGCGTTTCACCGCCTGTCCCCGGACTTTCCCGGCGAGCGAGTGCTCGGCATGGGTTTCGACCGCGACGTGCTGCTGCGGGCGGGTATCGAGGACGCGGGCGCCTTCGCTGCGGTGTCGTCGGGTGATAACTCGAACATCATCTCGGCGCGCGTGGCCCGTGAGACGTTCAGCGTCGAGCGTGTGGTGGCCCGCATCTACGACGCCAAACGCGCCGCGGTGTACGAACGGCTCGGCATCCCCACGGTGGCGACCGTGCCGTGGACGACCGACCGGCTACTCAACGTCCTGACCCGCGAAACCGAGACCGCCAAGTGGCGCGACCCCACGGGCAACGTCGGCGTTACCGAGCTGGCGCTGCACGAGGAATGGGTGGGCCATCGCCTGACTGCCCTGGAAACCGCGACCGGCGGCCGCGTGGCGTTCCTGATCCGCTTCGGCGAGGGCCTGCTGCCCGAGGCCAAGACCGTCGTCCAGGCCGGCGATCAGGTGTTCATGGCGGCCATCGCCGGGCACATCGCCGAAGCGCTGGCCATCGCGGCACTGCCGCCCAGCGAGGATGTCGACGCGCAATGAGGGTCGCCATCGCCGGGGCCGGCGCGGTCGGCCGGTCCATCGCCCGCGAACTCGTCGACAGCCACGAGGTCACGCTGCTCGAACGCAACCCGGACCACATCGACGTCGACGCGATCCCGGCCGCTCAGTGGCGTCTCGGCGACGCGTGCGAGCTGACCGTCATGGAATCGGTGAACCTCCACGAGTTCGACGTCGTGATCGCCGCGACGGGCGACGACAAGGTCAACGTGGTGGTCAGCCTGCTGGCCAAGACCGAGTTCGCCGTACCGCGCGTGGTGGCCCGCGTCAACGACCCCCGCAATGAGTGGCTGTTCGACGAGAACTGGGGCGTCGATGTGGCGGTGTCGACGCCACGCATGCTGGCCTCCCTCGTGGAGGAAGCTGTCGCGGTCGGCGATCTGGTGCGGCTGATGGAGTTCCGCAAGGGCCAGGCGAACCTGGTGGAGATCACGCTGCCCGACGACACGCCGTGGGGCGGTAAGCCCGTCAAACGCCTCGATCTGCCCCGTGACGCCACGTTGGTGACGATTCTGCGTGGTCCGCGGGTGATCGTGCCCGAGGGCGACGAACCCCTCGAGGGCGGCGACGAGCTGCTGTTCGTCGCGGTCACCGAGGTCGAGGAACGACTGCAGGAGCTGCTCCTCAATCCCGAGGCGCGCTGAGTCAGCGCGGGGGGTAGGCCGGCGGCGGGGTCGCCCTGTCGTGACATGGTGCCGCCGACTTCGGTGAGACGCGCTCGAGGTGGCATTGATCGTTGCGGATACCCACCGCCGAGATCAGCCCGGCAAGCGCGAAGAGCCCGGCCGTCACCAGCATGCCCCGCCGGAACCCCGCGAAATCGACTGCGCCGCCGATGATCACGCCGGTGAACGCGATGGCGATCAGACCCGCGATCCGCGAGAGCGCATTGTTGATCGCCGAACCGATACCGCTCTGCGCAGGATCGACGGCAGCCAGAATCGCCGCGGTGAGCGGCGACACGGTGATCGTCAGCCCGAGGCCGAACACCACGAGTCCGGGCAGCATCTGGGTCCAGAAGTCGAACGGCTCGGCCGCGCGGGCCATGAGCAGATAGCCGATCCCCGCGACCAACGGTCCGACCGCCATGAAAAGTCGCGGGCCGTGAACGCCTGCCAGCGTGCCGAACCGGCGGGCCAGCAGGAACGACAGCACCGGGACCGGCAGGCTGGCCAGACCCGCCGCCGTGGCCGACAGGCCGGCGGTCTCCTGAAGGAACAGGCCCAATACGAGCATGCCGAGAGAAACCCCGGCGTAGAGAAAGACCGTGGCCAGGTTCCCGACGGCGAAATTGCGGGCGGTGAAGATGCCCAACGGCATCATCGGCCCTGGGGCTTGCCATTCCCAGAACGGAAACGCGATCAGGCACGCGACACCGACCACGAGACCCACCACGACCGCCGGATGCGAGAAGCCCAGCCGCTGCCCCTCGATCAAGGCGTACACCGCACCGGTCAGACCGATGGCGTTCAGCACCGCCCCGACGAAATCGACGCGGGCCGACCGATTCGCGGAGGCGAACTCCCCCGCCGGCAGCCTGGTCACGAGATAGAGCGTGATCGCCAACGGGACGATGTTGACGCCGAAGATCCATCGCCAGTTCAGTGCGTCGACCAACACTCCGCCGAGCAGTGGGCCGACGACGAAAGCCGTTCCGGTCCAAGCAGTCCAGGTTCCGATTGCGCGGGCCTGGGCGGCCCCGGAGAAGCGGGCGTTGATCATCGCGAGCGAACTGGGCACCAAGAAGGCCGCGCCGACGCCCTGCAGGCAGCGCGCGGCGACCAGCACCCAGCCAGTGGGCGCCACGGCACACAGCACCGAGGACACCGCGAAAATCAACAGGCCCGCCCGCAGCACCTTGAGCCGGCCGAACTGGTCGGAGATGGCGCCCGCAACGAGGATCAGCGCGCCGAGGCTGAGCAGATAGCCGTCGACCACCCATTGCTGCAGCGCCAGACCGCCTGCGAAATCACGCCCGATGGCCGGCAACGCCAAGTTGACCACCGACCCGTCGAGGAACGCCACGAACGATGCCAGCACAGCGACGGCGACGAGCGGTTTGTCGGTGTCGTCGGCGCGACGCGGAATTCGCTCGTCGGGCTCAGTGGGCATCGGGCTGCGTCACGCCCGGATTCTCGCTGTGCGCGTCTCCCGTGAGGGCTTCGGCTTCCTGGGCTTCGGTCCTGTCCTGCGCATGCATGGCGCGTTGCGCTGCCCGAATGGCCAGATAGGTCACCAGCGCCGCCACCGCCGTCAGTGGCCAGCCCATCGAGATCCGTGCGACGCCCAGCCAGCCCGTCTGGTCGGCGTCGTAGAGGTGGTGCTGCACGACGAAGCGAGATGCGAAGACGAGCACCCACACCATCGTCGCGATGTCGAACGCGCGCACCGCCTTGCGCACCGTGCGCCAGTCGCGGTCGTGGTCGTTGACCCAGCCCCAGACGTAGCCGACGATAGGACGGCGGATCACCACCGACAGTGTGAACACCGACGCCCATACCAATGACGACCAAATGCCAAGCAGGAAATAGCCTTTGGACTCGCCCATGAAGTATGCGATGCCCGCGCAGATGCCGACGCCGATGAAGCCGGAGATCGCAGGCTGAGTGGACTCCCGACGGGCCAGCCGCCACACGAGGATGACCGCGGCCACCCCGAGGGCCGCGACGATGGCCGTGGTGAGCCCGAAGAATTGGGAGACCGGGACGAACGCCACCACCGGCAGCGATGAATAGATCAGGCCGCTGATGCCGCCCATTTGCTCGAGGACGGCGTGTGCCTTGCTGGAACGCTTCCCCGGGTCGGTGCCGGGGTCACTCACTTTTGGATCTCGTAGTGCGGGTTGTAGATCGCCTTCGAACCGTTGTCCAGTTTGCCGACACGGCCGTGCACCTTGAGGGTGCGACCCGATTCGATGCCGGGGATGCGGCGCTGGCCGAGCCAGACCAGCATCACGGTGTCGGTGCCGTCGAACAGTTCGGCCTTGACGCCGCCCGCGCAGCCCTTGCCGTTGCACTCGACGCTGCGCAGGAGGCCGACCATGGTCACTTCCTGGCCGCGCTGACAGTCGATCGCCTTGGAGGCGCCGGTATTGGCGGCGTCGTCGGCGAGTTCGTCGACGTCGAGTTGTTCCGGGGCTTCAGTCAGCCGCCGCGTAAGTCGGCGTAGATACCCTTCGGCCGTAGCCATGGCCTCTCCTGAACATTCCGCAGATCTATCGTTGATCTATACCCCGAACAACGCCACGGTAGACCTGTTGGTTCCCATCTGCCACGTGGGGTGGGGTCGACGCGCCGATCGGAGTCTGCGCAGGGCACCATCGTGTGATGGCGGTCTCTCTGCGCGGCGTCACGACGGTGCTCCTGCCCGGCACCGGATCCGATGACGACTACGTCTACCGGGCGTTTTCTGCCGCTCTGCACGGCGAGGGCGCGGTCGTCGTTACCCCGAAACCCCAACCGGAGCGGCTCGTCGAGGGCTACCGTGACGCGCTGGACAACGCGGCGCGCACCGCACCGATCGCCGTCGGCGGGGTGTCCATCGGCGCAGCTGTGGCCGCCGCATGGGCGCTTGCTCATCCGAGCCGCGCGGTCGCGGTCCTTGCGGCACTACCGGCGTGGACGGGCGCGCCGGATTCTGCGCCCGCGGCGATAGCTGCTCGCCACTCCGCGAGTGTGCTGCGACGCGACGGGCTGGCCTCGGCCACCGCCCAGATGCGCGCAGGCAGCCCGCAGTGGCTGGCCGACGAGTTGACGCGTTCGTGGGTGGGTCAGTGGCCGTCGCTCCCCGATGCGATGGAGGCCGCGGCCGGCTACGTGGCGCCCACGTGCAGTGCCTTGGAGAAGTTGGCGGTCCCGATGGGGATCGCGGCTGCGACCGATGACCCGGTGCATCCCGTCGAGGTCGGCGTCGAGTGGATGACGGCGGCGCCGCGCGCGGCGTTGCGCACGATCACCCTCGACGAGTTGGGCGCCGACCCGGCGGCGCTGGGCGCCGCATGCGTGTCCGCGCTTCTGGAGGCCTGACCTTCGTGAATCGGGCGCGCAAATCCACCGCCACGGGCGACGAGCGCGCCGAATTCGCTAGCCGCCGGTGATGGTCCGCAACTGCTGCATCGCCGACCCCTGCTCGCTGCGGCGCGCCGCCGGAGTCGGCGCTGGTGGCTCTTGCAACCCCGCCTGCTGAGCCGCGGCCTGTTCAGCAGCGGCCCGCAACTGGTTGGCCATCGGTTCCGGAAGCTCGACCGGCAGCGGAGTGCGAACCGGCAGTGGAGTGTCGCCGCGGCGTACCACCGTCTCGGCCAGCGCGTCTCGCGCCTGTGTGGCCAGCGCGTCGGCGGTCTCCTCCGGGCCGTTCACGACACAACGGATCATCCACCGATAGCCGTCGACGCCGATGAACCGCACCACGCCGCCCGCTCCGCCGCTCGGCGCCGCACCGACGACCTCACGGCCCCACGGTCCATCCTTGATCGCCACCTCGGTCGCGTCCTTGCGAAGTGAGTCCGCCAGTTCGGTGGCGACCTCGCGCCACAGCCCCGCACTCTTGGGGGCGGCGTAGGCGGCGACGGTGAACCGTCCGTTGGGTGTGACCACCCACACGGCACTGGGCACGCCCTGCTGCGTGAGCTCCACCTGGACCTGTCCGGCCTCGGGCAGCGGAATCAGCACTGACCCGAGATCGAGCCGTCCCTCCGTTGCCGCCGACGGATCGTCGAAGTCGTCGATGTCGAACGGTCCGTCCATGCCGTCGTCATCGGTTCCGGGTGCCGAGATGACCTCATCGCCGCTGTCGCGGCTTGCATCGTCCTTTTTCTTACCGAATGCCATTTCACAAACTCGCATGTCCGCCGGAGGAACCGTGGCCGCCTTCGCCACGGGAAGTGTCTGCCAGGCCGGCCTCGTCGAACGAGGTCACCTCGACCAATTCGGGCAGTTCGACTCGCTGAACCAGAAGCTGTGCGATCCGATCCCCGCGGTGCACGACGATGGGTTCGGCCGGGTCGAGGTTGATCAGCGCCACCTTGATCTCGCCGCGATATCCGGCATCGACCGTACCGGGGCTGTTCACGATCGAAAGTCCCACGCGGGCAGCCAAACCCGAACGCGGATGAATAAGCCCCACCATCCCGTGCGGGATGGCGACGGCAATCCCGGTCGGCACGAGTGCGCGCTGACCGGGTGCCAGTTCGACGTCGAGCGCGCTGCAGAGATCTACGCCGGCGTCGCCATGATGGGCACGACTCGGCATGGGTAGACCAGGGTCCAGGCGCACGACCGCGAGAGTGGTGGACACGACGACAGAGATTACTCTTGGCCGCGTGTCCGACACGCGCGCCACGTCACAAACCGTGCGCTACCGCGAACGGCTGACGGTGCCGTGGTGGTGGTGGCTGCCCGGCCTCGGGTTGGCGGCGTTGATCGCACTCGAGGCCAACCAGGGCATACCCGCGTTGCCCGTCTGGCTGCCTTACGCCATCTTGTTGCCGGTCGCGGCCGTCGCGCTGCTGCTATTGGGCAGCACGCAGCTGCGCGTGGTTGGCGGCGCGGGCGATACCGAACTGTGGGTCGGCGACGCCCACCTGCCCGTCAGCGTGATCTCCCGGTCGGCTGAAGTGCCGCGCAGCGCCAAGTCGGCCGCCCTGGGCCGCCAGCTCGATCCCGCCGCCTACGTGGTGCACAAGGCGTGGATAGGCCCGATGGTTCTTCTCGTTCTCGACGATCCGGACGATCCGACGCCGTACTGGCTGGTGAGTTGCCGGCACCCCGAGCGGGTGCTGGCTGCACTTCGCGGTTAGCGATCAAGCTGCACTGCGCGGTTAGCCCGTCAGGCGGCGCAGTCCGTGCAGATCATGACGCCGTTCTTTTCGCTGGCGAGCCGGCTGCGGTGGTGAACCAGGAAGCAGCTCGAGCAGGTGAACTCGTCGGCCTGCTTCGGCACAACGCGAACGGACAATTCTTCGCCGGAGAGATCAGCTCCCGGCAGTTCGAATGATTCGGCGGACTCGGACTCGTCGACGTCAACAACCGCCGACTGGGCCTCGTTACGCCGCGCCTTGAGCTCCTCCAGCGAATCCTCCGAAACTTCATCGCTTTCGGTACGCCTCGGGGCGTCGTAATCGGTAGCCATTTTGTGTCCCCTCCATCAGACCTTGCAGCAGTGCTTTGTACCAGCGTCGAACGCATCCACCAAATGATTCGTGCCCGGACTGGAACACGTTGCACTGTGATTTACGTCACACTCTCGTCTATGCCACCGAAAGGTCGCAGCGACGGGACCTTTAGAGTGCTCTCGTGGTCGCGCAAATCACCGAGGGTACGGCATTCGACAAGCAGGGTCGGCCATTCCGCCGTCGCAACTATCTGCCGGGCATTTTGCTGCTCGCAGCCCTTTCGGTCGTGACGTTGACGATCTGGGTCATGGCGCTGAACCAGCCGGTCGCCGTCGAGGAGACCGCCGCGTGCAATCCCCCACCGGCACCGGCCGACCCGAACACCCCGCCGGTGGCGATCGGCGAGCAGGTGACGCGCAGCCAGATGATCGACGTCACCCCGGCCAAGCTCGCCGACACCAAGATCCGGGTGCTCAACGCGAGCGGACAGGGCGGCCAGGCCGCCGAGGTGGCCGGCGCGCTTCGCGATCTGGGTTTCGCTGAGCCGAGTGCGGCGAACGACGAGGTGTACGCGAGCGCGCGGCTGACGTGCCAGGGCCAGATCCGGTTCGGGCCGTCCGGGCGGGCGGCGGCGGCGGCGGTCTGGCTGGTCGCCCCGTGTACCGAGCTGTTCGAGGACGAGCGCGGCGACGACACGGTCGATCTGGCGATCGGCACCGAGTTCTCCGAGTTGAGCCACAGCGACGACATCGACGCCGCTCTTGCCAGCCTCAGCCCAGAGGCAACGCAGACGGTGGACACAGCGCTGCTGAGCAAGATTCACTCCACGACCTGCTAGGCGCATATTGCGCTGGCGCCCAATGGTTTCCGTTACCTAGAGCGCCCCAGACCTCTCGAGGACGGCTGCCAGGGCGTCTGCGACCGCGGGTGCTGCCGCGACGATGAAACCCGGTGTGCCGTCAGCGGGCGGCAGTCGCAGGACCGCACCGGCCTCGGCGGCGATCAGACCGCCCGCGGCCCAATCCCACACATGCACACCGTCCTCGTAGTAGGCGTCCAGACCGCCCGCAGCCACCATGCAGAGATCTAACGCGCACGATCCGAGTCGACGGATGTCACGGACGGCGGGCAGGACCGAGGTGAGCACCTCGGCCTGATGTCTCCGCTTATCGGCGTCGTAAGAAAAGCCGGTGCCTACCAACGACATTGACAGCTCGGCGACGGCGCTGGCCCGCAGCGGTGTCGTCACTCCACCGCGCTGCAGATGTGCGCCGTGACCCATCGCCGCGGAGTACAGCGCGCCGGTGGGCACGTTCACGACGGCGCCGGCCACCGATGTTCCATTGCGCTGTACGCCCACCGACACCGCGTACGTCTCGATGCCGTAGACGAAGTTCACGGTTCCGTCGATGGGGTCGAGCACCCACGTGAGCTGTCCGTCGCCGCTGTCGATCGATCCGCCCTGCTCCTCACCCATCACGGGTTCCCCGGGGCGCAGGACAGCCAGCCGATCGCGCAGCAGCGCCTCGGTCTCGGTGTCGACGACGGTCACGGGATCGGTCGGAGTGCTCTTGGAACGCACTGACGACGCGGTGTTCTGCGACGGGCCGCCGAACACTTCGGCACGGCGCGCTCGGACAAACGCAGCCGCCTCGGTGGCCAGTTGCTCGGCTACCGAACGCAGCTGGACGGGATCAGGGAATGATTCCCGGAGCGCCGGGGTGTCGTTTTCGACCACCCGTCTATCGCAACACAGTCCATCCGTACGCGGACCGGTTGCACGACTACGCCCGCCCGCGTTGCCGAGGGTTCACACATGAGGTTTCCCGAGCCACTAAGGTGTTGGGCGCGTCGCAGTGCCGTGCCGAAGCCGAGGAGCGCCGATGACAGCCACCGATTCACCCGCCGCTGAGTCGAATACCGGCGGGGGTCAGCGCCGCGGCTTCGGCATCGATGTCGGCGGAAGCGGCGTGAAGGGCGGCATCGTCGACCTCGACACCGGCCTGCTGATCGGAGATCGCTTCAAGCTCGAGACGCCGCAACCGGCGACTCCCGACGCGGTCAGCAAGACCGTCGCCGCCGTGGTCCGCGAGTTCGGTTGGACCGAGCGGGTCGGCGTCACCTACCCCGGTGTGGTGACCGACGGCATCGTGCGCACCGCGGCCAACGTCGACAAGGGTTGGATCGGCAGCAACGCCAGCGAGTTCTACAGCAAGGCGCTCGACGGCCAGGAAGTGACGGTGCTCAACGACGCCGACGCGGCCGGACTGGCCGAGGAAAGGTTCGGCGCGGGCAGGGACAACACCGGCGTCATCGTGCTGTTGACCTTCGGCACCGGTATCGGCTCGGCGGTGATTCACAACGGCGTACTGCTGCCCAACACCGAGTTCGGGCACATCGAGGTCGACGGCAAGGAAGCCGAGCACCGCGCGGCGTCGTCGATCAAGGAAAAGAAGGACTGGAGCTACGAGCGCTGGACCCAAGAGGTGACGAAGGTGCTGGTGGCGATCGAAAACGCGATCTGGCCGGACCTGTTCATCGCCGGCGGCGGCATCAGCCGCAAGGCCGAAAAGTGGGTCCCGCTGCTGAAGAACCGGACACCGGTGGTGGCTGCGGCCCTGCAGAACACCGCGGGCATCGTCGGCGCCGCGATGGCCGCGGAACTTGATGTCACAGCTACTGGCAAGTAGCCGCGCCGAGAACGTCGAATTTGCCGCTCAGCGCGGCAGTAGCCCACACTGTCGTTACAATGGTTGACGGCGGCCGTAGCCCGGATAGCGGCGAAATCAAACCGCCGATATTCGACAGCCGATATTTTTCGATGGCGCATGATCCCGACCTGCGGTGGGGTTCCCAACTGCCCACCGGAACGAAGCACGACGAAAGGGTGACGTGGCAGCGACAAAGGCAAGCCCGGCAACCGATCAGCCGGTGAAGCGCACCGCTACCAAGACCCCGGCCAAGAAGGCCCCGGCGGCCAAGTCCGCCAACGGTTCGGCGCCCGCCAAGCGGGCCACCAAATCGACTGCGGCGAAGGTGACCAAGGCCACTGCCGCCACCACGGCGACCAAGCCGGCCAAGGCGGCGACGAAGGCTGCGCCGGCCAAACGCGCCGCGAAGGCCAAGGACGACGCTGCCCCCGCGGCCCGCGGTCGGGCCAAGAAGGCCACCTCACCGGAGGCGGACGCGACCAAGGCCGTCGACGGCGAAGAGGTCGAGACCGACGACGACGTCGAGGTAGAGCCCGACGGCGACCTCGAAGTGGAAGAGGTCGATCTAGAGGATCTCGAAGTCGACGATGACGAGCCGGTCGCGGCTGAGGCCGCCGAAGGCGAGGGAGCCGCCGCCAAGACGTCCCCCAAGGTCAAGGTGGCAGCGCCCGCGACCGACGACGAGGACATCGCCGAACCGAGCGAGAAGGACAAGGCCTCGGGCGACTTCGTCTGGGACGAAGAGGAGTCCGAGGCGCTGCGGCAGGCCCGCAAGGACGCCGAGCTGACGGCATCGGCCGACTCGGTCCGTGCCTACCTGAAGCAGATCGGCAAGGTAGCGCTGCTCAACGCCGAAGAAGAGGTCGAGCTGGCCAAGCGCATCGAGGCCGGGCTGTATGCCACCCAGCTGACGGTCGAAAAGGCGGCAAAGGGCGAGAAGTTCTCGCCTGCCGAACGCCGCGACATGTCGTGGATCTGCCGCGACGGTGACCGCGCGAAAAACCATCTGCTCGAGGCGAACCTGCGTCTGGTGGTGTCGCTGGCCAAGCGCTACACCGGGCGCGGCATGGCGTTCCTGGACCTCATCCAGGAGGGCAACCTCGGCCTGATCCGCGCGGTCGAGAAGTTCGACTACACCAAGGGCTACAAGTTCTCCACCTATGCGACATGGTGGATTCGACAGGCGATCACCCGCGCGATGGCCGACCAGGCCCGCACCATCCGCATCCCGGTGCACATGGTCGAGGTGATCAACAAGCTCGGCCGCATCCAGCGTGAGTTGCTGCAGGACCTGGGCCGCGAGCCCACGCCCGAAGAGCTCGCCAAGGAGATGGACATCACGCCGGAGAAGGTGCTGGAGATCCAGCAGTACGCGCGCGAACCGATCTCGCTGGACCAGACCATCGGCGACGAAGGCGATTCGCAGCTGGGCGATTTCATCGAAGACTCCGAGGCTGTCGTCGCAGTCGACGCGGTGAGTTTCACGCTGCTGCAGGATCAACTGCAGTCGGTGTTGGAGACGCTGTCGGAACGCGAGGCGGGCGTGGTGCGGCTGCGGTTCGGTCTCACCGACGGCCAGCCGCGCACCCTCGACGAGATCGGTCAGGTATACGGCGTGACGCGTGAGCGCATCCGTCAGATCGAGAGCAAGACGATGTCGAAGTTGCGCCACCCCAGCCGTTCTCAGGTGTTGCGCGACTACCTGGACTGAGCGGCACGGCTGATCCGTCAGGGTTTGGCGAAGCCGGCCGCGCTCAGCGTCTTCTGACCAGCTTCATCCGTGACAGCGTCGATGAACTTACGGGCCAGTCGCTGGTGTTCGGACGACTTGAGCGCGCTGATCGGATAGGTGTTCAACGCATCCGCGGACTCGGGGAACGCCACCGCGGTGACCTTGTCCCCCGCGGCAGCCGCGTCGGTGACATACACCAGCCCGGCGTCGGCCTGGCCCGTCGTCACCTTGTTGAGCACATCGCTGACCGACGACTCCTCACTCACGGGTGTGATACCCACCCCCGCGGCTTCCTCCACTTTCTGGGTCGCCGACCCGCACGGGACCTGCGGTGCGCACACCACCACAGTCAGGCCGGATTTCGTCAGATCCTGAAATGACGTGATCTGCTTCGGGTTTCCCGGAGCGGCGGCGATCGTCAATGTGTTGGATGCGAAGTTCACCGGATCGCCGTCGAGCAGTCCCGCGTCTGCCGCCTTGTCCATGTTCGTGGTGTCGGCTGATGCAAAAACGTCGGCCGGGGCGCCCTGCGTGAGCTGGGTGACCAGATCGGAGGAGCCCGCGAAGGAGAACTCCACCGCGGCTCCGGGGTTGTCGGTCTTGAACTGCTCACCGATTTGCGTGAACGTCGACTTCAGTGATGCGGCCGCGAACACCACGATGGTTTGGCTGTCCGCCGCGTTGTTGCTGGAGCCGCATGCCGACACCACCAATGTCAGTACCGCTGCCGACGCAAACAGCTTGGACTGCTTCATGATTGGCCTCTGGGGGTTTCCACGATCACGGTGGTGGCCTTGACGACGGCCACCGCGATGCTTCCCGGCTCCAGTTGCAGTTCGCGTACTGCGTCTGTGCTCATGAGTGAGACGACGGTGAACGGGCCGCATTGCAGCTCGACCTGAGCCATCACCGTGTCGGTGACGACCTTCGTCACCAGCCCGGCGAAGCGGTTGCGCGCCGAACTGGACACAGTCAACGGGTCCTTGGGTGCTCGGCTGGCGTTGGCCGCGGCGAATGCGGCCAGCGTGGCCCCGTCGATCGCCTTGCGGCCCGACACGTCGAGGTGAGCGGGTAAGGCACCGTCGTCGATCCAACGGCGCACGGTGTCGTCGCTGACTCCGAGGAGTTCTGCGGCTTCGCGAATGCGGATTTCCGGCACAGCGGAAGCGTACCGACAGCTATTCGGCCAGACATCCGATTCCGCGGTCTCAGGAGCAGCATATATCCGTGTTTGCGGCAAAGAATGAAGTGTCACTACTGACCGGTAGGCTACCGCTCCGTGCCCGAGAAGCCCGCAAAAGTTCCGCCCGCCCGCGTCGTCCGCATCATCGAATCCGCCCGCACCGCGCTACAGAAGATGAACCGGGCGATGGTGCCCGGCTACGTCGCACTGCTCGAGACGGCGCAGGGCGCCTGGGTGTCCCAGGCGCTCTACGTGGCCGCCAAGCTCGGCATCGCCGACGAGCTTGCGAACGGCCCCAAGACAGCTGATCAGGTGGCCGCCAAAGTGGGTGCACACCCCGACTCGGTGTTCCGTTTGATGCGCATGCTCGCCGGCCGGGATGTGTTCCGCCAGCTCCAGGATGGCCGGTTCGAACTGGCCCCGATGGGCGAGGCCCTGCGCGCCGACGCTCCGGGTTCGCTGCGGTCGATGGTCTTGTTCATCGGATCTCCCGAGCACTGGGCTGAATGGGGCGAGCTGCTGTACTCGGTGCAAACGGGTCGCCCCTCACCCGAAAAGCTCTACGGCAAATCATATTTCGATCATCTCGATGAGGCGCCCGAGCAGGCTGCGATTTTCAACGACGCGATGACGACCATGGCGGCGATGGCGAACGAAACGGTGATCCCGGCGTATGACTTCTCCGGCTTCAAGCTCATCGCCGACGTCGGCGGTGGCCACGGCCGGCTGATCAGCGCGATTCTGCGCTCGGCCCCAACGGCCCGCGGCGTGCTGTTCGATCTTCCCTCGGTCGTCAGCGGCGCCGGACCGGTTCTCGAGGCTGCAGGAGTCGCGAATCGTTGCGCCGTCGAGGGCGGTTCGTTCATGGATTCGGTGCCCGACGGCGCCGATGCTTACGTGCTGAAGTCGATCATCCACGACTGGGACGACGAGATCTCGGAGAAGATCCTGCGCAACATCCGTACCGCGATCGCGCCGAACGGCCGACTGCTGCTGCTCGAGCTGGTGCTGCCCGAGCGGGCGACCACGAACTGGGGCGCCGTACTCGACATGGAGATGCTCGTGTCGCCCGGCGGCCGCGAGCGCACACGCGCCGAGTTCGCCAATCTGTTGGCGCGGTGCGGGTTCCGGCTCACCCGCGTCGTGGATACCGCGACGCCGATGATGTCGATCGTGGAAGCCGCGCCCGCTTAGCGCTTCTTCTCGCGGATCTTGTACGTCGACGGCCACGACTCCCGGGTCTCGTCGCCGACCAGCGGGACGCCCTTGCTGCCGATCCTGATGTCGAATGCTTCTTTGCCCGCGCCGACCTCGCGGTTGGCATGTTCGGTGGCGAGGTAGATCAGCTGGTCGATCTCCGCCTCGGCGAACGCGACGAACGTGGTGTTGCGCACGATCTCCTCCTCCGGCGGGGCCATCCGCTCGGGAAGCAGGCGCGACGCCAGCGCGGCGAGGCCCAGCAGCGAGAACGGGACCACCCAGTAGCAGACGAAGGACAGCGGCGTCTTGGTGTCCAGGATGGTCGCCTCGCCGTACACGATGGGCGGGATGGCCGACGACACCGTCATCCCCGCAAACGCGGCCACCCAGATCCACGTCAACACCAAGGTGATGCGCTTGAAGACGTCGGTCTCGATGATTTCCTTGGGCTGGCCGACCTCGGCGAACTCACGCACGAACGGCCTGCCGACCAGCACGCTTCCCAGCGCCACGAGGCAGATGCCCGCGTTGCTCAACGGCTGCATCCACTGCTGCATGAACTGATCCGTCAAAGTGAAGGTCAGCACGGTCAGAATCAAGAACGTTGCGATGGCGCCGATTTCAAGTGTGCGACCCGACGTTCCCTTGACGCGTCCGATCACGAACGAAAGCACCGCGATCGCGAGAGCGACGAGGACCGCGGCGTGAAACGGGACGTTGCCGACAAGAACCCAGTAGACGATCCACGGCGCGAAGCCCAAGAGAATTCCCACGGTGGGTCAGTTTAGGTTGTCAGTCAATGGCTCGACTGTAAACCCGTTGCACCGACCACAGGGCCGACTACTTTGTGACTGATGAAGCGCCGCAACGTGTCGTCCGACTCCGAGTACGAGGCCACGGTCAGGTACTCGCGTGCGGTGCGAACGGGCCCGTACGTCGTGGTCGCGGGTACGACGGGCACCGGTGACGACGCAACCGCGCAGGCGCGGGACGCTTTGCAGCGCATAGCGATAGCACTTCGACAAACCGGTGCGTCCATCGCGGACGTCGTGCGTACCCGAATCTATGTGACGGATATCTCTCGATGGCGCGACGTCGGCGCGGTTCATGCCGAGGTGTTCGGCGAGGTCATGCCCGTGGCGACCATGGTCGAAGTGTCTGCCCTGATCGCGCCCGAACACCTGGTGGAGATCGAGGTCGACGCTTACGTCGACGGGGAACGATAGGCCGACTGCTCGCCGCGCGCGCTACTGCGAGAGCGGTGCAAAGCGTCCGTCGGCCCCCGGTCGATATTGCGTGACAGTAATCACAGCGTCTGCAGGGAGTGGTCCGTACAGATGTGGGAACACCATCGCAGCGGGATCGGTCGGAACGCCGGGTTCCCAACGGATTGGGGAGGACAACCGTGCGGGGTCGACGCAAAGCAGCACGAGGTCAGTGCGACCGGCGTAAAGCCGGTTCGCCGGCAGGTGCACCTGCTCGGGCGTGGACAGATGCACGAAACCGGTCGAGACCAGCGAGTCAGGCCGCAGCTCACCGTCCGTCTGCGCCGACTGCCACTCGTCGGCGCCGCAGATATGGACCAGCACAGCCGGCAAGGGTTGCATACCGTCAGCCTGCCGCGTGAGCAACTCGGCGTAACGGTGAGACACGACACACCGGTAAACCAACGGGGAACAAGGCCAGAACCGAAAGCGTCTGAGACAGTAGACATACGTGAGTAACCGATGGAGGTGCCATGACCGCAACGCTCTTTAGCCCGGAATTGACCAAGGCTGACCGCTGCGATCGCTGCGGGGCCGCGGCTCGCGTACGGGCAAAGCTGCCGTCGGGCGGTGAACTGTTGTTCTGCCAGCATCACGCCAACGAGCACGAGGCCAAGTTGGTCGAGCTGGCAGCGGTTCTCGAATCGAGCCCGTTGGAGGCATAGCCGCCGACACGACGGCCCGCCCCGTTAGGCGGGATGGGCCGTCGTCAGGAATGCTGGGCTGGACATGAGCGACCAGTCCCAGCCGTTACCACTACCGCCGTCGCGCCATCACATTCGGCATATCGTCCGGCGCACCCTCTCGAAGAGTTGGGACGACTCGATCTTTTCCGAGTCGGCGCAAGCGGCGTTCTGGTGCGCGCTGTCACTGCCTCCGCTGTTACTGGGGATGCTCGGAAGTCTGGCGTATATCGCGCCGCTGTTCGGCCCCGAGACCCTGCCTGCCATCCAGGAACAGCTGATCGGCACCGCGGAACGCTTCTTCTCCTCCAGCGTCGTGGACGAGATCATCGAGCCCACGGTCCGCGACATCGTCAAGGGCGCCAGGGGCGAAGTGGTGTCGATCGGCTTCGTCATCTCGCTGTGGGCGGGCTCGTCGGCCATTTCGTCGTTCGTCGACTCCATCGTCGAGGCGCACGACCAGACACCGCTGCGCCATCCCGTGCGGCAGCGGTTCTTCGCGCTGGGCCTTTACGTGGTGATGCTGGTGTCGGCGATTGCGGCAGCGCCGTTCGTCGCACTCGGGCCGCGCAAGATCGCCGAACAGCTGCCCCAAAGCTGGGACAACGCACTGGCCTTCGGCTACTACCCCTTGCTGTTCGTCACGTTGGTGGTCGGGGTGAACATCCTCTATCGGGTGTCGTTGCCCGAACCGCTGCCTACGCATCGGCTCGTCCTTGGCTCGATACTGGCGACGGTTGTGTTCCTGGCAGCGACGTTGGGCCTGCGGGTTTACCTGACCTGGATCACCAGCACCGGATACACCTACGGCGCGCTGGCGACACCGATCGCGTTCCTACTGTTCGCCTTCTTCCTCGGCTTCGCGATCATGCTGGGCGCCGAACTCAACGCCGCCATCCAGGAGGAGTGGCCCGCATCGACCACCCATGCCAATCGGGTCCGGGCGTGGCTGAAGGGGAAAGCCGGCTCGCTCAACGGTGACACCAAGGCGCCCGGAGAAACCGCCGAGCGCGCAGCGGCCCCGCCGGCTGCGGCACAATCGCCGGCTCCGCCGGCTGCGGCAGAATCGCCGGCTCCGCCGGCCGGGACCGATGCCGGGACCGACGCCGCTACGTCTTGAGCTTCTCGTAGATCTTCTTGCAGTCGGGGCAGACCGGCGATCCAGGTTTTGCGGCCTTCGTGACAGGGAACACCTCGCCGCACAGCGCCACGACGTGCGTACCCATCACCGCGCTCTCGGCGATCTTGTCCTTCTTGACGTAGTGAAAGTACTTCGGGGTGTCGCTGTCAGTCCCGTCGTCGACGCGTTCGTCGGTGTCGGTGCGTTCGATGGTCTGGGTTCGCATGTCACCATTTTGCCCGTAAGAATTCCGACACGTACAGCAGACGCCGAGTGTGGAACAGTGGAGCTATGAAACAAAGCCCTGAGCTGAGTTTCGATGATGATGGCCGGCCCGTCCTGATCACTCGCGCCGCACCCTCGTACGAAGTCCAGCACCGCGCGCGGGTACGCAAGTACCTGGCGCTGATGTTCTGGCGCATACCCGCGCTCATCGCGGCCGCGGTGGCGTACGGCATCTGGGAGAACGGACTCATCTCGCTGGCGATCCTGGTGGCGTCTATTCCCTTGCCGTGGATCGCCGTGCTGATCGCCAATGACCGTCCGCCGCGAAGTGCCGAGGAACCGCGGCGCTACGAGTCGGCACGGCGAATTCCCCTGTTTCCGACGGCCGAACGACCCGCGCTGGAGTATCGCGCACACTCGGTGCGGCAATCTGACGAAGGCGAGCCACCCCGCGATGTCGCGGGCTGAGGATTTTCTTTCGCTATTCTCAGCACATTCTCAGGTCGACTGCGAATAACCGCAGATCAGAAGGTGTGAACCGGCCGATGCGTGGGAACTCCTAGGGGCAGATGAGCGTTATAGCTCATGACAGTTCGACCCGATCAGGAGGCCGTCATGGCAAATGCCACCCTTAGCCGCATCGAGGGCGACCTGGACGCCCAGAGTCCAGCCGCCGACCTCGTACGCGTTTATCTGAACGGCATTGGCAAAACGGCATTGCTCAATGCTGCCGATGAGGTTGAGCTCGCAAAGCGCATTGAGGCAGGGCTTTACGCGCAGCATCTGCTCGCCACTCGGAAGCGCCTGGGCGAGAACCGCAAACGTGATCTTGGTGCCATTGTCCGCGACGGCGAAGCCGCTCGCGGCCACCTGCTCGAAGCCAACCTTCGCCTCGTGGTGTCGTTGGCCAAGCGCTACACCGGACGCGGAATGCCGCTGCTGGATCTGATCCAGGAAGGCAACCTCGGCCTGATCCGCGCGATGGAGAAGTTTGACTACGCCAAGGGCTTCAAGTTCTCGACGTACGCCACCTGGTGGATCCGTCAGGCGATCACCCGCGGCATGGCCGACCAGAGCCGCACCATCCGCCTCCCCGTCCACCTCGTCGAGCAGGTCAACAAGCTCGCCCGGATCAAGCGCGAGATGCACCAGAACCTGGGCCGCGACGCGACCGACGAGGAACTGGCTGAAGAGTCGGGCATCCCGGCCGAGAAGATCGCCGATCTGCTCTCGCACAGCCGCGATCCGGTGAGCCTGGACATGCCCGTCGGAAGCGATGAGGAAGCACCGCTTGGCGACTTCATCGAGGATGCCGAGGCGATGTCGGCCGAGAACGCGGTGATCTCCGAATTGCTGCACACCGATATTCGCCACGTCCTGGCCACGCTCGACGAGCGCGAGCAGCAGGTGATCCGGTTGCGCTTCGGCCTGGACGACGGCCAGCCGCGCACCCTGGACCAGATCGGCAAGCTGTTCGGCCTCTCCCGCGAGCGCGTCCGGCAGATCGAGCGTGAGGTGATGGCGAAGCTTCGCAATGGCGAGCGTGCCGACCGACTTCGGTCTTACGCCAGCTAAGAGCGTTTTCCCTGAATGCCCGCCGGTTCGCCGGCGGGCATTCTTACGTCCACGTGTCGGCGAGCACGTGTCGGCGAGCGTAGCGCCGCAGTTCAGGCCGCTCGGCCGGTAGACTCACCGGTGACGGAGGGTTGCGAAATGAACGATCTGGTCGATACCACCGAGATGTACCTGCGGACCATCTACGACCTCGAGGAAGAGGGCGTAGTGCCGCTGCGTGCGCGCATCGCTGAACGCTTGGACCAGAGCGGCCCCACCGTCAGCCAGACCGTCTCCCGGATGGAACGCGACGGCCTGCTGCACGTAGCAGGCGACCGGCACCTCCAGCTCACCGACAAGGGCCGCGGCCTGGCCATCGCCGTGATGCGCAAGCACCGGCTCGCTGAGCGGCTCCTGGTCGACGTGATCGGGCTGCCGTGGGAGGAAGTACACGCCGAGGCCTGTCGCTGGGAACACGTCATGAGCGAGGACGTCGAGCGCCGCCTGGTGCGGGTTCTCGACAACCCCACCACCTCCCCTTTCGGCAATCCCATTCCAGGCCTGGCTGAGCTCGGTCTGGCCTCCAGCGGGTCGGGCGCCGACCAGATCAACCTGGTTCGGCTCACCGAGTTGCCCGCCGGAATGCCCGTCGCAGTCGTTGTGCGCCAACTGACCGAACATGTCCAGGGTGACGTCGAGCTCATCGGACGACTCAAGGACGCCGGCGTGGTGCCCAACGCCCGCGTGACCGTCGAAGCCAACGACCACGGCGGCGTGATGATCGTGATCCCCGGCCACGAACAGGTCGAATTGCCCCACCATATGGCGCACGCCGTGAAGGTCGAGAAGGTCTAACTCCGCGTTCGCGGCTTCACCCGGCACGGCGCCCGAACGCGCGTCTGGGTGGCAGCTGCACCCCCAGACGGTTGGCCAACCGGTATCCGGTCGTCGCCAAGTCTCGGATCTGCTCCGGCCGCATCCCCGATTGCAGTGCCGTGTCGAGCATGCCCGCCATGCGATGGCTGTCGTCGCACCGTAGCGCCGCGTCCAACGACACGCCGGCCAGCGGCCCATCGCCGCGCGCGTATGCCGAGAATGCCAGCAGCACAAGCGCTTCCACGCGCCAAGGCTCTGGAAGCGTTCGTGCCAGTTCAGCCCACAGCGACTCAGCCGCTCCTGCGTCCTCCCCCACCGCCAGCGCATAGAGGGTGTCGCGCACCAGCGGATCGGTCAATGCGCACGCCAGCCGGGCGGCCGTCTCATCGGACAGCGGCCGCCCGTCGGCGACATGCGCGGCCGCGGCGATCGCCGCCTCGACGTCGCTTCGCACGGCGGCATCCGGCCGGTCGATGTCGCACGTGCCGATCGCCTCGGCCATAGCCGCGCTGCGGGCCGGATCGACGACGGCAATGACGTCCTGAAGCTCTGTGCGTCGCGCATAGAGCCTGCGCCCGTCCAAGACAGCCGCCACGGCCAACGGCGACGCGGACGGGTCCTCGACGGTGCCCGCGTGGCCGCAGCCGTCCGCACAGTGCCACCGTCCCCCGACGGCGACCCGGTCGACGACGTGCGCGGCCAACAATTCGATGCCGCGCTCGGCCAGCGCCGAAGACAGGGCGGCGGCCAGCTGGCGGTAGTCGTCGTTGCACATCCGGCAGGTTGCACCGCTCTCGTCGACTACGACCGCGATTGCTGCGTCAGGTTCTGCGGTGGCGGCCACTTCTGCGATGTGCTCGACCGTGTCGGACAGCTCATCGGAAAGATCAACGCGCATAACGCATCCCATCTCTCCGCGATCGACCGTCACCAAGACGAGCGACTTCTCGGGCACGAAGCCCAGGACTGCGGGCAGGGCGGCGATCAGAACGCCGGGGCGGTTCAGACTGAAGTCGGGCGATTGCGTTGTCATGCCCCCACCGTGGTGGGCCGGACCCACTTACCCGCGCGCCACAACGCCGCGCGAAGCGTTCGTGGGGATGAATCTGCGGTTGGGGATAACTAGCGGTCGCGACGCAGTTTCACCACGGCGTCCCTGAACACCGCGTCCAGCGACGACGTGTCCGCCTCGTCGGATGCCGGATCCTGCAGCCAGGTGGCGCTGACCCGAGCGTCGCCGATCTGGGCGGCGAAGGTGAGTGTGGTGCGCTCGGATTCCGGCGACGTCACCGTCTGTTCGACGGCGTAGGCGTCGTCCGCGTCGACCGGCGGAGCAGGCAGCACTGTCACGTTCACCGTGATCGCGTCCTCACCCTGACCCACGTCGAAAGTGGGGCATCTGCGCAGTTGATCCAGCCGCGTGACCAGCGGCGGGACCGGGCGGGTCACGACGACGATGAGCCTGCTCGCGGTCGCACTGTCAACGCCCTCCACGGCTACCGCCTCGGTATGCCACAGCGCCGGCGGTGTGCAGTCGACAGGACTGACTACATAACCCGTCGGAATACCGTCGATGTCCTGCAGTGCGCGATCAACCGCTGCGTCATCGAGCACTGCGGCCCGATATTGGGGTGGGAACCGATCGGGTTCGATGAGCAACTGTGCAATCGGGACCGGCGGGTTTTCTTCGTCCGCCTCGGCGGCCTGCGTCGTCCCGACGATCACCCGACTGCATGCGGCCAGAAGCAGCGCTGCCATCAGCAGCGCGCATCCGCGCATGCACCGCGACAGCATGTCGACCATCGGCGTCATCGTCTCACCGGTATGCCGGGCCGCCGGTCAGGCGCGCGTAGCAGACTCGAGTTGCCGAACGGGTGATTAATTTCCTGTGTTGTTGGTGCCCGTCGGCGTGCAAGAACCGCGCAACCGGCGTAAACCTTTGGCCATGGGTTCCATGGTCGAATACGACCTCGTCGTCATCGGTTCGGGTCCGGGTGGCCAGAAAGCCGCGATCGCGGCCGCAAAACTCGGCAAGACGGTGGCGGTCATCGAACGCGGCCGAATGCTGGGCGGGGTTTGTGTGAACACCGGGACCATCCCCTCGAAGACGCTGCGCGAGGCAGTGGTCTATCTCACGGGCATGAGCCAACGCGAGTTGTACGGGGCGAGTTACCGCGTCAAGGAGAAGATCACCACCGCCGACCTGCTCGCACGCACCTCCCACGTGATCGGCAAGGAGCAGGACGTCGTGCGGTCGCAACTCATGCGCAACCGCATCGACCTCATCCAGGGCCACGGTCGGTTCCTCGACGCGCACACCGTGCTGGTCGAGGAACCCACCCGCGGCGAGCGCACCACCGTCAGCGGTGAGTACATCGTCATCGCCACCGGCACCAAGCCCGCGCGCCCGGCCGGCGTCGAGTTCGACGAAGACCGCGTCCTGGACTCCGACGGCATCCTGGATCTCAAATCGCTGCCCACCACCATGGTGGTCGTGGGCGCCGGGGTGATCGGCATCGAATACGCCTCGATGTTCGCCGCATTGGGCACCAAGGTGACCGTGGTCGAAAAGCGCAACGACATGCTCGACTTCTGCGACCCGGAGATCATCGAGGCGCTGAAGTTCCATCTGCGCGACCTCGCGGTGACGTTCCGCTTCGGCGAGGAGGTGACCGCCGTCGACGTCGGCGCCGCTGGCACGGTGACGACGCTGGCCAGTGGGAAACAGATCCCGGCCGAAACGGTGATGTACTCCGCGGGCAGGCAGGGTCAGACCGAACACCTCGACCTGCCCAACGCCGGCCTCGAAACCGACCCCCGCGGGCGCATCACCGTCGACAGCAATTTCGCAACCACGGTCGACCACATCTACGCCGTCGGCGACGTGATCGGCTTTCCGGCGCTGGCCGCCACGTCGATGGATCAAGGCAGGCTGGCCGCCTACCACGCGTTCGGTGAACCGGCCAAGGGCATGACCGACCTTCAGCCCATCGGCATCTACTCGATCCCCGAGGTGTCCTACGTGGGCGCCACCGAGGTCGAGCTGACCAAGAAGTGCCTGCCCTATGAGGTCGGAGTGTCGCGTTATCGCGAACTGGCGCGTGGCCAGATCGCCGGCGACTCCTACGGCATGCTCAAACTGCTGGTGTCGACGGACGATTTGAAGCTGCTCGGTGTGCACATCTTTGGGACGAGCGCGACCGAGATGGTCCACATCGGCCAGGCTGTGATGGGTTGCGGCGGCACGATCGAGTACCTCGTAGATGCGGTTTTCAACTATCCCACGTTCTCGGAGGCCTACAAGGTCGCTGCGCTGGACGTGATGAACAAGCTGCGCGCGCTGAATCAGTTTCGCCACTAGCCCTCCGCCGCTACGCCGCGACCGGTCAGAGCCGGGGTCAGGCGTTGCGGGAACGCCACATGGGCGACACTGGTTAATACGATGGGAAGGCGATCACCGCCTGCGCACCGTAGAGGAGGCGTGGAGATGACCGACGAAGCAGATCAACCGCAGCAGCAATACCAGCCGGATCAGACCGGCATGTACGAGTTGGAGTTCCCGGCGCCACAACTGACGTCACCTGACGGCCGGGGACCGGTGATGCTTCACGCACTCGAGGGCTTTTCCGACGCCGGGCACGCCATTCGGCTGGCCGCCGAGCACCTCAAGAACACGCTGGACACCGAGTTGGTGGCCTCCTTCGCCATCGACGAACTGCTGGATTATCGGTCGCGGCGTCCGCTGATGACCTTCAAAACCGACCATTTCACCCACTACGAGGAACCGGAGCTCAGCCTCTACGCGATGCACGACAGCGTGGGCACACCGTTCCTGCTGCTCGCGGGCATGGAACCGGATCTGCGCTGGGAGCGATTCCTGACCGCCGTGCGACTGCTGGCCGAACGGCTGGGCGTGCGCCGAGTGATCGGTTTGGGAGCCATCCCGATGGCCGTCCCGCACACCCGTCCCATCACGATGACTGCGCACGCCAACAACAAAGAACTGATCGCCGAACACCAACCGTGGGTGGGCGAGTTGCAGGTGCCCGGCAGCGTGTCAAACCTGTTGGAATTCCGGATGTCTCAGCACGGGTACGAAGTCGTCGGCTTCACCGTTCACGTGCCGCACTATTTGGCCCAGACTGACTATCCCGCCGCCGCGGAGGTACTTCTCGCCGAGGTCGCCAAGTGCGGATCACTGCAGATTCCGCTGGAGGCGCTGGATGCGGCGGGCGCCGAAGTACAGGCCAAAATCAATGAGCAGGTCGAGGGCAGCGCTGAAGTGGCGCAGGTGGTGACCGCACTGGAGCATCAGTACGACGCCTTCACCACTGCTCAGGAGAACCGTTCCCTGCTTGCCCACGATGAGGACCTGCCCAGCGGTGACGAGCTCGGTGCGGAGTTCGAACGGTTCCTCCGTCAGCAGGACAGGGGCAAGGACGACGACGCCAAATAGCGTCAGACCGAAAGGGCAGCTAAGTTGTCGCAATGGCTGCGCGATCGCCCAATCTGCGACCCGTGCGGGAACTCACACCCGAGTTGCAGTTCCGCACCATTCATGGATATCGGCGCGCTTTTCGAGTAGCGGGCTCTGGACCTGCGATTCTGCTGATTCACGGCATCGGCGACAACTCCACCACTTGGAGCACGGTCCAATCCAAGCTGGCGCAGCGATTCACCGTCATCGCTCCAGATCTGCTGGGTCACGGAAAGTCCGATAAGCCCCGCGCCGACTACTCGGTGGCCGCGTACGCCAACGGCATGAGAGACCTGCTCAGCGTGCTCGACGTCGATAAAGTGACCGTCGTCGGCCACTCACTGGGTGGCGGTGTCGCGATGCAATTCGCCTATCAGTTCCCCCAACTGGTCGAGCGGCTGATCCTCGTGGGCGCCGGCGGTGTCACAAAAGACGTCAACATCGCATTGCGGATCGCCTCACTTCCCATGGGCAGCGAGGCGCTGGCGTTCCTCCGACTGCCTCTCGTGTTGCCCACGTTGCAGGTCGCCGGGCGCGTGGCGGGCACCGTGTTCGGTTCCACCCCGCTGGGGCGCGACTTGCCCGATGTGCTGCGGATCCTCGCCGACCTACCGGAGCCCACCGCATCGTCCGCGTTCGCGCGCACGCTGCGGGCTGTCGTCGACTGGCGAGGCCAGGTCGTCACGATGCTCGACCGATGTTACTTGACACAATCCGTTCCGGTGCAACTGATTTGGGGAAGCGGAGACTCGGTAATTCCGGTAAGTCACGCCCGCATGGCGCACGCGGCGATGCCCGGCTCACATTTGGAGATCTTCGACGGTTCCGGCCACTTCCCGTTTCACGACGATCCCGACCGATTCGTCGAGGCAGTGGAACGATTCATCGGTTCCACCGAACCCGCCGTCTACGACCAGGATTATCTCCGCGGACTGCTGCGGACCGGCATCGAGAAGGGCACGATTTCGGGCCCGGCCGACACCCGGGATGCCGTTCTCGACGCGATGGGCCACGACGAGCGCAGCGCCACCTGACGATTGCGGCGCAACTCCGGTAAGTAGCATCGGTGCCATGGCCATCGACGTAACAGTTCTGCGGGTATTCACCGACGTGGACGGCAACTATGGAAATCCGCTGGGCGTAGTCGACAACAGCACTGTTGAGCCCACCGATCGCCAGCGAGCAATGATCAGAACCTGTGGATGACCCTCGGTGGGGCGGCATGAAAGTGGGCGCACCTTCCCGGGGATGATCTGAAGTCCAAGGTTCTCTGATCAAGACCGGCGTTGACGCGCTGGTTGGGAAG
>NZ_NVQE01000041.1 GCF_002591975.1 Mycobacterium neglectum | reverse complement strand
CTTCCCAACCAGCGCGCCAACGCCGGTCTTGATCGAGATCCTGTTTCCGTGATGATCATCCTCGGGAAGGTGCGCCCACTTTCACGCCACCTCGCCGAGGCTCATCCACAGGTTCTGATCATTGCTCATCGGCGTCTTCTCGCAGGGTCAAGCACACAGTGGTCGAATAGCTGGGCACCGTCCACAACACCCCGAGGCCCGCGGTGGTGAGCAGATCGGGTTCGACTGCGAAACTGCAGAGCCGGAACTGCCCCTCGCGGCACATTTCCCACTTCTCGTCCACGGTTGCGAGGTTGACTCCGTCGCTGAGCTGATTGGTGGCTCCCGCTATCTCGCTGGCGGTAACTATCCGCGGGCGTAGGCCGGATTCGGTCAGTCGGTTGGACACCCGCTTGGTCGCTGTGGCGGCGGTACGCAGAATTCCTTCGCGCCCACCGCCACGTCGTCGGACGGCCTCAGGGCACCGCGATGGATCAAAGCGCACCACGATCCACACGTTTCGCTGTGCGATGGCGGGCAGCGGCCCGAGTACGGCGTCATACACCGCTGCGACCTCGGTGTGTCCGAACGATCGTGCGCCCTGGCTCACGATGTCGATGGAGTCGAGTGTGATGTCGAATTGACGCAGGCAGTCGATGAGCATGCGTACCGGCAGCATGTCGCCTGTCACAGTCATTCCGGGTTCCATGACCGTCAACGCCTGCGGATTCGCGTCGATCTTGATCAACGACAGCAAAGTGGTCCCGTCCCAGCGGAATCCGATTTGCGCCCCATCGGGGCCCGTGATGTCGAATGGTTCGCTTGGTTCGCCTCGCTCGGAGTTGCGGCGTCGATCGCGCACGAACCCCCATCGCAGCGCCGCGCTTCGGGCCAGCGTCGAGCCGCGCACCGGCGCCACGAAAATCAACGCGACTGCGAAGCCAGACACGCCGCCCTGCCAGCCGGGCAAGCCGAGCGCCAATGCGGCCACCACCCCCACCGCAGTGGATGCTTCCAGAGCGAGGAGATCTCCGAGCGGGATGAACCGGTGAGCGCCAACGTCGCCGGCCTTACTTAGCTGGCTGGGCGCGGCCGGGCGCGAGGGGACGGCCTCTGACAAGCGACGTCGCGGATTCAGCGAGGTCGACTTCCTGTTCGCTGTTAAGGGCAAGTGGGACACCGCGTTTCAAAATATTCGGCAAAGTGCATAACCCGTGCTATACCCGTAGGGTGCCAGCGCAAGTTACCACGCGTGCGCAGGTCAATGGCTACCGGTTTTTGATCCGCCGGCTGGAGCACGCGTTGATTCGCGGCGACTCGCGCATGATCCACGATCCAATGCGTGGTCAGATGCGCGCTTTGATCGTGGGTGTCGTCATCGCTGTCCTCATCACCGGCGCCAGCGGTGTGCTCGCGTTCTTCAAACCGGCACCAAACCTCGGCGACGCCCAGATCTTGCTGAGCAAGTCCAGTGGCGCGGTATTCGTCAAGATCGGAGACCGGGTGCATCCGGTTCTGAATCTGGCATCCGCGCGGCTGATCGTCGGCACCAACGAGAGCCCCAAGGAGGTCGACGACAAATTTCTCAATCCCTTGCCGCGGGGCGCGACAGTTGGAATCATCGGGGCGCCGACGAGCATCCGTCCCCCTGACGCCACTGCGATGTCGTCTTGGACGGTCTGCGACACGTTGCAGACCCCAGGCGTCACTGAGACAACCGGTTCCGTGAGTCTGCAGACCACGGTACTGGCCAACGAGCCGGTACTCGACGGTGACATCCGCGCCGTCGACAACGGGCACGCGATTCTCGCGGAGGCCGATGGCACCACCTACCTCGTCTACGAGGGTGTCCGTGCTCCCGTCGACTTGTCGAATCCGCTGCTGATCAACGGTCTTCACCTGCAAGACGCGTCACCGCGACAAGTTTCACGTGGCCTGCTGAACACGTTCCCGCTCGTCGAGCCGATCACTTCGGTCACCATCGATGGAGTTGGGGAGGCCGCCGGAGCGCTGGGGCCGGACTACCCCGTCGGGTCCATGGTCAAAACCGTCGACTCGCGCGGCGAGCAACTCTACGTTGTACTCCGCGAGGGGCTTCAACCCGTTTCGCCCGCAACCGCCGACATCATCCGCTACGGCAATCCGGGAGCTGACGCCGAAACCCGCGACATCGCTCCGGCCGCACTCGCCAACGCGCCGATCGTTCATCACCTCGCGGTGGACCACTATCCGTCGGTGTCTCCGCAGATCGTCTCACCGGACCCGGACCGGGTGGTCTGCATGGGGTGGCAGCGCTCCAACGTGGCGGCGCAGGCGACGGTTCGGCTGCTTGTCGGCCACCAGCTACCGACGCCCGATAGCACGCAGCCCGTGCGGCTGGCAACCGCGGATGGCAACGGTCCCGGCGTCGACTCCGTCCATCTGGTCGCCGGAACCGGCGAATACGTGCAAGCCACAGGTGGCGGACCCGACAGCGAGTCGGCGGGCCCGCTGTTCTACGTGTCGGACACCGGATTGCGCTACCACATCAAGGATTTGCCGACGGCAGAAGCACTGGGCGTCATCGGTGTCAACGTCGCAGACGGGCCTGCCAACGCGCCGCAACGGGCGCCGTGGCCCGTGCTGTCCTTGCTACCTGCGGGGCCGAACCTCTCCCAAACGGCGGCCCTTGTCGCACACGATGGGATGGCCGCCGATCCAGACAGCGTCACCGTCCGCGTGCCCGAGTGATTTGCTAGATCCGCAGCTCGCGGAAGAACGCGTAGAGCCGGATGATCCAGCAGCACAACGGAAACATCAGGCCGATCGCGAGATATTCGCCTAGCTCGACCCAGCGCCGGGTGACCGGCGAGAATTCCCGTCGGGGCGCGACCAAGCCGAACACGACTATGAGCACCATGAGCGCGACGAGCGCCACGATCGACCGGTTCTGCCAATCATCAACGTGGACCGCCGTTTTGACGATGACGACAATTGCGATCGTGAGTCCAGCGCCGATGAGCACCGCCGATTGAACCAGATCGTGGTGGCCGCGTCCGCGAAGACATAAGGCAGTTGCTATCACTGCAGCGAAAGTAGTTCCTTGCCAGAAGAACCCGTTACTGACGTCCACAGCTTGATAGCTGCCAGCGATCGCAGCGAGCGCAGCGGCGACAAGGATTCCCGTCAGGTATTCGTTTGCGCGCCTGACCCGTCGGATTAAGCCCTCCTCGGTCGGGATGATCTGCTTGCCGATCGCGTTCACGCCCTCCACGGTGGTGCCACCCTGCGTTTCGATGTCGTCGAGCGGTTCGCCCGCGGTGGGAACACGCGGGATGGGGAGCTTCGACAGCCCGATGGTGACGCGTGGCGCCAAATAGACGACGATCACGGCTGCGGTGGCCATGATGGCTCCTACCGTCCGCACTGGGGGATGCCAGAGCAACATCGCGGTCGCTCCAGCGCCACCGAACGTGCACGCGGCAATCACGCCCGTGTGCAGCGCTCGGCCTGCGCCCGAGATCAGAAGTACCACAAGCGAGCTGAGCGCGGTGACGGCAAAGGCCATGGGCAACGAAGTCGCGCCGAAACCGCCGGGCACGACATACAGCGATCCGCCGAAAACCAGCGGTAGCGCCACCGTGGCGACCCACGCCGAGCGCTCCGCGCCGGGTCGGAAGCCTAGAACGGACGCGAACACCACGCCCAACACGCCGAGTGCGAGCACGCCCGCGGGCACCGCCGGATCATCTGCCCAGCGCGGCAGGCTAGCGGCAAGCGTGGTGGTGGCGGCCAGTGCGACACCGAAACACGTCAACGCCTGCGCCTCGCGGGCCAACCAGTCCCGCGCGGGGGAAACCTCTGTCGACACGTGTTCGTCGACGTCATCAAACAGCAGGGGGCTCACCGGCCGTCCGACTTCGCGAATCATCACCAGATCGCCGTCGTGAATCTCGGCTTCGCTCAGCGAGCGTTGCGGGTCGATGGGCGCACCGCCCAACCGGGCCAGCGTCCATCTGTTGGCAGAGTCGTCAAACTGCACGTCACTGGCGGGATCTCGCACCGCGATCTGGTCGTTCGCGATATCGATGACCTCGTAGATATATTCGCCGATACTGACGTCGGCGGGCAGTCCGATGTCGAGATTCAGGGCGCCGACGATCAGCGTCAGCCTGCTCAACTCGGACTCGGACTCCGAATCGGGATCCAGGTCCGACAGTGACGGCGGTAAGGTCAAATGCGGTCAGCCTCCTGCGAATTGGGTGACTCCGACATTGACGATACCCATTCGCGGGTTCCGCGAGGTCGGGAGCAAACGGGTGCGTACGCAAGGTTTCGTCCGCCGCCTGCGGGTGGCGCCGCCCCGGATGCCCGGTGGCGAAGTTAATCTTGCGCCGCCGCCTGAAGTTCCGAGAGCCGTTCCGGGCAATCTGTTGTTTCGGCTCATGCCGTTCGTCATGATCGTCGCCGTCATCGGCATGATTGCGTTGATGGTCACCGTCGGCGGGCGTGACCTCACGAGAAACCCGATGTTCTTGATCTTCCCGATGATGATGATCATGTCGATGGCCGGCATGGTCATGGGCGGCACGGGACGAACCGGCAAGGCGGCAGCTGAACTCAACGAGGAACGTAAGGACTATTTCAGCTATTTAGCCAGCCTGCGTGATGACGCTGACACGACCGGAACCGAACAGCGCACCGCACTCGAATGGAGTCATCCCGACCCGCGCGCCCTCGCCGACGTGGTGGGGACGCGCCGAATGTGGGAACGCCGGCCGAGCGATGCGGATTACTGCCACGTGCGCGTCGGAATCGGAACGCATCGGCTGGCGACACGATTGATGGCACCTGAGACGGGCCCGCCGGAGGATCTCGAGCCCGTCTCGACCGTCGCATTGCGCCGATTCGTCAAGACCCATTCGGTGGTACACGCCCTGCCCACAGCGGTGTCGCTGCGCGCCTTCCCGACCATCACCTTCGAGGGGCAGCGAAAGCTGGCGCAGCAGCTTGTGCGCTCGATGGTCTTGGAGTTGTGCACGTTTCACGGACCCGATCATGTCCAAATAGCCGTGGTGACCGCGAATCCCGACGGCGAGACCTGGAGCTGGGTCAAATGGCTGCCACACGCCCAGCACACGATGACCCGCGACGGGATGGGTTCGGTGCGAATGCTGTTCCCGACGCTGGAATTGCTGGAAACCTCGCTGGCGGCCGAACTCGGCGAACGCGGCCGGTTCAGCCGCAACGCCCAGCCCGCCCAAGGCGTCAAACAGCTGGTTGTCGTTCTGGATGACGGTTTCGCCACTGGCGACGAGCGACTGATCACCGACGCTGGCATGGACAGTGTCACACTGCTCGACCTCAACGGTCCGCGCGACGGCGCGAACGCGCGACGCAGCCTGCAACTGGTCGTAGACGGTGACGACGTCGCCGCTCGCACAGCCGCGGGCGTCGAGCGCTTCGCCACCCCCGACACCATCACGTTGGCCGAGGCCACTGCCACAGCGCGGCGGATCGGCCGCTTTCGACCCGCCAACGCAGCACACATCGTCAGCCTGGACTCCGGGTCGCGCGCGGTTGATCCAGGACTCATGTCGTTGTTGAAGATCCCCGACGCTGCCGAAGTGGTGCCCGAGACGGTATGGCGTCCGCGGTCCCCACGTGAGCGGCTCCGCGTGCCGATCGGCATCACCCCCAATGGCCAGCCAATCGAGCTGGACATCAAGGAGTCGGCTGAGGGCGGCATGGGACCACACGGATTATGTATTGGCGCAACAGGTTCGGGAAAGTCGGAATTCCTACGCACGCTTGTGCTGTCGATGGTGACGTCGCATTCGCCGGAGGCGCTCAACCTGGTGCTGGTGGATTTCAAGGGCGGCGCCACGTTCCTCGGCTTCGACGGTCTGGCTCACGTCGCGGCGATCATCACGAACCTCGAAGACGAGTTGACACTTGTCGACCGCATGCGAGACGCGCTGGCAGGCGAGATGAACCGCCGCCAAGAGTCCCTGCGCGCCGCAGGCAACTTCTCCAAAGTCAGCGAGTACGAGCATGCCCGTGCCAACGGCGCCGACCTGGAACCGTTGCCCGCCTTGTTCATCATCGTCGATGAATTCTCCGAGTTGTTGGCTCAAAAGCCCGATTTCGCTGAGCTGTTCGTGATGATCGGTCGACTCGGCCGATCGTTGCACATGCACCTGCTGTTGGCGTCACAGCGCCTCGAGGAGGGCAAGCTGCGTGGGCTGGACTCTCACCTGTCCTATCGGCTCGGATTGAAGACGTTCTCAGCAGGCGAATCGCGCAGCGTGCTGGGCGTGCCGGATGCATACCACCTGCCTAGCGTTCCCGGCTCGGCATTCCTCAAATGCGATGCCTCGGAACCGACTCGGTTCAACGCGAGCTACGTCTCAGGCGATTACGTCAAGCCCCGGATGGCGGTGCGGACTGGGCGCGTCGCTCATCTGGGGGCGTTGGCACCCAAACTGTTCACCGCGACACCGGTGAAGAAGGACGTCATGCCCAGTGTGGATCTCACTTCAGCGGAGCCCGCGACGCGCGAGCCCGAACCGCTGCCGGTGTCGACGCCGGCCAAGTCCACGGTGTTGGATGTGGTGGTAGCGCAATTGCGCGGGCACGGGCGCCCCGCGCACGAGGTGTGGCTGCCACCGCTCGATGCGAGTCCTGCAGTCAACGAACTACTGCGGGACACGGAATGGGTTGCGGCACAAAATATCAATGGCCAGTTGTGGATACCGATCGGTGTGGTCGATCGGCCCTACGATCAGCGTCGTGACCTGTTGACGGTCGATCTGTCCGGCGCGCAGGGCAATGTGGCGGTGGTCGGTGGTCCGCAGTCAGGAAAGTCGACCGCATTGCGGACGCTGATCATGGCTGCCGCAGCCACGCACACACCCGAGCAGTTGCAGTTTTATTGCCTCGATTTTGGCGGCGGCACCCTGGCCAGCCTCGCCAAGCTGCCCCATGTCGGCGGGGTCGCCGGCCGGATGGACTCCGACGCCATCCGGCGGACAGTCGCCGAGGTCGCCGGCGTGCTGAGAGCGCGCGAACAACTCTTTCGCGATCTCGCTATCGAATCCATGCGCGATTTCCGGCAACGAAAGGCCCGCCTGGCCGCCCTACCGCCCGAAGAATTAGCTCGGGATCCGTTGAGCCAGGACAAGTTCGGTGACGTTGTCCTCGTCGTCGATGGATGGGCGTCGATCAAAAGTGACTTCGAGTCCCTCGATCCAGTACTCCAATCACTGGCCATCCAGGGCCTCTCTTACGGCGTGCACGTCGTAATCTCCGCGTCACGATGGATGGAGGTTCGCCCGGCCGTCAAGGACATGCTCGGCACGCGAATCGAACTGCGCCTCGGCGACCCGATCGACAGCGAAGTCGGGCGCAAGGCGGCCGAACTGGTCCCGATCGGCAGGCCGGGCCGCGGCATCAATCCCGAACGGCTACACATCCTGATCGCCTTGCCCCGGCTGGATTCCAGCTCCGAGGTTGAGGATCTGCCCGCCGGAGTGGCCGCGGCGGTCGAGTCGATGCGCGAACACTACGGCGAGCGCGCGGCGCCGCGCGTGCGGATGCTGCCTCACGACGTCAACCGCGAGGAGGTGATCCGCACCGCCGACGCCGCAGGTCTGTTGAGCAAGTCGCGGATCGCAATCGGCATCAACGAGGAGGAACTCGCCCCGGTCGTCGTGGATTTCGACGCACAACCGCACCTCGTGGCATTCGCCGACACCGAATGCGGCAAGAGCGGCCTGCTACGCAACATCGCCGCCGGCGTGATGGAGCAGGCGACACCGGCCGAAGCGAAGATCATCCTGGTCGACTTCCGGCGGTCGATGCTGGGTGTCATCTCCGACGAGCACCTCGGTGGCTACGCGACTGCACCCCAATCGTGTGCAGAATTGATGACCTCTCTGGCCGGTGCATTGAAGGACCGTCTGCCGCCCAACGACATCACCCAACAGCAACTGAAGGAACGCTCTTGGTGGACGGGGCCCGACCTGTTCGTGATGATCGACGACTACGACCTCATCCCGGGCGGCTCGCTGAACCATCCTCTGGGGCCGCTGGTCGAGTATCTGCCGCAGGCGCGCGATATCGGTCTGCGCGTCATCGTGACCCGACGCAGTGGCGGAGCCGGTCGGGCCATGCTTGACCCGATCATCGGCCGGCTGAAAGACCTGTCCTGCAACGGTTTGGTGATGAGCGGAGGTAAAGAGGAGGGGCCGTTGTTCGGTGGATACCGGGCCACGGCAATGGCGCCCGGACGGGGGATGCTGATCTCCCGCACCATGAAGAGCGGTGTCATTCAGCTGTCGAGGATGCCCGACCTGTGACGGGCGTGAACGAGCTGCGCGAGGTCGCCGTGGTGTCGGCCGCACCCGACGTTGTCCGCGTTTCCGTGTTCGGTGGCCGTACGCAGCTCGATGTGGCGCTGCCTGCTGATGTCCCGGTGGCCGCCTTTGTGCCGGAGTTGGCACAGCTGGTCAATGCCCGCGAAGCCAAACGAGACGACGAAATCGCCGACCGCGACGATCGGCGCACTTTCTGGGTGTTGAGCCGAGTCGACGGCGGCACGGAGCTCACGCCCGAGCAGACACTGCGCGACGCCGGCATCATCGACGGCGAGCTGCTTCGCATTTCGCAGCAGCGCGCATTGTCGCCGCCGACGCTGTACGACGATGTGGTCGATGCGGCCGCCCGGCTGAACAGGGCATCGTATGCCCCATGGGACGCCGCTGCGGCCGGCGTAATGGCCATCGCAGGGTTGTGGCTGTGCGCTGCGGCCTGGGTGTATTTACTTGTCACCCAGGCGCTGTCAGCGCAACGCGGAGTCGTGGTCGGCGGTGCGGTATTGACAATCGCCGCCATGGTCGGCGGCGGGGCACTGGCGCGCCGCACGCTCGGCCGTGCAGACGTCGCTGCCGCAGCCGCGTTACCAGTGGTAGCCCTGAGCGGAGCAGTGGGCTGGGCACTGACACAGCGGGTCGGCAACGTGGGTCTGGCCGTGGCGGCTGTAGTCCTGCTGGCACTGGTCGGCGTCTACTACCGGGTGATCGGAACGGGCCATGCCGTCTACGTCGCCGCGGCGGTGGTGTACGCGTTCGGGGCCGCTGCGTTGTTCGGCAGTGCGTTGGGGGTGCGCACGGAGGTGGCCGCCGTCGCCGTGGCCACCACGGCGGTGCTGGGCGCTGTGGTGGTGCCTATGGTGGCTGCGAAGCCGGGGCGCACAGGGCGGTCAACCGCCAAACGCGGTAAGCCGCGCAGAAAGCCCGACGATGACCCGTTCGCCCTGGTGGACGACGAAACGTCGGCCGCGTCCTTGCCGAGCGCCGAAGAGGTCTGGGCGCGGGTGCACTCGGCCGCACACACTCGGGCCGGGATGTTGGCCGGGATGTCCGTCGTCGTCATTGCAGCGGCGAGCACACTGCTGTGCGCCATGCCGTCCTGGCCTGCATTGACACTCGCGCTGGTGTGCGCGGCCGTTCTCGCCCTGCGCAGCCTGCGGGTCCGCACCGTTGCGGAGCGGGTGGCGCTCGCGGGTCCGGCGACAGCGTTGGTTCTGATTGCGTGCGCGCAGATCCAGTCAGCATCGGGGTCTGTGCGGGTGGCCGGTGTCGCCGTGTTGGGCGGCGCCGCAGTGGTCGCCGCAGTGGCCGGCATTTCCGTCGCGCGGGATCGGCCACCGCGATGGCTGGCGACGGTCACCGCCTACCTGGACTACGCTGCCGTCGCCGCGTTGCTACCAATTGCGTTGTGGCCGCTCGGCGTATACGACCTGCTGGGGCTGTGATGAGTCTCGTCCGCCGCTGGGCGGCGCTCGTGGGCGCTGTTCTCGTCGCGGTCGTGGGCATCGGAATTCCGTCGCGCGCACATGCGGTCACGCCGCCCGTCGTTGCGCCCGGCCCACCTCCGAGCGGGCCGGTCGGTCCGCCCATTCCAACGGAGCTGAAGGCGATCTGTGGGATACCGACCGGCGTCTTGGGATCCACCGACTTCATGAAGCAGACCAGCGCGGAAGCCATGCTCGAATACCGCTCGGCGTGGCGTTTCTCGCGGGGGGCGGGGCAAAAGGTCGCCGTGATCGACACCGGCGTAAACCGGCATCCGCGACTACGCGCATTGGAGGCCGGTGGTGACTACGTGTCGAACTCCGACGGGCTGCAGGACTGCGACGCGCACGGCACGCTCGTGGCGGGGATCATTGCGGCCGCACCGTCTGCCGACGACAGCTTCGCCGGCATCGCGCCCGAGGCCTCGATCCTGTCGATCCGGCAGAACAGCGGGGTGTTCGGGCCCGTCGGGTACTCCGCCGACAGCAGCGAAAATCCCAACGCCGTATCACCGGGCTTCGGCGACACCCGCACGCTCGCGCTCGCCGTCACGCGTGCCGTCGACCTCGGCGCCACGGTGATCAACCTGTCCGAGGTGGCATGCGCGCCCGTGGCCTCCGGACTCGACGACCTCACGCTGGGCCAGGCCGTGCGGTATGCGTTCGAACGCAACGTCGTAGTCGTCGCTGCGGCAGGTAATTTCAACGACCAGAGCACGTGCAGCTCGCAGAACACCATCGCCGACCCCAATCAGCCACTGGACACCGCCTGGGACACGGTCGGCACCATCGCCAGCCCCGCATGGTTCGACGACTACGTGCTGACGGTCGGCGCGGTGACGACATCTGCGGCGCCAGCCGATTTCACTCTGCACGGGCCATGGGTCGCCGTGGCCGCGCCGGGTGAACGGGTCACCTCGCTGGACGCCAACGGGCCCGGGCTCATCAACGCCCAGGTCGGGTCGGATGGGCTGGCACCGTTGAACGGGACCAGTTTCGCGACGCCGTTTGTGTCCGGGTTGGTGGCGCTGATCAGATCACGGTTCCCCCAGTTGAGTGCAGCCGAAGTAATGGATCTGGTCAAGCGCACCGCACGGACACCCGGCGACGGCCCCGATCTGGCCACCGGATACGGGGTGATAGACCCCATTGCCGCCCTGACCTATCAACTGCCGCTCACCGACGGCAAACCACAATCCGCCGCAGGAGTGCCGATTAGCCTTCCGCCGCAACCTGACCCGGGGAATGTGCGCGCCCGCGCGATCGTGCTGACTGTCACCGCAGCCAGCCTCGCCGTGATGGCGGCTTCGGTCGCAATCGCAGTAGCCAGGAGACGGGACCGTTGAAGCCGAACGTACGATCGGAATCGAACGGAGCGCCGGATCGTGAGGAGAGTGATGGCGCACGACATGCCGAACGGTAAACCACGCGACGAGGTCGAAGCGCGCGCCGCGGCTTTGCAAGACCAGATCGCGGCGAGGAAGGTCAGCACGGAGGATACTGAACCGCAGCCCGCCGACGACACCACCGGACCCGAGCAGCCGACACCCGCCCGTCGGCTGGCGCCACCGCCGTGGCAGCTGCACACTGCGATCGGCTCGCGAGCGTACGCCGAGCGTTTCGAGCCAGATCCGTCGCGACCGCCAGCGCCGCCGCGCTCCGAACCCTCGCCGCGGGAGCCGGAGCCTGAGCCCGAGCCGACCGATGTCGAACACACCGAACCGCCGCGGGCGGAGCCAGTGTGGCCGTCATCTCCACCTGTAGCACCGCTACCGCCACCCCCTCCGCTGGGCTGGATGCCTCCGCCCGGCTGGATTCCGCCACCACCACCAGGCTGGCCGCCTCCACCCAAACCGCACCGCATGCCCGCACCGCCGACGGTCCCCCCACCGACCGCCTTTCGAGTGCCGACCTCGCTCGACGAGGCCGAGATCGACCACCGCCCCCGCAACGCTCCGCAGACCGGGTGGCGGCGCGCGGTTCATCGGGTCAGCGGGGGACATGTCAATCCCGGCGAGTCCCTTAAGGAGCGCAGGAAGGAAGACCTGCTCGCCCAGATCCGTCGGCCGATCGGCGGAGACTTCCGCATCGCCGTGTTGTCCATCAAAGGCGGAGTTGGAAAGACCACCACGACACTTGGGCTCGGTTCCACGCTGGCGCTGATGCGCAACGATCGTGTCATCGCGGTCGACGCGAACCCTGACCGAGGCACCCTGGCCGAGCGGGTGCGCGACAACTCAACGGGGTCCACCGTGCGTGATCTGTTGGCGGATCCGGACATCAAGCGGTATTCCGACGTACGTAACCACACCCGAATGGCAGGCAGCCGAATCGAAGTCCTGGCAAGCGAGCAGGAGCCCGCGGTGTCGGAAGTGTTCGGCGAGGCTGACTACCGGCGCACAGTCGAGATTCTGCGGCACTACTACAACATCATCTTGACGGACTGCGGTACGGGCATCATGCACTCGGCGATGGCCGGGGTGCTCGATCTGGCGCACACGATCGTTTTGGTCAGTTCGCCTGCCATCGATGCGGCACGCAGCGCCTCAGCGACCTTGGATTGGCTGATACAGCACGGCCATTCGGCGCTGGTGCGGGAAGCGCACGTGGTGCTAAGCGCATCGCGACCCGGTTCGGCCGCGCTGAAGCTCGACAAGGTCTACGAACATTTCGAGGCACGGTGCCGTTCGGTGCACCTCGTCCCGTTCGATCCGCACCTGGCCGAGGGTGCCGATATTGACTTCGATTTGCTGAAGCCGGCGACGGTGGAGGCGTATCGTGAGCTAGCAGGTGCCGTCGCGGAGAAATTTCCCCGGTTGCGCGGCGGGCGTCACCGGCAGCCAGGTTCACTGAAATGAATCTGCTTCAGCGTCAATATGATTGCTTGATGCCTTGCGGGCAAAGGCACGTCGCGTTGGTTGGAATCTCGATGGCAATTGGGCTCAAACATTGCCTGGTGGTGTGAGTTTCGCAAACATCGATCGACGTTGGTTTCTTCCCGTGAGCAATGCGCCGACGTACCTGCCTATGCAGGAGACGGCGACGGTGGGCGTTGGCCCGCAAAAGCATGGATGTCGACGCGTTCTGATGACGGCAATCTGGTACCCCGGTGCGTTCGCGAGCCAAAATACAATGGCACAAAGGGATTTCATGAAAATTGCTTTGCGGAACTTCGGCGGTCTGAGAGACTATATCGATTCCCTGGTGCGGCTGTTCACGCCGATGGTGCGTTGTCGTGAGTGAGGCGATGTGAGCAACGATGCGTTACGTCATCAACTGACCGAAGTGTTGGCGCTGGCGTCCGAGCAGATGGCCGACATCGCGGCGGTACAACGGAAGCAGGCCGAGCTCACGGCGAGCGGGACGGTGGCTGACGGCATGGTCGAGGTGACAGTCAACGCAGCCGGCCATCTGATCAGCACCGTCATCGACGAGTCGTATCTCGACGAGTACGACTTCGAGGAACTGTCGGGCCACATCACGGAGGCGGCGCAGACGGCCGCACGGGCAGCCGCCGCGCGAGTGGCCGATCTGATGGCCCCGTTGACCGATCGGCGGACCCACTTTCCCTCTCTGGCCGACGTGATCGATGGCGCACCCGATATCCGAGATTTGTTGCCGCGCGCGCTCGAACCCTTTGCGGAGAACCGACCGAATAAGCCACGTCACGATAACGACTCCGCGGCCGACACCGCATTCCCCACCGTGAGGAGATGACAGCAATGGCCGACCCGCTAGGTGTGACGCCGCCCGATCTGCGTGCCACATCAGAACACCTCAACGACGTCAGCGGTCGAATGAAGGCCGTGCTCTCGTCACTGAGAACCAAGCTGGAGGGGGAAGGCGCCGCATGGGGGAGTGACGGTGACGATATCGGCGACCAATTCGCCAAGGGCGGCTCTGGCTACCTGGCGCAGCGAGATTGGGTCGACGGTTCGGTGGACGTCAAGACGGGCCTCCTCGACCATTACTCAACGGGATTGAAGGACGCCGCGAACTCCCTTGAGCAACAGGACCAGGCCTAGCTTCGGGCCATGACGTGTGGCGGACCGCCACACCGGTTCTCATATGGACATCCAGATTCCCCCATCGGTCCAGTGGGTGTCATACCTTGCCGGAGGACACTGGCCCCAGGGCAGCGAATCCGGCATGGCTCGCATCCACGAGATTCTGGCTGCGTCTGCCGAGGAGATGGATGAGCTGATCCCGGACCTGAACAGGGTGCGCGGGGAAACGCTTTCGGTTTTGATGGGCGAAACCGCCGAGGCTGCCGACCGCCAGTTCGCCATGCTCTTCGACGGCGACTACGCGGTGGACAAGCTCACCGACGCATTGCGGGCCTTGGGCGAGGGTGCGGGCTACACCGGCAGTGAGATCGAGTACTCGAAGCTGTCGATCGTAGTTGGTCTGGTGTTGGCTGCGGCCGAAATCTCGTACGCACTGGCGATGGCCGGACCGACGTGGGGTGCATCGACTCTGACCATACCGGCCATCGAATGGGCGACCGTCACCTCATTCCGCACGTTGATCTCACTGCTGCTCAGGCGCCTCGCCGAGAAGGTGCGGGACATGCTGACCAGAACGACAGTGCGGCAGCTATTCCGCCAGGCCGGGCACGCAAGCTGGAAGGAAGCGCTCCAAGAGTTGGGGATTGCGGCGACCCAAGAGGGGATCGTCTACGGAATTCAGGGCAACCGCTACAACGTCAATGGCGAGCGGTTGCTGCTGAACGGAATCGCGTCGACCGTCGGCGGCGGCGCGGGCGGAGCGAGCGCCGTGCCCACTTCGGCATACCTGGGTCCCGCCGCCACCCGAGGCGGGGCAGCCGCCAAGGGCGCGACGACGTTCTTCACCGCCGGTGTCGTGGGGAACATCGCGGGCACCGCATCGGTCGGCGGCACCCTCGATCCGTTCATGGTCGTTGTCAGTTCGACCACAAGTAGTGCCGGCGGTCTCGGCGGCGCGGGTGTGTCGCCGGGGCGTACCCAGACGACATCCGATGGGCAGCAGCCCGGTACGCCAGGCTCCCGACAGCCGGCCACCGCCTGACGGTGATTTGCCGTCCATCGGGCCGGACGGCGACCATCCGGGCGACACCGACCGCCACACGGCGTCGGACAACGGCAGCACGAAGAACAGTCAGGACCCGACCAACGCAAACGGTCCACGGGGTGGTGACCCTTCGACCGATCAGTCTGTATCGGCGACCAAAGAAGAGGGCAACGGCGCTGCAACACAAACTGATCCGGCGACCACGGCACCGTCGCAAACCGTCGACCATCAACCCGCCGACGACGGGGGGCGCCGGGACAGTGCGCCGCCCATGCATGCCGATGACGGAGGCGACCCCTCTTCGCAGGCGCCCGACGGTGCTAGCCCTTCCGCCACCCAGACCGAGGGAGATCAATCGGGCGGCGATCCGATCCACGGCCTGCCCGTCGCGGAAACTACTGGGGACCAGTACCAATTCGCAAATCCCGTCGATGGCCCGGTGGTAGACGGAGTTCAGACAACGACCGCGGATACCTCAGACAACGGCTCGCAACCGATTGCCGTAGAGCCCAACTCCGACCAGTCGTCTCAATCATCGACGACGCCATCGATCGCTGACGAGTCACCCGAGGTCGATGCGGACAATCCGGTGACGGCCACGCCGACCGCGCCCACGAATGGCCACGGTCAGCCTCCGACCACCGGATCACCGCCGCCGACATCAGCGCCTGTCACGTCGCCCTCGGCTACATCGCAACCGCCTGCCACCAAAGCGCCGACCCAATCGACGAGCGAGGGCCGGGAACCGTCGCGCGACCGGACTCGGCCCGCTGAAGCCGATGGACCGGCGAAACAGTCCGCTGGTGCGTCTAACACATCGCAAGCTACGGAACCCGTGGCTAGCATCGCCGAAACCACGGTCACACCAACGGATCCCAACGGTGATCAGCCGACGGTCGATTCGAGGACCAACACCGATCACGTCGGCCCAGACCCACAGCAGGACGCCGACAAGGAAAACTGTGTCTACGCGAACGCTGACCAGCTGACGCGCAGATATGCCAAATACGGTCGAGACTTCCGCGTCACCGCGGAGATCACACCGGAGGGGGTGCCAGCCCGGGAGCTATTCGAGGCCGCCGACTCCGATGCCGACTTCGCTACCTACGAAGAGGTACGAAAGCGATTGCGGATTCTCGGGGACGGCTCGTCGGCGATCATTGCCTCGTCGTGGGCCGGCCAGCGCCAAGGCGGACACACCTACCTTGCAGTCAACGACGGCAATCAGATCTATCTGATTGACCGGGGTATCCGTTCGCCTTGGCCGCCGGACTGGGGTGAGCAACAGGTCTCGCAGACAGCCGTCGGTTACCTTGACAAGTACGGCAATCCGGAGTCATCCCTTGCAGACTCGGCCATCAAGCTGAAGGCCGCGGACGCTATCGGTTTCGCCAAGGGCCACCCGGACGGCGGGTATGGGTCGTCCGATGGCGACGGTCGGTCCGGGGATCAATGGCGCGACGAGGTCTCACAGCGCACAGTGGCGGAGAACGCATTGGCAGCGCGTGGGCTGACGCCGGACCAGGCCGATCAAGTGCGTAATCCGTTGGGTCTCATGGAAGCGGCGAGTGAGAGGTCCCGGGACAACGCCACGTGGTGGGATTCACTGACGGGTCGTGAACAACGCGCACTGATCGAGACTTACCCCCAGGACATCGGCAATGCCGAAGGAATCCCGGCCACCGCTCGACACGCGGCAAACACGCAGTCGATGAAACAAGAGCGCGCCGAACTGCAGAAGCGGCTCGATCGCGGGGAACGACTCACCAGGGACCAACGCAAGCAACTGGCGCGCCTGGACCGGATCCAACAGGCCCTAGATAAGGCAGGAGAGGTGGCGACGCAGGCCGGCGTGAAAGGCCCGCTGCTGATTGCCTTCGATCCAACGGCGTTCGGCGGGGACGGGCGTGCGCTGGTCAGTTTCGGCACCACAAACTCAGACCCGTACCAAGCGACCTCGGTCGCCTGGCATGTGCCGGGCCGCGGGATGGACATCGATCAAATCGGCCCGGTGATGGGCGATGCGTTGAACCAACTGCGGTCCACACTCGCCGAGGAGCCGAAGATCAATGCAGCCTCGATCGCCTGGATTGGCTACGACACGGCAAGCGGGTGGAAGGGATTCCGCGCTGCCGGTAGCACGTTCGCCGCGGCGGGCGGTGCCATTCTCTACAGCGATATCCGGGCGTTCAACACTGCTCACGACATCCGAACCCCCGACGACAAACCCTTCAGCGGCAATCACATCTTCGGCCATTCGTACGGATCGACCACGACCAGCCACGCCGCCAAGGGCGGCCGACTCGCGCGCCAGGTCAGCACGGTCACTCTGATCGGGTCGCCGGGCGCGGGGCCGCTCCAGCAGGCGAGCGATGCCGGCATCGGTGCCGAGAACTTCTACGTCGCTTCGTCGTCGCGTGATCCCTACACGGTGCTCGGCGGGCGGACGCCCGGATCATCGGGCCGGCTCTTCGGCTTCGGCCTCGGAGTGGATCCGTCCATGCAATCATTCGGCGCACAACGCATCGCAGCGGAGTTTTCCGCCGAGATGGACAGCCGTCGAACGAATCTCACACACAACGCGTACTACCGGTACGTCGACAGATCCGCCGATCCGCCCGTGCGCACTGAGTCATTGGCCAACTTCGGCCGGATCGCGGCCGAGCACGACGTTTCCCGAGAACAACACCGCACCGTCGATGAGCGACCTCGCCACCAGCTGGGCTGGCGCACAATCGAACCGGCCGATGGGCGCGCGCTGCGGCTCGATGACGATATCGGCAGGACGCACGCGGGGGACCGCGACACCCGTCGTCTGTGGAATCCGCGGTTCCGTACCCCTGCCACCGAAATCGATGGCCACACCTCGCCGAACGAGCTGTCCACCACGGAAAGCGACACCGCCGATGGCACGCCATCGCCAGCCGACGTGCTATCGACTATCAATGCGCGCACCGCCCGTGAGCTCGCCGATCACGCACTGCGGCTGCGGGTTCCGCCGGTCGATGCCGTCCGGCTGGCCAACCCGTTGGGTGAGGCCGAGTTGGCGGTTGGGCGAGCGGAGGCCAACGCGAAATGGTGGGCGTCGCTGTCCGACGGACGAGGAGAAGGCTACTCGGATGCGCAGAAGGCATTGCTCGCGACCTACCCTGCCGAACTGGGCAATGCCGAGGGAATCCCGCCGCTCGTACGTCACGAGGCGAACAACTCTCGGCTACAAGAGGATTTGGCGCGTCGTGACGATCTGGTGAACCGGCGTGACAACGGACTGCCCCTGAACCGTGAGCAAGTGGCGTTCATGGAGCGTATGAAGGCGATCGAAGACGCGATGCGGTCCAGTGCGAAGGCCGCGCACGGGGCGGAGGTCGGCGGTCCATACCTTCTGGCCTACGACCGTGACGCCTTCGGAGGCAACGGCCGAGCCATCATCTGTTTCGGTGATGACCCGTACAAGGCAGAATCAGTGTCCTGGTATATCCCCGGGATGACGACGAAGATCGACAAGCTGCGCACAATGGCGTTGCGCGCGGTGCACCAACTGGAGTCGGTCAAGCGCACTGATCAGAACCTGTCCGCGTCGTCCCTTGCGTACATCGGCTACAACGCACCCGGCAGTTTCGACCCAAGGGTGGCGTTCCCCACGATGGCGCGCGCCGGTGGCGAGACGCTGTACAGCGACATCGCGGCGTTCAACGCCGGGCGCGACGCATATGCCAACGACGGCAGCCACTTCAGCGGCAATCACATCTTCGCGCACTCCTACGGCTCCGCGTCGATCAGCTACGCCGGTGAAGGACAGCGGTTGCGAGGTCAGGTCACCACCATCACCCTGATCGGGTCGCCGGGCGCCGGCCCACTCAAACACGCAGCCGACTTCGGTATCGGGAACAATGTCTTCGTAGCAGCATCATCCCGCGACGAGGTCACGTCGTTCGGTAGCGATAAACCCGGCGGGCGCGGGCGGGCTGTTGACAAGATCGGCCTCGGAGTCGATCCCGCCATGGAGTCGTTCGGTGCACGACGGGTCACCTCGGAATTCACCGCCGAAATGGACCACGTCGGCCGCGGCTCGCGCGGAACTCACAGCACGTACTGGTCGTATGCGGCCCACGATGGGGAGGTCCGAGTTCGCAGCGAGTCGCTGGCCAACTTCGGCCGGATCGCGGCGAACCAAGGCGCCAGCGTCATTCCGGAACAGCGACGCACGCTTGTCGAAGGCGCGCGCAATAAGGTGCGGGCGGCTCAGCGCACCTATGATCCCGCCGTCGGGCGCCCCCTGTTGTATGTCGACGATCCCGGACATCCGCGTCGCAACGGCCCGAGGCATCTGTGGAATCCGGGATGGAACACCGGCGGGCCCGGCATCAGTACTCCCATCGGGCATCTCGACGCCGACGGCAATCCGGTCGGCTTCCCCAAACCCGACGAGATCGGCCGCGGCCATCACGACGCCGGCGACGATTCGACTCCGGCGCAACGCGCGTTGCGCCAGCGAGTTCCGCCGCTGACGCCCGCAGAATTGGCCAGCCCCCTTGGACGGGGGGAACTGGCGGCCACCCGCGCACAGGCGAACGCCGAGTGGTGGAACCGACTCTCGAGCGATCCCGAGGCGCACCAGGCACTGCTGAGGACTCACCCCTACGCGATCGGCAACGCCGATGGCATCCCCGCAGACGTGCGCGATACTGCGAACCACCGTGTGCTACAGGGATATCGAGATCGCGCTAACGGTCTGAGGGCCGATGCCGCCAACGGCCGACGTCTCAAGTCGTGGCAACGCAAGTGGGTCGAGCGGGTGCGACAAATTGATGCGGCACTGCAGCAGGCGGCCGTCGCCGCCGAGCGGGCCGGCCACGATCGCCCACTCCTGCTCGCATTCGACCCGGGTGCGTTCGGCGGCAAGGGCCGTGTGCTGTTGAGCTTCGGCGCGGATCCCTATCACGCGCAAGCGGTGTCGTGGCATGTGGGCAGACACTCGATTGACGGACTTCAGTCCGAAGTCGGATCTGCGCTGACCCAGCTGCAGGCGAATCTGGACCAGGTTGAGTCCGCATCGGCCATCGTCTGGGTCGGCGATGAAGCCTCGAAAGTGCGACTTCCCTGGGCATCGACTCGCCCGGTCGGCCCTGACGGCGTCCTCTATAGCGACCTCGCGGCGTTCCGCGCCGTGCGCAACGTGTTCGGCGCCGGTGATCCGCTAGTGGGTAGTCGGGTCTATGCGGGCGGGAGTGCCGCGCACTCCCGCACCTTGTGGCTTCCTCCCGATGCCGGCTCCCAGGTGGTCGCGCATCGCGGTGCGTCACATGAATTTCCCGAGCAGACCCTGGCTGCGTACGAAGAAGCCCTGCGCCAGGGTGCCAATGCCCTCGAATGCGATATCCACTTGACCAAGGATGGGCAGCTGATCTGCCTCCATGACAAGAAGGTGGATCGCACGTCGAACGGTTCCGGCGACGTCAGCGAGATGACCCTGGCGCAGTTGCAGGCATTGGACTTCGGCGGCTGGCATCCGAGCGCCGAACTGGGCGATGCGCAGGGCGACACCGGGATACTGACCTTGGAGCGGCTGCTCGAGCTGGTGAACGGCCGCGACCAGCCGGTGACGTTGTTCATCGAGATCAAGCAACGCGGCGGCGAACTCGAAACTGCGCTGGTCGATCTGCTGAACCGCACCGGACTCGCCAACCCGGCTTCGCCGGCCGACGCGCGGGTCGCGGTGATCTCGTTCTACCCCGACGCGCTGGTGCGGGTGCACCGCGGGGCCCCGAATGTGCCGACGGTCCAGCTGGGTCTGACGCAGTTGGGTTCGATCACCCGCCATGTCGGTGGCACGATCGGCGCCACCGCGATCGGCCCGTCGATCGCCGCGCTGCGCGCCAACCCCGAGATGGTCGAACTGGCGGCGGCCCGGGGGATGGCGACCTACTGCTGGACGGTCAACGACCAGGCCGACGTGCAGTTCGCGCGCGACCTCGGAGTCACGTGGATCGCGACCGACCACCCGGGCCGGACCAGTGCCTGGCTGCAGGGTGAAGCCACCATCCCGACGAGTGACCAAGGTACGCCCGGCGATGTCACCGAATCGCAGTCTGGGGCCGACACCACCCCCGTCTCGGAGCGGTCGGAATCAGAGGCTGAAGCGAGGGTGAAAGATGCTCTGGCGCAACGAGTACCGCCTGTCACGCCGGGAGAGCTGCGCAACCCGTTGGGACCGATGGAGGAGGCGCGGGCCAGGGCGCGGAACAACGCCGCCTGGTGGAAGGGTCTGACACCGGAGCAACGCCAACTGTTGATCGATGCGCATCCCGCCGACATCGGCAACGCCGAGGGAATTCCGCCTGCCGATCGCGATGCCGCGAACAACGTGGTGCTGCGGCAGCTTCGGGATCAGGCAGATCGTATTCAGACCAAGATCGATCAGTTCGAGCGACCGACAAGGGCAGAACGCAAACTGTTGGCTCGGGTCAACAAGTTCGAGGCGGCACTGGACAAGGCCCGGCGCGACGCCCAACGCGCCGGTGTGGATGGGCCGCTGCTGCTGGCATTTGACCCCGCCGAATTCGGCGGTGATGGACGGGCGGTGCTCAGCTTCGGACACGACCCGTACGACGCGGACTCGGTGTCGTGGCATGTACCCGGGATACAAACCACGCTGCGCTCGCTGTTCGGCTTCTACACGGGCTGTGCCCTTAACCATCTGCAGTCCACCATGCGGGAAAAAACGAACCTCAAGGCCGCCTCGATCGCGTGGATCGGCTACGACACACCAAGCGGTTTGAAGCTCGTGCGCATGATCAACCAGAGTTTCGCACGCGTCGGCGGAGACATCCTCTTCAGTGATATCAGCGCGTTCAACGCAGGGCGTGCCACGACCACCGGTGGTCACTTCGACGGCAACCACGTGTTCGGCTACTCCTACGGGTCGACAGCCACGGCCCACGCCGGACGCGACGCGCGGTTAGCCGGTCAGATCCGCACGGTGTCGCTGGTAGGTTCGCCCGGCGCGGGCCCGGTGCAACACGCACGCGATTTCGGGCTCGATCAGGACAATGTTTTCGCGGCGTCCTCATCGCGAGACTTGGTCACCGCGCTCGGCGGCCGCACCACCGACTCAACCACCCGAATCCTGAGTCCCATTGCCCGACTTCTGGGTCTCGGCCTCGGAGTCGACCCGACAATGGATTTCTTCGGCGCTGTACGGGTCACCGCCGAGGTACCCGCAGCCATGAATCGCCCACTCATCGGCGGGACCCACCACGCGTACTTCCTGCACGCGAATGCGGCGGCCAACCCTAGGGTGCGCAGTGAGGCTCTGGTGAACCTCGGCCGGATCGCCGCCGAACAATCCAGGTCGGTCTCACGCGAACACCACCGGACCGAGGGCGAGCGTCGCGGACTTCTGCGCACGGTCGATCCCGCCGGCGACCGGTCCGTCCACCGTGTCGGCAACCCGATGTGGCGCGATACCGCCGACTACCGCACCCCCGAGTTCGGGCAGAGCCAACAGCATTACCGCGCGATGGACCCGGAGACCAGGCAGGCCGACACGCGGTACGCCGATCGCCTCGGCGAGGTGGTCGACGGCACTGACGACGTGGCCGCGGCAACCCAGCTCGCATCGGATTTGTCTGGTCAATACGGCCCGTATCGGATTCGGTTGGAAGCCTTGCGGTTCGGAAGCGAAGTCAGATTGTCTGGGGTGATTCTCAACGGAGACACCGAGATCGGCACATTACAGTGGATCTTCGACCGCGATGCCGACGGTAAGCTGGTGGCCACCAATAGTGGGCTGGTCATCCAAGACGCCTTCAAGGCTATGCGAGGCAAGGGATTCTCGCGCGCCTACTCGGGCCAGTTCGAACGCTATTTCGTGCGGTCCGGGGTCGATCGCATCGAGCTGAAGACTCACGACAAGGGCGGATACGCCTGGCCGCGTCAGGGCTTCACCTGGAACACCGATCCGCAGCTACTGCAGGAGTCGCTGGACAGCATCAAACGATCGGCGGCCGGGCTGTCGCCGGAGCTCAGCGATCAATCGCGCGCTGCGATCGACGACATGGTGGCGCGGTTGAACCCCAGCCACCCCCGGCTGCCCGAACCCATCGACATCGCCAACCTGGCGACTCCCGACGATCCCCATCTCGGTCAGCGCCTTCTGGAACGCGTCGGTCAACGCCAGACGGACGGTTTTAATCTCGTCAGGTATATGCCGCTGGACACGGAGTTCATCACGTCGCGCCCGCCCGGCCGGTTCAAGTCGTGGCTTGCCGGCGTGTTCGAGCGGCGTACCGATCCCAACTGCGGGCACGACACCATCGCCAACGTAGCGCAGCGGTACGGGAGGGACATCCGCGTCGCGGTGCCACGCTCACGCACCGGCCTCCCGGCATGGGCAGTGTTCGACGCTGTCGGGTCCAGCTCGGATTTTGTGGCCAGCCACGACGAGGTGGCCGCCGAGCTTCGGAAGCGGCACCTCGGTCCCGGCTCAGCAGCGGTCTTGAGTGTCCGCTGGTCCGACGGGCGCACAGGCGGGCACGCCTACCTCGCGGTCAACGACGGTGGACGCATCTATCTCGAGGAGCGCCGAAATGGCCGAACCGTGCGGTCGGACTGGCCCCCGTATTGGGGTGACGGTGCGGTCAGCCGTATCGCCGTCGGCTATCTCGATTCCGATGGAAACGCGGTGCGTCCGCTGCACGACGTACCCCTGCGGTTGGCTGCCGCCGATGCTATCGGTGATGTGCAGGGCGTCCCCGACGACCCGGATTTCCTGCAGCGTCAAGCCGATTACCGCGCCGAGGATCTGACCAGCCGCGAGGTGGACACCCGGTACGCCGAACCGCTTGGCGACGTGGTCGACAATGCATCCGACCTGGCGCGGGCAGTCCAACTCGCTTTGGACTTGTCCGGCCGGTACGGGCCATACCACGTGATCATGGGTGCCGAGGTGGGTAACGAAGGCGTCGTCGTCAGCGGTCCGATCTTCAACGGGGACGAAGAGATCGGCCTGCAGGGCCGCACTTTCTATCGCGACACCCAGCCCGAAACACGTGGCGAGCTCGTGGTGTTCGAAGATCTCATCGGCATCGATGACGAAGACCTTCGCGGTAAAGGTTTTTCGAAGGCCGTCATCGAGAAATTGGGTGCGTACTACGTGGCCTCGGGCGTCGATCGCGTCGAGTTGAAGGCGGCATTGGACAATGGCGGCTACGCCTGGGCCAGACAAGGTTTTACCTGGCTACCGCATTCGGACAAACTGCAAGAGTCGCTCGACAACATCGCCATCTCAGTGCTCGAGATGTTGGAGGAGACAGGACCGGACGCGGTGGGCCCGCAGGCCAAAGCCGTCCTGGCGGCAATGCTGCCCAGGTTGGACCCCGAAGCGAATGACATCCCTGAGCCGATGGAGCTTGCGATGATGACGGCGCGTGATGAACCGAAACTTGGATACAAGTTGATGAACGGCGTCACTTGGTGGGGCGCCCTGTATGTGAAGGACCAGACCTGATGGACCCACGCCGAATCGACCTCAACCGTAGACATAGCCGGGAAATGGGTTTGCTGTTCCAGCGGTTCATCGATGAGCATCCAGATCTGGATAACGACGCACACGGCGCAGAGATGACCGATGAACAGGAAGCGCAGTGGCGCGCCTACAGTGCCGAGGCCTTAGCTCGACACCAGGCTCAGCGAGCCGCGCTCGCCACCGAGCTCGAAGCCGAACAGCGCCGGTCGTAGGGTCGAAGGAAGAGTACGAAAGGTATAGGCAGTGGAAGCTACGCAAGCGATCTCAATGGTGACGGAGTGGATCCGGTCGCGGGGCATGGACTATCCCACCGATGGGCTGGAGGCCGACCGCTTTGCGGCCGGCTGGAGCGTGTATGCGCCGGTCGAGGTCGACGAGAGCGATCCGATGGCGTTCCTGCAGATGCCGGTTGGCCGATCGGTGTTCCTCGTCGGTGACTCCGGGCGTATCGAGGAGGTGTCGTCGTCGGTTCCACCGCAGCAGGCGGTCGAGAGGTTCATGGCGAAAGAACCCGCCTCGGTATCGGGCAGTGCTGCGGACGAGTCGGACTTCATGGCGGAGTTCGAGCGCCAATTCCGGGACGCCGCATCCGACGGCCCGCCGGCGTTCGCCGACTTCACCGTCGTCGATGGCCCGCGCGAGAATGCAGATCTCTCAACCGTCGGCGATGAAGTTGCAACCGCCGACGAGGCGGGGCGGCTGATCGAACCGATCGTGCAGCAGCTGGCCCAGCTGGGCCCGGCCGGGTGGGACGAATTCTCCGCCGTGTTTGCGTTCACGGTCACCTCCCAGATCGCCCAACTCCAGTTTTCGTCCGAGGACCGGACAGGACTTGTGCCAGTGCCCCAATCCGTCGCCGAGCTGGTCCGCCAACAACGGGAGGTCGCGGCGCGGATGCCTGCGGGCCCCTGGTTGCGGCTACTGCTGACATGCACCGATCGTGGCGAGACGACCGTGGAATACGACTACGGCGACGAACCGTTCCCCGACGATCAGCTGGTGGCGCCCGAGCACTACCGCAATGACTTGGAGGCGTACCCCCGCCAGGAATTGCCGGTGTGGCTGGCCGGATATGTCGCAGGACCCGCGGCGCAGGGTCGAGATCCCCGGCAAGCGGTGACATCACAGATCGCAGACGAGGCCGTCGGCCGCACGGCGGCCGCAGCCACGGACCTCCCGCAGTTCGGAGAGTTGTCGGCTCGCTGGGCCGTGCTGTCGGCGGTGTATGCCGGCGTCGGATCTGATTGGGGGCCACGCATTTTCCCGGGCTACTTCTGGTTCGAGAGCGATGGTCGCAGCGGTGCGACACTCTTCATTCTCCCCGGGGACCGCGCGGTGCTATCGGGTGGCAAGTGGGACTCGGAGCTGCTGGACGCCGCCTACAACGGCCTGGAGCCGATGCCTGATCTCTACGGCGGTGCACCGGCTTGGGTCAACGACAGCGCGCTCAACACGCGTAATCGCAACGGCCTTTTGACTTTCTGTTACTGGTGGGCCGACGGTCAGTGGTACCGGGGCGGCACCGACACGTCGGGCGAACTTGCCGTCGCACTTCCCCCGGTGCTCACACCCGAAGACACCATCCGGGCAATGATCAGTCAAGCGGGTACCGGTGCAGAAGACGAATGCGAGGCCTTGCTGGCCGCTGCGGTCAGCCACACCGCTACGCCGACCGACGTCGCCGCCGTATTCGCGGACAAGCCGGACGCCGACGTTGCCGCTGCAGTCAACCAGCTCAGCCTCGCCGGCGTGTTGATCAGCTAGCTGGCGAAGTGCTTGTCGCTCAATGTATTAATGCCTGCTGAGGTCACCGGCAATACCGTGGCTTGCGGTGACCTACATATTCCCGGCCATCTGCAGTGGGTGTCGTATCTCGTCGGGTCGGAACGGCGATCCGTGTAGTCCTACGATCTCCGGAAGCTGATCTGGTGACTCAGCTTTTGGGCTGGGGGAACGACAAGATCGGCAACCAGTTCGCTGTCGGTGCGCAGGGTTACCGATCTCAGTAGGACTGGGTGGCGGGCTCGATCGATGCTAAGACTAACCTGCTCGACCACTACGCAAGAAGCCTGAGGGCCGCCGCGGACCATCTCGAACAGCAGGACGATGCCTGGGCGTAACGTGTGGCGACGTGACGGATTCCTTTTTGACTGCCGTCTCAGTGCTGCTGCCGGTCGCCACCCCGGTATCGGAGGAAGTGGCATCGGCCCCCGAGTGGCGTTCCGTGTGCCAGGACCCGGGTCGCACACCCGTCGACATGGCGATCGAATCGGGACGGCCCGCCGTCGAGAACTGCCGAATCGCGCCGGACCGGTTCGACTGGTTGATCCACACGGGTAGCGGACCACAGGGCACGCGGTCGTGGCCGGCACACCACGCGATTCAGGCGGCCCTCCTGGGATCCCACGGCAACGCCTTCGAGGTTCGCCAGTTCTGCGCCGGTGGTTTATCGTCGTGGGTCCTGGCCGACCGAATGCGGGGCAGCGACAGGGCCGTCGTCTGTACAGCCGCGGACAACTGGTCATGGACCGATCGGTTCGCGGTATCCCGCAACGACAGTGGCGAACCCGGCGCCGATCTGGCGAGCGCAGCGGTCATCGGCCCGAATGGATTCGCACAGATCCTCGGCTCGGGAAGTGCGAGCTGCCCAGAACATGCGGAAGCGTGGCGGTCGGACGACCGGTATTGGGAGTTGCAGCCTAACGAAGAGTTCCGTGATGTCTATGCACGAGCAGTGTCCAGCCAGACTGCCTCGTCGGTGGCGGCTATGGTCGAGATGATCCGCAATGCAATACTTTTCGCGCTTGGTGACTCGGGCATTTCGCCATCAGAGGTGACGCATTTCGTCGCGCCCAGTTCACGCAGCGGCGAACCGTATCGCCACCTGGCCGGCGAGTTCGGGTTGCCGTGGAGCGACGACTTGTATCGGTTCCACCTCGAACATGGGTATCTCAGCGTCTCTGCCCAGGCGGCCGCGCTGGTGAGCCTGGCAGAGGGGGGACTATTGACAACAGGATCGACCGTGCTCTTGACGGCAACCGAATACAACGTGAGTACCACGGCGATGGTCGTGCGGATTACGACACCGCCGCAGGTGGTTTCGCAACACCGCGTGACTACTGTTCGCTAGCTGGGTCCTGCTCAGCGCGCAGGTCACGAAGCTCGGCGACATCACCGGCGATCAAGCGGTTGATGCTTCGGGTCAACTGGGTCCGTGTCACCGGTGTCGCGAATTCGTAGGGCGCCTGCACCACGTAGTCTCCGTCGGCGGTGGTGATCCAGCCGATGAATTCCTTTGTCCGATCGGGCGCCCACTGCGTGGGTGGACGATGATCGGTGTGTATTTCGCCACCAGCCACCAGTTCGTCGAAAGAAATGACGTTCAGCGGATCGACAGTCGTCATTTCGTCGAAGATGGCAGAGTCGGCACGCGAGCCGGCGGTCGGGCGCGCTCTCACGTCCAGGCTGGGAACAGACACCTTGGAATGCGAACCCGGCACACCGGACAGCGCGGCGAGCTTTGCGATCTCTGTTCCGATCTCGTAGGCCGACATTTGGCGTACGGATATGACGTCATCTGCCCCCTGGTTGGCGATGAAGCCCAGATCATGCCATCGGGTTGCCGAGAATGCGGCGGTGATTTCGCGTGTGTTCATGAACATTGACTCGACACGAATCTCCGCATCCCGCAACTGAACATCCAACCAGCGTCGAAGATGCGCGAACTCGCCGGCGGCGAATCGCTCCATCAATCCCGTGCGGTAGGACCTCAGCTCGCCTTCGTAGCGGTATGGAACGGGTTTGGTGAAGCGGAATGGATAGGGCAGCGCACCCCGTCCGTATTCCTGGCAGAAGGTGTGAAGCTCCAAAACCGTAAGCGTGCCAAGGTTGCGCGTCATAAATGTGCACCGCGCTAGCGATTCCCCTCGGGTGGTACCAACTGTTGTCGGTGCCGCTGCTCGGCTTCGGATCCTGCACGCTGCACGACCTCTTCGCGGTGACCTCGATCCAATGGCGCAGGGGGCCGCCGGCGTTCTGGGCTGCCCGACTCGGCTCCCTGGCCGTGATCCTCACCGATCACCGGCACGACGGCGTCTACCTCGCCGGCGATCTCGCTTCCGTTCTGGCGACTCCGTAGCGCCTTGTTGACCTTGTGCTCCTTTCCTTGCGCAGCCCCCGCGCCATGTCCGGCACCGCCGGGTGTACCTGGCGGCCCCATAGCGCCCGCACCAGCGCCCGCTGCCGGTCGCGACGCTCCGGCGCCGTCAGCCTGCGTTGCCGCGGCCGCCAGACCCGGAAGTCGTGAAAGTTCTTTCGGCAGACCGCCGAGGCCTGCGCCACCGCCACTCTTGCCCGCGGTGCCCGAACTTGCGCCGCCCTTCCCGAGCTGAAGAGCGCCCTCGGGGAGGCTTGGCTTCTTTCCGGCATTGCTCGGAAGCCCGGTGGGCGACGCCTTCGCAGCCTGAGTGGCCGACCCAAGCGCCTTGCCGAGGCCGTTGGCCAGACCGCTCGCCGCGCCGGTTGCCTGCGACGGATCGGATGGTGACGGGCCGGTTGGCTGGCCGGGACCGGTGCCGTCAGCCGGTGTTGTCGGTAGGTTGGGCTGGTCACCTAGCCCCGTCGGCAGAGACGGCCCAGGACTTTTCGGGATCGAAGGCGATGCGCTGCCGAAATTGGGCGTCGACCCGCCGCCACTGAAGGGTGACCCGTTATAGCCACCGGTGGTCGTGTTGTTGCCTCCGGTCTCGTTGTTGGCGCCCGGTTTCTCGGGTAAGCCGGGGATATCGACCGGCTCGGCCGCCGCGGTGCTATCCCTGAAATGCGGATAATTGTCGTAGATGGCGTTGATGTTCGGTTTGTAGCTGTGGTTCATGACGATTCGCATGTACTCGTTGTAGTACTGACGGATCGCCTCTTTCTCGGCCTCAGTCGTTTCTTCGTAGTAATAGGACTGCTGTCCTGGGGCGCTTTCGATCGGTTGCCTTCTGTTGTCACGGTCGTGTTCGTACCTCTGATACATGTTGTCGAACTCGCCGAGTGGGTCTTTGACGAGATTGTCGTAGACGTAGGTGAGGGTGTCCCGGAATTTGTGAACCAGTTCTGCGCCCCGCAGCGCCGCCGTGCCGGTATAGAAGGGTTCGGACACTGACTCGACGGCATTGGTGAATGCCGCCTCGATGGTCTTGCCTTCCCAGTCGCCGGATTCCTTCAGGCTCTTCACTTCTCGTTCGAAGGCGAGTACGGAGGTATGAAGTTGTTCTCCAATGCTTCGCCACCGCTCATCCAATCGCGACGGGGCGGCGTCGGTCTGTATGCCTTTGACCTCGTTCCACACGTCTTCGAAGGTTCTGGTCCCGAAGGCTTCCAGTAAGCGGGGTTTCAGGCCGGCGGCGGTCAGCGATTCCTGACCGTCGGAGGCTGTAATACCGTCGGACAGTTCATTGTCGTTGTCTTTGGAGACATCTTCTTTGTTGATGTCCGGTGCTGCTGGATCGTCTCCGCACACGTGCCAGACCCCTCTCGTCTATCTGGCGGTGCTAGCCACTGTCTACATCGTTGAGCCGCTCGTAGGCGACCTTGATTCCCTTTTGAAGCTCAACGAGGTACTTCCGGTAGTTCTTGACGGCCGCCTCGATTTCTTCGGGTGCCGTCTCGTTGAGCAGGGTTCTGGTATCCGTTGCCGAGACGAGGGTGCCGACGTGTGTCGAGATGTCGCTGAGGTCGGCGACCTTGGTCAGTATCTTGTCGTCGATGTCCTCAATGAAGGCGTTGATCGCGGTGTCCCAGGAACGCCAGGCCGTCTCACTGAATTTGACGAACCCGTCCCCGTCTTCATCACCCTTCGTGGCGTATTCGGCGCCATCGTGGAAAGTCTCGGCGAATTCGATGTTTTGATCGGTCGATCCGGCCATGTGCTACCTCTTGATAAATGATGTGAGGCCCGGGCTCGTCCTCCCCGGTGTCGAGCCCGGGCCTTGGGCAAGATGTCAGAAGGCCGAGGCGTTGGCCCGGTCCATCGCCTGCATGGCCGACTGCTGGTCGACGGCTTGCTGCTGTGTGTTGGCGACATTGTTGAGAGCCTCGTCCATCATCTCGCTCACCTTCACCTGCGCCTGGTTGAGTGCGAGGGAACCCTCGCCCTCATAGACCGTGGCCAGGGTGTTGAAGATAGACGCGATGTCGGCGCGGACTTCCTGAATTGCCTGGACGCCGCCACTGACGTCGTCGAGCGAGGCGAAGTTCTGACCGAAGTTGTAATGAATTTCACTCATGACTCGATGTCTCCTTAACCGTTGTCCAGGTTGGCAACTGACCGCATGTGCGTGGAGCCCTTCTCCACGATGTCGTTCAGCGTCGCGATGAGTTGATCGAACTCCTCGCGCTGTTGTTGCGCGGTGTTGCCATAGCCGCTTGCATAACTCCCGCGCCAGGCGGAGGTCAGCATGGTCTGCTGTGTGTCGCTGATCTGGTTCAGCTTGGCGACTGCTTGGTCGCGCGCATCGGTGATCTGCTGAATCTTCTGTTCAGCCTCTGCGGGTGTGAGCGAAACTGACATGTCGTTTCCTACTCCTCTCTGGTTGTATTTGCCGCGTGTGCATCGATCTGATCGGGGTGCAGTACGTCTAGAAGTCCCCCCATCCGCCCGAAAGCTCCACGAGCGCACCGATCGCCTGCCCGATGGCATGGTCGGAGCCACCCTTCAACGTCGTCCACAGTTGCCCCACCGGCGATGCGCTCGGCCCAGCGACAATGCGACCACGCTTTGTGTAGAAGACGCCGACGGCGGCCGGACATCGTGAGATCCGGTCCTCGTCACCGTCCAGTGCGTAGTACACAATCTCGGCGAATGCCTGCCGAGAGGCCAGTGCCGAACCGAGAAGCATCGCGGTGCGCGGTTCTGCACCGAACGTGCGGATGCGGTCGGACAGCTCGGTCGCGTCGTTGGTGCCGGAAAGCGCTTCACTGGCAGTATCCAGCGGAGCGCCAACGGCGGCGATCTCTGCGGCGGGCGCCGAGGGCAGATGAGCGAGCAGAACTCGGGCTGCGAGGGTAAGGCTTGGTTGGCCCTCGGCAACCTCAAACACGATCTCATCTTCGATTCGACGCGCCGAAATGCATTGTGCGCCCGAACATATCACCGAGACTCGGGCTATGCCGTCGGGAGTGACAAGCCGCATCGCCAGCTCTCGATCGGGTCGCTGCAACGCCCGCAGCAGTGCCACGAGATCGGGTGTCACCTCTCCGTTGTGGATCAGTCCCCGTCCGGTCAGCGCCCGGGTGGCATGGTCGACTGCGGCGTTGTGTGCCGTATCGGTGCCGTGCCGCGGCCGTACGGCAAGCACTACGGGCAGCGCCTGGACATCGACGCGAGATGCGACGACCTGCACCTCATCCTCGGTCAGAACGAAATGCGTTGTGAGAGTGCTATTCACAGTGTCAGCTCGCGATCCACCCCGATCACCGGGGGGGCCACCCAGCGGTCGTCGACCCGTTCCAGCGCGCGCTCCGGCTCCTCCGCGTAACCCTCGGCCGCGGGCTCTTCGGGTGCCGAGAGTTCGTCGAACACTGCCGTGTCGGGCCCCCAGCTGACGCTGGACACCATGAACGGCGAGTCGTTCTGCTCTGTGGTGGGCAGCCAGGATTGCCCGGAGTCGGACAGCCCCGCCCCCGGGTCGCCTGCGCCGTCGAGCGCGGCCGCGGGCTGCGTCGATTCATAGTCGCGAGTGTGGTCGCCTCGCGCCATCGCACCCATCGGGGCGAAGGGGGCACCGCCCATTCCAGCCGCGCCGGAACCGCCAGCCGACGCAAATCCCGTCTTCTGCAAGCCCTTCGGGTCCGTGGTCGATTGGACCTCGCGGGCGGTCATCGGTGCCAGCGGTATCGCAGGCACGCCGGCACCGGCCGCCCCACCACCGCCACCGCCTGCGGCTGCGCCATGGCCATTCTGCTCGGCTGCCAACGCGTTGCCATTCGACACCTGCGGCGGCAGCGGCTGTTCCCACGGTTGCGCGAGGTGAGCGACGGCTTCCTCATACTGCGTCATGACGGTGGCGGCGTTGGCCGCATCGGCGGTAGCAGCTTCATCGAACTCAGCGAAGCTGCCCGTGAGCACGGCGCCGTTGTACGCCGCCAAGGACGCCATCATGTCTTGTGCGGCCTTGGCCTCTATCGCCTCGGGCACACTGGGCATGGCCAGCACAGCCACGGTGTTGGCGACGGCGGCCTCTTCGGCCCGCTCACCGTTGGCAGCGGCGCTGAGACTGACCGCCTGCAGCCACTTGCCGAACTCCTCCAACCGTCGTGAAGCAGCGCCTGAAGCCTGACTTTCCCACACCGCGTTGAGGCGCATCAGGAGCTTGTCGAAATCGGTTGACACATTAGCCAATTCGTTGGCGACCCGCACCCACGCTGCACCGGCTCCTCCGACGGATGCCGGCCCTGGCCCCTCGGTGAGGTCGCGAGCCAGTTGCTCCGTGCTGCGCGAGGCCCACACAACGTTGGTGAAGCCCATGTCAGGAGATGAAGCCCTCGTCGGCGGCCGAGACGCTTTCCGATTGGCCACGCAGAGTCGCGGCGACCTCGTGCATCTCGGCGAGCGCCTGTTCGGTCGATGTTCCGAACGATGTGTGAACCTCGTTGAGGGTGCCTGCAACTCGCTGCGACACCTCATCGCGGCCCGATGCGGTTACGGTGAGGTTGGCTGCCTCGTCGCTCAGCACCCGCTCGGCACGGCCGGCGAGTTCGTCGAGTTGACGACTGATCTCGGCCACCTCGGTGGGCTGGATCGACAGTCCGCCGCTATCGGTCATTGCGCTTCTCCTTCAAATACCTATCTAGATCCGGAGTTCGATATCCGGGGACTCGTTGGGATCGGCCTCCCCGAGGACTGGGGGTGCCGCGGTGCCGAGATCACCGACGATCTCGCCGCCTTGGTCGCTGGTGTGCAGGAACGACGCCGCGGTGTGGCTGTTCGATGTCGAGTTGGCTCCTTGCCCGCCCATTGCGCCGTACGGTGCGCCCATCATGCCCGCGCCGCCCATCGGGACGGCGCCTCCCGGGCCGCGTGCCGACGCGGTTTGTGCCGGCGCGGCACCTGTTTCCGGCTGCACCATGGGAGGTGAGGCGATCGAGCGCAATGCGGGTGTGCCGCCGCCGCCACCGCCGCCGCCGCCGCCACCGCCAGTTCGTCCGGTACCCGAAAGCGGCGCCCCGGCGGCGCCGGCGCCAATCGGTGGGGCCACATCCGGTTGAGCGGCAGCACTATTGGCCGCCGACGCGGCTCCTGTGCCCGCATTGGCGCCTGCCTGGGCAGCCTTCATGGCCATTGACATCAGGGGTTTTGCCAGGCTGCCCATCGGTGAGGCACCCGCCCCGGGGGCTGCGGTAACGCCTACCGGCGCCCCTGCTGTCGTCACCTGCGCGGCCTTGGCGCCCAACGAACTCTGCAGTTCCGTGATCACCTCGGCCGCGCCTGCGATCGCCTTGTTCGCCGCCGCAATCGCGGCCGCCCAACCCCACGGAAAGATGATGCTCGGGCCGATCGCTGCCATGGTCGCCTGAAACTCGGTGATGATCGCGATCATCCGCACACGGGCCTGCGCCACATCGGCGGTCGCCGTTGCGAGGTTCGTCCGCAACGCATCGGATTGGGCGCCGACCTCGGCCCCGTCGGCGATCGCTGTCGCCGTCTTGGCCGCCGCGGCGGCACCAGAAGCGCCTTGCCATGCGTCTTCGGCGGACCCCAGTGATTTTTGCAGCGAGCCACTGGTGGACTGAAACGCCTGAGAGATGCCCGCCAACATCGTGGCTGGATCGACGTCCTCGAAAAGACCCGACCCCAAGGTTCCCAGTGCGTCGGTGACGGGACTGATCAGTGCGCTTGGGTCCATCGGCGGGGCCGCGTCCGGTGGCTGGCCTTCTTCCGGCGGCGCCTCGTTCTCATCCGGCTTCGCTTTTTCAATCGGCGGCAACCCCAATCGAGCCAGAATTTCTTTTACTGGCAAATTCAGAAACTCTTGCAAACTCTGCTCTTGAGCAGCAATAGCGGGCGTTGCGTCGTAGCCAGGGAGATTCTGGGCTAGGTCGCCTGTGGGGTTGACCGGAGTTGGTGGCAAAAGAGCGGCCATGTGCTCCGCCGCGCTATCCGTGGTCGGTGGCGACGATGGAGGCCTTTGACGCATCGGTGGCTGCACTGACACCGGCGTGTACACCGCCGACGAGCAGTGTGCCTGCCAAATTGTTTGCCTGCGAAGGGCCGTAGGCCGCTAGATAGGTTGCGCCGATGGGTCCCAGCGCTACCGCCGCCGCATTGAGCATCGCCGCAGAATCCGCGGATCCGACCGCAGTGATCATCGCGGAAGCCACCTGATTGGCTGTCGAGAAGTCCGCCATTCCCGCAGGAACGGCATGAAACGCCTCACTCATTGTTGTAATACCTTCCCCGGCTCGGTGTTAGGGCTGGTCCGCATGAGTCGGGATTCAACTATAACTGTGAGAGACCTGTGCAGCTAATTCTTTTTCCTGTCAATTGCGGCCCCCTCGAGCGAATTCTCTTAATTGACGTATCGTCAAATTGCTGAGCAAATGGTCGACTGCTGTGATCAGGGTCACTCAGCACGCCGACCTACATTTCGGGGATGAGATGGTGAAGTTGAACCGTTAGCCCATCACCATGTAGTCGATCGATTCCAGTTGGCTCAGTGCGGGAAAACCATTGTGCGCGTGGCGTGTTGGAGGTCGAGCTCAGCTAGCTTATCGTTGCGCTGTGTATGACGATTACCTGCGGTATCGACGATAATGTCGTGCAGGGGCAAAGGGCTATCGGGTGCCGGGCTCGAAAGTCGTTCCATCCCAACGAGTCAGGGGCCCCCGCTGGAGTTCACGCATGCGCTCGTGCAACTGCTCAGTGAGGTATGCCTGACGGTCCGCCGCGACCTTGGCAGCGGCGTGGGCGGTTTCCACGACCAGTTTGGCCAGCGCGTCAGCGCCGAGCTTGTGGGCATTGGGGCCGAACCAGAGTCCGGTCATTGAACCGAGGCCGTCGACTTCGACGCTGACGTTCTGGTCACGGCTGGTGACCCTGGCCGTGATCGATCGGCAGTGCTCGTCCATCGCCTGGACCAGGTCGCGCTGCTTGACGATGCGTGCGATCAACGAGTCGGCGAGTCCGGTCATACCGATCTCATCCACGTCGGCGGCGTGCCTTCGTCATCACCGAGAGCTTCGTGCTCTGCACGAATCACGTCTTCATCGGTGGCAAGGCCGAGCGTGCGAATCACCGTGCTATCGAAGCCCTTTTCGGCGAGATCGCGCCGGCGGGCGGCCTGTGCCCTGGCCGCGGACAACCTGCACAGCGACAAGATTTCGGCGGCCAGTTGCTGCAGCGGTCGCTTCAGTTCGGTCTCTTCGAGACGAAGCGCCAGTGGAAGCCCACGCTCGGAGGTGTGCACGGTGATCGTTCCATTTGCTGATCGAACGGTCGGTTGCCGCATACACCTAGGTTAGACAAACGGCGCGCGTTGCAACCGCGGAACTTAGTACAATCGCGGGCGAATTCGAGCGTCTAACCTCGCATGTCCGGCACGGGCGTACGGCGAAGTGGGGAGACAGGTCACCTTCAATGAGTGGTACCAACGACGCGCAACGGGTGTTCGACGCCGGCGTGCTCTCGCTTGGCATCCCGATCGACGGGCTCGAGGCCGAACGCGATGTGGGCTATGCAGCGCTTGCGTTCAAGCGGGCCACCGAATACGACCCCGACATGTGTGATGGCTGGTTGGGCCGCGCTGCTGCGGGCGACACCAGCTCGGAGGTGATCTATCACCTCTATCGGACCAGCACCACGTCGTTGTTCCGTGAGCAGAGAAGGCTGGGGCTTCCGCCCCGGGCGCTGAGCGGGCGGTTCCAGACGGGGTTGTACCTGGATTATCCCCTGGGCACCAAGACGGAGATCTGGCTGGCATATGCGGCCAGCATGATCGGCGCCAAGGATTACGACGAGGCGGAGTCCGTGCTCGACGAACTGGACGAGGTGCGCGCGACGGCTTCGGACGGGGACATTGAGTCCGCCGAGATCTGCGCCTACGTCCGGGGGGTCCTGCATTTCACCACCCAGCGGTGGCCGGATGTGCTCACGGCGCTGAGCAATTCGGCGTCGATTGGCGACGAGTACATTGCTGCGGGCGCTCATTTGATGGTGGGGTCGGCGTGCGCCCAGATGGGACTGTTCGGCGAGGGTGTCCGCAGACTGGATCAGGCGATCGAGGGGCCGATCCCGGCTGCGCGTAAGGCAGCGGAGTTCTGCAAGGGTCTGACGCTGCGTGAGATGGGCAGCGAGCAGGATGCACGGGTCATTTTCGAGCGGATCTACAGCGAGGAGCCGGGATTCGAGGCCAACGCCGCGGCACTGGCCGACCCGAAGTACCGCCTGGTCATCACGTCGAAGGAGATGATCGATTCACGCACCGACCGCTGGGATCCGACCAGCGCACCGAGCGCGGCCGATCTGCTCGGTGACGATCTGACCGAACGCGGCAACGAATACCTGCGCGCCGCGCAACACGAATTGGACCGCCAGATCGGTCTGTCGGAGGTCAAACTTCAAGTTGCCAAACTGAAGTCAACCGCGATGTTGGCAAAGGTCCGTGGTGACAAGGGGCTCAACTCCGCCGCCCGAACACTGCATCTTGCGTTCACGGGTCCGCCCGGCACAGGCAAGACCACTATCGCGCGGGTCGTCGCCCAGACCTATTGCGGACTGGGATTGTTGCGGACACCCAACGTCGTCGAAGCGAAGCGTAAGGACTTCGTCGGGCAGCATCTGGGCAGCACGGCGATCAAGACCACGGCGCTGATCGACTCGGCCATGGACGGGGTGCTGTTCATCGATGAGGCTTACACGCTTATCCAGACGGGGCTTTCGGGCGGTGACGCATTCGGAAAAGAGGCGGTCGACACGCTGCTGGCCAGGATGGAGAACGACAGGGACCGCCTGGTTGTGATCATCGCCGGGTACGACGCCGAGATCGACCGGTTCCTCGGATCCAACGAAGGTCTGACCTCACGCTTCTCCAAACGGATCCGATTCCAGTCGTACAACGCGTTGGAGTTGGGTGACATCGGGCGCCTCATCGCGCGGTCCCGCGACTCGGAGTTGTCAGAGGCGGCCTACGACGAGATGGTCGCCACCTGCGCCACTTTGTGCCAGGGCGAGGGGCTCGACTCATCGGGCCAAATGCGTCGACGCATTGATCTTGTCGGCAATGGTCGGTTCGTGCGCAATGTCATCGAGGCGGCCGAAGAGGAACGCGAGTACCGACTGAGTGAAAGCCACGGCGCGAATCTGGCCGAGCTGGACGAGGCATCGCTGATGCGTATCGAAGTCTCGGATATGACCGCGGCGCTCAAACAAGTGCTCGGCATGTTGACCCCGAACTGAGAAGGGGAGTGGCCATGACCCAACCGTTCCACCCCGACGACGGTGCGGCGCCGCCGACACCGTTCACAAGGGCGTCGGCTGGCACCGCGCGGCCGCTGGTGCCCACCGACGGCGAACTCGGACTGGTCTATAAGGAGCCCGCACCGCGTACCGGGTGGCGTGGCGCCGTGCACCGGGCGACCGGCCTCAATCCGGGCGTGTCGACGCGGGAAGCGGGCTATCGAACTCTGATGGACCGCGTGAACCAACCGATGCGGGGTCCTTCCAGCATCGCCGTTCTGTCCCAGAAAGGCGGCGTCGGAAAGACCACCATTACCGTCGGCCTGGGCGCGACCATGGCGGCCGCCCGCGGCGATCGCGTCATCGCGGTGGACGCCAATCCCGATTTCGGCACCCTTGCTCAGCGCGGACCCGACGACTGCAGTTCCACTGTGCGAGATGTGTTGCTCGACCCGAACATCGATCGCTATTCCGATATGCGGTTGCACACCTCCCAGAGTCCAAGCCGACTGGAGATCTTGGCTTCCGAACGTGACCCGGCCACCTCGGAAGCGTTCTCGGGAGCCGACTATCGCGGCGTCCTGGACGTTCTGCAGCGGTTCTACAACATCATCTTGACCGATTGCGGCACAGGGCTGGTGCATTCGGCGATGGCGGGTGTCCTGCATGACGCCGCCATGGTGATCGTGGTGGCATCGCCGGCTGTCGATGCCGCGCGCAGCGCATGGGCGACCCTGCGTTGGCTGGAGCGCAATGGCTATTCCCATCTGGTTCCCGGCGCGACGGTGGTGTTCAGCGCGTCACGGCCCGGGGAGCTCGGCTTGGACCTGAACCAGCTGGCCAGGCAGTTCCTGCCGCATGTGCGGGCGATGCATGTGATTCCGTTCGACGATCATCTCGCCGAGGGATCTGAGATCGATATCAGGCTGTTCACCAGGCAGACCCGCCAGGCGTTCCTGGAGTTGGCGGCGACCGTCGCCGACGGCTTTTCGGCGATGGGGGCCACGCACGGGTTCGGCCGCGCCTAGCTATTGCATACTCACAGTATGCTATTGCATACTGCGGGTATGCAAACTGTTGAGTTGGACCTGAGAACCATTTCGGAGCGCTACTTCGCCGCGTGGGCGGCCCATGATCCGGATGCGATCGTGGCTCTGCACACGCCCGACACTCGTTTTTGGATGCACATGGGCGGTGACCCCGTCGTCGGCCGCGATGCGGTGCGCGCCACCTTCGCCGAAATCTTCGCCCAGTTCCCCGATCTCACCTGGGAGACCTACCGGGTGCTCTTCGGCGACGACCACTGGATTCTCGACTGGGCTCTGATCTCCGGCGACGTCAGATTCGACTGCCTCGACGTCGTCAACGTGACGCCTGACGGGCTCGTCGCCCGCAAGGACACCTTCGTCGACGGCACGCAGCTGCAGGCCGCGCTGGGGACCCCCACGTGAACACCGCAACGCCGGTCGATCAGTTGCCGCTGATCGATTCGCTCCCGGTTGAGCACCTTTTCGATATGCACGTCAACCTGCAACCGGCACAACCGATCACGACTCCGGCGGGTATGCGGATGACCTTCATCACGACCGGCGGTGTTATCGCCGGGCCGAAATTGCAGGGTGAGCTATTGCCCGGCGGCGGCGACTGGCTTCTCGTCGGATCCGACGGTGTGGGGCGGGTGGACGTCCGTGCCACCATCCGAACCCACGATGACGCGTTGATCCACTGCGAGGCGCGCGGCATCATCAAGGTCCCAGCGGACGGGCTCGAGCGGCTGGCGGCAGGCGAGGTACTGGGATTCGACGAGACCTATGTGCGGACGACGCCGACGTTCGAGACCGCCGACGAACGCTACGCATGGCTGTCCGGCCTGGTCACTGTCGGCTACAACGTCCTGTCGCCGAACCACATCGACTACCGCATCTATCGGGTGCTCTGAACCCGGCTCATGTTGGGCTATGGTCGGCCCGTGGCGACAAGGGTGGCCAGACGAACCCAGGCCGAGCGCACCGAGGCGACGACAGCCGCACTCGTGGACGCCGCACGTGAGCTGTTCGCCCGTGACGGCTACGACGCGACGTCACTCGACGCCGTCGCTGCGCGCGCCAAGGTGACCAAGGGCGCGGTCTATCACCACTTCGAGGGCAAGCGCCAGTTGTTCGAGGCGGTGTTCGGCCGTGAGGTGGAGGGGATGGGGACTCCGCTCGCCGCGGCCTATGCGCGGAAGAAGGATCCCTGGGACGCTTTCAAGGCGGGCTGCAGGGCGTTCCTTGACGAGTGCCTCGACCCCGGTCTGCAGCGCATCGTTCTGCTGGATGCGCACGCCGCGATCGGCTGGGAGGGCATCCGCCGACTCGAAGCTCCGCTGCTGGAGATGATGGAGCTCGCGATATCCCGCGCGGCCGATGCCGGCCGGATCGCGCCGCGGCGGCCCGGCCCGCTCGCGTCGTTCCTGTTCGGTGCGATCTGCGAAATGGCGATGATCGTCGCTAGGGCCGACGACCAGAAGTCCGCGCATCGCGATGCGCTCGCCGAGATCGGCCGGGTCCTGGACGGCCTCGCGACCCCCTAACAGCGACTTCGGTGCGCCAACGATCGCTCAGCGACCGTATGCGCACCGAAATCGCAAGGGGTGAGCTATGGGAAGATGGGACGCGTGTTGCGATGGACTACAGCTGGTGAATCCCACGGCCGCGCTCTGGTGGCCGTTGTCGAAGGCATGATCGCCGGCGTCCCCGTCACCTCCGACGAGATCGCGGGCCAGTTGGCCCGGCGCCGCTTGGGCTACGGCCGCGGCGCCCGGATGAAGTTTGAAAAAGACCAGGTCACCGTGCTCGCGGGAGTCCGTCACGGCCTGACGCTCGGCGGCCCGATCGCCATCGAGATCGGAAACACCGAATGGCCCAAGTGGGAGACGGTCATGGCCGCCGACCCGGTCGAAGAATCCGTGCTCGGCGAGGAGAGCGCTCGCAACGCGCCGCTTACCCGGCCGCGGCCCGGCCACGCCGACTACGCGGGCATGCTCAAGTACGGTTTCGACGACGCACGACCCGTCCTGGAGCGGGCCAGCGCGCGTGAGACCGCTGCGCGGGTCGCCGCGGGCACGATCGCCCGGGCGCTGCTGCGGGAGGTGCTCGGCGTCGAGGTGCTGTCGCACGTCATCTCGATCGGCGCATCGAAGCCCTATGACGGTCCACCTCCGCAGTTCAGTGACCTGACGGCCATCGACGAGAGTCCCGTGCGCGCGTTTGATCAGGCCGCTGAATCTTCGATGATCGCCGAGATCGAGGCGGCCAAGAAGGACGGTGACACGCTCGGCGGAATCGTCGAGGTGGTGGTCCACGGGCTGCCCGTCGGACTCGGCTCTTTCACGAGCGGCGACAACCGCCTCGACAGCCAACTGGCCGGCGCGGTCATGGGCATCCAGGCGATCAAAGGCGTGGAGATCGGCGACGGCTTCGAGACAGCCCGCCGTCGCGGCACCGTCGCCCACGACGAGATGTATCCCGGCGCCGACGGTGTGATGCGCTCGACCAATCGGGCGGGCGGTCTGGAAGGCGGCATGACCAACGGTCAGCCGCTGCGCGTGCGGGCGGCGATGAAGCCGATCTCGACCGTGCCGCGGGCACTGGCCACCGTCGACATGGCCACCGGCGACGAGGCCGTCGCGATCCACCAGCGCTCCGACGTGTGCGCGGTGCCTGCCGCGGGTGTCGTCGTCGAAACCATGGTGGCGCTGGTTCTGGCGCGGGCGACCCTCGAGAAGTTCGGTGGCGACTCGCTGACCGAGACGCGGGCCAATGTCGACAACTACTTGCGTGCTGTCGCCGAGCGCGAGCCGTCCTCGCAGCCGGTTCAGGCGTCGGGCTGATGGCGCCGAAGGCGGTGCTGATCGGGTTGCCCGGATCGGGCAAGTCGACGATCGGCCGTCGGTTGGCCAAGGCGCTTGACCTCACGCTGCTGGACACCGATGCCGCGATCGAGGAGACGACCGGCCGCACCATCGCCGACATCTTCGCCGTCGACGGCGAAGCGGAGTTCCGTCGCATCGAGGAGACCGTCATCCGGTCCGCGCTGGCCTCCCACGACGGCGTGTTGTCGTTGGGCGGAGGAGCCGTCACGACCGAGGGTGTGCGAGACGCGCTCGCCGGACACACAGTCATCTATCTCGAGATCAACGCCGCCGAGGGTGTGCGCCGCACCAGCGGACCCACGGTGCGCCCGCTGCTGGCCGGCGGAGACCGCGGCGAGAAGTTCAAAGCGCTGATGAACCAACGAGTCCCGCTGTACCGGAAGGTCGCCACACTGCGGGTGAACACCAACCGTCGCAATCCGGGCGCGGTCGTGCGCTACATCGTGGACCGACTCGAGAGTTCGGAGATGTCACGCCAACAGCGGCGACGGCGTCGTCCACCGTGGCGTCGCACTCCTACGACGCTGACACCGGCCCCCACCAACGAGGCGCCCCCGTCGCCGTCGGCGCTGGCGGCCAAGAAAGCTGCGGGATCTCATGAGTGAACCGGTCACCGTCGAGGTGCTCGTCGATCGGCCGTACCCAGTGATCATCGGTACCGGCCTGCTCGGCGAACTCGAGCGCACCCTGGCCGGTCGGCACAAGGTTGCCATCCTGCACCAGCCGACACTCGCGCAGACGGCGGAGGTTATCCGTAACACCCTGGCGGACAAGGGGATCGACGCACATCGCGTCGAGATCCCGGACGCCGAGAAGGGCAAGGACCTGCCGGTTCTCGGGTTCATCTGGGAAGTGTTGGGCCGCATCGGTATCGGCCGCAAGGATGCGATCGTCAGTCTCGGCGGGGGAGCGGCCACCGACGTCGCAGGTTTCGCCGCCGCAACCTGGCTGCGCGGAATCGACATCGTGCACGTGCCGACCACCCTGCTGGGCATGGTTGACGCAGCGGTCGGCGGCAAGACGGGGATCAACACCGATGCGGGTAAGAACCTGGTCGGTGCGTTCCATCAACCGGCCGCCGTGCTCGTCGACATCGCGACGCTGGAAACGTTGCCGCGCAACGAACTCGTCGCAGGCATGGCCGAAATCGTAAAGGCCGGCTTCATCGCCGACCCCGTCATTCTCGACCTGATCGAGGCCGATCCCGAGGCCGCGGTGGACCCGACGGGAACCGTGCTGCCCGAGCTGATCAGGCGTGCGATCGCCGTCAAGGCCGAGGTCGTCGCGGCCGACGAAAAGGAATCGCAGCTTCGCGAGATCCTCAACTACGGCCACACCCTTGCCCATGCCATCGAGCGGCGGGAGCGCTACGAATGGCGCCACGGCGCAGCGGTGTCGGTCGGCCTGGTCTTCGCCGCCGAACTGGGACGGCTGGCCGGTCGCCTGGATGACGACACCGCAAATCGGCATCGGACCGTCCTCGAGGCGCTGGGGCTACCGGTCGAATATGACGCCGACGCCCTACCGCAACTGCTGGAATACATGGCAGGCGACAAGAAGACGCGCGCTGGGGTACTGCGATTCGTCGTGCTCGATGGACTCGGCAAGCCCGGACGCCTGGAAGGGCCGGATCCGTCGCTGCTGGCGGCGGCCTACTCGGTGATCGGAAAGGTGGCATAGCGATGAGCGAACCGCAGGAAGAGCAGTCACGGTTGAAAACCGTGCTCGTGCTCAACGGGCCGAATCTCGGCCGCCTCGGCAAGCGTGAGCCGGAGAAGTACGGCAGCACAACCCATGACGAGCTGGTCGCCCTGATCGAAGGCGAAGCCGAGGATCTTGGCCTGAAGGCCGTTGTGCGACAGAGCGACTCTGAGGCAGAGCTGCTCAATTTCGTCCATGCGGCCGCCGACGCGGGTGATGCGGTGATCCTCAATGCCGGTGCGCTGACGCACACGTCCATTGCACTACGCGACGCGTGCGCCGAGCTACGGGCGCCGTTGATCGAAGTGCACATCACCAATGTGCACACCCGCGAGGAGTTCCGACACCGGTCCTACATCAGCGCCGTCGCGACGGGCGTGATCGCGGGGCTGGGTGTGCAGGGTTACGTGCTGGCATTGCGGTATATCGCTGCGGTCCAGTAGGTCGCACGCACGATCATCGCTTTGCGCTGAGGCGTCCTGCCCGTTGGGCGGCGAGCCGGACTGGGGCGTTGTCACTGCCGTAGCCGTCGTAATTGCCGCGGCGCTCGACGAATTCGAAGAAGACCGAGCCGACCGTGCGGGTGTAGAAGTGGACGAACTCGCCATCGGGACTTCGGTCGTAGAGCAGGTCGAGCTGCCTCAACGCCGCCACCGTATCGGCATCCACGCCGAAACGCCCTGCGACATAGTCGTAGTAGTTGTCGGGGACCGATAGGAACGCCAAACCGCGCGCACGTGCCCGACGCGCCACCTCGAACACATCAGAGCATGCGAAGGCAATGTGTTGCGGCATCCCGGCATCGTCGAGCACATGCGGGGCGACGTTGAGGGGCAACCGGACCGCGCCGTCGACGGTTCGCATCACCTGGCTGCGCACCAGGCCCTTGGGTGCGGCCACCTCGGTCGGCGCATCGGCGGAGAGCTCGAAGATGCTCGTCAAGAAGAGCACCGCCTCATCGGCGGTCTGCCATGGTTGCGCAAGGTTGACATGGTCGATGGCGCGCACCGCGGTACCCGTGTTGACGGGCATGCCGTTCTCGAATTCGTCGACCCACGCCGGTGGCAGCCCGGTCGGAGGCGCGGTGACCCAGAAGATCTCGGAACCGTCGGGGGCCACGGCGCCGCCCATCGGCTGTTCGGAAGCATAGGTGCGGCGGTAGGCGGGCGGAGCCATCAAGTCCTCGGCCCGTTTGGTGGTCGCGTCGGCGTCGGGCACCTGAAGGCCTATCGCTGCGATGTGCGGATCCAGACCGCGTGCTTGCTGTTCATTGAGGACGATACGGGCATCACCGGCGACCCACAGCGACACCGGCTTGGTCCGGTGGCGTCCACGCGGGGTGAAGCCGAGCTGCTCGAGGAGAACCTCAACCTCGGTCGTGTCCTCGGCTTTCAATTCGACGAAGTCAAAACCATTGGGCGGCTTGGCATCTGTCACCGGCCGTAACCGCCTGGTATCGACCAGTGCCGACTGTGCCGCCACCTTGTCCTGCAGCCACACCAGTGAGCGCAGCGCGTGCAAGGCCGTCCGATCCGGGTCGGTCTGGCGGAAGGTGTCGTTGAACACCTCCAACGACAGCGGTCCGTCGTATCCGGCCGCCAACACACGCGACACGAAGGTCGCGAGCTCGAAATCGCCCTCACCGGGGAACAGCCGGTGGTGGCGGCTCCAGGACAACACATCCATCGACAGGGCGGGAGCGTCGGCAAGCTGCAGATAGAAGATCTTGTGGCCGGGAATGCCTGCGATGGCCGAGGTGTCGTGACCGCGGGACAGTACGTGGAAACTGTCCAGGCAGAGTCCGACCGCCGGATGGTCGGCCAACTCGGCGATCCGCCAAGCTCGGCGATAGTCGTCGACGAAACGACCCCAAGCCAGCGCCTCGAACGCGACCTTGATGTCGAACTTCCGCGCCAGGTCGCCCAAGCGGCGAAGCTGGCCCGCGGAGTGCTCGTCGGAGTCGACGGTTGCGGTCGCGACATTGCTGCACACGAGGACCGTTCCTATGCCGAGGCGGCGCGCGGTCACGAAGGTGGCTTCAGCGCGCCGCATGTTCTCGGCGAACGTCGTCTCGTCGACGCCCTCCATATCGCGCAGCGGCTGATAGAGATCCAGTGACAGGCCAAGGCGTCGGGCGAGACTTCGGACCTCCTCGGGACTGTGGTCGCTGGCGATGAGGTCAGGCTCGAAGACCTCGACGCCATCGAATCCGGCCGCCGCGCAGGCGTGCATTTTCTCCGTGAGCGAGCCGCTGATCGAGACGGTGGCGATGGATGTCTTCATGGTGCCTCCATTCGAACGTAATGTACCAATTGGTTAATTAGTTGGGAAGAGGTGCCGAGTAATGCGCCGTCCTGCCAGTAAGCTGCCGAAGGTGACCGCCGAGTCCCGCCCGGAGCTACAGCGCGATGCCGAACGCACGCGCGCGGACTTGCTCGCGGTCGCGACCGAGGTATTCGCCGAGTCGGGCTATTCCGGCGCCCGCGTGGACGACATCGCCGAGCGCACCCGCACCACGAAGCGGATGATCTACTACTACTTCGGCGGCAAAGAACAGCTCTACCTGGCGGTGCTGGAGAACGCGTACCGGGGCATCCGCGAGGCCGAGCAGCGCTTGCAGGTCGACCACGTCGATCCCGTCGTCGCGATGCGCAGGCTTGCCGAGCTGACGTTCGATCATCACCTCGATCACCAGGCATTCATCCGGCTGGTATCGATCGAGAACATTCACCGGGGCCAGTTCATCAGCCGCCTCGACTCGCTGCGCGATCTGTCGCAGCCGGCCACGTCGGTGCTGGATCGGATTCTAACTTCCGGCCACGCGCAGGGGGTCTTCCGTGATGACGTCGATGCCCTGGATGTCCATATGGTGATCAGCGCGTACTGCGTATTCCAGGTGGCCAACCGCTATACGTTCGGCTTCCTGTTCGGCGTCGACTTCACGGACGTCGCGCAGCGCGCGCACCTGCGACGCATGATCGGCGACGTCGTCGTCGGCTGGCTCACCGCCCGCTGATCAGAGAGCTCCGTCACTACTGGTCCTTGACGAGACACGCACCACAGTGTTCTACTGCACGTACGAACTAGTTAGTACATTAATCAGGACGGTGCACTGTGAGTTCCAGCCCCTATCTGGTCGGCCTCGTCGGCCAGGGTGTCGGCCCGTCGCTGACACCGGCGCTGCACATGGCAGAGGGCCGCGCCAATGGCCTCGACTACGTGTACCGCACCATTGACCTGACGACGGCCGGTGTCGCGCCCGAACGCGTCGGCGAGGTTCTGCGCTGGGCCCGCGCGCTGGGCTATAACGCGCTCAACGTCACCCACCCCTGTAAGCGGTTGGTGATCGATCACCTCGACGCACTCGACGAGGATGCGGCCGCACTCGGCGCGGTCAACACCGTGGTGTTCGAGGACGACCGCACGGTCGGCTACAACACCGATGCTCCTGGCTTCGGGACCGGGTTCGTCGAAGGGCTACCGGGCGCCGCCACCCAGAACGTCACACTCGTCGGTGCCGGCGGAGCGGGCGCCGCGGTCGGGCATGCGCTGCTCGATCTGGGCACCGAGCATTTGACCGTCGTTGATCTCGACGTCGACCGGGCGACCGTACTGGCTCGCGAGTTGGCAGGAAGACACCCCAGCGCACGTGTCGACGCTTCGGCATTCGACAAACTGTCAGTGTTGCTGCCGGTCAGCGATGGGGTAGTGCACTGCACGCCAACGGGAATGGCAGATCACCCGGGCATGCCGTTCGAGGCGAACCTCCTGCACCGCGGGCTGTGGGTCGCCGACGTCGTCTATCGACCGCTGAACACCGCGCTTCTGACGGCGGCACGTGAGGTCGGTTGCCGAACGCTCGATGGCGGTCACATGGCGGTGTACCAGGCCACCACCGCGTTCGAGCTGATCACCGGGATCACCCCGGACGCCGCCCGCATGTCCCGGCACTTTCGCAGTCTTGTCGGGTGAATTCCCGCCCGTGAGAACCACTTCATCCAAAACTAGGAGGAGCCCATGAGCGTCATCGACAGCAATCCACCCGACCGGGTGCCTGCGGGCGCCCCAGAGCGGACACCCAAGAAGGCCGCACTGGCCAGCTTCATGGGTAGCGCCGTCGAGTACTACGACTTCTTCGTATTCGGTTTCGTCGCCGCATTGGTCTTTCCGAAGATCTTTTTCCCCGAGGGCAACGAGACTGTCGCGCTGGCCCAGTCGTTCGCCACGCTCGGAGTGGCCTACATCGCCCGGCCGGTCGGGGCGTTCGTGATCGGGCACTTCGGCGACCGGATCGGGCGCCGGAACGTGCTGATGTTCACGCTGCTCCTCATGGGCGCATCGACTTTCGCCATCGGCTGCCTGCCGACGTACGAGTCGGTGGGAGCACTCGCACCCATACTCCTGGTGACGTGCCGCCTGCTGCAGGGCTTTTCGGCCGCCGGTGAACAAGCGGGCGCCAGTTCGCTCACCCTTGAACATTCTCCCGACAACCAGCGGGCCTTCTACACTTCCTGGACCCTCACGGGCACTCAGGGCGGCCTGATTCTTGCCTCGCTCGTGGTGATCCCGGTCGTGGCGCTGCCCGACGAGGACCTGCTCTCGTGGGGTTGGCGTGTTCCGTTCTGGCTCAGCGCCGTCGTGGTGGTGGTCGCCTACTTCATTCGTCGCCGACTGAACGAGACCCCGGAATTCGAAGAGGCGAAAGCCACGGGCACCATCGCCCGGATGCCGCTGAAGCCATTGTTGCGCGACCACTGGCGCGACGTTCTCCGAGTGATCTTCTGCGCCTTCATTGCCGCGGTCTCCACGGTGTTCGCCAACCTGGCCATCGCCTACGGCAAGAAGATGGGCCTGAACGCGGACGAGACGCTCTGGCTGGTCGTGGTCGCGAACGTCGTGGCTCTGGGCACCCAACCGCTGTTCGGAAAGCTTGCCGACCGTATCGGACGCAAGCCGGTGTTCATCTACGGTGCGTTGTCGTCCGCGGCACTGATGCCGCTGTATCTGCTTTCGATGACCAGTGGCAACGACGTCCTGATGTTCGCGTTGGCTATAGCCACCTTCTCGTTCGGCTACGCAGCGGCCAACGCTGTCTGGCCCTCGTTCTACGGCGAGATGTTCTCGACCAAGGTTCGTTTCTCCGGACTGGCGATCGGCACCCAATTGGGTTTCCTGGTTGCGGGTTTCGCACCGGCGATCGTCACCGCGCTCGGTGGCGTCAGTGAAGGCGGTTGGGTGGCGACCAGCATCTTCACCGCCGTCGTCTGCCTCATCGCCAGTGCTGCTGCGCTGACGGCGCGAGAGACAAAGGATGTGCCGACCGCGCAATTGGGCCATAAGGGTGCCGACTCGGCGCGGCAACTCGTCGATCACTGAGAGTTCTGCGATGGTGCCCTGCCGGTCACAGCAAGCGGCCGATGCCGCGCGCGGCGACCTGCAGGGCACCGAGCAGTCTCTGGCGATCGCGTTTGAGGCTCGGCACGACCACGCCGATCGCCGCCGCCACGGTGTTGTCGGACGACCGAACCACCGGGACAGCCAGCGAACATGCACCGAGCGACATCTCCTCGCTGGTGGTCGCGACGCCGTCTCGACGGATTCGTTCGAGCTGCGTCGCGAGGACCGGCCGGACGACGATCGTGTAGGGCGTGATTCGAGTCAGGTTGGCAAACACGCGTTCCTGGACCTCCGACGGTGCGTGCGCGAGCAGGACCTTGCCGACACCGGTGCTGTGCATCGGCAGCCTGCTTCCGACGCTGCTGATGATGGGCACCGACGTGCGGCCCATCATCCGCTCGAGGTAGAGCACCTCGTCGCCTTCCCGGATCGCGAGGTGCACGGTGGCCAGAGTCGCCGCGTAGACGTCGTGCAGAAACGGCTCGGCGACCTGCCGCAACCTTCCCTCGACGGGTGCCAACAGGCCCGCGTCCCACAACAACCGACCCACCTCGAAGCGCCCGTCTTCCCGGCGCTGGAGAGCGCTTCCGGCAGCGAGTTCGCCGGCGAGTCGATGTGCGGTGGGAACCGGCAGACCCGCGCGGTGGGCGAGCTCAGAGAGAGCCAGGCTGCGGTGGCGTTCGTCGAATGCGCCGATAATCGCCAGCAAACGACTTGTGACAGTGACGCCGGGCGTCGAGGTGTTTCCCGCCATTTTCCTGATCCTTCCGCTGAGCGAAACTCTAGTCCGAGGTGCCTCACCTAATTGTGAGCGCGAAGGGTGAGCTGGTGCCTCACGCATAATGAGCGCGTGGGGGCTTGCGTTACTTCGCCGTGGCCAATCGGTTGATTGACGGTTGCAATGCTTCCAGGTCG
>NZ_NVQE01000040.1 GCF_002591975.1 Mycobacterium neglectum | reverse complement strand
AAGAGGGGTATAAGAGACAGGGGCAGGTGCAGCGGGCGCGGTGGCGCCCGGAGGTGTCGGCACGCTGACCTTGAAGCCGTTGACGATTGCATCGGTGGCTTCGCCCGCCGCCACGACCTGGTCGACGCTGGTGGTCACCGCGAGCGACACCAGATATCTGTCCGGGCCGTTGGCGGCGATGACGTGGCGCCGCGAGGTGTCCAGCGTCATCGAGTTCTCGCGGTAGGTGCCTTCGATGGTCGACATCGGCATGCCACCGATCTCGCCCATCGACCCGTTGGTCGCTCGCCAGGCGGGCAGCTGCTGGCTGTCGAGGAACCCGTGACTGATGGCCTCTCTGGGATCGAACTCTCCGATGAGCTTGTACACCACGACCTGTGCGTTCGATGAGTACAGACCGTTGCCGCCCACGCGGTCGGCGATCACGGCGAATGCGTCGGCCACATTGGGGTCGGGCACATGCGCCCAGCCCCTCGGCATCGGCAGGACGATGTTGAGGGCTTTGAAGTCACGGCTGACCTGCGGCTCGAGGGTGACGCCCTTGTCCCTGAAGAAGTCGTAAACAGTGCCCGCTGTGGCGGGAGTGATCGCCACCTGGGCCGGAACGCCGACCTGCGGTGTGGCGACACCGCCGGGCGTCCCGGCGGTCGCGGGCCCAGCGGCGGTCGCGGGCGTCGCGGGCGTCGCGGCCGGCTGGGTCAGGGCCGCGTTGGGCATCGCCGGGGTCAGTGCGGTCTGGGGTGTGGCCGGGACGGTGAGAGCGGTGTTGGGGACGGCGGGTGTCAGGGCGGTGCTCGGTGTCGCCGCTGTCTGCGACACCACAGCCGGACCGGGTTGCGGAGGCAGCGGTTGTACGGGCTGGGCCCAGGCGGTGGCACCTGTGAACATGAAGACGCCGACGGTAGCCGCAGCCACACTGGTAGCCGGAGTCCTCCAGCGTCGGGCGCTCTCGTTCATCGCCGTTCCGGTCCTTCCCTGTTGCGCTCGTCGACCATTTGGCCAGGCGCCGACTGTATCCACGGCGAAGCGCCGGTCACTAGGCCTGGAATGGACCTGCAACCTTGTTCTGACCGACCGGTGATGCAACCGAGACCAACCCGCGGCCGAATTGCCCGCTCGGCGGGAGCCGATCGGCGGGCTTATACCCTGTTCAGGTGACTGACACGCCCGACGCTGGCACCGACGTCCCGCAGCACCGCTATACCGCGGAGCTCGCCGGGCGGATCGAGCACGCCTGGCAGCAGAGGTGGGCGGATTCTCAGACGTTCAACGTGCCCAACCCGGTGGGTTCGCTGTCGGCGCCCGACGGCGCCGCGCTGCCCGCCGACAAGATGTTCGTGCAGGACATGTTCCCGTATCCCTCAGGCGAGGGTCTGCACGTCGGACACCCGCTGGGCTACATCGCCACCGACGTCTATGCCCGCTACTACCGGATGGCCGGCCGTAATGTCTTGCACGCATTGGGCTTCGATGCCTTCGGATTGCCCGCCGAGCAGTACGCCATTCAGACCGGCACCCATCCGCGCACCCGCACCGAAGCCAACATCGTCAACTTCCGTCGCCAGCTGGGCAGACTGGGGTTGGGTCACGACGCGAGACGCAGCTTCTCCACCACCGATGTCGACTTCTACAAGTGGACGCAGTGGATCTTCCTGCAGATCTACAACGCGTGGTTCGATCCGTCGGCCGACAAAGCGAGGCCGATCGCCGAACTGATCGCCGAGTTCGACTCGGGTAGCCGGACGTTGGATGATGGCCGGGTTTGGTCGGAGTTGAGCGCCGGCGAACGCGCCGACGTCGTCGACTCCTATCGGCTGGTGTACCAGGCCGACTCGGTGGTGAACTGGTGTCCCGGTCTGGGCACCGTGCTCGCCAACGAGGAGGTCACGTCCGACGGCCGCAGCGATCGCGGCAACTTCCCGGTGTTCCGGAAACGGTTGCGGCAGTGGATGATGCGCATCACCGCATACTCCGATCGGTTGCTCGACGACCTCGACTTACTGGACTGGCCGGACAAGGTCAAGGCCATGCAGCGCAACTGGATCGGCCGGTCCACCGGGGCCGCGGTGCAGTTCGCCACCGAGGCAGGCGACATCGAGGTCTTCACCACCAGGCCCGACACCCTGTTCGGTGCGACGTACCTGGTGCTGGCGCCCGAGCACGGGTTGGTCGACGGGCTGACGGCCGCACAGTGGCCCGACGACGTCGACGCTCGCTGGACCTTCGGTGCGGCGACACCCACCGACGCCGTAGCCGCCTACCGCGCCGCGGTTGGGGCCAAGTCCGACCTCGAGCGTCAGGAGAACAAGTCCAAGACGGGTGTGTTCCTCGGCGCATACGCGACGAATCCGGCCAACGGTGAACAGATTCCGGTGTTCATCGCGGACTACGTGCTGTTGGGCTACGGCACCGGGGCCATCATGGCGGTGCCCGGTGGGGATCAACGGGACTGGGACTTCGCGACCGAGTTCGGGCTACCGATCGTGGAAACGGTTACCGGCGGCGATATTTCGCAAGGGGCTTACTCCGGCGACGGCGAGGTCGTCAACTCGGGCTACCTCAATGGGTTGTCCGTCGCGTCGGCGAAGGAGGCGATCACCAATCGGTTGATCGCCGACGGCCGCGGCCAAGCGCGCGTTGAGTACAAGCTGCGCGACTGGCTGTTCGCGCGGCAGCGGTACTGGGGTGAGCCGTTCCCGATCGTCTACGACGCCGACGGCCGCGCCCATCCGTTGCCCGAGTTGGCGCTCCCGGTGGAGCTGCCGGACATCCCGGACTACGCACCCGTGCAGTTCGATCCCGACGACGCCGACAGCGAACCGTCGCCACCACTGGGGACAGCGACCGACTGGGTGAACGTCGATTTGGATCTCGGCGACGGCCTGAAGCCCTACACCCGCGACACCAACGTGATGCCGCAGTGGGCGGGGAGCTCCTGGTACGAGTTGCGCTACATCGACCCGTACAACAAAGAAGAGTTGTGCGCCAAGGAGAATGAGGCCTACTGGATGGGCCCGCGGCCGGCGCAGCATGGACCGCAGGATCCGGGCGGCGTCGACCTGTACGTCGGCGGCGTCGAGCACGCGGTGCTGCACTTGCTCTATGCGCGGTTCTGGCACAAGGTGCTGTTCGATCTCGGCCACGTCAGTTCGCGTGAGCCGTTCAGGCGGTTGGTGAACCAGGGCTACATCCAGGCGTTCGCCTACACCGACACCCGCGGCTCCTATGTGCCCGCCGCCGAAGTCGCTGAGCGGCAAGGCAAGTTCTTCTGGACCGGGCCCGATGGCGAAATCGAGGTGTTCCAGGAGTTCGGCAAGATCGGCAAGAGCCTGAAGAACTCGGTATCCCCCGACGAGATCTGCGACGACTACGGCGCGGACACATTGCGGGTCTACGAGATGTCGATGGGTCCCCTGGACGCGTCGCGGCCCTGGGCGACCAAGGACGTGGTCGGCGCGTACCGGTTCCTGCAGCGGGTATGGCGGTTGGTCGTCGACGAGCAGACCGGCACGGAACGGTCTGGGGCGCACGAGGCGTTGGACGACGCTACCGTGCGCCTGCTGCACCGCACGATCGCCGGGGTGTCCGACGATTACACGAACCTGCGCAACAACACCGCCGCGGCCAAGTTGATCGAGTACACCAACCACCTGACCAAGCAGGGCGTGACGGCCCGGGCGGCGTTGGAGCCGCTGGTGCTGATGGTCGCGCCGCTGGCGCCCCACCTGGCTGAGGAGCTGTGGCAGCGGCTGGGCCATGACACCTCACTGGCGCACGGCCCGTTCCCGGTGGCCGACCCGCAGTACCTCGTCGAGGACACCGTCGAATTGCCGGTGCAGGTCAACGGCAAGGTCCGCGGGCGAATCACCGTGGCCGCCGACGCCGATGCCGATGCGCTGGAGGCCGCGGCGCTGGCCGATGCGAAGGTGCAGGAGTTTCTCGGCGGGGCGACGCCGAAGAAGGTGATCGTCGTGGCCGGCCGCCTGGTCAACATCGTCGCCTAGTTGCGATTTCGGTGCGCAAACAGTCGCTCACCGGTCGTCAGCGCACCGAAATCACATCGCACTAGCGGTGGCGGACGATGACCTCGTGGATGTGGGCGTCGCGGGGCGCGTTGACCGCATCCACTATGACTTTGGCGACAGTCTCCGGACTGAGAAACTGCGTCGGCGTGTACTCGCGGCCCTCGTAGGCGACCAGCCGCTCCTGCATCTCGGTGGCGATCCGGCCCGGGTGCACCGAGGTCACCCGCAGCGAGGGCTCGTCGTTGCGCAGCGAATTTGCAAACCCGCGCAGTGCGAACTTGCTCGCGGTGTAGGACGCCAGGCCGGGTGAGGCGTTGATGCCCGCCCCGGAGTTCACGAATACGACGTGGCCGCCGGCACTGCGCAACGCCGGCAGCAGTGGCAGCGTAAGTGCCACCGGTCCAACCACATTCACCGCCATCGTGTCTTGCCACTCGTCGACGGTCGACTCGGCGACGGTGCCGGGGTAGGCCACGCCTGCGTTGTGGATCAGGACGTCGAGTTCGACGATCGGTTCGACGACGGCCGCTATCGCGTCTGGAGCGTTGAAATCCACCGGCCAGGTGGTGGCACCGAACTCCTCGGCGACCGCGTCGAGTTCGGCCGACGGCCGTCCCGCAAGGAACAGAATGTGGGTCGGTGCGAGTGCCCTGGCGATCGCCGGACCGAGCCCGCGGGAGGCCCCGGTGATCATCGCCGTCGGCATGTCGTCACCCTACCGACCTGCAAGTCGCGCCCGGGCGTCGCATCATTGAGGCGATGGCCCACGATTCGAGCTTCGCTCCCACGCAACTGGCGGCCCGCGCCGCGTACCTGTTGCGTGGCAACGACCTGGGCACGATGACGACCGCGGCCCCGCTGCTGTACCCACATATGTGGAGTTGGGACGCCGCTTTCGTGGCGATCGGGCTGGCGCCGCTGAGCGTCGAACGCGCGGTGGTCGAACTCGACACGCTGCTGTCAGCCCAGTGGGCCAACGGCATGATTCCGCACATCGTGTTCGCGAACGGCGTCGACGGATACTTCCCCGGGCCCGCTCGGTGGGCGACGTCTGCGCTCGCCGTCAACGCCCCACGCAACCGGCACACGTCGGGCATCACCCAGCCGCCGGTGCACGCGATCGCGGTGCAGCGCATTCTCGACCATGCGCGCAGCCGCGGCCGGTCGACCCGGGCCGTCGCCGAGGCGTTCCTCGACCGCCGGTGGGACGATCTGGTCCAGTGGCACCGCTGGCTCGCCGAAGCCCGGGACCCGAGGTCGCGAGGCCGCGTCACGCTGTACCACGGGTGGGAGTCCGGCATGGACAACTCGCCGCGGTGGGACAGCTCGTACGCCAACGTGGTGCCCGGCCGCGTGCCCGAGTACCAGCGCGAGGACAACGTGATCGTCACCGATGCCAGCCAGCGCCCGTCGGACATCGAGTACGACCGCTATCTGTGGCTGCTCGAAGAGATGAAGTCGGCACGCTACGACGACGAGCTGCTGCCCAAGGTGATGAGCTTCGCCGTCGAGGACGTGTTCGTGTCGGCGATCCTCGCGGTCGCGTGCGACGTGCTTGCCGAGATCGGCGAGGACTACAAACGCCCGCACGCCGACGTGCGCGACCTGTACTCCTGGGCCGAGCGGTTCCGAAAGGGCGTCGTCGAAACCACCGACGAACGCAACGGTGCGGCAAGGGATTACGACGTACGGGCCGAGAAATGGGTGTCCACCGAGACGGTCGCGCAGTTCGCGCCGCTGCTGTGCGGAGGGCTGCCCCACGACAAGGAACGCGCACTGCTGCGACTGTTGGAGGGACCACGATTCTGTGGACATCCGGACCTCAAGTTCGCGCTGATCCCGACGACGTCCCCGGTCTCGCGCGACTTCCGTTCGCGTGAGTATTGGCGGGGCCCGGTGTGGCCGGTGACCACGTGGCTGTTCTCGTGGTGCTTCGCTCGCCGTGGCTGGGCGGAACGGTCGTCGATCCTCAGGCGCGAGGGTCTGCGGCAGGTCAGCGACGGCACCTTCGCCGAGTACTACGAACCGTTCACCGGCGAACCGTTGGGCAGCATGCAGCAGTCATGGACCGCGGCGGCGGTGCTGGACTGGTTGGGCTGAAGCCCTATTCGGCGATGCGCTCGAGCGGGACGAGCGCCTTGCGCAGCGTCTCGAGTTCCTCGGGGCCGAGCTTCTCGAGCAGCTTGGCGAGGAAGGCGCGCCGATTGGCCAGCGCTTCTTGATGCTGAGCCAGGCCCTCGGGCGTGATGTCGACCAGTACCGCCCGCAGGTCCGACGGATCGCGGGACCGCTTGACCAATCCCAGCTTCTCCAGCCGGCGGATCGCCACGGTCGTCGTCGGTGTGCGCACCCGTTCGTGTGCGGCCAATTCGGTCATTCGGATCGGCCCCTGCTCGAGCAGTGTCAGCAGAATCGACAACTGGGCGAGGGTCAGATCATTGGTGGCGGCGTCCCGGCCCGGGTCGCTTCTGCGGAGGATGGAGAACACCCGGGAGAGGACGCGTTGTAGCTCTCCGGCCAGTTCAGCGACCTGCGGTTCGGTCTCCACCATAATTTCGGCAGTCTAACCTGTCTGAGCCTGCCAAGTTGTGTGACGAACACGTAAGCTTCACAGTACTTGCGAAAGGAAGCGTTTCAGCCGGTCGGTCTCGGCGGCCTCGAAGACCTGCTCGGGCGCACCCGACTCGACAACCTTGCCGTGGTCCATGAACACGACGGCGTCCGCAGCCGACCGGGCGAACCCCATTTCGTGGGTGACGACGACCATCGTCATACCGTCGGCGCCGAGGTCGGCGATGAGCGCCAGGATGCCCTTCACCAGTTCGGGATCCAAGGCCGACGTGGCTTCGTCGAAGAACATCACCTCCGGGGACATCGCGAGTGCCCGGGCGATCGCCACCCGCTGCTGCTGGCCGCCCGACAGCGTCGACGGGCGTACCGCCGCCTTGTGCCGCAGCCCGACCCGTTCCAGTTGCGCCAGCCCGAGTTCGCGCGCCTGATCGGCGTCGAGCCGCTTGAGCTTGCGCGGCGCCAGCGTGACGTTGTCCAGCACGCTGCGGTGCGGGAAGAGGTTGAACTGTTGGAAGACCATCCCGATGCGCTGGCGCAAGCGGTCCGGATTGTCAGCCAGCACCGACCGCCCGTCGAGCAGGATGTCCCCGCGCTCGGGTTCGTACAACCGGTTCAGGGTCCGCAACAGCGTCGACTTTCCTGACCCGGACGGCCCGATCACCGCGGTAGTGGTGCCTGCGGGTGCGTCGATGTCCACGCCGCGCAGCACCGCACTGGGCCCGAATGACAGGTGGATGTCGTTGGCGCTCAACGAAACTGCATCCATCAGATCATCTCCTGAGAATTCGACAACACGAGCGGATCTTCCTCGGTGGGTTTGGCACCGCGACGCAGTCGGCCGTCGATGTAGTTCACCAGATGAGTCAACGGGACGGTGAGCAACAGGTAAAAGAAACCGGCCGCGACCAGGGGCGACAGATTGCCGGTCTGCGCGTTGAGGTCGCGGCCGACCTGGAACAGCTCGCGCTGATTGGCGATCAGCCCGAGGAAGTACACCAGCGAGGACGCCTTCAACAGCGAGATGAACTGATTCATCAACGCGGGCAAGACCCTTCGAATGCCCTGCGGGACCACCACCAGCCGCATCGAAGTCGGATACGAGAAGCCCAGCGCGCGTGACGCTTCCATCTGGCCGGATTCGACACTCTGGATGCCGGACCGGAAGATCTCCCCGACGTATGCCGCCGCCATCAGCCCCAGCGCAGCGATCCCGAGTGGATACGGGTTGTTGCCGGTGAGCCCGCCGACCACCGGTCCCAGGCCGAGGCCGATCAACAGGATGATCACCACTTCGGGCAGTCCCCGGAAGATGTCGGTGTACACCCGCGCAGGCCATCGCAACCAACGGTGCCGGGAGATCCCGGCCACCGCCAACGCCATGCCGAGGACCAGGCCGATCACCGCCGCACTGACGGTCAGAAGCAGCGTATTCGGCAGACCGGTTTTCAACAGATCGGGAATCGCCTGCTTGTACAGCTCCCAGTTCCCGAACGCGGCGGCGAGTTGCGCCAGGGTCGACTTCGGCGCCGCCGCACCCGAAGACGCTTCTTGGTTTTCGGCCGCGATGGCGTCGAAGTCGGGCAGCTGAGGGACCGGCGCCGCCTTCGACCCCGGCTTCCATCCGGGCGGCAGAGCGCGCGGCACCCAGTCGGTGTAGAGCCGCGACCAGGTGCCGTCGGCGATGATCGCGTCCAGCCCGGAGTTCAGCGCGTCGATGAGCGGAGGGTTGTCGTTCGCGACGGCCCACGCGACGAAATTGTCCAAGCTGAAGGTGTTTTCGATGATCTCGGCAGGATCGCCCGGCTGCACCGTGCCCACCGCCTGTTGTGACGGGGCCACCCACGCGTCGATCTGCCGGGTTTTCAGACTGGCGTAGACGGTGTTGTAGTCCGGGAACTTCACGGGATCCAGACCGAGCGTGTCAATCACGTAGGCCTCCTGGACGGTGCCCTGCACGACACCGATCCGTTGCCCGGCCGCAAGCTTGTCGAAGCCGGTGATCGGCGATCCGGTCGGCACGACGAGCGAAAAGTAGCCGAAGTCATAGCCATTGGTGAATCCGACGGTGCGGCGACGCGCCTCGGTCGTGGTGATCGAGGATGACCCGACGTCGAAGCGTCGCGACGCCACCTGTGCCAGCAGACCGGAGAATTCGGTGCCGACGAAATTGATCTCGAGACCCAGCTTTTCGGCGATCGCGCGCAGCAGCTCGTTGTCGAACCCGGTGAACTGGCCTGCCGAGTCGATGCAGATGCTCGGCGGGGCGTCCGACAGCGTGCCGACGGTCAGGGTGCCCGGCGTGCTGAGTCCCAGCGCGTCGACGTCGATGCGGTCCAGCGGTTGCACGGTCGCGGTGGTGTACCGGTCCTCGGCGGGGCCTTTCGCCGCGGCCGCGAGGTTGGTCGGCAGCGCGCTGGCGCTTTCAATGCCAGGAGGTGCGCACTGGTCGACCTGAGCCGACGCGGGCGCAGCCATGGCCATCCCGGCGATCAGTACGGTGATGAGCGCGACGGTGAATGTCTTACAGGGCCTCATCAATGCAAGGTATCCACCGACGGCGCGGTCACACCGCGTTGCGCTCAATCAGAACGCATCTGTCGGGGCGCCGGCGGGCTTGAACACGCCGCGGCGCACCAACTCGGCGAGCATGATCCGGCCCATCGCCTCGGCCCGTTCCGTGTTCGCGGCGCGTGCGGCCGCGGCGTCGCCGCGGTGAATGGCGTTGAGCTCAGCCTCGTAGAACGGCAGCAGGTCCCGGTGGTTGTCGAGGTACGCCAGCCAGAACGCCCGTGGCATGAACGACTGCGACCCCCGGATGACCGCCAGCAGTCGTGGGCCTGAGTACTCGTCGTTGATCAGGACGCGGAACTCCCAGGCCGCTTCCTGGAAGGCACGCGAGTCCACGTTGGCGCGCATCGTCGCGAGCAGCGCCTCGAGTTGTCGCAAATGCTCGGGGTCGTGGGCTTCCGCCGCGCGCGCCGACGCGATGCCGCTGAGCATTCCGTAGATCTCGTGGTGCTCGCGGACCACCGACTCGTCGAAGAGCTCTACGTACGCCCCGCGGTGGTACTGGGTGGACAGAATGCCGTCGTGCTCGAGCTGGACGACCGCTTCTTGAATCGGGACCCGCGAGACGCCGAGTTCCTGCGCGATCTCGTTGCGGTCAACGCGGTCTCCCGACCGCAGTTTGCCGGTCAAGATCAAGTTGACCACGTGGGCGACCACGAGGTCTTTCTCCTTGACCCCATACTTCTTGGGCATGGCAGCACCAGCCTCTCACGGCACCTACCCGACCCGGAGCCGTTACGCAGCTTCAGTAATTAGCCGTTGCGGCGGTCGCGCCAGCGGCATAGAGCTTCGGCCCGCGTCAGATCGTAATCAGGCCCGTTGACACCTACGGTCAGGAGGGCGACTCCGAGCCCGGCCAGCGCGTCGGCCTCCTTGATGAGCGCTTCCTCGTCGTCGCCAGAGACACCTGCCGACCTTTCGATCTCGGCTGGCTCGCGGCCTGCTTCGGCGCAGTGGCCGTCGAGGATCTGTGCCTTGCGCGGGTACTCGGCGCTGTCGGCGAAGCTGTGCCAGATGTCGGCGTACTGGGCGACCAGGCGCAGCGTCTTGCGCTCGCCGCCACCTCCGATCAGGATCGGGATATCCCGCGTCGGCGCTGGATTCAGCTTGGCCAGCCGCGACGTGATCCGGGGGAGCGCGCCGGCGAGGTCATCCAGCCGTCCGCCCGCAGTGCCGAATTCATAGCCGTACTCGTCGTAATCCTTCTGCTTCCAGCCCGACCGGATCCCGAGGATCAGCCGGCCGTCACTGATGTTGTCGACGGTGCGGGCCATATCCGCGAGCAGTTCCGGGTTCCGATACGAGTTGCACGTGACCAACGCACCGATCTCCAGGCGCGACGTCTGCTCTGCCCAGGCGCCGAGCATCGTCCAGCATTCGTAGTGCGCACCGTCGGGGTCACCGTAGAGCGGAAAGAAGTGATCCCAGTTGAACGCGACGTCGACACCGATGTCTTCGGCTCGCCGCACCGCGTCGCGGAGGTGGCGGTATTGAGGGGCATGTTGTGGCTGTAGTTGGACGCCGATGCGTACGTGTCTCTGGGAAGGGAGGCTCACCCGTCAACCGTACGTTCGCTCACACCCCGATATTCCCGTCCGCTCGCCACACCGCAACCACCGACGGCCGCGCCGTGCCGTTTCCGCCCTCGGGCCAGCGCGAAAGCGGGTCGTCGATGCTGTTGTCGTCGTTCTCGCCGGGATGCTGCACACAGACGGTCACCAGATCGTCGGTGACGATCGGGCCGCATGTCTCTGCCCCTAGCGGCACGGTGAGGAATTGCTTGGTCTCGCCGCGGTTGGGGCCCTCGAGCGCCACGGCGAACAGGCCGTCGTTGGAGTCCAAAGCGTTGCCGTCCGTCGAGATCCACAGGTTGCCGTGGCTGTCGAACGCGAGGTTGTCCGGGCAAGAGATCGGGCTGACCTTGGTCTTGTCGAATCCGCCGAAATAGGTGTCGGCCGCGGCCGGATCCCCGCACACGAGCAGCAGATCCCACGTGAAGTCGGTGCCTGCGTGGTCGTCGGTGATCTCGAGGACCTGGCCGCTCTTGTTGTCGTTGCGCGGATTGGACGCATCGGGCGCCGCTTCGCCCGGTGCGCCGCGCTCGTTGTTGTTGGTCAGCGCGACGTAGACCTTGCCGGTCTTGGGATTGGCCTCGAAGTCCTCGGGCCGGTCCATCTTGGTGGCGCCGGCTTTATCGGCGGCGAGTCGGGTGAAGACCGCGGCCTCCTGTGCGGTGACCCCGTCGACCAGCGACTCGGCTTCCCCGTTCGGGCCGGACTTCAGCAACGGGAGCCAGATTCCGGTACCGGCGAACGAGCCCTTCGACGGCAGCTTGCCCGACCCGTCGATCTGATCGGCCGGGATGTCGCTGGACAGCTTGGCGACGTAGAGGGTGCCCTCCTCGAGCAGCGTCATGTTGTGCGCCATCGCGGCGGGATCCGTGCCTGGCTGCATCTTCTTGCTGGAGATGAACTTGTACATGTAGTCGAAGCGTTCGTCGTCGCCGGTGTAGACCACCACGGTGCCGTCGTCGGTGATGTAGACGTTGGCGCCCTCGTGCTTGAGCCGGCCCAATGCGGAATGCTTCACGGGCACCGAGTTGGGATCCCACGGGTTGAGCTCGACGATGTAGCCGAACCGGTTCGGTTCGGTGGGCGTCTTGGACAGGTCGAAGCGCGGATCGAAGTTCTCCCACCGGAGAACGGACGGTTCCAGCGAGACACCGTAGCGGTCGAGGCGGTCGGCATCTACCGGCGGCGGGGCCGGCGAGCCCTCGGCGGCACCGAAGTAGTCCTGGAAGTTCTCCTCACCGGAAAGCACTGTGCCCCAGGGGGTCACACCACCAGCGCAGTTGGCGAAGGTGCCAGCGATTGTCCGGCCGGTCGGGTCGGCGGGGGTCTTGACGAGGTCGGTACCGGCGGCGGGCCCGGTCAGCGTCAGCGGGGAGTCTGCGGTGATGCGGCGGTTGTAGCGGCCCATCACAGGCTTGAGCCCTTCGGAAGTGCGCTCGACCTCGACGACGCCCATGCCGATCGCGGCGACCTCGATGTCGAACTGTTCACGCGTCGGTGCGTCGGCGTTGTATCCGGGGAACATGAACACCGGGTCGACATACTCGAAGTTGGTCACCAACAGGAAGCGGCCCTGCTGTCCTTCGATCGGCAGCAGTCCCGCGAAGTCGTTGTTGAAGCCGAATTGGCCACGCTGTGCGGCGCCGGTCTGCTTGGTGACGTCGAACGCCGGTGCGTCGGGAAGGACGGGGTCGCCCCAGCTGATCACCACCGCTTGCTCGTAGCCGTCGGGGATGACCACGACGTCCTCGCTGTTGGGTGCGACCGAGGCGAACTTCATGCCCGGCGGCGTCTCATCGGGCGCCGTCGATGGCGCCGGAGTCGCGGCGGGCTGTTCGTCGGTTCCGCAGGCGGCCAACGCCGAACCCGCGCCGACAGCGAGTACCGCGATCCCACCGGCCTGCAGCATCGAGCGACGGGACACCGCCTTGACGACGTCGCCGAAGTACTCGTTGTCGCTCGTGTTGCGCACCGGTTTGGAGCACGCGTCCCCGCACTTGTAGACGCAGGTGATGTGCTGGCGCTTGGACTTTCCGTTGTGGCTGACGAGCAGATTGAGGGGCACGAGTGCCATGGCGGTTCCTTCGGTATGGGCGGTCGGCCGGGGCTGTGGCCAGACGGCGAAAACCTACGACAGCTGGGGTAGCAGTCGGTGAGCAGAAGGTGAACGGAAGACCAACGGTGTTGGCGCGTCACTTCACCTTGCCGGATCGGCAAGGGCCTTGCGTTCAGGCTCGGCGCGTCGGTCGTCGAATCCGACGACAGCAGGTGGCGCTAGTCGGACAGCACCCCGCGCAGGATCTCGACGAGCTTGAGCGGCTGGTCGCTCTGCACGGAGTGGCCGGAGTTCTCGACAATGTGCACGGTCTGGAAACCCGGTGCGATACGGGCGAATTCGGCGGCATCGTCGTCGTTGACGAAGAACGAGTTCGCGCCGCGCACCAATGTGGTGGGCGTGTCGAGGTTGGGGACGTCGTCCCACAGCCCGTCAAAGCCCTCGCCCTTGCGGAACGAGTCGTAGCGCCACGTCCAGGTGCCGTCGTCGAGGCGTTTGGCGTTGTGGAAAACCCCGCGCCGCAACGATTCTCGGTCCCGATGCGGTGCGGCGGCCATGGTGACCTCAAGCATCGAGTCGAAAGTGGGGAACGTCTTCTCGCCCTGGACCAACGCGACCGTGCCCTTCTGCTCGTCGGTCATCTCGGTGTGCCGCTCGGGGGCCGATGGCGTCACGTCGACGAGGACCAGCTTGCGCACGAGTTCGGGCGCCGTCACCGCCAGTCGAAGGGCCGTCAGCCCGCCCAGTGACATCCCGACGACGAGGTCCGCATCCGGAGCGAATGCGCGCACGACCGGCTCGACCGCGGTGGCGTTCAGCTTGGGGCCGTAGTCGCCGTCCTCGCGCCATGCCGAGCGGCCGTGCCCGGGCAGATCGACCGACAGCGCGGGCTCGCCAAGACCGATGATCACGGTGTCGAAGGTGTGTGCGTTCTGACCGCCGCCGTGCAGGAACACCACCCGAGGTGTGCCATCGCCGAATTTCAGCGCACTGACGGCCGCGGTGTCGATGCGCTCGACGGCTGGCAGCGAGCCCGTCACACCGGCCTGCCGGGCGTTCTCTTTGAGGAAAGTGAACTCGGATAGCGAAGCGAGCTCGTCATCAGCGCTGATGTCGGTCATTAGGGCACCCTACATAAACGCCGAAATTGCATTCCCGCAGGCGTCTTCTCGAACTTTCGCTGCCGGAATGCAATTTCGCGCCGAATCAGCCCTCGATGAAATCCTCGAGCTGGGCCCGCGCGATGTCGTCGGGCAGCTGCTTCGGAGGGCTCTTCATCAGGTACGCCGACGCGGCCACGACCGGTCCGCCGATACCGCGGTCCTTGGCGATCTTCGCCGCGCGCACGGCGTCGATGATGACGCCGGCCGAGTTCGGCGAGTCCCACACCTCGAGCTTGTACTCCAGGTTCAGCGGCACGTCACCGAAGGCGCGGCCCTCGAGACGCACGTAGGCCCACTTGCGGTCGTCGAGCCAGCCGACGTGATCGGACGGACCGATGTGCACGTCCTTGGTCTTGAACTCGCGCTGCAGGTTGGAGGTGACCGCCTGGGTCTTGGAGATCTTCTTGGACTCGAGGCGCTCGCGCTCGAGCATGTTGAGGAAGTCCATGTTGCCGCCGACGTTGAGCTGCATCGTGCGGTCGAGCTGCACGCCGCGGTCTTCGAACAGCTTGGCCATCACGCGGTGGGTGATCGTCGCGCCGACCTGGCTCTTGATGTCGTCGCCGACGATCGGCACGCCCGCGTCGGTGAACTTCTTCGCCCACACCGGGTCGGAGGCGATGAAGACGGGCAGCGCGTTGACGAATGCCACCTTGGCGTCGATGCAGCACTGCGCGTAGAACTTGTCGGCCTCTTCGGAGCCGACGGGCAGGTACGAAACCAGTACGTCGACCTCGTTGTCCTTGAGCACCTTGACGACGTCGGCCGGCTCGGTGTCGGACAACTCGATGGTGTCGGCGTAGTACTTGCCGATGCCGTCGAGGGTCGGACCGCGCTGCACGACCACGTTGGTGGGCGGCACGTCCGCGATCTTGATGGTGTTGTTCTCCGACGCGAAGATGGCTTCGGAGAGGTCGAAGCCGACCTTCTTGGCGTCGACGTCGAACGCGGCGACGAAGTTCACGTCACGCACGTGGTACGGGCCGAGCCGCACGTGCATCAGGCCGGGAACCGTGACGTTCTCGTCGGCGTCTTTGTAGTACTGCACGCCCTGCACCAGCGAGGACGCGCAGTTCCCCACTCCGACGATTGCGACGCGCACGTCTGAACTAGAAGTCATGACGGCTTCTTCCCTTCTTTCCCTGTCCTGCAACCCGGTAGTACTTACGGCTGTTCAGCCCGTTGCTGCGCGGTTCGTTCCGCCGCAATCAATTCGTTGAGCCATGTCACTTCGCGCTCGCTGGACTCCAACCCGAGCTGGTGAAGCTGGCGGGTGTAGCGGTCGATCGAGCTGCTGGCCCGCGCCACTGCCTCGCGCAGGCCTTCGCGGCGTTCCTCCACCTGACGGCGGCGCCCCTCCAGAATCCGCATCCGCGCTTCGGCGGGCGTGCGGTTGAAGAAGGCCAGGTGGACTCCGAATCCGTCGTCCGAGAAATTCTGCGGCCCGGTGTCGGCGACCAGTTCGGTGAAGCGGTTGATGCCCGCTTCGCTGAGCCGGTACACACGCCGCGCACGGCGCATCTTCGGAATGCCCTCGGGTGCGGCGTCCTCGACGATCAGCCCGTCGGCCTGCATGCGGCGCAGCGCCGGATACAGCGAGCCATAGGAGAACGCCCGGAACGCGCCGAGTAGGCCTGTCAGTCGTTTGCGCAGCTCATAGCCGTGCATCGGCGATTCGAGGAGAAGTCCCAGGATGGCGAGCTCCAACATTCGAATCACCTCCCCGAAAGAGTTTGCTTGGCCGTTACGGCGGTCCAACACCTCTGGCAATAGTATCGCGCCGATATATTCGGCGCCAACGAAGGGCTAAGTCCCCACGAACTGCGACGACGTCAGTCGACGGTGTCGATGCGCTTGACCGTGCCGTCGCCGGCGAAGGTGACCGAGCCGCTGCCGAAGTCACTGGAGACGTTGGCGCGCAGTGTGAGCTCGCCGGGAGTGGTCGAATCCCGGGTGGGGTCGATGGTCAGGTAGGTGTTTTCCTTCTTCACGTCGGCGGGGTTCAGGCCGACGGTCTCCGCGGCGCCGCGCAGGATGCCGACCGCGGTTTCCACATCGAAGGCGGCCAGGTCGACGAGGACGTCGTCCTCGCTCTTCGCCTGGGTCGACGGATCGTCGAATCCGCCCCGATAGGTGTAGCTCAGCTTCCGCCGTTCATCGCTGGGGTCGGGCCGGTAGAGCACTGCGTACTCGGGATAGATCACCATGTCGTACCCCATGGTGTCGCCGAACCGCTGGCGCATCTGCTCGAGCAGGCCGTTGAGGCCGCCGAGGGACTGGAGCTGCTTCGGCGGGGTCAGGACCTTCCCGGGGATGCCGTCGGACTTGGCGCCGGGGTCGGAGGTGAAACTCAGCGGCGAGGTGGTGTTGCCATAGAGGCCCCAGCCGATTCCCACACCGAATGCGACGAGCACGCCCGCCACGGCAAGGCGCAGCCCCCAGCCGGCGCCACCGGCCACTGCGGGCAATTTGGGACGTCTCTTGAGATCGGGCAACTGGACCGGCGCGTTGGCGGTCTGCAGGTCGGAGATCAGCGACTGCAGATCGCCCAGCGTCTCCGACTGCGTCGCCAAGGCCACCCGTGTCCGGTGCTCCTCCATCGACAGCTGCCCGTCGGCGAGCGCGCTGTCGAGGATCCTGCATGTGTCGTTGCGGTCGCTGTCCTTGGCCCGCGTTCCTGCCGTCTGCCGGTTCGCCACGACGATGATCGTAAATGTCAGGCGTCCAGGTCACCGCCTACGGGGAGTAAGCCACGGCGGCGTCGCGCCTCCGCCGCCGCGCGGTCGACGTACTCTGGTCTCCGTGCGATTGCAGCGACAGGTGGTGGACTACGCGCTTCGTCGGCGGTCCCTGCTGGCGGAGGTCTACTCGGGACGCACCGGGGTCTCGGACGTCTGCGACGCCAATCCGTATCTGCTGCGAGCCGCGAAGTTCCATGGGAAGCCCAGCTCGGTGACCTGCCCGATCTGCCGCAAGGAGCAGCTCACCCTGGTGTCGTGGGTGTTCGGCGATCACCTGGGCGCCGTGTCCGGTTCGGCGCGCACCGCCGAGGAACTGGTCCTGCTGGCAACCCGCTTCGACGAGTTCTCCGTACACGTGGTGGAGGTATGCCGCACCTGCGAATGGAATCACTTGGTCAAGTCGTACGTCCTCGGCGCCATCCCGCCACCGAAGGGATCGCGCACACCGAGGCGGACCCAGACGGCGCGCAGTCGTGCGCGCACGGCCAGTGAATAGCGAAGGGCGCCACGACCGGTCAGCCGACGACGTCCGTGCAGGGCGTATGGCTGATGGTGTGAGCGACCCGGGACCCAAGCCGTCCGACGACGCGGGACGGCACCGCCAGCGGGCCGATTCGCCCGGCCCGCCCCGCACGCGCAGCCTTCCGCCCGACGACAGGCGCACCGCCATCTTGCCGCCGGTGCGCGATGTCGCTCCGCCCCAGTGGCGCGACCCCGTCGACGCGGTGAAGGCCGCCCTCGACGGCACACCGGCGCCGAAGCAGCCGCCCCCTGTGCCACCGCGCCGTCCGCCAGGCGGTGGAGGGCCGCCCGGAGGCCCGCCGGAAAGGCAGCCGGCGCACCGTCCGCAGATCAACTGGAAGTGGATCCGGCGCGGGCTGGTCGCGGCGGTGGCCGTGATGATCGTGCTGCCGATCATCACCTTCGCGATGGCCTACATGATCGTCGACGTGCCCAAGCCCGGCGATATCCGCACCAATCAGGTCTCGACGATCTTGGCCAGCGACGGCAGCGAACTGGCGAAAATCGTTCCGCCGGAAGGTAACCGCGTCGACGTCGACATCGACCAGATACCGGTGCAGGTGCGTAACGCGGTGATGGCCGCCGAAGACCGCGACTTCTACTCCAACCCCGGATTCTCGTTCACCGGCTTCATCAGGGCCATGAAGAACAACCTGTTCGGCGGCGACCTGCAGGGTGGCTCCACGATCACCCAGCAGTACGTGAAGAACGCGTTGGTCGGCGACGAACGATCGGGTGTCGGCGGCCTGATCCGCAAGGCCAAGGAAGTGGTCATCTCGACGAAGATGTCCGGCCAATGGTCCAAAGATCAGGTGCTGCAGTCGTATCTGAACATCATCTACTTCGGTCGCGGCTCCTACGGCGTCGGCGCCGCATCGCACGCGTACTTCGGTAAACCCGTCGAACAGCTCAACGTCGCCGAGGGCGCCCTGCTGGCCGCGCTGATCCAGCAGCCGTCGGGGCTTGATCCTGCCGTCAACCCGGACGGCGCACTGGTGCGCTGGAACTGGGTGCTTGACGGCATGGTGACCATCGGGGCGCTTTCGCCAGAAGAGCGTGCGGCGCAGGTGTTTCCGCCGACGGTGCCACCGGACCAGGCCAGGGTGGCCAACCAGACCACCGGCCCCAACGGTCTGATCGAACACCAGGTGCAAAAGGAACTGCTCGAGCTGTTCGACATCGACGAGCAGACGCTGAACACCGAGGGCCTGCAGATCACCACGACGATCAACCCCCAAGCGCAGCAGGCCGCCGAGGAAGCCGCGGCCGAGTACCTGGAGGGGCAGGACCCCGACATGCGCACCGCGATCGTGTCGATCAATCCGAACAACGGCGGGGTCGAGGCGTACTACGGCGGAACGGACGCCAACGGCTTCGACTTCGCGCAGGCCGGGCTGCCAACGGGTTCGTCCTTCAAGGTGTTCGCGTTGGTGGCGGCACTGCAGCAGGGCATGGGCCTTGGCACACAGGTCGACAGTTCGCCGGTGTCCATGAACGGCATCACGATCAACAACGTCGAAGGCGGTGGCTGCGGCACCTGCAACATCGCCGAGGCGCTGAAACGGTCGCTCAACACGAGCTACTACCGGCTGATGCTCAAGCTGGAGAACGGGCCGGCCGATGTCGCGGAGGCCGCGCATCAGGCGGGCATCGCCGAGAGCTTCCCCGGTGTGGATCACACCTTGTCAGAGGACGGTCAGGGCGGACCGCCGAACAACGGAATCGTGTTGGGCCAGTATCAGAGTCGCGTCCTGGACATGGCGTCGGCGTACGCGACGATCGCGGCGTCCGGCGTCTACCACAAGCCGCATTTCGTGCAGAAGGTCGTCAACTCCGCGGGCGAGGTGTTGTTCGACGCGTCGCAGCAGGACAACGAGGGCGAACAGCGCCTCGACAAGAAGGTCGCCGAGAATGTGATCGCCGCGATGCAGCCCATCGCCGCGTACTCCAACGGCCATGCGCTGGCCGGCGGTCGTCCGTCGGCGGCCAAGACCGGCACGAACCAGCTCGGGGACACCGGCGCCAACCGTGACGCGTGGATGGTCGGCTTCACGCCGTCGCTGTCGACGGCGGTCTGGGTCGGCACCACCGAAGGCACCAAACCGCTGGAGAACAGTTACGGATCGCCGGTCTATGGATCCGGCCTGCCGTCGGACATCTGGAAGGCGACGATGGACGGTGCGCTGGAAGGCACCGACAACGAGACGTTCCCCAAGCCCGAGGAGATCGGCGGCTATGCGGGTGTGCCGCAAGCGCCGGCGCCGCCTCCGTCGTCCCAGCCGCCGGATGTGCCGCCCGTGCCGCAGACAACCGTGATCCAGCCGACGATCGAGTTGGCGCCCGGAGTGACGATCCCGTGGGGTCCGCCGACCACCGTGCCCGTCGGCCCGCCCGTGCCCGCCGCACCCGGTGCGCCACCGCCACCGCCGCCGCCGGGGGTGCCGGGAGCGCCGCCGCCTCCGTGACCGACGCAGTAGATCGGGACGATGACGGCGAGCCGACTACGGGCTCGCCGTTGCCGTCGACCGCGTCGCCGGCCAACCTGGCTTATGCCGAATCGCCGGCTCGGCCGGCAGAAGACCTGCGGAGCCTCGACAACCGAGACCTGCCCAGCCGCACCGACACGATCGGCGCCGCGCTGTCCGAGACGATCGGCGGACCGGTCGGCAGGCATGCGCTGATCGGCAGGCAACGGTTCTTCACACCGCTGCGGGCGATGCTGCTGATCGCGCTGGTGCTACTCGCGCTGGGCTACTCGACCAAGGCCGCATGCCTGCAGACCACCGGTACGGGCGCACCGAACCAACGCGTCGCCAACTGGGACAACCAGCGCGCGTACTACGAACTCTGCTACTCCGACACCGTGCCCCTTTACACCGCAGAACTGCTGAATCTCGGCAAGTTCCCCTACAAGTCCAGCTGGATCGAGAAGGACTCCACGGGCCAGCCGAAGGTGCAGTACGACGGGAGTACCGCGGTGCGGTACATGGAGTATCCGGTGTTGACGGGGCTGTATCAGTACGGATCAATGGCGCTGGCCAAGTCGTACACCGCGCTGTCCAAGCTGGTGTCGTTGCCGATAATCGCCGAGGTCGTGATGTTCTTCAACATCGCCGCGTTCGGGCTGGCGCTGGCATGGCTGGCGACGGTGTGGGCGACATCGCAGCTGGCAGGCCCACGACGGGTGTGGGATGCGGCATTGGTAGCCGCGTCACCGATCGTGATCTTCCAGATTTTCACCAACTTCGACGCGCTCGCAACGGCTTTCGCGACGGGGGCGTTGCTCGCCTGGGCCCGGCGAAAACCGGTCCTGGCCGGGACGCTCATCGGTCTCGGCGTGGCAGCGAAGTTGTACCCGCTGCTGCTGCTGATCCCGCTGGCGGTGTTGGCGGTGCGTACCGGAAAGGTGCGCGAGGTCGGTAAGACGGCGATTGCCGCGGTGGTGACGTGGGTGGTGGTGAACCTGCCGATCATGGCCCTCTTCCCGCGAGGATGGTCGGAGTTCTTCCGGCTCAACACCCGTCGCGGCGACGATATGGATTCGATCTACAACGTGGTGAAGTCGTTCACCGACTGGCAGGGTTTCGATACCGACCTCGGCTTCTGGGAGCCCCCGACGGTGACCAACACGGTGTCGGCGTTGTTGTTCGCATCATGTTGTATCGCAATCACTTACATCGCGCTGACGGCCAAGCAGCGGCCGCGGGTGGCGCAGGTGGCGTTCCTCGTCGTTGCGGCCTTCCTGCTGACGAACAAGGTGTGGAGCCCACAGTTCTCGCTGTGGCTGGTCCCCCTCGCCGTCCTCGCGCTGCCGCATCGCCGCATCCTGCTCGCGTGGATGACGATCGACGCGCTGATATGGATACCGCGGATGTTGTACATCTACGGCGAGCAGAACAAGGGACTGCCCGAGCAGCCGTTCACCGTCATGGTGCTGCTGCGCGACATCGCGGTGATCGGCTTGTGTGCGCTGGTGGTCCACCAGATCTACCGGCCGGAGAAGGATCTGGTGAGGTTTGGCGGCCAGGTCGACGACCCCGCCGGCGGTGTCTTCGACGGGGCACCCGACGCTCCGCCGCGATGGCTGCCCGATTGGCTCCGCCCGGATCGGGACAGGATGCGGGTAAGCGCCCCGCCGGAGCCCGATCCCGAACTCGTCGACGCCAAGTAGCCGCGACGGCCGAACGCCGCCTCCGATTGCGCCGCCGCCGAGCAGTGCGATTTCGCAGATCAGCGGGCATTCCTGTAGCCTGGGCCGGTTGCCGACGCAGGTAACCCTCCTGCCACGGAAATCGCCGTGGCCGAACTAGACCGTAGGAGGTGATGGGTTCTTATGCGTCCATACGAAATCATGGTCATCCTCGACCCCACTCTCGACGAGCGCACTGTTGCTCCGTCGCTGGAGACGTTCCTGAACGTCATCCGAAAGGACGGCGGCTCTGTCGACAAGGTCGACATCTGGGGCAAGCGCCGGCTGGCATACGAGATCGCCAAGCACGCCGAGGGCATCTACGCCATCGTCGATGTGAAGGCCGAGCCCGCGACGGTGTCCGAACTGGACCGCCAGCTCAACCTGAACGAGTCCGTCCTGCGGACCAAGGTCATGCGGACCGACAAGCACTAAAGGCTGCCGTACGTCGGAGCGGCTCCGTAGGCTCGCCTGCGACTGACTTCGCGCGACAACCCAATCCAGGAGGATCACGTGGCTGGTGACACCATCATCACGGTTATCGGAAACCTGACGGCAGACCCCGAGCTTCGGTTCACCCCGTCAGGCGCAGCCGTCGCCAACTTCACAGTGGCGTCGACTCCGCGCATCTTCGATCGTCAGACCAATGAGTGGAAGGACGGCGAAGCGCTGTTCCTCCGCTGCAGCATCTGGCGCGAGGCGGCGGAGAACGTGGCCGAGAGCCTGACCCGTGGTTCACGCGTGATCGTCAGCGGACGGCTCAAGCAGCGTTCGTTCGAAACCCGTGAAGGCGAGAAGCGCACCGTGGTGGAGCTCGAGGTCGACGAGATCGGCCCGTCGCTGAAGTACGCCACAGCCAAGGTGAACAAGGCCAGCCGCAGCGGCGGCGGTGGCGGTGGGTTCGGTAGTGGCGGCGGCGGTGGCTCCCGCAGCGCCGCTCCGGCCGGTGGCTCCGACGCCAAGCAGGACGATCCGTGGGGCAGCGCTCCCGCGTCCGGTTCGTTCAGCGGTAGCGACGACGAACCCCCCTTCTGACTTCAATTTCAATTACCAGAAAGAGATAGACAATGGCGAAGTCCTCGACCAAGAGGCGGCCGGCTCCCGAGAAGCCGGTCAAGACCCGCAAGTGCGTGTTCTGCTCCAAAAAGGGCAAGAACCAGATCATCGACTACAAGGACACGGCACTGCTGCGTACCTACATCAGCGAGCGCGGCAAGATCCGTGCTCGTCGCGTCACCGGTAACTGCGTGCAGCACCAGCGCGACATCGCGATCGCGGTGAAGAACGCCCGCGAGGTGGCGCTGCTGCCGTTCAGCTCGTCGACGCGATAAGGACAAGATATGAAACTCATTCTCACTACCGAGGTGGAGCACCTGGGTATCTCGGGCGACATTGTCGAGGTCAAGGACGGCTACGGACGCAACTTCCTGTTGCCCCGCGGCATGGCTGTCGTCGCGTCGCGTGGCGCCGAGCGCCAGGCCGAGGAGATCCGCCGGGCCCGCGAGGCCAAGGCCGTCCAGGGGCTCGAGCATGCTCGGGAGCTCAAGACCACGCTCGAAGGTCTGGGCGCGGTCGAGCTGTCCGTGAAGGCGGCCGGGGACAGCGGGAAGCTGTTCGGTTCGGTCACGGGCGCCGACGTGGTTGCGGCCATCAAGAAGGCCGGCGGCCCGAATCTGGACAAGCGCACGGTGCAACTGCCCAAGGCGCACATCAAGTCGGTCGGCACCCACCCGATCACGGTGCGGCTACATCCCGACGTGGACGCTTCGGTGTCGGTGAGCGTCGTCGCCGGACAGTAACCTCAGCAGCAATACGGCCGGGTGAGAACCTGTTCTATTCTCACCCGGCCGTTGCTGTGCGTGCCGGAAGGTGCTGGCGAACTTCGCGCGGTAGTTAGGTGACAGCGAAGCTAACCCGCTGTTAACCTGCGCGGCCCCAAGCCGAAACACAACACGCCCGAGACCGCAACCGATGACGACACGCCGTGGGAATTCCCATCCACAGAATTCCATGGGGTTTATGGTGCGGCTATCTGCGCGGATGCTCTGAAAAAAGAAAGTTATCCACAGGTTCTCCCCAACGACTCAACATGCCTGTCCAGACCTATCCACAGGCGATGCACAGGTCTATGAACAGGGTGGGTTTGTTGTGCTCCCAGCAACGTCTAGCGTTGGCCGTCGCAAGTCCGTGAGGACGATCGATCGGGGGCGGATTGTCCGAAACTTGTCTCAATGCCGCGGTAGCCTTTAGTCGAACGAGTGTTCGACCTAGTTCTGGGGAGGTGTAGCTCCGTGGCTGTCGTGGATGATCTCGGCCATTCGGACATGGACGCCGCGCCACCCCGCGAGGACTTCGGCCGCCAGCCCCCGCAGGACGCCGCAGCCGAACAGGCGGTGCTCGGCGGCATGCTCCTGAGCAAGGACGCGATCGCCGACGTGCTGGAGAAGCTGCGTCCTGGCGACTTCTACAAGCCCGCGCATCAGAACGTCTATGACGCAGTCCTGGACCTGTACGGCCGCGGTGAGCCGGCCGACGCGGTGACTGTCGCGGCAGAGCTGGATCGGCGCGGGTTGTTGCGCCGCATCGGTGGAGCGCCGTATCTGCACACGCTGATCTCTACGGTGCCGACCGCAGCCAACGCCGGGTACTACGCGGGCATCGTGGCGGAGAAGGCCTTGTTACGTCGCCTCGTGGAGGCCGGCACGCGCGTCGTGCAGTACGGCTATGCGGGTGCGGATGGCGCCGACGTGGCCGACATCGTGGACCGCGCGCAGGCCGAGATCTACGACGTGACCGAGGGCCGCAATACTTCGGAAGACTTCGTGCCGCTGGAACAGCTCCTCCAGCCGACGATGGACGAGATTGATGCGATCGCATCGGCGGGTGGGCTGGCGCGTGGCGTGCCGACGGGCTTCACCGATCTCGACGATCTCACCAACGGCTTGCATCCGGGGCAGATGATCGTCATCGCGGCGAGGCCCGGTATGGGCAAGGCGCTCAAGCTCGATACCCCGCTGCCTACGCCGACGGGCTGGACGACGATGGGTGAGGTCGCCGTCGGCGATCAGCTGATCGGTGCCAACGGTGAGCCGACGCAAGTGGTCGCGGCGACGGACGTCATGTTCGGACGGCCGTGCTTCGAGGTCGAGTTCTCAGATGGAACGGTGATCGTCGCCGACGCCGAGCACCAGTGGCCGACAGAACGCGGTATCCAGGTCACCGCGACCTTGCGTGCCGGCGTGGATGTCGTTACCGCAGCCCGGGTTCCGGCGCTCGTGACGGTTGGTGGGGGCCACCGATCAACGTGGGGTATTGAAGCGGTGCGCAGGGTCGACAGCGTTCCGGTTCGGTGCGTCGAGGTCAGCGCTGAAGACCATCTGTATCTGGCTGGAACGGGAATGATCCCGACGCACAACTCAACACTGGGCCTGGACTTCCTACGGTCGTGCTCCATCAAGCACCGCATGGCGAGCGTCATTTTCTCGTTGGAAATGAGTAAGTCCGAGATCGTGATGCGCCTGCTGTCGGCCGAGGCGAAGATCAAGCTCGCCGACATGCGCTTGGGCCGGATGAACGACGACGACTGGACCCGGCTGGCGCGGCGGATGAGCGAAATCAGCGAAGCGCCTTTGTATATCGACGACTCGCCGAACCTGACGATGATGGAGATCAGGGCGAAGGCGCGTCGGCTCAAGCAAAAGTCGGACCTGCGCCTGATCGTTCTCGATTACCTGCAGCTGATGACCTCCGGCAAGAAGGTCGAGTCGAGACAGCAGGAGGTCTCCGAATTCTCGCGTCAGATAAAGCTTTTGGCCAAGGAGCTGGAAGTCCCTGTCGTCGCGATGAGTCAGCTGAACCGGGGGCCCGAGCAGCGCACCGACAAGAAGCCGATGCTGTCGGACCTACGCGAAAGCGGCAGTATCGAGCAGGATAGCGACATGGTGATCCTGCTTCATCGACCGGATGCGTTCGAGCGTGATGACCCGCGTGGTGGTGAGGCGGACTTGATCATCGCGAAGCACCGCAGCGGTCCGACGAAGACGATCACCGTCGCGCATCAGTTGCACCTGTCGCGCTTCACCAACATGGCGAAGGGCTGACGGCGGGCGTCCATCGCAGATGCTGAGGCGTAGATTCCGAGGCTCGCAGACACCGCCGCGGTCAGCCCAACGAGACCGGAGCCGACGTCGTCGATGTTGCTGACCCGGCACCATTTGGGCTGTGGCGCAGGACTTCCGGTGACGGCCTCGAAGGTGGCCGCCCGAGAAGCCGAACCGATCCGCTGCGAGCGCGTCGTAAGCAGTCGATGGAACCCCTCTGCTTCGGCCCAACCGGTTCCCTCAGGGAACAGCGGAGTTGCCCCCGGAGAGTGGCGCCCGTGCCATGTGCATCTCCTCGACTCACTTGATCTGAGCGAAATACGCGCTACCGTCGGGGTTATGGCGCGGAAGACTCTAACTCAAGAGGTGGCCTGGAGGTTCTTCTATCTTCCGCTGATCATCGGTTTGATGATCGGTGCGGGCATCGCATCAGCGACGGGCCAGTGGTGGTGGGCGGCGATCGGAACGGTCTGCGGGGCCGCGATGGGTGAGGCTGTCCGCAGATTTCGCCATTCCGGTGGTGCTGGAGAGGATCAGAGCAGACGGATTCCGCCCGTCAGCGGAAGTACGGATACTCCTGAATCCAGTTGAATCCGCGCTTGCGCAGTGTGAACGCCTGCAGGTCGACGCGCTCGAGCGACATCGTCACCGGCCGGCCGTCGACGTGCCCGTCAAGCCGCAGGAGGTCTGGAGAGGGCCGCTCGAAGTTCAGCGCGGCGAGCGGGGCAGGCTGGTCCGGCATGGTGAGGGTGAGGGTTCGACCGTCGACCGTTACGGGGGCGTCGACGAGATCGCCGTTCATCTGCTGATACGTGACCACCTCCGGCATGTCGAAAATGACACGCTGCCAACGGTGTTCGTCATCCGTCGAGGGAGGGACCGCCCTCTCGTCGCGGGTGAACTCCGTCACCGACCAGATGCCGTACAGCTCAGGCTTTGGTCGACCGCCGCCGTACTCGTACCAGCCCTGCCAGTTCAACAGCACGCAGCCCGCAAGCACCCAGACGCCCAGCACCGCCTGGACGACCGTCGCGGTCCGGTTGGCTCTTTTGGAGGTGAACAGCGGCGGCTGCGTCACCGGCTCCGCCGATCGCTGAAGGACAAAGACATTCGCCAATCGGCGGGTCTGCGGCACCAGCAGGACCACGCTCATCAGCAGTAGATGCAGCGACAAGATCTTGACGGGGACGTCGTAGGTCATGTTCAGTAGGAACACCTGCCCCATGCTGGCCAGGCTGAGCAGGGCGCCCAGTGTCGCGGTCCGCGGCAGGAACAACAGCAGACCCGCGCAAAGCTCCACCGCGCCGAGTGCGATCTCATACGCCGGGGAGCTACCGACCTGCAGCCACAACACCGACGCCGGGCTCAGGTCACCGAACGGGCGCAACAGCGCAGCCAGCGGCGGGGCGGGCATCTGGGTCGGAATGACTTTGGCTAGTCCGTAGAAGAGCATCTGCCCGGCCAGACACAGCCGAAGGAACGTCAGGAACCAGGCATTGAGACGGGTGTAGTCGACGCGCCGACGGTCCAGCACCGTCCACACGATCGTCGCGACCGTGGCGATGATCAGGAGGCAGCACAGCAGCAACCAGATGATCGCTTGGTCACCGCTACCTGAATCCTGGTGCAGCACGGCATCGAACCCGAAAACGTGTCGTGCGACCCAGCTGAGGGCGGGTTCGGCCAGGATCATCTGCCAAATGGCGGCCTGGTCGGGAAGTGACACGCTGAAGATCCCGGTGTATACGAACAGAATCTGGGCAAACGTCAGACAGAACAGACCGAAGTACACAAACGCGAAGCGGAATAGGACCGCGACGCCCCGGTTCCATGGCTCACGCGGCATACCCGGCCTGCGATCCTTGGCATCGACGAGTCCCGGGGTGAAAGCCATACGCCACAACCGTAACAACGGCGCACGGACGCCCGACAGTCTCCCGCCGTTGGGGCCAGTTCTGTCGGCGTGCGGAAGTCCGCTCGGTGCCCACCGCACAGCACTCGGCGCGCGACTTCGGCGGCAGCCAGGGAGTGACTGGACGTATACCCGTTGACGGTATCGAGCGGCGAATGCACAAGTGCTCCACCGCGGTCCTCCACGGTGACTGCGGCCCGATATCGGTTGCTGCGGCAGTGATCTTCGGTGGGTCCGTCAGTTATTGAACCCGTGCCCGAACATAACCGGTGATTCGAAAAGCGGCCTTGCGAGGAACACCCGGTTTCTGTGACGGTGGAGTCGAAAGGAGTTCGTGATGACCTTCACCCGGGCAAGGACGATGGTCGGGGTTCTGTTGTTCACGCTGGTGGCGGTTGGGTGTACGCGCGAAACATCAGAAACATCCGGCCCTGCCGCCGCACAACCGAAAGCCACCGGTACCCCCAGCGCGTGCAACCTCGTGTCGGCACCCATGACGCCGATCCCCTCCCGGGCCGACGAGCCACACGTCGTTATTCCCCAGCCGACAGGCTGGCAGCGTGAGTCGGAGCAGGAGTCGGAGGATCGCCGGTTCGCGATGGCGAACGGGAATTTGAGGGTCGGCCGCATCGCGTCGGCGTCAGTGGAGCTCAGGACATTGGTGGGCCATCGCGATCCGGCGACGGAATTCGAGAACATGCGTGCGAAGGCCGAAAAGGACTCCGGCAACAGAGATCTGACTGCGACCGACTCCGAGGTGTGCGGGTTTCCCGGCCAAACGTTCCGCTATATCCGGACCACGGCGGGGTTGCCTCCGGCGGCCGAGACTCTGCTGGTAGTCGTTGTCCCCGCGACCGGCAAGACCCACGAGGTCGCCCTCACCACCAGAACCACCCACGGCAACGATCCCGACTACCAGCGCGCAATAGAAACGATCCTGTCCGGGGTGCAGGTGCTGACGCCGACTGCATGAGATGTCTGGCAGGGTTTGAGCAGAACTCGCCGCCACTGGGTCGCCCCGAACGAGGGCACCCGACGGTGTCATCCCGAAGGGACCGCGCGACCGCTGCCCCGAGGACGCAGACGACGGGCACTACGTAGGTGTCGGCGTCAAAGGCGGCGGGAACCTCTGCGGGTGGCGGCATGGGTAGAGGGACACATTGACGGGTCGTCTCCGAGCCTGTCCGTCGTCAACGGTCGCGGATGGTGGCATGATGGGCGGCCACGCGGCCGGTGTAGCCGATCACGCCCTAGATCATCAATCCGCCGGCAGTATTGTCAGAGATTCAGGAGAGCAATGCTCAACGGCGCCTTCGCGGATCTTGCGTGCGGACAACGGCTCTGAGGCGGAAATCGGCGATCCGGTGCGCACCGTCGAACGAGGATTGCCGATGCGCTGCGGGGGAAAGATCTGAACACATGAGCTCCCCTGCCGACGACCGCACTGCACCGATATCGCACTGGTCGCAGATTCGCGGTTGGTTTGGGTGGCGCGACCTGCAGGAGGAGGCCGTGACGACCTTCGCAGAAGGCAGCACGTTCGTCGAGGTCGGCTCTTACCTCGGCCGCAGTCTGTGTTCGCTGGCCGAGGTGGTGAGCGAGTCGAATCGTGAATAACGCACGCGCGGCCCGCTTGCCGACGTCATCGCGGTTGAATAACAGGAACTCCTTAGGATCCCTTCGACTGAGAGTCACACGCAAGGTGTCGTAATAGGTTGTCCCGGTGAACTTGTCGATATCCAGCTGCACGAGCGTGCCGCGCCCTCAGGAAAGCGTCGTGGAGGTCCGTATCGGTGATCTTCTGCCAGGCTGAATCCCTCAGGGCGGATAGGGGTTACGAAGGCTCGTCTTCAGCGGGGGAGTCGTAGTTCGTAGCCAGGTGCTGCAGGATTCGCTCGTTAAGGGTGGCGAGCGTGTCGAGCTCATCTGGGGTCAGCAGATCGATGAAGTTCCGGCGGACGTCCGCCACGTGCCCGGGCGCCGCTTTCTCGATGGCGGCGCGGCCAACCGGGAGCAGGCAGACCAGCGTGCTGCGGGCGTCGGCGGGGTTGGGCTCGCGGCTGATCAGCCCGTCCTTCTGCATGCGCCGCAATTGGTGGGACAGACGGCTCTTCTCCCAGCCCAATGCGTTGCGCAGCTCATGGGAAGGCATTCGGTCCCCGTCGTGATCCGAAAGCAACGCCAGGACCTCGTAGTCGGCCCCGGACAGGCCCGATTCCTGCAGGCCCCGGTCTAGGTGCACGCCGACCTGGTGACGCGCGTCTACGAAGGCCCGCCAGGCGCGGTGTTCACGAGGGTTCAGCCAGTTCGGCTCCATCCGCCTCCACGCTCTCTATCAATTGGTTGACTCCTCATCCAAATCCACTTATGGTGGACGAGTCAACCTTTTTGATCGTACGTCAAGACGGGACAGGTCATGAGCAGCATCAGCATCATCGGCGTGGGGAGCATGGCCAGCGCCCTGGCCAGCCGTGCGCTCGCCGGCGGCAACACAATCGAGATCATCGGCCGCGACCCGGCCAAAGCCAAAGCGTTGGCAGCCACACTCGGCGGCGGCACTGCCAGGACGCGCGGCACGGCCCCGGCCGGGCAGCTGCCAATGGCGCGGGCACTGGAGAACGCGACCCTGCTGCAGCTGGGCCTCATCACCCATTCCGTCAAGGACACCAACCTCTTCCTCGGCGTCAGCATTCTCAGCTGAGGCGCCTCCACCTACCTCAAAAGGACATCACATGCGCGTTTTCATCACTGGCGGTACCGGCCATGCCGGTTCGCACATCATCCCCGAGCTCATCGCCGCCGGGCATGACGTCACCGGTCTGGCCCGGTCGGACACATCCGCAGACGCCCTATCCGCGCTCGGCGCGACGGCGCGTCGCGGCGACCTCGACCATCTCGACGGGCTCAAGGAGGCGGCCGCGGACTCCGACGGAGTCATCCACGTCGCGCATCGGCAAGACCTGCTTCCGACCGGCGGGATGGACGCAGTCGCCGCCGCGGAACTCCAGATCATGCTCGCGTACGGCGAGGCGCTCGCGGGAACCGGAAAGCCGCTGGTCGTGGCGGGCAGCATCGGTTCGGCCGGCAACCTCGGCCGGCCAGCCACCGAGGAAGACCCCGCCCTGCCCAGCGGCGACGAGCACAGGGGCACCCTGCGTGTTCGCAACGTCGTGGAGACCGCCGTGGTCGGCCTCGCCGAGCAGGGAGTGCGCTCGTCGATCGTGCGGCTTCCGCCCATCGCACACGGCACGACCGACAGTGCCGGCTTCCTGCCGGGGCTCATCGCGCTCGCGCAGGAGAAGGGCTTCGCCGGCTACCCCGGAGACGGTGAAAACCTTTGGGGCGCCGTGCACATCCGCGACGTCGCCTCCCTGTTTCGTTTAGCGCTGGAGCAGGGTCCGGCCGGTAGATATTGGCACGCGAGTGAGGACGGGGACACCCCGCTTCGCGAGATCGCCGAGGCCATCGGCAGCCGTCTGGGCCTGCCCGCCGTGAGCGTTCCCATCGACGTACTGATGCTGCCGGGATACTTCGGGATGTTCACGAATCTGGTCACGATGGACCTACCGGCGACCAGCATCATCACGCGCAAGACGCTGGGCTGGGAACCCATTCAGCCCAAACTGCTCGCCGATCTGGACAACGGCCATTACTTCTCCGGAGTACGCGCATGACCACGTTCGCCCCACACCGCGACACCCTGGAATCTTTCGCCGACTGCATCAACGACGGCGCAGACGGACGCACCCTCAGCGGTTTGCTCGCCGAGAACGTGGCGCTGTACGGCCCCTTCGGCGATGAGCCAGTCGTCGGCCGCGAGACTGCCGTGGAAACCATAAAGGCCGTCAACGGACTGTCGTCCGACGACACGTACATGGAGGTCCTCAGTGGCAAGACCCACCACGCCGCACATTTTCGGCTGCAAGTCGGAGACGCTGCGGTCAACGGCATCTTCTTCGTACTGATGGATTCTGACGGCAAGATCGCCGAGGTGTCCATCTTCTACCGGACGTTGCCGGCCGGCGTTGCGTTGCAGCGCAACCTTTCCGAGGTAACGGGCATGCCGCCGTGGGAACTGCGCACGAACGGGGCTGACGACGCCTCCCCGCTTTCTTGATACGTCACCAACCCGGGCTTCGGGTGGAGGAATCAACCGTTCGACAATCAATCAAGATAGGACAGCTCATGAGCAATATCAGCATCATCGGCACCGGAAATATGGCCAGCACCATCGCCACGCTAGCGGTAGCAGGCGGCAACACCGTCGAGGTCATCGGCCGCGATCAGTCCAAGGCCACTGATCTGGCCAAGACACTCGGCGGCAGCACCACGGCGGGAGAGTTCGGCGCCGTCCCGGCCGGCGACATCGTCATCGTGGCCCTCGGGTACGCCAACGTCGTACCGGTCGTCGGCCAGTACGGAGACGCCCTCGCGGGCAAGGTCATCGTCGACATCTGCAACCCCGTCAATTCCACGGGCGACGGGCTCGCCATCCCCGATGGCACCTCGATCGCGCAAGACGTTGCCGGGGCGGCCCCGGCCAGCGCCCGAGTGGTGAAGGCGTTCAACACCACCTTCGGCGCTGTCCTGGCCAAGGGCCGGCCGCTGGACGTCTTCATCGCCGGCGACGACGAGCGCGCCAAGACGGCCGTTGCGGAGTTCATCGAGAGCCTCAAGCTGCGCCCGCTCGACGTCGGCGGCCTGAACATGGCGCACTACCTCGAAGGAACGGGCCTGGTGATGATCGGTCTCGCCCAACACGGGGTGGGGAACTTCGACTTCGCCCTCGGTGTGACCGAATTTTCCGGTTGAGCCGCACCGCACCGTTAGGTAAAGCAGCGCACGAACGCGGGCACTGTCACGCCACCTAATCGTTGATGGTTCACCGAAAGGTATTGCTATGAAAGAAGTCAATGAAGGCTGGCGACCGGCTGTGGGCAGAGGGGCCTCGTGATGAAGCTAGGTTTCGCGATTCCCACAGTCGGGCCCGCTATCAGCAGCGCCGTCGGCCTGAGCGCGTTCTGCCGCGGGCTCGAGGATCTCGGTTATGACACCCTGTGGGTCGCCGATCGGTTGCTCACACCGGTAGACATGCAGAGCACCTATCCGGGCAAGGAGCAGCCGTACCCGTCGCAGATGACCCGATACCTCGATCCGGTGCTGCTGTGGACGGTCGCCGCGACGGCGACCAGCCGGGTTCGGCTCAACGCCAGTACGCTCAACACGTTCTATTACGAGCCTACGCACCTGGCCCGGCTTCTGACCACACTCGAGGTGCTCAGCGACGGCCGCCTCGACGTTGGCGTCGGCGTCGGCTGGATGAAGGACGAACTCGACATCGCGCGCGGCGCGAACTGGCACCAGCGCGGACGGATGCTCGACGACCTGCTGGCGTTCCTGCACCTGTGGTGGACGACCACCCCGGTGTCCTGGGACAGCGAATTCATCTCTCTGCCGCCGGTCCATGCCGACCTGCGCCCGGTCCAGGCTGGCGGCCCGCCCATCTGGATCGGCGGGGCAAGCGAGGCCACTATGCGCAGGGTCGGCCGCATCGGCACCGGCTGGCTCGGCGTCGACGGGCTGCAAGACTCGTCCAACCACCTGTGGTCGATTGCCCGCCGCGCAGCGCAGGACGCCGACCGCGATCCCGACGCGCTGAAAATCGCCATGCGGATCAACCTCGAACCTGGCACATCCGTTGACTCGGTTGCCAACAAGCTCGAACGACTCGCCGGGTCCGGTATCGATGAGGCGATCGTGGACACCTTCGCACTGTTCCCCATCCTCGACCAGATGCTTGACTTCGCCAGCCAGGTAATCGCCAAATGGAGTGGTCATGGGAAAGCTTGACGGCAAGGTAGCGGTGATCACTGGCGGATCAAGTGGTATGGCGCTGGCCGGTGCCAAGTTGTTCGTTGAGGAAGGAGCTCATGTTGTCATCTCAGGTCGGCGGCAGGAAGCTCTGGACGAAGCCGTCGAGTTGATCGGCCGGGATGTGACTGCCGTGCAGGCTGATTCGGCCAACCTGGATGATCTGGACCGGTTGTTCGACGCGGTCAGGCAGGAAAAAGGCGCCATCGACGTGTTGTGGACCAGTGCCGGGACGGCCGAGGAAGGCAAGCTCGGCGAGATCACCGCGGAGCACTTCGATGCCACTTTCGGGCTGAACGCGCGCGGCACGCTGTTCACGGTGCAGAAAGCGTTGCCACTGTTCAACGACGGTGGCTCGATCTTTATGACCGGGTCGATCGCTTCGGTGAGGGGCTATCCGGCCTGGAGTGTCTACGCCGCGAGCAAGGCTGCGCTGCATGCGTACGCCCGCGTGTGGTTGGCCGAGTTGAAGGACAGGAGGATCCGCGTCAACGTACTGACCCCGGGCCAGGTCGTCGCGCCAGGACAGGAGCAGATGTTCGACGACGAGACTAAGGCGGCGATGGAAGCGCGGGAGGCGTTGATCCCACGGGGAGAGAACGGCAGCCCTCAGGAGATAGCGACGGTCGCATTGTTCCTCGCCTCGGACGATTCGAGCTTTGTCAATGGTATGGAGTTGGTTGTCGACGGCGGCACTACGGCAGTCTGACTACGCACCGCGGTTGAGCAGAGGACAAACGGATCCAGCAGCTGCCGGCGGTGGTTGTCAAACACGTCAGGGGGCAACAGCTCTCTGAACACGGCGTACCGATGTTGATAAGTCGGCTTTCAGCCCTGCAGTCGCTCAACCACGCGCCAGGTGAAAAGCAATGGGGATGTTGATCTCACGGTCCGGATGCCCCGCCTTCCTTCGCTCGTCGCGAACGCGCTGTTACAGAGCTTCGCTGCCCGCTCGACCGATAACTGAGAGACCTTTGCCGGAGGCCCGTATCACCAGGTTTAGCGTTCGACTCTTGTACATCGGCGGGCTGGCTCGCCGCGAGTTCACCACGCTGTCAATCCGCGCGTGTGTCGATGACGCGCTGTGCGATGTCGACGAGCTTGGTGTTGGTGTCTTGAGACAGTTGTCGAAGCATGGCGAATGCGCGGACGTCGTCGACTTTGTAGCGTTCCATGAGGATGCCTTTGGCCTGGCCGATCCGGTCGCGCGTGGACAGCGCCGAATTGAGTTGATCGCCTTCGCGGGTCGCCAGGATCGCTGCGGCGGCATGCGCGGCGAGCACCATCCCGATGGTTTCGGCCTCGGTGTCCCACAGATTCGGCTCATATCCGAACAGGTTCAGCGCGCCCGCGGTGCGGTCGGCGGTGTACAACTTGAGCGACAGTGCGCTGCGAAGGCCGAGCTCAGCGACCTTGGGGGCGTAGTGGGGAAAGCGTGGCTCGTCGCGGAAGTCGTCGGTGCGGATCACGACCTCGTCCAGCGCGGCCTGCAGGCAAGGCCCCTCGCCAGTGGTCATCTGCAGATCGTCGAGCTCGAACATGAGGTCGGATGTGGGCGCGAGCGTTTGGTGGGTTCCGCCTGTGCCGACGAGGAGTACACCGGCGATGTCGACGCCGGGAATCAGTTCCTTCGCGGCCGCGGTGACGTCGACGAGCACGTCGTCGATCGGGCGCAACGCGATCACCTGCGCCAACTCCGCCATGCGCAGCGCAAGAGCGTGGTTCTGCGATGTCATCCCGCGATCATCCCCCTTCCGTAGGTCCGTCCGAACGTTTGGGTCGATCGGCTGCGGGGAAACGCTTGAATTCAAGTGCGTGCGGTGGCCGGCCATCGCACACATCAGGTCCCGCTGGTTCAGACACAGAGCTGGCGGGACCGCACGTCCCACCCCGAGTCGGTGAACGCGGGAGCGGGGCACCGCCAGACTTGGCACGGTCCGCCGACTCGGCATCGCTGGCGACAGATTTAGCGGGCGTTCAGGCGACGGTGGAGTTCGGTGTTGAGCGCTTGGGCCTCTGCGAGTTGATCTTCGAGAACGATGATGCGGCAGGCAGCCTCCAAGGCGGTGCCTCGGTCGACGAGTTCGCGGGCTCTGGCTGCTACCCGTAGTTGATAGCGTGAGTAGCGACGATGTCCGCCTTCTGAGCGGTGGGGAACGAGTAGGTTCGCCTCGTCGAGGCTTCGAAGGAATCCCGGTGTTGTGCCGAGGATCTGGGCAGCACTACCCATGCTGTAGGCCGGGTAGTCCTCGTCATCGAACTTGTCGTTCGGATCACCGCCGGCTGGACCGCTAGTCGTCTGAATCAACACCTTTCACAGGACCGGCGGGCGGCCTGGCGCCCGAAGCAATGGCCCACCCACAGTAAAGGGCCGGCGCCCCGGAATTAGTCGCACCGGGGGCGCCGGCCCTGAGGAGATCACTACCATCCTTCGATACTGCTGTGAAATCTGCGGCATCGGCCCGGCTGATGAACAACGCGGGCGATCCGACGGTAACTCCTCCTTCCTTGTGCGGGAACTGCACTTACCTACTACCTGCCATTCTCAGCGGCCATCGACTGTCCCGACCATCACGGACTCCAGGTCGCGGCCGCCCTTTCTGTACCTCACGGGTAGTTCCGTCATCTCCCGTGCCAATCACCCTCTGTGTCGCTACACGACGAACTCTATCCGCGCCAAAGGGAAATGTCTACCCTCGCCGCGATAGATTTTGCATCTTGTCAGGGATAGAAAGTGTTCTACGATCGCCGTATGGCTGCCTCGAATCCCGGATCGGTGGGTACGGACACGATCTTGCGTCACCTCGACTCGGAGGCCGCCGCGGTCGGCATCGAGGTGACGGTGTATCTGCCGTGGGGCGCAGCGACGGGTATCACGGTGCCCGGTTCATATTTCGGCCAGTACGTTGCCAAGTTCTTCTCCATGAACGACGCCGACGATGTCGCCGGCCGTATCGGCGCGCTCGAAACCGAGCAGCCCAGAATCTTCCTCCACCTGCGCAAAGCCCGCTGCTACGTCGCCGGTACGGTCGTCGAACACGACTCGCTGCGCATCCGCCTCGCCGATGTGTCGGCGTGGACCGTGACCGGCATCAAGATCCCCTCCGGTGCGGCCCCACCCCAGGAGTGACCGCACACACTGCGGCGACGCTCCCTACGTAACGCACCGCGGCGACGCGTCGCGGCCTAGTAGGACCAATCTCCACATCCTGCCGGGCTTGCAGCGGCGACCAGACATTCCGCGTCTAGGCAAGTTGGCCGAACGTTCAGGCAGACGCGTTTGTCGCAGACGAACTCACCTCGACAGCCGAAACGCAATCCTGAGCAGCGTTCGGGGAGCGGACGCTTGATAGCATGCTGTCATCAATACTGATGCTAGGCTGTCATATGCGCACGACGGTGACTCTCGATGACGACACGCTCGCATTGATCAGGCGGCGGATGGCCGAGCGGGGATTGTCCTTCAAACAAGCTCTGAACGACGCGATCCGAGACGGTGCTGCGGGCAGGCCCGCGCCGGCCGCGTTCGCAACGCGCTCGGCGGATCTGGGTGTCCCGTCGGTGAGTTTGGATCGAGCGCTCCAGCTGGCCGCTGAACTCGAAGACGAGGAGCTCGTTCGCCGTCAGCGGCGGGGAGCATGAGAATCGTCGACGCCAACGTCCTGTTGTACGCAGTGAATTCGGCGAGTGAGCATCATGAAGCAAGCAGGCGTTGGCTCGACGGCGCTTTGTCAGGCGCTGACATAGTTGGGTTGGCATGGGTGCCACTACTGGCCTTCGCCCGGCTCACCACAAAGCACGGTTTGTTTCCGTCTCCGCTCAGCCCGCAGGATGCGATGGCACAGATCCGGGACTGGTGCGCGGCACCGAGCGCAGTGCTCGTCCACCCGACCACCCGACACCCCGACGTGCTGTCCGACTTGCTGTCGCAGGTGGGTGCCGGCGGAAACCTCGTAAACGACGCCCACCTCGCAGCGCTGGCAATCGAGCACCGCGCGAGTGTCGTCACATATGACAGCGATTTCGGTCGATTCGATGGCATGCGTTGGAACACGCCGGAATCGCTGCTGGCCTGACCACGCCGTATCCGACCCCGGACACGCGAACGACTAGCGCTCGACGCCGCGTCGTCGGCGGTCTCGCTGGCACGCGGGCGCATTCCCACCCATGCGGCGCGAGGTTTCACGGCTCGAGTCTCGTCAGCCGACGCAGCCCGAACGCACGGTCGAGTATCCGACTGGCGTGACGTACGTCTACGAGCGTCGCTCCCAGCACAACATGCAGCCCGTCGAAATCCGCTGAGAGGCAGCCGTTCCCGCAACGCGCCACCCGGAATGGTCGCCGGCGACGCTTGCAGGTGACACAGGGGAACGGGCAGCGCAAAGCCGCCGGTGAACCCGCTGCCGAATATGAGACCATACAGGCCCGCACCGGTACCTCACGATGGAGACGGGTTGCCAAGCGACTTTCCCGATACGGCCAAGCTGCATCGAGTCCTGGAACTCGCCGCGTGGGCGCCCTCGGTGCGCAATTCGCAGCCCTGGCGTTGGCAGGTCGACGACGCAGGACTACATCTGGACGCCGATTGGGACCGGAGGGTTGGCGACGCCGAAGCCGACCGGCGCAACGTACTGCTGGGGTGTGGCTCCGTGCTGAATCATTGTTCGGTGAGCTTCGCCGCGGCGGGTTGGCAAGCTCGCATCCGCCGCTTTCCCGACGACGGCCACCTGGCGTCGTTCGAGCTGATCGACCGCGCCCCTTCCGACGCTGTCGTCGAACTGGCAACCGCGATCCCGCTGCGCAGGTCGGACCGACGCGATTACGCGGCGTCACCTCTGCCTCCGTCGACTCTCGAGCTGCTGCTCATCCGAGCCGCTCGATACGGTGTCCAAATGAGTGTCGTGCCCAAACTCCACTGGATGCGGTTGCCGGAGGGCGCAATTCGATTGACATACGGACGCGAATTCGACGACGGCCCGCGCCGCGGCGCCGCCGACGGCGCCCTGCTGGTCCTTGCCACGGAGACCGACGACGATGCCTCGCGGTTGCGTGCGGGAGAGGCGCTGAGCCATCTGCTGCTGTCAGCCACCGCACTCGGACTGGCGTCCTGCGCTCTGACCGAGCCCATCAGTGACATGCGCGACCGATTGGCGCTTGCGTGCGAGCTCTTCGACGCCGAAGCCTATCCACAGACGCTCATCCGGCTCGGCTCCGCGCCCGCGAACGCGTCCGATTGTCCCGCCACTCCGCGACGGTCGGTCGCGGAGACGACGGCGTGGATGGCCTAGTGGACGGTCTTACTCAGTGGGGCTTTCTTGCCGGCGTGAGGTGGGTCAACTCACAGAGCCAGCGCCCGTCGCGGCGTACGAAGACGTCGGAGGTCCATTCGTCGTTCTCGAACCGCTCGCCTTGATACGTACCGGTGTTGACGACCCGAGCGACGATGACCGCGACGTCGCCGAGGTCGACCACTGAGACCACCTCGCTGCTGAAGGTGTCGTGGAGCACTGCGCCACTCGCGACAGACGCCAAGAACTGACTGCCAGCAACCACACCGTCTTGCGATACGAATATCCATCCCGGTGTGGTGAAGGCGGCGATGCGATCGACGTCGTTCGCGAGGAGCGCATCGTCCCAGTTGTTACAGAGCCGCGTGAACGTTTCGACATCGCCTGTTTGTTCCGTCATGGGTCCGACGATGGCACCGTTCCGGCGAGCTGTCTTGGATAATTTTGACAGCACTACGGGCTGCCGCTGGACTGACTGAACAGATCGTCGTCGCCAGCGGAGACCACTTGCGGAGGTGTCGTCAGGCTGTGGCGTCAATCGCGCTGATGGTGAGTTCGAAGGGCCCCTGCTGTTTGTCGAGAATGTAGACCGACACCTGGCTGATGCGTGAGGGATCCAGGGTCTGCGGCGCGTTGGGTGCGGGATCGAGGCGCATGCCAACCGGCTGGAAGCTCTCGATGGGCAGTTCGTATGTCCGCTGCACGGCGGCCTCGGTGGTGAAGCGCTGGATGTAGGACCAGGGCTGCCCTTCAGTGCCCACCTTCAACAAGTAGGTCTTGCCGTCGCCCAGAGCGTGCACGCGGATTGACTTGGCGCCCATTGCTCTTCGCCCGATATCGGGGTCCTGCGAACTGCGGGCCGAGGCGAACCCGCCATTGTTCTCCAGCGAGATGTCCCCCGAGAACACGAGGCCGCCACCGTCGTCGAACGTAATCCGCGAGGTGGACATACCGCCCATGACAGGGTCGTTGACCGCTGTCCAGGTGGCTACCTCGCCGGCCACGCCAAGGTCGACGAGAACGACGTCGGACCCGTCAGACGCGACTGCCCGGGCGGACGAGCCAGCAGCCTCTGGCGCGTTCGTCGTCTCGTCTGCGGTGGGGGATCGCCCGTCGCTTCCGCACGACACAACCAGAGTCGCCGAGCATGCGAACAAGATGCCGACAAGCCCACGCTGTAATCGATGGCCTCTGAACATGTGCGCGGGGTCAACACCGACTTGGGTCGGCATTCATCTCGCGGCTTCGCATCGGCATGCCATCGATCACGCTATAAATCGTTTGAAGATCTGGTACCTCGTTGACGCGCAGTTTCTCGCCGCCGTCTTTTCCGATCAACAGCACGCTGAAGGCGTTTTCACCAATCGCATACTGGTTCGTCAAAGCCTGTGACTCATCGGCGTCGATAACGTGACCATCGAGCGTGCTGTTGCCGTCGGTTACCACCAGGCCAAGCACCATGTCACGGCTGACAAAGTCACAGCGACTGGCCTCGATTCGGCTCAGCGTTTCAACGAGCCGTGGGTCGTTTTCCGTAGGCGCGAACAGCAGTAGTGGACGCCGCTCCCAGCGATAGTCACTGAGTTCGGCGGCCGCGGCAGTAGGCGCTCCGAGGGCAGTGCTCGTTATTAAAACAACGAGCGTGAGTGCCAATCGCCGAACACTGCGCTTCTCGACCATATTAGTTCTCGACCTTACCGACTCATCTCGGTTGTCGAGATGTGCCAGCCGCGGCACCTACCGCGTGATCTACAGAATTGACGATGAGCGCCAACGCGTGACCGTCGTCGGCGTATTCCAGCGCGGTGACGCCTACCGTGGCCGATAGCAGCGGTAGGTGTGCAGGTTTGTGTCCGCGTGACGGAGTGACCGATCTGTGCGATCGGTCGGCGTGACAGGCCGAAACCGCGGACGTGTCATCCGATGCGTCCGGCGAAACCACAGAGCCGGCGACCCCGTGGGTCACCGGCTCTGGACTGCGACGGTGTCGCGTCAGCGATGTGCGATTTCATGGCGCTGGGCAATCGCCAACAGTTCCTCGCGAACCGTTGAATTGGGGAGGCTGTTGATCCGCGCGTAGAGGCGGCGCCGTTCTCTTGCCCGCTTGGCGTTGGCGCGGTACTGCGTGATGGACATTCCTTTTCAACTCCTTGATTACACCCGGATCTCGGGGGCCTTGACGGCGCTTGGTGTCGGGTGACGGGGATCGCCCGCTGAGCCGACCAGCTCAATGGTCCTTGTTAAATCTGTGTAAAGCAACCTGCGACGTATGAGATTCGATACACCTCAACGCATTTGGTACGAAAGCAATGTCGCCCCGCGGCATCGGCTGTGTGCCGGGCAACATGTCACCTCTACTGTGGCGAAGCCCACGTGTCAGGTGCTTGGCACCTTCGATCAGGAGTCGATATGGGAACGTGGCGGCGACGGGGACCACAAGGTCCGTCAAAACGACTGGACTAACCGATGCCGCAGGCGCCCACGATGCCCGTCGGCTCCTAGACGATGGACATGGACAGGATCCTGTGGTGCCTCGCCAGGCGGCATGCCGTTGATGTTGTTGTGTCGATTGCCGTGTGAAATGCCGCATTGCCATTTCGCGGTCGTGTCGGCGACACTGCGGCGAAGCTACCCTCCGTCATGCACCGTCCGGGAAAGGGCTGGAACTCGTGAGTTCACCTGCCGACGACCGCACTGCACCGATAACGCACTGGTCGCAGATTCACGGTTGGTTCGGCTGGCGCGACCTGCAGGAGGAGGCCGTGACGACCTTCGCAGAAGGCAGCACGTTCGTCGAGGTCGGCTCCTACCTTGGCCGCAGTCTGTGTTCGCTCGCCGAGGTGGTGAACAAGTCGAATCGTGAGTACACCGTGGTCGGAGTCGACTCCTGCCGCGGCAGCGGACGTGAGGGCACCGCGGCCAAGGACTCTCATGCCGCTGCCGTCGCCGACGGTGGCGGCACCCTCGCCGGGCAGTTGCACCGCAACGTCCTCGCGTGCGGGTTCGCCGACCGGGTGCACCTCTTGGTCAGCCCGTCACCAGCGGCGGCGGCGCTCTTCGCCGACGGGTCCCTGGCCTGGGTACACCTCGACGCCCGCCATGAGTACGACAGCGTGCTCGCCGACATCGACGGCTGGCTACCGAAGGTGGCACCGGCTGGTTGGCTATCCGGCGATGACTATGACGAGCAGTGGTGGCCGGGTGTTGTTGCGGCAGTGCGGGATCGCTTGCCCGATGCCCAGGAATGCTCCACCCGACAGTGGCGTTGGGTTAAGCCGCAGGCGTCGTCCCGCTGATCGCCTCCCATTGCCCATCGCGATCATCTTCCGCCGTCAGCTGTGCGAACTGCGCCAGAAGTCGTCCCATTCGGACTTGGTGCGGTAGTCACTGACGAGGTCAGCGCTCGGGAACGGCGCCATTTGATCCAGAAAGTCCTTCACGTTGGACGGGTCGTCCGGTGCGGATATCTCGGAGTTCGCAGCGGGCTTGCCGTCGGCGAGCTGAATGGCGAAGCCCTCCTCGGTCAGCATGTAGTGGATGTAGAGCTTGGCGGCGTTGGGGCTGTCCGTCTTCGCCGCGTACGCGATCACCGACGGGAATGACTGCAGTGCCCACGGTTTCATGCCGTCGCAGAGAGCCAGGTGGTAGCCCTCCTTGTCGATGTTGCGGAACTTCGCCATGGAGATGGGGCCGAAACTCGGCTCCTGCTGGCCGGGGGCGCCGACGGCCTCGGAGACTTCCTCGTCGTTACGGGTCAGCTTGGGATTGTTCTGCGCGAAACGCTTTACCCATTCGTGGGCAGCATCGGGCTGGTCCGTGGTCAGGTCCGAACCGAAATGCTCCTTGTAGGCGCTTCGTAGTGCGGCGTCGTCGTTGAGGGCCATCGTGTTGAACCAGTAGGGGTACTTGGCATTGCTCAGCGGGTCGGCCATGGCGACGCGTCCATCGAACTCTTGGTCGGTGAGCTGCCAGATGTTGGACACCGGGCAGCTCGAGTAGGTCTGATTGTTGTAGACCCAGCCCATCGGACCGTAGTGAACGATCAGGGGGTACTGATCCTCGGGCTTGATCGAGCCTTTCATGTCCCCGGGAATCCAGTTGACGAGGACGCCCTGATCCAGCAACTCGACGGCGTAGGTGGGGAGGTCCTCGTTGATGACGACGTCACCGATGACGTTGCCGGACTGGTTTTCCTTCAACACTTTGTCGATGGCTCCGAGCTCGACCTTCACCCCGGTGGCCTCGAGGCCGTATTTGGCGGCGAAGGCCTCGGCGGTGGCGACGACCTTGGTGGTCTGGTCGTAGATCGTGATGCCGGGTTCGGTGCGGGCAGCGGCGATCAGTGCGTCGAGATCGAAGCCCGCCGGATCCTCGTCGGGCTGGGTGGACTCTTGCACCAGCGGGGGCGACGTGGCGTCGGCGTCGGTATCGGTGGGACCGGGCGGCGCGCAGGCCGCTGTCACCAGCAGCGCGAGGACCGCTCCGGCACGCGTAATGCGCCGGAGGCGAGAATTGTTCTTGTGCATGACTTCTCCTTCGTTGGCGAGCAATTAGAGGATGGAGCGGGCAGAGCGCCACTGTGCGTCGACACGATCGCCTTCGGTATCGAACACGTGAACATCGTTAGGAGCGACACGGATTCGGATGTCATCCCGACGATGTTGATGCAGGGCGCAACCGTCAGCTCGGGCATACCGTCTGGTTATGTCCGGACAGTACCCAGCCCGGTCCACCGTGTCAGGTATTAGCCGATGTAGGTCGCAGCGCTGACCTCGGAACTCATTCGGTGACGGTCTGCGCAGGCCCGGCTCTTCCCTCAGTCAGCTTCTGGATCATCCCCGCGAGCGCATGCTCTCGAGGTTCGACGCGTTGGAGGTCCACCGGATCACCGGTGCGCACCACGCCGGGTCTGACCACCTCTGCATAGCTGCCGGCACAGACGGCCTCGCCCAGCGAGGGCACTTGCTTGCGGCCGACTCGAGCGATCGTCTTCAGCACACCCAGGTCCCTCGGCAAACCAGGTTGAGCGAGCGTCGTCATCACGCAACGCGGCACTGGCATGACGACATGAACGACGACCGCAGCGCCAATATTCAGGCGACAGCCGAGCCAGTCGTCTTCCTCGCCCAGTTCGCCACCGTCGTCGATGAGGATGTTCGGCCGCAGTCGCCGCGGATCCCAATCACCGGCAGGGTATTCGGCCGCCAACCCCCCTAGCGTGCGCGCGGCCAGGACGTGCAGCGCGCCGATGTCCAGGAGGGTGCCAGGCGCTGCCATGCCGACGTTGAAGTCCCTGATCTGCTCGCCGTCTTCGTCGCGGAACAGGGATCTCATTGCTCCTGGTTCGACGCCCTCGATGCCAGGCAGGGCCAACTCTGCTGAGGCGCCCTCCGGCGCGCTGGTGAGCAGGCGCACGTCGCGACCCAACAGCGCCGACACGCGGCGCGTCAGCTCGGACGGGTCATCTCGCACCACCGCGCCGTCGGGAAAGGTGACCTCTATCGGTGGGACCGGCGCGTCGGGCCGCGGCGCCGACAGGAATCGCGCGCGGCACTGCATCAGGGCGCTGTAGCGCTTGGGACGCTTCGCGCTTACCACCTTGCCTGTCTCGACGTCCAAGAATCCGTATGCGCGGTCACCCACCACACCGCCAGGGCCGATCAGGACCTCCCCGACTTCCTCGCCCATCATCGACTTGACGGGGTGATGCCAGAGCCGGCCAACGTATGCACCCGTCGTCCGTGGATTCATCGAGCCTCCATTCGAGTTTGGGGACATCCTGGCTCCTTAAAACGAATGTTCCTTCGGTATAGGGATGGTGCAATTTCTGGTGCGAACATGTCAAGAACGAATATTCATTTTGTGGCATGCTGCTGCCATGCCGAAGGTCAGCGAGGAGCACCGGGCCGCACGACGAGAGCAGATCATTGACGCGATGCTGCGTTGTGTCGCTCGCGACGGTTTTCACAAGACGTCCATGGCGGCCGTGGTCGCGGAGTCCGGCTTGTCGGCGGGTGCGGTGTACCTCTATTTCAAGGGCAAATCCGACCTCATCAGGGCGATCGCCGAGCTGGTGGCCGGCCAGGGACTGTCAGTCGTGTTGGATCGTGCCGCCGTCGACGTTCCGCCGCCACATCAGGTGCTCGCGTCTGTGCTGGAGCGGGTCATCGCAATAGGCGATGAGCGCGGGGTCGAATTGCATCGAGTGGCGCTGCAGGTCTGGGCTGAGGCCGCTCGCGACCACGAGATCATGGCGATCTACCGGCGCGAGGGTGGCCGTGGCCTCGCGGCGTGGGCCACCTATGTCGAGCGCGCGATCACCGCGGGGCACCTGCCGAGCGACGCTGATCCGGCACGGACGGCTCACACCCTGATCGGACTGATCCCGGGCTTCATGGTGCAGCGGCTTTTCTTCGAGGACCTCACCCCCGCGTCGTACGCAGCGGGCCTTGCCGATCTGATGGGCGATCCAGACCCGACGCGGTAGGCAGTTCAGCGGCCTGCTGTGGCATCGGCGCTTCGGCGGCGCCGCGCGGCGACCACGGACAACCAGGCCGCTGACACAAGGAAGTAGAAGGCGCCGAACGCGGCGTAGGGCGCGATGTCTGCGACGTTGGGCAGCGCGGTTCCGCCTGCCTCGCGGAGAAAGTTCGCGCCGGCGGCGGCAGACTGCACCCCGCTGATGACCATCACCCATTGACCGCCTGCGTGCTTCCTACGACGCACCGCCGTCGCCAATTGCAGCAGGCCCGACAGAGCCGCCCACACACCGAACACGCCCAAGACCGCGTGCATGCTGTGGGAGAGAGCGACCGCCACTGCGACGGTGGTCAGGCCGCTGACGGCGGTGTTGAACAACTGCGTCGGGTTGCGCCGGAGGCCGCCGTTGCGCCGCGCATCGATCACGTTGGCGACTGCATCCCATGCCGGATAGATGACCAACAGCACGGCCGCGACGAGAGGCAACTTCGGGCCGACGGTCAGCGCGGCGGCAACCCACGCGATCGAGATTGCGCCCCGCAGAGCGTAGTACGACTTCAGCCAACGGTCGGGGTCGGTCGACGGCCGGCCGTCGATCATGTGATCGGACATCTTTCTCCTTGCTCGATAGGCGGAGCGAACTCCCACTCGCCCCAGACTGGGCCGTGCACCTGCCGGCCGGTTATCAACGTTAGCACTTCAACGATATCGGCGGTAGCATGGGCAGTGCGGGTGACCGGACCGCACGACCTCGCCGTTGAGATGGACCACAGGACAACCCTTTCCGGCAACCGGGTTGCCCGCCGGCAACATGAAGGGAAGCTGAGATGACACACCTGACTGGACAACGAGCGCTCGTGACCGGTGGGGCGCGCGGGATCGGCGCGGCGATCGTGCGCAGACTCGCCGCTGACGGAGCTGCCGTTGCCTTCACCTATGTGTCTTCGACCGCCGAGGCCGAGGCGTTAGTCGCCGCTGTTGGGGCCGATGGCGGAGTGGCAGTGGCACTTCGAGCGGACGCCGGCGACGCCGGACAAGTCACGGCCGCTGTGCAGCAGGCGGTCACGGCCCTTGGCGGGCTCGACATTCTTGTCAACAACGCCGGTGTCGGCGTCTTCGGAGATGTCCAGTCGTTACCCATCGACGAGTTCGATCGGCAGGTCGCCGTCAATGTGCGCGGCGTCTTCGCCGCGACACAGGCGGCGATTGCTCACCTCGGCAACGGAAGTCGGATCATCAACATCGGCAGCGTATTTGCCGACCGCATGGCCGTGCCCGGATTCGCGGTCTACACCCTGACGAAGGGGGCCGTCGCCGGCTTCACCCGGGGCTTGGCCCGTGAACTGGCACCGCGCGGAATCACGATCAACAACGTTCAGCCGGGACCTACCGCCACCGATATGAACCCCGACGAGGGAGAACTCGCCGAGGTACTACGCACGTTCATTGCCCAGGGGCGGTACGGGCGACCACACGAAGCTGCGGCGGTGGTCAGCTTCCTGGCCGGCCCCGACGCGGGTTTCGTCACCGGCGCTACATGGAACGTCGATGGCGGCTACGCGGCTTGACGGGCGCATGACGGCCAAAAAGGTTGGCGTGCAGACAGTTTCCCCAATTCCACGCTCTTTTCAGGAGTCTGATTGCCTGGGTCCACCAGTGTTATCGTTGGAAACATGCCGATTGACGCTCGTGGATCCACGTCGGACCGATTATTGGCGGCGGCGGCAGAACTCCTTCAGGAGGGGGGAGTCGATGCGGTGTCCACCCGTGCGGTGGCCGCTGCCGCAGGCACGCAACCGCCGATTCTCTACCGCCGATTTGGTGACAAGGACGGCCTGATCGAAGCAGTCACCCTGCACATCCTCGAGGATTACATACAGAAGAAGCGCAAACTCCTCAAGCAATCGGGGGACCCGGTCAATGATCTGCGCCGACTATGGGACCTGTTCGTCGCCTTCGGATTCGCACAGCCCGACTGCTTCGCACTGATCTACGGAAACGTGCGGCGGGGTGACGCGATCTCAGCGGCCGCCGAGACGACGGTGGCCATGCTCCAAGAGGCGATTGCCCGGATAGCCGACGACGGCAAGCTGCGAATGAGCGTCGAGCGCGCTACGGGTCTGTTCCAATCCTGCGGCGTGGGTTTCGTCATGACGCAACTGACAATTCCGGCGGCAAAACGGGACCGAGAACTGAGCGACATCGCCCGTGAGAACGCTGTCTCGAGCATCGTGGTCACTTCGGGAGCAAGTAAGGTTCGCAGCACATTGACCGGGCGGGCTACGGCTCTGCGGCAAGCCATCGGGGACAACGACCTGCCCCTTTCCGCCGCTGAACGCGATCTCTTGGTGGAATGGCTGGGCCGTATCGCCGACCAGCGCCGTCGCTGACGTCGACGGGCAGTAGCGAACCGTGTTGTCAGTCAAGGACGTTCATCATGAGCTGTGATCAGGGGTTGTGAACGCGCCGATGATCGCGTCTTCTCTTTGGCCATGCACTCGCCCATTCGGCATACCGACGAGCAGCGATATCGACTAATTTGAGTTCCACCCGCAGCTGCCGCCAAGACGAGCACCGGAAGGGTGTGTTCTCAATGACGAGAAGCCCAGTCGATAAGACCGACGAGACCTCGCTGTTAAAAGTCCTCGGCAGCTGGGACGTATTAGCCCTGGGCTTTGGTGCCATGATCGGCTTCGGCTGGGTGGTGCTCACGGGGGACTGGATTGGCTCTGCGGGAACGCTCGGAGCCGTGCTGGCGATGACCGCAGGCGGTGTGATCATGGGCGTGGTCGGCCTGACGTACGCCGAGCTCACGGCGGCCATGCCCAAGGCAGGAGGAGAGCACAACTTCTTGCTACGCGGCATGGGCCCGCGGTGGTCGTTTATCGGCTCCTGGGGCATCGTGGGCGGTTACGTGACCATCGTGGCATTCGAAGCGGTGGCCCTTCCCAGAACCGCGCTGTACCTCTTCCCGGACCTCAACCAGGTATATCTGTGGGAGGTTGCGGGCAGCCCCGTCTATCTCACGTGGGCACTGGTCGGCGCGATTGCCGCGGTCGTCATCACCACCATCAACATCCTCGGGGTCAAGTTCGCGAGCGTGGCGCAGACGTTTGTCGTGGTGCTGCTGTTGGTCATTGGTCTGATGCTGGTCTTCGGCTCCTTCACCGGCGGCGCAACGGACAACATGGCACCGCTCTTCACCGGCGGCGCGGCAGGTTTCTTCGCGGTGCTCGTGGTGGTCCCGTTCTTGTTCGTCGGATTCGACGTCATCCCGCAGTCCGCGGAGGAAGTGAACGTGCCGGCCCGTCAGGTCGGACGCTTGGTCGTCGTCGCCGTGGTCCTCGCGACCATCTGGTACGTCATGACCATCCTGACAACGTCGTCGGCGATGAGCGCGGCCGATCTGACAGAGGCGGACATCGCCACCGCGGACGCGTTCGGTGCCCTGTTCAGCAGCGACCTCATGGCGAAGCTCCTGATCGCAGGAGGCATCGCTGGAATCCTCACCTCGTGGAACTCGTTACTGCTCGGTGCATCGAGATTGATGTACTCGATGGCGCGCTCCGGCATGCTGCCCGCCTGGTTCGGCAAGCTGCACCCGAAGTTCCGCACTCCAATCAACGCACTGCTGTTCATCGGTGGTCTTTCGTTCATCGCCCCGTTCTTGGGCGAGGCGATGCTCGGTTGGCTCGTGGACTCCGGCTCTCCGAGCATCGTCATCGCGTACCTGCTGGTGTCCATTGTCTTCGTGGTTTTGCGTCGACGGGAGCCGCAGATGGATCGGCCGCTACGGGTCGGCGGGAACGGGAACGGTGGCCTGTTGATCGGCGGTGCCGCCGTCGTGCTCTGCGCCGGGCTGTTGTGTCTCTACCTGCCGGGCATGCCTGCGTTCCTCGACATGCAGCCGTGGATCCTGTTCGGTGCGTGGTGGGTGCTCGGTGTGTTTTTCCTGCTCCGCATCCCAACGGGTGTCAAGCCCGGCGAAGACGCCGAACATCGGTTGCTGGACGCGCTGAAGCAGCGTCGAGTGCCGGCGGGCAGCGACGGGCTCAAGTAGCCGCCGTCTCGTCATCCCTACGGCTGCCACCACCTGAGCCCGAACCGCCACCAGTCACACGAATTTCGGGACGGATCGCCGGGAGTCCGATAACGCCGAGGCACGTCCAGACGTCTAGACCTGGTTCATGCCACCGTCGACGTAAACCTCGGAACCTGTCATGAAGCTGCTTGCGTCCGAGGCGAGGAACACCACGGCGGCGGCCAACTCCTCGGCGTCGCCGATCCGCTGCATCGGGTTCGACGCCAGCTCGTCGAGCAGGGCTTGGCGCTCCTCTTCATCGGCAGCCAGTTCCGTCAGACCGGGCGTCATGATGGGGCCCGGAACGATGGTATTGACCCGGACTCCGCGGTCGGCCAACTCTGCCGCCCACGTGCGGCCGAAGGACCGGATGGCAGCCTTGGCCGCGGCGTAGGCGCCGAATGCCGGAGTGCCCCGAGTGGCCGCCGTCGAGCCGGCCAGCACGACCGAGGCGCCGGGGTTGAGCAGTGGCAGGGTTTTCTGCACGGTGAACACCGTTCCTCCGACGTTACGGTTGAACGTGTCGATGAGGTGTTCGGGCGTCTCCTCCGCCAGGGTCACGTACTCACCGCTGCCGGCGTTGGCGAAGACGATGTCGAGTCCGGTACCCGAGGCGCGAATGACGTCAACCAACCGGTCCAGGTCCTCGATACTGGTGACGTCGCCGGCGACGCCCACCACACCGGCACCGAGAGACGCTGCGGCGTCCTCGACGCGCTGTCGGGTGCGGCCGGTGATGAACACCTGCGCGCCCGCGTCGGTGAACGCCCGGGCCGTCGCGTAGCCGATGCCGGACGTGCCGCCGGTGACCAGCGCTGTCTTGCCTTCGAGTTGAGGCATCTTGCCCTCCTTGTCGTCGGGGTCGTCGGGGACGTCCGTAACGCCGTCCCCTGCAACCAGGTGGCATGTCACGCATATTCCGTCGACATCCGGTACCTGTTCGGCGGGACCCTTCAAGTCGGTTCGCCTTCCCGCCAACGGTCCGAGTATCGGTCGTCGGCATCCCCAGCGGTGATCACATTGACGGACGAGTGGACATTGACGGTGTCAGTTCATAGCCTGTCCGAGACATATGTAGCCGGGGGGCTTACATCAAAGGATCGTGAAAATCCGAATGAGTCGGGTGCGCCACTCTGTGCGGCGAACGGCGGGCGGATTTGCGGCCGGTGTCATGGTGTTAGCCATCGCGATAGCGGGCGACGTCAGCGCGGACCCGGCGGCTGACGCGCTGGCCAAGCTCGATGAGTTGTCCCAACAGGCGTTGCAGACCCGGGAAGCCGTCACCGCCGCCCAACGCGATGCCGACGACAAGATGGCGGCCCAAACCGCTGCAGAAGACCGCCAGCGCGCCGATCTCGAAGCCCTGGATGTGGCGAATGCCCAACTCGCCACCAACCAAGCAGCAGCCGACCGGGTGGCGGCGACGACGTATATAAGTGGACGCACCGGTCAGTTGGCGGCGGTGATGACCGCAGGTTCTCCCCAGGAGTTGATCGACCAGCTGTCCCTGCAGCGGATAGTCGTCGCCGAGACGGCAAACCAGATGAAGGCCTATCAAGCCGCGCGTGAGCGCGCCGCCGCCGCCGCCGGGGCATCGGAGAAGTCGGCCGCTGACGCCCGCGCCGCGGCCGAGCGGTCCGCCGCAGTGCACGCAGACCTGCAGGCGAAATGGAAAGAACTGCTGCGCAAGATCACCGCGGCGGAGGCCAGGACGCAACGGTTAAGCCCGGCCAACAGGGCGTTGGCGACAAAGCGGCCGGCCTTGCCCCCGTTCCACCTGTCCCCTTTACCCATCCGACCCTGGCCACGAATCCCCCTGTTGATATCCGGGTTGTCCGCCGCTCCATTAAAAAACAAACCACATCATCACGTCACAGTGAGCACTCCCACAGCATAC
>NZ_NVQE01000004.1 GCF_002591975.1 Mycobacterium neglectum | reverse complement strand
CCGCCGCCCCAGCCGGGTGGTAACTACCCACCGCCGCCCCCGCCGGGTTACGCACCGCCTCCGCCGGGTTACGCACCGGGTGGCTACCCGCCGCCCCAGCACGCGGGTTATCCGCCACCTGGCGCACCCGGCGGTTATCCGCCGGCTGGCCCGGGTTTCCCTGGCGCGCAGGCATTTAACGTCGGTGAGACGTTCTCGTGGGCATGGAACAAGTTCACCAAGAACGCCGTCGCACTCATCGTCCCTGCGGTGGTGTACGGAATCATCGTCGGCATACTCGTCGGCGCCGTCTACGGCCTGGCGTTCGCGCTCGCACCGACGCAGAGCTACGAGTCCTACGGCAACAGCTACAGCTATGAGGCGAGCTTCGGCTTCGCGAGCATCCTCGTACTCATCGTCGGCTACATCATCCTGATGGTGGTCGCGGCGGCGATTCAATCCGCTTATCTGGGTGGTCTTTTGGATATCGCCAACGGGCAGCCGGTGACGATCGGATCGTTCTTCAAGCCGCGCAACGTCGGCAGTGTGATCATTGCGACCCTGATCATCGGCGTCGCAGCCGGTATCGGCTCGTTCTGCTTCATCATCGGGCTCGTGATCGCTGTCTTCACGCTGTTCACCACGGTCATCATCGTCGACCGCAACGCGTCGCCGATCGATGCGATCAAGCAGAGCGTGGAGATCACCAAGAACAACATCGGGCCGGTGATCCTCACCTGGCTGGTCGCCGGCGTGATCGCCGTGGTCGGCGCGCTGCTCTGCGGCATCGGCTTGATCGTCGCGCTCCCGGTGTCCGCGCTGTTCCTGGTGTGCGCCTACCGGAAGCTCACCAACGGCCAGCTCGCGCCGCTGACGCCGTAATCGTGGAAGGCCTGGTCTGCGCGAGTGTGCGCAGGCCAGGTCTCTGCGAGTCCCTGCGCCGTTGCGATCACATCCGTAAGCTGCGACCAGTCGCGATGGATTGACAGTAGGGGCACACGTGAGCAGTCAACCGCCGCCGCCAGGGGGTGGCTACCAACCGCCACGGCAGATCGGTTTAGCCCAGGGGTCGACAGCGGATGGGAGCCATTACACGCCGTGGTTCACCCGTGTGCTCGCGTATGTGATCGACAGCATCCCGGTTTACCTACTCGCGATAATCGGTGGCGTCGTCCTATACGCCTTCCGGCAGGTGGAAACGGTATGCGTGGATGGCGCTTTCTGCGCCACCGGCGACAGCGGTCCATCGACAACGGCATGGCTCATCTTCTCGGTTTGCGTTCTAATCGCCATGGTGTTCTATCTGTGGAATCTCGTTGTGCGTCAAGGTAATACCGGGTCCAGCATCGGCAAGAAGATGATGAAGTTCAAGGTCGTCGGCGAGCGGACGCAGCAGCCGATCGGAGTTCTCAAGTCGCTCCTGCGCCAGATCGCGCACGGTGTCGACGTACTCATTTGCTATATCGGGTTCCTGTTTCCGCTCTGGGATGCCAAGCGTCAGACGATTGCCGACAAGCTCATGAAGACCGTCTGCGTACCGCTGTAGATAGGTGTACGTGACCGCGCCACCACCGCATCCACCGGACAATTCGCCTCCGCCGCAGCAGACCTATCCGCCGCCGGCCCGGGTGCTGCCGAAAAAGGCATATACGCAGTGGACCACCCGAGTGGTCGCCAGCCTCATCGACTGGGCTCCGATCTGGGTGATCACCTTGATTCCCTTCGTCGGCCTCCTGGTCGCGGGCGACGTGGAGTGCCTCGACAGCATCTACGGCAGTGGCGACAGTTACTGCTCGACCGCGGTCTCGGACTTCTGGACGTCGGTCCAGTTCATCGCCGTTCTGCCGGGGGCCGTCTACTTCTTCTGGAACTTCTGCTACCGCCAGGGCAGAACGGGACAGAGCATCGGCAAATCGGTGATGAAGTTCCAGGTGGTCAGCGAGAAGACCTGGCAGCCCATCGGGTTCTGGATGTCGTTGGTCCGCCAGATCGCCCACTACGTGGACCAACTCCTGTGCTACGTCGGCTACCTGTGGCCGTTGTGGGACAAGAAACGTCAGACGCTCGCCGACAAGATGGTAGGCACCGCCTGCGTCCCGCTGGACGCCCACCCGCCGCCGTGGTTCCCCCCGCTACCCTGATCGGTGATGACTGAACAACACAGGTCGCGGGGGCTCGCCACCAAGGCCATCCACGCAGGTTTCCGGCCTGACCCGGCCACCGGTGCCGTCAATGCGCCCATCTACGCCAGCTCGACCTTCGCCCAGGACGGGGTCGGCGGGCTGCGAGGTGGATACGAATACGCCCGCACCGGCAATCCGACCCGTACTGCGTTGGAAGCGTCGCTGGCCGCCGTCGAGGAGGCCGACTACGGACGGGCGTTCGCCTCGGGTATGGCCGCCACCGATTGCGCGCTGCGCGCTGTGCTTCGGCCGGGCGATCACGTCGTCATGCCCGACGACGCCTACGGGGGCACCTTTCGTCTGATCGACAAGGTGTTCACACAGTGGGGCATCGACTACACCGCCGTTTCATTGGCCGACCTCGACGCGGTCCGGGCCGCGATCAGCGGCCAGACCAAGCTGATCTGGGTCGAGACGCCGACCAACCCGCTGCTGTCCATCGCCGATATCGCAGGCATCGCGCAGATCGCCGAGGAATCGAACGCTTCGGCGCAAAATGTAAAAGTGTTGGTGGACAACACTTTCGCCTCGCCGGCACTGCAGCAGCCGCTGACGCTCGGCGCGGATATCGTGCTCCATTCGACGACCAAGTACATCGGTGGTCATTCCGACGTCGTCGGTGGTGCGCTGCTGACAAGCGATGAAGAACTCGACGCCGCGTTCGCATTTCTGCAGAACGGTGCGGGTGCCGTCGCGGGCCCGTTCGATGCCTACCTCACCATGCGCGGGCTCAAGACTCTGGTGCTGCGGATGCGCCAGCACAGCGAGAATGCCGCACTGGTCGCCGAGTTCCTTGCGAACCACCCGGCGATCTCGACTGTGCTCTATCCCGGACTGCCCACTCACCCCGGCCACGACATCGCTGCGAAGCAGATGAGCGGATTCGGTGGCATGGTCTCGGTGCGGATGCGGGGCGGTCCGGATGCTGCCCGCAAGTTGTGCGCGGGCACAGAAATTTTCATTCTCGCCGAATCGTTGGGTGGAGTGGAGTCGTTGATCGAGCATCCCGGGGCGATGACGCACGCCTCGACGGCGGGTTCTCAGTTGGAGGTGCCCGACGATCTTGTGCGCCTGTCGGTGGGCATCGAGGATTCGTCGGATCTGCTCGCCGATCTGGAGCACGCGCTAGGTTAGCGCCTGCCGCAGCGCCGACGCGGTGACCGCCAGATTCACCTCGGGCAGCGCGGTCGGATACTCGTCAACCCAACTGCCGCTTGCAATTTCGCCGGCCCGGGCGTGTACCCACCGCCACCCGCGATCGTTGAGCGACAGCAGCGCGCCGAGCCCGTCGACAGCATGGAGCAACGTGATGATCGCGGCGGTCGACGGCGTCGGCGGCCTTCGGTCGAACAGGGCTGCCAGCAGCGCTGAACGGGCCTGACCCACCCGGCCACGGCTGGTCAGCGGCCAGGCGTACGGATGGGTGAATCGTTTGGACTGCAACCGAATACGCCGTATCTGGCCGGTCTGCTCGAGATGGTGAGTGAGATCGCCCTCGGTGCGCTTGGATAGCCTCTTGACGGCCGCGACCGGTCGAAACGGCCGTCGCCGCAGTAGCGTGAACGCCGACTCAGAAACCGGATCCGTCAGGCCGGGCGCCGACAGCGCGATCAGCCGACCGGGCTCGAGCCCATCTTCGGCCACCGCGGGCCGGATCTTGCAGGCGTAGGCGAGATCGGCCAGGACTGCGGCCGCCAGCACACGTTCGCGCAGGTGACGTTCCAGTGCGGGCTGGGCCGACGCGTTGTCGAGCAGGAGCAGAAGGAGCTCCTCAGCGATCTGCGCCATAGTGCGGACTGTATGCGACGCCCAGCGGGAGCCGTCTCAGGAGTGGTAGGGCTCAGCGCTGAGAAGTGTCACCTTGACGGTGTTCCCGTTGGGAATGAGATAGGAGCGGACGTCGCCGACCTTGGCGTCGATCAGCGCTTCGCCCAGCGGCGACTTCGGCGAGTACACCTCGAGCTTGCCGTCCTTGACACCCTCTTGACGGGTGGCGATCAGGAACGTCTCGGTATCGCTCTTGTCGTCGCCGTACTGCACCTTGACCACGGAACCGGGGAGCGCGACGCCGGACTGCTTGGGCGCTTCGCCGACCTTGGCGTTGTTCAGCAGCTCCTGCAACTGTCGGATCCGCGCTTCTTCTTGGCCCTGCTGGTCGCGGGCGGCGTGGTAGCCGCCGTTCTCGCGCAGGTCGCCTTCTTCGCGGCGGTCGTTGATCTCTGCGGCGATGACGGGCCGGTTGGCGATCAGCTGATCGAGCTCTGCCTTCAGCCGGTCGTGTGCTTCCTCCGTCAGCCACGTGACCTGCGTGTCGGTCATGATGTCGCGCCCCTTCGTCGTTGCTCTCGCGCTCGTTCGCGTAAGAAGTGTCATGTTTCGGCGCCGGGAGCTCTACATGTATTGCCGCCGTCGTCCTCGCCTAATCAGCGCACTAAATGCAGCAATACACGGTCCCAGCGGGGAACCGTGTATCGCTCCATGGTAGCACCGCGCGGACAGCGGATTTTCACGTATTCGCAGTTCGGCGTTTGTTGTATTCGCTTCGCAGTCCGTTCTAAGGGGCCACGAGATAGGCGGGAACGTCGGTGCCGCAGCCGTACACATCGCCGACGACCGGCGGTCTGCTCGACTTGACCGTGGTCGTCACCTGCACAGTTTGCTGGGCGGACGGCGGCACCAGCACCTCGCGGCGGCCGGTTTCGCCGCCGTCGAACGAACGGGCCCGCACGATGCACACCACCGGGGCAGCGGGATCCTCCCGGGTGACGGTGATCGTGACGTCGACGGTCTCGTCGTCGACAAGGCGGTAGCCACCCAGTTCGCCCTTGACCGCACCGCCGAACCACCCCGAGGCGACGACCGCGATCGTCACCCCGGCCACCAGGACAAGCGCGGTCAGCCCACCGGCGATCAGGCGGCGCTGTCGGCGGGTCAACCGCTGCCGCCCGTAGCGCGCGGCGGGACGCTCGATCATCTAGTTTTCATGCCCGTCGGTCGGATGGATCTACAGAACTGGAACTATAGGACTACTCGTAATTGTTGATACCTCTCGGGAATGTCGGATTGCGGCATCTTCGGGACCGAGATGAGGCAGAAAAGGTTGAGTGAACTGCGGTTGATGGCGGTGCACGCCCACCCGGACGACGAGTCCAGCAAGGGTGCGGCCGCCACGGCACGGTACGCGGACGAGGGCGCGCGCGTCATGGTGGTGACGCTCACCGGCGGCGAGCGCGGCGACATCCTCAACCCGGCCATGGACCTGCCCGAGGTGCACGGCCGGATGACCGAGATCCGTCGCGACGAGATGGCGAAGGCCGCCGAGATTCTCGGCGTCGAACATCACTGGCTCGGCTTCGTCGACTCGGGCCTGCCCGAGGGCGATCCGCCGCCGCCGCTGCCCGACGGTTGCTTCGCCGTGGTGCCACTCGAGGAGCCCACCGAATCGCTGGTTCGCATCATCCGCAAGTTTCGGCCCCACGTGTTGACCACCTATGACGAGAACGGCGGCTACCCGCATCCCGATCACATCCGGTGCCACCAGGTGTCGGTCGCCGCGTATGAGGCAGCGGGCGACTACCTGCTGTTCCCCGACGCCGGTGAGCCGTGGAACGTGCAAAAGCTGTATTACAACCACGGCTTCCTTCGCAAGCGGATGCAGCTGATCCAGGACGAGTTCGCCAAACACGGCGAAGTGGGCCCGTTCGAGAAATGGCTCAAGCACTGGGAATCCGACCATGACATCTTCGAGAAGCGGGTGACCACCCGGATCGAGTGTGCGAAGTACTTCGCCAAGCGCGATGACGCGTTACGTGCGCACGCCACCCAGATCGACCCCAATGGCGACTTCTTTCGGGCGCCGATCGAATGGCAACAGCGACTCTGGCCGACAGAGGAATTCGAGTTGGCGCGCTCCCGCGTCAAGGTGTCGCTGCCCGAGACGGACCTGTTCGCAGGAATCGAGATCGAGGCATGAACGACTTCGCACTGACCATCATCGGCCTGCTGGCGCAGGATCCACCGCGCCAGACCGGCCCGGACTTCGGCAAGGCCAGTCCAGTCGGGTTACTCGTCATCGTGCTGTTGCTGATCGGCACGTTCGGCCTGGTCTGGTCGATGAACCGGCACCTGCGCAAGCTGCCGAAGTCCTTCGACGAACCCGACGGGCAGCCCGATGAGCAACCCGGCGATGCCGAGAGCAAGCGTGAGTCCGGCTGAACCGTCGGGGCAGAACACCCTGGCCGCGGCCACCAGTCCCTATCTGCGCCAGCACGCCGACAACCCGGTGCACTGGCAGCAGTGGACACCGCAGGCGCTGGCCGAGGCGGCGTCGCGGGACCTGCCGATCCTGCTGTCGATCGGATACGCGGCTTGTCACTGGTGTCATGTGATGGCACACGAATCTTTCGAAGACGAGCAGGTTGCCGCCGCGATGAACGAAGGCTTCGTGAACATCAAGGTCGACCGTGAGGAACGGCCCGACGTCGACGCGGTCTACATGAACGCCACTGTCGCATTGACGGGTCAGGGCGGTTGGCCCATGACATGCTTCCTGACTCCGGACGGCCGGCCGTTCTTCTGCGGCACGTATTACCCCAAGGCCAATTTCCTGCAGCTGCTCGCCGCAGTCTCCGACACCTGGCGCACGCGCCGCGGTGAGGTCGAAGAGGCCTCCGACCGCATCAGGGGCGAGCTGCAGTCGATGGCGGCGGGCTTGCCCCGTGGTGGGCCGCCGGTTGATCCGGCGCTTTGCGACCATGCTGTTGCCGCGATCCTTCAGGGCGAGGATCGGGTGAGGGGTGGATTCATCACCAATCAGTCTGGGGCACCGAAGTTTCCGCCGTCCGCATTATTGGAGGCGCTGCTGCGCAGCCACGAACGTACACATGACGGGATGCCGCTGGAGGCGGTCGGGCGGACCTGTACGGCGATGGCGCGTGGCGGCATCTACGACCAGTTGGCCGGGGGTTTTGCGCGCTACAGCGTCGACGATTCATGGGTCGTGCCGCATTTCGAGAAGATGCTCTACGACAACGCCCTGCTGCTGCGCGCCTACGCGCACTGGGCCCGACGTACGTCGAACCCGTTGGCGCGCAGGGTAGCCGGTGAAACAGCGGTTTTCCTGATCGACGACCTCGGCGCCGACGGCATGTTCACCTCGTCGCTGGACGCCGACGCCGACGGTCGCGAGGGCTCGACGTACGTATGGACGTCCGCCGAGTTGCGCGACGTCCTGGGGCCCGATGACGGCCGTTGGGCTGCGGAGCTTTTCCATGTCACCGATGACGGAACCTTCGAACTCGGCAGCTCGGTCCTGCAGCTGCCGCATGACCCTGACGACGGCCAGCGGTTCGATCGGGTGCGGACCGCGCTGTTGGCCGCCCGGCACCTACGGCCCCAACCGGGCCGCGACGACAAGGTTGTCACCGCGTGGAACGGGCTGGCGATCACCGCCCTCGCCGAGGCCTCGGTGGCACTCGACGAACCCGAATTCCTGCTCGCCGCAACGCAATGTGCGCAGAGCATCATCGACTTGCACATCGTGGATGGCCGATTGCGCCGGGCCAGCCTTGGCGGTCGTGTCGGCGAAAGCGCGGGCATTCTGGAGGACCACGCGGCGCTGGCCACCGGTCTGTTGACGCTCTATCAACTGACGGGTGAGGCGTCGTGGCTCAGTGCCGCCACGTCGTTGCTTGACATTGTGCTAGCGCATTTCGCCGACGCGGAGACGACCGGCCGCTGGTTCGACACGGCGGATGACGCTGAGGCACTTATGGTTCGGCCCGCCGACCCGCTTGACGGAGCGACGCCGTCGGGCGCCTCCTTGATTGCCGAGGCGCTGCTGTTGGCGGCACACCTGGCTCCGGGGCAAGGCGCCGACGTGTACGCGTCGGCGGCCGAGGCCACGTTGGCCGGCGCGGCGCCCATCCTCGCGCGTTCGGCGCGCTCGGGTGGACATTGGCTGGCCGTCGCCGAAGCTGCTGTGCGCGGGCCGATTCAGATCGCCGTGGCCTGCGATCCCGTGGTTTCGGAGCTGCTGGCATCGGCGCGCATGCTGGCCCCAGGGGGTGCGATCGTGGTCGGCGGCCCAGTCAACTCCTCGGAACTGCTGGCCGACCGTGACCGGGTGGCCGGGGCCGATGCCGCCTATGTGTGCCGAGGACGGACCTGCGATCTGCCGGTCACCACTGCCGGGGATCTCGCGGTCGCTCTCGGCGTGTCCGTGTAGCCTTCGGCGCATGCCAACGCCTGAGGCCAATGCCGCGACCGTCAACCGCTACCTCGAATACGCCGCGAAGGGAAAGGTTGACGACATCGTCGAGCTCTATGCCGACGATGCCACCGTCGAGGATCCCGTCGGCAGCGAGGTGCACATCGGGACCCAGGCGATCCGCGGCTTCTACTCGGCCATTCCGCAGGGCGACAACGGCACCGACGTCCTCACCCTGCGGGCACTGGGCAACGAGGTGGCGTTTCATTGGACGCTGACGATCAGTATCGGTGACGCCAAGATGAGTATCGACATCATCAGCGTCATGACGTTCAACGCCGACGGCAAGATCGCGTCGATGAAGGCCTACTGGACCCCGGAGAACATGACCCAGCTCTAGCGATTTCGGCGCGCCCACCTACCGCTGCGGTCGGTTTGCGCGCCCGATTCACTAGAAGACGGCGAACCACATCGCGATGTAGTGGCAGATGGCAGCCACCGCCGTGCACGCGTGGAAGAACTCGTGGTGGCCGAACGTCTGCGGCCACGGATTCGGCCACTTGAGGCCGTAGAGCACTCCGCCGATGCTGTAGAGCGCGCCCCCGACGATCAGCAGCACCAGCGCGGCGACGCCCGCGCCGTGCAGGATCGGCCCGACGAACCACGCCGCCACCCAGCCCAGCAACAGGTAGAGCGGCACGCCGACCCAGCGCGGAGCCGACGGCCAGAACATCTTGAGCAACACCCCGGCAATCGCGCCGGCCCAGACGATCGCCAACAAGACCAGGCCGTCGGACTCCGGCAGCGCCAGCATCGCGAACGGCGTGTAGCTGCCGGCGATGAAGATGAAGATCATCGAGTGATCGAGGCGCTTCATCCACTTTCGCGCCGTATCCGAGCGCCAGTTCACCCGGTGATACGCGCCGCTCACCGCGAACATCGCGACGATCGTCAGCGTATAGACCAGGGTGGCCAGGCCCGCCCGCGTCGACACCAGCGACCATGACACCGACACCAACGCCGCTCCGGCGATGAACGCGATGACCGCCGAGTAGACGTGAATCCAGCCCCGTAACCGCGGCTTGTGGAAGAAGTTGGCGACGCCGTCGACCACCGCTTCGGGAAAATCCTCCGCGTAGACCCGCGCCGGTTGTTGCTGAGCCTCGTCGGCATCGACCTGCACCATGTTCACCTCCACTTAATGCCCTGGGGGATTCGAACGCCACAGTAGTCTGATTCGGTGGCCATCATTCCTTCGCGACTCAAGGAACCGATGTACCGCCTCTACGAGATGCGGTTGCGCCAAGGCCTGGCTTCTTCGAAATCCGAGCTCCCACGCCACATCGCGGTACTTTGCGACGGAAATCGGCGGTGGGCGCGTGACGCTGGTCACGACGACGTCAGCTACGGGTACCGAATGGGTGCGCACAAGATCGCCGAGATGCTGCGCTGGTGCCAGGAGGCCGGCGTCGAGATGGCCACTGTGTACCTGCTTTCCACCGAGAACCTGCAACGCGAACCCACCGAATTGGCGACGTTGATCGGAATCATCACCGACGTCGTCGAGGAAATCTGCGCCCCCGCCAACCGGTGGAGCGTGCGCACCGTCGGGGACCTCGAGTTGATCGGTGAGGAGCCGGCCCGGCGGTTGCGGGAAGCCGTCGAGTCGACCCAGTCCGAAACCACTGCCGGGTTGTTCCATGTCAACGTCGCCGTCGGGTACGGGGGCCGCCAGGAGATCGTCGACGCCGTGCGACAACTGCTCGGCAAGGAACTTGCGAACGGCAAGAGCGGCGACCAGCTGATCGAGGCCGTCACCGAAGATGGAATCTCGGAGAATCTCTACACCTCGGGGCAGCCCGACCCCGACCTGGTGATCCGCACGTCCGGCGAGCAGCGGTTGTCGGGCTTCCTGCTGTGGCAGAGCGCCTACTCGGAGATGTGGTTCACGGAGGCGTACTGGCCGGAGTTCCGGCGCGTGGACTTCCTGCGAGCGCTGCGCGATTACACCGCGCGTCACCGCCGCTACGGCATGTAGGTCGATCCGGTCTTCGCGCAGGCGCTCATCAAGGTGATCCGGTCTTCGCGCAGGCGCTCATCCCTGCGACACTGGGTCTATGGCCGCGCTGTCAGCGCTCGTCTTCTCGCTCAGCTGGTGGCTGGGCCTGTATCTGCTGGCCCGTGATCCACGCAAGCCCGTTCTGGTGCTTGCCGCGATCGGCCTCACGAGCTTCGCGACGGTGGTGGCACTGGACGCCGTTCGCATCCAGAGCGGCTCGGACGTACTGAGCAGCATCGAGGTCTACCTCGTCACTGTGCCGGGCATCGCATGGTTCGCCGTACTTCTTGAGCTGTCCCGCCCCCGCGACAGCTGGCGAAGCCGGGCGACCGAGTTCATCGCCGTCGCCTGCGTGGCGGTGGGTGCGTTCATCGGCGCAGCGATGGCGGGAAATGTCGACGGCCCAGTGCGGCTGGGCCACTGGGTGATGTTTGCCGTCATCTCGCTGTCCTCGCTCGGCGCGATGCTCCGTGCGGTTTTCGGGCCGTGGCAGCCCAGACCGGTCGTGGGCTACGTCGTCGTCGCGACGCTGTTCTTCGCACTCGGCAACGCGATCATCGTCATCCCGCTCGGACTGGTCCCGAGCTGGCTGGCGTTGGCGTCCACGGGTTTCGACGTCGTGCTGCTCGGTGTCGCGGTCGCGATGTGGGATGCCTTCGACGAGGGGCAGGCGCTGCGCGCCGACATGCTGCGCTCGTTCGTCGCGACAGGCGCGGTCGCATTGCTGTTCGGCGGGCAGGCGCTGATCGGGCTGGCGGTCACCGGCTCTCAGACCCCCCTCACGGTGTTGCTGTTCACCAGCCTCGCCATTGCGATCGCCATCAACGTGCTGGCCGATCCGCTGGCCGGCGTGCTGGACCGGCTGGCGTTCTCCCGCTCTCCGGGGCTGCGGGCCGACCGTGCCGCGCTGCGGAGCACCGGTGCCGCGCTGCCGCTGCGATCGGCCAACCCGCTCGATGCCGTCGACGACGAAACCTTCGTCCGGCTCACCCGTCGCGCCCTCGGCCACTATGGCGACCTTTCCAAACTCGTCGCCAGCCCGCTCACGGCGCTGCCGACCATCGACGAGCGTCTCGCCGCGCGTGCTGCTCCCGATCAGCCGCTGGAACGGGCCAACGAACTCAAGGCGCTGCTCGCCGATCGCATCGCTCGCCTCAAGCCGCGCGACGGCGGTGAGTTCGGCACGACCGAACAATGGCGGTACTACAACTCGCTTTATTTCCCGTATGTCGTCGGTGTCCGCGCCTACGCCCAGAACGCCACTGCCGCCGGGCTCGATCCCGTCGCGCGCCAGGCCTGGCAGTGGCTCGTCACCGAGGTGCCGCAGCGGTCGCTGCACAACTGGCAGAACGCGGCGGCCCGCCTGATCGCCGCCGATCTGCGTGGAAACCTGGTGGCCGCGCAGGACTAGCTTCACCCGTCTGAACTGGGGTTGGCAGCAGCTGGCAGCGTGTGGCGTCGATCTGGCAGTGGTCTTTGCGCAACATCGATGTCATGACCGCCATCACCACCCGTCCCGCCGGGGCCCGCCGCTCTGATGTCGCCGCCGCGGCTCCGGACAGTTCACTGTTGCGGTTCGCCCTCCGCGCCGACGCCACCCTGTGCGCCGGCCTCGGCCTGCTGATCGCCATGGCCGCCGATCCGCTGTCGAAGCTTTCGGGCCTGTCGCCCACCTCCGAATGGGTCGCGGGCGCGGCGCTCGTCGCCTACGGCGCCACGCTGTATCTGCTCGCCGGGCTATCAGATGTGCGCCGCGTCGGCGTCGGCGTGCTTGCCGGAAACATCGCGTTCGCGATCTTGGTGACCGTCGTGCTCGTCGCGGGCTGGCTGCCACTGACCGAACTCGGCGTGGTCTCGACCATTGCGTTCACCACGGTCACGTTGGCTTTCGCCTACGTGCAGTACCTCGGGGTGCGTCGGTTGACGTGACTCCCACATGACTGGTCCGGAGCCGCCGCCGTAAGAGGTTGCGCCGTCGGCTCCGGAACGGTCCACCCACCCCAGAAAAGAAAAGGAAATCGCATGACCGCCACCACCACACCCAATTTGCGCGCCTCGACCGACTCGTTCCTGCGCTTCGCCCTACGCGCCGATGCAACGTGCAGCGCCATCATGGGCATCGCCGCTATTCCGCTCGCGGGGTGGCTCGCCGAGGTCTCAGGCACCACCAAAGCCTTCGAGTATTCGATGGGCGCCTTCTTCATCGCCTTCGCGATCGGTGTTTTCGTGCTCGCTGCCAGGCCTTCGGTGAAACAGGCCGGCATCGTGATCGCCGTCGGCAATGTGCTCTACACCGTGGCATCCATCGTCTTCGTCCTCGCCGGTGTCTTCCCGCTGACCACCTTCGGTGTCGTGGCGACGCTGGCGACCGGCGTCTACACGCTGATCATGGCCGAGCTGCAGTACCAGGGCGTGCGCCGCATCCAGAAGTAGCGGCTCGAGTGGCCACTTGTGGCACGGTTTCTCGCGAAATGCGTGGCATAAGTGGCCATTCGGCGTTCAGAGTTTCCGCAGGCGCAGCCGGTTGATCGAGTGATCGGCGTCCTTGCGCAGTACCAGCGTGGCGCGCGGCCGCGTCGGCAGAATGTTCTCGATCAGGTTCGGCCGGTTGATCGAATGCCAGATGTCGCGCGCGGCGAACACGGCCTGATCGTCGGTCAGTGTCGAATAGTGGTGGAAGTGTGAGGCCGGATCGGCGAACGCGCCCGCGCGCATCGACAGGAACCGGGAGATGTACCACTGCTCGATGTCCTCGATGCGGGCATCGACATAGACCGAGAAATCGAAAAGATCCGAAACCATCAGGGCTGGACCGGTTTGCAGCACATTGAGGCCCTCGAGGATCAGGATGTCGGGATGCCGGATCATCTGCTTCTCGCCGGGGACGATGTCGTAGAGCAGGTGCGAGTAGACCGGTGCGCACGTCGCGTCGGAGCCTGACTTCACCGTGGTGACGAAGCGCATCAGTGCCCGCCGATCGTAGCTTTCCGGAAAACCCTTGCGATGCATCAGGTTTCGTCGGGACAACTCGTCGTTCGGATACAGGAAGCCATCCGTGGTGACCAGGTCGACACGGGGGTGGTGTTCCCAGCGCGCCAACAGCGCCTGCAGCACGCGCGCGGTGGTCGACTTGCCGACGGCGACGCTGCCCGCCACGCCGATGATGAACGGCACCGGCCGGTCCGGATTCTGCTGGGGTTCGCCGAGGAACTGCGCGGTCGTCGCGAACAGCGCCTGCCGGGCGGCGACCTGTAGGTGAATCAGCCGGGCCAGCGGCAGGTAGACCTCTTCGACCTCGAGCAGGTCGAGCTTCTCACCGAGACCGCGCAGCCGTAGGAGCTCGTCCTCGGTCAACTTCAACGGGGTCGACATACGCAACGAACGCCACTCGGTCCGGTCGAACTCCACGTAGGGGCTCGGCTCGCTCAGCCGCGGCATACGCCCAGTCTTGCAGTTAGCGTTGGACGCATGAACGCCAGCACCTCAATTCCGGTAGTCCGCGACTATCTGTTGCTCGGGTTGCGCTTCGACCGGGTCGAGGACGGCTACGTCGACTCCTTCACCGGAGACCCCGAACTGCGCCGCATCGTCGCCGACGAGCCGTCACCGGAGCCCGCGGACCTGGCGCGTCAGGCCGAACGGCTACTCGCCGAGCTCAGCACAGGCACCGAGCTGGACCCGAGCCGAGCCGAGTTCATCGGCGCCCACCTGCGCGCGCTGGCGTGTGCCGGGCGCAAATTCTCGGGCCAGGATGTTGGGTTCGTCGACGAGGTCGAGGCCTATTTCGACGTGCGCATCGCCAAGGGCGACCCCGAGCAATACCGGCAGGCGCACGCCAGCCTCGATGAGGCGCTGGGCGGCAGCGGCTCGCTCGCCGAGCGGATGACGGCTTACCGCGCTGGTGAGGAGGTGCCGCCCGATCGCCTGGAGGAAAGCATCCACGCGTTCTCGAGCGCCCTGCGCGACCGGGTCCGGGCCGAATACCCGCTGCCGGACGCCGAAACGATCACCTACGAGGTGGTGACCGACAAGCCGTGGTCGGGGTTCAACTACTACCTGGGCAACTACACCTCGACGGTGGCCGTGAACGCCGACCTCAAGCAGCAGATGTCGAACCTGCCGCGGCTGGTGGCCCACGAGTCCTATCCGGGTCACCACACCGAGCACTGCCGGAAGGAGGCCGGGCTGGTCGCGGGTAAGGGACAGGACGAGCAGACGATCTTTCTCGTCAACACCCCGCAATGCCTGATGGCCGAGGGCCTGGCCGACCTGGCTCTCTACGCGGCGATCGGGCCGAACTGGGGCGCCTGGGCCGGGGAGATCTACGCCGATCTGGGTCTGGTTTTCGATGGCGAACGGGCGCAGGCGGTGTCCGAAGCGGCGGCCACCCTCGCTGACGTACGCCAGGACGCCGCGCTGATGCTGCACGACGAGCATCGCGACGTCGACGACGTCGTCGAGTTCCTCAAGCGCTGGCTATTGGTCAACGACGAGCGGGCCCGGCAGATGCTGCGGTTTTTGTCCTCGCCGCTGTGGCGCGCCTACACCAGCACCTACGTCGAGGGTTACCGGTTGCTGCGGGACTGGCTGGAGGCGCGGCCGTCCGAAGTGTCCCTGACGGAGCGGTTCGGGAGGTTGCTCGACGAGCCGCTGATCCCGTCGACGCTGCGGACCGCCTAGCCAACTAGGCTGAGCTGCATGACTGCTGAGTCCACTGGTCTGGGCGCCGAGTACGCCGACACCGCCAGCGAGGCCTACCGTGCCGCGTTGCGGGTGATCGAGTCCGTCGAGCCGCGCATCGCCGATGCCACCCGTAAAGAGCTTGCCGATCAACGGGATTCGCTCAAGCTGATCGCCAGCGAGAACTACGCCTCGCCCGCGGTGCTGCTCACCATGGGCACCTGGTTCTCCGACAAGTATGCCGAGGGCACCATCGGGCACAGGTTCTACGCCGCCTGCCAGAACGTCGACACCGTCGAGGCGCTGGCCGCCGAACACGCGCGCGAACTGTTCGGTGCGCCCTACGCGTACGCCCAACCGCACTCCGGCATTGACGCCAACCTGGTGGCCTACTGGGCCATCCTGGCGACCCGGGTCGAAGCTCCCGGCCTGGCGGAACTCGGCGCCAAGCACGTCAACGATCTCTCCGAGGCCGACTGGGAGACGCTGCGGAACAAGCTCGGAAACCAGCGCCTGCTCGGCATGTCGCTGGATACCGGTGGCCACCTGACCCACGGCTTCCGGCCCAACATCTCCGGCAAGATGTTCCACCAGCGCCAGTACGGCACCAACCCCGAGACGGGTTTTATCGACTACGACGCTGTGGCCGCGCTCGCCCGTGAGTTCAAACCGCTGGTGCTCGTCGCCGGCTACTCGGCGTATCCGCGCCGGGTCAACTTCGCGAAGATGCGCGAGATCGCCGACGAGGTCGGCGCCACGCTGATGGTCGACATGGCGCACTTCGCCGGCCTGGTCGCGGGCAAGGTGTTCACCGGTGACGAGGACCCGGTGCCGCACGCGCACATCACCACGACGACGACGCACAAGTCGCTGCGCGGACCGCGAGGTGGGCTGATCCTGGCCACCGAGGAGTACGCGCCCGCGGTCGACAAGGGCTGCCCGATGGTGCTCGGCGGCCCGTTGTCGCATGTGATGGCCGCCAAGGCCGTCGCGCTGGCCGAGGCCCGTCAACCGTCGTTCCAGGCGTATGCGCAGTCCATCGCCGACAACGCGCAGGCCCTGGCCGACGGGTTCACCAAGCGGGACGCGGGCCTGGTCACCGGTGGTACCGACAACCATCTCGTGCTGCTCGATGTGACCTCGTTCGGGCTGACCGGGCGGCAGGCGGAGTCGGCGCTGCTGGACTCGGGGATCGTCACCAACCGCAATGCGATTCCCGCCGATCCGAACGGAGCCTGGTACACCAGCGGTGTCCGGCTGGGCACACCGGCGTTGACCACCCGCGGATTCGGCGCCGACGACTTCGACCGGGTGGCTGAGCTGGTCGTCGAGGTGTTGTCCAACACGGAAGCGGCGGACGGGCCTAGTGGTCCGTCGAAGGCCAAGTACAAGATGGCCGACGGAGTCGCCGACCGGGTGCACGCCGCCGCCTCCGAACTGCTCGCGGCAAACCCGCTGTACCCGGGGCTGACGTTGTAGACACGCCCTGCAGCGATTTTTGGAAACCTGTGAATTCGGGTTACAGTTACTTTCATGGCACAGAGACCTGTCGCTAATGCGCTGATCCTCGAACTCGAGCCGGTCGTGCAGCGGGAGCTGCGTCGTCACATCGACTCGGAAGACCTGTGGTACGCCCACGACTACGTGCCGTTCGAGCAGGGCGAGAACTTCGCCTTCCTCGGCGGAACCGACTGGGATCCGTCCCAGGTGACACTGCCCAAGGTGGTCACCGACGCGCTGGAGATCCTGCTGATCGTCAAGGACAACCTCGCCGGTTACCACCGCGAGCTCGTCTTCAGCTTCATTCTCGAAGAGAAGTTCGGCCGCTGGCTGGGCCGCTGGACCGCCGAGGAGCATCTGCACGCGATCGCGCTGCGTAACTATCTGGTCGTCACGCGTGAGATCGACCCGGCCGCCAACGAGGATGTCCGCGTCGAGCACGTGATGAAGGGCTATCGCGCCGACACTTACAGCCAGATCGAGCGGCTGGCGTTCATGGCGTTCTTCGAGCGCGAGCATGCGGTCTTCTGCCGCAATCTCGAAGCCCAGATCGCCGAGCCCACGCTCAAGGCCCTCGTCGGCCGCATCGCCAGGGACGAGGAGCGCCACGAAGAGTTCTTCGCCAACCTCGTCTCGCATCTGCTGACGACCAGCCGCGAGGAGACGGTCACCGCCATCGCGCGCCGCGCCGCCGAACTCGACGTCGTCGGTGGCGACATCGACGCCTACGCCGACAAGGTGGCTCACATGGCGGACTCCGGCATCTTCGGACCCGAGCAGCTGCGTCGGGTCATCGCCGACCGCATCACCGCGTGGGGTCTTGCAGACGAGCCCGAGCTCGCGCAGTTCACACAGCGCTAACCGTTAGCCACGGCGCGCCTGCGCGGCGCATATGCCGCGACGGGAGTAGCGTCGTTTTCGATGGCTAGCGACATGCTCTGCTGTCCGGGCGGTACCGATCGTTTTGATCACGAGAGGACCGGCCCCGGTCCCGATACCGCAGTGTCCGCCACCGAAAGTTCGTGTGGGGCCATGCGAACTCGAGGAGCGCTACGTGACTGATTCGCCCTTGCGGACCTATGTGCTCGACACCTCCGTACTGCTGTCCGATCCGTGGGCATGCACTCGGTTTGCCGAACATGAAGTGGTGGTCCCGTTGGTGGTCATCAGCGAACTGGAAGCCAAGCGGCACCATCATGAGCTTGGCTGGTTCGCGCGGCAGGCACTGCGGATGTTCGACGATCTGCGGCTCGAACACGGGCGGCTGGATCAGCCGATACCCGTTGGGACGCAAGGTGGAACGCTGCACGTCGAGCTCAACCACAGCGACCCCTCTGTGCTGCCCGCAGGGTTCCGCACAGAGAGCAACGATGCGCGCATCCTGACCGTTGCGGCCAACCTCTCCGCAGAGGGCAAGTTGGTCACACTGGTGAGCAAGGACATTCCGCTGCGGGTGAAGGCGGGCGCGGTCGGCCTGGCCGCCGACGAATATCACGCCCAGGACGTCGTCACGTCCGGCTGGACGGGTATGGACGAGCTGGATGTTTCGGTCGACGAGATCGATTCGCTGTTCGCCGACGGCGAGATCGACTTGGAGGCGGCTCGTAATCTTCCGTGTCACACCGGAATCCGGTTACTCGGAGGTAGCTCGCATGCCCTGGGCCGGGTGAACGCCGAGAAGCGAGTGCAGCTGGTTCGTGGTGACCGAGAGGTGTTCGGCCTGCGCGGCCGTTCCGCGGAACAGCGCGTCGCGCTGGACCTGCTGCTCGACGAATCGGTCGGCATCGTCTCGCTCGGTGGCAAGGCGGGCACCGGCAAGTCCGCGCTGGCATTGTGCGCCGGACTCGAGGCCGTGCTCGAACGCCGCACCCACCGAAAGGTCGTGGTGTTCCGGCCGCTGTACGCGGTCGGCGGACAGGACCTCGGCTACCTGCCCGGCAGCGAGAGCGAGAAGATGGGCCCATGGGCGCAGGCGGTCTTCGACACGCTCGAGGGGCTGGCCAGCCCCGCGGTGCTCGAGGAGGTGCTGTCGCGCGGCATGCTTGAAGTGCTACCGCTGACCCACATTCGGGGCCGATCGCTGCACGACTCGTTCGTCATCGTGGACGAGGCGCAGTCGCTGGAACGCAACGTGTTGCTGACCGTCCTGTCGAGGCTGGGTGCGGGATCGAGGGTGGTGCTCACCCACGACGTTGCCCAGCGCGACAACCTGCGGGTGGGTCGTCACGACGGCGTGGCCGCAGTGATCGAAAAGCTCAAGGGACACCCGTTGTTCGCGCACATCACCCTGCTGCGCAGTGAGCGTTCGCCGATCGCGGCGCTGGTCACCGAGATGCTCGAAGAGTTCAGCCCCGGCGCCCTGCCCTGAGCGATCTAGGTGCGTCGGCGGTCTCGGACCAGGAACCACCCCGCGGCCGCCGCACCACTCAACGCCACCACTCGGTCAGCCCGGTCGGCTCTGGGTAGGTCGAGCAGCGACACCAGGCCGAGGACTGCGAACCCTGTCCGCAGTGCTGGTTGGCTGGTCGCCGTCGTGACCAGGGCGGTGTTCATGGAGACCATGGGCGGAGCTTGGTCGACGCGCACATATCCTCCTGGCGAGCCATGTTGGTGCGGGCGACTTGACGTTAATTCCTAGAACTGCGGTGGGGAATAGGGTGTTTCCCTATATCGGGTGAATCAGGGTCGGCCTAGGGTCGGCTCAGGGGCGGCCAATGTGGCGGCCCAGCTCCGCGCGTGACCGGATGCCGAGTTTTCGGTAGATCCGCGCCAGGTTCGCCTCGACGGTTTTGGGGCTGATGAACAACGCACTGGCGACATCGCGGTTCTTCATACCCGACGCGGCGAGTTCGGCAACGCGCTGCTCGGACGGTGTCAGTTGGCGGGATGCGTGCGGGCCGACGTTGGCGCGGGCCAGTTCGGCGCGGGCCCGGTTGGCCCAGAGCGGCACGGTGAGCTGCTCGAAAATCTCGAGGGCAGCGGCCAGGCTGGACGACGCCGACTCCTTCTTGCGCAGCCGGCGCTCGAGCTGGCCGAACAGCAGAAGCGTCCTGGCACGGTCGAACGGCATCGCGACCCGCTGATGTTCGGCCATCGCCCGATGGGCCGCCGCGAGCGCGCCGTCGAGGTCGCCCAACGCCGCCAGCATCATGCTTCGGCCCCGCGCGCCCACGGCGGACATCCAAGCTCGGTCGAATGTGCGGCCGTTGCGCTCGAGCGCCTCGATCAAGGGGGCTGCTTGGGCGAGCTTGCCCAATTGCACAAGGGCTTCGATGGCGTCGGGCAGGAACGCAGCGCCGGGCAGTTCGGTCGGTGTCGACTCGGGATCGAAGGCCGACAGCAGCGGCGCCACCGCGGCGAGCGCTTCCGTGTAGTTGCCCAGTGACACCTCCAAGAACGCCAGAGCACCCAACAATCGCTCGCCGAGTCTTAAAGTCCCCGTCCGACTGCCTATCTCGATTCCGTCTGCGATCAACTTCCGGGCTTCGGCCTCCTGACCGGCGAACACGGCCAACGGCGCACGCATGCTGTGCGCCAAGAACAGTGGCGTGCCGCCGCTGAGCTGACGGGCACGCTCGGCGGCGTCTTCGGCGACCAGGATGGCGTTGACGAAGTCGCCAGCCCATATCGAGCTCATCACGACGTGTTGGGCGATGAACACGTACTCGCCCTCTTCGCCGTTCTCCGCGCAGCGCGCCCGGATCGCGTCCAGCGCTGCTCGGGCGGTGTCGAGTTGGCCGGTGAACTCCAGCAGTAACGCGTGCTGCATCGTGGGACGGAAAACCAGGGGAGTGGAGGCCTGCTCGTCCTCCAGCTCCATTGCCCGACGCAGACTGACTTGGTCGAAACCTTCGCCGGCCATGAAGCCCAACATGGCCCGCATGCCAAGGGCAAGACTGAGCAAGTGCGGCTGCTCGACTCGCTCGGCGTCGCTGACCGCCCGGTGCGCGATGTCCTTGCCTTCTTGAATCTGGTTGGCGTGCATGAGCGAATACGCCAACGTGATCAGTATCTGCACGCGCAGCGGGCTGTCGTCGTCCGCATCTTCGAGGGCCTGCTGAAGCACGTTCGTCGCCTCGAAGAAGCCTTCGGTGTAAAGGCGTACGACGGCCAAGCGGCACAACGCTTCTGCGCGCAGGTCGCCCTTAGGGAGCCCGCCGACGGTCTCTTGAAGCACCGTGGCCGCGCGTTCGTGGTCACCGGCGTCGAAGTGGTGTAGCGCCGAGCGAAGCCGGCGTTCGGGCGCGTCGCCGCCGAGGCCGATGGCCAGGTCAATCAGTTCGGCAGCGGCTTCGGGGGCGCCACGCGCACGTGCCGATTCGGCCGCGTTGTCGAGCGCACGCAGTGTGACGTCGTCACCGCTTGTCGCCGCCAGCGCCAGATGCCTGGCGCGCAGTTCGGGTTCGTCGACGATCTCGGCGAGCCGACGGTGCATCGACCGGCGCCTGGCGGGGACTGCTTCGGTGTAGACACCTCGGGCCAGCAGGGGGTGCGCAAACTGAATCCGGTTGCCGTCGATCGCGATAATGCCCTTGCCCTCGGCGATTTCGAGCAGATAGATCAGCTGATCGCTGTCGCCGATCGTCGCCCTCGATACCAGCTCGACGGTCGGGGCCGCCATACACGCCGCCGCGAGCAGCGCCTCGTGAACATCGGGGTCGAGACCGCCGAGTCGGCTTCGTACGACGTCGGTCAGCGTGCGGGGCAGCGATGCCACCGTCGTTCGCAGCGACCGGTCGTCCAGCTCCCTGGCCAACTCGATTGCGTAGAAGGGATTTCCGCCGGAGACTTCGTGGATTCGGCCCATCGCAGGCTTTGAGAACGAACGCCCCAGCCGAGATGCAACGGCGGCATGCAAATCATGAAAATCCAACGGACTCAGATGAATACGATTGGCCGCTTCGGGTCGCGGCAACTGAAGCCAGCCTGCGCTCGCCCCATCAATGACCTCGGTTCGCACCGTGCCGAGAATTCCGACAGGACCGGTGAGTCGTCGTGCGGCGAATGCGATGACGTGCACGCTGGACGGATCGAGCCATTGCAGATCGTCGATGGCCAACAACACCGGACCGCCTTCGGCGAACCTCTCGATCACCGCCAGGAACGCGGCCGCGACGGCGCGCTGGTCGGTTACCTCGCCCGTTCCCGCCCGCAAGAGAACCTGATCAACGGCGAGTCGTTGGGGAGCGGGCAGGTCGGCCCACGTGGCCGCATCGACGTCGGCGAGCATGTCCGCCAACCCGGTGTACGCCAGGACGGATTCGGCGGCCGCCGCGCGCGTGGCGAGGACCCGGAACCCACGAGCCGTCGCCTGTTCGGCGGCCGCCATCCACAGGGTGGTCTTGCCGATTCCCGGTTCACCTTCGATCAGCAGCGCCGATGGCCCGACGGCAGTCGCGGTCAAGAACGACTTGACCGATCGACTCTCCATCGGGCGGCCTTCCAGACCAGCCTCCGGCATCGCCAATTCCCGGCACGTAGACAACTCGACAAACCCCTGCACCGCGCAACTGCCCGTCAGAACTCAATCGGGCCAGCGCCGTGGCATTGCGGCTATACCCGCTAGACAGCGGTTGTATACATCGCGTCTAGCGCGTGCCGTCCTTGACCTTGGCCATGGCCAGCACGTCGAGGCGCTTGTCGAGTTCCTCGAGCGAGAGCTTGTCGCCGATCAGCCCGCGGTCGATCACGGTCTGGCGAATCGTCTTCTTCTCCTTGAGTGCTTGCTTGGCGACCGCGGCGGCTTCCTCGTAGCCGATCGCGGAGTTCAGCGGCGTCACGATCGATGGCGACGACTCGGCCAGCTCGCGCAAGCGCTCCTCGTTGGCGACCAGGCCGTCGATACAGCGCTGGGCGAACAGCGTGGACGAATTGGTCAGGATCTTGAACGACTCGAGCAGATTGCGGGCCATCATCGGGATGTACACGTTGAGTTCAAAAGCCCCGTTACCGCCACCCCATGCGATCGCGGCGTCATTGCCGATCACCTGAGCGGCAACTTGGGTAATGGCTTCCGGGATAACCGGGTTGACCTTGCCGGGCATGATCGAGCTGCCCGGTTGCAGGTCGGGCAGCTGGATCTCGCCGAGGCCGGTGAGCGGACCCGAGCCCATCCAGCGGATGTCATTGGCGATCTTGGTCAGCGATACCGCGGTGGTGCGCAGCGCGCCGGAAGCCTCGACCAGTCCGTCGCGAGTGGCCTGTGCCTCGAAGTGATTTGCGCAGACCCGCAATTCGGCCAGGCCCGTCTGCTCCTTCAACACGGCGACGACCCGCTCGTCGAAATCGTCTGGCGCATTCAGTCCGGTACCCACCGCGGTTCCACCGATGGCCAACTCGCCCAGCCGGGGCAGCGTGGCCTTCACCCGTTCGATGGAGGCTTCGACCTGACGGGCGTATCCGCTGAACTCCTGGCCCAAGGTCACCGGGACGGCGTCCATCAGGTGGGTGCGGCCGGATTTGACGACCGTCCGCCACTGGTTGGCTTTCGAGTCGAGCGACTCGTGCAGCACCTCGAGCGCCGGAATCAGGTGCCGCACTGCGGCTTCGGTGGCCGCGATATGCGTGGCGGTGGGGAATGTGTCGTTGGACGACTGGGACATGTTGACGTCGTCGTTGGGATGCACCGAAACACCATTGCGCTCGGCGATTCCGGCGATGACCTCGTTGGTGTTCATGTTCGAGCTTGTGCCCGAACCAGTTTGGAACACGTCGATGGGGAACTGGTCGTCATGCAGGCCGTCGGCGATCTCGCCGGCAGCGGCGATGATGGCGTCGGCCTTGTCGGGCGCCAGCAGGCCGAGGTCCTTGTTCACCTGTGCGCAGGCGCCTTTCAGCAGCCCAAGCGCTCTAATCTGGGTGCGCTCCAGTCCGCGGCCGGAGATCGGGAAGTTCTCCACGGCTCGCTGTGTCTGGGCTCGCCAGAGTGCGTTGATCGGCACCCGGACCTCGCCCATGGTGTCGTGCTCGATGCGGTATTCGGTGCTTTCCGCAGCGCTGTCGGGCATGTGTGCTCCCTGTTCCTTGGTGTGATCGGCTACGGCAGCGGATAAAACGCGTTGCTGTCGCCGGTGAAATCGATCGCGGAGTATTCGTTGAGTTTGGAGAGCCGGTGGTAGGCCTCGACCATTCGGACGGTGCCGGACTTGCTGCGCATCACGATGGACTGCGTGGTGCAGCCGCCGCCGGTGTAACGCACGCCCTGCAGCAGGTCCCCGTCGGTGACGCCGGTGGCGCAGAAGAACACGTTCTCCCCAGACACCAGGTCCTCGGTCTTGAGCACGCGGTCGACGTCGTGACCGGCGTCGACGGCCTTCTGGCGTTCGTTCTCGTCGGTAGGCGCGAGCTGGGCGTGGATCGCGCCGCCCATACAGCGGATGGCGGCGGCGGTGATGATGCCCTCAGGGGTGCCGCCGATACCCGCCAGCATGTCGGTGCCCGAGTTGGGGCGGCACGCCGAAATGGCGCCGGCCACGTCACCGTCGGAGATCAGCCGGATGCGGGCGCCGGACTCACGAACGTCGGCGATCAGCTGTTCGTGGCGCGGCCGGTCGAGGATGCACACCGTCACATCCCGCACCGACATCCCCTTCACCTTGGCGACGGCGCGGACGTTGTCGCCGATCGGCGCCGTGATGTCGATCGCGTCCACGGCGTCGGGGCCGACGGCGATCTTGTTCATGTAGAAGACGGCCGACGGATCGAACATCGCGCCGCGCTCGGCAACCGCGAGCACGGAGATGGCGTTCGGCATGCCCTTGCTCATCAGCGTGGTGCCGTCGACCGGGTCGACCGCGAAGTCGCACTCCGGTCCGTCACCGTTGCCGACCTCTTCGCCGTTGTAGAGCATCGGCGCGTTGTCCTTCTCGCCCTCACCGATCACGACGACGCCGCGCATCGATACGGAGTTGACCAGCTCACGCATGGCGTCGACGGCGGCCCCGTCGCCGCCCTCTTTGTCGCCGCGGCCTACCCATCGGCCCGCTGCCATCGCGCCGGCCTCGGTCACCCTCACGAGCTCGAGGGCGAGGTTACGGTCGGGTGCTTCACCACGCGCGGGAGTCATGGGGGGATTGTCCCATTAACCGCCCGGCGTTTGAGACCTGGGATACTGGCGACCATGAGCACCCAGCCGCAGCCGGCTCCGAAGCCAGCTAAGTCGCGGCTGCTCCAGGACGGCCGGGACATGTTCTGGTCGATCGGGCCGCTGATACTGGCCTGCATCGTGCTGGCCGGAGTGCTGGGAATGTGCTCGTTTCAGGCCAGCGGGCCCGCTGAGGGGCCTGCGCCGACCTACGACGCGCCCGGTGCGCTGCAGGCCGACGCCGACGCCCTCAAGATCCCCATCCGGTTGCCGCAGCTACCCGAGACGTGGCAGCCGAACTCCGGCAGCAGAAACGGCATCGACGACGGCCGCACAGACCCAGCGTCGGGGCAACGCCTTCGCGCGGTCTCCTCGACCGTCGGTTATCTGGCGCCCAGTGGCATGTACGTGAGCCTGACCCAGAGCAATGCCGCCGAGGAAGAGCTCGTCGCGTCGATGGAGGCCGATCTGTACCCGACGGGCGTCGAGGACGTCGACGGCGTCAGCTGGGTGGTCTACGGCGGCGGAGACCGCGACGGGCGGCCCGGCGAGCCCCTGTGGACGACTCGACTGGACGGTCCGACGGGTCCGGCGCAGGTTGCGATAACCGGCGCCGCGAACACCGACGAGTTCCGTACGCTGGCTGCGGCGACGCAGACCGCCGCTCCACTGCCTGCCAAATAGCCGACTGCCAAGTAGGAGACGCCATGACCGCGCCCGACCCGAATGTCGCCGGCCAGGCGGTGCTAGAAGCAGATCTCACCGGCTGGAATGTTTCGCCCTTCTCCGCCGCGGGCTTCACCCATGACGTGTACCGCAGGGGTGAGGGTCCGGGTGTGGTGCTCATCCCGGAGATGCCCGGTGCCCACCCCGGCGTGTTCGCGCTGGGAAATCATCTGGTGGACAACGGGTTCACCGTCGCGATTCCGTCGCTGTTCGGCACTCCCGGGGCGCCTGCGATGCGCCCCGGCGCGGTGCCGGTGATGTTGCGTGGTTGTGTGGCAAAGGAATTCGCAGGTTTCGCGACCAATGCCGATCGGCCGGTCGCGCATTATCTGCGCGCGTTGGCGCGGGATCTCAACGAGATGACGCCTGGCAAAGGTGTCGGCGTGATCGGTCAGTGCTTCACCGGCGGCTTCGCGCTCGCGGCGGCTGTCGATGACAGCGTGCTCGCGCCCGTGCTCAGCCAGCCGTCGCTGCCGTTTCCGCTGACGCCGAAACAGCGACGCGACCCCGGTCTGTCCGAAGCCGAACTGGAGATCGTCGAACGGCGTGCGGCCAACGAGGGGCTGTGCGCGTTGGGACTGCGGTTCAGTGAGGACCCACTGGTGCCCGCCGAACGGTTCAAGACTCTGAAGGACCGGCTTGGCGATGCGTTCGAGGTCATCGAGATCAATTCGAAGAAGGGCAACGAGCACGGCTTCGGCAAGATGGCACATTCCGTGCTGACGCTGGAGCGCCGCGATCAGGAAGGCCACCCCACCGACGACGCGATGAAGCGCGTCATCGAGTTCTTCAATCAGCGCCTGACGTAGTTGCGGGTTTCGCCTCGTCCTTTTCTGTGTCCTTCTCTGGGCCCTTCTCGACGTCCTCATCCGTCGCGGTCTGGGCTTCTTCGCGCTTCTGCTTGATGCGGCGGCCCAACCACCAGAAGGGGTTTCGGCGCTTGGGTTTCGCATCCTTCTCGTCGGGTTCATCCATCGGCACACCCTTGTAGACGGCCAGGTACACGCTGATCGTGGTGACGATGATGATCATCAGCACCGGGCCGATCACAATGCCCCACGCGCCGAACATCGCGATGCCGGCGAACACCGCCAGCAGCATCAGTGCCGAGTCCAGGCGGGCGGCGCGGGGAACGAGAATCGGGCGCAGGAAGTTGTCGATGTTCGTCACCACGATGAGGTGGAAGAGGATCACGAACACGCCGCCGAAGACGTTGCCGAACAGGATCATCCCGACACCGAACGGAATCGTGATGATACCGCTGCCGAGCGGTATCACCGACAGCGCGGACAGCAGGACCGCGAAAAGGAAGAAGCCCTGGTGGAATCCGGCGATATAGATCGACCCGGCACCGGCGACACCCTGGCAGACGGCGATCACGAACTGTCCCATGACAGTGCCCTTGACCATGGCGCCCATCTTCGCCATGTAGAGGTCGGTGATCTCCTCCCCGAGCGGGTTGAGCCGCCGGATGAGCAGCAGCACCTTGTCCCGATTGGTCAACAACGACAGGAACACGTACAGGAACAGGATCGCTGAGGTGATCGCTCCGAATGCGCCGCCCGCCGCACCCTGCAGGATGCCCAGCAGCCACTTGCCGACTTCCTGTGCGACCGTCGTCATCGAATCCTGGAGCGATTCCGGCGTGATCGTGTAGTCGACGAACGGCACCCGGTGCAGCAGTTCGTTGGCCAACGTCAGTGACCGGTCGCCGAGGGCGGACAGGTCGGTGCGCTGGACCCAGACGGCCACTCGTTCGACCATGGTGGTGATCTGGACAACCGCGAGGAACACGAAGAGGCTCAACGGCACGATCACCGCCGCGAATGCCGCCAGCAGTGTCAGCGTCGCCGACAATCCCGCGCCGAGTCGCTTGTTGAGCCGCGTGTAAAGCGGCTGGAACAGGTACGCCACGACCGCGGCGACCACGATCAGAATGAAGTACCCACGCAGGAAGTACGCGCCGAAGAAGATCGCGACGAACGTCGCGATGGCAAGCGCACGCTTCTGTGTCAGCGTGAATTCGGTCTTCACGCGCTATTTCTAACGGACTTTCGGCCTCGCCTCGACCTGTTTGGCACGCTGGCCCTCGATGAAGCGCATCGACAAGCGATTCATCAGCGTCGGCGCGAGCCTGGCGAACAGCCATTGAGCGCGCGCGATCCGCGGTTTCACCAGGATTGCCTTGTTCTTCTCGATCGCACGCAGGACGTCGTGCGCCAACCGGTCGGCGTCATACGGCTTGCCGCCCTGGGTCTGTAGAAAGTAGTCGCGTCCGATGAATCCGCCGACGGCGCCCTTGTCGAGGATCGGTGTTTCAACCGCGGCCGGGCAGACCACCAGAACGCCGACGCCGCGGGGAACCGCCTCGGAGCGCAACGCCATCGACAGCCCGACGACCGCGTGCTTGGTCGTCACGTAACTGGTGATCTGGCCGGCCGCGGCCAAGCCCGCCATCGAGGCGGTGTTGACGATGTGACCGTGCCCTTGGCGCAGCATCAGGGGGTAGGCCGCCGCGACGCCGTGCACGACCCCGCGGAGGTTGATGTCAATGATCGCGTTCCATTGGTCCAGCGTCAGCAGTTCGGTGTCGCCGCCCCAACAGATTCCCGCGTTGTTGAACATCAGGTCGAGTCGGCCGGCGCGGTCGACCACCTCGTCGACGGCGGCCTGGACAGCCGATGCGTCGGTGACGTCGAGGTGTGCTGAACGGGCCTTGTCTCCCAGCGCCGCCGCGGTCCGCTCGGCGGCCTCACCATCGATGTCGGTGCAGACCACGTATGCTCCCGCTTCGATCAGCGCGCGGCACAAGGCGGCGCCGATACCCGATCCGGCGCCGGTGACGATGGCCTGCTTACCCGCGAAACTCACTAAGCCTCCGCAAGTTTCATGACGTGGCTCAGCACATCCGGATAGCGCTTGAGATGCGCGCCGCCGTTGAGATCGAGGACCTCGCCGGTCAGCCATGAGTTCTTCGGCGAACAGAGGAACACCACCGCGTCCGCGATCTCCTCGGGCTTGCCCGCGCGCCCCATGGCGGTGTTCTCGACGTAGTCCTCGACAAGGCCGGGCACGAGCGACGACCCCTCTGTCAGCGGCGTCTCGACGAACCCGGGCGCGACCGCGTTGACGCGGATGCCGCGCGGACCCCACTCCAGCGCCGCGACCTGGGTCAGCATCGACAGCCCAGCCTTGGCCGAGCAATATGCGCTCATGCCGACGGCCGGCTGCCGTCCGTTCAGTGAGCTGATCGACACCAGCGATCCCCCCTGCCGTAATTGCTGTCCGGCGTATTTCGCGACGATGAACGACCCGTTCAGGCAGACGTCGACGACGCCGCGGAATTCATCGACGGAAAGATCGGTGATCATGCCGAGGCTCCCGAAGCCCGCGCAGTTCACCACGACATCGACCGGGCCTGTCTCGCCGAAGAGGCGTCCCACCGAGGCCTCGTCGGTTACGTCCACCTGGGCGGCGGTGTGTGGCTCGCCCAGTTCAGCGGCCCGGTCGCGTGCGCCGTCCGTGTTGAGGTCGGCGATCGTGACCTGGCAGCCGTCGGCGACCAGCGCCCGCGCGGTGGCCCAACCGATGCCGGATGCTCCGCCGATGACCACAGCTTTCCTGGCCACCCGCTCACTACCGTTGCTCATCCAGTTGCCCTTTCAATGGCGAAGTAGAACGTGTTACAACCTAGCGCTTTGGCAGACTCGACCCATGAGCGATCTGAATATGTCGCAGACGATTCACGTGTCCGTCCCACCCGACACCCTCTACGAGATGGTGTCCGACGTGACGCGGATGGGTGAGTGGAGCCCGGTCTGCCGGGAGTGCTGGTGGGACGAGGGCGCGGGTCCGCATGTCGGAGCCTGGTTCACCGGCCGCAATGTGACACCTGAGCGAACGTGGGAGACCCGCAGTCAGGTGGTGGCCGCCGAGCCTGGGCGGAGGTTCGCCTGGGAGGTCAACAACGGCTGGGTGTCCTGGTGCTTCACCTTCGCACCCGACGGCGAGGGAGCCCTGCTCACGGAGTCCTGGATATTCCTGCCCGCAGGCATTGCCGGGTTTCACCAGCGCTTCGGCGCCGACGCCGATGCGGAGATCGAAAAGCGGCGGCAGGCCGCCGAGGACGGCATCCCCGCCACGCTGGCCGCGATCAAGAAGGCCGCCGAAACCGGCTGATAGGGCTCACCGAACTTCCTCGGGTGGCAGGGTGTGATGGGTGAGCCGGCTTCGGGCACTGGGGCGTCCGCGATTCCGTGACGTGATCGCAGGGCTGGTCACCGGCCTGTTCTCGATCCCAGAAGGTATGGCCTACGCCAGCATCGGCGGCTTCAACCCGGTGGCCGGTCTCTACTCCGGCATCGTCTCCACGATTGTCGGGTCGATGTTCGCCAGGACGGTGCTGATGGTCACCACACTGACCAGCGCGCTCGCCCTGACGTCGCAAAGTGTGTTGACTGCCGCGGGTCTCGACCCGACCGATCCCTCCAACATCGCGGCACTCGTGCTCGTCGCGGGCGCGGTCATGTTGTTGTTCGGGCTACTGCGTTTCGGGGCGATGATGAACTTCGTCTCCAACGCCGTGATGACCGGGTTCACGACTGGTATCGCGCTGCAGATCATCGCAGGAGTGATCCATGACGCCACCGGCTACCGACCCGACAGTCACAACACGATCGGCAAGTTCATCGATGCCTTCGCACGCGTCGGGTCGTGGCAGCTTGCGCCGTGTCTGGTCGCCGTCGCCACCGTCGCGGTGTGGGCGGCGTTTCATTACATCAAACCGCTGGAGGCCTTCGCGACGCTCATCGCGCTGGTGGTGGTGACGGCAGGCGTCGCGATCCTCGCGGTCAGCCGGGAAGTCGATGTCGAGACCGTCGGCGACATCGCTTCCATCCCGAATGCGCTGCCACCGTTGGAGCTTCCGAACTTCGCCGCCATGCCGGAACTCTTGGCCGGAGGATTGGCCGTGGCACTGGTGGGTCTTGCCCAGGCCGCGGGAATCTCGGCTGCGGTGCCCAATCCCGACGGGACTCGTCCGAGCACCAACAAGGATTTCGTCGCCCAGGGCGCGGCCAACCTGGCCGGCGGCTTCTTCGGTGCGCTGCCCACAGGTGGGTCGCTGTCGCGGACCGGGGTGGCCGTCTCCGCGGGAGCGCAGACCCGGTGGGCGGGTATCTTCGCCGGGATTTGGCTGGCCGCACTCGTTCTGGTTGCCGGGTCGTTGGCGGAGCTGATCCCGATGCCGGTGATCGGCGGCCTGATTCTGGTGATCGGGTTGGAATTGGTCGCCGGCCGCTGGCGTGACATCAAGATAGTGCTGCGGACGGCGCCACTGTCCGCGGTGGCGATGCTCATCACGTTCGCGGCCACCACGCAACTGCCGCTGCACACCGCGATCCTCGTCGGGGCGATCACATCGCTTGTGCTCTACTGCGTGAAGGCCGCGGAGTCGGCTCAGCTGATCGCGTTGCGCCCCAACGAGGATGGATGGGAGCGGGCGCCGGTGCCCGAGCAGGCCCCGAGCAATGAGGTCACCGTGCTGCACTACGCCGGAGTCGGACTGTTCGCCGAGGTACCAAGGATCGACGAGGAATGGCCGACGGTGGCGGACTCACACAACGCAGTGGTGGTCTTGTCCATGGCGGCACTGCCCGACGTGCCCTCCTCGAAGGTGATCAACGCGCTGACGAAGTGGGCAACAGATCTGCAGAGCAATGGCGGTCGGTTGATCATCGCCGGGGTGAGCCCGAAGACCGAAAACGAGTTGACCCGGGGCGGCGTCGTCGACCTCATCGGCGAGGACGGAATCCTGCCCGCGACGACACGGGTGTTCGGTGCGCTCGAGGAGGCAGTCGAGCGCGGGCGACAATGGATCGCCGCGCACGGTGACAACTGACGCCCGAGCAGCCGGGTTTGCCTCAATTGCCGGTGGGCAGCCCGATGTTCAACCCGGCGTCCGCAAGTTCCTCTCTGAGGAACTGGAATCTCTGATATTGCGTGACGGTGATCGGGCCCGAATAGCCTTCGCTTTGCAGCTTCCGGGGCGGGTATTTCAGATAGGTCTGCATCAGCTCCTTGACCGCCTCGTTGATGGTCACGAGGGTCCAGGTGTGTTCGGTGTAGTTGTTCATGAAGATGTCGTACCGTTCCTGCGGGTCCTGCCAGAGATCGAAAATCTGGGGGACGGTCGCAACATAGGATTGCGCACCTTTCCAGCCGAGGTTGGTATCGACCGCGAGACCTCCTGTGCTCGCACCGTCATCGCCGCGCAGATTGAAGACAGCCTTGTAGTGGCCGACGCGCACGGCACCGGGGGTGAGTTCGTTCTCGCTGAAGTAGAACCAGGACTTGCGCTCGGACTTGCCGGTTCCCAACAACAGCGGTGACATGTCGTAGCTGTCGAAGATGATGGGTTCGCCCTCGCGGTCGTTGTCCGGCAATTGCGCGCCGGCCAGCGCGGCAAAGGTCGCCATGTAATCGAGGCCGCCGACGATGTCGGAGTTGCGTGATCCAGGTTTGATCCCTGGGCCCCAGGCGATGGCAGGCACGCGATTGCCGCCCTCGCGAACGGTGCCCTTGGTACCGCGATAGGGCGTATAGCCCGCGTCAGGGTAGACGTCCTGCCAGGCGCCGTTGTCCGTCGTCCAGAACACATAGGTGTTCTTGTCGAGACCCAGCGAGCGGATCTTGTCCATGATGCGGCCGATTCGGGTGTCGTTCTCCACGATGGAATCCGCGTACTTCGACTTGGAGAGCGATTTGCCCTTGAAATCGGGGTGCGGCATGTTCGGCTGATGCACCTTCATGAAGTTGACGTGCATGAAGAATGGGGTTTCGGACGTCGCGTTCTCGTCGAGGAACTCCAACGCATCCTTTTCGACGTACTCGTCGAAGTAGGGAATGCCCACGAGCCCTTGCTCCGGCGTATCGACATATTGGCCATTGACCTTGAAGTCCTCTGTCGGCGCCTCGCCCGCTTTGCCCGATAGCGCGCCGCGTGTCACGCGCTCGAACATCGCGCGAAGCTCGTCATCCATGTCCGGGAACCATTCCGGGTCGGCATAGGTGTAGGCGTTGAGGTGATACAGACCGCAGTGCCGCATTTCGTCGAAGCCGTGCGCGTTGGGCAGCGCATAGTCGGACTCTCCGAGGTGCCACTTGCCGGTGAAGAAAGTCTTGTAGCCGGCGGTCTTGACCACAGACGCGAGAGTCCACTCTGCTGCAGGCAGCCCGCCGCCCTGGCCCTGGAATGCCACGGTCGTCATACCGCTGCGATTCGGGATGCGTCCGGTGAGAATCGCCGCGCGCCCAGGTGTGCAACTCGGTTGTGCGTAGAAGGACATGAACTGCATGCCCTCTTCGGCCATCCGATCCAGACTGGGGGTCGGCATCCCGCGGTTTTCGCCACCTCCGTACACGCCCGCATCCCCATAACCGAAGTCGTCGGAGACGATGAGGACAATGTTGGGCTTGGGCTTGCTGGATTCTTGCGCCATGTGTACCTCCCGGTGATGTGCAGTCAGTTCGCTGGCTGCAGAACGCCCTCCTCGATCGAGGAGGTGGCGGCAAAGAAGAGCTCGCAGGCGGACCCGCCGCGGGACTGTCCCCCTGCCGATGGCGCGAAGACGCGCCTCGACTGGTTCACGGCATCCGCCGTGACATTAATCGGCCGATTGCATGTTGAGTTCGTGCGCATTCGCCGATTCCGACATAGCTGACGCATACCCGCCAAAATGAATGATCAACCCGCAGAAGTAGGCCCGGTCCGGCTGATGATGGCTCATCGTTTGACGCAGCGAAATCCGATGTGGCTCATGCCGGTGTCGATCGGCTGTGGACGGCGTGCCGCGGGGCGGTATCGCAGGCAGTAGACGTCGGCGCACAGGAACGATCCGCCCTTGACCACCTTGCGGGGCACCTGAAACTGGGGTTGGCGCTGGTCATAACTGTCTGAGGCGCAACAGGGCTGGTCATCGCGGCTTTCGCCGTACCAGTCGGTGGTCCACTCCCACACGTTGCCCGCCATGTCGAACAGCCCGTAGCCGTTGGGCGGGTAGCTGCGGACTGCGGCGGTGCGCCCGTAACCTTTTTCCGGCCGCCAGGGGAATTCGCCGTGCCAGTAGTTGGCCATCGGCTGGTCAGGCGATTCCGGTTCGTCGCCCCAGGTGTATTCGGCGTCCTCTAGTCCACCCCTGGCCGCGGTTTCCCATTCCGCCTCGGTCGGCAGCGACATACCGGCCCACGCCGCGTAGGCCTCGGCGTCCTCGTGAGCAACGTGCACAACCGGGTGATCGGCGCGCTTGTCGACCGACGACAACGGACCGACGGGGTGGCGCCACGACGCCCCCGGTGTCCACGTCCACCACAGATTGAGATGTCGAAGGTCCACGGGTCCCTGAGTGCGCGTGAACACCATCGACCCTGGCTGTAGGTTCTGCGCGGGCGCGTCGGGATATGCGGCGGGGTCCAAGGGTCGTTCGGCGACGGTGAGATAGCCCGTGGCCGCGACGAACTCGGCGAAGTGGGCGTTGGTGACCGTAGTCGTCATCATCCAGAACCCGTCGACTTCGATCGGCCGGGTCGGCGCCTCCTCAGGGTAGTGGCGGTCCGACCCCAGCAAAGCAGTCTGCGGCGGGATCCGGATGAGGTCGTCACTCACCGAAGACGGTCGTCCAGTCGTTCTTGATGCTCACGACGGTCCAGCCGTAGGTTGCGGCATGCTCGAGCGCCCGTTCTGCGCCTGCCGTGTAGTCGAATTCGCGTTCGGCGTCGTCGTGCAGTACCAGTAACCGCAGGGCTGCCGCCCCTGGCCTTCCCGAGTACTGCAGCATCTCGTCGTCGCCGTTGGAGTTGCCCGCCGACAGGATGGGGCGCCTGCCAATCCGGCTCCAGACCCGCACCGGCTTCTCGGGTCCGTCGTCGAAGATGTCGAGCGCAGGCTGGATCAGCAGATCGCCGTGGCCCTCCGCCCCTTCGAACTTCAAACCCTGTGCACTACCGACGACACGTTCAGGGGGGATGCCGTAGATCGCCGAGGTGATCGGCCGCATGAAATCGCGGCCCCCGCCGGAAACGATGTAGCAGGTGAAGCCGTTGCTCTCGAGATATCGCAGCAACTGCACCATCGGCGTGTAAATACATTCCTGGTAGGGGCGGTTCAGTGTCGGGTGCTTCGCCTCGGCGAAAAAGGCCGATACCCGTGCCGCGTGGTCCTCGACGTTCATCGCCTCGTGAAGGGACATCACCGCCCCGGCAAGTACTTTCAGGTCGGTATCATCGCCTTGGTAGTGCTTGGTGATCGCACCGCCGAACCACTGGAGATCGCCGGCGACCGCGGCCTGGTAGGGCTGCTGGCCGGCTAGCGACTCGTCGGCCACGGCCCGCTCAGCGAGTCTGCGGATGATGAAGTCGAGCTGGATGTACATCGGCTTCTCACACCACAGCGTGCCGTCGTTGTCGAAAACCGCGACACGGGCCTCGGGCGCAACGTAATCCGGACCGTGGGCGGTGACCCGCCCCACAAAGTCGACGATCGCGGACTTCGTCGGTCCGTCGGTCCACGACTCGAGCATCAGCCGCCCCGGGTGGCCAGGAACTTCTCGAGTTCCTCGACCGCGTTGTTGATGGTGAACGACGCCGGTTCCTGCCGCGGCGGGAACTCCTTGAAGGTCTCCAGGAACTGGTTGACGATCGCGGAGCCGTAGAACATCAGGTATAACCGGTCAATGAGCCAGTCCCAGTAAGTGTTCGACGTGACATCGGCGTGTTCGAATGGATCGGTGCGCAGGTTGAAAAGCTTGGGTGCACGCAGCGCGGTAAACGGCTCGAACCACACCTGAAGCGTGCCCTGGCAGCGCTGCTCCATGAACACGATCTTCCAGTTTTCCGCCCGGATCCCGAGCACGTCGCCGTCATCGGAGAAATAGATCATTCCCCGCCGGGGGCTCTGGTCCACTTCGCCGGTGAGATAGGGCAGCAGGTTGTAGCCGTCGATGTGCACCTTGTACTTCATGTCGCCGGCCTGGTGGCCCTTCTTCAGCTTTTCGACGATATCCGTATCACCTGCGGCCGCCAGGAACGTCGGCAGCCAATCATGATGCTGGACAATCTCATTCGATACCGACCCGGGTTTGATCTTTCCGGTCCAGCGGATCATCTCCGGTATCCGGAAGGCGCCTTCCCAGTTGGTGGCCTTCTCGCTGCGGAACGGAGTGGTCGCGCCGTCGGGCCAGCTGTTGGCGTGCGGGCCATTGTCCGTCGAGTAGATGACGATGGTGTCCTCGGCGATGCCCAGTTCGTCGACGAGGTCCAGCAGCGTACCGACATTGCGGTCATGGTCGATCATCGTGTCGTGGTACGGCGACTGCCAACGGCCCGACTGGCCGAGGCTCTCCGGCTTGGTGTGCGTCCGGAAGTGCATGTGGGTCATGTTCATCCACACGAAGAACGGCGTGGCTGCCTCGTGTTGGCGCCGGATGAAATCCGCACACGCCGAGGTGGTCTCGTCGTCGATGGTCTCCATGCGCTTCTTCGTCAGCGGTCCGGTGTCCTCGATGCGTTGCTTGCCGACCGGGCCGTAGCGGTCGTCGACCTCGCTGGAATCCTCTTCGGTTGCCCACGAGTGGATGACGCCACGGGGGAGGAGCGCCTTGCGCAGCAGTGGCGCCTCCTCGGCGGTCGGATAGTCCTCGTGCTCAGGTTCCTCCTCCGCGTTGAGGTGGTACAGGTTGCCGAAGAACTCGTCGAATCCGTGCGCCGTCGGCAGGAACTTGTTCAAGTCTCCGAGGTGATTCTTACCGAATTGCCCGGTGGCATAACCCAAGGGCTTGAGCAGTTCGGCGATCGTCGGATCTTCCTTCTGCAGACCGATATCCACACCCGGCATACCGACCTTGCTCATGCCGGTGCGGTAGACGCTTTGTCCGGTGATGAACGACGACCGTCCTGCCGTGCAGCTCTGCTCACCGTAGGAGTCGGTGAAAAGCATCCCCTCGTCGGCGATCCGGTCGATGTTGGGGGTGAAATACCCCATCATTCCGCGGCTGTAGCAACTCAGGTTCGAGATGCCGATGTCGTCACCCCAGATGACCAGGATGTTCGGCTTCTTGTCAGGCATGCACAATCCCTCTCTTGAATTGTCGTGGCCGTACGCGGGTGCTGTCGATCCTTTAGTCGGATGCCAGGAAATCTTCGAGCTTCTTGACGATCTGATCGACGCTGAAGCTGGCCGGTGGGTGCCGCGGCGGGAACTCCTTGAACGTGTCGAGGAACTGCGCAGCCATCGCCGTGGCGTAGAAGACGAAGAAGTCGTGCCGGAGGAACCACTCGTAGTAGGTGTTCGACGTGATGTCGGCGTATTCGAACGGGTCGGTGCGCAGGTTGAACAGTTTGGGCACCCGTAGCGGTGTGAACGGCTCGGCCCAGGTCCGCAACGTGCCCTGTGCGCGCTGCTCGGCGAAGACGATTTTCCAGTTCTCGAAGCGCATCCCGACCAGTTCGGCGTCGTCGTTGAAGTAGAAGAAGCCCCGTCGCGGGCTGTGCTCGACCTCGCCCATCAGATACGGCATCAGGTTGAACCCGTCGACGTGCACCTTGTATTCGACATCCCCGATCTGGTGGCCCTTCTTCAACTTGTCGCTGATATCGGGATCACCGGCCGCGGCGAGCAATGTCGGAAGCCAGTCATGATGCTGGATGATGTCGTTGGATACCGTGCCCGCCTTGATCTTTCCCGGCCAGCGGATCAACTCCGGAACCCGATACGCACCTTCCCAGTTCGTGTTCTTCTCGCTACGGAAGGGCGTCGTGCCCGCGTCCGGCCACGAGTTGCGGTGCGGTCCGTTGTCGGTCGAGTAGATGACGATGGTGTCGTCGGCGATGCCGAGTTCGTCCAGCACATCGAGCACTGTGCCGACATTTTTGTCGTGGTCGATCATCGCGTCGTGGTACTCGGATTGCCACAGTCCGGCCTGTCCCTTGCTGCCGGGCTTCAGGTGTGTGTACATGTGCATGTGGGTGAAGTTGCACCAGACGAAGAACGGGTTGCCTTCGCCGTGTTGCCGCTTGATGTAGTCCACGGTGCGGTCGGCGATGTCGTCATCGATGGTCTCCATCCGCTTGGCGGTCAGCGGGCCGGTGTCCTCAATCGTCTGCTTGCCGACCGGGCCGAACTTCTCGTCGTCGGGTTCGGTCGACGCCTCGTCCAGCGCCTTGCAGTCGAGTACGCCGCGTGGCAGCGCCGTCTCGTAGAGCTTCGGGAATTGGTCCTTGTGCGGGTAGTCGAACTGCTCGGGCTCCTCCTCGGCGTTGAGGTGATACAGGTTGCCGAAGAACTCGTCGAACCCGTGCACGGTCGGCAGGTATTTGTTCAGATCGCCGAAGTGGTTCTTGCCGAACTGTCCGGTCGCGTAGCCGAGCGGCTTGAGCAACTCGGCGATCGTCGGGTCCTCGGCGGCCCAGCCGATGTCCACGCCGGGCACGCCGACCTTGCTCATCCCGGTGCGGTAGACGCTTTGTCCACTGATGAAGGCCGCCCGGCCGGCAGTGCAGCTTTGCTCGCCGTAGGAGTCGGTGAAGCGCATGCCCTCGCTGGCGATCCGGTCGATGTTCGGGGTGCGATAGCCCATCATGCCGTCGCTGTAGCAACTCAGATTGGAGATCCCGATGTCGTCGCCCCAAATGACCAGGATGTTCGGTTTCCCATTGGGCATGGGCTGCTCCTTCCAGCAGGTCGCCACGACGAACGCTATGCGGTATCAAGGCAACTCGTGCTGGAAAGTGGAGCTTCTCAGCGGAAACTTACGTGCGAGGGTGCGCGTCATCGAATGATGACGCCGCCGAGCGAACGGTCTAACCCTCTAGCGGCGCGGCCGCAATGCTGACCGCCGGCGCGTGGCCGGCGTTCTTCATCTGATGGAACAGGTCGACGTAGTAGGGCAGACACTCGTCCATCGCGCGCTCGGTGGTGAACAGCGGCTCGTATCCGAGGTCGCGTTTGGCCTTGGCGATGGAGAAGTAGTTGTCGAGGTAGAGCCGTTCCACCCCGAGGGGCTCGACCATCGGCTTGGGAATCCCGAACTTGAAGTGAAACCACTGCCACACAGTCATCGCGAACCACACCAGCCGGCCGGGCACACGGATCTTCGGGTAGCTCTGGCCGCACGCCTCCACCACCGGCCGGGAGAACTCGAACATGTTGATCGGATCGCCGTCGTTGATGAAGTACGCCTGACCGGGCGCCGTGCCACCGGGCACCAGATGCTGGGCGGCGAGGATGAAGCCGTGAATCAAGTTGTGTACGTATGAGTTGTCGAGCTTGACGTTCTTGCCGCCGACCAGCACCTTGACGTGACCGGCGAGCACGCTCTCGAACACCTTGCGGAACATGGTCTGGTCGCCGCGGCCCCAGATGCCGCTGGGCCGGATCGAGCAGGTGAGCAGACCAGCGCCATCTTCGCCACCGTTGGCGGCCAGCACGAACTTCTCCGCGACGACCTTCGTCTCGGTGTAGAGGTCGTTGAATCGCTCGGTGTAGGGCAGTGTTTCGTCGCCGCCGGAGATCTTCTTGCCGCCCATCACGACGCTGTTGGAGGCGGTGTAGACGAATCGCTTGACGCCGGCGGCCTGCGCGGCATGCACGAGGTTCTCGGTGCCGGTGACGTTCACCGAGAAGCTGCGCTTGCGGTATTCCTCGGTGACCGACGCGCCGCCCATCAGGTCGATGATCGCCGCGGTGTGGAATACGGTGTCGGTGCCGGCGACGGCGGCGGCCACGGTTTCCAGATCGCAGATGTCGCCCTCAAGGACCTCGAGCTTCGGGTGGGCGGGAAGAGGCGAGGGGACGCGGTCGAATGAGCGGACCTCGTGCCCGCGGTCAAGCAGTTCGGTCACCAGGTTGGCGCCGACGAATCCGGAGCCACCGGTGACGAGTACGCGGCCAAGGTCGGTGGTCAACGTTGAATCACCCATGCCGGGAAGAATAACTGAAACGTGTTACAGTTTCGACCCCTTGTGCCGAGATTCGTTCCGATATCAACTTTCTTCCTGGTCCTTGGCGGCCAGCGCGTCCTCCACCCGCTTGCGGGCTCCAGCGAGCTGCTCTTCGCATCGTTTAGCCAGTTCTTCGCCTCTTTCCCACAGCTTCAGCGAAGTATCCAGATCCAGTCCACCCTGTTCCAGCTGCTGCACCACGGCGATGAGCTCATCGCGGGATTCTTCGTACCCTAGCTGACTAATGGGCTTCATTTTGGTGGTATCCCTTCTGGGCCGTCGCTGACCGCCGTGACTGCGCCGTCGGCCACCCGGACCCGCAGCCTTGCGCCACTTGGGGCGTCGGCGGTGGTCCGCAGTACTGCGGCGTCGGGCAGGGTCTGCACGACCGCATAACCGCGGGCGAGCGTGGCCGCCGGTCCAAGTGTGGCCAGCCGGGCCGACAGATGCCCGACCCGGTCGGCCTCCGCGGCCACCAGGCGGGTGATGTCGCGCCGGGCGGCGGCACGCGCGCGGTGCACCTCCTCAGACCGGGCGGTGAGCGCGGCCAGCGGCGCTGCGAGTACCGGTCGGCTGCGCAGCTGGTCGAGCAGATGCTGCTCGCGGTGCACCCAATTCCGTAGCGCACGGCCACCGCGCCGGCACAGGTCCCTGATGACCGCCTGCTCGGCCGCGGCATCGGGGACGATGCGTTTCGCCGCATCGGTGGGCGTGGCTGCGCGTACGTCGGCGACCAGATCACACATCGGGTTGTCAGGCTCGTGGCCGATGGCGCTCACCACCGGCGTTGTGCACCTGGCGATCTCACGACACAGCGTCTCGTCGTAGAACGGCAGTAGCGCGTCGATGTCGCCACCGCCACGGGCGATCACGATCACGTCGACGTGAGGGTCGGCGTCGAGCTCGCGCAGCGCATCGACGATCTGAGCGACGGTGCTGGGGCCCTGTACCGCCGTATTGCGGATGGCGAATCGCACTGCGGGCCAGCGGGTCTGCGCGACCGAGACGACATCGCGCTCCGCTGCCGACGCCCGTCCGGTGATGAGTCCGACGGTGTTCGGCAGGAACGGCAGCGGCCGTTTGAGGCGCGGATCGAAAAGGCCCTCGGCCTCGAGAAGTTTACGCAGGCGTTCGATGCGCTCGAGTAGCTCACCGAGGCCGACCGCACGAATCTCGTTGACACGCAACGCAACAGTGCCTCGGCCGGTGTGAAACTGCAGCTTGCCCTGCATGATGACCTGCACACCCTCGCCCAGTTTGACCGGCGCGTTCTCGACGAGATCTCGCGGGCAGACCACGGACAGCGACATGTCGGCGGCCGGATCGCGCAGCATGATGAACACGACCGTGGGCCGCAGGTTCAGCTGGGCGATCTGCCCCTCCACCCAAATGGTGCCGAGTTTGTCGATGTACTTCGCGACCCGGGTGGAGACCGCGCGAACGGGCCAGGGGTTGTCGGGGGACTTGCCCGGCTCGGCGTCAGTCATTTTCCAGAAGCGCTGGGGGTGGTCACTTCGCGGTCGCGCGGGTGATCCTGTTGGAAAGCAGCGTCTGGAAGGGTGCGCGTGCCTTGGTGGCGTCCTCGTATGCCAGCAGTGCCTCGAGGTCTGCGACCCGCAACGCGGTCAGCCGCGCCCGGAGCTGTGCCAGCGTGAGCGACTCGTATTCGAGTTCTTCGACGATCTCGGGCGCACTCGCGGACGTCGACTGGGCGGGCGGTGCGGATTTCGTGTTGTCGTCGGATTCGGGTTCACCGCCGGTGAACAGCGCGAAACGACCCTCCGTGAGGCGTTCCCCGTCCACCACCGGTGTTGACGGCCCATCGTCGAGGTCTTCGTCGAAGGTGGCCCACTCGGGCTGCTCTTCCTTCGGCGGGAAGAGCGACTCGATGGTCTCGTCCCCCTTGATGACCAGGTCAGCGACGTCTTGCTGCATTTTCATCACGAGATGCGCGAGCTGACTGGCCACGGTCATCGGGTACGTGAGGATGGTCTGCGGAATCTTGCGGGTTTCCTCGATGGCGGTCACTGCCGCCCCTACCAGCAGACGGACCCCATATGGTGCGGTTGCCATGGCCCCACCCTACGGTTGGCCTGATTACCCCGCGTGTCAGTACCCTGGAAACATGCCACCGACAATCAACATGGGGATTCCGGGCGCATCGAGCTCGGTGACCGGTGGCGTTTCGGGCAAGCGGGTGCTGCTGGCCGAGCCGCGCGGATACTGCGCCGGGGTCGATCGCGCTGTTGAGACCGTCGAGCGAGCGCTCGAGAAGCACGGCGCACCGGTCTACGTCCGCCACGAGATCGTCCACAACGTGCACGTCGTGGAGACATTGGCCAAGGCGGGTGCGATCTTCGTCGAGGAGACCGACGAGGTGCCGGAGGGCTCCCTCGTCGTGTTCTCCGCGCACGGCGTCGCTCCGACCGTCCACGTCGAGGCCGCCCAACGCAACCTCCGGACCATCGACGCCACCTGTCCGCTGGTCACCAAGGTGCACAACGAAGCCAAGCGCTTCGCCCGCGACGATTACGACATCCTGCTCGTCGGTCACACCGGCCACGAGGAAGTCGTCGGCACCGCCGGCGAAGCGCCCGATCACGTTCAGGTTGTAGACAACCCCGACGCCGTCGACAACGTCACGGTGCGCGATCCCAACAAGGTCATCTGGCTGTCGCAGACCACGCTCAGCGTCGACGAGACCATGGAAACCGTGCGCCGGCTCCGGGAGAAGTTCCCGACGCTGCAGGATCCGCCAAGCGACGACATCTGCTACGCCACCCAGAATCGTCAGGTCGCGGTCAAGGCGATGGCGCCGGAGTGCGAACTGGTGATCGTCGTCGGGTCCAAGAACTCGTCGAACTCTGTGCGGTTGGTCGAGGTCGCACTGAACGCAGGCTCCGATGCCGCGTATCTGGTCGACTACGCCGAAGACATCGACCCCGCTTGGCTCGACGATGTGACGACTGTCGGCGTGACGTCCGGCGCATCCGTGCCGGAACTGCTCGTGCGTGGAGTCCTCGAGCGCCTCGCCGAGTACGGCTACGACACCGTGCAGCCGGTCACGACAGCCAATGAGACGCTGGTTTTCGCCCTACCCAGAGAGATCCGGCCGGCCCGCGTTTAACGGTCAGATGTCGTATTCCCAGCTTTCGACGGCCCGGTCCCGCGGCGGTCGGCGGTACTGCGCGTAATCTTCGCCGTCTTCGCCACCGCGATAGCGCACCCGCGATACCGGGTGATGCGTGCCGTTGCCGTTGCTGCCGTGCAGGGGCGGCTGGTCCTCGTCGTAGCGTCGCCGGCGCTCGGGGCGCTCGTATCCGGCGCGGCGATCCGACGGTGGCTTGTCGTCGTAGGGGCGCCTGCGCCTGCCGGACTCTGAGCGGGGTTTGCGGCGCGGTTCGACGGGTGGCTCGGCCTGCCTGCGGGGGCGCGGGCGGCGCGGCCGCTCGGCCACGGGCTCGATGTACTCCGTATCCGGGGGCCGGGCATGCCGTGATCGCGCCGGTGCGGTGCGGCTCGTTGGCCTGGGTGTGCGACTCGTCGATCGGCTGGGGCGCGCGGCTGTGCTTCGCCGCCGCGGCGGCTCGTCGGCCTTGTCGACCTTTTTGTCGGCGCCGCGGCCGGCCAGCAGAGCGGAGATCTTTGATGACACCGCCTCGGCCAGTCCGCCGCCGCTCGACTCCTCCTCGGCCGCTGCGCTTGGCGCGCCCCGACGCGAGGACATCGCGGCGTACCAACGGGCCATTCCGATGAGCAGCACCACAGCGGAGGTGAAGAACATCAGCGGAAAGCGCTCGATGAGCGGATAGGCGCAGTTGATCAGCGTGTCTTTGATATTCGAGAGTTGGCTGCCGGTGAACACGAAGTACGCCGTCGGAACCGCGGCGAACAGCAGCAGTGGCGGCTGGATGCCGGCGGTGAAGATTCCGGCCTGTCGCACCGCCAGCACCGCGAAGATGCAGCCGACGACATAGGTGCCTGCGAACACCGACGTCAACTCTTTGGCGCCGGAACCGGCGTCGTAGGCGAATCCCACCGCCATCAGTGTGGCCGCGATGAGCACAGCACCCCACCACGGAACGCCCGGGATATTGGGGTGCACGGAACGATGGTCGGCTGTCACGGCCGACCGCGCGCGCTGCGCTGACACATGTAGACCGTACCGGCTATTGCTTGGCGAGGCTGTGAGCGCGCTGCTGGCGAGCCCGTCACAGTCTCCTAGACTCTGGAGCCTGTGAGCTTGAATCTGGGAATCGTGGGACTGCCCAACGTCGGCAAGTCGACGCTGTTCAATGCGTTGACGCGGAACAACGTGCTGGCGGCGAATTACCCGTTCGCGACGATCGAGCCGAACGAGGGGGTCGTCGCCCTGCCCGATCCGCGACTCACGGAGCTCGCGAAGATGTTTGACTCGGAAAAGATCGTCCATGCGCCGGTCACGTTCGTTGATATCGCCGGAATTGTCAAAGGCGCCTCCGAAGGTGCGGGCCTTGGCAACAAGTTCCTGGCCAACATCCGCGAAAGCGATGCGATCTGCCAGGTGGTGCGGGTGTTCACCGACGACGACGTCGCGCATGTCGACGGCCGCATCGACCCGAAGTCCGATATCGAGGTGATCGAGACGGAGCTGATCCTCGCCGATATGCAGACGCTGGAGCGCGCGCTGCCACGGCTGGAGAAAGAGGCGCGCACGCATAAGGACCGCCGTCCGGTGCATGAGTCGGCGTTGGCGGCGCAGGAGATCCTCAATAGCGGTACGACCCTGTTCGCTGCGGGAACGGATGTCTCGGCGCTGCGGGAGCTGAATCTTCTGACGACCAAGCCGTTCCTATACGTCTTCAACGCCGACGAGGGGGTGCTCACCGACGACGCACGGGTCGCAGCGTTGCGAGAGATGGTGGCGCCCGCGGACGCGGTGTTCCTCGACGCCAAGATCGAGGCGGAACTGCAGGAGCTCGACGACGAGTCGGCCGCCGAGCTGTTGGAATCGATCGGCCAGACCGAGCGGGGCCTGGATGCGTTGGCGCGCGCGGGTTTTCACACACTGCGGCTGCAGACGTATCTGACGGCGGGGCCGAAAGAGTCGCGCGCGTGGACGATTCACCAGGGCGACACCGCGCCGAAAGCGGCCGGGGTTATCCACACCGATTTCGAGAAGGGCTTCATCAAGGCCGAGATCGTCTCCTACGACGACCTGATCGCGGCCGGATCGATGGCCGCCGCGAAGGCCGCGGGCAAGGTTCGCATGGAGGGCAAGGACTACGTCATGGCCGACGGTGACGTGGTGGAGTTCCGCTTCAACGTCTAGTCATTCGGCGCGCACAGCAAGTGCGGCGTGCCGCCGCGTTGGATCAGTGCCCGCTCGCTGCGCACGGTCGACTTCGACGAACCCGGCCCTCGATAGCATCTGTGACATTCGGTCAACGGGCCAGCGGTAGGCGGTTGTCACCTTGTGGTCGAAGGTTTCGACGTCATCGCCGTCGAAGAAACCCACCACCAGAGTGCCGCCTCTGGACATCGTTCGGCGGAACTCGGCTAAAACTGCTGTGAGGCTCCTCGGTTCGCAGTGAATCAGGGAGTACCACGCGAGGATCCCGCGTAGTGAACGATCTGGAATATCGAGGGTGTGTAGCGAGCCGATCGCGAAATCAATGTTCGGCCAGTTCGAGCGGGCGTTATCGATGAATGCAGGTACCAGGTCTATGCCCTGCGCCGTCAGGCCGAGATCTGTCAAGTAGGCGGTCAGATGGCCGGGACCGCACCCGACATCAAGCACATCGCCCTGGCATCGCCCGAAATTCCGCGCCACAAAACGCAGGTCTTCGGGGCGACGGCAGAGATGGCGCCGAACCTACTGATGTAGATGTCAGCCACCTCGGTGTAGCGGCGCCTGACGATGCGGTCGGCCACGGAACAAACCTATTACGGCTGAGATACTGAATTTGGCACCCGGGCCGCCTGAATGTGAAGCGGAAGCGGATTCAGTCGTAGATCACGTCCAGACCGCGTCGCGCCAAATCGGCCAATGTGTCGCGCATGGCTTGAATCTGTTCCGGTGAATGACCCACCCAGTCGGTGATCTCGCCGATTATTCGTACGGGCTCTCGGGTGCGATAGGAGCGAGTCGGGTTTCCGGGGTGCCGCTTGTCGGTCACGTTCGGGTCGTCCTCGACGGCGCCCGTCGGTTCCACGAGGTATATGCGGCCCCGGCCTTCGCCGACCGCCATCTCGGCTCCCCAGGTGGCGGCGTCGAGCGTCTGGGTGACATAGACGTGGTTGGCGTTGCGGCCGCTGTCGTAGTTCATCCGATGCCCGGGTACCAGCACGTCACCGACCGCCAGGTCGGCCTTGGTGCCGTGCAAAAACGCACCGGACTCATGTGGTTCAAAGGGTTTCGGGCTCTCGGGCACAAGATTCTCCGTCCGTCGATGGTCTGGTCGGACGAGTCTGCGGCACCTAGGGGGTCTTGCCGCAAGCCCCCCGCCCTGCCATAGTTTGAAAGTGGGAGCCGCCTAGTCAGCTGTCCCGCGGTGCTATGAAGGCGCAGTTCACCTGACGGCTTCGAAGTCCGGCATTGTGAATGTCTTCGTGTTCAGCGCCTCGGTCCCGCCGTAGAACCGCACGGCGGGCAAAGGACGCTTGCCCTCGGTCGGAATCCAGTTGGATTCAAGACCTTTGTGCGGTGACGGGCCGACATAGATGGTCACGCCACCGTCGGCATTCTTCGTCATCGTGTCGAGGTCGTAGGAGGACAGGGTGGTTCGGTTCGTCTCGCTGTAGATAAAGGCCATGGTTGCGCGGTCGTAGACCGTCAGTGCCCAGAATTGGGTGACTGGCATGTCTGCAGGCACATCGAGTTTGTAGAGCTGACCTGCTTCGAGCGGCTTTCCCTGGTTATCGGCGATCGCCATCAGATACTGCGTGGCCGGACTGTCGCTGAGCACCTTCGGCATGTACGTGCACCAGAAATACTCCGCGGCACGGCCGATCAAATCAATGTGATCGTCGTAGACGAATGTGAAAGTGCTGTTTTCGTCTGATTGCAGCAGCGAGGCGTAGTGCCGATCGGGCCAGTAGAGCTTGTCGGTCGGGAAGGTGTCGAACCAGTGTTGCAAGAACGCCCAGGCGTCGATGGCGGCCTGGCGCATCGCCCGATTGGCGGTCTCGTCGGGCGCGAAGGGCTGGTCCTTCTTGATGCCCAGCGTGGCCAGCATCCCCATCATGACCTTGTCCTGAGGCTTGACGGGTTCGACGCTGGTGATGGCGTGCAAGTCGACGAAGTGGCGTTCGTCGTAGAACGGAAGTGTGGGGTAGCGGACGTCGATGGGGTCGACGAAGCGTTGTTCGGGTGGATCGGCAGCCTCGGACAGGTAGTAGAGCCGGAGCCGCTGGGCGTAGCGGTAGGCGTCGGCGACGGTCTTGCCCGCGGCCGGTACGGACCGGAAGGCAAGCGCAACACGGAAGTTCGGCGACGCCACCGGTATATACCCCTCGGGCACCACATCGCGGTAGCCGGGCGGGGTGATGAGCAATTTGCCGCCATCGCCCTTGTCTACTCCCGACGGCCCGACGTCGGCTATCGACAGTTGCCACGCGTCGACTACCTGCCCGTACACGCTGCCGTCGGCACCTGCTGCGGGGATCTCCAACACCGCCGGGCCTCGGCGCAGATCTGTGAACGCGGTGATATAGGGCGTGGTGCTGTTCGCGGTGATCGCTTCGAGTTGCGGCGTGGCGGTTCCCGAGTAGGCGATGATGTCGTTGTCCCTCAGGCCGAGATCATCGAAAGCGGCGCGCCGGAAGCTGTAGATCGCCACAGCGGGAAGGCACCACAACGCAGCCTCGAACGCACGCTGGTACTTGATCTGATAATCGAAATCCGTGACGGAGCACGTCGCACCCTCGGGCGGCTGACCGCCCTGCGGTTCAGTTCTTCTGTCCATGTCAGTTCTGACGCGTCACCTGAGGTAACTGCCAGGTTCCGTCGAGGATCGCGTCGGTGGGCTGGTACATACGTAAGATCACGTAGAAATCGCCTGCCGGGGCGGGCAACCAGTTCGTATCCGTCGCCTGGGCTGGCTGCTCGTTCTGAATGGCGATGGTGACCGAACCGCCGGCTCGCTTCTTCAACCCTTCGGTGTCGGTTCCCACTTTGTATCGCTGGATGGGATTCTCAACGAGCATCTTGTCGGCAGCGTTGTACATGGTGAGCGACCAGAACGCGTCGACGGGCGGTTCGGAGGCCATGGTCAGTTCGTATTTGTTTGCGCCGCTGAGTGTCTGGCCGTCGGCGTCGGTGTAGCGGATGGGATACATCGCCTCCCGTTCGCCATTGCCGCCGAGGTATGGCCCGGCGACCATGGCACGCATCGGGTAGTTGAAGCCGAAGCTGTCGAGTCCGGTGACCCAATTCCAGCCGTTGCGTACCGTCGCGGTACTGCCGAAGGACGAAATCGCCACGGCCGGGCCATCGTTTAGCGCGCGCACCACACCGCGACGCGCATAGCCTGAGAGCTTGGACTCGTCGAATCCCTCTGCCGTAAGGCCGATTCGGGCGAACTGACCGAAGAGTGCCTCGTCGGCCGGCTTCACGGCATTCGAGGTCAACGCAAACGCGAGATGCTCAAAGAACCCGAGCTCGTGACCGGAAATCGAGGGCAGAGCGGACAACTCGGGCGAACTCGTGGTCCCGCTCGTTGACTGAAGGGTGAAGTGGTCCTGCAAGTCGTGAACCGGGCCCGCGGCTTCGTCCTGAGCCATGCGCAGCCGCCCCCACAACCATGCCTTGTTGGTCGAGACGTCGAGGCGCGTGGCATCGGTTGGCAGGGTTCCGGTCCATCCGGGCGGCACCAGGACGTAGCGAGCTGACTTCGTGCCGGTCGTCCTTCGACCGATGTAGTGCTCAAGCTCCTGCCACATGTTGAAGACGTTGACGACGTAGTAGCGATCCGAGGTATCTGGAACCGATAGCACCATCGGCTCGTCCAGGACGACGACGGCGCTCATGTACAGGGTGTCGTTGTTGGCGGTCGGCATGTCCTTTGCTGCCGGGGTGGCAAGCTCTCGCGCCCATCCGATCGTGTTGATCGGCGCGCGATAGCTCGTAGCGGCAACTCCCGACGACACGTCGGAATACGTCCGGATGACGCGCTCCATCCGCACGAGGGGATAGCCCCAGCAGTACGCCGAGATTCCGAGCTGATAACCATCGGCCTCGAGACCGGCGGTGATGACCTCTGGGCTGGCGGGAGTAGTCAACAGCGCGTCGTCAAAAGCTTCCCCAGTACCGGCGGTGGGATTCGGCTCAGACACTCCGCGCCTCCTCATTTACGACCCTAGAGGTAATTGACCGAGCTTCGATCGAATAAACGCGCGACACCTAGTCAGCTGTCGCGCGGTTCGATGAAGGAAATCGCGAGAATCATCGCGAGCAATCCAAAGATGGTGATAGCGGACAGCAGGTCGCCCCACTGAAATGGGTAGAGCTCACCGTCGATCGACAACACCAGCACCGTCTCGATGACACCGAACACCACGAAGAATGCACCGAAGAGGATGCGGGAAACCCTGCGATGCAGCGCGGTACGTCGCAGTTCGAGAATCAGCGTCAACAGCAGCAATGGCAGGATCTGTGCGAGCGCCGAGGCCGTCGGGCCGTCCATCACCACGATCGTCATCTGTTCGCTCCGCCCATCGCATCGGACGCTATCAAGCGACTGCACCTTCAGCTAGCGATCGGTGGCGCGTGTTCGAACCCCAGCTGAGGTGCACGACATGTTCCAGTCGATCCTCACGGTGAAGACGCTCACGGCTCAGTTCAACGGCAATGAGATGGCCTGGGTCGGCGAGAGTCATTTCGGCGCCGGACCGAATGTCCAAATCGCCTAAAAGATAGAAATATTCGCCTGGGATGACGATGGCAACCTGCTGATCAAGACCGACTACCCGATGCCAGAATCGGTTGACGCCGACAGCGATCCGTGCGCTCACCTACTCGAGGGGCAGAAGTAGTCCAGCCCGGCCGCGTCCACCGGTGCAGCAACCAGGCAGGCGGAATCGTCAATGCCAGGGTCACTGCGAAGACGGCGATCCACGAGCCGGTGAAGACCGGCCAGCGCAACACCGACGCCATCACGATCTCCATGATGATCACGTGAAGCAGGAAGATCTCGTAAGAAATCTCGCCGAGCCTGACGACCGGAGCTGAGCTCAGCAGTCGCTGGAAGCCATTGCTCTCGCCAAGAACCAACACGGCGACCGTTGAGCAGGCGACGGCGGCGTAGAGGGCGACTTTCGCCAGCGTCTGCCACAGCGTGGCATCACCGGTGGTGACGTCACCGGCGATCGACGTTGACACGAGCAGAAAGCTGCCCACCGCGAGCGGACCTGCGATCAGTAGCCGCACCCGCGCGCCGAGGACCTGCAGCACCGCCAGCGCCATTCCGCCGACGAAGTAGAGCAGATGCGCAGGCAGCCACATGCCCGCCGAGGTGGGTAGCCAGTCGGTCGCGTGTTGCAGCCACAGCCATACCGGGGTGACCGCGGCCAGGCCCCCAAGGCCCACAAGCAGCAGTCCCGGCCGCCAGATCCCCTTGCACAACACCGCCAGCAGCAGCCCGGCCAACAACGGCAGGGCCGCATAGAAGGCGAATTCGACGGCCAGACTCCAGGTCTGCGTCAGCCCCTGATGCATCACGAAGAAGTAGACCGGTTCGTAGATCTGCGTCAGGGTGAGATGCTCCAAAAGGCCCTTCCAGGTGTGCCCGGGGTTGGGGCCTGCGTCACGGAATTGGTACAGCGCAAAGGCGACCAGGACCACGACCACGTAGGCAGGAGCGATACGCCGCAACCGGTGAAATACTTAGCGGCGCAACGACGGTGGCGACGTTCCACCTGCAGCCGCTCGCAGCCACGGACGGAACAACAGAAACCCGGAGAGGACGAAGAAGATCGGGACGCCGATCTCCAGACGCGCGTAAAGCGCCCCAAGGTAGCCATTCGTCAGCTGCCCAGTGCCGTATGCCGCGTGAGTTCCGATGATCAGCAGCGCTGCGAGTGCACGCAGACCGGTGAGCGACGCCACCCGATCCCCGTTGCGGGGCAGGAAAAGTCGTCGGCTATCCATAGGTATCTCTCAGTCCACTCTCAGATGGTCCAGGCAGGCTTGTCTAATCAACTGTGCAATTTGAAGATTCAGGAGCGAAGAAGACGTCATGACCAACACCCCGCCGCGAGCCCCGCGATATCCACACCGTCCGCCCTACGCGGATCATGTTAGGGGACAAGCACGCCCGGATGACGTCAGAACCGAATCGTATCGCTCTCCGTGGGACTGGCGCCACCCAGGTCAAGCGGCGACGCCGCCCTATGGCGCGTATCACACTGTGCGTGAAGATGTTACGGGACCGATTGCCGTTCAACGGCCGAAGCGGTCGCGTGGACATATCAAGATGATCGGCGGAGCCGTCGCGGTCGCGGTGGTGAGTGGCGGCATCGGTGCGGCTGTTGTGGCGGGCCAGTCAGACCCGGCCTCCGTCGGGCCGACCGCGGTGGCCGAAGGGCCGTCGACCAGGCCGGCGGCCAACCTACCGGCCGGTTCGGTGGAGGAAGTCGCCGCCAAGGTGATGCCCAGTGTGGTCAAGCTGCAGATCGACTCGGGCCGTTCCAGTGGCGAGGGTTCCGGCATCGTTCTCACCTCGGACGGGCTCATCCTGACCAACAATCACGTGGTCGCCTCCGCCGCTGCCCCGTCGGGCTACGGAAGTGGTGGCGGCGTACGAGCCACCGTGTCGTTCTCCGACGGCCAGACCGTGCCGTTCGAGGTCGTGGGAACCGATCCCTCAGGCGATCTCGCCGTGGTTCGCGCCCAAGGGGTTTCGGGCCTCACGCCGATCACCATCGGCTCGTCCGCCGATGTGCAGGTCGGCCAGAACGTGGTCGCCATCGGCTCACCCCTGGGCCTGCAGGGAACCGTCACAACGGGAATCGTCAGCGCGCTGAACCGTCCAGTCTCTGCCGGGGATGGTTCCGGTGAGGCGCCCTCGGTGATCGATGCGATCCAGACCGATGCAGCGATCAACCCGGGCAACTCCGGCGGTGCGCTGGTGAACATGAACGGTGAACTGATCGGGGTGAACTCCGCGATCGCGACCCTCGGTGGCAGCCAACAGGGCTCCGGGCCGCCAAACGGCTCGATCGGCCTCGGCTTCGCCATCCCCTCCGATCAGGCCAAGCGCATCGCCGATGAATTGATCTCGAACGGCACGGCCACCCATGGCTCGCTCGGCGTGCAACTCAGCAAGGACCCCACCGCCAGCGGTGCAGCTATCGCCAAGGTCGTCGCCGGAAGCCCCGCCGCGCAGGCGGGACTGCCCAGCGGCTCGGTGGTCACCAAGGTCGATGACCGGGTCATCGACGGGCCCGAGGCGCTGGTCGCCGCGGTGCGGTCGAAGGCGCCCGGTGACACCGTCACGCTCACCTACGTCGACGGGTCCGGCGCAGCTCAGACCACCGACGTCACCCTCGGGCAGGCATAGTCGCGGTGCCGCGCCGTTGATCGGCCTGTCGCACCACAGTGGGATCGGGCACAATCGCGCAAGTGACACCGCCGCAACGCCCCGGCCAGCCTGATTGGCGCGGCCGGGGTGGGCCACCGCCGGACCCGACGACCCAGCGCCTGCCATCCGCCGGACGTCCGGAGCCGCCCACCGATCAGCTCCGCGCGCAGCGACGGTCCCCGCTCACGGGGCCGACCAGGAAAATCCGGCGGGCTGAATCGCCGGCCGACGCGAGTCCGACGCAGAAGATCCCGTCGACGCAGGCGCCGCCGCCACCGTTCACCGAAACCCCGGCGCGCCCGCGCCGCCGCAGCCGTCAGCCGATCGTGCTGATCGGCATCATCGTGCTCGCCCTGGTGGCCGGCGGGCTTGCCGGTGGCGAACTCTTCGCCAGGCACCGTGCGGACTCGATCTTGGTGGCGGTCGCCGAATGCGTCGTCGAGGACGGCGCCTCCGTCTCCTTCGGTGTGAATCCGCCCTTTCTGTGGCAGTACTTCACCGGCGACTACACCAATATCTCGGTCACCACCGACGGCGACCGGGTACAGAGCGCCGACGGTATGACGGCCGAGGTGACCCTCGTCGACGTCCGGTTGCACGAGTCCGGAGATTCCAAGGGCACCATCGGATCGCTCGACGCGACGCTGAGCTGGAAGTCGGCAGGCATCAAGGACACCGTCGCCGAAAACCTGCCCGGCGTGGGCAATCTCGTCACCGGTGTGCGCACCGACCCCGCCGCGGGCACGGTGATCCTGGAGGCCGGCGACAACAACGTCACCGCCAAACCCGTCGTCACTGACGGTGACCTGAACCTGGAAGTCCTCGAGGTGACGGGCCCGCTGCCAAAGGATGCGGTGCAGAGCGCCTTGGACGGATTGACGAAGAAGCTGAACGACAACTACCCGCTCGGAATCCGCGCCGAGAGCGTCGAAGTGACCGGTGCGGGCGTCGTCGGAAAATTCTCCAGTCAGAACGCGTCGATTCCCAACGAGGACGCCAACCCCTGCTTCGCGGGCCTCTAGCCCCCGCTCGGCGGGACCACGACCGCGATTTCGTCGCCGAGCTGGTAGCCGGGCGCGAGCGGCAGATCGTCACCGCTCCAGAACACCCCGGGGTCAAACCAGTTGTAGTGCTTCTCCGTCGACAGCAGTCCCATCTCCTCGTAGGCGATGGCGACGGTTTCGGCGCAGTAGGCGGTCTCGAGGCCGACCTGCAGCTTCTCCTGCTTCTTGCGTTGCGTGGCCTCGCGAACCTTGTTGTGCAGGAACGGGATTCCCCGGGTGAAGTCCGCGGTGTTCACGCGGCCCCGAAACCACCGCCCAGTCAGTTTTGCGGTGCTGGGAAACGGCGTGCCGTCCATGCGGGCAACCACTTTGAGGGCGCGGTCCTCCTGGTCGCGATTGGCGTATGGCGTCAGCTCACGAAACCAGCAGCGCTGGTGGTAGTTGTGCACCCATCGCTCCACGACCTGGCGTGCGTCGTTGAGCTGGACTCCGCGGTGATTGCCGCCCGTCCACATGTCCGTCAGCTTGTCGCCCAGTTCGGCGTGCCAGATCAGCGGCGGCAGATCCTCGATCGCGATCGTCATTCCGACGTGGTTGACCGGGCTGTTGCTCATCGTCTGAATAGCCCGATCGGGCCCTGAACTGCCTCGGAACAGCCACAGATCACCGGTCCGGGTCTCATCGAGCGCCTGCGCCAGCGACACGGTGCTTGGATTCACCGCCACAGCTTAGGCAGACTCTCGGTATGCGTGGCATCTGGAAGTGGGTCGGGCTGGCCGGGGTCGCCGGTGTGGTGGCGGGCGGAGCATTGGTCGCGCGCGATCAACGTCGCCGCAACGCGTACACGCCCGAGGACATCCGCGCGAGGCTGCATCAGCGCGTCGCCGAGGCCGATGAAGCCAAGGACGACAAGAAGCACTAAGCCGCGACGGCGTAAAGCCGGTAGGTCCCGCTGAACCCCTTGAGGTCGGCGTCGCGGCCGCCGTCGAACGCGAAGCCGTCCACCTCGGTGAGTGCGTCGCGGACCTCCTTGCTGACCAACACCTCACCGCCGTCGGCCGCACCGGCCACGCGGGCGGCCATGGCGACGTTGCGCCCGAACAGATCGTCGCCGCGCCGTACCGACTTGCCCACATGGATCCCGATACGCACCCGAATGCTCTCGGATTCCCGACGAAGTGAGCGCTGGATGTCGAGGCTGCGCCGCACCGCCTGGTCCGGCTGGGCGAAAGCGACCATGAAACCGTCGCCCTGGCTCTTCACCACGTGACCCGAATACTTCGACACATGCCGGCGCACCATCTTGTCGTGCCTGCTGATCAGCCTGACCCAGGCCCGGTCCCCGATGCGTTCGTTGAGTTCGGTGGACCCCTCGATATCGGAGAACAGGATCGCGACCCTCCCGCTCGGTGCCAGCCGCGCCAGGTCCGGACGTTCGACCTCGGCCCAGTCGGCGAGGTCTTCGATCGAGGACCGCACCGCTGCCCCGAACCCGTCCTTGCGCAGGATGTTGGCCGTCTGCCATACGGTCTTGACAGCTTCGCGACCACCGGAGAGCAGCATGTTTCTGGTGTCGACACGGGTGCGCAGTTCTTCGAGTTCCTCGCGCTCGCGGTTGCGCTGCACATAGAGCACGACGAGTGCGACGGCCTCCACCGCGGCGATCGCTCCGAGCACGTACGCCGCGATCTGTGCACCCATCACGGGTCAAGTATTGGATGCTGAAGCCGTGATGTCACCGATGCCGGCGATGTCGGGGCAGGCCCCGTACTACGAGAGTCGCTACATCCGGGCCAACCATCCGGACCGGCCGCAGGCGCTGTGGTTGCGCGAGACGTTGCTGTTGCCGACGGTGGGGGAGCCGGTCGCAGATGTGTGGGTGATGGTGTTCGACCCCGACGGGTCGGGAAACCGCGCGCTCAAGGAGCCCTATCCCATCGATGCGGCCACCTACGACTACGACGATTGGACCGCGCGCATCGGTGCGGCCACCCTCGACGACCGCTCGGCACAGGGCGTCGTCACCGGCGGTGCCCGCTCCGCGCGCTGGGACCTGCGGATCACCCCGGGGACCGACGAGCCGGTCAAGCTCCTCACCGAGCGGGCCTACCGGGCGCGCGTCCCGACGGCCAAGACCACGGTGCGACACCCGCTGGCGCGGTTCAACGGCTTGCTCGAACTCGATGACTCACGCGTCGTCCTCGACGACTGGACCGGCAGCGTCAACCACAACTGGGGTTCCAAACACACACCGTCCTACGCCTTCGGCCAGGTGTGCGGCTTCGATAACGCACCGGACTCAACGCTGGAGATCGTGACGGCACGCGCCGCGATCGGCCCGGTGCTGACGCCTGCGGCGACGCTGTTCGTATTCCGGCACGCCGGCGAGGAATTCGCGGTGCGCTCGGTCCTGCACAGCCTGCAGACGCACGCCCGCTATCGGCCGTTCTCGTGGACGTTCGGCGGCCGGATCGGGGATCACATGATCGAGGGGGAGATAATCGTCGAACCCGAAGACGTCATCGGCCTGACCTATACCGACACCGATGGCGGGCAGAGGTACTGCTACAACTCGGCCATTGCGACGTGCCGAATGCAGGTGGCGGGCAGGGCATTTGCACGTGGGGAGCTGGTCGCTTCCCGGCGGGCGATGTTCGAGATCCTCACCGACGTCCGCCATGAAACGGTGCCATTGCTGGCCTAGGCGAACCGTGAGTGTGCGGTTTCGTCCGCGACACGCCGGTACAGCGCATCAAACGGCACACTCGGCAGTGGGTCGTCCGCTAGGCGAACGCCTTCGTCACCGTCGCCATGTCGAAGTAGTCCGACCACTTGACGATCTTGCCGTCGACGACCTCGAAGACGCCCATCACCGGCAGCGCGATCTCACCGCCGTCCTTGCGGCGCATGACGTCGGTGCGTTCGTTCATGACGATCCCGGACGTGCCTGAGCCGTCGCTGACCTGCCGGTGCACCTGGAAGTCAATGCCGTCGAACGCCGCCGTGAACCCGGCGATGAACTCCTTGATCGCCTCCGGTCCGGTCACCGGATCCATCGGGACGTTGTGGTACACGCCGTCTTCGGTGAAGTAGGAGGCCAACTCGGCCGCGTCGGGGCCCACTTCTTGCAGAACTCGGTCACCAGCGCATCAGGGGTTTGTGTCATCCCCTTGTCATACCTTGAATCGGGGCTTGCTCGGTAGGCTGGCCTCCCGCGACCTGATGCAGGAGATGACTGATGGACACGACGCCGGTTCGCTCGGCCCAGCGGGTTGTCGAGACGATCGACCTCGCAGGCGTCCGTTACGTGTTCGGAATACCCGGCGCCAAGATCGACGCCGTCTTCGATGCGCTGCTCGAGGGGACGGCGGAACTCGTGGTGTGCCGCCATGAACAGAACGCAGCTTTCATGGCAGCGGCGATCGGCCGGCTGACGGGTACGCCGGGCGTTGTCCTCGTGACGTCGGGGCCGGGAACCACTAATTTGGCGACGGGCCTCGTCACCGCCACCACCGAGCAGGATCCGGTGGTGGCCATCTGCGGTGCAGTCAACCGCGACCAAAGGCTCAAGCGCACGCACCAATCCATGGACGCGGCACGCTTACTCGGCGCCGTCACCAAGTACGTGGGCGAGGTCGCGGCCCCCGATGATGTCGCCGAGACTGTAGCCAACGCGTTCCGTCTCGCTGCCACCCATCCACGCGGAGCCACCGCGGTGCTGTTGCCCGCCGATGTCGCCGCAGCGGTGACGGCGGCGGCACTGACGACGATGCCCACGGTTCCCCGGATGGGATCCGCTCCGGCGGCGGGCATCACACGGGCCGCCGAGGCCGTATTGGCGGCGCACGCACCTGTGGTGCTCGTCGGTGACCGCGGCTCAGACCCCGAGATCACCGCGGCACTGCACCGACTCATTGCCGACACCGACCTACCGGTCGTCGAAACGTTCCAGGCCGCCGGGGTGATCTCCCGCGAACTCGAGACGCACTATCTCGGGCGGGTCGGGTTGTTCCGAAACCAACCCGGCGACGTCGTGCTCGCACGCGCCGATGTCGTCATCGCCGTGGGTTACGACCCGGTGGAATACGACGCGCAGCTGTGGAATACCGACCCGACCCGGACGGTCATCCACATCGATGCCGTGCCCGCCGCCATCGACAACCACTATCGGCCGGCAATAGAACTACACGGCGATGTCGCGGCGACCCTCGGCGAACTCGCGCCGCTGCTGAGCGGCCTGCGAGTCGGCGCCGAGGTGAACAACGCCATCGCTGAACAGCGTGACCGACTCACCGCCATCGATCAACAGGCAAGAGCAACAGCAGAATCCGAGCACGGACTGAATCCGGCCGCCGTCGTGCTCACCCTGCGCGACCACCTCAGCGACGACGCGACCGTCGCGTGCGACGTCGGCTCGAACTACATCTACATGGCCCGGCACTTCCGGTGCTACCGACCGCGGCACCTGTTGTTCTCCAACGGGCAACAGACGCTGGGCGTCGCGCTTCCGTGGGCTATCGCGGCCGCCCTGGTGCGACCAGACACGCAGATCGTCTCGGTATCCGGTGACGGCGGATTCCTGTTCTCCGCACAGGAACTCGAAACCGCACAGAGGCTCGGAGTGACGCTTACCCACATCATCCTGCGCGACGACACCTACGACATGGTTGCGTTCCAAGAGGTGATGAAGTACGGCCGTACCTCCGGGATCCAACTCGGTTCCTACGACACCGTGAGCTACGCCGCCGCGTTCGGGGCGCACGGCTACCGCGTTAACACAATGGCGGAGTTCGTCAGCACGCTCGAAACCGCGCTTGCCGAGCCAGGAGTCAGCATCATCGACGTGCCCGTTGACTACAGTCACAACGTCGATCTGGGGCAACAACTCCACGACGATGCGTTCCACTGACCCCCTATGACTGATAATGCGCGGAGTCGAATCGCACGGCTCGCCAAGGTATTTCATCATCATCTCCCACTCACGTCGACGACGTCCAGCACGCCCCAGGCCTCCCGCGAGGTGTTCCAGTACTCAACGCTGGAAGCGCTGCTGGGCGGCGTTTACGACGGTGAGGTCACGATCGGCGAGTTACTCACCCACGGTGACTTCGGACTGGGGACCTTCAACAGCCTCGATGGTGAGATGATCATCCTCGACGGGATCTGTTATCAGTTGCGATCCGACGGGACCGCCCGGGTCGCGTCCGACAGCGAGCAGACACCGTTCGCCGCGGTGACGTACTTCAGCCCGCAGGCGACGTCGACTGTGCATGCCCCGATGACCTATCAACAGCTCGATACTCTTGTCTCCGAACAGATTCCAAGCCCCAATCTGAATTATGCCATCCGGGTTACCGGCCACTTCAGCACTGTCAGGACACGGACCGTCGCACGACAGCACCGGCCCTATCCGACGTTGACCGAGGCCACCGAGGGACAAGCCGAAGCGACGTTCACTGATATTGCGGGAACGCTCGCCGGCTACCTCAGCCCCAGCTATGAGCAGGGGATCACCGTGGCCGGGTACCACCTGCATTTCCTCGACGAGAGCCGCACCCAAGGCGGTCACTGCCTCGACTTCACCCTCACCAGCGGCGCCGTCGCGATCGACACCATCACCGCACTGCACCTCAGCCTGCCGCAGTCGGGAGCGTTCCTGACCACCCCGATGCCTCTGCCCGGGGCGGCCGACGAGCAGATCCGCAAAGCCGAAGGCGGCGGGTCATCTGCCAAAGCTCACTGAAACAACGTAAATCGCGCCCGCGACGGCCGCGATCCGATGGTGCTGAGGTCGACGCCGAACGCGGCGCCGACCGTCCATGCCACGACCGCAGCCAGGTTCCACCCGGCCAAACACATCACGAGGGCCTACCAGCCTTCAGTCAGCACCCTGTCCAGGGTGTCGACATAGAAGTCGGCCCCCTCGACATCAATGCACAACGGCGGCTTGGTCTTCAGGATGTTGAGATGATCGCCGGTCGGCTGGATGATCACGCCGAGTTCGAGCATGCGGTCGCAGATCGCGGCAGTCTCCTCGGTTGCGGGCTCGAGAGTCTGCGCATCACGAACCATCTCGACGCCCAGGTACAGCCCGATTCCGTGCACGGTGCCGATGATCGGATGCCGCTGCTGCAGTGCTTGCAACCCTGCCTTGAGGTGCGCGCCGACTCGAGAGGCGTTCTGTTGCAGCGCCTCATCGGCCAACACGTCGAGCACCGTGATGCCGATCGCACACGACAGCGGGCTGCCACCGGTCGACGAGAAGAAGTAGCCCTGCGATGCGAATCTGTCGGCGACCTCGCGGCTGGTGATCACCGCGCCGAGCGGATAGCCGTTGCCCGTCGACTTGGCGATCGACACGACGTCGGGCACCGCGTCTTGCTGCTGGAATCCCCAGAACCATGCGCCGAGGCGGCCATACCCGACCTGAACCTCATCGGAGATCGCCAGCCCGCCGCCGGCGCGCACGGCGGCATACACCCGTTGCAGGTAGCCGTCGGGCAACGCCATGCCGCCCGCATTGCCGTAGACGCTTTCGCAGATGAAGCCCGCGGGCGCTCGGCCGGCGGCGATCAGTTCCTCGATTTGCTGCACCGCATCACCGGCGTACCGCACCGCATCGGCCCCGCGGTACTTGCCACGGAAGCTGTTGGGCGACTCCACCGTGTGCACCCAGTCCGGCCGGGTCGCAAGCGCATTCGGATTGTCGGCGATCGAGGTCGACACCGCGTCGGTGCCGTAAGTCCACCCGTGGTAGGCCTCCCTGACCGCCACCACATCGCGCCGGCCGGTCGCCGCTGTGGCCAGCCTGATCGCCAGATCGCTTGCCTCCGAACCGGAGTTCACCAAGAACACGGTGTCCAACGGGTCAGGCAGGGTGGCCGCCAGCCGCTCGCTGAACTCGACCACCGCCTCGTAGTTGAACCGCGAATTCGTGTTCAGCTTGCGAAGCTGACGGGCCGCGGTGTCGGCGACTCGCGGATGCGCATGGCCGAGCACAGTCACGTTGTTGACCATGTCGAGGTAACACCGGCCCCGGGTCGAAAGCAGGTAGTTGCGCCAACCGCGTTCGATCTGCGGCGGCGTGCGGTAGTAGTGCTCCTGCACCTGGGCGAAACTCGCGTCGCGGCGCGACAGCAAATCGCGGGCAGTCCGCGCCTCCCTCGCACCCAACCCGAGCAGCGGTCGCGGATCCCGTGCCAACGCAAGCCAGCCCGGCGCCAACTCCGCGGTCGTGAACAGCGGGGCCACCGGGGCGCCGGCCGGCCGGACACCAAGCTGCACCCACTGCTGGGCCGGTGCCTGCGCAAGGGTCCCGCCGGCCCGCAAGCTGCCCGTCGCGACCGCCTCCACACCTGAAAGGGTCAACTCGTAACCGCCACCGCGGAAGGTGACGGAGTCCGGCGACGCATCCATGATCTCGCCGTCCCACGGGGCGAGCAGGGCGGTGTCGGCCGCCGGCCACAGGCCGATGCCGGTTGGTACGACCGCGGGGCTCTCATCACTCAATTTCGGCGCCCGATCCAGCCTCGGCTGACCGAACATGGTGGCCGCCAGATCGGCGCCGCCGTCAACGGCGGCGCGCGCCTGCACATCCGCGACATCCGTTGCGAGCCATCGTCCGTCGTCGTAGCAATCCGACGTGGTCGACAGGTCCAGTGTCACCACCGAGGCGACGTCGACGAGTTTGGACGTCACCTCGACCGCATAAGAGGCCGGGGCCAGTCCGAGGTGGGCCTTGACCGCCGCGGTCATGACCTCGATCGGGACCGAGGTGGCCTGTTCGAACATGCGCCACTCGCCGTCGGACTGCCCGGTCACGTAGTCGTTGTCGGGGTCGAGCGCGGCCTGCTGCGCGCCGCTGACGATCAGTACCGCGGTGCGCAGCACCAGTAGCGGCCAGAATGCTTCCGCCTCGGTGACCGACAGCGGCCGAATGTCGTTGAACGCCCGGACCACCGGCAGCACGGAGGCCGGGTGGCTGCCCGCATGCCCAAGCACGCATGACGCCGTGATCGCCAGTTCGGCGACGGCCCAGCTGTCAGTCAGATCCCCGAAGTCGATGACCCCGTCGGCGTGTGCGAACCCACGATCGCGCGACACCACCACGTTCGCATCGGTGAGATCGAGATGCACCGCCTGGCGGGGCAGGTCTTCGGCCAGTGCCGCGATGCGAGACCACGCCGCCTGCGTCGCTGACTCGAGTGCGGTCCGGTGCGCCGGATCGGCAACGTGTGAAATCAGTTCGGCGACAACGTCGGCGCCGTGGCGCAGATCCCATTGCAGGATCCGGTCCAACCCGGGATGGGTGAATGCGGCGAGCGCCCGGCTCACCCGGCCGGCCACCTCGCCGAGACCGGCCGCTGCGGCGGGCGACAGATAGCCGGCCTCGAGCAGCGTTCCGCCCGGAAGATACTGCAGCAGCCTGATGTACGCGGTGCCATCAACCAAACCCGTTATGGTCGTGCACTTCTCACCGGCGAGGTTGGGAAGTGGAACCGCGACCCGCAAGTCGGGTTCGGCCGCGGCGATCTGGTGCGCCGCCAGATCCTGAGCGTTGAGTTCGGCTTCGTTGAAGGCCGGGTTCGCGACCTTCAGCACCCCGGCGATCACCCCGTCGTCTAAAATGACGGTGAAATTCCGGTCTTGCTGGCTACCAAGCGATTTCGCGCGGGCCCGCAATCCGTAGTGCTCGTGCAGGATCTGCTCGGCCTGCTCCTCGCTCACCTGCGGCGCCGGCAACTCCGGCTCTTCCAGGAAATTGAAGCCGACGGTGCGGCGGTTGACGGTCACTTGCAGACGAACTGCACCACGACTTCGGAGAAGGCATCGTTGTCATCCCCGGCGGCCGTGTGCCCGGCTTCGGAGAGCTCGACGAACTCGGCGCGGGGCACCTTCTCCAGAAAGTCTTTGACACCATCGGAACTCACCACGTCAGAAAGCTTGCCACGGATGAGCAGGATCGGGATCGTCGACTCGATCACCGCCCGTTCGAGCTTCTCGATCCGGACGAACGGGTCGTCCGTCGGCGCGGTGAGGAACGCCGGATCCCAGTGCCAGAACCACCGGCCGTCACGCAGTCGCAGATTCTTCTTCAACCCCTCGGGGCTGCGGGGCTTCTTGCGATACGGCAGATAGGCGGCGACCGCGTCGGCCGCTTCGTCGAGCGAGGCGAAACCGTCGATACCACTGGCCATGAAGTCGCGAATGCGGGCGCTGCCGTCCTTTTCGTACCGCGGCACCACATCGACGAGCACGAGTTTGGTCACCTTCTGTGGTCCGGCGACGTAGGCGACCAGCATTCCGGTCATTCCGCCCATGCTGGCGCCGATCAGGACCACCGGACGCCCGATCTGATCGATGACGCCAAGGGTGTCGTCACACAGCGCGTCCACCGTGTAATTCGCGTTCGGCGCCCGGTCGCTGTCACCGTGGCCACGGCTGTCCAGTGCCACCACATGTAGGCCCTGATCGGCCAGGATCTGTCCGGTGCCCTTCCACGAGAACCGGTTCTGGCCGCCGCCGTGCAGCATCAGCACCGTCGGCTGATCGGAATCAGATGTCGCCGCCGGGGCGGCTCCAGCGTCGGAGTTCCCGCGGTTCCACTCGTCGGCGACCAGGGTGATGTCCTCGCTACCGCGGAACTTCACGGTTTGCGGTTCGCTGCGGGTCATACTCACGGCATCCTCCAGGCTGGCCCCGGAGCCTCACGTTACCGAGGCAAGAATTGCGTCGATCTTCGGCCCGCGGGCTTCGCCACTTCCATACACTTTGGTACGTGCAGCCAGATTCTGCCGACGATGGTGACCGCGGATGCATCATCGATGCCGCATACACCTGTCTCGCGGAGCCGCACAGCGGTGCGATTCCAGTGGCGGCGATCCTGCAGCGCGCGGGTGTGTCGACGCGGGCGTTCTACCGCCACTTCGAGTCCAAGGACGAACTGTTCCTGGCGATGTTGCGCCAGGAGACCGACCTGTTGGCCGAGCGCCTTGACCGCATCTGTGCAGACGTCCCTGGCGGCCCGGTGGATCAACTCAAGGCCTGGATCGCCGGCATGTTCGGATTGATTCACGACGACCGGACCCGAATGCATTTCACGGTCATCGACTCCGACGAAGTGCGCGCCGCCAAGGGATACCGCGAGACGCGCGAGCAGGCCCACGCCGATCGGGAGCGCTCGCTGGTCGGGATTCTGCGCCGCGGCCGCGAGGACGGCACATTTCCATTGGCCGATCCCGAAGAAGATGCGATCGCGATCAGTGCGCTGATCAGCAGGGTGCTGCTCTCCCAGCATTACCAGGACGGAGACGGTGTGCAGCGGGCGCAGAACCAGGTTCTGGACTTCGCGTTGCGCGCCCTGGGCGCCACCGGGCGATGAGTTTCAGGCGGTACCGCAGTCTGTTCTGACATGCCTTCGATTACGCCAAGCCTCTGGTTCGACAACAATCTCGAGGAAGCCGCTGCGTTCTACACAGCGATCTTCCCCAACTCCTCGATCGAGGGGTTCGAGCGGTATACCGGCACCGGACCGGGTACGCCCGGCGAGGTGGCGTGGGGCACGTTCTCGCTGGACGGACAGCGGTTCATCGGCATCAACGGTGGCCCGCAGTTCTCGTTTTCCGAAGCGGTGTCGTTCGAAATCCGCTGCAAGGACCAGGCGGAGGTCGACTATTACTGGGAGCGGTTGCTCGACGGGGGCGAGGAGTCGCAGTGCGGGTGGCTCAAAGATCGGTTCGGCCTGAGCTGGCAGGTCGTGCCTGACCGGCTCTATGAGCTGCTCGCCGACCCGGACCCCGAACGCGCCGCCGCGGCAAACCAAGCGATGCTAGCCATGCAAAAGATCGTTGTCGCCGAATTGGAGGAAGCCGTCCGTATTTGACGGTTACTGCATCTAAATAGCGTCCCGGAAGTAGCCTTTCGTATGGCTTCCGCCGGGCAACGTCGCCTCGCTCACGGTCCTGTCGCGCGTCCAGCAATCCGTGATGCTACGGTCACCCGCGTCGCTGTGCTCTGGTCCGATTCACAGCACATGTGGAGCCGGGGGATCTGTTCAGGCGGAAGGAAGTAGCACGTGGTCGCTTCCGACGTCGTCACCAAGCCGGTCCGCGCTGTCGGCGGGTTCTACGGGATGGCGCTCGACACGTTCGTCGCGATGGTCAGGCCGCCGTTTGCATGGCGCGAATTCATCACCCAGGCGTGGTTCGTCGCCCGCGTGTCGATCGTGCCGACGCTGATGTTGACGATCCCCTACACGGTGCTGCTGACGTTCACCTTCAACATCCTGCTCAGAGAGTTCGGCGCCGCCGACTTCTCCGGCACCGGTGCCGCGCTCGGCACGGTGCGCCAGATCGGGCCGATCGTGACGGTCTTGGTGGTCGCCGGCGCGGGAGCCACCGCCATGTGCGCCGACCTCGGTGCCCGGACCATTCGTGAGGAACTCGACGCGCTTCGGGTGATGGGCGTCGATCCGATCCAGGCGTTGGTGGTCCCGCGCGTGCTCGCCGCGACCTTGGTGTCGCTGGCGCTGTCCGCGACGGTGATTCTCGTCGGACTCGCAGGCGCGTACTTCTTCTGTGTCTACATCCAGAACGTCTCCCCGGGTGCGTTCGCGGCGGGCCTGACCCTGATCATCGGGGCCCTCGACGTCACGATCGCCTTGATAAAGGCGGCGTTGTTCGGGCTCTCGGCCGGTCTGATCGCCTGTTACAAAGGCATTTCCGTCGGCGGCGGTCCCGCGGGTGTCGGCAACGCGGTCAACGAGACAGTGGTCTTCACCTTCATGGCGCTGTTCGCGATCAACGTCGTCGCTACGGCGGTGGCAGTGCGGGTGACGATGTGAGTAGCCCCCCGATGGAAAGGAGCCGCCGGCCGATTGACCGGCGGTTCCCGCGCCTGGCGCAGCGGCTTGACGGCTGGGTCGGAGCCTGGAATCAGGTAGGCGTGCAGACCAAGTTCTACGGCAAGACGCTGCGCAGCATCGGCTACGTATTCACGCACTACCGGATCGAACTGATGCGGATCATCGCTCAGATGGGCCTGGGTACCGGCGCTCTGGTGGTGATCGGCGGAACCGTCGCGATCGTCGGGTTCCTCACCGTGACCACCGGCGCGTTGGTGGCGGTGCAGGGTTACACCGACTTCTCCGAAATCGGCGTCGAAGCACTGACCGGATTCGCGTCGGCCTTCTTCAACGTCCGCCTGATCGCGCCGGCGACCACGGCCATCGCACTGGCGGCCACCATCGGCGCCGGCGCCACCGCACAACTGGGGGCGATGCGAATCAACGAGGAGATCGACGCGCTCGAGGTGATGGGGATCCGCAGCGTCGCCTATCTCGCCTCGACCCGCGTGATCGCCGGTCTCATCGTGGTGATCCCGCTGTACTGCGTCGGTGTGCTGGCGTCGTTCTGGGCGGCGAAGTTCGGCACCACGGTCATCTACGGTCAGTCGACGGGCGTCTACGACCACTACTTCCGGACGTTCCTGAATCCCACCGACCTGGTGTGGTCGTTCGTTCAGAGCATCGCGATGGCGGTGGTGATCATGTTGATCCACACCTATTACGGCTTCACGGCAAGTGGCGGACCCGCCGGCGTGGGGGAGGCTGTCGGGCGTGCGGTGCGAACCTCACTTATCGTGGCCGCGTTCGTCGTGATGATGATCTCGCTGGCCGTGTACGGGCAGTCCGGCAACTTCAATCTGGCTGGATGACGCGATGGCTGACGTGAGGGACGACGAAGGGTTGCACCCCGGGTGGTGGACGCTGATCCTGGTGCTCTTCGTGATCGGCGCCATCTGGCTGACGCAGGCGTTGTTCACGGGTTCGTTGAAGAAGTTCGTGCCGGTCACCCTGACTTCTGACCGATCGGGCCTGGTGATGGAGAGCGACGCCAAGGTCAAGCTGCGCGGCGTTCAGGTCGGACGGGTCGCCGCGATCGAAGGCGGCACCGAGCCGGTGAAACTCAAGCTCGAGATCTACCCGGATCAGATCGAGCACATTCCGGCCAATGTCGAGGCGCAGATCCGCGCTACGACCGTGTTCGGCGCCAAGTTCGTCGACCTCGTTTATCCGAGCGATCCCAGCGCGCAGCGCCTCAAGGCCGGCCAAGTCCTGGTGTCCCGCAATGTCAGCGTCGAGGTGAACACGGTCTTCGAGAACGTGGTCGGCGTACTCGACCAGGTCGACCCGGCGAAGCTCAACAGTGTGCTCTCCGCGCTCGCCGAAGGTGTCCGCGGTAAGGGCGATCGGATCGGACAGGCGACCACCGACGCCAATCAGGTGTTCCTCGCGCTCAATCCACGCAGCGAGACCGTGCGCGCCGACTGGCAGGCCCTTCGAGACTTCAGTGATACATACAGCGTTGCGGCACAAGACATTCTCGCGACGCTCAACGCGGCCAGCACCACCAGCGTGACGGTGACCAAGCATGCGGACGCCCTGGACGCGTTGCTGCTCGGCACAATTGGGCTCTCCAACAGCGGCATCAGCCTGCTCGCGCCCAGTCAGGCCGATCTGATCAAGGCCATCAACGTGCTGGAGCCGACCACCAACCTGCTGTACAAGTACAGCCCGTCCTACACCTGTCTGCTGGTCGGCGCCAAGTACTTGCTGGACCACGGCGGGTACGAGGCGCCGGGTGGCAACGGGCGTTCGATCATCCTCGACGCGGGTCTGGCCCTCGGGGACGATCCATACAGCTACCCGCGGCACCTGCCCATCGTCGGCGCCAAGGGCGGTCCCGGGGGTAGGCCGGGCTGCGGCTCGCTACCCGTTGTCAAGGACAACTGGCCGGTGCGCCAGCTCGTCACGAACACCGGTTTCGGAACCGGAGTGGACTGGCGCCCCAACCCGGGCATCGGGTTCCCCGGTTACGTCAACTACCTGCCGACTACTCGCGCGGTGCCCGAACCGCCGAGTATCCGAAACCTGTTCGGCGGACCCGCTATCGGGCCGGTCCCGTATCCGGGTGCGCCCGCCTACGGCGCCCCGATGTACGCACCGGATGGAACGCCGTTGTGGCCGGGACTGCCGCCGGCACCTCCGCCGGGAGCCCCGCGAGATCCGGGTCCGACTCCGGGTTCGGAGCCGTTCGTGGTGCACGCGCCCGCATTCCAACAACCGACGCCGTTGCCGCCGGTTCCACTGCCGCACTTCGCAGCGCCAGGGCCATGACCGTGCACCCGCCGACCGAGAAAGGAATGCCACGATGACCGCCAGCTGGAAAAGCGCAGCCGTACGTCTCGGCATCTTCCTGGCCGTGTGTCTGGTGGGTGTGTTCGCGTTGTATGCGGTGTTCGGGCAATTGCGCTTCGGCGAGAAGTCCAATACCTACAAGGCCGAATTCCTCAATGTGACAGGGCTGGAGACCGGCGACTTCGTCCGCATCGCCGGCGTGGAGGTCGGGCAGGTCGAGCACATCTCCATCCAGCCGGATACGACTGCACTCGTCGAGTTCACCGCCGACACCTCGGTTGTGCTCACCGACGGCAATCGCGCGGTGATCCGCTACGACGATCTGATCGGCGGCCGCTACCTCTCGTTGGTCGAGGGCGCCGGCGGCACCACGAAGATCAACCCGGGCGGCACGATTCCGCTGGCCCGGACCTCGCCTGCGCTGGACCTCGACGCTCTGATCGGCGGATTCCGGCCGCTGTTCTCGGCATTGGACCCCGATCAGGTCAATGCGTTGTCCGGACAGCTGATTGCGGCCTTCGAGGGCCAGGGCGCGACCATCGGCTCATTTCTGACGCAGACCGCGGCGCTGACCAACACGCTGGCCGACCGCGATCAGTTGATCGGGGACGTCATCGTCAACCTGAACACCGTGCTCGGATCCCTCGGCGGCCAGAGTGAACAGTTCTCCAAGGCGGTCGACTCGCTGTCGGAACTGGTGAAGGGACTTGCGGCCCGCAAGACCGACATCGCCAACGGGGTCGCCTATGCGAACGCCGCCGCGGGCAGTGTCGCGGATCTGTTGGCACAGGCGAGGCCGCCGTTCGCGAAGACCATTCAGGAGACCGATCGGGCGGCGGGGATCGTGGTGGCCGACCACGACTACTTCGACAACCTGCTCAACACGCTTCCCGATGCCTATCAGGCGCTGAGCCGACAGGGTATCTACGGCGACTTCTTCTCGTTCTATCTGTGCGACATCATCCTCAAGCTCAACGGTAAGGGTGGTCAGCCGGTGTACGTGAAAATCGCTGGACAGCCGACGGGGAGGTGTGCGCCGCGATGAAGCCGTTCTCAGAGCGCAGTCCGCTCGTCATGGGCGCCATCGGCCTCGGCCTGACCGCCGTGATCGTGCTGGTCGCGCTGCAGTACGACAAGATCCCGTTCCTGAACCAGACCAAGCAGTACTCCGCCTACTTCGCCGAAGCGGGCGGACTGACAACCGGTGCGGGCGTGCAGGTTTCGGGTTTCCGGGTTGGCGAAGTCCAGTCGATCGAACTGGACGGGCCGCAGGTGCTGATCAAGTTCACCATCGACGACGACATCGCGATCGGGGACCGCACGGAGGCGGCGATCAAGACCAAGGGTCTGCTGGGCACGAAGATCCTCGAGGTCATGTCGCGTGGCGACGACCGCCTGGAGGGCACGATTCCGCGTGACCGCACGACGTCGCCGTACCAGCTGCCCGACGCGCTCGGCGAACTCGCGACGACGATCAGCGGTCTGAACACCACCCAGCTTTCCGATTCGTTGCGGGTGGTGGCGGACACGTTCTCCGAGACTCCACCCGAACTGCGGGTCGCGGTCGAGGGCGTCGCCCGATTCTCCGAGACTCTCAACGAGCGCGACGCAGAGTTGCGCGAATTGCTCACCAACGCCAACAAGTCGACGGCCGTGCTGGCCGAGCGCAGCGACCAGGTCGTCAGTCTGGTCGCCGACACCAACGCGCTGCTGGCCGAGCTGGAAAACCAAAGCGCCGCAATCGATCAGATTTCGGGCAGCATCTCGGCGCTGAGCCAGCAGCTGCAGGGGTTCATCTCCGAGAACCGCGACACGATGAAGCCGGCGATCGAGAAGCTCAACGGCGTGCTGACCGTTCTCGACAACCGCAAGGAGCGGCTGCAGAAGGGGCTGAAACTGTTGAGCTCCTACGCGATGTCGCTGGGGGAGTCCGTGTCGTCGGGGCCGTTCTTCAAGAACTACATCGCCAACATCCTGCCGGGTCAGTTCCTGCAGCCGTTCATCGATGTGGCGTTCTCCGACCTCGGGCTCGATCCCAACGTGCTGCTGCCTTCCGAGCGCACCGATCCTCAGGTCGGCACACCGGCTATGCCCGCGATGCCGGTGCCGTATCCCCGCACCGGCCAGGGCGGCGATCCGAATCTTCATCTGCCCGATGCCATTACCGGCAATCCCGGCGATCAGGGGTGCGGCCCGCCCGGGCTGCCGTTGCCCGGCCCGACCGGCTGCTACCCCTACCGCCAGCCGCTACCGGCCCCGCCGCCTGGCGGACCTCCGCCTGGGCCGCCTGCGGTGGCACCGCCGGGTCTGGGGTCCATCCCCGTCCCGACGCCGACCCCGGTGATGGTTCCCGCGCCCGGTGAGGCGCCACCGGTCTCCGGGGAGGCGGGACGATGAATCGCGTTCGCAGAAGTTGGGTCGCTGTAGGCCTCGTCGTACTGCTTGTTGCGGGCGTAGCGGTGCTGTTCCGAACCAGCGACACCATCAACCGCACCAACGTCGTCGCGTACTTCGAGAACAGCAACGGCATCTACGAGGGTGACGACGTTCGGATTCTCGGCGTGAACGTCGGGCGAATCAACAAAATCGAGCCCCAGCCCGATCGGGTCAAGATCTCGTTCTGGTACGACAGCAAGTACCAGGTGCCCGCCGACGCCGCCGCCGCGGTCCTGTCGCCGACGCTGGTGACCTCTCGTGCCATTCAGCTGACGCCGGTGTACACCGGCGGCCCCACGATGGCCGATGACGCGGTGATCCCGCGCGAGCGCACAGTGGTACCGGTCGAATGGGACACCCTGCGTCAGCAGCTCGAAAGGCTTGCCAAGGAATTGCAGCCGACGGAGCCAGGAGGGGTGAGCCCGCTGGGTTCGGCCATCAACACCGCGGCCGACAACTTGCGCGGCCAGGGTGCCAACATCCGCGACACCGTCATCAAGCTGTCCCAGGCCTTTTCGGCCCTCGGCGACAAGAGCACCGACATCTTCTCGACCATCAAGAACCTGTCGATCCTCGTTTCGGCGCTGCAGGACAGCACGACGCTGATGCGTCAGCTCAACCAGAATCTGGCGTCGGTGACCGGGCTGCTCGCCGACAGTCCCGATGAAGTCGCCAACGCCGTGCGTGACTTCAACGCGGTGGTCGGTGAGGTGCAGACCTTCGTGGCCGACAACCGCGAAACGCTGGGCACCACATCCGACAAGCTGGCCGGTGTGACGCAGGCGCTGCACGACAGTCTCGATGACGTCAAACAGTTCCTGCACGTGGCGCCCAACACGTTCCAGAACTACGTCAACGTCTATCAGCCCGCGCAGGGCGGGGCCAGCGCCATCCTGGCGGTGAACAACTTCGCCAACCCGATCAGCTTCCTCTGCGGTGCCGTGCAGGCGGCGTCGCGCCTGAACGCCGAGCAGTCGGCGAAGCTGTGCGTGCAGTACCTGGCGCCGATCATCAAGAATCGTCAGTACAACTTCCCGCCGATCGGGCAGAACCTCTTCATCGGCGCCCAGGCGCGGCCGAACGAGATCACCTACAGCGAGGAGTGGATGCGGCCCAATTACATTCCGCCGCAGCCGCCGGTCGCGCCGCCGCCCGCCGCACCCGATGGTGCGGCGCCGCCACCGCCCCCAGGGCCTCCGCTGCCCGCCGAGGCCGTGGTCGCTACGAATCCCGCTGACGGGCTGCAGGGCCTGATGGTGCCGTCTGGAGTGGGGCCGTGATGACTAGGCAACGAATTCGATTGCGCGCCACCGCGGGACTGCTGGCGATGGGCCTCGTGGTATCGGGGTGCGGTGACTGGCAGGGGCTGAACTCGGTTCCGCTGCCGGGGGTCGAGGGCCGTGGCCCCGGCGCATTCACCATTCAGGCGCAGATGCCCGACGTCGACAACATCGAACCGAACTCCCGGGTTCGGGTCGCGGATGTCACTGTCGGCAACGTGACCAAGATCGAGCGCCAGGGCTGGAACGCCCTCGTCACCATGGAGCTCAACGAGAACGTCCAGCTGCCCGCCAACGCAACGGCGAAGCTCGGACAGACCAGCTTGTTGGGTTCTCTGCACATCGAACTCGCGCCTCCAGCCGACGAGGCCCCCGAAGGCAGATTGCACGAAGGTTCGCTGATTCCGCTGAAGTCGTCGGGTAAGTTCCCGAGCACCGAGCAGACGCTGGCCGCCGTCGCGATGATCCTCAACGGTGGTGGGATCGGCCACGTTCAGGACATCACCGAGGCGTTCAGCACCGCGTGGGCCGGTCGCGAATCCGACCTCCGCAGCCTTATCGAGCAGCTCGACATCTTCATCGGCTACGTGAACGACCAAAAGGGCGACATCATCGCCGCCAACGAGAGCATCGACAACCTGGTCGGCCAATTTGCTGAGCAGAAGCCAGTGGTGGACAAGGCCTTACGCACCATCCCAGATGCCCTCGCCGTGCTGAAAGATCAGCGGAACAACCTCGCCGAAGCGCTTGTGCAGCTGGGCAAGTTCAGTGCGCTGGCCGCCGATTCGGTCGACCAGACAAAGGACGCCCTCGTTCAGGAGCTCAAGGATCTCGGCCCAACGCTCGAACAGCTGGCCAACGCGGGCCCCGCGCTCACCAGGGCGCTGAGCTTCCTGCCGACGTTCCCGTTCCCGAAAGAAACGCTGACCAACTGGATTCGGGGCGATTACGCGAATCTGTCGCTGATTGTCGACATGACGTTGAGTCGCATCGACCAAGGGTTCTTCACCGGGACACGGTACGAGTGCAACCTGACGTGGATGGAGCTGTTCTGGGGCCGCACCATCGGCCAGATGCCCAGCCCGTGCAACCACAATGTCCCGCCCCCGGGCGGCAATCCGTTGCTCGAGGCCTATCGCTGGGATCAGGGGCCGTGACATGCGACTGACTCGACAGATCGTCATCCAGCTGCTGATCTTTTCGATGCTGGCCGTGATAGCGCTGGGAATCATGGTCATCTCCTACATGCGCCTGCCCGCCCTCATGGGTGTCGGGCAGTATCGCGTCACGCTGGAGTTGCCCGAAGCCGGTGGGCTTTACCCGCGGGGAAACGTCACCTATCGCGGCACCCAGGTGGGCATCGTGAAGAGTGTCAACCTCACCGAAAACGGTGTCGCAGCTGATCTTTCGCTCGATTCCAACGTGCCGATCCCCGCTGACCTCGAAGCGGAGGTGCACAGCCAGTCCGCGGTCGGCGAGTTGTTCGTACAGCTGATCCCGCGCAGCGGCGACGGCCCGAACCTGAAAGATGGCGACGTCATCCCGCAGGACCGTGCGCGAGTGCCCATCGACGTGAACACGGTCCTGGACGCAACCAACCGCGGTCTCGCTGCGATTCCCCGTGACAACCTGCGGACCGCGGTGGACGAGGCGTACTTGGCGTTCGGTGGACTCGGGCCCGAGCTATCCCGGTTGGTCGACGGCGGGACGTCGCTGGCCATCGATGCCCGCGCGAATCTCGATCCGTTGACCGCCCTCATCGATCAGTCGAAGCCGATCCTCGATTCGCAGACCGACAGCGGCGGTGCGATCCAGGCGTGGGCGTCGAACCTTGCATCGGTCACCGATCAGCTGCAGTCGCAGGACGGTGCGGTCGCGGGCATCCTGGAGAAGGGGCCTGGCGCAACCGAAGAGGTGCGGGCACTGTTCGACAGGTTGCAGCCCACTCTGCCGATCGTCCTGGCCAACCTGGCGAGCATCGGCGAAGTCGCCGTCACCTATCAGCCGAGCCTCGAACAGCTCCTGGTGCTCTTCCCGCAAGGCACTGCGACGACCCAGGCGATCGGTGTCGCCAAGGCGAACACCAAGCAGGACTACATGGGCGACTATCTGACGCTGAACCTCAATCTGAACCTGCCACCGCCGTGTACGACCGGGTTCCTTCCGACTCAGCAGCAGCGGGTGCCCGCGCTTCAGGACTATCCGGACCGGCCGGCGGGCGACGTGTACTGCCGCGTCCCGCAGGATTCGCCGTTCAACGTGCGCGGTGCGCGCAACCTGCCGTGCGTGACCGTGCCTGGCAAACGCGCCCCCACCGTGAAGATGTGTGAGAGCGACGAGACCTACGTTCCGCTCAACGACGGCTACAACTGGAAGGGCGACCCCAGCGCCACCCTGTCTGGACAGCCGATTCCCCAGTTGCCACCGGGAGAAGTCGCTCCTCCGCCGGGCGCGGCGCCGCCACCGATAGCGGCCGCTGAATATGATCCGGCGACAGGCACGTACGTTGGACCGGACGGACGCGTCTACACGCAGTCCAATCTGGCCCGAAGCGCGGTAGAGGAGCAAACATGGCAGACGATGCTGCTGCCCCCGACGGGGAACTGAACGAGTCTTCGGCCGCTGAAGAGAAATCCGACGGCGCCGAGCCCGAATCAGCCGCGCAGGAGGCCAGCACCGCGTCGGAAACCAAAGCCGCCGACGAGTCTGACGACGAGACGGTGGATGATGCCGCCGACGAGTCTGTCGACGAGGCGGTGGATGATGCTGCGGCGTCTCCGAAGCCGCGGATGTCGCACGTTCGACTGGCTCTGATCGCCGGGCTGGTGGCGGTGGTGGCGCTCGCCGGGCTCACCGGGTGGACGGGCTACCGCGCCTACGACTCCTACCAGGGCGAGAAGCAGCGCCAGCTGTTCCTGCAAGTCGGCAGGCAAGGCGCGCTGAATCTGACGACCATCAACTGGGAGCACGCCGAGGCGGACGTGCAGCGCGTCCTCGACTCGGCGACGGGACAGTTTTACGACGACTTCCAGAATCGTGCGGCGCCTTTCATCGAGGTCGTGAAGCAGGCGCAGTCGAAATCGGAGGGTTCGATCGCCGAAGCGGGGTTGGAATCGGCATCCAGTGAAGAGGCGCAGGTGCTCGTCGCGGTGACCGTGAGCACGTCGAATGTCGGTGCACCCCAACAGGAGCCGCGGGCCTGGCGAATGCGGCTGACAGTGACAAAGGTTGGTGACGAGGCGAAGGTGTCCAACGTGGAGTTCGTGCCGTGAGCAACAGACACAGATTACCCAAGGGCCTGCCCGACAGCGGGAATGAAACCCCGGAGTCGACGGATGCCACCGAATCGTCCGAGACCACCGATGCCGCGGTGACTGACACTGCGGTGACTGAAACTGCGGAGGCCGAGCCTGCGGAGGCCGAGGCTGCAGAAGCCGAGCCTGCGGAGCCCGAAGCAACCGAGCCCGACACTGCGGAATACCCGGAGGATTCAACGGAATCCGCCGAGGCCCCCGAGGTCACCGAGGCTACGAAGCGGAAGGCCGATTGGCCACGCGTTCTCGCCTACGGCGTGCTGCCCGGGCTCGCGCTGCTGCTCGCATTGGGGGCGGGCTTCGCTAGGTGGGAGTACGTCGCAAGTGACTATGGTGCGCTGCCGCCCGTTGCGTCGGAGCAGAACCCTTCTCCGGCAATGGATTCGATTGCCGCGGCCAAGGAAAGCACCATCCAGATGTTGTCGTACAAGCCGGACACCGTCGAGCAGCAACTCAACGGCGCTCGCGACCTGCTGACCGGTGAGTTCCGTGATTCGTACACATCGCTGATCAACGATGTCGTGATTCCGGGCGCGAAGCAGCAGCAGATCTCCGCCGTAGCGTCGGTTCCGGCCGCGGCGTCGGTATCGGCTGATCCGACGCATGCCGTGGTGCTGGTCTTCGTCAACCAAACCGTGGTAGTCGGCCAGGATCCCCCGTCAGACACCGCGTCCAGCGTTCGCGTGACGATGGAGAAGGTGGATGGCCGCTGGCTGATTTCGGAGTTCGAACCCGTCTGATGCTCGAGCCCGACACGATCGACGTCGCGACGCCGGCAGTGCAGCTTCGGGCTCTGTCGTGGGGTCCGGTAGATGCGCCGATCGCATTGTGCCTGCACGGTTTCCCGGACACCGCCCACGGGTGGCGCAAGGTTGCGCCGTTGCTCGTGGCCGCGGGTTGGCGGGTGGTAGCGCCGTTCAATCGGGGATATGCGCCGTCGTTGCTGCCTTCGGACGGCAGCTTCCATATCGGTGCGCTGATGTACGACGCGTTGAAGGTTCTCGATGCGGCCGGGCCGACAGGTCGTGATGTGATCATCGGTCACGACTGGGGCGCGATGGCAGCGGCGGGGCTGGCGGCGATGCCGGACAGTCCGTTCGAGAGGGCGGTGATCATGTCCGTTCCGCCGAGCGCCTCGTTCCGTCCGCCCGGTGGCCGGGTTGCCGATGCCGGCCGCCTGGTTGCGACATTGCCGGCGCAGCTGCTGCGGAGCTGGTACATCCTCTACTTCCAGTTGCCTTGGCTGCCAGAACATTCCACCGAATGGATCGTGCCCCGGCTGTGGCGGAAATGGTCACCCGGATATCAAGCCGACGAGGATGTGCGGCACGTCGAGGCAGCTATCGGGGCGCCCGAGCGCTGGCGCGCCGCACTGGGCTACTACCGCACCGTGGCGCGCAGCACGAAGGCGCCTGCACCGTACACCGAGCTGCACGAACACTGGCTGGCTCCGCCGCAGATCCCCACGCTCTATCTGCACGGTCGCGACGACGGCTGCGCCACACCGGATTATGCGCACTGGGTCGAGAAGATACTGCCGGACAGTAGTGAGGTCGCGATCGTCGAAGATGCCGGGCACTTCCTTCAGCTGGAGCAGCCTGACGTCGTCGCCCGCCAAATCGCCGACTTCGTGGGGCCCGCGCGCTAATCCTTCTTCAGCCCGGAACGGTTGCGGCGGCGCTAGCCTGGATGCATGACGGTCCGCCGGAGTCGCCCCGGCGGCGACATCAAGCAGCGACTGTCTGCCGTGGATGCGCAGACGTACTGGATGTCGGCGAAGATCCCCAACGACACCGTGCTGCTGTACGGGTTCTCCGGCGGGCCCGCCGACCCGGATGCGGCGCTCGAGGAAATCGCCGAGCGGGCCCGCGGCTGTCCCGATCTGACGATGTGTATCCAGGATGGCGGACGTCTCACTTATCCCACGTGGGTGCATCGCGACGTCGACCGGTCGCTGTTCGTGGTGCACGACACCGAGGACCGCACCTTCCAGGCGTGCCTCGACGAGGCGAGTGCCCTGACCGCCGATCGTCTTGATGCGCGGGTGGCGGCGTGGCGGATGCACGTGTTCACCGACATCGAGGGCGTACCCGGTGCGGTGGGCCCGGGCACGGTGGCGGTTCTGCAGATTTCGCACGCGCTCGGTGGTGGTGGGCGCACGTCGGCGCCCGCTGCGATCATGTTCGGTCGGCGCGTTGGCGGCGCGCCTGGAATCGACGCCCCGCGCACCCGGCCCTTCGATTTGCCGATCGTTGGCTTTCGGGCAGCACGGGCGCATCGCCAGCTGGTCGAAGATACCGAGGCAGGACGGGTTCCGCCGCCTGCTGATCTGCGTCCGGTGTTGCGGACCAATGCACGACCTGCGGGACCGCGACGTCTGCGGACCTTAGATCGGCGGCGTTCGGACATGTCTGGTTCCACTGTGACGGTCGCGGCCCTGTCCGCGGTTTCGGTTGCGCTCGCTGAGCATCTGCGAAGCCTCGGCGAGGATCCGTCACACCTGGGTGCTGAGGTGCCGATGGCGAAACCGCCACCGCGCTTGGCGTACAACCACTTCGGGAATGTCGGTGTCGGTCTTCACCCGGAGCTCGCCGAGCCGGAACGTCTCGAGCGAATCGCCGCCGACCTCGACGCTCGCCGGCGACGCGCGGCGCATCCTGCCGTTCGCATGGCGGACCTGGCGTTCGCCGCTACGCCGGCGCCGTTGTTGCGGTGGGGCATGGACCGGTTCGATCCCGATGTAAGGGTTTCGAAGGTCACGGGCAACGCGGTGGTGTCGAGTGTGAATTGCGGTGCGAAGGATTTTCATTTCGGTGGTGCACCAGTGACTGTGGCATGCGCGTTTCCCGGTCTGTCGCCGATGATGGGGTTGACGCATGCCGTGTGTGGGGTCGGCGACACGATCTCCGTCAGCGTGCACGCAGCCGAGTCGGCCATCGGCGATATCGATGCCTATGTCGAACGATTGGAAGCTGCTCTCTAACAGTGCTATTCGCCTGCATGTATCGGGAGAACTGACGGTTGACGGCCGTCAGAACGGCGGCGGATCGTGGTCGCCCACCGATCGCGGCCTGGATCCGAAATAGGTTTCGCTGCAGGTATTCCCGGGATCCTCGCGTTGTTGGCGCGCGCGTTCTTCTGCGTCGGCCTGCAGGGCTCGTTCGTTGTGTCGGCGTTCGTTGTCGATGGCTTTGGTGCGGTTCTGGGTTCGCGTTGCTGTGCGGCGGGGCATCGCCAGCGCGCGAGCGCGGCTGTCGGCGCTCGATGGGGTTGAGTCCCGCGTCGTCACGGGTGCGGTGGGTCGGCACAGGGTGGGGAACAGGAGTCGGCTGCCCGGATGGGTGGTGTAGGTCTGCCCGTGTGGGGAGGTCCAGGTGATGGTGCCGTCGGGTGATTGGTGGTCGTGCCAGCCGCCGAACGTTTTGAGTAGGTGATGTTTTCGGCATAAACATTTGAGGTTGGATGCTTGAGTCGGGCCCGTGGGGTAGGCGATGGTGTGGTCGATGTCGCAATGGTGGGCGGGTTCGTCGCAGCCCGGGAAGCGACACGTCATGTCGCGGCACCGGATGAAGGTGGCCAGTACCGCGGTGGGGAGGTAGCGCGGCTGCGGCGGCGCATCGCCAGGATGAACGATCGGCATAATTTTGGCGGTGCCGGCGATCTTGGCGGCCAATAACGGGGCGGGCAGCAGGCCGCCGCCCATCAGTGCCGCCGGCGCGGTGGCTGCCGGGCCGGTCGGTGGTTCGGGGGTGACGGGTTCGCCCGGCCGCGGTCGACGGGGTTCTTGACCGTCGAGTCGGGCCGCGGTGTCATCGGTCAGGGAGTCTTCGTGGGTGATGACGTGGACGACCACCGTGCTGGGCTGCTCGTCGGCGGCCGGGCACTGCGGATCTTGACATTGGCAGGCGAGGCGGTCGGCGCCGTGTCCGATGGCACCCAGGGCATCAGCGCGACGCTGATCCATGGTTCTGGGATCACCCCCGCACACCGCGTCAGCGATGGCCTGCAGCCGTTGGTCGAGGGCGTCGGCGTCGGTGGCCAACAGCCGGGCCTCGATGTCGGCGGTCCCCGACCCGTCCTCGGGTTTGCGGACATCGGCAAAGCGCCCACGCGCGGTGTATTCGGTGCGGCGTACCGCGGCCGGGTCGTAGCGGTCGACCCAGTAGTCGATCTCGGTCTGGGTCTTGTCCACCGACAACGACGCCCAGCCCGCGACGTGGGCGGCGATCTCGGTATCCACCTTCCCCAGCGCATCGGTGTCTTTGATCAGCCGGGTCCGGGAGACGACCGCGGCCACCATCCGGTAGGTGATCGCCCCGGCAGCGAACACCTCGGCCACCCGCGGCAGCCGGTGGCGCAGCGCGTCGGCGATCAACAATTGATGGGCGGCCACCCCCAACGACACATTCTGTGCGGCGGCCACCGAGGCGGCCACGGCGTCCCAGTTGTCCAGGCACCACTGCTCGCGCTCAAGAGAGCCGTCGGCGGCCAGCATCGCCTCGAGTTCATCGGCCATCGCCGACAGCCGCCGTGCGCAGGCAGCGTTTTCCACCCGCGCCCACGCCCCCACCGCAGCCGAAGCCCGGCTGGTGAGGGCGGTGGCGACGAGGTGATCGAACATGCCTCCACGCTAACCACACCCCCGACACAAAACCCCAGCTCACACCCAACCTGTGGATGAAAACCCGATTGGGGATAACTCTTCGGCCAGAGCTCACGGGCGCAGCGAAGCGATCCCGATGTCGATAGCCGCCTCGAGGTAACTGAGGTCGCCGGTGGCCAACATGATGCCGACGCCGCCCTGGATCCCGGCGAGCAGAGCGGCGGCGACCCGGTCGGCGTTGAGTTCGTTCGACACCTTGCCATCGGCCTGCATGTGTCGCACACCAGCGGTGATCTCGTCATGCCACTGCCGCATCAGCGCCGACGTCACCGCCTGCGCGCCTGGCGTCGTGCGCCCGATCTCCGACATCAACACCGACAGCGAGCAGTTCTGCCCCTGCCGCCTATAGCGGTCCACCACCGCGTCACGCCACCGTTGCCACGCCGCCCAGGACGTCAGCTCCCCGAGGTAGGGCTGCTGGTCGTCGAGAACCTGCTGCGCCTCGTGCGCGGCGACGGCCAGCAGTAGCTGCTCCTTGCCGTCCGGGAAGTAATGGAACAGCTGGCTCTTCGAGGTCTCGGTCCGCGCCATGATGTCTTCGAGGGTCGCCACCGCGACGCCTTGTTCACGAATTTCGGCGGCGGCGCCCTCGATGATCCGCTGCCGGGTCGCACGTCCTTTGGCCGTCAGTTTCTGGACTTGCGAGTCCATTTTGAGAAGCGAACCATGTGGACTCATGAGTCAAAACAGTACGCGGCTCGCGGGCCGCACAGCATTGGTCACGGGATCCACCGGCGGTCTGGGCGTCGCCATCGCCGCCGCATTCGCCGACGAGGGAGCGTTCGTAATCGTCAGCGGCCGTGACAAACAACGCGGGGACGCCGTCGTTGCAGACATCCGTTCTAAGGGAGGCCAGGCCGACTTCGTCGCCGCTGACATCGGCGCAGGCGAAGCCGAAGTGCGCCGTCTCGCCGAACAAGCCACGGCCGCCGCAGGTGGCCACCTCGACATCCTGGTGAACAACGCCGCGTTGCTGATGATGCCGAAGGCCACGGCCGAGATCGACGAGCGCGAGCTGCAGGAAGGTTTCGCGGTAAACGTGTTCGCGCCGTTCCTGCTGACCGGCCTGCTGGCACCCCCCATGGCCGAGCGCGGTCACGGCGCAGTCGTCAACATCGGATCCAATACCGGTCTGCGCGGAAGCGCGGGTTCGGCCGTCTACTCCGGAAACAAGGCGATCCTTCATTCGTTCACCAAGTCCTGGGCCGACGAGTACGGACCTGCGGGTGTCCGCGTCAACGCGGTGGCACCGGGACCCATCTCGACAGAACGTGCCAAAGAGTTCGCCGAGCACGTCGGCCCGATGCTCGCGCGGATTCCCTCAAGACGGATGACAACGCCGGAAGAAGTCGCCGCGAGCGTGGCTTTTCTGGCCAGCGACGACGCCGCCAACATCCACGGAGCCATCCTGAGTGTGGATGGGGGCTGGGCAGCGGTTTAACACATGGCCTAGATTTTGTTGCATGACTGCATACGACTCCGCTGCTGACATAGGCCTGCTGATCCTGCGTGTCGTGCTCGGTCTCACGATGGCCGCGCATGGCTACAACAAGTTCTTCGGCAAGGGCGGGTTGAAGGGCACGGCCGGTTGGTTCGACAGCATGGGCATGAAGCCCGGCATTTTCCACGCCCGGATCGCCGCGACCACCGAGATGTCAGCGGGTATTGGTCTGGCCGTCGGCCTGCTCACCCCGATCCCCGCTGCGGGCTTCGTCGCACTGATGCTGGTCGCCGCGTGGACGGTGCACCGGCCCAACGGCTTCTTCATCGTCAAGGAGGGCTGGGAGTACAACCTGGTGCTGGCGGCGTCGGCGGTCGGCATCGCGACGATAGGGGCGGGGAAGTACAGCCTCGACTACCTGTTGTTCCGGACCTCGGCGCTGTACGACTTCCTGCACGGCTGGTGGGGTTTGGTCATCTCGCTCGGTCTCGGTCTGGCCGGCGGCATCGGTCAGCTCGCCATCTTCTACCGGCCGCCCGCCAAGGCTGACGCTTAAGCCAGCCCGAGCAACAAGTCCGCAAGGACCTGCGGTTGCGACAGCATCGGCGAATGTCCACCGGGCAGTTCGATGAGCTCGGCGTCGAGCCGCTCACGAACGGCTTTGACAGACCACTCGGGCCGCAGCATCCGATCGTCGCTGCACACGACGTACGTCGTCGGCAGCCGTGGGTGTTCGATCAGTGAGAACGGAAACATCGCCGGATTGACCGACTGTGGCCGAAGGCGATCCAGCGCAGCCTGCGCGGTCTGTTCGTCGCAGTCGTAGTAGAAGAGGTCGCGTGCGATGTCACGGTCTGTCCACCGCTGACACATCTGATCGTCGAGTGTGCTCAGTCCCCGTTCGTAGGCGGGGTTGAGCATCTCCGGTTTATCGGCCAGCTGTTCGGCCAGGCTGCGGCCGACGTCGGGGATCATCGCGCACAGATACACGAGATGCCGCAGCGGTCGGCGGGCGGCGACCAGGGGAATCGTATTTCCAGCGTAGGAGTGTCCGACCAGCACAACATCGTCGTCACAGTCATCCAGTGCCGCACACACGATGTCGGAATAGGTATCGAACGTCGCGGAGCTGTCCTCGAGAGGCAGCTCCATGGTCACCACTCCATGCCCGGCTTGCTGCAGTGGCGGTGTCAGTTGCTCCCAACACCATGCGCCGTGATACCCGCCGTGAACCAGTGCGAACGTGGTCATGCAGTGAGCCTAGGGGCCGGCGAGTCCGACGAACTGATTCCGCAGACCTAGAACACGTTCTAGTCTTGCGGCCATGGGATTCCTCAAGCCCGACATGCCCGTCGTCGACTTCGCCGAGTGGAGCAAGGGTTCGCGCTCCGAGATGATCCGGCCCATGGCACGGCACTGGGCCGAGGTGGGCTTCGGCACACCGGTGGTAATGCACCTGTTCTACGTCTTCAAGATCCTGCTCTACATCCTCGGCGGCTGGCTGTTCGCCTTGGCCACTACGGGCGTGGACGGGTTCACCAACGTTGCGCAGTGGTGGACCGAACCCATCGTGTTTCAGAAGGTCGTGCTCTACACCATGCTGTTCGAGGTCATCGGCCTCGGCTGTGGGTTCGGCCCGCTGAACAATCGGTTCTTCCCGCCATTGGGATCGATTCTGTACTGGTTGCGGCCCAACACCATTCGGCTGCCACCGTGGCCGAATCGGATACCGCTGACCAGGGGTGACGCGCGCACACCGCTCGACGTCGTGCTGTACGGAGCCCTGCTGGTGGTCCTCGTCGTGGCATTGTTCTCCAACGGCACCGGTCCGGTCCCTGCGCTCGGCACGACCATCGGCGTACTGCCGATGTGGCAGATCTGGACCATTCTCGGCCTCCTGGCCGCGGCGGGTCTACGCGACAAGGTGATCTTCCTGGCCGCCCGCGGTGAGGTGTACGCATCCTTCACGGTGGCCTTCCTGTTCGTCGGCTACGGAGTCGACATGATCATCGCCGCGAAGTTGGTGTGCGTGGCGATCTGGATGGGTGCTGCGACGTCAAAACTCAACAAGCACTTCCCATTCGTGATCTCGACGATGATGTCGAACAATCCGTTGATCCGGACAAAGTGGCTCAAGCGACGGTTCTTCGAGAAGTTTCCCGACGATCTGCGGCCCGGCCCGGTGTCGCGGTTCATCGCACATTTCAGCACCGCGATCGAGATGCTGGTGCCGTTGGCGCTGTTGTTCTCACATGGCGGCTGGCCTACCTACATCGCCGCCTTCGTCATGCTGTGCTTCCACTTCGGCATCCTGTCGGCGATCCCCATGGGAGTGCCGCTGGAATGGAACGTGTTCATGATGTTCTGTGTGGTAACGCTTTTCGTCGGCCACGCCGAAGTGGGCCTCGTGATATGGCCACGCCGCTGCCCGTCCTGCTGTTCGCCCTACTGGCCACCATCGTGGTGCTCGGCAACCTGTTCCCGCGTAAGATCTCGTTCCTTCCTGGCATGCGGTACTACGCGGGAAACTGGGACACCACGTGGTGGTGCATCAAGCCGTCGGCCAACGAGAAGATCGAGCGTGGGCTCGTCGCCATCGCGAGCATGCCGGCTTCTCAGCTCGAGAAGGTCTACGGCAGTCCGGAACAAGCGATGATCTACCTGTACAAGGGATATGCCTTCCGCGGCTTCAACTCTCATGGCAAGGCCCTGCTGACGTTGGTGCACAACGCACTGGCCGGCCGCAATCAGGACGAGTATGTGATCACCGAAGGTGAGCGGCTCTGCAGCACCGCAGTCGGCTGGAATTTCGGCGACGGTCATATGCACAACGAGCAGCTGATCGCCGCGATGCAGAAGCGGTGCAACTTCGAACCCGGCGAGGTGCGCGTCATCCTTCTCGACGCGCAACCTTTCCACCGCCAGCGGCAGGAATACCGGTTGGTCGACGCGGCGACGGGGGAGTTCGAGCGAGGCTACGTGAACGTCTCCGACATGGTGACGGGGCAGCCGTGGAGCGACGACATACCCATCCACGTGACGTGGTCGGAGACGGACTCTAGCCCATCACATCCCTGACTTTGACGTCCTCGAGCCCCTCCAACATCAAATTGCGCGCCACGTCGAGATGCTTGCGCCAATGAGCTTCGGCCGCCGCGCCGTCGCCGGCGCGCAGCAGCTGCATCAAGCGCCGGTAGGACCGCATGAGCTTGTCGAAGTCCGCCTTCGACACCGGACGGCCTTCCTTGAAGGCGAATGCGGTGTGCCGCACGGTGATCTCGTGCAGCATGCCTGCGATGATCGTCAGCGTCGTGTTGCCCGACAGCTCGACGAGCCGTTGGTGGAAGTCGCCCGTCGTCTCAGCTAGCCGACCCGACTCCCACCCGCCGGGAACGTGGTCGGCCAGCATCCCGTCCAGCTCGTCGAACGCCTCCTGCGTGCCGGACTCGGCGAGAAGCCGGGCGGCCATGGGTTCGATGCCCGACCGAGCCGTGAGCAGGTCCGCGATCGTGGCGCCCGACAGTTCGAGCAGCAGACCCGCGGGACGTGCCACGATCTCGGGACCGGGCACTCGGACGCGGGCGCCAGTGCGCGAGCCGCGGCGAACCTCGACGAGCCGCTCGGATTCCAGCACACGGACGGCTTCGCGCAACGTCGGCCTGCTGACCCCGAAATGGGTCATCAGCTCTGCTTCGTTGGGCAGGAAGTCACCATCTTTGAGCTGGCCGTCGACCACCATGCGCCGCAACGTCCCGGCGACGAGCTCGGCGGTCTTCGGCGATCGAACTGCCGTACCCCCGCCTACCCCGTCCGGGCCGATCATCGGCGCCAGCGGTCCACTACGAGCCACTCCAACTCCCACATATAGCTGCTGGCCGATGTGCCAGCTATACAACTCAGTAAACCATGTGGAACATTGGGGACCGCGCGGATCGCGCCAGAATCGCAGCTGGGGCCAGCCTACCAACCAGTAGGTTGACCTAGTAAACCTAGTTGCTCTACCTTCGGGACTACACGACTTTCAAAGGAGATAGGTCATGGCTGAAGCCGTCATCGTCGAGGCTGTACGGTCGCCGGTCGGCAAGCGCAACGGCGGGTTGTCGGGTGTTCACCCCGGCGAGCTGTCGGCGCAGGTGCTCAATGGTCTGGCCCAGCGCTCCGGCATCGACCCCGGCATCGTCGACGACGTCATCTGGGGCTGCGTCATGCAGGCCGGCGAGCAGGCGCTCGATATCGCGCGCACCGCCGTGCTGGCGGCGGGCTGGCCCGAGACCGTGCCGGGCGTGACCGTCGACCGGCAGTGCGGGTCGAGCCAGCAGTCCATCCACTTCGCCGCGGCGGGCGTGGTCGCCGGACACTATGACGTCGTCGTCGCCGGTGGCGTCGAGTCGATGTCGCGCACCCCGATGGGCGCTTCGCTGGCCAATGGCGGCCACCCGTACCCGGAGGCGTTCCGCAACCGTTACACCCAGACCCCGAACCAGGGCATCGGCGCCGAGATGATCGCCGAGCAGTGGGGATTCGACCGCACGGCGGTGGATCAGTACTCGCTGGACTCTCATGAGAAGGCCGCGGTCGCACAGGATGCCGGCGCATTCGACGACCAGATTGTCGGCATCAAGGATCAGGACGGCAATGCGGTTCTGAAGGACGAGGGTATCCGTCGGGGTACCACCATCGAGAAGATGGCGGGCCTGAAGCCCGCGTTCAAGGAGGACGGTGTGATCCACGCCGGCAACTCCAGCCAGATCTCCGACGGATCAGCCGCCATCCTGTTCATGTCCGCCGAGAAGGCGAAGTCGTTGGGCCTCAAGCCCCTTGCCAAGGTGCACACGGCCACGCTGGCCGGGGCCGATCCGGTGATCATGCTGACCGCACCGATTCCGGCCACCCAGAAGGCGCTGAAGCGCTCGGGTCTGCGGCTCGAGGACATCGGCGTATTCGAGGTCAACGAGGCGTTCGCCCCGGTGCCGCTGGCGTGGCTCAAGGACATCGGCGCCGACGAGAAGAAGCTCAACCCCAACGGCGGCGCCATCGCGCTGGGCCACCCACTCGGTGGCTCCGGCGCCCGCATCATGACCACAATGCTCTATCACATGCGGGACAAGGGAATTCAGTATGGCCTGCAGACCATGTGCGAGGGTGGCGGCCAGGCCAACGCCACCATCATCGAGCTGCTGTGACCGCTGACGCGACCGCTGATGTGACCGCACCGGCTGCTCTCGCCGAGCGGCGGGGCAATGTCCTCATCATCACGCTCAACCGTCCCGAGGCCCGCAACGCCGTCAACAGCGCGGTGAGCATCGCGGTCGGCGACGCCCTGCAAGCGGCGCAGGACGACCCGGAAGTACGCGCCGTCGTGATCACGGGTGCAGGACAATCCTTCTGCGCCGGAGCAGATCTCAAGGCGATATCGCGCCGCGAGAACCTGTTTCATCCCGACCACGGCGAATGGGGCTTCGCCGGATACGTCCACCACTACATCGACAAGCCGACGATTGCCGCCGTCAACGGCACCGCACTCGGCGGCGGATCCGAACTGGCACTCGCCAGTGACCTCGTCGTCGCAGAGGAACGTGCCAAGTTCGGGTGGCCCGAAGTCAAGCGGGGTTTGATCGCCGCCGCGGGTGGCGTGTTCCGCATCGTCGACCACCTACCGCGCAAGGTCGCGATGGAGCTGATCTTCACCGGCGAGCCGATGAGTTCGGCCGACGCACTGAAGTGGGGGCTCATCAACCAGGTTGTGCCCGACGGTACCGCGGTCGACGCGGCTATCGCACTCGCCGAACGGATTACCTGCAACGCACCGCTGGCGGTATGGGCGAGCAAGCGGGTCGCCATGGGCGTCGATGACGGAACCATCACCGGCGACGAGGCCGGCTGGAGCAGGACCATGCGTGAGATCGGGACTCTGATTCGTTCCGAGGACGCCAGGGAGGGACCGCTTGCCTTCGCCGAGAAGCGCCAACCGGTCTGGAAAGCCAAGTAAGCCCACTACGCGTAGTAGGAGAAACCAGTGAAGCGCACGATCTACGACGCCGAGCACGAGGCGTTCCGCGACACCGTCCGTGGTTACATCGACAGTGAACTCGTTCCCAATACCGAAAAGTGGGAGGCCGACCGCATCGTCGACCGCTCGGCCTACGTGGCGGCGGGCAAGCACGGTCTCATCGGGTTCAACATGCCCGAGGAGTTCGGTGGCGGCGGTACCGACGACTTCAGGTTCAACGCGATCATCGACGAGGAGATCGCCAAGGCGGGCGTTCCCGCGCCCGCGCTGAGCCTGCACAACGACGTCGTCGGCCCGTACTTCAAGGACCTGACGAACGACGAGCAGAAGAAGCGTTGGCTGCCCGGGATCACGAGCGGCGAGACCATCATCGCCGTCGCGATGACCGAACCCGGTGCGGGCAGCGACCTCGCCGGCATCCGCACGTCGGCGGTGCGCGACGGTGACGACTGGATCGTCAACGGCTCCAAGACGTTCATCTCGTCGGGCATCAACTGCGACCTCGTCGTCGTGGTCTGCCGTACAGATCCCGAAGCAGGCCACAAGGGCTTCACGCTCCTGGTCGTCGAGCGCGGCATGGAGGGCTTCACCCGCGGCCGCAAGCTGGACAAGATGGGCCTGCACGCCCAGGACACCTCGGAGCTGCACTTCGAGAACGTCCGTGTGCCGAACGCGAACGTGCTCGGCAAGGAGGGACGCGGCTTCTACCACCTGATGACGAACCTGCCGTCGGAGCGGCTCTCGATCGCGATCACCGCGGTCGCAGGCGCACGCGAAACCTGGCGTCAGACACTGCAGTACGCCAAGGATCGCAAGGCCTTCGGCCAGCCGATCGGCAGCTTCCAGCACAACCGGTTCCTGCTCGCCGAGATGGACACCGAGCTCGAAATCACCGAGACCTACATCGACCGGTGCCTGCAGGGTGTCGTCGACGGTGAACTGAGCGCGGTCGAGGCGGCCAAGGCGAAGTGGTGGGCGACCGAGACCGCCAAGAAGATCGTCGACCAGTGCGTGCAGCTGCACGGCGGCTACGGCTACATGCTGGAGTACCGCGTCGCGCGCGACTACGTCGACGGACGCATCCAGACGATCTTCGGTGGCACCACCGAGATCATGAAGGAGATCATCGGCCGCGACCTGGGGCTCTAAACGGGCTCGAGCAGTGCGGCAGGGCCACGCGTCATCAGCTGACGGCCCACGATGATCCGCTGAATCTCGCTTGCGCCCTCCCAGATCCGTTCCACGCGAAGCTCACGGAACATCCGCTCGGCGACGTTCTCGCGCATGTAGCCGCGGCCACCGAAGATCTGCACCGAACGGTCGGCCACCCGGCCCGCCATCTCCGAGCAGTACAGCTTCGCCATGGAGGCCTGCCCGTGCAGTGTCTTGCGGTCGTGCCCGGCGTCAATGGATCGGGCCACCTCGTAGAGCATGGTTCTGGCCGCGAACAGCTCGGTCGCGTTGTCGGCAAGCATGCCCGCCACCAACTGGTGCTCGCCCAGCGACTTGCCGTCGACCACCCGTGTCTGTGCGAACGCCGTCGTCTCGTCGACGAGGCGCGCAGCGGCGCCGACGCAACGTGCGGCCACCATCATTCGCTCGAATCGGAACCAGTCCTGGGTGAACGTCATCGGACCGCCCTCGGTACCGACCAGGTTCGCGCGGGGAACCCGAACGTCGTTGAACGCCACGATCGGGTGCTCGTCGGCGATATGATGCGAATAGTGCGGTGTGCGAACCACTTCCACACCCGGCCACGGCAGATCGACCACCAGCAGCACGTGGTCGCCCTCCGGCAGGACGGCTTCGACGAACACGTAGTCGGCGAGGTTGAACGACGTCACGTGCCACTTGACCCCGTTGACCACATATTCGTCGCCGTCCCGGCGTGCGGTGGCGACGAGCGCGGAAACGTCTGAGCCCGCGTTCTCTTCGGTGATCGCATAGGCCTCGTGCTTCTCGCCGCGTACCGACGGCAGCAGCCAGCGTTGAAGTTGGTAGTCGGTGGCCACGTCGACCCACCACTGCGGGGGAGTGGCCATCACCCAGGCCAGTCCGTTGGTCACCCGGCCGCATTGTTCCTGGACCAGCACCTGCTGCAGTGCGGTACAACCCTGACCGCCGACCGATGCCGGCATGTTGGTGGCATACAGACCCAATTCGATTGCGCGCGCGTGATGCTCGGCGGTGAGTTCCTTCGGCAGCACACCCCCGGCCATCTCGGCCTCCACCTCGTGCGGCATGAGAGTTTCGACGAACGCCCGCGCGGTGTCGCGAATGGTCCGATCCTGTTCGGTCAGGCCGTACATCCGTACCTCCACCCTCTTGACTGAGCGTTCAGTCTATGCCAGCGTTCCATGGTATGACCAGCTCCCACAGTGCCGACGTTGTGGTGGTGGGCGGCGGGACGGTCGGTGCGTGGACGGCCGTTCTGCTCGCCGAGAGCGGCGACCGACGGGTTGTGCTGCTCGAAGTGGCCACCCTGGGTGATGGCGCCAGCAGCCGGGCCGCGGGCATGGTGCGAGCCCAGGGCGGCACGGAGACCGCCATCAAGCTCGGCCTTCGCACCCAGGACTTCTACGCCGCCAGCGGTGATCGCTTCCCGTTGGACTGTGGTTTCGTGGCGCAGGGCTACCTGATGCCGTGTTTCAGCCAGGCCGAAGTGGAGCAGGCGCACGAGCGCATCGCGTTGCAGCGCTCGCTCGGGCTCGACGTGGAGTGGCTGTCCGCCGACGACATCGACGGTCGTGACACCGGCCTGGCACCGGGAGCGACGCTTGGCGCGTCCTATGCACCCGGAGACGGATACATCGACGCGCCGCGCAACGTGCTGGCATACACCGCCGCGCTCACAGCGTGCGGTGTCGATGTGCGCGAACATTGCGCGTTCACCGGCCTTCGCACATCGGGCGGCCGCGTGGTGGGCGTCGACACCTCCGACGGCCCGATCGACACCGAACGCGTCGTGCTGACCGGCGGCCCAAAACTCGGCAAGGTCGGAGCGACCGCAGGAGGACGGATACCTGCGGGCGGAGCGCGACATCAGGTCGTCGTTACCGCGCCCGTCACAGCGTTCGACGTGCACGCCGTGCCGATGGTGTTCGACCTCCCTTCCGGAATCTACTGGCGTCCAGGCGAAGCCGGCGGTCTGCTATGGGGTATGAGCAACCCCGACGAGGCACCGGGCGTCGCCGCGGACTTCGACGAGACCTACTATCGGAAGGCCCGCGACCGCATCGAGGAATTGCTGCCCGGTGTCAAAGGCCTCGGCCTTCGGCGCATGTGGGCGGCGACCATCGACTACACACCGGACCACCTGCCCATCCTCGGACCATTGCTGACCGACGACGGTCCTGTTGAGGGCACGGTCGTGGCAAGCCCCGCCGGGCACGGGATGATGTGGGGCCCCGCGGTCGCGCAGGCCGCCGCCGACCTGACCGCGACCGGCGAATGCGGATGGCTTGACCTCACCGACCTCGGGCTCGACCGCTTCGACGCCGACGGCAACAGTCGCGTTGCCCCAGAACCGATCTCACTACCCTTCCCGGAGAAAGCAGCACTGTGAACACCATCGACACCGCACTACTCACCAAGGCCGCCGACGCAGAACTCGAGGACTGGGGCCCGCTTGCCGAAGCGACAGGTGATCCGATGGCGACGCACGGTCTCGAGATGTGGGTGGACGGCGACAAGTCCGCAGGCATCTGGCAGTGCACGCCGGGACCGTCGTACTGGGTTCAGGACGAGAACGAGGTCATCTACGTATTGTCCGGCCGGATGACTGTCACACCCGACGGTGGCGAACCCGCAGAGATCAAGGCCGGCGACATCGCGGTGTTCCCGACCGGCTGGAAGGGCACCTGGGATTTGCACGAGACGGTGCGGAAGGTCTACTCGATCTTCTGATCACGGCTGTCGGCGGATCATCACGGCGTCCACCGCGATCACTCCGTGCGGTGTAGCGATGACGGGATTGGCCTCCACCGCGTCGAACTCGTTCCCGCGATCGACGGCCAACTGCGAAACGGAGGCGATGACGTCGGCCAACGCGTCGATGTCCACCGCGGGCGCCCCGCGCCATCCGGCGAGTAGTGGCGCCATCCGCAGACTGTCGAGCATCCGCAGCGCCCCCGGCCGCGACAGCGGCGGGTATGCCACCACACGGTCTTGCATCAACTCGATGAGCGTGCCGCCCGCGGCGACCACCACCAACGGGCCGAACGCGTCGTCTCGCACGAACCCCACCGAGATCTCCACACCGCCGTCGACCATCGTCTCGACAGTCACCGCGGCTCCCAATCGCTGCGCCATTTTTCTGTAGGCCGCCGTCAAAGCGGCCTCGTCGGCGAGGCCCAGCACCACACCGCCGACCTCGGTCTTGTGTAGCACCCCAACGGTTTTCAGCACCACTGGATATCCGATCGCAGCTGCCACCGCCACCACCTGGGCGAGCGAATCCGCTGACCGCGATTCCACCACCGGGATCCCGTAGGCGGCCAGCACCTCGGACGCCGACGCGCCGATCTCCCGACGGCGATCACGACTTGGTACCTCCTCGACGGGAAGCGGCCAACGCGCGAGATGACCGAGCGCGGCCAGCCCACTGCGCGCGCCTTCCAGGACTGGAATCCCGTAGTCGCGCAGCCTTTGTGCCGTTGTCTGATCGATCGCCGAGGATACCGACGCAACGACCGCGATCGGCGCCTGCGTCTCGGCCGCAACGTCGAGCACCGCGTCCGCATAGGCGGTGTCGTCGTCGAATTCGGTGACGAGGTCGACCGCAAGGGCGGTGACCCCCACACCTGGATCGTCGACCATCGCGCGCAGACATCTGCCGAACAAATTACGAGTGTCGGCCCCCGTACCCCACACATCGAGGGGGTTGGTCGCGGCGAGCCCGTCGTCGAGCAGCGCGCCGATCGTGGCGAGCGTGTCATTGGCCAGGTCGGCGAACTCGATGCCCAGGTCGTGGGCCAAGTCGGCGACCAGCGCGCGTTCGGCGCCGGAATCATGCACCGTCGCGACGCCGCCCCGGCGGGACCGCTTTGTCGCCGAGAACAATTCCAGCGTATCGGCGAACTCGGCCAAGTCACCGACGTGTACCGCGCCGGTGGCCGCGCAGAATGCGTGCCATGCCGCGCGATCACCTGCGAGCGCACCAGAATGTGCCGCCACCATCGCCTTGCCCCGGGGCGATCCACCCACGGTGAGGATCACCACCGGCACGCCCTGGCCCGCCGCTCGCAGCAGCGCCTTTCGCAGCCTCGGCACGTCGCGCGGCGTCTCCATGAGCAGCGCGATGCTGCGGGTATCGGGATCATCGAGTGCGAACTCGACATAGTCTGCGGTGTTGGTCACCAGTTCCTGGCCGGAGGACACCGCCAGACGGAAGCCGAATCCGCGCCGCGCGCGCAGCAGCGTCGAGAACGCCGACCCGGAATGCGTGATGAGGCTGATTCCGCCGGAGGGCAACGGATCCGGTTCCAGATAGCCCAACGCTCGCACACCGCGCGCGTTGTTGATGAAGCCCATGCATCCCGCGCCGCACACTGCCATGCCCGAACTCGTGGAAATCGCGGTGACCTTATCGCGCAATCCGTGCGCGGAGCCGAACAGCACCGCCCCTCTCGCGCCGATCGCCACAGCGGACTCCAGCTGCTCGAGCAGGGCCTCGTCGGGCACCCCGAGCAACACCAGGTCGACATCGTCATCGAGATCGGTCATTGACGGCGCGCAGAGTGTATCGCCGATCCGGTCGTAGTGGGGATTGACCAAATGCACACGTGCCGAACCACGTTGGGCCTCAATGACCATTCGCGAACCGAAGCTGTCGGGACGCGGGCTGGCTCCGATGACGGCCATCGATCGGGCGCCGAGCATGGCGGCGACGGCCGCGCGCCGCGCTTCGCTCATCGCCTTCCGAAGCGGCGCTTCTTGTCCGCCAGCGCCGCCCGTGCCGCCTGCCATCCGGGGATCCCGCAGACGCCACCGCCGGCGTGTGTGCCCGAGCTGCCGTTGTACAGCCCTCCGATCGGCGTGCGATAGTCTGCGTACCCCGGCGCAGGCCGCATGTGGAACAGCTGCTCCAGCGAGAGTTCACCGTGGAAGATGTTGCCGCCGATCAGGCCGTACTCCTGCTCCATCTCGTACGGGCCGACGACGTCGCGGTGCGTGATCGAGGCCTTGAAACCGGGTGCCACCTGGTCGTAGGTATCGATCACCCGGTCGGCGTAGGCGTCGAGTTCCTCGGTGTGCGGCGCGTTCGACCACTCGGCGGGCACCCACTGGGTGAACAGCGACATGATATGGGTGCCATCGGGATTCAACGTCTTGTCCAAGGTGGTCGGGATGACTCCGTCGCTGAACGGCAGCACCGCGGCCTTACCGACGCGCGCCTCCTGGAAAGCCGCCTCCAGGTAGTCAATCGAAGGCGCCATCTCGATCGAACCGGTCAGATGTTCCGCCATTCCGGAACTCGGATTCGCCGTGAAGCTCGGCAACTGTGCGAGCGCGACGTTGATCTTCACCACGCCGCTGCGGGACTTGAAGTGCTCGATGTCCCCGACGAAGTCGTCAGGCAGCTCGGACGGCGAAAGGTGTTCGAGGAAGGCGATCTTCGGATGCAGCGTGGTGATGACAAGCGGTGCGGTGATCTCTTCACCGTTCGCCAGAACCACACCCCGCACCTGGCCGCCGCGGGTCAGCACCCGGGAAACCTTTGCGTTGGTGCGGATCTCGGCGCCGAAACTCTTCGCGGATCGCGCGATGGACTCAGACACCCCTCCCATGCCACCCTCTGGGTAGCCCCAACTGCCGAGCTGACCGTCACCGACGTCGCCGATGGAGTGGTGCGCCATCACATAGGCAGTTCCCGGCTCACACGGCCCGGCCCAGGTCCCGATGATGCCGTTGACCGCCATCAGGCCTTTGACCTGCGGTGATTCGAACCAGTCGTCGAGGAGATCGGCGATGCTCATGGTCAGCAGTCGGGTGATGTCCGCGGTGAGGCGCGGCGTGATCTTCTTGCGCAGCGGCCAGGCCAGCTTGGCCAGGTCGAGCAGATCGGACGGTCGCTTCGAGCCGACATTGGGCGGCACCTGCGTCAGCAGCGGCCCCATCACCTCGGCGATGCCGCCGATCCAGTCGTTGTATTCCGGCAACGCGTTCGCGTCCTTCTTGGAGAACTTGGACAGCTGCTCGTGGGTGCGCTTGGGGTCGTCCTCGTAGATGATCAGTGACCCGCCCTCGGGAAAGGCCTGGTACGACGGGCCCATCGGATGCACCTTGTAGCCGTGCCGCTCGAGTTCCAGCTCCCGCACAATGGTCGGCGGCATCAGGCTCATCACGTACGACAGCCGGGTCACCCGCAGGTGTGGAGCGTCCTCCCAGGGCGCCTCGGTCGTGGCCGCTCCGCCGAGGGATCCGCGGCCTTCCAGAACCAGGGTCCTGGCTCCCGACCGGGCCAGATAGGCCGCAGACACCAACCCGTTGTGTCCGCCGCCGATGACGACAGCGTCGTAGTTGTTCGACATGGAAGCCCTACTTTCGTCGGCGCTGCGTGCGTCCTGACTGACTGTTCAATCTAACCAAGTGTTAGGCTATAGACAAGAGCAACGATGCACTTCGGAGGGGAGCCGACACGACCATGGCCGAGCCCGCACCCGCGACGGAACAGAACGAGGCGCGACGCATCGAGATGCTGCGCGCCGCAGCGGAGCTGATCTGCGAACGGGGTTTCGGCGACACCCGTATCGCCGATGTCGCCAAGCGGGCAGGCGTGAGCTCGGCACTCGTCATCTACTACTTCGGGACGCGGGACCGCCTCCTTGTCGACGCACTGCGCTATTCGGAGGAGTCGTTCTATGCGGCGGCCGAGCAGATGCTGGGCGAGGTTTCCGCGCTGCGCGAGCGGCTCTCATTGCTGATCCGCTGGACGTGCGTGCGGGAGGGGAACGACGACATACCCGGGGCGTGGGGATTGTGGTTCGACCTCTGGGCCCAGGCCTTCCGGCACGATGAGATCAAGTCCGACCGGGCAGAACTCGACGCCAAGTGGCGAGAGATGATCGTCGACGCGATCCAGTCGGCGGACCCGTCTGAGTTCGATGCGAAAGTCAATGCCCGCATGTTCGCGCTGGAGTTCGCGGCACTCCTCGACGGTCTGTCCATTCAGGTGGCGCTCGACGACCCCGAGATCGACTCAGATCTGGCCTATGACATCGCAATGCGGTTCGCCGAGCGAGAACTCGACCTCGCTCCGGCGAAGAAGCGGGTCAACGGCAGGGCCAAAGTCAAGAAGGGGTGAGTGCGCTTACCTCGTCGGCCACCGGATCGGCCACCGACAGTGCCGAGCTGCGGTGCAATACGCGCACCGCATCGTGCGCACAGACGCAGTTGACCTGCGCCCCTGGCTCGTGTGTCACCGAGCCGGGTCCCGCGTGGTTCGGCACCTCGACAACCAACGCCGCAGGTGCGCCGACGTCGACATGCACTTGCGTGTAGTTGCCGAGGTAAACGACCTCCGACACCACTCCGCTGATCACGTTGTGGCCCTGTCCAACTGGGTCATTTGGCGAGTGCAGGGCGATCCGCTCAGGCCTGATGACGATCGCCGCCACGCCCAAGTCCGCGGAGTCGCCCACGGCCGCCCCGAGGCGCGTGCCCAGCGCCTCACATACTGCCGAGGCGCCGCTGGCCTCCACGACGACGGCGTCAAAGATGTTGGCGGCACCGAGGAATCCCGCGACGAACGTGGTGGCAGGAGCAGAGTAGATCTCTTGCGGTGGACCGACCTGTTCGACGCGGCCCTCGGCAAGCACCGCGATCTGATCGCTCATCGTGAGCGCTTCTTCTTGATCGTGCGTGACATAGACGAAGGTGATGCCGACCTCGCGCTGCACCGCGCGAAGTTCCAATTGCAGCTGCTTGCGCAGCTTCGCGTCCAGGGCGCCGAGGGGCTCGTCGAGCAGCAGCACGCGCGGACGCAACACCAGCGCCCGGGCCAGCGCTACCCGCTGCTGTTGGCCGCCGGACAGCTGGGCCGGTCGCCGTTTGGCGAAGTCGCTCATCCGCACCAGCTCCAGCGCCTCCCCGACACGGCGCTTGGTGTCCTCGCGCGACGACTTCTGGTACCTCAACCCGAATGCGACGTTGTCCCAGACCGTCATGAACGGGAACAACGCGTAGGTCTGGAAGACGGTGTTGACCGGGCGACGGTGCGGAGGATCCCCCGCCACGTCGCGGCCGTCGAGCTCGATCCGCCCGGAGTCGGGTTTCTCGAAGCCCGCGATCATCCGCAGGGTCGTGGTCTTACCGCAACCGGAAGCGCCAAGCAGCGAATAGAACTGGCCCGCGGGGATACTCAGGTCGATGCCCATGACGGCCGGGACGCCGTCGAACGATTTGACCAACTGATGCAGTTGGATCTCGCCACCCGTCACCGCACGGGACCCGTCAGCACATCACCGCGTCGGCGAACCGCGTGAAGTTCGCGGCGAATCGGTCGACATCGTCGCGCTGGTGCTGAACAGACAACAGCCATTGCTCCACCTTCCCCCATGGCGGGAGAAACACACCGCCATTGTGCTGCATCAGCCAGTGCAGATGGCCCAGTCTGGCGTCGATCTGCAGGAAGTCGCGGAATTCGCGCACCTGCTCCCGGCGGAAGGTGACGCAGCCCTTGGCGCCCGCGACGACGACGTGCCAGCCGACGCCGTGCCGGGCGATGACGGATTCCAGGGATTCGCCAAGCCGAGCGGCGAGCCCGTCGAGGTGTGTGTACGCCGCCGGTGTCAGCACGTCGGTGAGTGTCGCGCGGGAGGCCGCCATCGCCAACGGGTTCCCGTTGAACGTGCCGACCTGTTCGTAGCGCCCGTCGGCGATCGCTGACATCACCTCGCGGGTGCCTCCGATGGCCGCGACCGCGATACCGCCGCCCAATGCCTTGGCCAGGCACACCATGTCGGGCACCACGCCGGTGCGCGCTGTGACACCGCCCGGTCCCGTGGTGAAGCCGGTCTTCACCTCGTCGAAGATCAGCAGCGCGCCCTCGGCGTGCACCAACTCGCGGATGGCGGCGAGGTAGCCGGCGTCGGGCGGGATGATGCCTGCGTTCATCATCATCGGCTCGAGGATCATCGCGGCCACTTGTCCGCGATGTTCGGACAGTGCACGGGCCACCGCTTCGGCGTCGTTGAACGGCACCACGATCACGAGATCGCGGATCGCCGAGGGGATACCCGAGTTGCCGGGAACCGAGTTGGGGGAGTCGCGCGGTCCGACCTGGTCGGCCTCGGGAAGCACTGACACCTGCACCGAATCGTGGTGGCCGTGATAGCAACCCTCGACCTTGATGATCAGATCGCGGCCCGTCAGCGCGCGTGCCAGATGCACCGCGTCCATGGTGGCTTCGGTGCCGGAATTGGCGAACCGCCACAGTGGCAGATCGAACCGGCGGGCCAACTCGCCTGCGATCCAGATCGCGTCCTCGGTCGGTTGCGCGAAATGCGTACCACGCCGAACCCGGTCACTGACCGCTTCGACGATCGCCGGATGGGCATGCCCGGCAATGGAAGCGCCGTAGCCGCCGTGCATGTCGACATACTCGTTGCCGTCCACGTCGTAGACCTTCGGGCCTTTTCCGTGGCTCATCCACACGGCCTGCGGCTCGGCGATCTGCCAGTTCGACGTCGCCCCGCCGGCAAGGTGTTCTTGCGCCTTGGCGATGAGTTCCGTGCTGCGCGGCTGGCGGCGCAGGAAGGTTTTCTCCTCGTCCGATATCAGTTGGTCTACGGTGTCTGCCACCTTGGGCTCCACCACCGACGAAGACACGGTAGACCTCCACTCCGCTACGGTTGACTGAGCATTCAGTCTATGCGAGAGTCCTACCAGCGACAAGACGTGAAATCAACGGGAGGTCCCGATGCCAACACCTCCGACCCGCCGTCAGTTTTTGGCGCGCGCAGCGATTCTCGCCGCCGCAGCGCCCACCCTTCCCGCCTTCCTTGCGGCGTGTTCCAAGCCCGAATCGTCTTCGGGAGGACCGAGTCTGACGCTCGCATCGCCGGACAATCCGGTGAAATGGCCGATCCCCGATGACAACAAACCGATCGCCGACAATCTCGCGCCGGAGCAGGGCGCGACGCTCAAGATCTACAACTACGCCGACTACCTCAGCCCGCAGGCCATGAAAAGCTTCGAGGACAAGTACGGCATCAAGATCGAGGTCTCGACCTTCAACGACGGCGACGAGGCGATCACCAAGCTACGCAGCGGCGTCGACTTCGACATCTACAATGCCAACTACACCGAGATCAGCCGCCTGGTCAACGGCGGGCTGCTGCGCCCGCTGAACCACACCTACGTTCCCAACATCAAGAACGTGTGGCCCAGCTTCACCGACCCCTGGTACGACCAGGGTTGGCAGTACAGCGTGCCGTACACCATCTACACCACCGGAATCGGTTGGCGGACCGACCAGGTACCCGCCGATATCGGCGCATTGGCCAATCCGTACGAGTCGTTGTGGGATCCGCAGTACAAGGGCAAGACGGCGGTCATCGACGACTTCCACACGGCGATGGCCATGGTGCTACTGAAGCAAGGCATCACCGACGTCAACACCTCATCGGAAGCCGATCTGAAGATGGTCGGTGAGCAACTGCAGGCGCTGGTGGCCGCCACCTCGCCGAAGGTCACCATCACGATGTACAACGACCTGCCCGCCGGACAAATGGGTCTCGCACAGATGTGGTCGGGTGACGTCATCAATGCGCAGTCCTACCTACCCGAAGGCACCGGCCCGGAAATCCTTCGCTATTGGTTCCCTTCCGACGGAAAGGGACTCGTCGACAACGACATGCTCGTGACGCTCAAGGGCGGCAAGAACCCGGTCCTTTCCCACCTGTTCATCAATCACATGCTCGATGCCGAGGTGGCGAAGGAGAACTTCTCCGCGATCGGTTACCAGCCGCCGCAGAACAGCATCACGCCGGATTCGCTTGTCCAAGAAGAGTTCATCCCGGAGAACCTGCGCTCGGCGATCGTGAGACCGGAGTACTTCGACGTCGGCTACCGACTGCTGGAGCTCGACGCGGCCAACGAGACCGCATGGCGCAACGTGTGGCAGGCCTTCCAGGCCGGCGGGTCGTAAGTACCTGTGGCGGTCCCGGTGGTCACCGCGCCTCCGCGGCAGGCTCCGCCGGCCCGTCAGCGTCGCAATCGGCTGTGGGCCGTGCTGGCCGCTCCCGGAATCGTCTGGTTGTTCGCGTTCTTCTTATTCCCGCTCTATGTAGTGCTGTGCATTGTCTTCGGTCAGGTCGACCCGCTGTTCCGCACTCCCGTCCCGGTGTGGAATCCGCTGCAGTGGGATCCCACCCAGTTCACTTACGTGCTGACCCACATCGTCGGCGACAATGGTGTGTACGGTCCGGCCATCGCGCGCACGTTCATCTACGTGTTGGTTGCCAGCGCGCTCTGCCTACTCATCGCCTTCCCGGTTTCGTACTACGTGGCCCGGCTCGCCGGCAAGCGCAAGGGGTTGGTGCTCGCGCTGTTGATAGCGCCGTTCTGGATCAGCTACATGATGCGGATGTTCGCGTGGGTGAACCTGCTTCAGGACGACGGCCTGTTCAACAAGGTGCTCAGTCTGGGAGGCATGTTCACCCCGGACGTCAAATGGTTGACCGGACAGCCCGTGGTGGTGATCCTCGGGCTGGTCTACGGCTATGTCCCGTACATGATCCTGCCCCTCTACGCGGGCCTCGACCGGCTTTCGCAGCCGATGCTCGAGGCGTCGCGTGACCTTGGCGCCGACCGCTTTTCGTCGTTCTGGCGCGTGACGCTGCCGTTGTGTCGGCCGACGATCGTGGCGGCGCTGCTGCTGACCTGCCTGCCGATGCTCGGCGACTACTTCACCAACGACATGTTGTCGGCGTCGCCGAAGACGACCATGGTCGGCAACCTGATCAACGATGGCGTGCAGGCTCCGGGGCAGACCGGTCAGGCGGGCGCGTTCGTCATGCTGGTATTCCTCATCGCGCTGCTGCCGATGCTGTACTACCTGCGTTCGGTCACGCGAGGCAGCGAGCTGTCCACATGAGAGGCCCCGTTGCATGGTGGAACAACCCGTGGCGGCCACCACGTTTCCTGATCGCGATCACCATCGGCTACCTGCTGTGGTCGCTACTGCCGGTCATCATCGCGGTGGTCTACTCGTTCAACGCCGGCCGATCGCGAACGACCTGGCAGGGCTTTTCGACCCGCTGGTACTGGGGTGACGAGACGCTATCGGTATGGCACAACGACGCGCTGCACACCGCACTCCTGCAGACCATGAAGCTGGGCGTGATCGCGACTCTGATCACGATTCCGCTCGGGACGCTGTTTGCGATCGGCATCGACCGGTGGCGGGGCAGGCTGCCTAACGGGGCGAACTTCCTGATGCTGCTGTCATTCGTGCTGCCGGAGGTGCTACTCGCCGTCGCGCTGCTGTTCGTGATCACTGCGGTGGCGGTACCGGTCGAACTCGGCACCACCGCACAGGTGATCGGCCTCGTCACCTTCCAGGTGTCCTACCCCGCGGTGCTGGTGCGGGCAAGACTGGCCACCATTGGGCCCCAATACGAAGAGGCTGCAATGGATCTCGGTGCGTCACCGATCGGGGCGCTGCGCCGGATCATCATGCCGATGCTGATGCCCGCGATCTTCGCGAGCACTGTGCTGGTGTTCGCCGACGTCATCGACGACTTCGTTTTGGTGCGTTACCTGTCCGGAGACGCTGCTACCGAGCCCGTCTCGGTGAAGATCTACAACACCGCCCGCGCCGCGCCGACGCCGGCGCTCAACGCGTTGGCCACACTGCTCCTGCTCGCGGCGTTGGCTGCCGTCACGGTCGGATTCCTTGTCTACCGATACCTGACCCGATCGGACACCACGACGAAGGACCGCGGCATCGGGGCGTTCGCGGGAGAGGCGTGAACTGGTGGATCCCTGTAGACCACCGAGGTCGCGCGCAGTAGGCTGACTGTATGTTCAAACAGGGTCGGGCTCCAGTCCCTGCCGACGGGCTGGCCGCGGCGCTCGCCCCGTTCGGCCAGTCGCGGATGCTGCCGCGCGAGGCCTATGTCGACCCAGACGTGTTCGCGTGGGAGCAGCGCCACATCTTCTCCGGATGGTCCTGTGTCGGGCACGCTTCGGATCTGGCCGGGGTCGGTGCGCAGAAGGCGGTGGGCACCGGCCGCAACGCGATACTGCTGGTGCGCGCCGAAGATGACGTCATTCGCGCGTTCGCCAACACCTGCAGACATCGCGGGCACGAACTGTTGGCGTGCAACACGGTGACCAAGGGCCGCGGCGTGGTGTGCCCGTACCATTCGTGGTCCTACCGCCTCGACGGCCGACTACGGAACGCTCCAGGGTTCGGTGATGTCGAAGGGTTCGAGCCTGACGAGTTCGGGCTCGCCGAGATGCGACTGGTGAACTGGCACGGCTGGCTGTTCGTCGACCCGAGTGGTCAGGATGCCGAATTCGCCGACCATGTCGCGGGTCTGGACGAGGTAGTCGGCCCGTACCACCCGGAGGACCTGACCATCGTCGCCCGGCACTCCTACGAGCTGGCCACCAACTGGAAGGTCATCGCCGAGAACTATCAGGAGTGCTATCACTGCTCGACCATCCATCCGGAGCTGTCCCGGATCAGCCCCCCGACCAGCGGCGAGAACCTGGATCTGAAGGGCACGTGGATGGGCGGCTGGATGTCGATCGTCGAAGGGGCCGAAACGATGTCGCTGACGGGCAAGAGCGGCGGTGTCGCCATCGCCGGTCTCTCTGAGCGAGAGCTGCGCAGCGTGATGTACCTCGTCGGATATCCGAATCTGCTGGTGAGCCTGCATCCCGACTACGTGATGACCCACCTGATGACGCCGCTGGCCGCGGACCGGACATACGTCGAATGCGCCTGGGCGTTCCCGAAAGACGTTGCCGCCGAATCGGATTTCGACCCGTCGTACGCGGTCGACTTCTGGGATCTCACGAACCGCCAAGACTGGGCGGCCTGCGAGTCCGTGCAGCGGGGACTGACGTCGCCGCATGCCCGGCCGGGACCACTGGCGCCCGACGAGGACGGCGTCTATCAATTCGTGACGCGGGTGGCCCGGGCGTACTCCGGCGCCGCCGGGCCCTAGCCGATCGGGGCGTCCGCCGCAGGCATGGGGGCCTCGGCGGGCGGGGCCGCGGGCGTCGTCGCCGGCGTCTCGCTCGTGGTCGTCGTGGTGGAGGTCGTGCTCGACGTCGCCGACGGCGTGAGAGCGGTCGGCGGCGTCTTGGGATCCAGCACCGTGTCGATCAAATAGATCCGCGCGTCCTTGGCGAAGATCGCACCGCAGACGAGCTTGGCGGTGTCGTTGACCTTGATGTCGCCGCCATCGCCCTCGACCTTGATCTCGGCACCCTGCTGGGTCGGCCGCTGGCCCTTGACGTCCTCGTTGCCGAGCAGGCCGAGGAAGTCGTGGTAGTAGACGAGGTCGCTCAGCGCGGCCGGGTCGGCCTTGAGCGCGTCGACCTGCGCGGGAGCCAGCTTGGCGAAGGCCTCATTCGTCGGCGCGAACACCACGTAGGGGCCGTTCTCCAAGACCGGGACGATGTTGACCGCGGGGTTGAAGCCACCCGAGATCGCCGAGTAGAAGGTGCTGGCGTCGGGGATGCTCTGCAGCGCGGTGCCCACCGGCGAGGTGGACAGCGTCTTGTAGTTCGGCACGGCGGTCTTGAACGCGTCGCAGCCCGGCCCCTGGGGATCGGGAATCTCGAGCTCGGGTGCGGGCTCGGTATCGGGCTGGGCGTAGGCGGTCACGGCCAGCGGTATCGACAGCGCGATCGCGGCGATTCCGGCGGCGGCGCCAATGGTCTTGCTGGTGCGGGTCTTCACGTAAGTGCTCCTCAGATCTTCCAGTCGCATCGCATGGTAAAGCCCGCAACGCGCCTTCGCCAAAGTGAAAAGCTGGTAAAACCTAAGGTGCAGGTGCTCTGACCTGCGTTTTGCGGATCTTGCCACACAACGCGGCCGCGACGAAGCAAAGGCCCCCTGCGAGGTAGAACGCCGTGTCGTAACCACCCTGCAGATCACGCAGCCATCCGGCGCCCGCCGCGGCCACTGCCGCGCCCAACTGGTGGGACGCGAAGACCCAGCCGAACACGATGGGAGAACGGCTGCCGAAGTAATTCCGGCACAACACGATCGTCGGAGGAACGGTGGCTACCCAGTCCAAGCCGTAGAAGATGACGAAGACCCACGTGCTGGGTTCGGCGTGCGGCGAAAGCAGCGACGGCAACGCCAGCAGCGAGACTCCCCGGCCGGTGTAGTAGACGACGAGCAGCAGGCGCGGGTCCACGCGGTCGGTCAGCCATCCGGAGAACACGGTGCCGGCTACATCGAGAATGCCGATGGTCGCCAGCAGGCCGGCCGCGACCGTCGTCGGCATGCCGTGGTCATTGGCCGCCGGAATGAAGTGCGTGCCGATCAGTCCGTTCGTCGTCATCCCGCAGATCGCGAAGCTCGCCGCCAGCAGCCAGAACGCCGGAACGCGAGCGCCGATCAACAGGCCGTCGAACGCAGCGCGGAAGCTCGAAGCCGGGACCGCGGCCGGTTCGGTCGCAGCCGTCGCGCCGTACGCCGTTAAACCCTTGTCCTGCGGGTAATTTCGCATGAACACCAGCACGAGCGGGACCACACACAGCGCCGCGGCCGCGACGATCAGCGACGCCCAGCGCCATCCGTGCCGGGTGGTGACCTCGGCGACGACCGGTAGAAAGATGAGTTGCCCTGTCGCACTGGCGGCGGTGAGCACCCCCGTCACGAGGCCGCGCCGCGACTCGAACCAGCGTGTCGCGATCGTGGCGACAAAGCCCATCGAGATCGCTCCGGTGCCCGCGCCGACGAGCACGCCCCACAGGAGCACCAGCTGCCAGCTCGCCGTCATCGTCACGGACAGCGCCGAACCGCCCGCGATCATCAGCAGCGCCCCCGACAGCACCGGGCGCACACCGAAGCGGTCCATCAGCGCCGCGGCGAACGGCGCCGTGAGCCCGAACAAGGTCATGTTGACCGACATCGCCAGCCCGACCACGCCGTGCGACCACCCGAACTCGTGGTGCAGCGGATTCATCATCACGCCCGGCACCGATCGGAAGGCCGCCGCGCCGAGGATCGCCACAAAGCTGACGGCCGCGACCACCCACGCCCAGTGGATCCTCGGCGCGGTCTGCTGTGCGGCGGTCGACGTCACCGCATCACTCTGGTCAGCGCGAACCCGGTTCGACCAGTGGCATGAATGACAACATTCGTCAAGAACATGCCAAACTGGGTGGATGCACCGCGTCGCCGTCCTCCTGTTGCCGCCCGTCGTCGGGTTCGACGCCACCATCGCGCCGCTGATGTTCTCCAACGCGAGCGACGACGACGGCAACCCGCTCTACGACGTGGTGACCTGCGCACTGTCTGGCGACCCCGTCGCCGCCACGACCGGCTTCTCGGTGCTGGCAGAGGCCGGCCCGGAGGCACTGGTGACCGCCGACACCGTGGTCATTCCGGGTACGAGGTATCCGTCCGCCCGAGAGGACGGCACGCTGACGCCCGACGTCGCGGCGGCGCTGGCACTGATCCGTCCGGCCGCGCGGCTGGTGTCGATCTGCACCGGGGCGTTCGTGCTCGCAGCCGCCGGTCTGCTCGACGGCCGCCCCGCGACCACGCACTGGCGATTCGCCGACGACCTGCGCCGGCTGCATCCACGGGTGCGCGTCGACGAGAACGTGCTGTTCGTCGACGACGGCGACATCCTTTCCTCGGCGGGCCTGGCGGCTGGAATCGACCTGTGCCTGCACATCATTCGGTCCGACCACGGTGCACAGGTGGCGAACGCGGTTGCGAGGTACTGCGTCGTCCCACCGTGGCGCGAAGGTGGACAGGCACAGTTCATCGACCGGCAGGTGCCTGCGCCCGACCACTTCTCGACGGCCCCCACCCGCGAGTGGGCGTTGCGACATCTCCACGAGGAGCTCACGGTGTCGCGGTTGGCCCGGCACGCCAAGATGAGCGCGCGGACGTTCAGTCGGCGGTTTCGCGAGGAAACGGGCCAGGCCCCCGGTACATGGATCCGCAACCGCCGCATCGACTTCGCCCGCGAACTGCTGGAGTCCCGGGACCACCCCGTCGACGAGGTGGCCAGATTGTCGGGCCTGGGCTCCGGCGCAAACCTTCGCCATCACCTGCGCCGTGGTGTGGGGATGTCACCGTCGAGTTATCGCAAGGTCTACCAGGGCGCCTAGCGACTGTCGGGCAACACCGTCGCCACCATCCGGGCGAGGTCGTCGGCGGTCTGCTGGAAGTTGTCGATGCCGCAGCTCGCGTGCACCAACGCGCCGACGAGGCCGAATTCGAGAGTTTGTGTCACCTCGGGCCACGCGCCCGAGCGCAGCATGGTGCGTACCCGCCGGTGATACTCGGCGTGGATGCGCTCCCGGACGGACCGCACCGACGGGTCGGCACCGACGAGCGCGCTGGAGCACGCGGCCGCAAGCCCGGGCTCGTCGGCCAACAGCATCACGAGATGTGAGAACTGGGCCACCATCCGTTCCTGGACACCCAGGTCGACGTCGACGTCCAGCGGTGCGGCTCGCAGCCGGTGGAGATAGATCTCGGCGACGATCGCGTCCTTCGACCAGAACTGCTCGCGCAGCGACCCGACGGATACCCCTGAGCGCTTGCTGATCGCCGCCATGGTGATGTCGGAGTACGGAATCTCGCGCAACAGTTCGACGGTCGCACGCACGATCTCGCGCGTCTCCTCGTCATCGCGACTGCGGTCGTCGTAGGACCGCAGATGTACGACGTCGGACATGCGTCTCAGCGTCCTGTGCTCGCGACGGCACAGAGCCGCTCCGAGACATCCCAGAGCTGCTGTGCGTGTGCCTTGTCCATGGCATACGGTGCCTGGTCATCTCTGATCCGGCAGTCCGCGAGGTATACCGAACCGACGTCCTCGAGATCGTCGCTGACCGCGGCCCACACCTGCGTGGCCGCACCGTGTTCGGGCATCGTGAAGTCGCGTCGTACGTCGACCTTGTCCAGCGCGGGATCCGACGGCACGAACTGCGTCAGGGCGGTGAAGTCGTCGCGGGACATGTGCCGTGCCAGCTCTGTTGCCACGACACCCGGGTGCACCGCGAACGCCCTGATGCCGCGGTCGCGCAGCCGCCGGTCCAGCTCGACCGTATGAAGAATGTTGGCCGTCTTCGATGCCCCGTAGGCGGCGAACTTGTCGTACTCGCGGTGCTCCCAGTTCGGGTCCTCCAGGTCGACGTCGCTGAGCCGGTGCCCGTCTGACGACAGATTCACGATGCGCGCACCGCCGGCGGCGGCGAGCTGCGGCGTCAGTAGCCGCGTGAGTTCGAAATGGCCGAGATGGTTGGTGCCGAACTGCAATTCGAAACCATCGTGCGTTCGGCCGAACGGTGTGAACATCACCCCGGCGTTGTTCATCAGCACGTGGATGGCCGGCACGGTGGCGCTGATCGCGTCGGCTGCCCAATAGACGGCGGCCAGCGAGGTCAGGTCCAACTCCACCGTCGAAGTCACCGCGCCGGGAACCGCGGCGCGAATCCATCCCTCGGTATCGGCCAGGGCGGTGCGATTGCGGGCGGCAAGGATGACGTGTGCGCCGGTGGCGGCGAGCGCTCGCGCCGACTCCCTGCCCAGCCCGGCCGAGGCGCCGGTGACGACGCAGACCTTGCCGGTCAGGTCGACGCCATCGACGACCTCGAGTGCTGTCGGGGTAGTGGTCACCACGTCAGGATGTCACGGTGCATACGATGACGCGCATGCCTGAGCCGCTGATTCTGTCCATCCGCGGTCGTGCGCCCGCGCTGCACGACGAAAGTTGGGTGGCGCCCAATGCGAGCCTGATCGGCCAGGTGACACTCGGCGCGAGTGCCAGTGTCTGGTACGGCGCCACGCTGCGCGCGGAGGCCGAGCCCATCGAGATCGGTGCGGGCACCAACATTCAGGACGGGGTCACGATTCACGTCGACCCCGGATTTCCCGTCAGGATCGGCACCAACGTCAGCGTCGGGCACAACGCCGTGCTGCACGGCTGTGAGGTCGAGGACGGCTGTCTCATCGGGATGGGGGCGGTGATCCTCAACGGCGCGAAAATCGGCGCGGGATCGCTGATCGCTGCCAGTGCGTTGGTGCCACAGGGCTTCGTGGTGCCGCCGCGGTCGCTGGTGGCGGGCGTGCCCGGCAAGACGCGGCGCGACCTCAGTGACGCCGAGGTGACGCACAACAGGAACAACGCGCAGGTGTACCAGGCGCTGGTCGAGCTGCACCGCGACGCGAACAGCGCCTGAATGCGCCAAGGTTCCGATCCGGCGCCTTCGGGTACAGCCGTACGGTGAGCAAACTGCGAATCCTGGTCACCGGCGCGACCGGTTATGTCGGATCGCGGCTCGTCACCGCCCTGCTCGAGGCGGGGCATGACGTCGTCGCGGCCACTCGAAACCCTGCCCGGCTGGCCGATTTCGGCTGGCATGACCGGGTCACCGGGGTGGCGCTGGATGCGCACAACAAGGAGTCGGCACGGCACGCGTTCAATACCGCCGGGCCGGTGGATGTTGTGTACTACCTGGTGCACGGAATCGGGCAGCCCGGCTTTCGCGAAGCGGATAACCGCGCAGCGGCCATCGTGGCGACTGCGGCAAAGAATGCCGACGTGCGCCGGATCGTCTACCTGGGCGGGTTCGTTCCCGACGACGACGACCTCTCCGAACACCTGAGCAGTCGCGCCGAGGTCGCCGAGGCACTCAGCGTGGACGGCGGTCCCGACGTCGTGTGGCTGGGTGCGGCGATGATCATCGGGTCGGGCTCGACATCGTTCGAGATGTTGCGCTACGTCGGCGACCGGTTCCTGCTGATGCCGATGCCCGGATGGTCGGTCAATCCGATCGACCCGATCTCGATCAGCGATGTCATCTACTACTTGGTCGTCGCCGCCGGCGACCGGGTGCCCGCGGGGTCCTATGACATCGCCGGTCCGGAGACATCGTCCTACGCCGACCTCCTGCGGGCATACGCGCGCATCGCAGGCAAGTGGCGCGCCGAACTGCCCGTCAACGGGGTCGACACCGGACTGGTGTCGTGGGTGACGTCGGCGGTGTTACCGGTTCCCGGCGGACTGGCGTCGGATCTCGTGGAGTCGCTCGACCATCCAATGATGGCCTCCGGGAACGGGCTTCGTGATCTGGTGTCCGATCCGCCCGAGGGTCTCGTCGGAATCGATGAGGCGATCACAAGAGCCTTGGAGAGCCGCAAGCCCCGTCCTGTCGACGCCTTGGTCGATCCGCATCACCTGGCCGACACCGATCCGGTGTGGGCGGGCGGCGACACATTGCGCATTCGACAATTGGCCCGCCATATCACTCCGGCGTTCGCGCGACCCGCGCTGGGGCTGCTCGGCGTCGTGCCGGGGCCCGTCGCAGGCGCAGTGCGCACCGGACTCGACACGGCCATCGGCCTGGTACCGAGGATGAAGTCGGCGTGACCCAGCCCTCCGTTACCCGGCCACGATGGCTGGCCGAGGCCAAGGACGTTGTCGGCGCATGCCCTGTGCCGCATCACGAGCCACCCGCGCTGATCCGGCGCAGGCGCATCGTTGTCGCGATCGTATTGGTGATCGGCGCTGGGCTGCTTGGGTATTCGCTCGCCCGCCCGCCGGGAGACGCCTCGTTCTTCTGGCTGACATTGGCACTGGCCGCGGTGTGGGCCGTCGGCGCGCTGGCGTCCGGGCCCCTGCACCTGGGCTGCATTCGATTGCGTGGTCGCAACCAGCGCCCGTTCATCACCGGAACTGCAGTGGGCCTGCTGCTCGGCGCCGTATTCATCGTCGGCGGGTTGATCGCCCGTGAGATTCCCCCCGTACGCGAGTACATCACTCGCGTACTGGAATTCGCTGATTACGGGCCGCTGCTGCTGGTCACTTTCATCACGGTCGTCAACGGCGTGGCCGAAGAGATGTTCTTCCGCGGCGCTCTCTACACCGCGCTCGGCCGGTTTCATCCGGTGCTGGTATCGACGGTGCTGTACGTGATCGCGACGGGCGTTGCCACCGGCAACCCGATGCTGGGTTTCGCGGCGATCATCCTCGGCACGGTGTGTGCGGTCGAGCGCCGTATCACCGGGGGAGTGCTCGCGCCGATGCTGACCCACTTCTTCTGGGGTCTGGTCATGGTGCTCGCACTTCCCCCGATGTTCGGCGCCTAGCGCAAGGGATGCGCCAGTTCGTCCTGCCGCATCTTCGCCGCATACATCGCGATGGCCGCCAATATCACCGGTGCGATACCGGCCACCAAGAAGATCGTCTGCATTGAAACGACTTTCGACAGCGGGCCGACGATCGCGAACGACACCGGCATGAAGGCCAGCGAGACGAAGAAGTCCAGGCTTGATACGCGGCCGAGCATCGCCGTGGGTACCCGCCGTTGCAGCAGGGTGCCCCAGATGACCATGCCCGCACCGTCGGTGACGCCGATGACGAACGTCGCGAGGGCCATCAGCGTGAACGACGACGTGAAGCCGACGATCACCAGAGGGACGGAGCCGACGCCCCACATCGCCATCATCACCGTCAAATAGCGACGGGGTAGCCGACCCGACGAGACTGCAAGCGCGCCAAGGGCGCTGCCCATCCCGAAGAACGCAAGGATGAAGCCGTACATCCGCGCGCCATCGTCGAACCGGTCATTGGCGATGAACGGCAACAGCACCTCGATGGGGCCCAGCACCACGAGGACGAACATGCTCGCGAACAGCAGCGTCCACAGCAACCACGGCGTGCGCAGCATGAACACGAAGCCGTCCCGCAGATCGCGCGCCATATGCGGCTGCTGGCTACCGGGTTCGCGGACAGGCGCTGTGGTGGTTCCTCTGGTGGCGATCAGCAGCACCAAACCGATGGCGAACAGCGCAGCCACGACGACGGAGCCCAGCGCCGGAAACGTCGCACCCACCAACATTCCGGCGACCGCAGGCCCGACGGCGCGCTGGAACACCGGGCGCACCACGCCTTCGACGCCGTTGGCGGCCAGCAATTGTTCGGCGGGCAGGATCCTCGGCAGGATCGCGCTGTAGGCCGGGAAAAAGAACGCCGCCGCAACGCCAAGCAGCCCCGCGGCCACCGCCATATGCCAGATCTGCAGCGAGCCAACCAATCCGAGTACGGCAACCACCGATACGACGATGACGTTGACGGTCTCGACGAGGATGATGATCGAGCGTTGGTTGAAGCGATCGGCGGCGATCCCGCCGACGAGGAGGAAGGCCACGATGCCGACACCGAGGCACGTCGCGACCAGCGATAGCGCTGCGGGGTCATTCTTGAGCTCGATGACCTGAAGGGCCATCACGACGGCCCACATGCCCTCGGCGAAGATCGACAGCGAGACCGCCGTGATCAGCAGGCGGTACTCGCGGATCTGAAACGGTGCGAGCACGCGCCAACCGCCGGCGTTGTGCACCGGCTGCTGGATCTCGTATTGCGTACTCACCTGTCGATGGTCGCCGATGAGCTGTGGCCGAGTCCAACGAATTTCGGCCGCGGCCGTGCCTAGGAGTCGGTGAAATTCGCCTTCCGGCGCTCCTGGAAGGCGCGAGCGCCTTCGCGGAAGTCGTGCGAGACGAGCAGCGCCAGCTGCCCCTCTGTCTCGCGGCCGATCGCGGCATCGAGCTCGGTCAGCGTCGCGGCGTTGATGGCGTGTTTGGTCTTGCGCAGCGATACGACCGGGCCGTTCAGCAATGCGGAGATCACCTTGTCCACTTCGGCGTCGAGTTCCCCGGCGGGATGCACGGCGGTGACGAGACCCCACGCGAAAGCATCGCTGGCGCTGATCCGTTCGCCCATCAACGCCATCCGCATGGCGCGGATACGGCCGACCGCCGCGGCGATCAACGCCGATGCTCCGCCGTCGGGCATGAGACCGATCTTGGTGAAGGCCAGCATGAAGAACGCCTTCTCCGAGGCCACGACGACGTCGGATGCCAACGCCAACGACGCGCCGACACCGGCGCATGGCCCCTGCACGACGGCGACCACCGGCTGCGGCAGGTTCACGATAGACCGAACGGCGTCGTTGGCGGCGTTGAGAACCGACTCGGGTCCGTCGACCGACTTCTGTGCCTGATCCTCGTCGCTGATGCCGGCGCCGGATGAGAAGCCCCGACCTGCACCGCCCAGTCGTACGACCTTGACCCGTGGGTCGGTCGCGGCCTGTTCCAACGTCGAGGTGATGGTCCTGAACATCGCGGCGGTCAGCGAGTTGAGACTGTCCGGCCGGTTCATCGTGACGTGCAGAACGCCGTCGACGAGTTCGACGAGCAGGTCGTCGATACCGGTGTAGGTCTGCTGGCTCGAGTCGACGGATGTCATGGCTGCACCCTAGGACCGATCCACTTGGTTATACAAGTAAGCTATGTCGGCGTCGACAGGGTTGTTGGTACGAAGGGCGGTTAGAGGGCATGGCGGGACCACTTCACGGATTGCGCGTCATCGAACTGGCCAGTATCGGCCCAGGTCCGCACGCTGCGATGATCCTCGGCGATCTCGGCGCCGACGTCGTGCGCGTCGAGCGGCCCGGAAAACTGGGCGGCATCCCGTCGACGAAACGCGAGGCTGCCTTGCGGAATCGGCGCTCGGTGACCGCGGACCTCAAGTCCGACGAGGGTCGCGAACTCGTCCTGAAGCTGGTCGCCAAGGCCGACGTCCTACTCGAGGGCCTGCGACCCGGTGTCACCGAGCGATTGGGCCTCGGGCCCGAGGACTGCGCCAAGGTCAACGAGCGGCTGGTCTACGGCCGCATGACGGGGTGGGGTCAGACCGGGCCGCGGCGCCTGCAGGCCGGCCACGACATCAACTACATATCTCTCAACGGCGTGCTGCACTCGATCGGCCGGGCGGGCGAGCGGCCGGTGCCGCCGCTGAACCTGACCGGCGACTTCGGCGGCGGGTCGATGTTCCTGCTCGTCGGCATCCTCTCCGCGCTGTGGGAGCGGCAGACCTCGGGCAAGGGCCAGGTCGTCGACGCCGCGATGATCGACGGCTCCAGTGTGTTGGCGCAGATGATCTGGGGCTTCCGTCAGGACGGCATGTGGTCCGACACGCGAGGCGTCAACATGCTCGACGGCGGCGCACCGTACTACGACACCTACACCTGCGCCGACGGCAGGCACATCGCGATCGGTGCGATCGAGCCCCAGTTCTACGCCGAGATGATCAAGGGGCTGGGCTTGGATGGTGCCGACCTCCCGGACCAGAACGACATGGGTCGCTGGCCCGAGTTGCGCGCGGCGATCACCGAGGCGGTCGCGGCCAAGGATCGTGATCATTGGGCGAAGGTGTTCGCAGACACCGACGCCTGTGTGACGCCGGTGCTGTCCTTCGGCGAGGTCGAGTCCGAGCCACACGTCACCGAGCGCGACACCTTCTACCGCGACGGCGATTACCTACAGCCGATGCCTGCGCCGCGCTTCTCGCGCAGCGTGCCGCCGACCCCGACGCCGCCAGGACAGGCAGGCGCCGACACCGAAGCTGTACTCCGAGACTGGGTTTAGACCCCAGGTCTACCAAGAAGAGAGGGACACAAAAAAGTGGAGATCAAAGACGCGGTCGCCGTCGTCACCGGCGGCGCCTCCGGGCTGGGCTTGGCGACCACGAAGCGGCTGCTCGACAGGGGAGCGTCCGTCGTCGTGATCGACCTGCGAGGTGAAGAGGCCGTCGCCGCGCTCGGTGACCGGGCCAAGTTCGTCGAGACCAACGTCACCGACGAGGTCGCGGTGGGCAAGGCGCTCGATGTCGCCGAATCGATGGGCCCGCTGCGCATCAACGTCAACTGCGCAGGCATCGGTAATGCCGCCAAGACGCTGAGCAAGGACGGCCCGTTCCCGCTGGACGCCTTCAAGAAGGTCGTGGAGGTCAACCTGGTCGGCACGTTCAACGTGCTGCGACTGTCGGCGGAGCGTATCGCCCGCAACGAGCCGCTCGGTGAGGAGCGCGGCGTCATCATCAACACCGCCTCGGTTGCGGCGTTCGAGGGCCAAGTCGGCCAGGCCGCGTACTCGGCATCCAAGGGCGGCGTCGTCGGCATGACCCTGCCAATCGCCCGTGACCTGTCCCGCGAGTTCATCCGCGTCGTCACCATCGCGCCCGGACTGTTCAAGACTCCGCTGCTGGGCTCGCTGCCCGAAGAGGCGCAGAAGTCGCTGGGTAAGCAGGTGCCGCACCCAGCCCGTCTCGGTGACCCCGACGAGTACGGTGCGCTCGCGGTACACATCATCGAGAACCCGATGCTGAACGGCGAAGTGATCCGCCTGGACGGTGCGATAAGGATGGCGCCCCGATGAGCATTACGACGAAGTTCACCCAGACCTTCGGGGTCGAGCACCCCGTCGTGCAGGGCGGTATGCAGTGGGTCGGCCGTGCCGAACTCGTTGCGGGCGTGGCGAATGCGGGTGCGTTGGGGTTCATCACCGCGCTCACCCAGCCGACGCCTGCGGACCTGGCGAAAGAGATCGCCAAGTGCCGGGATCTGACGGACAAGCCGTTCGGTGTGAACCTGACGATCCTGCCGACGATCAATCCGCCGCCGTACGACGAGTACCGGCAGGTGATCGTCGACGCAGGCATCAAGATCGTCGAGACCGCTGGCTCCAATCCGGCGCCGCACCTGCCGATGTTTCACGACAACGGGATCAAGGTGCTGCACAAGTGCACGTCGGTGCGGCATGCGGTCAAGGCGCAGAGCCTGGGTGTGGACGGCATCAGCATCGACGGTTTCGAATGCGCCGGCCATCCCGGTGAGGACGACATTCCGGGCCTGGTGCTGATCCCCGCGGCGGCGACCAAGATCGATATCCCGATGATCGCCTCGGGTGGATTCGCCGACGGCCGTGGCCTGGCGGCGGCGCTGGCACTGGGAGCCGACGGCATCAACATGGGCTCACGGTTCATGTGCACCGTCGAGTCGGCCATCCATCAGAACGTGAAGGACGCGATTGTCGCGGGCAGCGAACTCGACACCGAGATGATCTTCCGCCCGCTGCGTAACACCGCCCGCGTCGCGAGCAATGCGGTGTCACGCGAGGTCGTGGAGATCCTCAACCGCGGCGGTCAGTTCTCCGACGTCAAGGACCTGGTGGCCGGATCCCGAGGCGTCAAGGTCTATGAGGTCGGCGACCTGGATGCGGGCATCTGGTCGGTGGGTACCGCAATGGGTCTGATCAACGACATCCCGACCTGCGGCGACCTGGTGGCACGGATCGTCGATGAAGCCGAGGAGATCATCACCGGCAGGCTCGCGGGCATGGTCGAGGCGGATCGAGAAGAGAACGTCGCGTAGGACAGAATTTCACCGAACAGGAATCAACGAGATGGGCCCCGCGCTGGGGCAAACCGTCACGGAAGAACGCGCGCCCTCAGGGCGCGCGTTTCTTCACACCGCGGTTGGCAGCGTGTGCTCGTCGTCGAGCTGCTCCGAGGTGTCGCCCTCTACCAGGAAATCACCGTGGTAGAGCGCCTCGAAGTCAACCTTGATGACATCAGCACTGGTGTCGTCGATCCACATGTACTGAACAGTAACCATCACCATTAAGAGTTCTTTGAGTCACGTTTCGGAAAATGATGGCAATTCTTACCGCCGGGTAGGGTCCGAATCTACCCGTAAGTAAGTATTGGCTGGTCGGGACTTGACGTGGGTCGGGATGGCCTCGTCGACAAAATTCACGCCGTCTGGAGCCAAACCATTGAACGTGGCGTCCGTCCGCGTCGTACCTAAGGGAGGTGCGCATTGCACCGCTAACTTATCGCTGATAAGTTAGCGACGGTATTCATCCACTCAGGGGAGAACGCGACGTGCTAGAACGCATCGCAGGGCTGGCGATCAGGGCGCCGAGGCGCATCGTGGCCGTCGCGGCGCTCGTCATGGTGGCCTGTGGGATCTTCGGCATCCCGGTCGCCAAGAGCCTGTCCGCCGGAGGCTTCCAGGACCCCACGTCCGAGTCGGCGCAGGCGACCCAGCTGCTCGTCGACAAGTTCGGCCAGGGCGATATGGAGCTGGTCATCAGCGTGACTGACGACAGCGCGGCCGCCGGTGCGCAGAGTCCCGCGGCCCGCGCGGCCGCCACCGACATCGTCACGGCGCTGCAGGAATCGCCGAGCGTCGGCGAGGTGACCTCGGCGTGGACCGCGCCACAGTCGGCCGCGCCGGCTCTGGTCAGCACGGACGGCAAGACCGGTCTGATCGTGGCCGGGATCACCGGCGGGGAGAGCGGCGCCCAGAAGCACGCCAAAGAGCTCACCGACAGGCTCGTGCACGACCGCGACGGCGTGACGGTGCGGGCGGGCGGTGTGGCGATGACCTACGTGCAGATCAACGCGCAGAGCGAAAAAGACCTGCTGATGATGGAGGCCATCGCGATCCCGCTGAGCTTCATCGTGCTGGTCTGGGTGTTCGGGGGGCTACTGGCCGCGGCGCTGCCCCTGGCCGTCGGCGGATTCGCGATTCTCGGGTCGATGGCCGTGCTGCGTGCAACCACCTATGTCACCGATGTGTCCATCTTCGCGATGAACCTCACCATCGCCATGGGTTTGGCGCTCGCCATCGACTACACGCTGCTCATCATCAGCAGGTACCGCGACGAGTTGGCCGACGGCGTGGATCGGGATCGGGCGCTGATCCGCACGATGACGACCGCCGGTCGGACGGTGCTGTTCTCGGCGCTGACCGTCGCGCTGTCGATGGTGGCGATGGTGCTGTTCCCGATGTACTTCCTCAAATCGTTCGCCTATGCCGGGATCGCGGTGGTGACCTTCGCCGCCGTGGCCGCGATCGTGGTGGCGCCCGCGGCGATTGTCCTGCTCGGCGACCGGCTCGACGCGCTGGACACCCGTCGGCTGTTTCGCCGTCTGCTCGGGCGACCCGAGCCAGTGCGCAAGCCGGTCGAGCAGATGTTCTGGTACCGCAGCACGAAATTCGTTATGCGCCGGTCGATTCCCGTCGCTGTCGCCATCATCGCCCTGCTACTCCTGCTCGGCGCGCCCTTCCTGGGGATCAAGTGGGGCTTCCCGGATGACCGTGTGCTGCCGCAATCCGCGTCGGCGCGCGAGGTCGGCGACGAACTCCGCAGTGAATTCGCCGTCGACTCGTCGACCAATGTCACCGTCGTGATACCCGATGCGGCTGGGGTGGCCCCGCCCGAACTGGATCGCTACGCGGCGGCACTGTCGCGGGTTGCCGACGTGTCATCGGTGTCCGCTCCCGGCGGTTCGTTCGTCGACGGTCAGTTGACCGGCCCGCCCGCCGCAGCCACCGGCATGAAGGACGGCAGCGCGTTCCTCACCATCGGCAGCTCCGCGCCACTGTTCACCGACGCGTCCGAATCCCAACTCGACGCGGTACACGCCGTCAGCACACCGGGCGGAAAGCCAATTCTCGTCACCGGGTTGGCGCAGATCAACCGTGATAGTGCGCAGGCGATCACATCACGGCTGCCGCTGGTGCTGGGCGTGATCGCCGGAATCACCTTCGTGCTGCTGTTCCTGCTCACCGGCAGCGTGATTCTTCCGCTGAAGGCGTTGGTGCTCAACGTGTTATCGCTGTCGGCCGCGTTTGGCGCGCTGGTGTGGATCTTCCAGGACGGCCACCTGGGTGCGTTGGGCACGACCCCGACCGGAACTCTGGTCGCGAACCTGCCGGTGCTGTTGTTCTGTATCGCGTTCGGGCTGTCGATGGACTACGAGGTGTTCCTGGTGTCCAGGATCCGCGAGTTCTGGTTGAAGTCTGCCAAGACGCGGGCGGACAACGATGAAAGCGTGGCGCTCGGACTCGCGAAGACCGGACGCGTCGTCACCGCGGCCGCGCTGCTGATGTCCATTTCGTTCGCCGCCCTGATCGCTGCCGAGGTGGCCTTCATGAAGATGATGGGCGTCGGCATGACGCTGGCCATCATCGCCGATGCGACACTGGTTCGTATGGCGTTGGTACCCGCATTCATGCACTTGCTTGGACGGTGGAATTGGTGGGCGCCCAAACCCCTGGTGAAGCTGCACGAGCGGATCGGCATCAGCGAGTCGGCAGAAGATCCTGCGTCGGCCGCCGCAACGCCGGCGGCCGTGCCCGCGCGATGAAACGGCGGCGCGCGGCCCGCGGATCGGGTGAGCAGCTCCGCGATGAGATTCTCGATGCGACGACCGATCTGCTGTTGGAAACCGGTCACGCCAAGGAGGTTTCCATCCGATCGGTGGCCCAACGCGTCGGGGTGACACCGCCCTCGATCTATCTGCATTTCACCGACAAGGACGCATTGTTGGACGCGGTGTGCGCACGGTATTTCGAGAAGCTCGACGAGGAGATGCAGGCGGCCGCCGCGGATCAGCCTTCGGCCATCGATGCGCTGCGGGCGCAGGGGCTCGCCTATGTGCGTTTCGCGGTGAAAACCCCTGAGCTGTACCGCATCGCCACCATGGGAGAGGGTCGGCCGGGAAGCGACGTGGATGTGATGCTGAACAATTCGGCGTTCGTTCATATCCGCAACACGGTCGCGGCCTTGATGGCCGACGGCATCCTCCCGGAGAGCGATCCGACCACCGTCGCGCTGGAACTGTGGACGGCCGCGCACGGGGTCGCGGGGATGTTGATCTCACGGCCGTACCTACCCTGGGGCGAGAAAGAGGACTTCGCCGACCGGGTGCTGAAGGCCATCGTCGTCGGCGAGATTGTGTGTGGCGCGATCGGACCCGCGACGGCACCGCAGGACGCCGTCGCCCAATTGAAGGGACTGCTGGATGCCCGAGACAGTCGATAACCCGTTCTTCGCCCGGTTGTGGACGGTGATGTCTGCCCACGAGACCGATGCCATCCGGCAGCTGCGGCGAGAGAACCTCGCGGGCCTGACCGGTCGCGTGCTGGAGGTCGGTGCGGGCACGGGGACGAACTTCGAGTTCTACCCCGAGACGGTGACGGAGGTGGTCGCCGTCGAGCCCGAGCGTCGGCTGGCTGAGCTGGCGCAACGGGCCGCGGCCACGGCGCCGGTGCCCGTCACCGTCAGCACCGACACGGTGGAGCAGTTCATGGCATCCGGGCGCGAGCCGTTCGATGCTGTGGTGTGCTCACTCGTGCTGTGCTCGGTCGAGGACCCCGAAAGTGTTTTGCGGGAACTGCATTCGTTGTTGCGTCCCGGAGGGGAGCTTCGGTACCTCGAGCACATTGCGAGCAGCGGGGCACGCGCAGGCCTGCAGAAGTTCGCCGATGCGACATTCTGGCCGCGAATGCTGGGCAACTGCCACACGCATCGTCACACCGAACAAGCCATCACCGGCGCAGGGTTCGCGGTGTCGGGCGCGCGGCGCGAGTGGACGATGCCGACGTGGGTGCCGCTTCCGGTGGCGGAGTTCGCGATCGGCCGCGCGGTCAAGCGGTAGCCGCACCAAAACGCACACAAATCCCTAGTCGAGCAGGGCGGGCAACCTCTGCAGGAGGCGGGGCAACGCACCCGCCGCGGTCTCACGCAGCGACACCGTCGCGGCGGCGGACAGCGGCGTGGGCTCGGGGTTGACCTCGATGACCACCTTGCCGTTGGCCAGCGCCATCTCCGGCAGCCCGGCCGCGGGATAGACGATCGACGAAGTGCCGACCACGATCACGAGGTCGGCTGCTGCGACCGCGTCGATCGAGCGCTGCCACTCGTCGTCGGGCAGCGCCTCGCCGAACCAGACGACGTTGGGCCGGATCAATCCGCCGCAGGCGCACCGTGGGGGATCGACCGTCTCCACCGGTTCGGTCATCGTGGGCAACTCGTCGGTGTACGTGGAATTACAGCGATCACAACGAAATTCGAACAAGCTGCCATGCAGGTGGTAGACGTTCTTGCTGCCGGCGCGCTCGTGAAGATTGTCGACGTTCTGAGTGACGACGTGCACGTCGGCGAAGTCCTGCCAGGCCGCCACGGCCCGGTGGCCGTCGTTGGGGGCGACCGAGCCCATCATGTAGTGACGCCACAGGTACCAGGCCCACACCCGCTCGGGGTTCGCCTGCCAGCCCTCCGAGCTGGAAATTTCGTAAGGGTCGACTTTGGCCCACAAGCCAGTCTCGACATCGCGGAACGTCGGCACACCGCTCTCCGCCGAGATGCCCGCGCCGCTGAGGACCGTAACCTGCACATGACCAAAGTAGCTGCTTTGGGCGATACTGAGCACGTGACCGAGTTGGGGGATTGGGTTTGTATCGACCATCGCGCTCCAGGCCCACTGTTTGACCAGCTCAGGACACAGATCATCGACGGCGTGCGGGACGGTCGGCTGCCACCGGGCACGCGGTTGCCCACCGTACGCGAACTGGCCGGTCAACTAGGCCTTGCCGTCAACACGGTGGCCCGCGCCTACCGTGAACTGGAGACTGCGGGCGTTGTCGAAACCCGAGGCCGCTTCGGCACTTTCGTTGCCCGGGTCGACCCCGCCGATGCCGCGATGGCCACCGCCGCGCACACCTATGTGTCGGCGGCAAAGGCTCTCGGCATCGATAAGGCCGACGCGGTCCGCTACGTCGAAGCTGCATTCGGCTAGTTAGCCGAACTCCAGAAGCGTGTTCACCGGGCGCACGGAGTCGAAAAGCGAGATCCGCTGAACCGCGGACACGACCGCGTTGAACGCTTTGCCGCGTCCAGGCGGCATCGGCAAATCGTGCACAGCTCGAATGCCGGGCACCTCGTTGGCAAGATTTGCCAATTCTGAAGGCGTCATGCTGAACGGCATTGGTGGCACCCGGTAGCGCAGCGTGGGCCGCAGCAGTCCCCGGGTGACGCCTTTGGCGAACCAGTCCGGCGCCAGGTCGAACATCATCCGTCCACCAGCGAAGCGCTCGGCGCACGCGGCGATCAAGCCGAGGGCTTCGGAGGGCTGCAGGTACATCAGCAGGCCCTCGGCGGTGATGAACACACCGTCGTCGGTCCGAACCCGCTCCATCCAGCTGAAGTCGAGCGCCGACTGTGCGCACATCTCGATCCGCTCCGATTGTGGCAGCAGCTTGCGGCGCAACTCGATCATCGGTGGGAGATCGACGGTGAGCCAGCGGAATTCGTTCCCAACCCCGGCGGTGTCGAGGCGATAGAAGCTGGTTTGCAAACCCTCCGCCAGCGCCACCACAGTGGCTTTCGGGTGGTCGGTGAGGTAGCGGCGTGCCTCGGTGTCGAAGGCACGCGCGCGGACCGCCATATCCTGACGGCGGCTGAAGCCGAACTTGGCCCATTCGAAATCGATCGAGTCGACGAGCCGGATCGCCATCGGATCGTCGAGGATCGAATCCGGGCGGCGAGCCTCGTTGGCGCGCACCTGCAACGTCATCAGCGCCGTCTCGGACACGCCGGTCAATACGGCGCCGTCGGCCTTCGCGGTCGGTTCGGAACTCACACGGCTGAATGTACCTACCGCAGGACTTTCTCGATCGTCCGCAGGTTGCGGGTGGTCGTCGAGGACTTGTAGCGCTTCTTGCCCATCGTCTTGCCGATCGTGGTGTCCAACGTGCCCTTGTTGGGGACCTGCCAATAAATGACACCCTCACCGCGCTCGATCTTCTCGTCGGCTCCTGCGTCTTTGGCGAGGTCTGCGAGTTCGTCGAGCACGTCGGCGTCGGTGACGAACGTGACGTAGGAATGGAACCCGTCGACCTCGCGTTCGAACGGGAACCGTTCCGATATCGACCGCACGGTGTCGAGGTCGTAGGCCAGCACCCAGGCGTCGTAGCCGAACGCGTCGCGCAACGCCTTTTCGGCCTTCTTTCGGACGCCGTCCACGCCGGACCGGCTGTCCAGCAACACATTGCCGCTAGCCAAAATCGTTTTCACATTGGTGAATCCGGCGTCTTCGAATGCCTTCGCCACGTCGGCCATCTTTAGGTTCACGCCGCCGACGTTGACGCCGCGAAGAAATCCGGCATATCGGGTCATGGGGCGAGCCTAGAACTGCAGCAGCGTGTAGCTCGGGCGATTGCGCCGGTAGAAGCCGATGCGATCCAGCGGTTGCCAGGCCGCCATCTTCCATAGGAGGCCCCGCCCTGCGGGTTGTGCCCGGTCATGCGCGGCACGGACGCCGGGAATGCGACCGGCCAGCGCGACGGCGTCGTCGGGGGACAGGGAGAACGGCATCGGCGGGGCGATATAGCGGTCGGAGAGCTTCAGGCCCTTCAGGGTGCGCTTGCTGAGCCACTCCGGGATCGAGTCGAACATCATCTGCCCGCCGGGGAACCGGGCCGCGCAGTCGCGGATCAGGCCGAGCGCGTCATCGCGTTCGAGATACATCAGCAGCCCTTCGGCGGTGATGAACACGCCGTTCGAGTCGTCGACGCGGTCCGTCCAGCTCAGGTCCAGCGCCGACTGGGCCAGCGGCACGACACGATCGTCGGCGGGTAGCAGCTGTTTCCGCAATGCCATGACCGGCGGGAGATCGACTGAGTACCAGGTCAATTGGTCGGCAACACCGGCGCGCTCCAGACGCCAGAAGCTGGTCTGCAGGCCCTCGGCCAGGGCGACCACCGACGCCTTGGGGTGCGTGGTCAGATAGGCGCTCGCGGCGGTGTCGAAGGCAACGGCCCGCAGTCCGTGCGACTGGTTGGGTTTACCGAACTTGCGGTAGTCGTAGGAGATCGCGTCGAACAGCGTGACCGCCCAGGGGTCGCGGATCACCCCGTCGGACCGCTTGGCCTCGGTGCCGCGGTTGTGCAGAGTCCACAGCGTGGTGGCCGAGACGCCTTCGAGGACTTCTCCACTGACCGTCATCATCTGCTTCATGCTAGATATGTCGCAATTCACGCGGAGATTCCGACGTAGGCTGCAGTCATGGGACGTCACGTTCTCGACGACAAGCTGTTGGCGTTGATCGGCGGAAACTCGCTGGGCGTCCTGGCCACGATCAAGGGTGACGGCAGGCCGCAGTTGTCAAACGTGTCGTACTACTTCGACCCGCGCAATCTGACGATCCGCGTGTCGATCACCGAGCCTCGGGCCAAGACCCGAAACCTGCGGCGCGACCCGCGCGCGTCGATCCACGTCAGCTCGGACGACGGCTGGTCGTACGCGGTGGCCGAGGGTGACGCCACGCTGACCCCGCCGGCCGCCTCGCCGCAGGACGACACCGTCGAAGCGCTGATTGCGTTGTACCGCAATATCGCCGGTGAGCATCCTGACTGGGACGACTACCGACGGGCGATGGTCGACGACCGGCGGGTCGCGATGACACTGCCGATCAGCCATGTCTACGGCATGCCGCCCGGCAAGCGTTAGGCTGCGATCATGGCAGCGGAGGGCAGGAGCGAAGCGACCCGGGATTCTGACGGGGCACCGGAAGACGACACCAAGCGCAAGTTCAAAGAGGCGCTGGAGCGGAAGAAGGCCAAGTCAGCGGGTGGTTCTGCCCATAAAGACGGCGGAGCGAAGGGGCCCAAGGCGCAGGGACATGGTCCCCTCGAGAGTCGCCGCGAGTTCCGGCGCAAGAGCGGCTAGTTAGTTGCGAATTCGGCGCGCTAATCAACCGTGACGGGCGATTAGCGCGCCGAAATCGCGGTCAAGATCAGTGGCTGACGGCCTTCTCGGCACCCACGCCGGTCAGGCACCGCACCTCGAACTCGGCGTTGATCTCCGGGTCGCCGCGATCCGGTGAACTCAGGGTGCCGACGATGCCCAGGATGAACGCCAGCGGGATCGACACGATGCCGGGGTTGGCCAGCGGGAACCAGGCGAAGTCGACGTTCGGCAGCATTGCGGTCTTCGCTCCGGACACCGCCGGCGAGAAGATGATCAGCACGATCGTCGAGGTCAGACCGCCGTACATACTCCACAGCGCACCGCGGGTATTGAACCGCGGCCAGTACAGCGAGTAGATGATGGTCGGCAGGTTGGCCGCGGCGGCCACCGCGAACGCCAGCGCGACGAGGAACGCGATGTTCTGCTCAGCGGCGAGGATGCCGAGACCGATGGACAGGATGCCGATCACCACCACGGTGATGCGGGATACGCGGACCTGCTCGCTCTCGCTCACCTGATGGCTCTTCATCACGCTCGCGTAGATGTCGTGCGCGAATGACGTTGCGGCCGTGATGGTGAGGCCGGCGACCACCGCGAGGATCGTCGCGAACGCGACGGCCGAGATGATGCCGAGCAAGACGACGCCACCGAGTTCGAAGGCCAGCAGCGGCGCTGCGGAATTCTGTCCGCCGGGGGCCTCGCGGATCGCATCGGGTCCGACGAGCGCCGCTGCGCCGTAACCCAGTGCGAGGGTGAACAGGTAGAACGCGCCGATGAGCACGATCGCCCACACCACCGAGCGACGCGCCTCCTTGGCGGTCGGCACTGTGTAGAAGCGCATCAGCACGTGGGGCAGGCCCGCCGTGCCGAGCACCAGTGCCAGCGCCAGCGAGATGAAGTTGATCTGCGAGGTCAGCGAGGCGCCGTACTGGGCGCCGGGCGCAAGGACGTCACGGCCGGCCACCGCCGCATCCGACGAGCCCGAGACCGCGGTCTGCGCCGCGCCGAGCATCTCGGAGAAGTTCAGCCCGAACTTGGCCAGCACCCAGACCGTCATCATGGCCGCGCCGCCGATCAGCAGGACGGCCTTGATGATCTGCACCCAGGTCGTGCCCTTCATGCCACCGATCAGCACGTAGGCGATCATCAGCAGACCGACGACGGCAATGACAAGCGCTTGACCGATATCGCTGGTGATGTTGAGCAGCAGGGCGACGAGGCCGCCGGCGCCCGCCATCTGCGCCAGCAGGTAGAACAGGCACACGGCCAGCGTGGTGGTTGCGGCTGCCATCCGCACCGGTCGCTGCTTGAGCCGGAAGCTCAGCACGTCGGCCATCGTGAATTTGCCTGCGTTACGCAGCAATTCGGCGACCAGTAGCAGGGCCACCAGCCATGCGACCAGGAAGCCGATGGAGTAGAGGAAGCCGTCGTAGCCGTAGACGGCGATGGCGCCTGCGATTCCAAGGAAGCTGGCCGCGGACAGGTAGTCACCGGAGATTGCGATGCCGTTCTGCGGCCCGGTGAAAGACCTTCCCGCGGTGAAGAACTCGGCTGCGGTGGCGTTCTTCTTGCTGGCACGGATCACGATGAAGAGTGTGATCGCTACGAAGAGACCAAAGATGCCGATGTTGGCGACGGGACTGCCGACCGTGGTGCCGTCGGCGGCGAGGATGGTCAGGGTGTCGTGGTTCATGCTGCGCCGCCTTCGAGCTTGTCGCGGATCGCCATGGCGCGCGGGTCGAGTTCGCGGTTGGCGAAGCGGACGTAGATCGCGGTGATGACGAAGGTCGACACGAACTGTCCGAGGCCGACGATGATGCCGACGTTGATGTTGCCCCACACCTTGGTGGCCATGAATTCGTGTGCGAACGCGCCGAGGAGCACGTAAACCGTGTACCAAACCAAAAACAGTGCGCTCATCGGGAACACGAAGCGGCGCAATCGGCTTCGTAGCTCCTGGAATTCCGGGCTGGCCTGGACGGCCATGTACTCCTGACCGCTGACTGCGGTTTCTGTTGGCGGCATCATGTGCTCCCTAGGCGTCGAATGTGAACCGGCTCAACTGGTGAAACTAGATGAGATGCAGGTCACATACCCACCCCTTGCGGAGTCAACACGGCGAAACCCGCAGGTGATGCGGTGAGCGGTCGATCGCTGACGACGAACGGTGGAGGGATCTAGCCCCTGGGCACGCGCTCGACGCCCATGCCCAGCCGTTCCGGCACGTGCATGCGGGCGAAGATCTGCGCGACGTCGGCGGGCGCTGCGGTCCGCGTGAGGCGGCTGACGAGAATCATCGTCGCGAACGCCAGCGGAACGGTGATCGCCGCGGGGTAGCCGATCATCACCGCCGGCCAGCCGCCAAGCACTTCATCGTCGATCCCGCCTGCCACCGCCACCGTCACAGCGGTGCCCGACAGCACGCCACCGACCACCAGTCCACAGGCAGCGCCCCATGCGGTCAGCCCTCGCCACCAGATGCCGAGCACAAGCAACGGGCACAGCGTCGACGCGGCGACGGCAAAGGCCAGTCCGACGCTGCGTGACAACTCCAGCTCGCCGGTGGTGGCCAGCGACAGCGGGATCGGGATCAGCCCGCCAACCACCGCCGCCACCCGGAAGTCGCGCACGCGGCCGCGCATCACGTCGGTCGCCAACGCACCCGCGATGCTGACCAACAGACCCGACGACGTCGCCAGGAACGCCGCGATGGCCCCGGCGGCGACGAGCGCGGCGAGCAACTGCCCAGCCGCCCCGCCGATGGCGCTCGACGGCGCGAGAAGGACCGCGGCGTCGGCGTTCCCGGTGATCAGGACCCGCGGAACGTAGAGGCGGGAGAAAACGCCCAGCAGCGTCGGGAACAGATAGAACAGCGACAGCAGGGCGATGACGGCCAGCGCTGTGTGCCTGGCCGCGCGGCCGTCGGGGTTGGTGTAGAACCGCACGAGCACGTGCGGTAACCCCATGGTGCCCAGGAACGTTGCGACGATGATCGACAACACCTGATAGAGCGGATGGTCGCCGCCGAGACCGCCGCCAGACGCGATCCACTCGGCGCCGCTGCTGGGCGTGCCCGCCACCACAGGTGTCGCCGCGCCTGCCGCAAGAATCAGTGTCGTGCCCGCATCCAGGGTGTGGTCGCCGGGCACCGGGATCTGCTGGGCATCAACGGGTGTGCCGTCTAGCAAGCCCGTCACCGTGATGCCCGCGGGGTTGGCGACCCGCACCACCACATCGGTTTCGATCGCGACCGTGGTGTCCGCGGTGACTATCGGGGGTAGTGGGCCACCGAGGTCGCCGCGGTCGGTGACGAACAGGCCCAGCAGCGCCAGTGCGGGTATCGCGATCGCGGTCAGCTTCAACCAGTACTGGAACGCCTGGACGAACGTGATCGACCGCATACCGCCCGCCACCACGTTCGAGATGACGATGACGCCGACCACCAGTGGACCCACCCAAACCGGAAGACCCAGAAGGGCTTTCAGTGCGAGTCCGGCGCCCTGGTATTGCGGCACCAGGTAGTAGATGCACACCACCACGACGACGATCATGGCGACCTTGCGCAGGCGTGCCGAACCCAGTCGGAACTCGGCGAAGTCCGGAACCGTGTAGGCCCCTGAGCGGCGAAGCGGCGCAGCGACGAACAGCAGCAGTCCGAGATACCCCGCGGTGAAGCCGACCGGATACCACAACGCGTCGGCACCGTACTTGGCGATCAAGCCGGCGACACCGAGGAACGATGCGGCCGAGAGGTATTCACCGGAGATCGCGGCGGCGTTCCATTGCGGACCCACGGTTCGTGAGGCGACGAGGAAGTCGGAGGTGGTGCGGGAAAACCGAACTCCGTACACGCCGATCGCGACGGTGGAGACCACCGCCAGCAGCAGCGCGGCCGCGGTCAACGGTGACCCGGTCATGGTTCGCTGTCGACGACGCCGACGAAGTCGCGCTCCGCCTGCTCGGCCAATCGCACGTACAGCCGTCCGACACCGTAGAAGAAGGGATAGACCAGCACGGCGAGGACAAGCCAATTGAGCCGGATGCCGGCGACGGTGATGGCGGCGAGATCCGGAAACGCCGCGTTCAGCAAGGGAATCGCCACAACGGCACACACCACGACGGTGGCCAGACGCAATGCCAGTCCCAACTGGGCGCGCATCAGACCGCGCACCAACGCGTCGCCGACGAGGGTCTGTTCCTGTACCTCGATCCGGGTTCGCACCATACGGGCACCGCGCCGCTGGGACAGCACGACGCGTTGGCGTTGAGGTCTTTCGTTGCTAGTCATCGGGTTTCAGGTTCCGCATCGGGTCGCGGACAACGCGGTCGCGCAGTTCGCGGGCCTGGCGTCGGCTGACGGGCAGTTCGACCGCGGGTGAAGCGCCGTTGGCGCGCAGGCGCACCAGCACCCCTGAATCGCTGTTCCGGAGCCCGGTGACCTGTCGCAGCGCCACCAGATAAGACCGATGCACCCGGTGGAAACCCTTGTCACGCCAACGACTTTCGAGGGTACTCAACGGGATGCGCACCAGGTGCGATCCCGACGAGGAGTGCAGCCGGGCATAGTCGCCCTCGGCCTCCACCCACCCGATGGTGTCCCGCGGCACCAGGTGGGTGACGCCGCCGAGTTCGGCTGGGATCACGTCGTCGTCGGCCTGGCTGGGTTCGATCGTCGCCGCCAGCACCCGTCGTACCGCCTCGTCCAGACGGTCCTGGCGGATCGGTTTGAGCAGATAATCCAGTGCGCCGACGTCGAAAGCCGCCACCGCTTTGTCGTCGTGGGCCGTCACGAACACGATGGCGGGCCGGTTCGAGAAGTTGGCGAGCACGCCGGCGAGTTCGATGCCGGACAGCCCGGGCATGTTGATGTCGAGGAAGATCGCATCGATGGGCCGGCCGTTGAGTTCGCGCAGCGCCGACGTGGCGTCACCGGCGCGCAGCACCTTGCCGATGTCGCCGTGCCGGGAGAGGAGGTAGGCCAGCTCGTCCAGCGCGGGCGCCTCGTCGTCGACCGCGAGCACCGTCAACACCTTGCTCATGCCCGCACTCCCGCGCGGAATTTAGGTACTCGCATCACGACCTTTGTGCCTGCGCCGATCGCCGTTTCGACCACCAGACCGTAGTCGTTGCCGAACGCCGCGCGCAGCCGGTGATCGACATTGGTCAGCCCGACGTGCGCGGAATCCTTCTTGTCGACCGTGTCGACCGTGTCGACGGTGTCGTCCTTGTCGTCGGACAGCGCGTCACCGTGTCCGGTGCGCAAGGTGTCGGGGTCCATGCCGACCCCGTCGTCCTCGACCGTGATGATGCAGTCCGAGCCCTCGTCGCGGGCGATGATCTCGATCTCGCCACCCCCCTGTCCCGAAAAGCCGTGCCGGACCGCGTTCTCGATGAGGGGTTGCAGCGCCAGGAACGGCACGACGACGTTGAGCACCTCCGGCGCGACCTGGAGCCTGACCTTCAGCGCGTCACCGAATCGCGCGCGCTCCAGGGTGAGATAGCGGTCGATGTTGCGAAGTTCGTCAGCCAGCGTCGTGTACTGCCCGGCGGCGCGAAACGAGTAGCGGGTGAAGTCGGCGAATTCGAGGATGAGCTCGCGGGCACGGTCAGGGTCGGTGCGTACGAACGACGCGATCGTGTTGAGTGCGTTGTAGATGAAGTGCGGGCTGATCTGGGCCCGCAGCGCCAATACCTCGGCTCGGTCGAGACGGGCTCGCGACGCGTCGAGTTCGGCGAGCTCGATCTGACTCGTCGCATATCGCGCGACCTCACCGACTGCGCCGAGTAGGCCGGGCGCGGGGGAGCGGGTGGTCACGACGACCAGGACGCCCAGTGCGTCGCCACCCTCGGTGAGCAGTGGCTGCGCGACGACCGTCGAGCTACGGGCATGGGTCAACACCCGTCGTCCTCCGGAGATCGACTCGCCGGCCGAGCGTTCACACGCGTCGTGCACGTCGGGCGTCCACAACGTGTCGTCGGAAGGATCCTGTGCCAGCAGGTGCCCGTCGGCGGCGAAGACGGCCACGCCTTCGGTACCGGTGAGCCCGCGCAGGAACGGGGCGGCGGTGTCGGCGGAGTCGGTGTCCAGGCCCTGACGCAGGGCGCGTGCGGCCAATGAGGCGGTGTGTAGCGCGGTGTGGACGGCCCGTTCCGTGGGGGTGGCGACGACCCGGCGGGTGCGCACCGTGACGACCGCGGCGGCAACGGCGGCGATGAGCAGCACCGCCGCCAGGATTATCGCGAGCTCGCCGGACATCTCACCTCACCAGGTCGATGTCAATTTAAACTGGCGAGGTGGCGAAACTGCAGCTAGTTCAAGATCCCGCGGCCGACGAGCTGTTGGAGTCGAATCCATTCGCGTTGCTGGTGGGCATGCTTCTCGATCAGCAGTACCCGATGGAGGCGGCGTTCGCGGGGCCGAAGAAGATCGCTGATCGCATCGGCGGGGTGGACGCCCGCGAGATCGCCGATTACGACCCCGAGAAGTTCGTGGCACTGTGTTCGAAAACCCCTGCGATACATCGCTTCCCAGGCTCAATGGCCAAGCGGGTGCAGGCGCTGGCGCAGCTCATCGTCGACGACTACGGCGGTGACGCATCGGCGCTGTGGACGTCGGGGGACCCGGACGGGGCCGAGGTGCTGCGCCGGATCAAGGCGTTGCCAGGCTTCGGCGAGCAGAAGGCGAAGATCTTTCTGGCGTTGCTGGGCAAGCAGTACGGCGTGACGCCCGACGGGTGGCGCAAGGCCGCGGGCGATTACGGGAAGGCGGGGTCGTTCCTATCGGTCGCCGACGTGGTCGATCCCGGCTCGCTGGAGAAGGTCCGCTCCTACAAGAAGCAGGCCAAAGCGGCCGCCAAGGCGGCGAAGAGCTAGCGCGACTGGCGGTCAGGCTGCAGATCGAGGTCGGCCAGGGTGCGCAGGATGCCCGCGACGACGCGGCCGGTCGTCGTGCCGGTGTCCAAACCCTCCCGCAATGCCCGCAGGCGCAGTCCACGGTCGGTGAGGTCGGCGATGGTTCGGGTCACCTCGGTGGTCGTGCGGCCGAGGCGGTCGAGTGCGACGACGATGACCGTGTCGCCGGACTTGGCGTAGCTCAGCATGGCGTACAGGCCGCCTCGGGCCCGGTCGGCGGATTCGGCCAACGTGTCGGTGAACACCCGCCTCGGGTCGACGCCCTCGGCGCTGAGCGCGCCGAGTTGACCCTCGAGGTTCTGCCCGACGGCGCCAGCGGCGTAACCCAACATGCAGGTCATGCATATAAGGTCCCACGCCTGCCGTCAGTGCGGAAGAGGTGCGGCGTCTTCGAGGCTGGCTAACTGCCGAACTGTTATCGAACGTCCACCTACCGGCGGGAACCGCGTTCTAGGCCCGAAACGGCTCACCGTCGAATCGGTCGCGGGTCGCGAACTCAGAAACCGGCTTACGGGTGAGCTTGCGGATCTGCTTCACCGGCCGGCCGATCGGCAGCAGCGCGGCGACCGCGTAGTCCTCGGGGATCCCGAGCAGTTCTTTTACGCGGGGCTCCTCGGCCACCGTCACGGTCGCCAGGACGCCGCCGAAGCCCTCGTTGCGCGCGGCCAACAAGATGTTCCACACGAATGGATACACCGAGGCGCCCGCGATGAGTCCGATTCGGTCGAGGTTCTGGTCGAATGCGGCGCATACATTGAGGTCCACGCACACCACGAGTACGGCGCCGCAGTAGATGAACGGTGTGTAGGGGCCTGCCTCGGTGGCAGCGACTTCCTGCGGCGAGACTTTCATGGGTTTCACCGGGTTCCAGGGGAATTCGCCGTTCTTGACCTGCGCCGTGTAGCGGCGCGCCCCCGTGACGCTGAGGTCGGCCAATGCCTGACGCGTATCCCCGTCGCGGACGACGATGACATGGGTGCCCTGGCGGTTGCCTCCGGTGGGCGCGAAGCGGGCGTTGTCGAGGATGCGCCCGAGCGCACCGTCGGGCAGGGGATCGTCGGTGAATCGACGGACAGCACCCGTCGTGCGCATGACATCAGAAAGCTCCATGCCCAACATCATCGGCTGTGGGAAGCTGAACGTATGAAGACACACCTGAATTGCCCGTGCGGCGAGGCGATCACCGGTGAGACCGAGGACGATCTCGTGGAGAAGGCCCAGGCTCATCTGTCAGAGGTGCACCCCGGCCGCGACTACGACCGGGACGCGATCCTCTTCATGGCCTATTGACCCAGGCGCAGGTCAGGGAACGACCGTAGAGCCGATGGTCGGCATGAACTGACACTGCATCTCGGTGGTGCTGACCTGACCGAAGATGGTCGAGATGATGCTGCCCGAGCCGGTGTCGGCGATCGCGACCAGTGTGGTCGGTCCCTCTGGATTGATATCTGACCGCGGCACCAACGTGGCCCCGCCCGACTTGCCGGTGGTCAGGTTCACCCAGGTGACGTTCAGCGGCAGCTTCTGCTCAGCGGCCGGCCCCGGAGTGCCGATCGCGGTGAACACGTAGGCGGTCTGGCCCGGTCCCGGTCCAGGCGTCGGAATCTTCGCGGGGCCGGCGACCGAAATCGCTGTGGCGAGGACGTTTCCGCCGTCCTTCTGGCACCCGTTGCTGATCGACGGATACAGGAAGTCCTGCGTCGTCGGAGCATCCGGACCGAATTCGGGGCCGCCGGGTGCGGCGGCGGGTGCGGCCGCGGCCGGATCCGGGCCAGGCGCCGGAGCCGGAACAGGAACCGCGACCTCCGGTGCAGGACCTGGGGCAGGCGCGGCGACTGCCGCAGCCTCAGGGGCTGGGGTGGGTACCGCTTCTGGGGCAGGCACCGCCTCCGGCACGGGTCCGACGGCGTGAGCCGGGTTGACTCCCGCGGGCAGGTGCGCAACGGTGCCCGGCGCCGCGCCCGGCGCCGGGGTGTGGGCCACGAACTGGTTGACGGCCGTCGCGACGTTTCGGGAATCGGCCGGGGCTGCGGCGTCGCCGGCGAACACCGCGGCGGCCGCCATCAATGTGGATGCCGCACTGGTCGGATCAGCGGCAGCCGCCTGAATGACGGGCCCGAGACTCTGCACCGCAGGCAGGCCCGGCGCCTGGAGCGCGTCGATCGGCAGTGGTGCGGGCGGTGCCGGCTCTGCGTTGGCAACACCGGTCACGCTGCCGAACAGCAGCGTGACCGATGAGCCGATCGCAACGGCAGCGGTGGCGAACATCGTCCTGGTTGACATGACTCCCCCAAAGAGTGGTTGTAGTTGGTCTTCTCGGTCGATGTCGCCGCGGCCGTCAGGGCAGGGCCGACAACGGCAGCATCAGCGGTGCTGCGGGAAGTGCCGCTGCGGGTGCGGCCGCCGCGGGTGCGGCCGCCGCGGGTGCACCGAGCGCAGGTGCGGCGGCAGCGACCGGTGCGGCAGCCGTCGAAGCTGCCGGCAGGAGGCCGGCTAGCGGCGTTCCGGCGGGCAGCAAGGAGGCAAGACCGCTCAGCGGCGACGCGGCCTGCGTCAGCAGGTCGGCCGGGTTGGTCGCGGGCGCAGCCGCAGTGCTCACCGGAGCCGCGCCGGGCAGTCCCGCCGGAGTCTGCGGAAGGGTGATCGACGCGGTCGCGGCCGGCGGCGGTGTTGCGGGTGTCGCGGCCGGGGTGGAGGCGGTGTTCAGCAGCGACGTGACGCCCTGCATGAGCTGGGTCGCGGCGGCTGGATTGGACGCGAGCTGCTGGATGAACGGCAGGCCCGGAACGCCGGGGGTAGGGGCGGGTGCCGCAGGCTGGGCGGCAGCGGTGCCACTCAGCGTCACCGCGGCCGTGACGGCTCCCGCAGCGGCAATCATCGTGGTCACGAACAGTTTTCCGGTGATGTGCATGGTTCTCCCATTCAGGTTTGTCGGCACGCCTTCGCCCGAAGCTACGGAGTTACTGGTGTGACTCAAGTGACACGTGTGGCATTTATTCAACCGTTACGGATGCGAAGGCAAACGGTGACCGGTCGATAGAATCGACGGATACACACGCCACCCGCTGCTCCGACCGCCGCGCGAATGCCTGCCCGACTGGCCGCCGCGGCGCCGATTCTGTTGGTGATCAGCGTCGTCGCGCGCCTGGCGTGGACTTACCTTGTGCCCAACGGGGCCAATTTCGTCGACCTGCATGTGTATGTCGGCGGAGCGGGCATGCTCGACGATCCTGGCACGCTCTACGACTACGTCTACGCCGATCAGACGCCGGACTTCCCGCTGCCGTTCACGTATCCGCCGTTCGCGGCGATCGTGTTCTACCCGCTGCACCTGTTGCCGTTCGGGCTCGTCGCGTTCGCGTGGCAACTCGGTCTTTTCGCGGCACTGTATGGCGTCGTGCGCATCAGCCAGCGGCTGTTGGGGCTGAAGAGCCATCGAGCCGCCCGGGCGGCGATGTTGTGGACGGCCGTCGGCATCTGGATCGAACCCCTGCGCAGCACCTTCGACTACGGGCAGATCAACGTGCTGCTGGCGCTGGCGGTGCTGTACGCGGTGTACAGCACGCGATGGTGGATTTCCGGACTTCTCGTCGGTCTCGCGGCAGGGGTGAAACTGACTCCGGCGGCGTCGGGTCTGTACTTCCTCGGGGCCCGGCGATGGGCGGCCGTCGTGTTCTCGGCGGTCGTGTTCTTCGCCACGGTGGGCATCTCGTGGTTGGTCATTGGCGACGAAACCCGTTACTACTTCACCGAATTGCTGGGTGACGCCTCCCGGGTAGGGCCGATCGGTACGTCGTTCAACCAGTCCTGGCGCGGCGGAATATCCAGGATCCTCGGGCATGACGCGGGCTACGGGCCGCTGGTGCTGGCCGGCATCGTGGTGACGGCGGCGCTCGCGGTGCTGGCGTGGCGGGCGATCGGCGGGGCTTCGGACCGGCTCGGGGCGATCGTCATCGTGCAGTTGTTCGGACTGCTGTTGTCGCCGATCTCGTGGACGCACCACTGGGTGTGGCTGATCCCGCTGATGATCTGGCTGCTGCACGGGCCGCTGCGGGCGCGGCTCGGCGCACGCGTGCTGGGCTGGGGGTGGTTGGCGTTGACCCTCGTCGGGGTGCCGTGGCTGCTGAGCTTCGCGCAGCCGACGATCTGGGACATCTCCCGGCCGTGGTACCTGGCGTGGGCCGGGTTGATCTACATCGTGGCGACGCTGGCGACTTTGGCGTGGATCGCCGCTACTGGCCGACGATCGCGTCGATCTCCTTCGCCATCTCCACGTCCTTGTCGGTGATACCGCCCTCGGAATGCGTCACCAACGCGAAAGTCACTGTTCGCCAACGGATGTCGATATCTGGATGGTGGTCGGACTCCTCGGCCTTCTCGCCGACGCGCCGCACCGCGTCGATGCCGTCCAGGAAGGCTCCGAATTTGATCGATCGCCGCAGAGCGCCGTCGGCGCGCTCCCAGCCGTCGAGGTCGGGCAGTGCGGCGTCCACTTGGTCGTCTGTCAATACAGCCATGCTTGTTAGGTATACCGTCAGCCGCGATGTCAAACCAGATCGTCGTCGCCGGTGCACTGATCACGGATAACGCGCTGCTGGTCGCACAACGAGCCAGGCCACCTGAACTCGCCGGGCTGTGGGAGCTGCCCGGCGGCAAGGTGGCGGCAGGGGAAACGGACGGGGAGGCACTCGCCCGTGAACTCAAGGAGGAACTCGGCGTCGACGTGACCGTCGGCGCCCGCCTGGGCATCGACGTCGCGCTCAATCCGACCACCGCACTGCGCGCCTACCGGGTCAGCCAGACCGGCGGCACCCTGCACGCCAACGACCACCGCGCGCTGCGCTGGATCACCGTCGATGAACTCGACGGCCTCGACTGGGTGCCCGCCGACCGCACGTGGGTCCCCGAGCTCAGACAGGCGCTGACGTCCTAATGGGCTGCGACAGCGCGCACCGGCACCGACGTCGGCCCGGACAATGACGGCGTCGTCGTCCACTTCACCGGCCCTGCGAGTTCGAGTCCCGCGATGCGGTCGAACAGCCCGTTGAGGGCGACGACCACCTCGAGCCGGGCCAGATGCGCACCCATGCAGAAGTGCGAGCCATGGCCGAAGCCCGTGTGACCGACAGGATTTCGTTGGACATCGAAGCGGTCGGGGTCGGGGAAGCGGAGCGGGTCACGGTTGGCACCCGCGTAGTACAGCACCACCCGCGAGCGAGCGGGAATGACGGTATCGGCGATCTCGTAAGACGCCAGCGTCGTGCGCGTCACCCACTGCACCGGTGAGCCCCAGCGCAGCGTCTCCTCGATGGCGGCCGGGATCAGGTCGCGGTTATCTCGCAGCCGCGCATAAAGATCCGGGTCGGTGGCCAACTGGATGAGCAGGATACCGAGCAGGTTGGTGGTCGTCTCGTTGCCGGCGATCAGCACGATCAACGCGGCACTGAGCGCTTCCAGCGGTGTGATCTCATGCGCCGCGAGCGCCTTGCTGATACCGCCGAGCACATCGTCGTGCTCTTCGGAGCCGCCGGGGCGGCGACAGGTGGCGGAGGTGCGGCGGCGATGCAGTTCGTCGACGATGAGGCCCCGCAGCGACAGGATGCCCGGCAGTGCATGGCCGATCGTCATGGTGACGGCGCCGAGCGTGCTGGCACCGAACAGTGCCGTGACTCCGTTGGACCACACCCGGAAATCCCGCCAGCGGGAGCGGTCGATGCCAAGCAGTAGTGCGATGGCCGAGACGGGCAGCGGCACCGTAAGGGCGGGCACCATGTCGACGACCTCGCCGCGGGCCAGCGCATCGACGCTGGGATTCACGAATTGCGTCAGCGATCCCTCAAGTCGACGCATCGCCGACGGCGTGAAGTACGGCGCCAACACCCGGCGCAATCGCGCGTGATCGGGTTCGTCGGTGGAGACGACGCTCGGCATCACCGTGGACCGCAGCAGGACTCCCGAGCTCGACGACAACACATCGTGGGCGCGCGCCGCCGCGGTGACGTCTTCGTGGCGGGCCATCATCCATACGTTGAGCTTCTCGTTGACATGCACGGGGTGCTCCCGCAGTCGCTCCAACGCGGGGAACGGGTTCCTGATCGTGTCGGTGTCGGTGGGATCGAAATGAGTCCGCGGCACGCTCCTCGCGACAGAGCCGACCCGCGCGCGCCGCAGGTCCCGAACCGCACCCTGGCCGATCATCAGTCCGAAATCGCGCATCGTCGACGCGGCCACCGGCAAGGTAGGAGCTCGCATGTGGACAAGGATGTCGCCGTGCACGCTGCAGCGACATGATTGCGACGGCCAACTAGGTGGTCGATTCGGCCAACCACATGGCTCAAGCGGCCGCGCGTGACACGATCGCAGGCGATGGTGGCGACCAGGAGTCCGGCCGGAATTCGCTACGCGTTCGCGGTGGCCCGCGACGCTGGGCTGACCAGCCAGCGGCTCCTGGCCGGCACGCACTGGACCGAGAACGGAGTGGTGGCCGCCGGCTATCGGATCGATCAGGACGACGAGTTCGTCATGACCGCCAATCTCGCCCGCGAACTCGGTGACCCGCTGGCCGCGGGGATCAGCGTCGGATCGCAATTCACCGTCGGCGATTTGGGCATCTGGGGTTACGCGTTGCTGTCCAGCGCCGATGCCGGGGAGGCCCTGGCCGTCGCGCTTGCCTACGCGACGCTGTCGCCGACGGTGTTCAATCCTCAATCGGTGCGGGTCGGTGACGTGACGACTGTCGTGCTGCGTTACGAACATCTGCCCGTCGACGTCCGCGAATACTATGCGGCGCGCGACCTTTCGGCCCTGCCGTTGCTGCTGCGGATGTCCGGGCTGGCCTCGGCGCCGCTGACGGTGGAGGTCCCTTTCGACGGGGAGCAGGGTGGGCGACTACGCACTGCGCTGCATCCCTTCGACGTGGAAACCGGTGCGGCGCAATATCGTTTCCGAATACCGACCGGCGCCTTGGCGCTGCGCCTGCCGACCGCGGACCCGACCACCCGCGCCGCCTGCGCGCGCGAATGCGAACGCCTGGTGCACACCCGGGAGTCGCAACCCACCCTGTCGGCCACCGTCCGATCCCGTTTCGCGCAAAGTCCCGGGGCAATGCCCAGCATCGATGCGCTGGCCGCTGAACTGCATATGAGCACCCGCACGCTACGTCGTCAGCTCGACCATGAGCACACGTCGTACCGGGAGTTGCGCAACGACGTCGCGCACACGCTCGCCGTCGAATTGCTCAGTGTCGTAGGGCTATCGGTCAACGAGGTGGCCCGCAGACTGGGCTACAGCGACACCACGGCGTTCTCGCACGCGTTCCGGCGCTGGACGGGCAAGCCGGCCAGTGATTTCCGGGCTGCCACTCAGTACCGCAGCGAGTCGGTCAGCACCCGCACCCGATCGGTCGGGTGAGTGACCGCATGCAGCGGGTGCAGCAAGATCGGGTGGCGGCAATGCGGGCATGACGCCTGTGGCTGATTCGTCGGCGCTGTGGTCAGGTGATGGCACGCCGAGCAGTGCACCACGTGGAATCGGCCCATCCAGTTGAGCAAACCGAGATAGATCGCCAGCGTCGCAGCCGAAGCCACCACGAAGATCAGCGCGATGGTGAGAACCTCGTAAACCGTCATATTCGGCACCTCCAACGGCAAGTGAGAACACCTGGGAGACGCTTTAACGGTACGCCGCGGGGTCAGTTCTTGCGGGCGCGCTTGTATATCTTTTCGAGCTCCTTGCCGCGGATGCCCATGAGTTCGGCCTTACGCACTTTGTGCAGCACGAGCGGACATTTCTTGCACCTGGGTTTGCTTCGGCAGCACTTCTTCTTCGGTTTTATGTCGAGTAGCTTGCTGGCCTTCAAGTGAGCTATCTCTCTCGCATCTCTCTCGTTTTCGCGATTGAGTACCCGCACTGCGACACTTATCGGCGTGGATTTTAGGAATGTCGCCATTGTTGCGCACGTCGATCACGGGAAGACGACCCTGGTCGATGCGATGCTGCGGCAGTCCGGCGCCCTGACCCACCGCGGTGATGATGCCATCGAGCGATTGATGGACTCCGGTGACCTGGAGAAGGAAAAGGGCATCACCATCCTGGCGAAGAACACCGCCGTGCACCGCCGCCACCCCGACGGCAGCATGACGGTGATCAACGTGATCGACACCCCGGGCCACGCCGACTTCGGCGGTGAGGTGGAACGTGGGCTGTCCATGGTCGACGGGGTATTGCTGCTGGTCGACGCCTCCGAAGGCCCCCTGCCGCAGACCCGCTTCGTGCTGCGCAAGGCGCTCGCCGCGCATCTGCCGGTGATCCTCGTGGTCAACAAGACCGACCGCCCCGACGCCCGCATCGCCGAAGTCGTCTCCGACAGCCATGATCTGTTGCTCGACGTTGCCTCGGATCTCGACGAGGAGGCCCAGAAGGCCGCCGAGGACGCCCTCGGACTGCCCACGCTCTATGCGTCGGGCCGTGCCGGGATTGCGAGCACCATCGAACCCGCCAACGGCGAGAACCCCGAGGGCGAGAACCTCGACCCGCTCTTCGATGTGCTTCTCGAGCACATCCCGCCGCCCAAGGGCGACCCCGAGGCCCCGCTGCAGGCCCTGGTGACCAACCTCGACGCCTCGGCGTTCCTCGGCCGACTCGCGCTCATCCGGATCTACAAGGGCCGGATCCGCAAGGGTCAGCAGGTCGCGTGGATGCGCGAGGTCGACGGGCATCCGGTCATCACCAACGCCAAGATCACTGAGCTACTGGCGACGGAGGGGGTGGATCGAACATCCACCGACGAGGCCATCGCCGGCGACATCGTTGCCGTCGCGGGGCTGCCCGAGATCATGATCGGCGACACTCTGGCCGATACTGAGCACGCCCACGCGCTGCCTCGGATCACCGTCGACGAACCCGCCATCTCGGTCACCATCGGCACCAACACCTCGCCGCTGGCGGGCAAGGTGTCCGGCCACAAACTCACCGCCCGCATGGTCAAGTCACGGCTGGACGCCGAACTCGTCGGCAACGTCTCGATCAAGGTGGTCGACATCGACCGGCCCGACGCGTGGGAGGTGCAGGGCCGAGGCGAGCTCGCGCTGGCGATTCTCGTCGAGCAGATGCGTCGCGAAGGCTTTGAGCTGACCGTTGGCAAACCGCAGGTCGTCACGCGCACCATCGACGGCAAACTGCACGAGCCGTTCGAAGCCATGACCATCGACTGCCCCGACGAATTCGTCGGCGCCATCACCCAGCTGATGGCCGCCCGTAAGGGCCGCATGGAGGAGATGACCAACCACGCCGCGGGCTGGGTCCGGATGGACTTCATCGTGCCCAGCCGCGGGCTGATCGGCTTCCGCACCGACTTCCTGACGCTGACCCGCGGCACCGGCATCGCGAACGCGGTGTTCGACGGTTACCGGCCGTGGGCGGGGGAGATCCGTGCCCGCCACACCGGATCGCTGGTCTCGGACCGAACCGGCAAGATCACGCCGTTCGCCCTGACCCAGCTCGCCGACCGCGGCCAGTTCTTCGTCGAGCCGGGGCAGGACACCTACGAGGGCCAGGTCGTCGGCATCAACCCCCGCGCCGAGGATCTCGACATCAATGCGACTCGCGAGAAGAAGCTCACCAATATGCGCTCTTCGACGGCCGATGTTTTCGAGACACTGGCCCGCCCGCTCGAACTGGGGCTCGAGCTGGCCATGGAGTTCTGCGCCGAGGACGAGTGCGTTGAGGTCACGCCGGAGATCGTGCGGGTGCGCAAGGTCGAGTTGAACGCCACCATGCGAGGTCGTGCGAAGGCCCGCGCCAAGTCACGCGACAGCGGTTAGGCCGTCTTCGGTCAGCGCGGGGCTCAACCGGCACTCAGAGTCCGCTGCGCGGCTGCCGATACCCTGAACAGCGTGCCGAGGCCCGTACGCGTCATTGCCGCGATATCCGCGCTGATGACGCTCATATCGGGCTGCACCGTCAGCCCCCCGCCGGCGCCGCAGAGCACCGACACCACCGAGACGACAGCCCCACCGCCGGCGAAGGCAACGCAGATCATCATGGCCATCGACTGGATCGGCCCGGGGTTCAATCCGCACCTGCTGGCAGATCAGTCGCCGGTCAACGCAGCCATCAGTTCTCTGGTGCTGCCCAGCTCTTTCCGACCGGTGCCCGATCCGAAGACCCCGACCGGATCGCGGTGGGAGCTCGACACCACGCTGCTGGAGTCGGCCGAAGTGACCAGTGAGGATCCGTTCACCGTCACCTACAAGATCCGGCCCGAGGCGTCGTGGACGGATAACGCCCCGATCGGCGCCGACGACTTCTGGTATCTCTGGCAGCAGATGGTGAGCCAGCCCGGTGTGGTCGATCCCGCCGGGTACGACCTCATCACCGGCGTGCAGTCAGTGGAGGGCGGCAAGGTCGCGGTGGTGACGTTCTCGCAGCCGTATCCGGCGTGGCGCGAGCTGTTCAACAACATCCTGCCCGCTCATATCGTCAAGGACGTCCCAGGCGGCTTCTCGGCAGGCCTGGCTCGTGCGCTGCCCGTCACCGGCGGTCAGTTCCGGGTCGAGAACATCGATCCCCAGCGCGACGAGATTCTGCTGGCCCGCAATGACCGCTTCTGGAGCGAACCTGCCAAACCCGACCTGATCTTGTTGCGTCGCGGCGGTGATGCGGCCGCGCTGGCCGACTCGATCCGCAACGGCGACACCCAGGTGGCCCAGGTCCACGGCGGAGCGGCCACCTTCGCGCAACTGTCGGCGATTCCCGATGTGCGGACTGCGCGAATCGTCACCCCCCGCGTCATGCAGCTGTCACTGCGAGCACAACAGCCTGCACTGGCCGATTCCCAAGTGCGCAAAGCGATTTTCGGCTTGCTGGATGTCGACCTGCTCGCCGCGGTGGGGGCGGGCGACGACAACACCGTGACGCTGGCGCAGGCGCAGGTGCGATCGCCGTCCGATCCGGGCTACGTGCCGACTGCGCCGCCGGCGATCTCGCGAGAGGCCGCGCTCGGGCTGCTGATCGACGCGGGCTATGAGGTGGAGCCCGTCGCGACGCCGACACCGCCGACACCCGGTACGCCGGCTCCGGACAACGATCGCGGCCGCATCCAGAAGGACGGGGTGCCGCTGTCGCTGGTGCTCGGTGTCGCCGCCAATGATCCGACGTCGGTGGCGGTCGCCAACACGGCTGCCGATCAACTGCGCAATGTCGGCATCACCGCATCGGTTTCGGCGCTCGACCCGGTGGCCCTCTACGGCGACGCCTTGACGAACAACCGCGTCGATGCCGTGGTGGGCTGGCACCAGGCCGGGGGTGACCTGGCCACCGCGCTCGCATCCCGGTACGGCTGCCGTGCGCTGGAGGCCACCCCGATAGCGACGGCTGAGACCGAGACGTCCGCGCCGCAGACACCGACCGCTACGGCGACGGGCCCGACACCCTCGCCGCCGGCCCCGACGACGACCGCCACTTCGACCACCGATGCGAGCCCCGAGCCGGAAACCGACGAGTTGGTCCAGGCGCCAAGCAATATCACCGGGATCTGTGACCGCAGCATTCAGCCGAAGATCGACGCCGCACTCGACGGCAGCGAGCCTATCGACTCGGTGATCACCGCGGTGGAACCGCGACTGTGGAACCTCTCGACGGTGCTGCCGATCCTGCAGGACACCACGATCGTCGCCGCGGGGCCCAGCGTGCAGAACGTCAAGCTCTCCGGTGCGGTGCCGATCGGAATCGTCGGCGATGCCGGCACGTGGGTGAAAACCCGTCAGTGAGACGGCGGAGAAGCCTCAGCCGCTTGGCGTCGTTCGCGCATCACCCGTAGGCCGTGTGCGGCGAACGCGGCTATCGCGAACACGATCAGGAACCAAAACGGCGGGTGCGCCAGTTCCCACACGAACAGGGCCGCAAAAAGCGGTGATCGCTGAGTGATCGCCAAGACCCCGGCCGCACACGTGAGCGCCAGCGCTGATACGTGGATGTGCGTGCCTGCCAACTGATTCAGCGTGAGTGCGACAACCGATCCGGCCGCCGCACCGGTGGCCAAGGCGGGGGTGAGCAGGCCGCCGACGGCCCCTGCGCGCAGGAACACCGCTGTCAGAAGCGGTTTCAACAAGAGCAGCATGCATGCTGCGCCGAGCGTCATCCCGCTGTCCACCGCGACCGTCAGAATGCTTCGCCCGTTGCCCGGCAGTTCCGGATACCAGATCGAGCAGATGCCGATCAGCAGACCGGCCGCCGCGATCGCCGGAATCAGAATCCAGGAGTGATACTGCACTTTCGGGCGGGCGACGTTCATCACCCGGTTGAACGCCAGGCCGATGGCGCCGGCCAGCGGTGCGATGGCCAATGCCAAGAACGCGAACAAATAGGACGTCTGCGCCTCCGGCCAATCCAATGGGTGCTCGAGGTGGGTGACGGGCGCGGCGACCGCGACCGCCAGACTCGACGTGATCAAGGCGGTGCCCAGCACCCGCGGATGCCAGCTGCCGAGCAGAATCTGCGCGGCGAACAATGCCCCGCCCAGCGGCACGCTGTAGACCGCTCCCAACCCCGCACCGGCGGCACAACCGAGCAGAATCTCACGGTCGCGCGCCGTGAGGGCCAGCCGTGAGGTGCCGAAATCGCCGAACGCAGCAGAGAGTTGGCGAGGCGCGCCTTCGCGGCCCAACGACGCGCCCGCACCGACGAGCAGGACTTGAAGGAGTGCGTCGATGGACATCGACAGGCGGGGGATCGGGCGATGCGCCGTGATGGTCTCCGCCAACGGCGGAACGGTCGTCCGCCGCCGCAACATCCACCACCCGAAGCCGGCGAGCGCACCGCCGATCATCGGACCGAGCGCCCGCCGCACCGGACTGCTGTCACCGACGCCGGACAGCAGCGTGCCGAATGAATAGTGGTACGTCAGGTGTTCGATCGCGTGCAGCAGCAGCGTGGTGGCCGCACCTGCGGCTCCGGCGAGCAGGCCGACGATGATGATCGCGCATGCGAACTCGACTGTGCGGCGCGACACCAGGCGAATCTAGCGCTCCGTCGTCGTGCAAGCTGTGGCAATGGAGAGTCCGCGGCTGTTGTTTGTACATGCGCATCCAGACGACGAGACGCTGACAACGGGTGCCACCATCGCGCACTACGTTGCGCTCGGCGCGCGGGTACAGGTCGTCACATGCACGTTGGGTGAGGAGGGCGAGGTGATCGGCGACCGGTGGGCACACTTGGCCGTCGACAAGGCCGACCAGCTCGGTGGGTTCCGCGTCGGCGAGCTGACCGCGGCGCTGCGCGCTCTCGGTATCGACGAGCCGGTCTTCCTCGGCGGTGCGGGCCGCTGGCGAGACTCGGGGATGGAAGGTACCCCGCCGCGACATCATCAGAGGTTCGTCGACGCCGATCCGACGGAAGCGGTGGGCGCTCTGGTCTCGATCATCCGCGAGTTGCGCCCACATGTCGTCATCACCTATGACCCGCACGGCGGGTACGGGCACCCCGACCACATCCACGCCCATGAGGTGACGATGGCGGCGGTCGCGGCATCGGCGGACACCGAGTATCCCGGCGAGCCCTGGACCGTGCCGAAGGTGTACTGGACGGTGATTTCGAGAACCGCGATGGGCGCCGCCCTTGACGCGCTGGACGACGTACCCGATGACTGGATTCGGGTGTCCATCGACGACGTGCCGTTCGGCCACCCCGACGATGCGATCGACGCGATCATCGACGTCCCCGACCAGCTGCCGGTCAAGGAGGCGGCCCTGCGGGCACACGCCACGCAGGTCACCGTCGCGCCCGACGGCCGGTCGTTGGCTTTGTCGAACAACATCGCGCTCCCACTCGGCGCCGTCGAGCATTACATCCTGGTGGCGGGCGTCGCGGGCGCCCTCGACCACCGCGGGTGGGAAACCGATCTGCTTGCGGGCCTGAACCTCGAATAGCGGGGCCGCAACGGGGTAAGCTCCCGGACAACTCGTGGCCCGTGGAAGGGATGACAATGGACCCGGATCTGGATCCGAACCTGCAGCACTGGCAGGACCGGCTCGACAACTTCCAGTGGGTCCTCGGTTCGCTTGCCGGCGTGCTCGACAGCATTCCGACCTGAGTTCGTTTGCACCCGCCGCCGACTATCGGCGGATCACTGTTCTGACGCTGCTCGCTATCGACGGCGCTCTTTGCGCGATCCTCGCGTCGTTCTTTCTCCCGACCTACATCGGTACCTGGCCGTTTCCGATCAGCGCGCTGGTCGCCGGTGTGGTCAACGCCGCACTGGTGTGGGCCGCGCTGCACTGGACGTCGTCGCCGAGAACTGCGGCCCTACCCCTGCTCACCTGGCTGCTGACCGTGGCGGTGCTGTCGCTAGGCGGGCCGGGCGACGACATCGTCTACGGCGGCGCCGGAATCATGCAGTACGGGACTCTGCTGCTGATCGCACTCGGCACGCTGCCCCCCGCAGTGGTCCTGTGGCGTCACGTGAACGCCTGAGTGTCACGTCTCGGTGTCGCCACCTGGGTCGGCCGTTTTCTGCTGCTCGCCGTTGTCATTCGTTGTCGTCGTCGGGCCGGTAGGCCCCCCATTCGGGTTCTGCGACAAAGGTGACGTCGTGGCGTTGTCGAGGCCCTCGGCTTCGGTCTGCTCTGTGCGCCCCTCGACCGTCAGTCCGGTGTCTATCTGCTCGTCTTCCTCGACCACGACGAACTCTTCGATCTGCTCTTCCCCGTCGGTGTTGAGGTTCACGTCGAGTTCACCGATGAATTCGTCCTGCGTCAGCTCTTCACCTTTGGTGAGCTCTTCCTGTTTGCCGATGAATTCGTCCTGCGTTAGCTCTTCACCTTGGTTGAGCTCTTCCTCTTCACCGATGAATTCCTCCTGCGGAGGCGCTTCACCGAGGTCCTCGGTTCGGGCCAGCTCAGTCGACTCGTCGAACAAGGACGTCATCATCAACCCGGCGTCCGCATCTTCCGCGGCGAAGGGGCCGATGGGCGGAATCGGCGGCAGCGGCGGCAACCAGAAGGCAAGCTCGTCGTTCGCGAAGTAGATGAACGAGTTGACGGTGTCGACCACAACGTTGCCCAGCCCGTCCCAGAAGCTGATGCTCCCGCCGAGCCAGTCGGCGACGTTGAAGGTGATGCTTCGCACGATGCGTTCGACGAGGTTGTAGACGATGTTGATTTGAGGGGCTAGCCAGCCCACGTAGGGAATCCAGCCGACTGCGTACGCAGCGACCTCAAATCCCCACGCCACCCACGGTTCGACGGCGTTGTAGACGTTTTTGATCGCGCTGTCGATCGAATTGCCGCCCACGACCGGGGGAAAGTCGGGCTCGGGAAAGGGGGCACCGGCGCTCGGCGGCACGATGATTCGTCCCAGCCAATCAATGAGCAGATTCGGCAGGTCGACAGATGCGACTGAGGGGCCGAGCAGCATCTCCGACGAGCTGTGCTGGTCTGTCAGCAAGCGTGGTTGCGGCGATAGCTGCGTGGGCTGGACGCTTGCGGTCAATCGGACCGTTGGTTCAGGGGCTGGCTGCGGAATCGGCCGCACCGGGGCGAGCGCGACAGCACCGGCGGTCAGCATCGTCACTCCGGTCACCATCAACGAGCGTGCGGTGCGGTTCATGTTGTCCTCTTCATCCGACCCGGCCCGAAACCAACCTACAGGATGTTTGCCCACACGTTAATAATTACTCGACGAGTTTTGCTGACTAGGGTCTATGCGACAGCGGCGCGCCGCAGTCGTCGTTGCGCGGACTACTGTGGCCGGTATGTCAGGCGCCGGTGTTTCAGAATGTGAGACGTGCGGATGATCCTCAACGAACGCGGGGTTACACGGGAGTGGCTCTGAACCCCCAGCACGGCGCCGATCTCCCCAGCCCGGTGGTCCCACCGAAGTCCGGCACGCCCAGTCCTGCGGGCCTGCGTCGCGTGCTGCGACGAGCCCGCGACGGTGTGGCTCTCAACGTCGAGGAAGCCGCGATCGCGATGACCGCCCGCGGGGATGACCTCGTGGACTTGTGCGCCAGCGCCGCCCGGGTCCGTGATGCCGGTCTCGAGGCCGCCGGCCGACGCGGACCCGATGGGCGGCTACCGGTGAGTTACTCGCGCAAGGTGTTCATTCCCGTCACCCATCTGTGCCGTGACACCTGCCACTACTGCACGTTCGTCACGGTCCCCGGCAAACTGCGGGCAGAGGGCGCCGGCATGTACATGGAGCCCGACGAGATCCTCGAAGTCGCGCGTCGCGGCGCCGAATTGGGTTGCAAGGAGGCGTTGTTCACGCTCGGCGACCGCCCTGAGGCGCGGTGGGACGAGGCACGGCAGTGGCTGGACGAGCGTGGCTACGATTCGACACTGGACTACGTGCGGGCGATGGCCATCCGGGTACTGGAGGAGACCGGGCTGCTGCCGCATCTGAACCCGGGCGTCATGAGCTGGTCGGAGTTGTCTCGGCTCAAGCCGGTGGCGCCGTCGATGGGCATGATGCTGGAGACCACATCGCGGCGGTTGTTCGAGACCAAGGGCCTGGCCCATTACGGCAGCCCGGACAAGGATCCAGAGGTCAGGCTGCGCACGTTGGCCGACGCGGGCCGCCTGTCGATCCCGTTCACGACGGGACTGCTGGTCGGGATCGGGGAGACCCTTGCCGAGCGCGCCGACACCATCCATGCGATCCGGCGTTCGCACAAGGAGTTCGGACACGTTCAGGAAGTGATCGTGCAGAACTTCCGGGCCAAGGACCACACCGCGATGGCGGCGACGCCGGATGCTGGCTTCGATGACTTCGTCGCGACGGTGGCGGTCACGCGCCTGGTGATGGGACCCAAGGTGCGTATCCAGGCACCGCCGAACCTGGTGTCGCGGCAGGAGTGCCTCGCGCTGATCGGCGCGGGAGTCGACGACTGGGGCGGCGTGTCGCCGCTGACCCCGGATCACGTCAACCCGGAGCGGCCGTGGCCCGCACTCGATGAGTTGTCCGCGGTCACGGCCGAGGCCGGCTACGACCTGGTGCAGCGGTTGACGGCACAGCCGCAGTATGTGCAGGGCGGCGCCGCGTGGATCGATCCGCGGGTGCGTGGGCACGTCGACGCGCTGGCCGACCCGGATAGCGGTCTGGCACGCGACGTCAACCCCGTCGGACTGCCGTGGCAGGAGCCAGATGAGGCGACCGAATCCCTTGGCCGAACCGACCTTCACTCGGCCATCGACGACTCGGGCCGGCTCACCGAGACGCGCAGCGATCTGGGTAGCGCGTTCGGCGACTGGGAGTCGATCCGCGAGAAGGTGCACGAACTGGCGGCCCAGGCACCGGAACGCATTGACACCGACGTGCTTTCGGCGTTGCGTTCCGCCGAGCGTGACCCGGCCGGACTGTCCGACGACGAATACCTGGCGCTCGCGATGGCGGACGGTCCTGCGATGGATGCTGTTGCTGCACTTGCAGACTCATTGCGGCGCGATGTCGTTGGCGACGATGTGACCTTCGTCGTCAACCGCAACATCAACTTCACCAACATCTGCTACACCGGCTGCCGGTTCTGCGCCTTCGCGCAGCGCAAGGGCGACGCAGACGCGTTCTCGCTCTCGGTCGACGACGTTGCCGAACGGGCGTGGCAAGCGCACGTCGCAGGCGCGACCGAGGTGTGCATGCAGGGTGGTATCGACCCGGAGCTACCGGTGACCGGCTACGCCGATCTGGTGCGGGCGGTCAAGGCGCGGGTGCCATCGATGCATGTGCACGCGTTCTCGCCGATGGAGATCGCCAACGGAGTGACCAAGAGCGGTTCAAGCATCCGCGACTGGCTCACCGAGCTTCGTGAGGCCGGCCTCGGCTCGATCCCCGGTACGGCCGCCGAGATCCTCGATGACGAGGTCCGCTGGGTGCTGACGAAGGGCAAGCTGCCGACGTCGATGTGGATCGAGGTCGTCACCACCGCACACGAAGTCGGGCTGCGGTCCAGTTCGACGATGATGTACGGCCACGTCGACACGCCGCGGCACTGGGTCGGCCACCTCCGCGTGCTGCGCGAGATCCAGGACCGCACCGGCGGTTTCACCGAGTTCGTGCCGCTGCCGTTCGTGCACCAGAGTTCGCCGCTCTACCTGGCAGGCGGGGCACGGCCCGGGCCCACGCATCGCGACAACCGCGCTGTGCATGCGCTGGCGCGGATCATGTTGCACGGCAGGATCTCCAACATCCAGACCAGCTGGGTCAAGCTCGGCACCGAACGCACCCAGGTGATGCTCAACGGCGGCGCCAACGATCTGGGCGGCACGTTGATGGAGGAGACCATCTCGCGGATGGCCGGTTCGGAGTTCGGCTCGGCCAAGAGCGTCGAGGAGCTCACGTCGATCGCCGAGGGCATCGGCCGTCCGGCGCGGCAGCGCTCCACGACGTACGCGCCGCTGGCTGCCTAGCCTTACCTAACCACCGGTCACCGAAATACGCTGCGGTAGTTGGGCTTTACGCAATTCAACCGTAATACTGCGTTTCGGCGTTCCTGACTTCTGACCGTGTATACCTTGGGTGGGCCGTCGTCGACACCGGGAGTGCAATGGACACCATCTCTGGAATTCCCGCCCACGCGCTACTGGTGCACGGCATCGTGGTACTCGCACCCCTGACCGCGCTGCTGGAAATCTTGTGCGCGTTCTGGCCCGCGGCCCGGCGTCGGCTGGTGTGGCTGGTGCTGGTCTTCGCCGCAGTGACCACGGTGCTTACCCCGTTGACGACGACGGCAGGCGAGTGGCTGCTGGAAGAAGGCGGGCCACCGCGGCCGATTCTGCTGGAACATGCCGAGCGCGGAGAGTGGATGATCTACTTCTCGGTCGCCATGCTGATCGTCGCGCTGGCGTTGGCGGCGCTGCACTGGGCGGAAAGCCGGTCGGACAAACCGCGGAAGGCCGCGACCATAGTGCTCGCCGTCGTTGCGCTTGTGGTGGGGGTGTCCTCGATCGTTGCGGTAGTTCGGATCGGCCACTCCGGCGCGGAGACCGTCTGGGGCGATAGGGGCTGACTCTGCTGGCTGCTGCTTCCAGTCCCGGGCGCCGGTCCGGAATACATTCGGACCGCAGTCCGTTTACTTCCTTTGAAGGTGCCGGGGAGGCCGGCGCTCTGAACAAGGAGTTAACGAGCATGACCGCAGCCACCGGAACCGCCCAGCTCGCCACGGGTACATGGGCGATCGATCCCGTGCACTCGACCGTCGGATTCTCCGTACGTCACCTCATGGTGAGCAAGGTGCGAGGCACCTTCGACACCTTCAGCGGCGCGATCGTCGTCGCCGAGGACGGCACCCCGTCGGTGACCGCCGAGATCGCCGTCGACTCCATCAACACCCGCAATGAGCAGCGCGACGCCCACGTGCGGTCAGCGGACTTCTTCGACGCCGAGCAGTATCCGACCGCCAACTTCGCCTCGACCGGTGTCCGGCCCAATGGGGACACCTTCCTCGTCGACGGCGACTTCACCCTCAAGGGCGTCACCAAGCCGGTCACCCTCGAGCTGGAGTTCAACGGCGTCAACCCCGGCATGGGGCACGGCGAGGTCGCAGGCTTTGAGGCATCGGTGGTGTTGAACCGCAAGGACTTCGGTATCGACATCGACATGCCGCTGGAGACCGGCGGCACCGTGGTCGGCGATAAGGTCACCATCACGCTCGAGATCGAGGCGCTCAAGCAGGCGTAAGCACGAGCACCAAAGCTGGCGCGCCTGCAGGCGGACGAGATCCTGCAGACGCGCCGGCTGCGTTTGGTGCTCACATCTCGAAGCAGCCGCCTGCGCCGTCGCTTGCCGGGATATCGATGTCGCTTGCCGAGAACTCGGCCGTCACTCCGCTATCCGTGACTTCGAGCGAATCCGCGCGGAGGTTGTACTCGTTGTCGGTGAGTTCGCTCGTCATCTCGTCGAGCTTGGACTGCAGGTCTTCGGCAGGCAGATCCAGGTCTCCGCCGAGCGTGAATCCGTCGGGCTGGATTTCCAGCTTGATTCCGCCGTCGGCTGTCGTCTCGGGTTTGACGGCGATACTGCTGTCGAACATCCCCGCCAAGGTGACGATCCCGGTCGAAGGATCGGTCCGGATGCCTGTCACGACGTCGTCGGTCGAGATCCAGTCGCCCAGGAAACTCAGGAAGCTGCCCTCGAGGTATTCGTCGATGGCCTCCTTGAGAGCGGTGTTGGCAGATTTCCGCATCCCTTCGTTCGTCCAGTCGACGGTCGCGTCGATGGCGCCGACGGTGCCCTGCCCGTTCACGCCACCTTTCGTCTCGACGTCGTCGACAGCGATGTTCGCGGTCATGCCTTCGGCGCTGAGAATGTGAGAGCCGTTCGTTGTGATGGTGAACCCGGTGTAGCTGTCGTTGAAGTACTGCATGAGAACCGGCGGCGAGGTCTCGAACGACACGTCCACGGAGTCCTCGGAAGCCTCGATGAAGCACGCGGTGGCCGACTTGATCTTGTCGACGGCTACCGTGCGCGCGTAGAGCTCGGCGCCGAGTAGGCCCCCGGCGGCGATGGTGAGCACGATGACTGTGACGAGCAGGAGTGTGACCGGACCGCGAGAGCGTTTGCGTTTGGTGATCGGTTGCGGTGGTGCAGGCGGGGCCGGCGGAGCCACCTGACTGGACCAGGCCTGCGTGGGCAGGGTGTGAAAGGTCTGTGTCGGCGCAGTATGGAAGGCCTGCGTCGGCGCAGTATGCAGCGTGTTTTGGGCGTACATCGGGTAGGTCATGTCCTGGTCTTCCGGCTAGTGGCGTTGATGGAAGACTGAGCGCACGCGCTTGGAAGATTCTTAATGCGGGCCCCGAGCTACAGCCGCGCCGCCAGTTCGGTGCCCTGCCTGATCGCTCGCTTGGCATCGAGTTCTGCGGCCACGGCCGCACCGCCGATGACGTGCGGGTCGACGCCCTTGGCGCGCAATGCGTCCTCGAGATCGCGTACCGACTCCTGGCCGGCGCAGATCACCACGTTGTCGACCGCGAGCACGCGCGGACTCGACCGATCGGATCCGAAGGTGATGTGCAAGCCATCGTCGTCGATACGTTCGTAGTTCACGCCCGACAGCTGTTGCACGCCTTTGGCCTTCAGCGAGGCCCGGTGGACCCAGCCCGACGTCTTGCCCAGCCCCTTGCCCTGCGGGCCTTTCGTCCGCTGCAGCAGGTACACCTCGCGGGCCGCTGGCGATGGGATCGGAGTCGTCAGCGCACCACGCACCTCTTGCGGGTCGGCCGCACCCCATTCGGCCTTCCACTCTTTCAGGTTCAGCGTTGATGACTCGTCGGTGACGAGGAACTCGCTCACGTCGAACCCGATTCCGCCCGCGCCCACGACGGCCACCGTCTTACCGACCGGCGAACCGGTGATGGCTTCCGGGTAGGAGAGCACCATTGGGTGGTCGATACCGGGAATGTCGGGCATCCGCGGCGACACCCCGGTCGCGAGCACCACCTCGTCGAAGCCGGCCAGTTCGTCGGCTTCCGCCCGTGTGCGTAGCCGCACATCGACGTCGTATTTGTCGAGCATGCGCGTGTAGTAGCGCAGCGCCTCGCTGAACTCCTCCTTGCCGGGAATCCTTCGGGCCAAGTCGAACTGACCGCCGACGACGTCACCGGCCTCGAACAACGTCACCCGATGGCCGCACTGCGCCGCGCTCACCGCGGTGGACAATCCAGCGGGTCCCGCCCCCACCACCGCGACGCGCTTGGCCCGACGCGTCGGACCGAGCACCAGCTTCGTCTCGTGACCCGCGCGCGGGTTCAGCAGGCACGACACCGTCTTGTGCGCGAATGCGTGGTCCAAACAGGCCTGATTGCACGCGATGCACGTGTTGATCTCATCGGCGGCGTCCGCCTCTGCCTTGCGTACCCAGTCCGGATCGGACAGCAGCGGCCGCGCCATCGAGATCAGCGCGACGTGTCCGTCGGCGAGAATGCGCTCGGCGGCCTGCGGCATGTTGATCCGGTTCGATGCGACCACCGGAATGCTGACGAGTTCGGCCATCGCGTTGCTGATATCGACGAACGCACTGTTGGGAACGGAGGTGACGATCGTTGGCACCCGGGCCTCGTGCCAACCGAAGCCGGCGTTGATGATCGTCGCTCCCGACTTTTCGACTTCTCTTGCCAGCGATACGATTTCGTCCCAGCTCTGCCCGTCCTCGACGTAGTCGGCCATCGACATCCGGTAACAGATGATGAAGTCACGGCCGACGGCCGCGCGGGTACGGCGCACGATCTCGACGGGGAACCGCCGCCGATTCTCCGCCGTGCCACCCCACTTGTCTCTGCGCTTGTTGGTGCGCGGCGCCAGGAACTGGTTGAGCAGGTAACCCTCGCTGCCCATGATCTCCACGCCGTCGTAGCCCGCGTCGCGGGCCAGCAGCGCGCACTTCACGAAGTCATCGATCGTGCCTTCGACGTCTCGCAACGCGCGCGGCTTGAACGGGTTGATCGGCGCCTTGATCGAGGATGCACTGACCGAAAACGGATGATACGCATAACGTCCCGCGTGCAAGATCTGCAGCAGAATCTTGCCGCCGGCCCCGTGCACCTCAGCGGTGATCCTGCGATGACGACGGGCATCCGACGAGGACACCATCTGCGCCGCGAACGGTAGCAACCAGCCGGTTCGGTTCGGCGCGTAACCGCCGGTGATGATCAGCCCGACGCCGCCGCGGGCGCGCTCGGCGAAATACGCCGCAAGCCGGTCGGTGTCACGCGCGCGATCCTCCAGGCCGGTGTGCATCGATCCCATGACCACGCGATTACGCAAGGTGGTGAAGCCGAGGTCCAACGGCGACAACAGGTATGGATAAGGGGGGCTACGTCTCATCCTCGTCCTTAAAGGGCTGCGATCACTTCGTCGAGCCAGTCGATGGCGCTCTCTTCCGCGCGGATTCCGCCGCGCAGCACGAGGTATTGGTGCAGGGTTGCGCCGCTCAACGCGCCGGGGTCGGGAAACTGACGCTTCTCGAATCCCCGATACGCATCGAGTAATTCGGCCCGCTCGGCACGTAGCGACGCGACCTGCGCGCGCAGCGCGTCCATGTCACCGTGCTCGATGCCGCGCACCTTGACCGCCAGGTCCCGGGTGCGGTTGTCCGCCACCGTGCTCCCGCGACCCGACAGCGGTTCGGCGATCCAGCGGGCGAGTTCGACACGGCCGGCGTCGGACACCGTGTACACCTTCTTGTCCGGCCTGCCCTGCTGGGTGACCGGCGTGACGTGCACCCAGCCGTCATCCTCCATCGCCCGCAGCGTGCGGTAGATCTGCTGGTGAGTGGCTGCCCAGAAGTATCCGATGGACCGGTCGAACCGCCGGGCGAGCTCGTATCCGGATCCGGATTGCTCGCACAGCGCGACGAGAATCGCGTGGGGCAGGGCCACCTGCGCAGCGTAGGACGCCGAGGGCCGGATATGCAACTTGTTGCACTGCACTCAGGCGCATACGATGTCGACGCTCGTGCAGCCACGCTGAGCACTCGATCAGCGCGCTGACATGATGGGTGTGGCGACTGGTCTAGGTGTATCTGCGACGTCTAGTATCAGTAACCACGCGCCACCCTTAACCGGGCGGCGCGTAAAGTTAGGGCACACTGAGACGACCGTCCAGGTATGTATTACGCATACTTGCTCAGAACTCATGGGCCTTGACCCGAGATGGCAGCCCCATTGGACAGGAGATCGAGGAGCAACCTGTGACGTACACGATTGCCGAACCCTGCGTCGACATCAAAGACAAGGCGTGTATCGAGGAATGCCCTGTCGACTGCATTTATGAGGGCGCACGCATGCTGTACATCCACCCCGATGAGTGCGTGGACTGCGGTGCCTGCGAGCCGGTCTGCCCGGTCGAGGCCATCTATTACGAGGACGATGTGCCGGACCAGTGGTCCAGCTACACGCAGATCAACGCCGACTTCTTCGGCGAACTCGGATCCCCCGGTGGCGCGTCCAAAGTCGGCCAGACCGACAACGATCCCCAGGTGGTCAAGGATCTGCCGCCCCAAGGCGAGGACTGATAACGGCTCGGCAGTCCGCGGAGCGTAGCGAGGCGGCGCGACGGCTCCGTTCGGCGTCTTTGCCTGTGTTCCCCTGGGACACCCTGGCTGACGTCACCGCGCTCGCCCGGTCGCACCCCGACGGCATCGTCGACCTTTCGGTCGGCACCCCCGTGGACGAGGTGGCTCCGGTCATCCGTGACGCGCTGGCCGCGGCCAGTTCGGCACCCGGCTACCCGACGACGGCGGGCTCGCCCGCGTTGCGGGCCTCCGCGGCGGCGGCGCTGCAACGCCGATACGGAGTCACCGGTTTGACCGACGAAGCCGTGCTGCCGGTGATCGGCACCAAGGAGCTCATCGCCTGGTTGCCCACACTGCTCGGCCTCACACCCGATGATCTGGTCGTGGTGCCGGAATTGGCTTATCCAACATACGAAGTCGGGGCGCGGCTGGCAGGAACACCTTTCGTGCGTGCGGATTCACTGACTCAGCTGGGCCCGCAGTCGCCCGCGCTGGTCTACCTGAACTCACCGAGCAATCCGACCGGCAAGGTGCTGGGCGTCGACCACCTGCGCAAGGTGGTCGGCTGGGCGCGAGACCGAGGTGTACTCCTCGCCTCCGACGAGTGCTACCTAGGGCTGGGCTGGGACGGCGAGCCGATCTCGGTGCTGCATCCGTCGGTCTGCGACGGCGACCACACCGGACTGCTCGCCATCCACTCGCTGTCGAAGACGTCGTCGCTGGCGGGCTACCGCGCCGGGTTCGTCGCCGGCGATCCGTCGGTGCTCGCCGAGTTGCTGGCCGTGCGCAAGCACGCAGGGATGATGGTGCCGACGCCGGTGCAGGCTGCGATGGTTGCCGCACTCGACGACGACGACCACGAACGTGAGCAGCGCGGCCGTTACGAGCGGCGCAGGGCTACGCTCATGCCCGCCCTGCAGTCGGCCGGGCTGACCGTCGATCATTCCGAAGCAGGGCTGTACATCTGGGCCACGCGCGGCGAGGCATGCCGCGACACGGCGAACTGGCTGGCGCAACGCGGGATCCTGGTGGCGCCCGGCGAGTTCTACGGTCCTTCAGGCGCACAGCATGTCCGGGTCGCGTTGACCGCGACCGATGAACGGATGGCCGCTGCCGTACAACGACTTACGGCGTAGTGCTCATCCGAGCAGACCCATCGACATCGCGGTCGTCACAGCTGCGGTGCGGTCCGAAACGCCGAGCTTGTTGAAGGTCCGCAGCAGATGAGTCTTGACGGTCGCCTCGCTGATATGCAATGCGCGTCCGATCTCGGCGTTGGTCTTACCGGTGGACACCAGGCCCAGCACCTCGATCTCCCGCATGGACAACGCCGCTGAAGCGGGTTGGCGCACAAAGCGAACCAGTCGATCGGCAACCGTCGGCGCCAATACCGTCTTCCCGCGCGCCGCGTCACGAACTGCTTGCGCGAGTTCGGCGCGGGACACGTCCTTCAACAGATACCCGGCTGCGCCTGCCTCAACCGCGCGCAGGATGTCGGTGTCGGACTCGTAGGTGGTGACGACGACGATGCGTGTCCCGGGCAGCAGTGCGAGTATCCGCTCGGTCGCCGTCACACCGTCGGTGTCCGGCATCCGCAGATCCATGAGAATGACATCGGGCCGCAGGGCTTCGGCCATGGCAATCGCCTCGGCACCGGAGCCCGCCTCGCCCACGACGGTGAGGTCGCCTTCGGCGTCGATCATGCCGCGCAGCCCCTCACGAACCACAGGATGATCGTCGACCAGCAACACCTTCGTGGCGGCGGCGGTCACGAAGGCACCTCGACCGTCAGCGTCGTCCCGCCGCCTGCGGCCGCCGAGACGCTCACCGCGCCGCCCACCTGCGCCACCCGGGCGCGCATCCCACGCAGTCCGAAGCCCTCGATCTGTCCGCGGTTCAGTCCAATGCCGTTGTCCGTCACCGTAAGCCGGACTCCTGAATCCGAGGGCGACAGCTCAACCGTGACGGCGCTGGCGTGCGCGTGCTTGCGGATATTGGCGAAGGCCTCCTGCACGGCACGCAGCAGCACCACATCGGAGGCCATGCTCTGGGGTGGCACGTCGCCGGCGATGTGCACGGTCACGAGCGCGTCGGTCTCTGCCGCGAGCCGGTCACACTGACGCTGGATGGCGGCGGGCAGTGGCTCTTCGAGGGGGCTCGGCGTGAGTTCGGCCACCATTGCCCGTGCTTCGGCAAGGTTTTCCCGTGCGGTGGCAGCAATCAATTCGACGTGTCTTTTCGCCTTCGCGGTATCGGATTCCAACTCGGGTTCGACGGCCTGGGCGAGCATGACGATGCTGGTGAACCCCTGGGCGAGCGTGTCGTGGATCTCGCGGGCCAGTCGTTCTCGTTCGGCAGCGGTGCCCGCCTCTCGTGACAGGCGGGCGCTCTCGGCGCGCGTGGCCGCGAGTTCGCCGACCAGTGCCGCCAGCTGTCTACGCTGCCGCATCGACGTGATGATCACGGTGCCGATCACCGGCGCGATGATGACGCCAATGAACGTAAAGGCAATGGCGATACCGATATTCGGCGACCGAATTCCTTCCCTGACTATGACCAGGGTCAGGGGGATCAGGTTGATCGCCGTGGTGGTCACCAACGCGGCGCGCAGCGTCAATGTCGCGAACACAATTGGGTAGAGCGTCGGCACCGCCGCCACTGCAACCGGAGAAGCCCACAGCGCGAGGGTCCACAGAGCCACCACAACTCCGACGAATAATGCTGCAGCCCAGCTGTTTTCAGGCAGGATAAAGATCCTGCGGCCCAACGTCACTACGCAGAGCATCATGCCCGCGATCGCAGCGATGGCTACCGGTGCGGTTCCCGGAAATCGATGATCGAGCACGACCACCGCGAACATGGCCGCCGCACCGACACCGACGACATAGACCATCCACAGCCAATGCCACTCGGCGCCGCGCGGACCGTCCACACCCATGCGGCGACTTTAGTCCTCCGCCGTCGGTACCCAGTTGCCGTGGAAACCGTGCGGCACCCGGGCCGGAAGGTGCACGGTCGCCACCGTTTCCATGGTCTGGCCGTCGAGGAGAACCAGGTCGCTGCGGTCGGAGGATTTGTCGTAGACGAACCCCATCACCACGCCGTCGTCTTCGGCGGCGTCGGCGCTGGTGGGGACGAAGACGAACTCGCCGGGTTCGCGGCCTGCCCCGAACACGTGGGACTGGGTGCGTCGCGTGGTGACGTCGACCTTGAGGATCGCGTTGGGCTCCGAGATCCCCTCCTTCTCTCCCGAGAAGCCGACCGAGTATCCGTAGCGATACCGGCGTCCGACCCGTCGCTCGTCGACCCGAGGGAACTCCTGCGACGTGTCGTCGATGCGTTCCTCGGCGACCTTGCCCGCGGTCAGGTTGACCGTCCACCGATCCAACGTTGGGTGGCCCGGCACGAGCGCATGGCCCGAAGCGAACACTGACGCGTGCCGCACGATGTCCAGCACCACCTGGTCGCCGTCGTCGTAGGCGTTGAGCGGATGGAACACATAGCACGAGTTCACCTCGAACCAGCGGATGTCGGCCGCGGTGCCCTCGCGCGGCATCACGCCGACGCGGGCCTGCCGTTCAGGGGCCCAGCGGTACGGCATTCCGGACGGGCCGCCCCCTCCGCGCGCCGACCCGCGCATCGCCGCGCGCAGGAAGAAGTCCGGTGCGGCGTGCCGTTCGGCGAACCGGGTCAACAGTGTCGCGACGGTCTTGGCCGGTCTGCTGTGCAGTTTCGAGCCGAAGTCCAACGCCACCGGAAGGTCGTAGAGAACGACATACTTCTCGGTCAGCGAGAAGTCGTGCATCATCGTCTGCGCCCTCAGTCGGATGTCCACCGTGCGACGGACTTTCCCGTCGACTCCGGTCACCGTGTACTGCACGATGTTTCCGCGCATCGGGTTGTAGGAGACCGCGTGCAGTTCACCGGTTAGCGGGTCCCGCTTGGGGTGGGCGCTGTATCCGGCGAAGAGCGTGCCGCAAAAGTCGGACGGTCCAACGGTTTCCAGTTCGTCGGTCAGCTCGTAGGGACGCGCTCCGGCCTCGACGATCGCCAGCGTCCTGCCGCCCTGCCCGATGATGTTGGTGTTCGCCGCGAAGTCGAACCCGCCTTCGATAGGACCGCCACGCCAGGGCTCGCCCAACTTGCGCGCGACGTCCGCGGACCTCACCCACCGGTTGCGGTACCAGTGCGCCCTACCGTCGCGCAGCCGCAGACCATGTGCCATTCCCGACCCGAGGAACCAGTGGTAGCGGGCGGGGTCCACCTCGCCGATCGGATTCGGGCCGATGCGCAGATAGCGCCCGTCGAGGTACTCCGGAATCGTGCCCGTGACGTCGAGGTCGAGGGCCGTGATCTCCTCGCGCACCGGAGCGAAGTTTCCGTTCAGGTACGGGTTCTCTGTCTCGCGGACAGGGACTGCTGTCGTCATGAGGCCATCGTGCGCCTGAAGGCGGGGTTCGCGCGACGCCTTGACGGATGAACTTCGGTGTCCCTCGATCGGTTGACAGCCGACCTGGGGCTATCGCTCGGTGGCCCGCAATCCGAGCGTAAGCACCAACCGCACGTCGGGATCCTCCAGCGAGGTGGACATCAACTTTTCGATGCGCCGGACCCGGTATCGCACGGTGTTCGGGTGCACATGCAGGTGCTCGGCGACGGCGGATACGTCGCCGAAACCGTCCAGATAGGCCTTCAGCGTCTCGGCCAGGATCGGGTCCTCATCGCGCAACAGCCGCACGCGGGGATCGACCAGTCTGGGTCGCTGGGCCACGTGTGACACGATCTCGTCCAGGAGCACGGTGGTGTGCGCCTCGTCCAGCGAGGTGATTTGTGCGATCGCGCCGGGGTGGCGATCCGCACTGTCGAGCACGCGGTCGACCTCGATCCGGGCCGGAGCGGCGCCCGCCAGTCCGCCGAGCGGTGCAGCGACGACGGCGCGAAGGGTCAGGCCGAGTTCGCGATGCATCGCCGCCACGACACCACGCACCCACGACATCACCGATGACGGTGCACCGATCTTGGGTAACAAGACGTAGACCCGCCGACCGAACGACACCGTCTGGGCATCGGCGCGAAAAGCACTGGCGCTCAACGCAATGACACCGGTGGGTGCAGACCCTTCGGACCGAGGGCCACCCGGGAACGCCTGGAATCCGACGAGCGCCGCCCGGCCGTCGGCGGTGATCCCCAGCTCTCGCGCGATCGCGGCGACGTCGACGTCGTCGCCGGCAAGCCCGAGCAGTTCGGTCACCTGCACCGCATGGGTCGACGGCGTCGACGCGAGCCGCGCCATGACCCGGGCGGCCAGCACCGCGCCTCCGCGCAGAATCTCCTCGGCGTCGTCGGCCAGCGGTGCGGACCCCTGCTGCAACCAGATCGTCCCCCCGAACGCCGCCGGACGGCGCGCGTCGGCACTCGGAACGTGAATGCCGACAGCCAGCCGTGGGCGCAGGCCGAGTTCGGGCCGCTCGGCGACCCGCACCACGGCACCGCCTGCGCGCAACGCGTCGAAGATGCCCCACTGGCCGATCCACTCCAAGTGTTCGGGCGGACCGGCACGGCCCAGGATGGTCAACCGGCGCAGTTCGTCTGCTTCGCCGCTGGACGCCGAATACGCGAGTACATGCGACTGGTCGTCTTCGATGCTGACCATGCCTCGGGTGCGGTCCGCGATCGACTGGGCGAGCCCGAACAGATCGGTCCCCGAGTCACGGTCGCCCCCGTCGCCGTGGTGTTCGAAGGCGTGGTTGACAAGCCGGTACAGCGATTCCCAACGCGCCCGCGTATCGACGGCCACCACCGCTGTGCCGAGTGCGACGGCCCGAGCCACCGCAGCCTCGCTGGGTTCCTTGACGAAGATGGCCGTCGGCACCCTTCCGGTCCCGGCGAACTGCTGCTCGAGCCAGCGCACGGCCTCGGCGTCGGCGACGCCCAACAGGAAGAAGAGATCCGCGGAACCGGCGCCGACCGACAGACCCAACCGGACGTCGTCGGCGTCGACGAGGGCGACCGAGCCGACCGGCATATCCAGGCCGCGGGGGGCCTCGACCAGCGTGACCATCGTGCGGTCCAGGGCCAGCAGCAGCTGACCGAGCCCGAGGCCGGAGGACGGTGCGGTCATCTACGCGCTCCTTTGTCCGATCCAACTATAGAGCTAGATACTATTTGTCCGATCAGCCATCGGTTAGCAACGGCGTCAGCGGGGATCCTTGGTGCATGGACGCCATCACCGACGTGCCCTCGCCTGCCAACGAGCCGGTCCACGAATACGCACCCGGCTCTCCGGAGCGCTCGCGGCTCACCGAGGCCCTGAAAACGCTGGCCGCCGACCCGAGAGAGCTGCCCCACGTCATCGGCGGCGCCCACCGTATGGGTGGGGGGACCCGCACCGACGTGGTTCAGCCGCACCGCCACAGCGCACGACTGGGCACCTTCACCAACGCAGAGCATGCCGATGCGACGGCCGCCATCGATGCGGCGATCGCCGCCAAGCCAGGCTGGGAAGCCACCCCGTTCGACGAGCGCGCCGCGGTCTTCCTTCGCGCCGCAGACCTGCTCGCCGGACCCTGGCGGGAGAAGTTGTGCGCGGCCACGATGCTGGGCCAGTCCAAGACTGCCTATCAGGCCGAGATCGACGCGGCGTGTGAACTGATCGACTTCTGGCGGTTCAACGTCGAGTTCGCCCGCGAGATCCAGGCGCAGCAGCCCATCAGTGTGCGTGGCGTATGGAACCGCACCGACTATCGGCCCCTAGAGGGATTCGTCTACGCCATCACACCGTTCAACTTCACCGCGATCGCGGGCAATCTGCCGACCGCGCCTGCGCTGATGGGCAATACCGTGGTGTGGAAGCCGTCGCCCACGCAGACATTCGCCGCATACCTGACCATGCAGCTACTCGAGGCGGCCGGCCTGCCGCCGGGTGTCATCAATCTGCTGACCGGTGACGGGGTTGCGGTTTCCGATGTGGCGCTTGCCGATCCGCGACTTGCCGGGATCCACTTCACGGGGTCGACGGCGACATTCCAGCACCTGTGGCGCGAGGTGGGCGCCAACATCGACCGCTACCACACCTATCCGCGGCTGGTCGGAGAGACCGGTGGCAAGGATTTCGTGCTGGCTCATACATCCGCCAGGCCCGATGTGTTGCGCACAGCGCTGATCCGCGGCGCATTCGACTACCAGGGCCAGAAGTGTTCGGCGGCATCGCGGGCATTCATACCCCGGTCGGTGTGGCAGCAGATGGGCGACGACTTCCTTTCGGCCACCGAGGCGTTGTCCTACGGCGACGTCACCGACCTGACCAATTTCGGTGGTGCGCTGATCGACGAGCGGGCATTCGCGAAGAACGTCACGGCGATCGAGCGTGCCAAGAGTGCTGCGGGCGTCACCGTTGCCGTCGGCGGCGAATACGACGACAGCGAAGGCTATTTCGTCAAACCGACGGTTCTGCTGTCCGACGATCCGGCGGACGAGTCGTTCTCCACCGAGTACTTCGGACCGATCCTTTCGGTCCACGTGTACCCGGATGGCGACTACGAGCGCATCATCGACGTCGTCGATGCCGGAACCCGGTACGCGCTGACCGGAGCGGTGATCGCCGACGACCGTTCGGCAGTGCTGACCGCCCAGCAGCGGTTGCGTCATGCGGCGGGCAACTTCTATGTCAACGACAAGCCGACCGGAGCGGTCGTCGGCCAGCAGCCGTTCGGTGGCTCGCGGGCGTCGGGGACCAACGACAAGGCGGGCTCACCGCTGAATCTGCTGCGCTGGACGTCGGCCCGGTCGATCAAGGAGACGTTCGTCCCGCCGACGAACCACGAATACCCGCACATGGAGGCATGAGATGGGCGTCTTCGAGCAGGTTGCACGCCCGGCGATCATGGCGGCCAGCCGGTCCGGCGGGATGCGCCGCGCCGCGGAGCGCCTGCCTGTCACCCGGGATGTGGTGCATCGCTTCGTCCCCGGTGAAACGGTGGCGGACGCACTGGAATCCGTTGGGCAGTTGAGGGATTCGGACCGTCTGGTGTCGATCGACTACCTCGGCGAGGACGTCAGCGACGTCGACGCGGCGAGCGCCACCGTTGAGGCCTATCTGACGTTGCTCGACGCCCTCGACCACCGTGGGGAGCCCGCGGCCGCCGTGCGACCGCTCGAGGTGTCACTGAAGCTGTCGGCCCTGGGGCAGGCCTTACCCCGCGACGGCGAGAAGATCGCGCTGGAGAACGCCCACACCATCTGCGAGCGGGCGCAACGCGCCGGGACGTGGGTGACCGTGGACGCCGAGGATCACACGACGACCGATTCGACGCTGTCCATCGTGCGTGATTTGCGTACTGAGTTCGGGTGGCTGGGCACGGTTCTGCAGGCCTACCTGCGGCGCACCGAGGGTGACTGCGCAGAGTTCGCCGCATCGGGTGCGCGCATCCGACTGTGCAAGGGTGCCTACGACGAGCCCGCGTCGGTGGCCTACCGAGATCGCGAGGACGTCACCGCGTCCTACCTTCGGTGCCTGCGGGTGCTGATGGCGGGCGACGGCTATCCGATGGTCGCCTCGCACGATCCAGAGGTCATCGGGGCGGTACCGGCTCTTGTTCGTGAGTTCGGCAGGGGCATAGACGATTTCGAATACCAGATGCTCTACGGAATTCGCGACGCCGAGCAGCGCAGGCTGGCCGCCGAGGGCAACCATGTCCGCGTCTACGTGCCGTTCGGTACGCAGTGGTACGGGTACTTCGTGCGTCGGCTGGCCGAGCGGCCCGCCAACCTGACGTTCTTTCTGAGGGCGTTGGCCGAGCGCCGTCACTAGCAGTCCCCGGTGCGGAGGCGGCACGTCGAACAACACAATCTGCGAATCATGCTCGGCGTTCGGACAACAAGAACAGCGCATACGCCGCGATGGACTGGGCGTCGGTGATCTCGCCGTCGAGCATCATCTGCTCCACCTCGGCACGGTGAAACCATGCGCTGTGCATGTCCTGTTCCTCGTGCTCGCGCGCGTGCTCGCCCTCGGTGAGTCCTGTCGCGACAAACACCCAGCCGCGCTGGCTGGTCATACCCGGCGCCACGTCGAGCTGGCCGAGCAGTGTCAACGTCTGGGCGCGCAAGCCCGTTTCCTCGCGCAGTTCCCGGGCGGCGAGCTCGTTTGGCTCGAGATCCTTGAGGTCCGGCGCCGTGCCCTGGGGGAACTCCCAGCGCCGCAGACCCAGCGGATAGCGGAACTGTTCGACCAGGTGGAGTCGATCGCCGTCCCGGGCGATCACCAGCGCATACTTCGGCTTGTCGAGGACCGCGTAGATGCCGTTGCTGCCGTCGGGCCGCCGGATATCGTCTTCGCGCAGCGAGAACCAGCTGTTCCGATAGACCTCTCGTGACGCAACTTTCTCGATCCAATCCACCAGGCCAGTATCCTCACGTTCGTGCTGCTGTCCTCCTTGAACCCCGCGGCGGTGGCGGCTGGCGCCGACATCGGCGACGCGGTGCGCATCGACGGCGCGGTGCTCAGTCGTAGCGATCTCGTCGGTGCGGCGACCTCCGTCGCCGAGCGGGTGGCTGGCGCGCAACGCGTCGCGGTGCTCGCGACCCCGACTGCTACCACCGTGCTGGCGGTGACGGGCTGCCTGATCGCAGGCGTGCCCGTCGTCCCGGTGCCGGCCGACGTCGGCGCGGCTGAACGCACACACATCCTCAGCGACTCCGGAGCGCAGGCGTGGCTGGGGGAGAAGCCGGCGGACACGGGCGGACTCCCGCACGTCCCCGTGCGATTGCACGCACGGTCGTGGCACCGCTACGCCGAGCCGCATCCCGAAGCGACGGCGCTGATCATCTACACCTCGGGCACCACCGGCCCTCCCAAGGGGGTGGTGCTGAGCCGGCGCGCCGTCGCCGCCGACATCGACGCGCTGGCCGAGGCCTGGCAGTGGACGCCCGAGGACACCCTCGTGCACGGCCTGCCGCTCTATCACGTGCACGGACTGGTGCTGGGCCTGCTCGGGTCGCTTCGCATCGGAAATCGGTTCGTACACACGGGAAGGCCGAAGCCCGACGCCTATGCCGCGGCCGGCGGATCGTTGTACTTCGCCGTTCCGACCGTATGGTCACGGGTGGCCGAGAATGCCGCAGCGGCGTCGGCGCTGACCTCTGCTCGTCTGCTGGTGTCCGGAAGCGCCCCGCTGCCGGTGCCTGTGTTCGAGCGGCTGGCCGAATTGACCGGGCATTCGCCCATCGAACGCTACGGATCAACGGAGTCGCTGATCACCATCAGTACCCGCGCCGACGGGGAACGCCGCCCCGGATGGGTGGGACTGCCGGTGAAGGGAATCGAAACAAGACTGCTCGACGAGTCGGGTGCCAATGTCGCACACGACGGTGAAACCATTGGGCGGCTTCATGTCCGGGGCGCGACACTGTTCGACGAGTACCTCAATCGCCCCGACGCCACCGCCGACGTGTTGGACGCCGACGGCTGGTACCACACCGGCGACGTCGCGGTGATCGACGCCGACGGCATGCATCGCGTCGTCGGCCGCGAGTCGGTCGATCTGATCAAGACCGGTGGCTTCCGGGTCGGTGCCGGTGAGATCGAGGCCGCGCTGCTCGGGCACGCCGGTGTCACCGAAGCTGCGGTGGTAGGTGTTCCGGACGACGACCTCGGCCAGCGCATCGTCGCGTTCGTCGTGGGCGATGCTGATCCGCAGGTGCTGATCGATTATGTGGCACAGGAGCTTTCGGTACACAAACGACCGCGGGAGGTGCGGATCGTGGATAGCCTGCCGCGCAATGCGATGGGCAAAGTGCTGAAGAAGGAGCTGGCACAGTGGCACTGAAGTTCGACGAGATCTGTATCGACGCCCACGATGCCACCGCCTTGGGCCGCTGGTGGTCGCAGGTGCTGGACTGGCCGCACGATGTGGACGATGACGGCGACGTCGTGTTGCACGCGCCAGCAGGTGCGGGTGTGAACTGGATATTCATCGCAGTTCCCGACGAGAAAGTGGTCAAGAACCGTATCCACCTCGATTTCCGTCCCGATGACCAGCAGGCCGAGGTGGACCGCGTCCTGGCTCTGGGTGCGCGCCATGTCGACGTCGGGCAGCACGGCGACGAGAGTTGGGTCGTGCTGGCCGATCCGGAGGGCAACGAGTTCTGCATCCTCGCTGCCACAGACGATTGACTTCGCCCACCCCGATCGTCGGCATGGTCGTGGCGGCGGTCGCCCTTCTCTTCGGCGCGTGCGCTACAGCGCACGCGCAACCTTCACCGCCCCCGGCGCCGAGCGAGGCGGAACAACCTCTCGACATCGGCACCGCCGCCACCGACACGTTCGGCGGCTGGCTGCCTGATGGCGTCACATTGAGCCCGTTCGACGTGGCGAACCCGATCGTCGGTGCGCTGGATCCCACGCTATTGGCCGCGATTCAGGACGCGGCGCGTAAAGCCGCGGCCGAGAATATCGACATCCAGATCAACTCGGGATGGCGATCGAGAGGATTCCAGGAGCGACTGTACGACGATGCGGTGCGCGCCTACGGCAGTCCGGACATCGCGCGCCAGTTCGTCGCGTCGGCCGACACGTCAAAGCATGTCGAAGGTAAGGCGGTCGACATCGCCCCGGTGGAGGCCGACAAATGGCTGATCGCCAACGGCCAGCAGTTCGGGCTGTGTCAGATCTACGCCAACGAGATATGGCATTTCGAGCTGGCCGTCGACGACCAAGGCCGCTGCCCGCCGCTGAAACCGAACGCCGCAGGCTGAGTCGTCATACGCTCTGGGGGAACGCTTTTCGCGCTGTCAGTGCCACCGCAAGCCCCAACCCCACCAGGGCCGCGGCCACCAAGGGCAGCGCTGTGAGACCCACGGTTTGAAGCAGGACCGCGCCGATGGCGGCGCCACCGGCGATGCCGACATTCGCCGTGGCGTTGACCCAGGCTCCGGCCTGTTCGGGGGGCAGCGCATGAGTGCGCACCGCGGTGGCCTGGTAGATGGACGGAATACCGCCGAATGCCCCACTCCACAACGCCGTCGCCGCAAGCACCGCGACGAGCGTCGGCCATGAGATGCCCAGCGCCGTGACCGCGACGATGACACCGCCGAGTGCGACCGCCACGGTACGACGGGGACTGCGGTCGAGGTTGCGCCCGACCCACCACAGGCCAACGAGCCCACAGGCGCCGCACGCCAACAGAATCGGGCCGACGAACGCCGGGCGGACTCCACTGGACAGCAGCAACACGCTGATGAACGTATACGCCGTGAAATGTCCGAGGAACGTCAGCAGATTGGAGGCCGAAACGGCCGCAAGCGCACCACGGCCGCTTCCGTCGCGATGAGTCGCGTGCGGTGTGTGCTCCACCCGGGGCAGCAACTTGTACACCGCGACGACCGTCAGACACGACAGCGCCGCCAGGACCGCGAACGAGACTCGCCACCCCGCAGCGGTCCCGACCGATGTCGAAAGCGGCATTCCGAGAACGAATCCCGCCGACGCGCCACCGGACACGATGGCTAGTGCGCGGCCGACGTCGGCGGGCGAGACCAGGCGGGGGACGTATCCGATCACCAGGGAGAAGAACAGCGCATGCGTCAGGCCGCCGACCGCACGGCCCGTGGCCACGACGGCGAACGTCGGCGCCGCGGCCACGAGGGCATTGCTGACGACGTAACCGAGCAGGGTCGCCAGCAGGAGTGGGCGACGGGGAAACCGCGTCGTGGCGACGGTCAACGGCACCGCAAGTGCCGCCACCATCACCGCGTAGAGGGTGACCAGCAGACCGGTGACGGATTCAGGCCTCGAGAACGTCGCACCGATATCGGGGAGGAGTCCCACCGGCAGCATCTCGGTGGTCACGGCCAGGCCCGAGGCCGTCGCGAGCGAGAGCAGTCCGGGCAGGCGCGTGCGAAGCCCGTGCGCGGCGGCGCGATCGGCGGTCAGGGTCACACGGTAGAGAATATACTCGTTGAGCGAGTAAATAAAATGAGATACTTCCGCTGATGGCTCACGATCCGAGGCAGTCAGCGCACTCGCGTTGGCTGGGTGCCGCTGCGCTCCTTGCTGTGGTGCGGTCCGAGCCGGGGATCACGAGGACCGCCGCCGCCCAGCGCCTTGGCATCGGCAGCGGAAACGCCACCGAGCTGACCACCCGGCTGCGCGCGTCCCGGCTGCTCGACGAACAACCGGCGCCGGCTCAGGGGCGCGGTCGTCCGACGACGGCGCTCGGGCCCCACGCCGAAGGGCCACTGGTGCTCGCGGTCGATCTGCGGGCCAGCGACTGGCGACTGGCCCTTGCGGGCATCGACGGGCGGCCGAACGTGGTCAACCAATCCGGGTATGCGGATGATCCGGACTCCGCCCTGGCACAAGTGGCCAAGGCGATCGGCGCGGTCTACCGGCGAAACACCAAGAGGCTCAGAGCGATTTCGATCGCCGTCGCGGGCCCCGTCAGCGGTGCCCGGCTGGGTCAGTTCCCCTCCAGGGGGTGGAGCGATGTCGACCTGTCTGTGCTGACGGCGAAGGTCGGAAACCGTGCCGACGTCGCCCTGCTGGTGGGCAACGACGCCACCCTGGCCGGACTGGCCGAGGCGAGGACCGGCGCTGCACGCGGAGCGACCACCGCGCTTCACCTGATCGTCGCGCAGGGGATCGGCGGCACGCTGGTGGTCAACGGCGAGCCGGTGACAGGGGCGCATGGAGCGGCGGGAGAATACGGCCACATCCCCTTCGCCGATCCGCATCTCATCTGTCCCTGCGGGGCTCGGGGCTGCTGGGACCTGACCGTCGACGGACGCGCGCTGGCCCGTCATCTCGGTGACCCGCCACCCGATGACGCGGTGGGCTACGTGCACGCCGTCATCGACCGGCCCGACCGGGATGCGCGTACCCGACGGGCATTGAACGCCGTCTCCGATTCGCTGGGGCGCGGCATCGGCGGCCTGGTGAATCTGCACGATCCCGACGTCGTCACGCTGGGCGGTGCGGCTGTGCCGTTACGGGCAGCGGCCCCGGAGGCCTTCGTCGACGCGTACCGCGACGGGCTGATGTCGTTCCGCAAGGCGGCGCCGCCGCCGGTGCATGACGGCGTCCACGGTGAGGAGGGTCCGCTGCACGGTGCTGTCGAACTCGCGCTCGATCACGTCGTCAGTGCCGCAGGCGTCGCCGATTGGGTTGCCCTGCAGGACTTCTAATTGGCGTGCAGGGCCTCGTTCAGCGTGATACCGCTGCCGTCGCGCTTCACAACCTCGACAGCGCCGGTCACCGAATTGCGCCGGAACAGAAGATTGTTGACACCCGAGAGGTCGCGAGCCTTCACCGTTTGGCCGTCAGAGGTGGCCACTTTGGTGCCGGCGGTGACATAGAGACCGGCCTCGATCACACAGTCGTCGCCCAGTGAGATGCCCAGTCCGGCGTTGGCCCCGAGCAGGCAGCGCTGGCCCACCGAGATCACCTCGGTGCCGCCACCGGACAGCGTCCCCATGATCGACGCTCCGCCGCCCACGTCGGAGCCGTCGCCGACGACCACGCCCGCCGAGATGCGGCCTTCCACCATCGAGTTGCCCAGCGTTCCTGCGTTGTAGTTGACGAAGCCCTCGTGCATCACGGTCGTACCCGCGGCCAGGTGCGCCCCAAGGCGAACGCGGTCGGCGTCGGCGACGCGCACCCCCGGCGGCAGCACGTAGTCCACCATGCGCGGGAACTTGTCGACGCCGTACACCGTCACCGGACTGCGCCGGCGCAGGCGGGCCCGCACGATCTCGAAGCCGTCGACCGAGCATGGTCCGTGGTTGGTCCACACCACATTGGTCAGCAGGCCGAAGAAGCCGTCGGCATTCAGGCCGTGCGGTGCGATCAGCCGGTGCGAGAGCAGGTGCAGCCGCAGATATGCGTCATAGGCATCGGTGGCCTTGTCGTCCAGCGACGAGATGGTGGTACGGACGGCGACGACCTCGACGCCGCGGTCCTCGTCGGGTCCGGTCAACACGCCCAGTTCCTCGGGAATCTCGGCGACGGATAACCGGGCGGTGCCCGAGTCTCCTTCGGCGCCCAGTTCCGGCGCGGGGAACCAGGTGTCGAGGACCGTTCCGTCGGCCGCGAGCGTCGCAAGGCCTATACCTGCAGCAGAAGTCACGCCGATCAGACTAACGTCAGGCGGGTGGCCCTGGACTTGCACGGCGACCCGATCGCCCTGACCGCGGCGCTGGTGGACATCCCCAGCGAATCTCGCAGTGAGCGCCGCATCGCCGACGAGATCGAAGCCGCCCTGCGTGATCAGACCACCGGTTTCGAGATCGTGCGCAATGCCGACGCGGTGCTTGCGCGCACGAACCTGGGCCGGCCGTCACGTGTGCTGCTCGCCGGTCACATCGACACCGTTCCTGCCGCCGACAATGTGCCCAGCCGCCTGGCCGACGGGGTACTGCACGGCTGCGGTACGTCGGACATGAAGTCGGGGGATGCGGTCTTCCTGCACCTGGTTGCCACGGTGGCCGAACCGCAGCACGACATCACGCTGGTGATGTACGACTGCGAGGAGATCGAGGCCGCCGCCAACGGTCTCGGCCGTATCGAACGTGAGCTGCCCGAGTGGCTGGCCGCCGACGTCGCCATTCTCGGCGAGCCCTCAGGTGGTTACATCGAGGCCGGCTGCCAGGGCACGCTGCGGGTCGTGGTGAGTGCGACGGGAACTCGGGCGCACTCGGCGCGATCCTGGTTGGGCGACAACGCAATCCACAAAATCGGTGCGGTGTTGGATCGACTGTCGTCATATCAGGCCCGCAATGTCGACATCGACGGCTGCACCTATCGCGAGGGGTTGTCGGCTGTGCGCATCGACGGCGGGATCGCGGGCAACGTGATTCCCGACGCCGCCGCGGTGACGGTGAACTTCCGATTCGCGCCCGACCGCAGCGTCGACGAGGCCGCCGCGCACGTACGCGAGGTGCTCGACGGGCTCGACGTCGCGATCGAGTTGACCGACGCGGCCAACGGTGCGCTTCCGGGCCTGACGGCACCCGCTGCCGCTGCGCTGGTGGACGCCGCCGGGGGACAGGTACGGGCGAAGTACGGCTGGACCGACGTCGCCCGGTTCGCGGCGCTGGGCATCCCGGCGGTCAACTACGGCCCCGGCGACCCGAACCTCGCCCACCGCGTCGACGAGCATGTCGACACCGCGGCGATCACCGCCGCAACCAGCATGTTGCGGAGATACTTAACCGGTTGACACCGATCAGTACGCTGGAAGCATGCGGTGAGACAACGACTCCGGTGTCCGAAAGTCGTTTTCGTTACGAGAGATCTCTCGCATGTCTACTTCTGCATCTATCACCTGTTCCAACTTGTCGTTCGCATTCGGTGACGGCACACCTCTCTTCACCGATCTGTCCTTCACCGTGGGCGGCGGCCGCACGGGACTGGTCGCACCCAACGGAGCCGGTAAGAGCACGCTGCTCCAGTTGATCGTCGGCGATCGCACACCCACCGGCGGATCGATCAGTGTCGACGGCACCGTGGCCTATCTGCCGCAGACGTTGCCCTTCGTCGCGGACAGAACCGTCGCCGAGGTGTTGGGCGTCGCGCCCGCCATCGCCGCGCTGAACGCGCTGGCCGACGGCGATGCCGGTGACGACGTGTTCGCCGCGATCGGTGACGACTGGGACATCGAGGAGCGCAGCCGCGCTCAGCTGGACCGGCTGGGCCTGGGCCACCTCGACCTCGACCGTCGCCTCGGTTCACTGTCAGGCGGCGAGGTCGTCTCCCTCGGGCTGGCCGCGCAGCTGCTCGAACAGCCCGACGTGCTACTGCTCGACGAGCCGACCAACAACCTCGACGTCGACGCGCGGCACAAGCTGTACGACGCCCTTGATGACTTCACCGGATGCCTGTTGCTGGTCAGTCACGACCGGGTGCTGCTCGACCGGATGGACCGCATAGCGGAGTTGCATCGCCGGAGCCGCCCCGGCGGCGACATCGAACATGGCGAAATGCTCTTTTATGGCGGCAATTTCACGATGTACGAAGAAGCGGTCAACGAGGCCCAGCGGGTAGCCGAGAGCAACATCCGCAACGCCGAACAACACCTCAAACGCGAGAAGCGTGAAATGCAACAGTCACGCGAACGCGCGGCCAAGCGGTCGTCCTCGGCTGCGCGCAACCTCAAGGATGCCGGGCTTCCGAAGATCATCGCCGGCGCGAGGAAGCGCAGTGCGCAGGAATCCGCGGGCCGGATCGACGGGGTCAATGCCGCGCGCGTTGCCGACGCGAGGGCCCGTCTCGACGAGGCCGAGCGCACGCTTCGAGACGAGGACGTGCTCGTTCTGGAGTTGCCGGACACAAATGTGCCTGCCGGGCGAACGGTCGTGCAGGCCGACGGACTGGCGGCCCGCCGTGGGGGCCGGACGCTGTTCACCGATGTCGATCTGTCACTGCGGGGTCCTGAACGCATCGCACTCACCGGTCCGAACGGGGCAGGCAAGTCGACCCTGATGCGCATCATCGGCGGCGAGTTGGCACCCGACGGTGGCAGCGTCCAGCGTGCCGACGGCCGAGTGGCCTACCTGTCGCAGCGACTCGACCTGCTGCGCCCCGAGAGCACCGTCGCGGAAAGCCTGGCTGCGTCCGCGCCGAGCCTTTCGGAAACCAGGCGCATGCATCTGCTGGCCCGGTTCCTGTTTCGTGGCAACCGCATCCACCTGCCGGTGGCCGCACTGTCGGGGGGTGAGCGGCTACGCGCGACGCTGGCCTGCGTGCTCTACGCCGAACCGGCGCCGCAGCTTCTGCTGCTCGACGAGCCGACCAACAACCTCGACCTGGTCAGTGTCGGTCAGCTGGAGGCTGCACTGAACGCGTATGAGGGCGCATTCGTGGTCGTCAGTCACGACGAGCGATTTCTGGCGCAGATCGGCGTGCAGCGCACCCTGCGGCTATCGGCCGGCCGGCTGGATCCGATGTAGTCTCCGCTGATCGTCGATCTTGACCGACCGAATTCGCGGACCGGCAGCTACCGGGGACACGGTAAATTTGGTCCCTATGGCGATCGAGCCCGATACCAGCCCGTACGGGGGTCAGACGGTGACCGGCCCGGGCTGGCCGAACGTCGACGAGGAGGCGCTGGCCGCGGCGGCCGCCACCTACGAGGCGCTGGCGGCCAAGATCAGCGGCACAGTGGTCCCTGCGCAGCAGGGACAGCTGATGAAGCTCACCGACGTGTGGGAGGGCACGGGGTCGATGGCCGCCGCAGGCGAGGCGACCACGATCATCGGCGGCCACGAGGCCAACGCGATGCACGCCACCGCGATCGCGGCCAAACTGCGCGCCATGGAGGCCACAGTCGTGAAAACGAAACTCCTGGCAAACACCATCGCGCAGGAGACGCAAGCGGAATGCGAAGCGATCGCCGCGATGCCCTTCCCGAACGCTGCGGAGCTGGCCAGGAGCCGGGTCATGATGGGCCTTTCGCAAAACATGGCCAACGTGACCACCAACACGACCGAGCTCGCGAACACCCTCGGCGTGCCCCCCAGCCTGCCGCTGCCCGGCGCCCCATCGGTGCCCGGCGCCAAAGAGGCCGAGGACACGACCGAGGAAGCCGCCAAACAAGCCGGTCAGGGCTCTGACCAGGCGATGCAGATGCTCAGCCAGCTGGGGTCGATGGCCGGACAGCTTCCGCAGATGCTGATGCAGATCCCCCAGCAGATGATGCAGCCGCTGCAGCAGCTGTCCCAACCGCTACAGCAGCTGACCTCGATGTTCGGGCAGGGCGGCAAGGCGGATTCGATGGGCGCAGCCGGAATGCCGTTCTCGTCGTTCTCCAACCACCCGCTGGCGGGCGGAGGCGGTGCCGGCGGTGGCTCCGGCATGGTGCGGGCAGCGTCGCTGCCCGGCTCCGGAGGTGTGCCCTCCCAGACGCCGTTGATGGCGAATCTGGTGGGCGGCGCCAAGCCGGTGTCCACCGCTCCGGCCGACGGCGCGCTGGCTGGTAGCTCCGCAGTCGGCGGGGTGGCGCCGATGGCCGCGGGCGGCGGTATGGGTGGGATGGGCCCGATGATGGGCGGTGCGCGCGGCGAGAGTGGCGGCACATCGCCGGGGCTGGCCGTGCCGGCGCCGCTCGACCATGACCTCGACGACGATGACGCGGACGATGACTGGTGAGAGCTTCAGCGATGAAAAGGATGGACTGCGATGGGTAGCCCGCTGAAAAAGCCCGAGGGCATCAGCTGGAACGCGGCTTCGATCGAATTGCCCGAGATACCAATGCTTCCCCCGGGCCCGGACGCGATGAGCGCGACGATCTCCGCCGTGCTTCCCACGCTGGCTGCCCAGTTGACCGCCAACGTCGCCGCGCTTCAGGCGAAGGAGCACACGTACTCCGGCAAACTGGGCGCTGCGCAGGCGGCATACACGAGCTCCGATGAATCCGGATCGCAGTCCGTCGGCCAAGTTGTCGGCATGCTCGGCAAGCTGGGTGAACAAGCGGGCCAGATGGCGGGCGCGCCCGCGCAGGCCGCCCAGGGCGGGTCCGGCATGTTCGGTTCGCTGATAGAGCAGGCGATGAAGGCGGCCCAGGGCGGCGAGGGTGGGGCCGGTGGTCAGGCTCCGGCGGGCGGCGCGCACGCCGGTGCCGCTCCTGGCGCACTGCCGCCGGGACAGCAGCAGCCTGGGCGTGACCCCCTTGAACAGCGGGTCGAGCGGCTCGAGGAGCGCGCTGAGGCCGAAGATCGCCCGTTCGAACAGCCCGCAGCGCAGCGTGAGGAACGCGAACCGCTGCAGCGGGCCGACGACAGCAACCTGGCTTCCGGACCGCGGGACGGCGCCTCCGGTGCGGCCCCTGTGGCGCCACCGGAGCAGCCGCGCCACGCGGCCGATGAGGACCTGGGTCGCAGGCTGTAGCCGTCTAGTGGTCGGCGGCCTGCGCGGCCGCATCCTTGGCGGCACGGTGCATCCCGATTGCAGTCAGCCGCTGTGACGCCTCGCGCAGGCCCGCAATGTCGCGACTGACCAGTGCGCGGGCATGGTCGAGCGCCAGTTGCCCAATTACGCAATCACATTCGGAGCTGGCGCGCGCGATACCGTCGGCCGCCCGAATATCGCCGAGCCGCACCGAATCAAACAGCGCCCGCAGTGCGACCGCCGCCTGCCCGCCACGCTCGGCGGTGCGTGCTGCGTCGCGCGCCGCGGTGATGGCGCCATGCGTGTCACCCCGCGCGGACATCGTCCACGCGCGCGCCAACGCAAGCTCCGGCGCGAACAGCATCGACTTCAGTCCGTGCCGAGACTCTGCACGGGACAACGCCTTTCCCGCTTCGACCGTCGCCCCCTGTTGGCCGAGCGCCTGCGCCAACAGCATCCACGCCAACGGGCCCCACGAGTAGCCGGTCGGTGCCAATGCGGCAGCCGCCCTGCGCAACAGCCGGACCGCCGCCTCGAGTTCGCCCTTCGCGATCAGCACATCGGCCACCAACACCTCGCCGATGGCGCGCCCAGGCTGCTGCAGCTGCGCGAAGTCGGTGAGCTGTTGGCCGAGTTCCTGTGCCTTGTCCAGTTCGCCTGCCATCAACAGCGCTGTCGTCTGGCCGAATCCGCTGGTGAACCGCAACAGTCCCGGATGCCCCGCAGCCATCGCTCGTTCGGCGAAGGTGTCGACCTCGGCGAAGCGTCCCATCCGGGCCGAACTCAACGCCGCGGCAGCGGCCGCCCACCCGATCGCGGTGTCGTCGGCCGACGATGACGAAAGGACCTCGCCGGCGATCTGAAGTGCACGACCGGGACCGCCGGCATTCATCGCGAACGTCGCCGACAATGCGTCGAGGGTGATCTGGGCAGCAGGGGAGGACACCTTGTTTCGCGTCGCCTGCAGAAACGCCGTGGCGCGTTCTGGCTCAGACAACATCCAGAATTGGTTGGCCGCCAGCGGAAGGGCCCACGCCATCAACTCGGCTTCCGAAAGAGTGGACGGATCAACCTGGGCCAGAACAGAATCGGCGTCGCGGCCACGGCCCTGCCACGCGAGGGAATAGGCCAGTGTGAGCCGCGCGGGCAGGCCGGCTGCGCGTTGCAGTGCTGCCCGGCTCAGCCGCTCGGACAGGACCAGGTCGCCGAGGCGCAGGGCTTCCCCGGCGGCGGTGACGATCTCCGCGGTCGGCTGTGGGCGATCGGCGTCCAGTGCGAGCACGGCCAGCCGTAGCAGGTCCACCACGTCGCGAGAGGGCGCGGCGCCGAGTCGCTCGACGAGCTCTGTGCGCAGTCGGCGCAGTTCCGGGCCGCCCATCGCGTCGCGCACGGCGTCGACGAACAGCGGATGGGCCGGTCGCACCTGCTCGTCATCGACGACGATCGCGCCGGCGACCTCCGCCTCGGCGACGGCTTCGCGGCTCACCAGATCGGAGAGCTGAGCGAGTGGGAGCGGATCGTCGACGGCCAGGTATTCCAGGACCCGGTGAGCAGTGGCGGGCAGTGCCGCGACGAATTGTTCGACCAGAGTGGCCACTCGGCTTTCGTCATGACCGGCGGGGTGCAGCTCGAGTCGCTCGAGCAGGTCGTCCTCCCACAGTGCCGAGATCTCTTCGGCCACAGGCCCGTTGGGTGCGACCGCCACGATGAGCGTCGCCGCGCCACTGACGGCCAACTGATAGACCAGCGCCGCCGACAACTTGTCCAAGAGGTGCGCGTCGTCCACCACCAACAGTCGTCCATCGCCGAGTGACTCGCGCGCGTTGCGCAGCACCTCCGCGGTCTTGCCGGTATCCGGTACCTCGATGAGGTGGCTGAACGCGGCGAACGGGATTGTGGCGGTTGGCGCCGTCGCAATGACCCAGTCCACGCGGTCGAACTGGGCGCCCAAACGTGCGACGGCGGCACGGGCCAGCGTGGTCTTGCCGACTCCCGCGGGGCCGACGATCACCGTCCCGGCCCGAGCGCCCCACCCGGCTTCGAGAGTTTCCAGTGCCGGTTCAAGCGGCGCGGTCACCCACTCAACTGGCACGGCCGGAGTCTAAAGCTAAAGCGTGTCGAATCCTTGAAGAATTTCGACACCGACCTTCCCGGGCGTCCTCGGTTACGCCACCGACGCGGCGTGAACGTTGGTTCCGGCTTCATCCCGGATGGTTTCACCGGCACACGCAGGGTGTCGGTCAGCGCCGTCCGGTCGGCGGGCATTTGTGGCCCGGCCCCGTTGCTTTGGGGTCCGGGGTTCGAGGTGGCAGTTGTAGTTCGCTTCGCCCCAGCGAGCCAAGTTGATCGCTGCGTTGAGGTCGCGGTCAACGGAGTATCCACAACTGCAGGTGAATGTGCGATCTGCAAGTGTCAGTTCTCCGTTGGCTAGCCCGCAGGCGGAACAGAGTTTGCTCGATGCGTACCACCTGTCAGCCACAGTGACTGTTCCCCCACGCCATTGCTGTTTGTATTTCAGCATTCGTGCGAAATCGGTCCACCCGGCGTCGGAGATCGCTCGGGCTAGACGATGGTTGCGCAGCATCCCCGACACATTGAGATCTTCGATAACTAGTCGGTCGTGGGTCTTGACCAACGTGTTCGACACCTGGTGTAGGAAGTGGCGACGTGCATTCGCGACGCGGTAGTGGTGCCGCCCGAGTTTCGCTGCGGCAGCTTTACGGTTTTGGGATCCTTTCTGCTTACGTGACAAGGATTTCGACAATCGCCTTTGTCGACCGAGGCGACGGGCTAGTGCTTTGGGTGCGTCGGCTATGCGGGCGACTTCAGTACCGTCCTCGGACGCAGCCACGACGAACGTCGACAAACCACGATCGAGGCCGACCCACCCACCGCTATCGGAAGGTTCTCGCGGCGAATGCATATGCGCGGGGTGCAGGTTCGCGGCTTCGATGTTCAGCGCGATCCACCAGCGTCCCGCCTGACGGGTCACAGTGGCGAAGAGGATCTTGGCACGGCCGTTAGCGATCATGCGCCGCAACCGACGCGTGTCGTCCTGCACCGCCAACTGTCCGATACCGGGCAAGCTAACAGAACGGGGACGTCCGCCGTCGCCGACCCGGATCGAGGGAACCCCCCGCTTTGAGTGTCTGTTGCGCAGCCTAAACGAAGGCGTTACGCCGTTCTTTTTCTTGAATTTGGGAAAGCCGACCTGCATCCCTGCTCCCCTGCCGGATCGGGAGTCCGACCACGCGGCGAGAGCCCGACCGCAATCAACGGCTGCTTCCTCGAACACCTGCTGGCAGACCTCGTGCCGCCACGCCAACCCGGTCACCTGTATCTCCGGTAGTCCAGACTTTTCGACAGAAAACACGCGGCCTGCTTCTTCGGGTTTCTTCCATGCATTGAATGCGTTGATGAGGTCGAAACCGGTCCATGGCACATCTGTGTGCCTGCCAGAGTTTCGTTGGTCAAGACCAGTTTTCACCATTCGCAGGCACTGGTTGAACGCGAAACGTGCCGCTCCAGCATGCCGGTCGAGCGCGTCGTGCTGGGCGGCGGTCGCATCCAGACGAAATTTGAAGGTAGTGTGGCGGCTCATCTCACGTCGAGCGTCCCACTGCCCACCGACAAGGGTCCGGTAGCCGTCAGTGAGCGATCACTGAGCGGCTTCCTGGACTTACACGCCTAACTCGTTCGCACGACATGGACACGCCCTATGTTGTCCTTGTGTCCGGCGAACCCGACCGCGAATGGGCGGTCTGTGTCTACTGCGCGTCGGGACCGACGCACCCCGAACTGCTGGCGCTGGCCGAGCGGGTGGGCGCCACGATCGCGGAGCGCGGCTGGACGCTGGTGTCCGGCGGCGGAAACGTCTCGGCGATGGGAGCGTTGGCAGTCGCGGCCAGGGGACGCGGTGGCCATACGGTCGGCGTGATTCCCAAAGCGTTGGTGCACCGCGAGGTCGCCGACGTCGACGCCGACGAACTCGTCGTCACCGACACGATGCGTGAACGCAAGAAGGTGATGGAGGAGCGGGCTGACGCGTTCATCGCTTTGCCCGGTGGGATAGGCACGCTGGAGGAGTTCTTCGAGGCTTGGACCGCCGGTTCCCTGGGTATGCACGACAAGCCGGTGGTGATGCTCGACCCGTTCGGGCATTACACCGGTTTGCTCACTTGGCTGCACGGGCTGATCGACAGCGGCTACGTCACCCAGCGCGCGCTGGACCGGCTGGTGGTCGTCGAGGACGTCGACGCCGCTCTGGCCGCCTGCGAACCGCGCGGGTGAGTGCGCTCACCCGCGCCGATAGTGTGTTCGGCAAGCGAACACCGGAGGGACTCACCGAATGGCCGACCAGAAGTCCGGCGTCCGGAGCAGCGTCGGGCTGCTCGACATCGCCACCCGCGTACCGCGCCTGTTGATGGACGCGCCCGTCATGCTGCGCGGCGCGATGACGGGGTTCATGGCGCGCCCGACGGCCAAGACGTCGATCGGCAAGGTATTCCAGGACCGCGCGGCGCGCTACGGTGATCGGGTTTTCGTGCGGTTCGAGGACCAGCAGCTCACGTACCGCCAGGCCAATGAGACCGCCAACCGCTACGCGGCGGTGCTGGCCGCGCGCGGGGTCGGGCACGGCGATGTCGTCGGCGTCATGCTGCGCAACTCGCCGCAGACCGTGTTGCTGATGCTTGCCGTGGTCAAGTGCGGCGCGATCGCGGGGATGCTGAACTATCACCAGCGCGGCGACGTGCTCGCCCACAGCATCGGACTGCTCGACGCCAAGGCGGTCGTCGCCGAAACCGATCTGATCGAATCCATCACCGACAGTGGCGCCGACACCACCGGGCTGATGACGATCGAGGAGTTGGACCGGCTCGCCGCCACCGCCCCCACCCAGGACCCCGCGACGACGGCCGCGGTGCTGGCCAAGGACAAGGCGTTCTACATTTTCACGTCGGGCACCACGGGGATGCCGAAGGCCAGCGTGATGACCCACTACCGGTGGCTACGCGCGCTCGCCGGCTTCGGCGGTCTGGGCCTGCGGCTGCACAGCGACGACACGCTGTACTGCTGTCTGCCGCTCTATCACAACAACGCGCTGACGGTGGCCCTCGGATCGACGGTGAATGCCGGTGCGACCCTGGCGCTCGGCAAGTCGTTCTCCGCCTCGAAGTTCTGGGACGACGTGATCCGCTACCAAGCGACGGCGTTCATCTACATCGGCGAGATCTGCGCGTACCTGCTCAACCAGCCGCCCAAGGACACCGACCGCAAGCACAAAGTGCGGGTGATCATCGGCAACGGTCTGCGGCCGGCCATCTGGGACGACTTCACCAAGCGTTTCGGCATCCCCCGGGTGTGCGAGTTCTACGGCGCCAGCGAGGGCAACACCGCATTCGTCAATGTGCTCAACATCGACAAGTCGACCGGGATCTGCCCGACGCCGGTGGCATTCGTGGAGTACGACGCGGAGACCGGAGATCCGGTGCGCGACGACAACGGTCGTGTGCGCAAGGTCAAGACCGGCGAGCCGGGGCTGCTGCTGTCGAAGGTGAGCAACTTTCAGCCTTTCGACGGTTACACCGACAAAAAAGCCAGTGAGAAGAAGCTTGTCCGCGACGCGTTCAAGGAAGGCGATACCTGGTTCAACACCGGCGACTTGATGCGCTCGCAGGGCTTCGGGCACGCCGCCTTCACCGACCGGCTCGGCGACACCTTCCGGTGGAAGGGCGAGAACGTGGCGACCACGGAGGTCGAGGCCGCGGTGTCGAGGGACTCGCAGATCGAAGAGGCCACCGTGTTCGGCGTCGAAGTCGAAGGTGCGGGCGGTCGGGCAGGTATGGTCGCGATCCAGCTCAAGGACGGCGAGGAGTTCGACGGCAAAGCCTTGGCGAAAGCGGCATACGAGCGCCTCCCCGGTTACGCCGTGCCGCTGTTCGTCCGGGTGGTGTCCGAACTCGCTCACACGTCGACGTTCAAGAGCCAGAAGGTGGACCTGCGCAAGCAGGGCTACGGCGGCACCTCGGGCGAAGGCGACGAGGAGGCCGAGAAGATCGAGGACCCGATCTACGTCCTCTCCGGGCGTGACGAGGGCTACGTCGAGTTTTACGACGAGTATCCCCAAGAGGTCGCCGCGGGCAAGAAGCCTAAGAACTGAGGCGTTTCTGGTAGTGCAGCAAGAGCGCGCCGCTCTCGGTGGACTGCGAGCTGACCAGCTGCAGGCGGCGCTGTTCCTGCTGCCCGTCGAACATCCGATATCCGCGTCCGGCGAAGGTCGGCGCGATCAGCAGCCGGTAGTCGTCGATCAGACCGGCGTCGTGCAGCGACTTGGCCAGCCCGACGCTCGCGTGGATGCCGATGTCGCCGATGTTTGAGCCGTCCTGTTCCTTGAGGTCGCGGACGTACGTTTCGGCAGGGCCGCCGACGACGACGGAATTCGACCACTGCGCGTTGAGCGGTCTCGAGGTGAACACGTGCTTCGTGGTGGCATTGATGAAGCCGCGAAACGGCTCCTCACCTTCGTTGGGCCAATGGCCCGACCAGTAGTCGTACGTCCCGCGGCCGAGCAGTACGTCGTCCTGGCTGCCGATCACCTCGGCGATGTTGTCGAATACCGCCTGATCGACATCGAAAACCCAGTCGCCGGGTTCCTCGGCAACGCCGTCGAGCGACCACATGTGAAATAGGACGACCCGTCGCATCTCGGCTCCTCTGTCGGTTTCCGCGCTCGATACTCGCTTGGGTTGACTATGCCGCGGACGAAATCTCATCGTTTCTGGGTCGCTTCTGGCCGGCCCGTAGCCTTGGGGCGTGCAGTCGACGTTTCTGGGCCGCCCGGTGGCCGGCGATCGTGCGCTGATCATGGCGATCGTCAACCGCACACCGGATTCGTTCTATGACCGCGGTGCGACCTTCACCGATGAGGCCGCCAAGACCGCCGCCCATCGCGTGATCGAAGACGGCGCCGACGTCGTCGACGTGGGCGGCGTCAAGGCCGGCCCCGGCAGCTCGGTCGACGTGGACGAGGAGATCGCCCGGGTCGTGCCGTTCATCGAATGGCTCCGCGACACCTATCCCGACCAACTGATCAGCGTCGACACCTGGCGCGCAGTGGTGGCCAAACAGGCCTGTGCGGCCGGTGCGGACCTGATCAACGACACCTGGGGCGGCCATGACCCCGCGCTGCCGGAGGTTGCCGCGGAGTTCGGCGCCGGGCTGGTCTGCTCACATACCGGCGGCGCCGAACCGCGCACCCGTCCGTTCCGAGTCAACTACGGCATCTCTGAACGCGGCGTCGTCGATGACGTCGTCGCGGAGGTCACGGAGGCCGCTGAGCGTGCCGTCGCGTCCGGGGTGGCCAGAGACGCGATCTTGATCGACCCGACCCACGATTTCGGCAAGAACACTTATCACGGTCTTAGTTTGTTGCGCCACGTGAAAGACCTTGTAAAAACTGGATGGCCGGTCCTGATGGCGCTGAGCAACAAAGATTTCGTCGGGGAAACTCTGGGTGTGGACCTGACCGAACGCTTGGAAGGCACTTTGGCGGCGACCGCCCTGGCCGCTGCCGATGGTGCCGCCATGTTCCGAGTGCATGAGGTGGGGCCCACTCGACGCGTACTGGAGATGGTCGCGTCGATCCAGGGAACGCGTCCACCGACGCGCACAGTGAGGGGACTGGCATGACTTTGTTACCGGAGCTGGCCGCCGCGGATATCGCGGAACATCCTTGGCTGGCCGACAACAGCTGGAGCCGGCCCATGTGGACCATCGCTGAACTCGAGGCCGCGAAGGGATCCCGCACCATCTCGGTGGTGTTGCCCGCCCTCAACGAGGAAGAAACCGTCGCCAGCGTCGTCGAGACCATCACGCCCCTGCTCGGTGGCCTGGTCGACGAGCTGATCGTGCTGGACTCCGGCTCGACCGACGACACCGAGATCCGCGCGCTTGCCGCGGGGGCCAGGGTGATCAGCCGCGAGGTCGCGCTGCCCGAAGTGGCACCGCAGCCGGGCAAGGGCGAGGTGCTGTGGCGGTCACTCGCCGTCGCGACCGGCGACATCGTCGTCTTCGTCGACTCCGACCTCATCGATCCCGACCCCATGTTCGTCCCCAAGCTGGTGGGTCCGCTGCTTACCGCCGAGGGCGTGCACCTGGTCAAAGGCTTCTACCGGCGGCCGTTGAAGGTCAGCGGCAGCGAGGACGCCAACGGCGGTGGCCGCGTCACCGAGCTGGTGGCCAGGCCGCTGCTCGCCGCGCTGCGCCCGGAACTGACGTGCCTGCTGCAGCCCCTGGGCGGTGAATACGCAGGCACACGTGAACTGCTGACATCGGTGCCGTTCGCGCCCGGTTACGGCGTGGAGATCGGACTGCTCGTCGACACCTATGACCGCCTCGGCCTGGACGCGATCGCGCAGGTCAACCTGGGCGTGCGGGAGCACCGCAACCGGCCGCTGACCGAACTCGCCGCGATGAGTCGCCAGGTCATCGCAACTCTGTTCTCCCGGTGTGGGGTGCCGGACTCCGGCGTCGGCCTGACTCAGTTCTTCGCCGACGGTGACGACTTCACGCCGCGCACGTCGGAGGTGTCGCTGGTCGACCGTCCGCCGATGAACAGCCTGCGGCCGCGCTCCTAGGTCACCCGGGGACGTCGCCGCGCGCAGTGTCTGTGCTTGTCGGGGCGATCGGGCAGTATCAGGGGCGTGACCCTGGTTCTGCTGTATCTGGTCGTGCTGATTCTGATCGCCATCGTGCTGTTCGCAGTGGGCAGTGTCGTCTTCGGGCGCGGTGAGTCGTTACCGCCATTGCCGCGTGATACGACCGCCACCGTGCTGCCCGCCTCCGGCGTCACCGGCGCCGACGTCGACGCGGTCAAATTCAGCCAGACACTGCGCGGCTACAAGACCAGCGAAGTGGACTGGGTGCTCGATCGGTTGGGTCAGGAACTCGATCTGGTGCGCGGGCAACTGGCCGCGGTGCGTGCGGCCCTCGGGATCGATGACGACGAGTGGGGTGAAGACCGCATCGTGGGTGGCGCGCACGCGCTGCCGTCGTCGGAGGCAGAGGGCCAAGCGTGACCGTGGACGATCGTATCCGCTGTGCATGGATCGACGAATCACGATTGTCGCCAGAGGATTTCGTGATCTACCGGGACTACCACGACACCGAGTGGGGCCAACCGCTGCGGGATTCCAAGGCGCTGTTCGAGCGAGTCACCCTCGAGGCATTTCAGAGTGGTCTGTCGTGGCTGATCATCCTGCGCAAACGAGAGAACTTCCGCCGCGCGTTCCACCGGTTCGATGTCGAGCGCGTCGCGCGCTATGGCGAGCGCGACATCACGAGGTTGATGGCCGACGCCGGCATCGTGCGCAACCGCGCGAAGATCGAGGCCACCATCGCCAACGCCCGTGCGGTCGGCGATCTTGATGTGGACCTCGCGGAGTTGTTGTGGTCGTTCGCGCCATCGCCGAGGCCGCGGCCGGCCCGCATGGCGGATGTCCCGGCGGTCACCCCGGAGTCCACCGCGATGGCCAAAGAGCTGAAGCGGCGAGGCTTCCGATTCGTCGGGCCGACGACCGCTTACGCCTTGATGCAGGCGACAGGAATGGTCGACGACCACACCGCAGATTGCTGGGTGCCAGCGACAATCCAGTGACCCCTCGAAGCGTCATCAAGGTCAGTTTCGCCGGGTCTTTGCACACTCGAGGCCGTGCATAGGGAACAATGGAGGGAATTCGTTAGGCCCACCGTGCGGGCTGGCTCATGTGGAGGGAGCACTCGATGGCGGCGATGAAGCCCCGGACCGGCGACGGTCCCCTGGAAGCAACAAAGGAGGGGCGAGGCATCGTGATGCGGGTACCGCTGGAGGGCGGCGGACGTTTGGTCGTCGAACTGACCCCCGATGAGGCGGCCGCGCTTGGCGACGAACTCAAGGGCGTCACCAGCTAGTCGGAGCGTGCCCGCGAGGGTTCACGCCTAGGAAGCAACCTTCCGATAGATCTCCAGGGTCTGCTCGGCGATGTGCGCCCAGGAGAACTCTTCGATACAGCGCTGCCGCCCGGCCTGCCCGTAACTCTTGGCACGCTGCGGCTCGGCCACCACGGCATTGACCGCGTCGGCCAATCGCGATTCGAAGCCCGCCCGGTCGTCCGCGTCGTAGTGCACCAGGACCCCGGTGTGTCCGTCGGCGACCACCTCGGGGATACCGCCGACGTCGGAGGCAACCACCGCAGTCGAGCAGGCCATCGCCTCCAAGTTGACGATGCCGAGGGGCTCGTACACCGACGGGCATACGAAAACAGTTGCAGCTGAGAGTATTTCGCGAATCTTGGAAATCGGCAGCATCTCGCGTACCCAGAACACGCCGGTGCGACTGCGTGCCAGCTCCTGAACGGCCTCGGTCACCTCTGCCGCGATTTCGGGCGTATCCGGTGCGCCTGCGCAGAGCACGAGCTGGATGTCGGGTGCGAACCGGTGTGCCGCCGCGATCAGATGCGGGACGCCCTTCTGGCGGGTGATCCGCCCGACGAAAGCGGCGATCGGGCGGCTCATGTCGACACCGAGTTCGGCCAGCACCGACTCGCCCGGTTCGACCGGGGCCGGATACCAGACTTCCGTGTCGATGCCGTTGCGCACCACATGGACCCGGTTCGGATCCAGCGACGGATACGTGCTCAGGACGTCGGCGCGCATGCCCGAGCTGACGGCAATCACCGCATCGGCCGCTTCCACCGCGGTCTTCTCCACCCACGACGAGACGCGGTACCCGCCGCCGAGCTGTTCGGCCTTCCACGGCCGCATCGGCTCCAGCGAATGCGCAGTCAGCACATGCGGGATCCCGTACAGAAGCCCCGCGAGGTGGCCCGCCAACCCGGTGTACCAGGTGTGCGAGTGCAGCACGGTGGCGTGCCCCGATGTGTTGACCATGTTCAGATCCGCCGACAGCGTCGACAACGCGGGGTTGGCGCCGAGCAATGCCGGATCGGGCTGCGCCACGAACGCGCCGTCGCGAGGTGCGCCCATGCAGTGCACGTCGACCTCACACAGGTGCCGCAGCTGCGCGACGAGTTCAGTGACGTGTACGCCCGCCCCGCCGTACACCTCGGGCGGATACTCCCGTGTCATCATCGCCACCCGCATGGTTTCGACGGTATCCCAGAAGGCGAGCCGGATGTCTGGACCGCAGCCTTGTTTCGTATGCGGGATATCGGGGATAGATCTCAATAACCTTGACAGACAGCATCGAATGCCTAGCCGAGGGTGACGGGTGCGGATAGGTTTGAACCATGCGGGAACTGCCACACGTGCTGGGCATCGTCCTGGCGGGCGGCGAGGGCAAGCGGCTCTACCCATTGACCGCCGACCGGGCAAAGCCGGCGGTGCCGTTCGGCGGCGCCTACCGGCTCATCGACTTTGTGCTTTCGAATCTGGTCAACGCGCGGTATTTGAAGATCTGCGTTCTGACGCAATACAAATCGCATTCGCTGGATCGACACATCTCGCAGAACTGGAGACTTTCGGGGCTTGCCGGTGAGTACATCACGCCGGTGCCCGCTCAGCAGCGCCTCGGCCCGCGGTGGTACACCGGTTCCGCGGACGCCATCCTGCAGTCGCTGAACCTGGTCTATGACGAGGACCCCGACTACGTCGTCGTGTTCGGTGCTGACCACATCTACCGAATGGATCCGGAGCAGATGCTCCAGTTCCACATCGAGAGCGGCGCGGGTGTCACGGTCGCTGGTATCCGGGTGCCGCGCGCCGAAGCGAGTGCGTTCGGTGTCATCGACTCCGACGAGTCGGGGCGTATCCGCGCGTTCATCGAAAAGCCCTCCGACCCGCCCGGCACGCCCGACGATCCCGAGCAAACGTTCGCGTCGATGGGCAACTACATCTTCAGTACCAAGGTGCTCGTCGATGCGATCAAGGCCGACGCCGATGAAGACCGCTCCGATCACGACATGGGCGGCGACATCATCCCGCGCCTCGTTGCCGACGGCATGGCCGCGGTGTATGACTTCAACGACAACGAAGTCCCCGGTTCCACCGAGCGCGATCACGGCTACTGGCGCGACGTCGGAACGCTGGACGCGTTCTACGACGCCCACATGGATCTGGTGTCCGTGCACCCCGTGTTCAACCTGTACAACCGGCGCTGGCCGATCCTCGGCGAGTCGGCCAACTTGGCACCGGCGAAGTTCGTCAACGGCGGTTCGGCCCAGGAGTCGGTGGTCGGCTCGGGCAGCATCATTTCGGCGGCGTCGGTGCGTAATTCGGTGCTGTCGTCCAATGTCGTGGTCGATGACGGCGCGATTGTCGAGGGCAGCGTGATCATGCCGGGCACCCGGGTGGGCCGCGGCGCGGTAGTGCGCCACGCGATCCTGGACAAGAACGTCGTCGTCGGGCCCGGCGAGATGGTGGGCGTGGACCTGGAGAAGGACCGCGAACGCTTCGCGATCAGCTCCGGCGGCGTGGTCGCCGTCGGTAAGGGCGTCTGGATCTAGGTTTCGCCACCCGCTCGCGCTCGTCGTCGTCGGCGCAGCAGGCGCCACCCGGCCCAGACCAGCGCGACGACGGCAACCAACACCAGCACCGGTACCAAGATCGCGGCGAAGACGAGGCCGACGCTGATTCCGTCCTCGACAGTGCTCAGCACAGGCGCAGCCATACCCGCGGTCGCGACGTTGGCCGCGGGTCGCACCGCCGACTTCGTCAGCGACACCACCAGGGCGACGACGACGCCGATCGCCACGGGGATCCACTGGCCGGACTGTGCGAACGCGCCCGGGTCGGCGACGGCGTTGGTCTGCGCGGCGGTGCCCGACCCGAACACGATGCCGCCAGCCGTCGGACGGACGAAGGTTTGGATGGCATCGTTGATGCTGTCGAGTGCTGGGACCTTGTCGGCGACGATCTCGACGACCAGCAGCACGGCGACGATCGCCATCACCCAGCCGTTCTCGAGCCACGTCCAGCCGTGCGGCAGCGTGACCAGATCGGTGAACCGCGACAGCAGTCCGAGGGCCAACAGCGGGATATAGGCATTGAGCCCCGCTGCTGTCGCCAGCCCGAATCCGGTCAGCAGTTCCATGGAGATCAGTATGCGGTGGAGCGAAAACATGTCAGTGCGTGTTCGTACTTTGACCGTATGGGGTCGAAACGCAATCGAAGTAAAGGGCGCGTTCGGAAGGCCGGCAGAGATCCTTTCAGCCTGCTGGTAATCGTCAGCATGATGTTGTACAACTCGGATCCGCGTCGAACGGGTCGGTACGGCGCCCCGGAGCCGTGTGATCGCGCATGGGCGGTTGCACGAATGATCCAGGACTCCAGCGCGGCAGGGTCCACGATGCTCGCCGCTTTTGCGGAGTTCCTCGGTGATGACGACGACGAACTGGTGAACCAGATCCGTGCGGAGCTCACCGCCCGTCGGCCGCTGACGCCGAGATGGCTCGCTCAGCTCGGGCAGACGCGGATCCACCGAGGTGTAAGGGGCAGCCACGTGCTCGATCCGAACGACCTGCTTCTGCTGCAGTTTCGGGTGCCTACCGTTGGCGAATTCACGTGTGCGGTCGACCTCGACCTCCACATTGGGGATTTCATTCGCCGCGTCGAATTCTTTCGAGGTCCGCTGGAGACGGTTCTCAACATCATTGACGAACCAGCGACTGACATGCGTTGCGACGAAGTCGATCTCGCTGACATCCGTGCTCGTTTGAAGGCTGCCATCGAGTTCGAGGTCCTGTTCTCGCCCCGTCAGGCTTCGGGGTGGCCAGAATACGGCGCGCTGGTCGAGTGGCTGATCCGAGATTTGCCGGCCGGCGGCTCTGCGCTCCCGCGGTCTGAGTGGAGCACGCAAGATGCCGCCGCCCTCATCGCGAGGTTTTCCGCCTCAGTCGGAGGTGCGGCATTCGGCCGAAGGCAAGCGGAGCTGCTGGAGTCTTTGGTCGAGTTCGGGATGGAAGACGGCGCCGGAGACCCTCTGCGTTGGAACGAACGTCGGGCCGAACGATGGTTGTTCGACCACCTGCTGGAGGACACCGATTATTGCTTCCTCGACCGAGTCGAGGCGGCCCCTTACCTGCTGCGCGCATTCATACGGTTCGCGCACGACGAGGTTGGCATCCGCTCGGACCTTACCGACGAGGTGCTCGAGATGGTCGATGCATGGGACGACAAGTACTTCAACAAGCTCCGCCACAAGCTGGCCGATGATGACGATGCCGACTGGTTCGGCAGGGCGGTCTGAGATCGGTGACGACCAGACTTGTCGGTGTCACAGAGTAGAGTCGAAAACATGTTCGAATCAGCCGCTGCGGCCGACCCCATCGCCTATGAGGCGACGCTGGTCGAACGCATCGCGGACTTGGAACGCGGCAAGTCCGCCGCAGCCGCCGAACAGGCCAGAGTCACCGCCGACCTCGACGCGGCGCGCCGTGCACGCGAGGCGGCCGAAGGCGTACCCGCGGCCAAACGGGGCCGCGGCCTATCCGCCGAGATCGCGCTCGCCCGCCATGATTCCCCTAACCGTGGCGGTCGGCACCTCGGGTTCGCCCGCGCTCTCGTCCACGAGATGCCTTACACCCTGGCGGCATTGGAATCCGGTGCGCTCTCTGAGTGGCGGGCCACCCTCATCGTGCGCGAGTCGGCGTGCCTGTCCCTCGAAGACCGTCGAAAGCTGGACGTCAGGATGTGCGCCGACCAGTCCGCATTGGAGGGCCTCGGCGACAAGCGGATTGAGGCCGAGGCCAAGGCCGTCGCCTATCAACTCGATCCGCAGGCATTCGTCGATAAGGCCGTCCGCGCACAATCCGAGCGCACCGTCACCGTCCGCCCCGCCCACGACGCGATGACCTACGTGACCGCCCTGTTGCCCGTGACCCAGGGCGTGTCCGTCTACGCCGCACTAAAGCGCGCCGCCGATACCAGCTTCGACGACCGCAGTCGTGGCCAGGTCATGGCCGACACCCTCTTTGAACGCGTCACCGGTCACCACGCCGATGTCCCAGTTCCCGTCGCGATCAACCTCGTCATGACCGATGAGACCCTGTTTGGCGGCGCCACCACGCCGGCTCATATCCCCGGGTATGGACCGGTGCCTGCGGCAATCGCGTGCCGCCTGGCGGGCGACGCCATCGCCGACGAGAAATCCAAAGCCACTCTGCGCCGACTTTTTCGTCACCCCGACTCCGGAGCTCTGGTCGCGATGGAATCCCGATCACGTCTATTCCCAAAGGGTCTGGCCCAATTCATCGCTTTCAGAGACGACACGTGTCGGACTCCGTATTGCGATGCGCCGATTCGGCACACCGACCACGCCATCCCTCATGCGCGCGGTGGCGCTACCACTGCCGCCAACGGTCTCGGCGAGTGTGAGGCCTGCAACTACGCCAAGGAAGCGCCCGGCTGGCTCGTCCACACGTTCGACGCCGCAGGCCAACGCCACAAGGCGGTGTACATCACCCCGACCGGAGCGCACCACGAATCGCACGCGCCGCCATTGCTCAACGACGTCGTCGTGTTCAAGCCGAGTGCGGTCGAGGCGCTGATCGCCAATCACCTCGCAGGATTGACCGCGGCCTGATCTCGCTCACCACACCCCGGGGACCAACCGGTAGTGCACCTTGTGCGTGTATTCCTCGTAGCCGTCGAGCTCCTGACGCAGCGCCTTTTCCTCGTCGGTGATTCGGAGCGCGAGGATCAGCAGGGCCGGTGCGATGAGGACGAGTCCCCAGTACGAGTCGAGCGCCAGCGGCGTGCCGAGCATCATGACGAGAGTTCCGACGTACATCGGGTGGCGGACGAGGCCGTACAAGCCGGTGGAGACCAACTCTTGATCTGCCTCGACGGTGACGGTGGCCCCGGCGTAGTTGTTCTGGATAACGACGAACTGGGCCATGGTGAGCCCGAGGAAGACCAGAACCAGGCCGATGACGATTACGGTTGTCGGCACCGTCGACCATCCGAACCGATGGTCCAACGCACTGACAACGAGAACCGCTGCGACCGAAAGGACGGTGCCGGTGATGATGACTTTCTGCAGCGGTCTCGTCTCCGCGAACGGACCCGCCTTCATGCGGCGCTTCAGTGCGTCGGGCATCTTCACCGCCAGATAGAGGCTTGGTCCCATGGTGGCGAAGATGAACACGAAGATGAAAAGCCAAGCCTGCCAATAGTGGAACGTGCCGGCGGGCCAGAACAGCGCCAGGCCGAAGAAGACGAGGCCGAAGACCACCGATGCCAGCGATTGAAGTGCGATCTTCATAATTTCTCCCTTCGACGGATTCAGGCCGCGTCGCGACGGCGATAGATGGCACCGGCGACGAGCGTCAGGGCCACGGCCACAATGACCATCGCGGTCATTGCCACGACCGGATAGCTCGACGGCGCGGTGGTCTGGCCGACGGGCGACAGGTCGAGCAGCCAACTCGGCAAGCGCAGCAGGGCGCCGAGATACAGCGACACGACCACGAATGTGACTGCAATCCAGCCGATCCAACCCCTGCGTACCGCGACTGAAAGGGCGGCGATACCGGCCATCACGGCCATCGCAGGTACGTATGCCAGGCCGCCAAGGGTCAGCCGCGCGATTGTTCCCGGCTCGCCAAGAGTGATGCCTGCGCCCAGCCCGTTGCCCAAGCCCGCGAAGAACATCAGCACGGCGGAGCCGATGAGCGCCGAGGCAACTGCGGTGACGAGCCACCGCCAACGCGACACCGCCCCCGCCAGCACGACTTCGCCGAGGCCCTTCTCTTCGTCGTTGAGCAACCGCAGCACGGCTGAGACGACGTATGCGGTGGCCGCGGCGGCAAGGAACTGGGTCATAGTCGTATAGACGCTGTCGGTGCCCTGTGCCACCAGCACCCGCTGGATCAGCTCGTTGTCCTCGGCCGCGTCCAACAGCGACTTCGTCATTGAGCCAAAGGCCAAGCCGCCCAGGAACAGTCCCGCCGACCAGCCCATAGTTTGGCCTCGTTGCAGAGTCAGATGCAGACCGAGTACCGACTTGATCTCGTGCGCGTTAGGGCGTTCACCGGAGGACGGGATGGTGCCGGCGTCGTACTGCCGCCTGCTCTCCAGAGCGGCCGCCAACGCGATCAGCCCGAGAGTCAGAACCACGAGAAGGGCGAACGGCCACCAGCGCACGTCGACGAAGGCCCGCATCTGTTGAGCCCATGCGATCGGCGAGAACCAGCTCAGCGCGCTACCGGAGTTGTCGATGACGTCGCCGATCCCGCGGACGAATACCGCCAGCGCCAGCGCGGCCATAGCGGCACCGGTCGCGGTGCGCGACTGCCGCCACAGCTGGGCCGTCACCGCGGCGACCGCGCCGAACACCATGGCCACACCCGTGATACCCAGACACATTGCCGCGGTGTCGACGAGCCCGAAGCCGGTTGAGGCCATCGCCAGAGTCATCGTGACCGCCAGCGCGGCATTCACGCCGCCGACGAGGATCAACGCAGCGGTGGTCCGTGCGTATCGTCCGACCACCGAGGACAGCACCAGTTCGGCGGCACCGCCTTCCTCCTCGGCGCGGGTATGGCGAATCACGCTGAGGATGGCGAGGATCGACGTCGCAACGATCATCGTGAGCATCAGCTCGTTCGCCATCATCGCGCCCAGGTCGGTTTCATTGCCGCCGAACATCGGACCGCCCATGATGATCGCGGCGGGCGTCTTCATCAGGTTCACCCTGGCCTGGCGCTGAGCCTCGTCTGGGTAGGCCAGCTTGATGGCGCTCGGGGCGTACACCATCATCAACGTCAAAGCCGCCAGCCAGATAGAAAGGCGCACACGGTCGCGGCGCAACGCCAGCCTGAGCAGGCTCAATGTTCCGGTCCACAAACCCATTCCGGTGTGGGCGACTCGCGCACGCGGCGCGAAGGCGGTGGTACTCATCGGGTGGCTCCCTGGTACTCGCGCAAGAACATGTCTTCGAGCGACGCGGGTGTCACGGTCAGATCCAGGATGCCAAGATCGGTGAGTTGTCCCATGGCACGATCCAGCTCGTTGCGGGCCACCGAGAAGGTGTAATGGCCGTCGTCGATCGCGAAGTCGTGGATGAACGGACTGCGTTGCAGCGCTTGACCATCGGTGCTGGTGCGTACTTTAACCGTCGTGCGCATCAGGTGCCGTAGCTCGTCGAGTGAGCCTGACTTCACCGTGCGTCCGGCGCGGATGATCGTGACGCTGTCGCACAGCTTCTCGACCTCGGCCAAGATGTGGCTGGACAGCAGCACTGCCGCGCCGCGCTCGGCCACTTCTTCGACACACTGCTGGAATGCCTTCTCCATCAGCGGGTCCAGACCCGAGGTCGGCTCGTCGAGGATGTAGAGCTCGGCGTTGGTGGAGAACGCGGCGACGATCGCCACCTTCTGCCGATTGCCCTTGGAGTAGGTGCGCGCCTTCTTGTGGGGGTCGAGTTCGAAGCGCTCGATCAGCTGATCGCGCCGACGGGTGTCGACGCCGTTGCCGCGCAGCCGGGCCAGAAAGTCGATGGCCTGCAGTCCTGTCAGGTTGGGCCACAGCGTCACATCGCCAGGGACGTAGGCGATTCGGCGGTGCAATTCGACGGCGTCGTGCCACGGGTCGTCGCCGAGCAGTCGCACGGTTCCGCTGTCGGCCCGCAACAGGCCGAGGAGCACACGGATCGTGGTGGACTTACCCGCCCCGTTGGGCCCGAGGAATCCGGTGATGTGTCCCGGTGCGACGATCAGGTCGAGGCCGTCGAGTGCCTTTGTCCGCCCGAATGATTTCGACAATCCCCGGATCTCGACCGCGAATCGCGATCGCTCGCCAGCGTTAGCCCGCTGCAGGGACATTGCTGTCGGAGTCGTCATCTCCATCTCCTTCTTGTGATGTGAACGGAATGCCCTGTTCGTGTGCCGCCAGGAACGCGTCGTACATCGTCGAGTCGGCCATGAGGCCGTTCGTGAACATCTCCAGCGCGGGCAGCATCATGTCTTCGCCGTAGTCGCGCAGCACGGCGCGCACGTCAGTGGGGTTTTCGTGCATCTGCAGGTAGAGCAGGAAACCGCCGCCGTTGATCATGCTGAGGTACCTCGCCCTGGCCTTCGGATCGCGGCTTGGCTTGAGAATGCCTGCCGCAACGCCCTCCTCGATGTACTGCTCGGCGTTGTCGATCATGCGCTGCCAGAACGACTTTGCGAGGTCACTGCCGGACTGCATGCTGCGCACCAGGTAGGCCATCATCGGCGCGTAGCCCTCGATCTCGGCTACCTGAGCAAGCCAGTCGGCCGGGTCAGCGGTGCGCATCGACTCGGTCTTGGACTCGCGCACCACCTCTGCGACATGGTCGTCGCAGGCCTTGCGCAGGCCCTCCTTGGACCCGAAATGGTGGATCACCAGCGCGGCGGACACGCCTGCGGCCTCGGCGACGGTCCGCAGCCCGATGTTGAACCCGTGCTGACCCCACTGGTCGATCGCGGAATCACGAATCCGGGCGATGGCCGTTCGATCGTCGGAAGCTGAACGCATGTTTAGTACGCTAAACGCGCGTTCAGCCGACGGTCAAGGGGCTACCGCGTCAAGAGTCCGTAAATATCCCGCCAACCTCTGGCCGGACGTCGGCCCTCGCGGAAAAGAAACCTCAGTCGCGGGCCGCGGCGAGCAAGCCGTCGCCGAGTGGGATCAGCACCGGCGTGAGCCGCTCGTCCTCGGCGATGAGCCGCGCGGCCTCGCGGACCGCGGCCACCTCGGCGTCTTTCGCGCTCGCATCGCCGGCACGGCCACCCAGCGCGGCACGGTGCACCACGATCGCGCCCCCGGAGCGCAGCAGCCGCACGCCCTCGACGACGAACTGCGGCTGATCTACGGGATCGGCGTCGATGAACACCAGGTCATAAGAGTCGTCGGCAAGGCGGGTGAGGACTTCCTGCGCCCTGCCGCTGATCAGCCGGCTGCGGCCCGGGCCGACGCCCGCCTCGGTAAACGCCTGCTTGGCGATGCGCTGATGTTCGGGCTCGACGTCGATCGTGGTGAGCACGCCGTCCTCGCGCATCCCGGACAGCAGCCAGAGCCCGCTCACTCCGGCGCCGGTGCCCACTTCGACGACAGCTTTGGCCCCGGTCATCTTGGCAAACACGCACAGCAGCGCCCCGACGGCGGGGGTTACCGCACCCGCACCGATGTCGATGGCGCGCTCACGGGCAGCCGCGACGATCGCGTCCTCGGAGATCGACTGCTCGGCGTGCTTGACGATCGACTCGGCACGGCTCTGCGGCGCCCCACCTCCAATGACGTCGTCGATGCCTGCCATGCCCGCAGCGTAAAGCCAACCCCAAAGGCCGACCCTGCGACACGCCCGTCCCCGAACTGCGGATTTCGGTCGAAAGCGCAAGGTTTTCGCAGGTCGAAAATGGGTAGAGAATCTTTCTCAGGAAATGTTCAGTCTGCTCATATGCCAAGCACACCAGGGTCGGAGACGGTATGTCGCATGGACGATGGCGGACGTTGGGACGCAGGGAATAAGCGCAAGGAGTTTCACGTTGCCGCGAACATCGGGCCGTCGATACATGGTGACGGCTGTGACCAGGAGGATCTGACGAAGAATTCAAACGCCCCCACCGCCCCGGTGACGATGGCTCACCTCGAGCAGTACACCGATGGCGAATGGGTAGAGCCTTCAGATGAACTGACCGGGACCGCCGTCTTCGACGCGACGGGGGACCAGACCACCATGCCGTCATGGGACGAGTTGGTGCGCCAGCACGCCGACCGCGTCTACCGGCTGGCTTACCGCCTGTCCGGCAACCAGCACGATGCCGAGGATCTGACGCAGGAGACCTTCATCCGCGTCTTCCGTTCCGTGCAGAATTACCAGCCGGGCACGTTCGAGGGCTGGCTGCACCGCATCACCACAAACCTGTTCCTGGATATGGTCCGCAGGCGTGGCCGTATCCGGATGGAGGCCCTGCCGGAGGATTACGACCGGGTGCCCGCGGACGACCCGAACCCTGAGCAGATCTATCACGACTCGCGATTGGGTCCTGATCTGCAGGCTGCGCTGGATTCGCTGCCGCCGGAGTTCCGCGCCGCGGTCGTACTCTGCGACGTCGAGGGCTTGTCCTACGAGGAGATCGGCGCCACGTTGGGCGTCAAGCTCGGCACCGTGCGCAGCCGAATCCACCGCGGCAGGCAGGCGCTGCGCGACTATCTGGCCCGCCACGGCAACGGCGATTCGACCGGGGAATCGGCCTACTACCGGGACACAGCCAAGTCGGCCTGAGTGTTCGCAGGTGTCTGGCGCCGCGTGCCGCGCTACATTCGAGTCAGTAACGTTTACGCGATGCGAGTACGCCGAGAGGAGCTGGGCGATGGTCGACCCGGGACATGTGTTCCGCCGCGCATTCTCCTGGCTGCCTTCTCAGCTGGCGTCCCAGAGCGAGGCACCGGTCGGACCGCGTCAGTTCGGCTCCACCGAGCATCTGTCGACCGAGGCCATCGCGGCGTTTGTCGACAATGAATTGCGCCTGACGCCGCACCTGCGAGCAGCCAGTCACCTGTCCTTATGCCCGCAATGTGCGACAGAGGTCGAGGCCCAGAAGCAGGCTCGCAGTGCACTGCGGGAGTCGCATCCGATAGTCATGCCGAGCTCGCTGCTTGGTCAGCTGTCCCAGATTCCGCTGCACAGTGCAAACACAGCCAGCTCGGCCACCACCGCTGACGCCGCCGCGGATCCGGCCGCGTCGGCCCAAGATTCTCAGTTTGCTGAAGGCGCGCACCAGGGGCGCCGTAAGCGCCGGTAGGGTGAATGCAGAGTCGATCAACGGCGAGCGCCGGCCATTGCTGGCGCGCGGATAGAGGGTGATGAACGGGTGAGCAATCTGGACGAGACCGGTCGTGAACGTCTCGAGCCGCGGCCGTTGTCGCGGCCGCCCGTCGATCCGGCGTCAAGTAGGGCGTTCGGCAGGCCCGAGGGCGTGCGCGGGTCGTTCCTGGGTGCGGACAAGTACCGCGATCAAGGCGCCTTCACGCCGAAAGATCAGCCTCCCGATCCGGTGCTCCATGAGGCCTTCGGCCGGCCCTACGCCGGTGGCGAGTCGCTGCAGCGTCACCCGGCGGATGCGGGTGCGCTGGATGCCGAGCGTGCCGGGCAGGGCGCCGACGAACCTGACGACCCGTGGCGCGACCCCGGGGCCCCGGTCGCCCTTGGCACCCCGGCGATGACCGAGGTGCCACGCGGACCGTCGGCCGTCAGCACGGGCAAGCTCGGAGTGCGCGACATTCTCTTCGGCGGCAAGGTGTCCTATGTCGCGCTGGCCGTCCTGGGCATTGTGGCGCTCGTCATCGGTATCGCCGGTGGCTGGGTCGGTCGTACGACGGCCGAGGTGGTCCAGGCGTTCACCACATCCAAGGTGACACTCGAGACCAGTGACTCGGGCGACGCGCCAGAGGGCCGTTTCGCCAAAGTTGCTGCGGCAGTAGCCGATTCAGTGGTGACGATTGAGACGAAGAGTGACGAGGAAGGCTCGCAGGGCTCCGGGGTAGTCGTGGACGGCCGCGGTTACATCGTCACCAACAACCACGTGATCTCCGAGGCGGCGGTCAACGCGAGCAAGTACAAGATGACCGTCGTCTTCAACGACGGCAAGGAAGTGCCCGCCAACCTGGTCGGCCGCGACCCCAAGACCGACCTCGCCGTGCTCAAGGTCGACAACGTCGACAATCTGACGGTCGCCAAGTTGGGTGACTCCGACAAGCTCTACGTCGGTCAAGAGGTGATCGCGGCGGGTGCCCCGCTGGGGCTGCGCAGCACGGTCACCGCAGGCATCATCAGCGCGATGCACCGCCCGGTCCCGCTGTCTGGCGACGGGTCGGACACCGACACCGTCATCGACGGCCTGCAGACCGACGCCCCGATCAACCACGGGAACTCCGGTGGCCCGCTGATCGACATGAACGGCGACGTGATCGGCATCAACACCGCGGGCAAGTCGCTGTCCGACAGCGCCAGCGGCCTCGGCTTCGCGATTCCGGTCAACGAGGTGAAGACGGTCATCGAGTCGCTGATCAAGGACGGCAAGATCGCCCATCCGACGCTGGGCCTGACCGCCCGTTCGGTGAGCAACGACCTCGCGTCGGGCGCTCAGGTGGCCAACGTCAAGGCCGGCAGCCCGGCCGAGAGGGCGGGCATCCTGGAAAACGACGTCGTCGTGAAGGTCGGCGACCGGACCGTCGCTGACGCAGACGAATTCGTCGTCGCCGTGCGCCAACTCAAGATCGGGCAGGATGCGCCCATCGAGGTGATGCGCGACGGCAGGCCTGTCGTCTTGATCGTCAACCCCGGCCCTGACAACAGCACCTAGACGATGTTCGCGAACGTCGGCTGGGGCGAGATGCTGGTCCTGGTGATCGCCGGCCTGGTGATCCTGGGGCCGGAACGCCTGCCGGGCGCGATCCGGTGGACGTCGAGCACACTGCGGCAGGCTCGTGACTACATCAGCGGCGCCACCACCCAGCTGCGCGACGACCTCGGCCCGGAGTTCGACGACCTTCGCGAGCCGTTGAGTCAGCTGAACAAGCTGCGGGGGATGACGCCGCGTGCGGCGCTCACCAAACATCTGCTCGACGGCGACGACTCGATCTTCACCGGCAAGATCGACACGCCCGCGACCAACACCGAAAAGCCCGTCAGCGACGGTGCGCCAACGCCGGCGGCGTCGATCCCGAACGCGCCGGAGGCGTCAGAGTCGATGACGCCCGAGGCGTCCGCAAAGACGCCGTACGACAGCGACGCGACCTAACGGCCCGCGGGGTCCAGGCCCAGCGACATACCCGCCAGTCCGCGCTTACGGCTCAACAGGGCGTCGGCGATACTGCGCAACTCCTTGCCCGCCACCGAATCCGGTGCCGACAGCACCAATGGCACCCCGGCGTCGCCTGCGGTCACCAGCGCAGGGTCGAGCGGAACCTGGCCGAGCAGTGGCACGTCGGCGCCGACCGAGCGGGACAGGCTCTCGGCGACCTGCTTGCCGCCGCCCTCGCCGAAGATCTGCATGGTCGTGCCGTCGGGCAGCAGCAACCCGGACATGTTCTCCACGACGCCGACGATGCGCTGACGAGTCTGCAGCGCGATCGCACCGGCCCGCTCGGCCACCTCGGCAGCCGCCAGCTGAGGCGTCGTCACCACCAGGATCTCCGCACCCGGGATCAGCTGTGCGACCGAGATCGCAATGTCTCCGGTACCCGGCGGCAGATCCAATAGCAGGATGTCCAGATCCCCCCAGTAGACGTCGGCAAGGAACTGCTGCAGCGCACGGTGCAGCATCGGTCCGCGCCAGACGACGGGGGTGTTGCCCTGGGTGAACATCGAGATCGAGATGACCCGGACGTCGTGTGCGACGGGTGGCAGGATCATCGACTCGACCTGGGTGGGTCGATCGGTAGTGCCCATCATCCGCGGTACCGAATGCCCGTAGATGTCGGCGTCGAGCACGCCGACCGACAGCCCGCGCGCGGCCATCGCCGCAGCCAGGTTGACGGTGACGCTGGACTTGCCGACGCCGCCCTTGCCTGATGCCACGGCGTATACCCGGGTCAGGGAGCCGGGCTGGGCGAACGGAATGACGGGTTCGCGGGAATCGCCACGCAGCTGCTTGCGGAGTTCGGTGCGTTGGTCGTCGCTCATCACGTCGAGGGTCACCTTGACTGCGCCGGTGCCCGGAACGTCGGCGACCGCCTGGCTGACGCGCTCGGAGATCTCGCTCTTCTTCGGGCACGCCGCGGTGGTGAGGTACACCTCGACGTGTACACCGCCGTCGGGCTCGATGGTGACGTTCTTCACCATGCCGAGTTCGGTGATCGGTCGCCGCAACTCGGGGTCGATCACCTTCGTCAGCCCGGAACGGACCGCGGACTCCAGGTCAGGGGAATTAGAGGACATCACCGTCGAGTCTAGGCGGACTCGGCGGGCGTCCTAACCGGCCGGTCCTGGCGGAGGGCCGGGCAGCGGTGCTTCAGCGGGACCTGGCGGTGGTCCGGGCGGCGCGCCCTGCGGTGCCACCGGGCCGGGTGGCGCTGCCAACGGGCCGGGGGCAGGTGCCATCGGAGCGGGACCGGGGGGAGGCGCCAGCGGACCGATCGGACCGGGTGGCGGTGCCATTCCCGGCGGCAGCATCGGTTGCGCAGCGGGCGGTTCGCCCAGCGCGGCCTGCAATGGTGCGGGCTGGTCCCTGATGCAGAACACCGCGCACTCCGGCGCCGGCTTCGGCGGCGGCTGCATCCACGGTGGCACCCACGGTTGCGGTTGGGTCTGCGTCGGCGGAGCTGCCAGGGGGCCCGGTGCGGGTCCAGGCAGCGGACCGAGACGCTGGCCGGGCACGAATCCGGGGAGCTGGCTGGCGACGTCGCTGCGGGCGAGCATCGGCATCAGCGCCAGCGGATCGTTGGCGGGCAATCCGAGCGCGTTGAGCGGCAGCCCCGGCCCGAGGCCCTGGTATTCATTGAGATGCGTGGGACCGTTGTCGTCGCCGAGCACGGGGACCGCGCCGGTGATCGGCGGCAGGTCGACGGGCACGACGCCGGTGGCGTACGCGGCGGCCCAGCCCAACACGTTGCGGGCATAGGCCACCGAGTTGTTGTAGCGCAGAATCGCGGACATCACGTGGGACTGGTCGCGCAGGTTCATCCCGCCGCTGCACAGATAGCGTGCTGCAGCCAGGGTCGAGTCGAACAGGTTCTGCACCTCGGCCTTGCCGTCGCCGTCACCGTCGGATGCGTAGCGAGACCAGGTGCCGGGCAGGAACTGCATTGGGCCCATCGCGCGGGCGTAGGTGACGCGGTCGGCTGTGCGGTTCTGGACGATTACCTCGTTGCCGGGCAGCGTCCCGTCCAGCGCCGGCCCGTAGATCGGCCGCACGGCGGTACCGCGAGAGTCGGTGGCGCCGCCGTAGGCGTGCATCGATTCGATACGTCCGATACCGGCCAGCAGGTTCCAGCTGACACCGCAGCCGGGGGTCGCCACCGCCATCATCCGTTCAGCGTTGCGGTACGCCGACAGCGCCATCGCCGGAATGCGAAGTGTGCCAGGAGCATTGACGACCATCGCAGGCGCGGGAGACGAGGCCGAGGATCCGGCGAAGTGAAAGTCGGTCGGGGTCTTGGTGACCGCGACGACAGTGGCGCCTGCACGGTCGGCCGAGGCCGACTCGACAGCGGCCAGGGGCATCACCGCGGAGTCGCGGACCGGCGAGCTCGGTTGCACCGATCCGCCGACCGCCCCCACCAGAATGATCGGCACGATGACTGCGAATCCGGAGGCGGCGCGGGCACGAGCAGGCGTAAGGGCCCCCCGGACGCCAGACGGTCGCAGGGTGCCCCGGATATCAGCAGCGCGCACGCGAGAAACAGCGCCGGTGACGCTGTGCGCGACCCGCCCGGCGTGGCGTCGCGCTGCCTTGAGGGCGGCGCCTCCCCCTATGTGCACTCGACCGTCCTTGGTCTGTCGTGGTTGTGAACCAAGTCACCATACCTAGTCGATTCCGCGCGTGTTACAGCAATGGCTCCAGCTGATATCAAGGCAATTCAACTCGGCTTTTTGGAGCGGCGCTCATTCTGCTCTGCTTTACCGCCACCGTCGCGCTTATCGGACCCCGTTGGCGGCTGCAGCCGATTGAGCAGCTCATGGATTTCCTCGAGTTCACGCCGCAGGTAGTCGCGGGTCGCCACCTCGCCGACCGCCAACCGCAATGCGGCCAGCTCACGGGCCAGATACTCGGTGTCGGCCTTGGTCTGTTCTGCTCGTCGCCGGTCCTCGTCGAGAGACACCCTGTCCCGGTTCTCCTGGCGATTCTGGGCTAGCAAAATCAGCGGCGCCGCATACGCCGCCTGCGTGGAAAAGGCGAGATTGAGCAAGATGAACGGATACGGATCCCACTGCAGGCTCACGGCAAACAGATTCAGGATGATCCAGACGATCACCATGATGGTCTGCCAGGCCAGGTACCGGCCAGTGCCGAGGAAGCGCGCAATCGACTCCGAGAACTTGCCGACGGCCTCGGCGTCCACGTTGGGCGCGAACCGGCGACGCGAGACCCGCGGGGTGTCCAGGCGCTGGCGTGCCGTCAGGTCACTCATGACGCACCCTCGCTGGAGGTGAACAGCTCTGGCTCTTCGCGTTCGCGCCAATCATGGGGCAGCAGATGGTCGAGCACATCGTCGACCGACACCGCGCCGAGCAGGTGGCTCTCCTCGTCGACGACCGGACCGCACACCAGGTTGTAGGCGGCGAAATACCGCGTCACCGCGGACAGTGAGTCCTCAGGTCCCAGATTGGGCAGGTCGGTGTCGATGATGCCGCTGACCAGCGACGCGGGGGGTTCACGCAAGAGCCGCTGCAGGTGCACGCAGCCCAGGTAGTGGCCGGTGGGGGTGGCCGTCGGTGGGCGCGTCACGAACACCAGAGATGCCAGCGCCGGGGTCAGGTCGGGGTCACGGACCCGGGCCAGGGCCTCGGCGACCGTGGTGTCTGGGGCCAGCACGACCGGTTCGGAGGTCATCAAGCCGCCCGCGGTGTCGGGGGAGTGCGAGAGCAGGCGGCGCACGTCCTCGGAATCCTCGGGATCCATTCGCCGCAGGAACTGCTCGGCGTCGAGTGGGGTCATCGAACCCAGCAGGTCGGCGGCGTCGTCGGGATCCATGGCCTCGAGCACATCGCCCGCGCGCTCGGCAGGCAGCTGCCTGAGCATGTTGGCCTGCTGGTCTTCTGGGAGTTCCTGCAGCACGTCGGCCAGCCGCTCGTCGTCGAGCGCGTTGACCACCTCGTAGCGGCGCTTGTCCGGCAGCTCGCGAATGGCCTCGGCCACCTCGACCGCCCGCTGCCCGACGAACTGTTCCAGCAGCTGTGCCACCCCCTGGTCGGGCATCGCCAGGCCCGACGGGGTCAGGCCCTGGACGTGCTGCCAGTCCACGATCTGTACGTTGCCGCGGCGGCCGAGGCGCCGCGCAGCCCGCACCGCCACCTTGGTCACCATCCAGTCGCGTGTGCGGGTCGGTTCGATGCCCAGATCGACCACGTGCATGTCGACGCCGGACAACTGCTCCTGGTCGGGATCGTCGACCCTGACCTGCGTCTCGACCACCTGGCCGAGCACGAGCACCTCACCCGGGCGTTGAGTGAACTTGCGCAGCGACACGCTGCCGGTCGCCAGCGTCACAGCGCCGGGATCGATGGCCGTCACCCGCAGGATCGGCACGAAAATCCTTCGGCGCGTGAGCAATTCGACGACCAGGCCGAGCACGCGCGGCTGTTGGCGCACGATGCTGATGCTGATCACCACGTCGCGGACGCGGCCGAGGGATTCCCCGTCTGGCCCCAGCACCACCATCCCCACGAGTCGGGCCGCATAGACCCTGTTCACCGCCGCCATGCCTAGAAGGGTAAAGAGTGTGGTTGTGGAAAACCGCTATCGACCCCGCCGAACGATACTTTCGGTTCCCGGCAGCAGCGCGAAGATGATCGACAAGGCAAAGAACCTGAACGCCGATGAGGTCTTTCTCGATCTCGAAGATGCGGTCGCGCCCGACGCCAAAGCCGAGGCGCGCGCTCAAGTGGCCGCCGCGTTGGCCGCGTCAGGGTGGGCCGGGCAGTTGCGCGGAGTTCGGGTCAACGACTGGACCACGCCGTGGACCCATGCTGACATCATCGACGTCGTGTCGGCCGCTGGGGCGTCGCTGGATATCGTGGTGCTGCCGAAGGTGACCGACGTCGCCCACATTCACGCCCTTGACCTCCTGCTGAGCCAACTCGAAGTGACTCACGGACTTCCGTTGGGCCGCATCGGTATTGAGGCGCAGATCGAGAATGCGCAGGGCCTGACCAACATCGACGCGATCGCCTCGGGTCCTCGGATGCAGGCGCTGGTTCTCGGCCCCGCCGACATGGCGGCGAGCCTGAACATGCGCACGTTGGAGGTCGGCGAACAACCCGAGGGCTACGACGTCGGCGATGCCCACCACCACGTGCTGATGCGCATCCTCATCGCTGCCCGCACACGCGGCATCCTCGCAATCGATGGTCCGTACCTGAAGGTGCGCGACGTTGACGGCTTCCGCCGGATCGCCGGCCGATCCGCTGCGCTTGGCTACGACGGCAAATGGGTGTTGCACCCCGACCAGATCGCGGCGGGCAACGAGATCTTCAGCCCGCGTCAGGAGGCCTACGACCACGCCGAGCTGATTCTGGAGGCCTACGAGTGGCACACCTCGCGCGCAGGCGGGGCTCGTGGCGCGGTGATGCTGGGCGACGAGATGATCGACGAAGCGAGCCGCAAGATGGCGCTGGTGATCGCGGGCAAGGGGCGCGCCGCAGGGATGGAGCGCAAAGGCGAGCCGTTCCAGCCACCGGTCGAGCGCGTCAGACCAACTGCCAACCGCTGACCATGAGCGCGAGGTAGAGCACCACGACCATCACCGTGCCCGCGAGTGCAAGGCCGCCGATGATCGCACCGGCCAGCGCCAGACCATAACCGTCCTGTCCCGTGCGTTTGGTCTCGCGAATCGCAATGACGCCGAATACGAGCCCGACGATCCCCAATGGACCGCAGCACAGCAGGCCGCCGATGGCACTGACGAGCGCAGCGATCGCGTTGCCGTTCGTGCCCGGCGGCTTGACCGCCCGATACGGGTCGTAGGTCGGGTAATAACCCGGCAGTGGGGGAAATCCGACGCCGGCGGGATAGCCAACGGGCACATAGGGATTCGGATTCTCGAGCGCCGGGTACTCGACGGCGCCGGACGGGTGCGGCTGCTGCGCTGGACGGTCCGGGTCGCTGGTGCTCATCTGGTCGGCGGCGTTCGCCGATCAACTACTCATGACGCCGATGGTCCAGGCCACGTTGAGCAGCAATGACAACACACCGACCACTATGCCCGCGATCGCCAGGCCGTGGCCCTTCTCGCCGCTCTGCTTGATCTGGTTCATCGCCACGATGCCGAGCACGATGCCGACGATCGAGCCGATGCCACAGCAGATGCCGACCACGGAAGCCACCAGCGAGCCGATCGCCATCGCGTTGGTCTTCTCCGCCGGCGGGCCGTAGGCCGCGTAGCCCGGCGCCGGATAACCGGGCGGCGGGCCGAAACCGGGAGGCGGCCCATAACCCGGCGGGGGCGGACCGAAGCCGGGTGGCGGCGGGCCGAAGCCGGGAGGCGGCGCGTTGTACGGCGGAGGCGGCGGATATCCGGACTGGTCGACAGGAGGAGGGAAGCCGCCCGGCGGATAGCCCGGAGCCGAATCGTACGAAGGCGGCGATTGGTAGGGCGTGGGGTCGTACGCCGGCGGGGCCGTGTACCCGGACTGCTCGACCGGCGGCGCCGCAGGCTGCTCGGCGGGCCGCGTTTGGTAGACCTGCGTGGGCTGATCGTGAATTTGCCCCTCCGCCTCGGTCGCCTGCTCGATCGGCGGGGCCTCATAGCTGGTCGACGTCGGCTCGGATGCGCCTTCGCCAGAGCCGGATGATGCCGTTTGGCCAGCGTCCTCGCCCGGATTTGTCATGCTGTTCAACCTAGCGCAAATACAGGGCACCTTTGCGGTGCCGCAGGCGTTGATCTGGGTGAGATCGCCGACCGAACAAATGGCGGACACCAGGCGCGCAATAGAGGAGAATGAGCAGCGATGACCAGCCCGTTTCAGCCTGGACAGCAGACCGGCGCAACACCTGGCACCCCGACGAACCGACGCGGGCCTGCGGCACTGCCGACCCCCCCGAAGGGCTGGCCGATCGGGTCCTATCCGACCTACGCCGAGGCGCAGCGCGCGGTCGACTACCTATCGGACCAGGAGTTTCCGGTCGAGCACGTGACGATTGTCGGCGTCGACCTGATGCAGGTGGAACGCGTCACCGGCAAGCTGAGCTGGCCCAAGGTGCTCGGTGGTGGCGTACTCACCGGCGCATGGCTTGGCCTGTTCATCGGCCTGATCCTCGGATTCTTCAGTCCGAGCCCGTGGGGGGCGTTGATCACCGGTCTGGTCGCTGGTGTGTTCTTCGGCCTCATCACCTCGGCGATTCCGTATGCGATGGCACGCGGCACAAGAGATTTCAGCTCGACCATGCAACTCGTCGCCGGACGTTACGACGTGCTGTGCGACCCGCAGAGCGCCGAGCGTGGCCGGGATCTGCTGGCACGCTTGAAGATCTAGACCACCCTTTCGCGCGACGCGCGCGTTAGCCGGCACTTTGCCCACGTCCTCCCCCCGGGCGCGTCCGCCCACCGCAATTTGAGTAACGGTGTGCGACGCGCGCGGCCGAAGTGTTGCAAATCACCGGTTACTGGCAATACGGTTCTTCGCGCAGGAGGGTTCCTCGGGAGCCCGCCCCGGCGGCGACATCGATCTTGGAGCCCCCGGCGGCGACCCAGGAGCCGCTCCGGTGGCGACATGAGACCCGGACGGGAGGCAGCGGTGGGCCCACGGCGGCTTGGTGCTGCGGCGTTGGCCGCGTTGACGACGGCGTCGGTGGTTTCGGCGTGCGGATCGGGCGGCGGCGGAACCGTCATCAACTTCTACACGCCGGCAAGCGAGATGGCCACGTTCACGGCGGTGGCCAAGCGGTGCAACGAGGAACTCGGCGGGCGCTTCACCATTCAGCAGATCAGTTTGCCGAAAGAAGCCGACGCTCAGCGTCTGCAGCTGGCCCGGCGGCTGACCGGGAACGACAGAACGCTCGACGTGATGGCGCTCGACGTGGTGTGGACCGCCGAGTTCGCCGAGGCGGGTTGGGCATTGCCGCTGTCCGACGATCCGTCGGGACAGGCCGAGTCCGAGGCGACCGCCGACACGCTTCCCGGCCCGCTGGAAACCGCCAAGTGGCAGGACAAGCTGTACGCCGCGCCTGTCACCACCAACACCCAATTGCTCTGGTATCGCGCGGATTTGATGGCCGAGCCGCCGCCGACGTGGGATGCGATGGTAGCCGAGGCGACCCGCCTGCACGCCGAAGGCAAGCCGAGCTGGATCGCATTGCAGGCCAAGCAGTACGAGGGTCTGGTGGTGTGGTTCAACACGCTGCTGGAAAGCGCTGGCGGTCAAGTTCTTTCCGACGACGGCAAGACCGTCACACTGACCGATACCGATGAGCACCGGGCCGCGACGGTCAAGGCCCTGGAGATCATGAAGGCGGTTGCCACCGCACCGGGCGCAGATCCGTCGATCACGCAGACCGACGAGGGCACCGCACGACTCGCGCTGGAACAGGGCAAAGCCGCGCTCGAGGTGAACTGGCCGTTCGTGCTGCCATCGATGCTGGAGAACGCGGTCAAGGGCGGGGTGTCGTTCTTGCCACTGAACGACGATCCCGCACTGGCGGGCAGCATCAACGACGTCGGCACCTTCTCGCCGAGCGACGAACAGTTCGAGGCGGCCTACGAGGCGAGTAAGAAGGTGTTCGGTTTCGCCAACTACCCGGGCGTCACCGACGAGCCGGCCAAGGTGACGCTGGGCGGGCTGAATCTTGCGGTGGCCAAGACCACGCAGAACCGTGCGGAGGCGTTCGAGGCGATCAGATGCATGCGCAGCGCCGAGAACCAGCGCTACACCTCGGTCGAGGGCGGGTTGCCCGCGGTGCGCGCATCGCTCTACGACGATCCGACGTTCCAGAAGAAGTACCCGCAGTACGAGATCATTCGTGAACAGCTGACCAACGCCGCGGTCCGGCCGGCTACGCCCGTCTATCAGGCCGTCTCCACCCGGATCTCGGCGACGTTGGCCCCCGTCACCGACATCGACCCGGAAAGCACGGCCGACGAGTTGACCGTTCAGGTGCAGAAGGCGATCGACGGTAAGGGCCTGATCCCATGACCGTCACCGCCGAGCCGATCAAGGTTGGCACCGACGATACGAAATCCGAACGGCGCCTGGCATTCACACTGATCGCACCCGCTGTCATCCTGATGCTTGCGGTCACCGCGTACCCGATCGGGTACGCGGTGTGGCTGTCCCTGCAGCGCTACAACCTCGCACAGCCCGACGACGTCGAGTTCATCGGCCTGGAGAACTACATCACGGTGCTGACCGACCGGTACTGGTGGACGGCCTTCGTTGTGACGCTGGCGATCACCGTCGTGTCGGTGGCCATCGAGTTCGTGCTTGGCATGGCCCTGGCCCTGGTGATGCATCGGACGATCTTCGGAAAGGGCGTGGTGCGCACCGCGATCCTGATTCCGTACGGGATCGTCACGGTCGCGGCCTCCTATAGCTGGTACTACGCGTGGACGCCCGGCACCGGATATCTGGCCAACCTGCTGCCCGAGGGCAGTGCGCCGCTCACTGAGCAGCTTCCGTCGCTGGCCATCGTCGTCCTCGCCGAGGTGTGGAAGACGACGCCGTTCATGGCGCTGCTCCTGCTCGCCGGGCTGGCACTCGTGCCACAGGATCTGCTCAATGCCGCGCAGGTAGACGGAGCAGGGCCGTGGAAACGCCTGATCAAAGTGATTCTGCCGCTGATCAAACCGGCGATCCTGGTCGCACTGTTGTTCCGCACACTCGACGCATTCCGGATCTTCGACAACATCTATGTGCTCACCGGCGGCGCCAACGACACCGGGTCGGTGTCAATCCTTGGCTACGACAACCTGTTCAAGGCGTTCAACCTCGGGCTGGGGTCGGCGATCAGCGTGCTGATCTTCCTGTCGGTGGCGATCATCGCGTTCATCTACATCAAGCTCTTCGGTGCGGCGGCGCCAGGATCCGACGAGGAGAGGCGCTGATGGCCGAACGGGCCGGTGCAGGCCGGGCGACCGGCTGGACCGTCATCAACATCATCGTCGTCGCCTATGCGTTGTTACCGGTGTTGTGGATCCTGAGCCTGTCGCTCAAGCCGACGTCAAACGTCAAAGACGGCAAGCTGATTCCGACGCAGATCACCTTCGACAACTACAAGGGAATATTCTCCGGCGACGCGTTCAGCTCGGCGCTGATCAACTCGATCGGAATCGGGTTGGTCACCACTGTCATCGCCGTGGTGATCGGCGGAATGGCGGCATATGCGGTGGCCCGGCTTGCCTTCCCGGGTAAGCGGCTGCTGGTCGGCGTGGCGTTGCTCATTGCGATGTTCCCGCAGATCTCGCTGGTGACACCACTTTTCAACATCGAGCGCAGGCTCGGGTTGTTCGACACCTGGCCCGGCCTGATCATCCCCTACATCACCTTCGCGCTGCCGCTGGCGATCTACACCCTGTCGGCGTTCTTCAAGGAGATCCCCTGGGATCTGGAGAAGGCGGCGAAGATGGACGGCGCCACACCCGCGCAGGCATTCCGCAAGGTGATCGCCCCGTTGGCCGCCCCTGGCATCGTCACCGCGGCCATTCTGGTGTTCATCTTCGCGTGGAACGACTTGCTGCTGGCGTTGTCACTGACGGCGACTCAGCGGGCGATCACGGCCCCGGTGGCGATCGCCAACTTCACGGGCAGTTCGCAATTCGAGGAACCGACCGGGTCGATCGCCGCGGGCGCGATGGTCATCACCATCCCGATCATCATCTTTGTTCTCATCTTCCAGCGACGGATCGTCGCCGGACTCACGTCCGGCGCGGTGAAGGGGTAGTTCCATGGCCGAAATTGTGTTGGACCGGGTAACCAAGAGTTACCCCAACGGCGCGGCGGCCGTGAAGGATCTCTCGATCACGATCGCCGACGGGGAGTTCATCATTCTGGTCGGCCCCTCCGGCTGCGGAAAGTCCACCACGCTCAACATGATCGCCGGCCTCGAGGACATTTCCTCCGGCGAGCTGAGCATCGGTGGCGAACGGGTCAACGAGAAGGCGCCGAAGGACCGTGACATCGCGATGGTGTTCCAGTCCTACGCGCTCTACCCGCATATGACCGTGCGCCAGAACATCGCGTTCCCGCTGACCCTGGCCAAGATGAACAAGGCCGAGATCACTAAGAAGGTCGAGGAGGCCGCGAAAGTCCTTGATCTGACCGCGCTGCTGGATCGCAAACCCGCACAGCTATCCGGCGGGCAACGGCAGCGGGTTGCCATGGGGCGTGCGATCGTGCGCAACCCCAAGGCGTTCCTCATGGACGAGCCGTTGTCGAATCTCGATGCCAAACTTCGCGTGCAGATGCGTTCGGAGATCGCGCGCCTGCAGGACAAGTTGGGCACCACCACCGTCTACGTCACCCATGACCAGACCGAGGCCATGACGTTGGGGGACCGCGTGGTGGTCCTTCTTGCTGGGGAAGTGCAGCAGATCGGCACACCCGAGGAGCTGTACAACCGCCCGGCCAACCTGTTCGTCGCGGGTTTCATCGGATCTCCGGCGATGAACTTCTTCCCGGCCACCGTTACCGATGTCGGTGTGCGCCTGCCGTTCGGCGAGGTCACGCTGACGCAAGAAGTCCACGCCCTGCTCGCCGGGCATCAGAACCCCAACAATCTGATCGTCGGCATCCGGCCCGAACATCTCGAGGATGCCTCGGTGATGGACGGCTATGCGCGGATAAGGGCGTTCACGTTCGACGTGACGGTCGACTTCGTCGAGTCGCTGGGCGCCGACAAGTATCTGCATTTCAAGAGCGAAGGGGCAGGCGCGCAGGCCGCCCAGCTTGCGGAGTTGGCCAGCGAGTCGGGCGTCGGCGAAAACGAGTTCGTGGCAAGGGTTTCCGCCGAGTCAGTGGCCAAGCAGGGTGACACGGTTCAGCTGGCCTGCGACACATCGAAGTTGACGATCTTCGACGCCGATACCGGCAAGAACCTGAGCCTTCCCGAGCCGACGACGCCACCGGCCTAGTGATCGACGTTCCGGCGAAGGTTCGCGCGCACCTGCGCGAGCACTTCGCCAGGGCCGGTATCACCGCCGAGCCGGTCGAAGCCAGCGTGACGTTCGTTGGGACCGAACGGATCGACGTGCTGCGTTTCGGCCCTGATGGCGAAGGCGTCAGTCACTATGTGTCGGTTGGCTGTTCGCGTCACCCGATGTTTGATCCTGCGGAGCTGGTGACCGATGCGCTGCACGGACCGCGCGCCGAGGCCGTCGTCGCGCTGCGGGGACCGTCCCCCAAGGGTCTCGCGCGTTCGCTGGCGGTCCTGGCCGCGGCCCCCGCCGTCGAGGGCCTGATCCTGGAACCGGATGCGCTGATCGATCTGGAGACACCGCTGTGGGAGGGTGCTCCGTTCTCCGCTTTTCTGTTGGGGCGCAGCGATATCGACGACGTGGCTTTGACCGACCCGCTACCGCCGGTGACGGTGCTGGCCGCAAACCCGATCACCGCGACCGAGGCTGCGTGGGTGCGGCTCAAGGGGGCCGATGCCATGCGGGAAGCGTGGGTGCAGGACGGCGTCGACGTGCTGGATCCCGCCAGGCGGGCCGCGCAGCCGAGTTAGAGCCAGTGGTTACGCCGGAACGCTCGGAACAGCAGTCCACAGATGATCACCATCAGGAGCAGGACCGCGGGATAGCCGTACGCCCAGTGCAATTCGGGCATGTTGTCGAAGTTCATGCCGTAAATGCCCGCGATGGCGGTCGGCACCGCGGCGATGGCGACGTAGGCCGAGATCTTGCGCATGTCGATGTTCTGCTGCATGGCCACCTTGCCTGCGGCGGCCTGCACAAGTGAGCTGAGCATCTCGTCATAACTGGTGATCCGGTCGGACGCCTGGATGTTGTGGTCGAGCACGTCGCGCATGTATCGGCGGACCTCGATCGAGATCAGGTCGTTGTGGTCGGCGCCGATTCGCTGCAATCCCAATGTCAACGGCGCGACCGCCCGGCGCAGCTCGACGATCTCGCGCTTGAGCAGGTAGATGCACTCGATGTTGGTCTTGCGAGTGGGAGAGAAGATGTCCTCTTCCATGGCGTCGATGTCGGTCTCGATCAGATCGGTGACATCGAGGTAGCTGTCGACGACGTGGTCGGCGATCGCATGCATGACCGCATACGGTCCGAGCGCCAGACTGGTGGGCGACGCGTCGAACTTCTTGCGGACACCGGCCAGCCCGCTGTGATCACCATGGCGGACGGTGACCACGAAATCGGGACCGACGAAGATCATGATCTCGCCCGTTTCGACAATCTCGCGGGCCAGCGCCACGGATACGTGCTCGACGTAGTTCACGGTCTTGAGCACCAAAAACAGGGTGTTGTCGTAGCGCTCCAGCTTCGGTCGTTGGTGGGCGTGTACAGCGTCTTCGACCGCCAGCGGGTGCAGGCCGAACACGTCGGCGACAGCCTGCATCTGGTGTTCGTCGGGACCGTGCAGGCCGATCCAGGCGAATGCCTGCCTGCCCGACGCCTCGAGTTCGTGCACCTTGTTCAGCGCCGCGGCGTGGGTGTACTTGCCGGGCAGGCGGGTGCCATCGCAGTAGACGGCGCAATCCACCATGGCCCGCGCGACGGGAACATGGATCGAGGCGGCATCCGGTGGGGCGGGCTTGGTTCGCACGTTGGGTCGTAGTGACGGAGGCAGTTGACGGAACGATGGCATCGAGTCACTCTCCCCTGGTCAAGACCGGCAGCACCGGTCTGATGGGCCTTGGTGAATGCTACGCGGCACGCCACTTGGCCACCCTGCTAGTTTCGTCGACGAAGGCAACGCGCCCGCGGAGCGGGCATCCAATTCCGTCCAAGGAGCACCTGACGTGAGCACAACTCCCCTCAAGGTCGCGGTCACCGGTGCCGCCGGCCAGATCGGCTACAGCCTGCTGTTTCGTCTGGCCAGCGGTTCATTACTCGGCCCGGACCGGCCAATCGAGTTGCGTCTGCTGGAGATCGAGCCCGCGCTGAAGGCGCTCGAGGGCGTTGTCATGGAACTCGACGACTGCGCGTTCCCGCTGCTGGCCGGGGTCGAGATCGGCGCCGACGCCAACAAAATCTTCGACGGGGTGAACCTGGCACTTCTGGTCGGCGCACGTCCTCGCGGCCCCGGCATGGAGCGCGGCGATCTGCTCGAGGCCAACGGTGCGATCTTCACCGCGCAGGGCAAGGCGCTCAACGAGGTCGCCGCCGCCGACGTCCGCATCGGCGTGACCGGTAACCCCGCCAACACCAACGCGCTGATCGCGCTGAGCAACGCACCCGACATCCCGAATGAGCGGTTCTCCGCGCTCACCCGTCTCGATCACAACCGGGCGATCTCGCAGCTGGCCCGCAAGACCGGCGCCGCGGTCACCGACATCAAGAAGATCACCATCTGGGGTAACCACTCGGCGACTCAGTACCCCGACATCTTCCATGCCGAGGTGGGTGGCAAAAACGCCGCCGAGGTCGTCAACGACCAGGACTGGATCGAGAACGACTTCATTCCGACCGTCGCCAAGCGCGGCGCGGCGATCATCGACGCCCGCGGCTCCTCATCGGCCGCGTCGGCCGCCTCGGCGACCACCGATGCCGCGCGTGACTGGCTGCTGGGCTCCGCGAAGGACGACTGGGTGTCGATGGCGGTTCTCTCCGACGGCAGTTACGGCGTGCCCGAGGGCATCATCTCGTCGTTCCCGGTGACCACCAAGGATGGCAACTGGTCGATCGTGCAGGGGCTGGAGATCGACGACTTCTCCCGCAGCCGGATCGACAAGACCACTGCGGAGCTGGTCGACGAGCGCAAAGCCGTCACTGACCTGGGACTTATCTGAGACAAAGTCGATTAGGTTACCTACCAGTTCGTCAGTAACCTGAGCGCCGTGTCCCAAGCGGTGAGAAAGCTGTCTGACCAGAGACCCCCGATCGTGCTGCATGACGACGAGATCTTCGATGCGCACGTAGGCGGAAAGCTGTCGGTAGCGCTGAACACGCCGCTCGACACACAGCGCGCATTGTCGGTCGCGTACACGCCGGGCGTTGCGCAGGTCAGCCGTGCCATCGCTGCCGACCACACGCTGGCGGCGCGGTATACCTGGGCCAACCGTTTGGTCGCGGTGGTCAGCGATGGCAGTGCGGTCCTCGGCCTCGGTGATATCGGGCCCGCGGCGTCGCTGCCGGTGATGGAGGGCAAGAGCGCGCTGTTCAAGGCGTTCGCCGACCTCGACTCCATCCCGATCGTGCTGGACACCAAGGATCCCGACGAGATCGTCGAGACCCTGGTGCGGCTGCGGCCGTCATTCGGTGCGGTCAACCTCGAGGACATCTCGGCCCCGCGCTGTTTCGAAATCGAACGCCGCGTCATCGAGGCGCTGGACTGCCCGGTGATGCACGACGACCAGCACGGCACCGCGATCGTCGTGCTGGCGGCGCTCATCGGCGCCGCCGAGGTCCTCAATCGCGACATCACCGCGCTGCGTGTGGTCGTCTCCGGTGCCGGCGCCGCCGGTGTCGCCTGCGCAAAGATTCTGCTGGCCAGGGGTATCAGCGATATCACGCTGCTGGATTCCCAAGGCATCCTGCACTCCGACCGCGGCAACCTCAACTCGTACAAGGCGGAGATCGCCGAGCAGACGAATCCGAACGGCCTTTCGGGTGGAATCACCGAGGCGCTCAAAGGCGCCGACGTGTTCCTCGGGTTGTCCGCCGGTGTCGTGCCCCCGGAGATCGTCGCGACGATGGCCCCCGGCGCGATCGTGTTCGCACTGTCCAATCCCGACCCGGAGATCCATCCCGACGACGCGAAGGAGTATGCAGCCGTGGTGGCCACCGGTCGCAGCGACTTCCCGAACCAGATCAACAATGTGCTCGCGTTCCCGGGTGTGTTCCGGGGTGCGCTGGACGCCGGCGCTCGCCGGATCACGGAGAAGATGAAGGTGGCGGCGGCCGAGGCGATCTTCTCGGTGGTGGGTGACGATCTCGCGGTCGACCGCATCGTGCCCAGCGTGCTGGACCCGCGGGTGGCCCCCGCGGTGGTGCAAGCAGTTGCCGCGGCGTCGAAGGCCTAGGGTCCCGGTGCGCCGCCTCGCCTGCGCGCTCGCCGCGTTGGTGATGGTGAGCGTGGCCGGTTGCGGCGGCGTTGTCGAGACTCCATCGGTGGCGGTCGGGTCGGCGCAGGATCCCGAATCGGCGTTGATCGCGCATATCTACGCCGAGGCGCTGCGCTTCTACGGCAGCCCGGCTCATGTCGAGCAGTCGCCGGATCCGCTGACGAAACTGGACTCGGGGGAGGCACGCGTGGTTCCCGGATTCACCGGCCGCGTACTGCACAGGTTCTACCCCGACTCGACCGCGCGGTCAGCGACCCAGGTCTACCGCGAGATGGTGTCCGCGCTGCCCGAGGGCGTGGCCGCCGGCGACTACACGACGTCCGCGCAGGACAAGCCCGCACTCGCAGTCACTGAAGCGACCGCGCATGCCTGGGGCTCACGAGATCTCACCGCGGCAACCCGCAACTGCGACGATCTCGAGGTTGGCCAGGTGTCCGGTGATTCCTACGCGGCCCGGCCCGATGTCCCCAGCGTTCTTGGCACGTGCAAGCTGCCGAAGCCCCGCGAATATCCCGACCGCGCAACGCTGTTGGCGGCCGTGCGGGCGGGGGAGGTCGACGCGGCCTGGACGTCTACCGCGGCCCCGAACATCCCGGCGGAGCTGATCATGCTGTCCGACCGCACGTCGCTGATCCGTGCCGAAAATTTGGTGCCGCTCTACCGGCGTAACGAGCTCAACGAGGCACAGGTGCTGGCGCTCAATGAAGTGGCCGGCGTGCTGGACACCGCGGCGCTGGCCGATATGCGGGCGAAAGTCGAGGACGGCACCGAGCCGGGGTTGGTCGCGGGTGTCTTCCTCGCCGAACACCCACTGGGTGACTGAGCCGCCAGCGCGACATCAGCGCGTCGGGGGCAGCAGCCTCTTGTTCATCGGACCGAGCACCCGCATATAGCCAGAACCCATCACCCGCACGATGGCGTCGAACAGTTTGGCGTCGGCGCCGGGCAGCACTCGCGCCTTGTTGCCCTCGACCGCTCGCAGGATGATTCTGGCCGTGCGCTCGGGGCTGGTAATCGCGACTCTGTCAAATACGGTTGCGAGCGCATTCTTGTCGAGATCCGTTGCGGTGCTGGCGTTGTGGATGAGGGGAGTCTTGATGTAGCCGGGGTGCACGCACGTCACCTTGACCGGATGGCCTGCCGCCGCCATTTCTTGGCGGAGCGCTTCGGTGAAACCCCGCACTGCGAATTTCGCCGAGTTGTACGCCGCCTGCCCCTGCACCGCGAACAGGCCGTACATACTCGAGATGTTGACCACGTGGCCGTAGCCCGATGCGATCAGGTGCGGCAAGAAGGCCTTGGTGCCGTTGACCACGCCCCAGAAGTCGACCTCCATCACCCGCTCGAGATCCTTGAACGCCGTGACCTCGACGTCGCCCATGAACGCGATGCCCGCGTTGTTGTAGATCTGATTCACCGAGCCGAAATGGTCTTTGACCGCGTCGGCGTATGCAAGAAACGCCTCACGCTCGGTGACGTCGAGTCGGTCGGCTTTCAGCGGTGCGCCGATCGCCTCGAGCCGCTCCTCGGTGACCGCCAGACCTTCGGTGTCGACGTCACTGATCGCCAGTTTGGCACCGCGGCGTGCCAATTCGACCGCCAGTGCCCGCCCGATGCCCGATCCGGCGCCGGTGACGACGGCGACCTTCCCCGCGAAAGTACCCGCGAATTTCTCCATCGCGCCCAGTGTCGCAGTGAATCAGTGCGCGTTGGGCACGATCCGCGAGACGACCGTCGAGAACAACCGCTGGTAGCCCGATCCCGTGATCCGCACGATGATGTCCAGCGCCTTGGCGTCGGGGCCGACCAGCACGCGCGCCCGGTTCTTGCGCACAGCGTCGAGGATGATCTGCGCCGCCTTCTCGGGCGTGGTGATCGTGAGCTTCTTGTCGAAAGTCTTTGTCAGACCTTCTTTGTCGACACCCTCGGCCGCGGTCGAGTTGCGCATGATCGCGGTCTTGATGCCGCCGGGATGCACGGTCGTCACTTTGACCGGGTGTCCGGCGGCAGCCATCTCCTGGCGCAGCGCCTCGGTGAACCCGCGCACCGCGAACTTCGCCGAGTTGTACGCCGCCTGGCCGGGAACCGAGAAGATGCCGAACAGGCTGGACACGTTCACGACATGCCCGTCGCCGGAGGCGATCAGATGCGGCAGAAAGACCTTCGTGCCGTTGACGACACCCCAGTAGTCGACGTCCATGACCCGTTCGATGTCCTTGAACGGCGTCACCTCCACATCGCCGACGTAGGCGATGCCCGCGTTGTTGTAGATCTGGTTGACCTTGCCGAAGTGCTCGACCACCGCGTCCGCATAGAGCTCGAAGGCCTCACGCTCGGTGACGTCGAGCCGGTCGGCCTTCACCGGTGCGCCGATCGCCTTGAGCCGCTCCTCGGTGACCGCAAGGCCCTCGGTGTCGACGTCACTGATTGCGACGCTGGCGCCGGAACGGGCGAGTTCGATCGCCAGCGCCTGCCCGATGCCCGAACCGGCACCGGTTACCACGGCGACCTTCCCGGCGAAGCCGTCCATGCGCACTCTCCCTCGTATCGTTGACTCGGATCGAGGCTAGTCGGTACCCGCGGTAGTGGGTACTGGGCCCCCGTCCCCAGCTCACGCGTGGGCCCGTGGGGGATGGCCCGCTAATGGGTTGATCCCACGCGCGATGTGTAGGCGATCAACCCGTTAAGCAGTTGTCCACAGCGACGAGTCGCGGCAGGTTGGCCGCTGGCTCGTTCCCCGTCACGCTTACCCGTGTGACGCGTTGGCATCTCAAGCATGTCGATCATCTGCTCTGGGCGCAGGACGGGGTCATTTCGCGTCGCCAAGTTCTGGATGCCGGGGGATCCGATTTCGACATCGCCAGAATGCTGCGTCGTCGCGAACTGACCGATGTTCACCGCGGCGTCTACGTGAGCCACAGCGGCCAACTCACGCTGCGGCAGCGGCACTGGGCTGCGGTTCTGGCGTTCTGGCCGTCCGCGCTGGCGCACGTCTCGGCGCTGCCCGATCCGCCAGCGACGGTCGTACACGTCGCCGTCGGCCCAGGGCGCAATCTGCGGCCGTTGCCGCGAATCGTGCTGCACCGGACGCCCGACTTCGAGCTACGCGCCGAACTGGACCGTAGCCCGCCGGTAATTCGCCTGGAGCACGCGCTAATCGACGTGGTCTGCGGAGACCTCCGCGCTAAGGACGTGGCGGCCGCGTACGCCGTACAGGCGCAGGTGTGTGCCAGCAGACGGACCACGCCGCAGCGGATACTGCAGGTATTGGCGACTCGCCAACGTGTTTGCGGCCGGCGCACGTTGGAGGCAATGCTCGCGGATCTTCGTGATGGTGCATGTTCGGTGCTGGAGCGCGGTTACCTGCATCGAGTCGAGCGGGCGCACGGGCTGCCCAGAGGGGAGCGTCAAACCCGGAGCACGGCGACTGGCCGGCTTACCTACCAGGACGTGTATTACCGGGGTCAGGGGGTTGTGGTCGAACTCGACGGCCGCGCGTTTCACGATGCGCCGCGGGACCGCGATCGCGATGCGCTGCGTGATCTCGCGGAGTTGAGCCGATCAGACCTGCTCACAACGCGAGTGACTTATGGACTCGTCTTTGGCGATGCATGCCGCACTGCGGTCCTGATCGGTGACCTGCTCCGTCGCCGGGGCTGGACCGGTCGGACACGAACCTGCCCCACATGCCGTCCCGCGCTCGCACTAACGGGGTGATCGCATTCGCCATCTGCAGGGGATCACCCCGTCTAAACGCGTTGAGGCAGAAACCCTAAGGCGCGAACGCCTCGTCGATGATCTCCTGCTGTTCGACGGCGTGCACCTTCGAGCTGCCCGACGACGGCGCCGACATCGCGCGCCGCGAAATCCGCTTGATGCCCGACAACCGGTCCGCGCAGACCTCGGGCAGCGTGAGGCCGAACGTCGGCCATGCACCCTGGTTCGCCGGCTCTTCCTGCACCCAGAAGTACTGCTCGGAATTCGGGTACAGATCGAGCGTCTCGCTCAGCCGGCGCCTGGGCAGCGGGGCCAGCTGTTCGATCCTCACGATCGCCACGTCGTCGCGCTCCTCCTTGTTCTTTCGTGCCACCAGCTCGTAGTAGATCTTGCCGCTGGTCAACAGGATTCGCTTGACCTTGTCGCGATCGCCGGTGCCCTCGGTATAGGTGGGCTCCTCGATCACCGATCGGAACTTCATCTCGGTGAACTCGCGAAGGTCGCTGACGGCGGCCTTGTTGCGCAGCATGGACTTCGGCGTGGCCACGATCAGCGGGCGGTGAATCCCGTCCAGGCCGTGCCTGCGCAGCAGGTGGAAGTAGTTCGCCGGGGTCGACGGCATCGCGATGGTCATCGAGCCCTCCGCCCACAGCAGCAGGAACCGCTCGATGCGGGCCGACGTATGGTCGGGGCCCTGGCCCTCGTGTCCGTGCGGCAGCAGCAGCACCACATCGGACAGCTGGCCCCACTTGGCCTCGCCCGAGCTGATGAACTCGTCGATGATCGACTGCGCGCCGTTGACGAAGTCGCCGAACTGCGCTTCCCACAGCACAAGTGCATCGGGGTTGCCGACCGAGTAGCCGTATTCGAAGCCCACCGCGGCGCACTCGGACAACGCCGAGTCGTACACCATGAACTTGCCGCCCGTCGGCTCGCCGTCGGCGTTGGTGGTGAGCAGCTGCAGCGGCGTGAATTCCTGACCGGTGCTGCGGTCGATGATCACCGAATGCCGCTGGGTGAACGTGCCGCGGCGGGTGTCCTGCCCGGATAGCCGGATCGTCTTCCCTTCGGCCAGAAAGGATCCCAGTGCGAGCAGCTCGGCGAACGCCCAGTCGACCTTGCCCTCGTACGCCATCTCACGGCGCTTCTCGAGCACCGGCTTCACGCGGGGATGCACGTTGAAGCCGTCGGGGAAGGCCAGGTGTGCATCGCCAATTCGGGCCAGCAGAGACTTGTCGACGGCGGTGTTCATCCCGGCGGGCACCATCTGGTCGGACTCCACCGATGCGCTCGGTTCGATCTCGTGCTTCTCGAGTTCGCGGACCTCGTTGAACACCCGCTCGAGCTGACCCTGGTAGTCGCGCAGCGCGTCCTCGGCTTCTTTCATCGAGATGTCGCCGCGGCCGATCAGCGCTTCGGTATAGGTCTTGCGCGACCCGCGCTTGGTGTCGATGACGTCGTACATGTACGGCTGCGTCATCGACGGGTCGTCGCCTTCGTTGTGCCCGCGCCTGCGGTAGCACAGCATGTCGATGACGACGTCCTTCTTGAACTGCTGGCGGAAGTCCATGGCCAGCCGTGCCACCCAGACACAGGCCTCCGGGTCGTCCCCGTTGACGTGGAAGATCGGCGCACCGATCATCTTCGCGACGTCCGTGCAGTACTCCGAGGAACGTGAGTCGCCCGGGTGCGTGGTGAACCCGATCTGGTTGTTGACGATGATGTGGATCGTGCCGCCGGTGCGGTAGCCACGTAGCAACGCCAGGTTCAGCGTCTCGGCAACCACGCCCTGTCCGGCGAAGGCGGCGTCGCCGTGCAGCATCATCGGCACGATCGAGAATCTGTTGGAACCATCGGCCTCTTCTCCGACGTCCAGCAGGTCCTGTTTGGCGCGCACCAGTCCTTCGAGCACCGGGTCGACGGCCTCGAGGTGGCTCGGGTTGGCCACCAGCGACACCGCGATGTCGTTGTCGCCGAACATCTGGATGTAGTTGCCGGTGGCTCCGAGGTGGTACTTGACGTCGCCGGAGCCGTGGGCCTGTGACGGGTTCAGGTTGCCTTCGAACTCGCTGAAGATCTGCGAATAAGGCTTGCCGACGATGTTGGCCAGCACGTTGAGCCTGCCGCGGTGCGGCATCCCGATCACGACCTCGTCCAGGCCATGCTCGGCGGCCTGGTCGATCGCCGCGTCCATCATCGGGATGACGGTTTCGGCGCCCTCGAGTGAGAACCGCTTCTGCCCAACGTATTTCGTCTGCAAGAAGGTCTCGAACGCCTCTGCGGCATTCATCCTCGACAGGATGTACTTCTGCTCGGCGACGGTCGGCTTCTCGTGCTTGACCTCAATGCGTTCCTGCAGCCACTTCTGTTGATCGGGCTCGAGAATATGGGTGTACTCGACACCGATATGACGGCAGTACGCGTCGCGCAGCAGCCCGAGAACGTCGCGCAGCTTCTTGTACTCGCCGCCGGCGAAACCGTTGACCTTGAACTCGCGGTCCAGATCCCACAGCGTCAGGCCGTGGCTGTTCACATCGAGGTCGGGGTGGCTGCGGAACCGCGTCTGGTCGAGCCGCAACGGATCGATGTCGGCCATCAGATGGCCGCGGTTGCGGTAGGCCGCGATCAACTCGAGGACGCGGCCGTTCTTGTCCTCGATCGGGTCGGGATTGTCGGTGCGCCACCGCACCGGCTCGTACGGGATGCCCAACTCGCGGAAGATCTCGTCGAAGAAGCCGTCGGACAGGAGTAGCTCGTGCACTGTGCGCAGGAAATCGCCGGACTCCGCGCCCTGAATGATCCGATGGTCGTAGGTCGAGGTGAACGTGACCAGCTTGCCGACGCCCAACTCGGAGATGCGTTCCTGGCTCGCGCCCTGGAACTCGGCCGGATACTCCATCGCGCCGACGCCGATGATGGCGCCCTGCCCGCGCATCAGCCGGGGCACCGAGTGCACCGTGCCGATCGTCCCCGGATTGGTCAGTGAAATCGTGACGCCGCCGAAGTCTTCGGCGGTCAGCTTGCCGTCGCGGGCGCGCCGCACGATGTCCTCGTAGGCGGCGAGGAACTGGCCGAACCGCATGTTCTCGCAGTTCTTGATGCCCGCCACGACGAGCTGGCGGTTGCCGTCCTTGCCCTGCAGGTCGATCGCGAGTCCGAGGTTGACGTGCTCGGGGGTGACCGCGTTCGGCTTGCCGTCCACTTCGGCGAAGTGCCGGTTCATGTTGGGGAACCGCTTGACCGCCTGCACCAGCGCGTAGCCGATCAGGTGGGTGAACGAGATCTTGCCGCCGCGCGTGCGCTTGAGGTGGTTGTTGATGACGATCCGGTTGTCGATCATCAGCTTGGCCGGGATGGCCCGCACGCTGGTCGCGGTCGGCACTTCCAGGGACGCCGACATGTTCTTGACCACCGCGGCCGCCGCGCCGCGCAGAATCTGAACTTCGGAACCGTCGGCGGGTGCAGGCGCAGACGCCGGCTTCGGTTTGGCGGGCGCAGGCTCGCTCTTGGTCTCGGCGGCTTTCGGCGCGGCCTTCTGTGCAGGTGCGGGAGCGCTCTCGGCCGGCTTGGGCGGAGGCGCAGGTGCGGGTTCGGGTGGCGCGACGGGCGCAGCCGCCCGCTGTCCGTTGCCGGCCTGGCTCTCGGTGGTCGGCTCGGGGGAGTAGTCGACAAGAAACTCATGCCAACTGGGATCTACCGACGAGGGATCCTCGCGGAACTTGCGATACATCTCCTCGACCAACCACTCGTTCTGTCCGAATGGTGAAGGTGAGCTCACGGTAGCTACTCGCCTCGATTCCTTCGCCTCATGCAAGCGCGCGTGCGCTCGCCGCTCATAGTCTCCTGCATTCAGCGGGTACCCCGCTATCTGCCGCCTAAAGGCTATCCCTCTCCCAACAGCCAGACCATGACAACGCCCTTATGGTCGTTGTGGTCTGCTGCGAAGGCGGCAGCGGTTAGGTGCGCGGCGGGGGCAGGACGTGAATCGCTGCGGGCCAGCGCGGCGGCGGATCGCCGAACGCCTTGCGCGCGTTGGCCACGATGCGCTTGCCCATCACCCGATTGCCTACGCCACCGACGACGGCCCCGATGCCGACGGGCAGCAACTTACCGAAAGCGATCGCCCCACGCTTGAGCGTGTAGCGCTTGACGAAGTACTTCAGCAGACGTGAGTTCAGTTGTGACACCGCGGGCAACGGCAACGTCGCCGCGCCGTCGGCGAGCCACGAGCCGCTCGTACGGCCGGGGCCGAGCAGGTCGGCCACCGCGTGCTTGCTGTCCTCACCGACGAGGACCGCCAGCACCAGAGTCCGTCGACGCTCCCGATGATCGGCGGGAATGCCGAACACCTCGGCGACGGCAAGCACATAGATGGACGTCGCCTCGAGGAAGACCACCGTCTCGCCCGCGACGGCCGACATTGCGGCCAGCGTCCCGATCCCGGGGAAGGCAGCCGCCGAGCCAACGGCTGCACCGCTGGCCATCACCGCGGCGAGGTAGTGCTTCTCGAGCCGGGTGACGATCTCGGCAGGTGTCGCGTTCGGGCTCTGCTGGCGCAGACGGTCGACGTAAGCCTTGACGGCGGGTGCCTGGACCCGTGCGCTGCGTTCGATGATCGCCGAGAGCACCTTCGCCGCAGCACTCGGATTCTCGTCGGCGCCATCTCTGGTCGCCGGCAGCTGGTTCTTGGCGCTTGACCTGGCACTCATGTGCGGCCTCCCTGTGCGAACGGCTGGCCTTTCAGGCTAGCCCTATGTGAACGCACAACTACCGGCGGCGCGTGCCCCAACGTGACGGCGCTCACTGTCTGAAATTCCGGGAAGAAAATATTGGGAAGCGACGCTAACCACTTTCATGGCAACATCACCTTCCGTGGATCTCGCGCGCGCAGAACCGACCCGCGAGCGTCGGGTGCCTAGCCGTACGCGGCTGATCCTGCTTCTCGGTGTCATGGTCGCCCTTGGCCCGTTGACCATCGACATGTATCTGCCTGCACTGCCGAACATCGCCGACGACTACGGGGTGTCGTCGTCAGTCGTGCAGCTCACGCTCACCGGGACCCTGGCCGGTCTGGGGCTGGGCCAGCTGATCGTCGGCCCGCTGTCGGACTCACTTGGCCGGCGACGGCCTCTCATGGCGGGCATCGTGCTGCACATCGTGGCGTCGATGCTATGTCTGTTCGCGCCGAACATCGCACTGCTCGGCCTGGCCCGCGGCCTGCAGGGGATGGGCGCGGCGGCCGCGATGGTCGTGGCCTTCGCCGTCGTGGGCGATCTGTTTGCGGAGTCGGCCGCCGCGACCGTCATATCCCGCTTGATGCTCGTTCTCGGCGTCGCCCCGGTCCTCGCCCCGTCACTTGGCGCCGCAGTCCTGTTGAAGGCGTCCTGGCATTGGGTGTTCGCGGTGCTGGTGTTGATCGCCGGGGCGCTGCTCTTGCTCGCCGCGATGGCGCTGCCGGAGACGCTGGCGGTGTCGCATCGACGACCGTTGAAGGTGCGCAGCATTGCGGCCACCTATGTCGAGGTGCTGCGCGACGGTCGCTTCGTCGTGCTCGTCCTCGTCGCCGCGCTCGGTATGTCCGGACTGTTCGCCTACATCTCGGGTGCGGCTTTCGTGCTGCAGGACCGGTTCGGCCTGGATCAGCAGTCCTTCGCGCTGGTGTTCGGTGCCGGTGCCGTCGCGCTGATCGGCGCGACACAGTTCAACGTCGTGCTCTTGCGCCGGTTTGCACCGCAGACCATCGCACTGTGGGCGCTGGCCGCAGCATCGACCGCGGGCGTCATCTTCGTGGGTCTTTCGCTCGCCCACATCGGGGGGCTGCTCGGATTCGTCGTACCGGTGTGGGCGATCCTCGGCGCGATGGGTCTGGTCATCCCCAACGCTCCTGCGGTCGCACTGTCCCGTCATCCAGAAGCCGCCGGCACCGCGGCGGCCGTGCTCGGAGCGGCTCAGTTCGGTCTTGGCGCGGCCATCGCGCCGCTCGTCGGAGTGCTCGGCAACGACGCGGTCGCGCTCGCGCTGGTGATGACGGTCGGTATGGTGATCGCGTTGTTCGCATTGGCCCTTGCGCTCCGCTTCGGGGCCCGGGCGACCGGCACGCCGGTGCCTGAGTCCAAGGACAATGCACCCGACGGCGTCATCGGCGACACCGTCCCCGAGCCGGCCTGAGGTCTGTACTGGCACGATCCTGACTTGTCGGGATCAGCCACCATCCGTAGCGTCGGCTGAATTGAGTAAGTCGATGTGATGGTTCAGACCCTGACCCCCCGCAGTGCCACGGCAAACCCGTGGCACGCCTTGTGGGCGATGTTGGTCGGCTTCTTCATGATCCTGGTCGACGCGACCATCGTGTCGGTGGCGAACCCGTCGATCATGGCCGCGCTCGGCGCCAGCTACGACTCGGTCATCTGGGTGACGAGCGCCTACCTGCTCGCCTACGCGGTCCCACTGCTCGTGGCGGGCCGCCTTGGCGACAGATTCGGGCCGAAGAACCTCTATCTGGCGGGGCTCACGCTGTTCACCGTCGCATCGCTGTGGTGTGGGCTGGCCGACAGCATCGGCATGCTGATCGTCGCCCGTGTCGTGCAGGGTCTCGGGGCGGCGCTGCTTACACCGCAAACGCTGTCCACGATCACCCGCATCTTCCCCGCCGACCGCCGTGGTGTGGCGATGAGCCTGTGGGGTGCGACGGCAGGCGTGGCGACACTGGTCGGCCCGCTGGCCGGCGGCCTGTTGCTCGACGCACTGGGCTGGCAGTGGATCTTCTTCGTCAACGTGCCGGTCGGCATCGTCGGGGTCGGCCTGGCCCTGCGGCTGATCCCGCAACTGGACACCGGTACGCAGCGATTCGATCTGCTCGGTATGACGCTGTCCGGGATCGGCATGTTCATGATCGTGTTCGCCCTGCAGGAGGGGCAGTCGCACAACTGGGCACCGTGGGTGTGGGGCACGATCGCCGGCGGCATCGGCTTCATGGCCGCGTTCCTGTTCTGGCAGTACGTCAATCCCAACGATCCACTCGTCCCGCTGCACATCTTCCGCGACCGCGACTTCTCCCTGTCCAACATCGGTGTGGCCACCATCGGTTTCGTCGTGACGGCGATGATCGTGCCGGTGATGTTCTATGCCCAGGAGGTATGTGGGCTCTCGCCGACGCGTTCAGCGCTGGTGGTTGCGCCGATGGCCATCGCGTCCGGCGTGCTGGCACCGTTCGTCGGCAGAATCGTCGACAGGTCGCATCCGCGTCCGGTGGTGGGCTTCGGCTTCTCCTTGGTGGCGATTTCGTTGACATGGCTGTCCATCGAAATGACGTCCGTCACGCCGATCTGGCGGATCGTGCTGCCGTTGACGGTCACCGGCGTCGGAATGGCATTCATCTGGTCACCGCTGGCGGCGACCGCCACCCGCAATCTGCCGCCGCAGCTGGCGGGTGCGGGCTCGGGCGTCTACAACACCACCCGTCAGGTCGGGTCCGTGCTGGGCAGTGCGGGCGTGGCGGCCTTCATGACGTGGCGCATCAGCGATGAAGTCGGAGTGACGGCGGCAGACTCATCTCAGGGTGGCGGGGCAGCGGACCTGCTGCCCGCGTTCCTCCAGGAACCGTTCTCCGCGGCGATGTCACAGACCCTGCTGCTGCCGGCGTTCATCGCGCTGTTCGGTGTCGGTGCGGCACTGTTCTTCCTCGGTTTCGGCAACCCGCGGTCGACGGTTTTCGACGATCGCGGGTTCGACGACGCCAACCGCGGCCGCACCATGGAATGCGGCGACGACGAGGTTTTCGCCGTCGACCATGACGAGTACGTCGAATACACGGTGTCGTGGGATGACCCCGAACCGCGGCAGGCGAGTCGACGCGACACTGAAACGGTCACCGAGCCGATCAGCTTTGCGCACAACGGTTTCCATGTCGACGACGAGCAGCGGTTCCAGCCCGGGCGCCGCCACGCCGGGGGCGGTCACGAGCGGCCGTCACGGCACGGGATGCGCGACGAGGAACCGGACCCGCGGCCGCTCTGGTTCGAGTCCACCAGCGGGCATGCCCGCGAGGATCCCGACGACAGTTCGGGTCACGGCAGGCATGCGACGCCCTGGCGCGACTAGCCGAAGAGCACCGCGGGGTTGAGATAGCCGGTGGGGTCGAATGCCGCTTTGACCGCCCGCATTGCCGCGATGTCGGACTCGCTGCGCGACATTGACACGTAGTCACGTTTTCGGGTGCCGACGCCGTGCTCGGAGCTGACGTTGCCGCCCAGGTGTGCGATCAGCGCCATCATCGCCGCGTATAGGTCGTGTTCGGAATCGGCGTCCAGCACGCACCGCACCAGATTGAGGTGGAGATTCCCCTCGCCGATGTGGCCGAACAACACCGGAATCGCGTCCGGGGCGTGCTCGGAGACCAGCTCGACGGCTTGGCTCGCGAACGCGGGGATCGCTGCAAGAGGCAGCGAGACATCGAATTTCAACGGCGGCCCGTGCACTCCGAGCACCTCGGCTACGGCCTCGCGCACCTGCCAAAGCCGCTGCTGTGCAGTCGCATCGACGCCCACCGCGGGTTCGCCGGCCAACTGCGCGTCTTCGAGCGCTTCGGCAAGGCGCTCGGTCTGATCGATGTCGCCGGCCAATTCGACCAGCAGCAGCCAGGCGCCGTCGACGGGCGCGGACACACCGGCGTGCTCGGCGGTCAGCGCGCTCGCGCGTGCGTCGATCAACTCGAGCGCCGCGATCCCGTCCATCTCGCGGAACACACGACCCGCCGCGATGGCCGCATCCAGGTCGGCGAACCCGCTGATCGCCGTCACACGGTGTCTCGGCGCGGGATGCAGTCTCAGGTCCAGGCCGGTGATGACGCCGAGCGTGCCCTCGGCGCCGATGAACAGCGAGGCCAGGTCGTAGCCGGTGTTGTCCATGCGCACCTGGCTGTGGCGGCGCACCACCGTGCCGTCCGGCAGCGCGACGTCCAGGCCGATGACCTGCTCGCCCATGTTGCCGTAGCGGACCGTGCGCAACCCGCCGGCATTCGTCGATGCCATCCCACCGACAGTCGCGGAATCGCGCGCGGCCAGATCGACCCCGAACACCAGCCCCGCCGCCGACGCCGCCCGTTGCACCTCTGCCAGCGGGACGCCGGCGCCAACGCGGATTCGCCGTTCGGCGACGTCGACCTCGCCGACGTCACGCAGCCGCTCGGTGGACAACAACACGTCGTCGTGCTCGGGGACCGTCCCGGCCACCAGCGAGGTTCGTCCGCCTTGGACGGTGACGTATACGCCGGCATCGCGACACCCGCGCAGCACCGCCGCGACTTCGTCAGCCGAGCCCGGCCGGACGAGCAGGCCGGCCTGTCCGCGGTATCGCCCGGTGTGGTCCACGCTGCGACCGGCGAGCACGTCGGGGTCGGCGCTGACATAGCCGGACCCGACGATTTCCGCCAGCCGCTCGGTCAAGCTCACTAAGTGGGTCTATCACAGGTGGCTGATCGTCGGCTCAGCCGACGCCGCCCAGCGAAAGGAACGCACCCAGCTCGACGAGGCGGTCCGGCGTCCCGGGCAGGTATTCGGTCAGCAACGGCGACTGCACGATGACGCTGAGGTATTTGGCCCGACTTACCGCGACGTTGAGTCGATTCCGGTTGAGCAGGAACGCGATTCCGCGAGGAACGTCGTCGGCCGACGATGCCGTCATCGACACGAACACCACCGGCGCCTGCCTGCCCTGGAACTTGTCGACGGTGCCCACCTCGACTTCGGTCAGACCCGCATCGTCAAAGCGCTGCCGCAACGTCACGACTTGAGCGTTGTACGGCGTCACGACCAACACGTGCTCCTGGGCCAGCGGTACCGTGCCGTGCTCGTCGGTCCATGCGGTGCCGAGCAGGCCGCGGACCTCGGCGAGAATCGCGTCGGCCTCCTCGGGACTGTCGGTGGAGTTGCCGTTGTGCTCGACGGTGAGCACACGCACTCCGGGCCGCTGCCCATCGAGACTGCGCGCCGCGGTCACCGTGCCATGCGAATGCAGTCTGCCGTCGTAGGACAGCGCCGACACCGCCGCACACACGGTCGGGTGCATACGATAGGACCGATCGAGGAAGTAGCCCAGTTCGGCTGGCAGCGTGTGCTTTCCGTCGATGAGCCAGGCAAGGGCCGAGCAGTCCACGGGTTCGGGATGGGTGCCCTGGCTGACCTGCGGCAGTTGTTGCGGGTCGCCAAGCAACAACAGGTTGCGCGCCGACGGCGCGACCGCGATGGTGTTGGCGAGGCTGTACTGGCCCGCTTCCTCGACGACGAGCAGATCGAGCGCGTGCCGCGGAACGCGTCCGCTGTTTGCGAAATCCCAAGCAGTGCCCCCGATTACGCAGCCTTCGGAATTGGCGATGAAGCCGGCGTAGTCCTTTTCGTCGACCTCGCGCCACGGCGCTCCCGCGCTCTTCTTCTTGCCAACCCGATCCGCGGGAACTCCCGCTTCGATCACGCAGCCGAGCAGGTTCTCCACCACGGCGTGTGACTGGGCCACCACACCGATGCGCCACGCGTGCTCGTTGACGAGTCGGGCGATCACCTTGGCGGAAGTGAACGTCTTGCCGGTGCCCGGCGGGCCGTGCACCGCGAGGTAGCTCGAATCGAGATCCTGCAATGCGTAGGCGATGTCGTCTGCGATGTCCTCGCCGCGCGGGAGGCCGCCGCCGCTGGTCGTGCGCGGGGCGCGACGCAACAGGATGTCGGTCACCGCGTCGCACGGCAGGTTGGGAAGGCCGGCGGCCACATAGGCCGCGGTCTGTTCGATCGAGGCCTGCAGCGGCCTGGCGGGTATCGGCGATCCCGGTGTCAGTGCGAACGGCAGCTGGTCGAAGATGTCTCCGTCCTTGGGTTGGCGTTCGAGGATGACGACCTCGGTGGGCGCCTCGGCGTTGTCGCAGTCGACGACCGCGACTGAACCGAAGCCGCGACGATCGGCATCCACGGCCAGGCCGACGGGTGCGGGCGGGTCGTACAGCGCGTACATGGTGTTGGCCACTCCGCCGTTCGCGACGCTGCCGATCAGTCGCACGTGCCGCTGGGGCTTTCGCGCCTTGGGTGGTTGGTGCCAGTCGTTGACGATGACGGCCTTCTCGGCGATGAAGACGTCGCTGTTGTCGGCCCATTCGTCGACGGGATTGTTGACGCGGTCGAAGTGGCTCCACCAGAACGGCTTGTGCTCGCGCCGGTGAAAACCCCTGGCGGCAGCGACCATCGCCACAGCTGTCTGCTCGGCGGTTCGCTTTTCGACGCCGTCACCCGCGAACTTCAGCAGCGTGCGTTCGAGGTCGTCGCCGAGTTCGATCACCGCGCCGTCGCTGTCGTCGCGCACCGGTTGCGGGCCGCGCGGCGGAACGCCGGATTCAATGGCGCGAGCCATCATCCAGTCGCGCAGGCGGCGGGTCGACCGGCAGTCGTAGACGTTGTAGTCCTCGATCTCCTTGAGCACGCCCGCCGCTTCGTCCGTACGTCCTTCGTCGCGCAAGGCGCAATAGCGCGCGTACTGAGTGATGGAATCGGTTGCGGTGGTCACCTCGCCGCTGCGCAATTCGTTGCCCATGTAGAGCGGCTCGAGCGATTTGATGCTGTAGTTCTCGGTGCCGACTCGAATGCTCTTGCGTACCAAGGGGTACAGGTCGACCAGGATGCCGTTGCGCAACAGGTCGTCAATGTCGTTCTCGCCGACGCCATATCGACCTGCGAGCCGGAGCAGCGTGCTCTTCTCGTAGGCCGCGTAGTGATAGATGTGCATGCCCGGGTAGCGCTTGAGCCGCTTGCGGACCATGGCCAGGAATTCGACGAGCGCTTTGCGTTCACTGGCGCGGTCATGGGCCCAGAACGGGTGGAATTCGTCTTTCGTGGTGAGGACGCCCCAGAGGTATTCCAGACCCCATTCGCGACCGTCGACGGTCCACAGCGGGTCGCCCTCGAAGTCGAAGAACAGATCACCCTTGTTCGCGTCGGGCAGCACCATCAGTGGCTGCGCGTTGACCACCTCGTACGGCGGCTTGCCGTCCACCCTCGGGGAGATTTGCAGACGTGCCTGGGCGGTGAGCGCGGTCACGGTGCGCCCACTCAGTTCGGGCACGGGCCCGGCATGCGCGGCGAGTTCGGCGACGGTGGTGATGCCTGCGTCGATCAGGCGGGCCCGCTGGCTCACCCGCATCCCCGCGACGAGCAGCAGATCGTCATGGGCGCGGACTTCGATCTCGCACTCCGGACAGCGGAAGCATGCTCGCACTTCCTCGTCCTCCCACGTGACCGCCGAACCGCCGGCAAGGTGGTCGTCGAGCAGCCGTTGCAGGCCGGCACGCCTACTCAGATAGACCGGAAGCAGTTCGTCGACGCGGTATCTCACCGTCGCGCCGTCGCCGAGCACCAACTCCACCTCAGCTGCCACCGGCACGCCGGCGCGGGACAGGGTGTCGGCGTAGGCCGCGAGCTGCAGCAGGGCCTCGACTTTGACCGAACGCGCGAGTTTGGTGTCCCGCAGGAGGTACTGGTCGGAGTCCAGCACCAGGAAGTCGGCGAAACCGGCGAAGCGGCCGTCGAACATCGCGGCCTGATAGATCACCGGCGCCCGGCGTTGCACGGCGTGCATGGTCGCCTCGGCCGCTGCGGTCAGCCCGTCGACGGTGTATTCGGGGCGGCCGATGATCGCGACGTTCTCTTCGGAGAGTTCGCGCAGCTCGTCGAGGTGGCGTTGTTCGTGCTCGCCGCCGAGCTTGGCGGTGCGGGCAAGCAGTTCGTCTTCGACGGAGACCGCTGCGCCCCTGCCGAGTTTGGCGTCGAATGCGCGCAGGAGCGCGTACTCACAGCGGGCGGCCGCCGCCAGATCGGATGCGCTGTATATGACGCTGCCGCCGGAGACGAACACGGTGCCACTGTAGGTGAGCGCGACGACACCTGACCTCTAGCGACCTCTAGCGCGATACGCACTATCCCGTGTTGCCGATCAGCTCGACGCCGTTGCCGTTCCAGCGGAACCTGACCACGCTGTCGAGTCCGGAGACACCGTTGGAGTACCGCAGTGCGACGGTGTCTCCGGTGGTCGCCGCGTCATCGATGCCGTTGAAGCCGTATGCGTCCGGCACTCCGGTCGGGATGAACTTGCCGAGATGGAACATCACAGCGCGGGTGTTCGGGTTCTCCGAATTGGTATTGGCCTCCACAATCACCACGGACAGCTGAGCGCACTCGTTGTAATTGCCTGCCAGCGGCGCGGGACTCCATCCCTGATTGCTTCGCGGGTCACGCGGCAACTCCGACACCGCGGCGGCGATCTCGGGTGCGGCAAGGTTGACGTCGCACGGATCGGCTTCGGGCACCGGGGCCGACACCGGGCCCGAGGGGGCAGGCGCGCTCGCCGGGGGCGCTGTGCTGACGTTGGGCGCCAATGGTCCGGGAGTCTTGGAGGCGGTGGAGTCGCTCGATCCGCAGCCGGCAATCGCGGATGCCACCGCGACCGTCACCATGCAAATCACGACCGCCGACTTCACGTTGGGCACCGTACCGAAAGCGGCGACGACGATTGGGCAGGCCGCGCGGCGGGTCGGGCAGCTGACGGGCACTAGACTCATCGTCTGATGACGTCCTCCGACCCGGACGCGAACCGGGCAGAACTGACCTTCGACGACCTGCAGATACACCCATCGGTGCTGCGGGCGATCGGCGACGTCGGGTACGAGTCGCCATCGGCGATCCAGGCCGCCACCATCCCGCCGATGATGGCCGGCTCCGACGTCGTCGGGCTGGCTCAGACCGGGACCGGCAAGACCGCGGCATTTGCCATCCCGATTCTGTCGAAGATCGATCCCGCCAATAAGTCCACGCAGGCGCTGGTGCTGGCGCCCACTCGGGAGCTGGCGTTGCAGGTCGCGGAGGCGTTCAGCCGCTACGGCGCGCATCTGCCTCAGATCAACGTGTTGCCGATCTACGGCGGCTCGTCCTACGGTCCGCAGCTGGCCGGGCTGCGGCGCGGCGCCCAGGTGGTGGTCGGCACGCCGGGCAGGGTGATCGACCACCTGGAGAAGGGCACGCTCGATCTCACCCACCTCGACTATCTGGTGCTCGACGAGGCCGACGAGATGCTCCAGATGGGCTTCGCCGAGGACGTCGAACGCATCCTTGCCGACACCCCCGAGTACAAGCAGGTGGCGTTGTTCTCCGCCACGATGCCGCCCGGCATTCGTAAAATCACCAAGAAGTATCTGCACGACGCCGTCGAGGTGTCGGTCAAGTCGAAAACCGCCACCGCAGAGAACATCACGCAGCGCTATATCCAGGTCGCCGGTCCACGCAAGATGGACGCCCTCACCAGACTCCTCGAAGTAGAGCCGTTCGAGGCGATGATCGTCTTCGTTCGCACCAAGCAGGCCACCGAGGAGGTCGCTGAGAAACTGCGGGCCCGCGGTTTCGCCGCTGCGGCGATCAACGGCGACATCGCTCAGGCCCAACGCGAGCGCACCATCGCGGCGCTGAAGGACGGCACCATCGACATCTTGGTGGCCACGGACGTCGCGGCCCGTGGACTGGATGTCGAGCGCATCAGCCATGTGCTGAACTACGACATCCCGCACGACACCGAGTCCTACGTCCATCGCATCGGGCGCACCGGTCGGGCCGGTCGCTCCGGACAGGCTCTGCTGTTCGTGTCGCCACGCGAGCGGCACATGCTCAAATCCATCGAAAAGGCGACCCGCCAACAACTCACCGAAGCCGAACTGCCCACCGTCGACCACGTCAACGCGCAGCGGGTGGCGAAGTTCTCCGACTCGATCACCGACGCTCTCGGCGCGCCCGGCTTCGAAATGTTCCGGCGGATGATCGAGGACTACGAGCGCGAGAACGACGTCCCGATGGTGGACATCGCCGCCGCGCTGGCGGCGCAGTCCCGCGACGGCGAGCAGTTCCTGATGTCGGAACCGCCGCCGGAGAAGCGCCGCGAACGCGACACCCGGCCCGGTCGCGACGACCGCGGACCCGGACCCAAGCGGTCGCGCGAACGGCGCGGCGACTTCGCTACCTATCGCATCGCGGTGGGTAAGCGGCACAAGGTGATGCCGGGTGCGATCGTCGGCGCCATCGCGAACGAGGGCGGCCTGAACCGAAGCGATTTCGGACACATCTCGATCCGGCCCGACCACTCGCTGGTGGAGCTGCCGTCCAACTTGTCCCAAGACACCATGAAAGCCCTTGAGCGCACGCGCATTCAGGGCGTGCTGATCAATCTGCAACCGGATCGTCCGCCACGAAAAGGCGGGAAATCCGGCCACAAGTCCAAATGACCCTGTCCAACAGAGTCGCCCAGGGCGGTCTGGAATCCGTCGGTAAGGCGGAGCGGGTCGCATCGCTCACCGGAATCCGGGCCGTCGCGGCGCTGCTGGTCATGCTCACCCACGCCGCGTACACCACCGGCAAGTACACGCACGGTTACGAGGGATTGGTGTACTCGCGCGCGGAGATCGGCGTGCCGATCTTCTTCGTGCTCTCCGGGTTCCTGCTTTTCGCCCCGTGGGTGAAGGCTTCCGCAACCGCCGGTGCGCCGCCGTCGGTGCGCCGCTACGCCTGGCACCGGGTACGACGGATCATGCCCGCATACGTCGTCACGGTGCTGGCGGCGTATCTGCTGTACCACTTCCGCACTGCCGGGCCCAATCCCGGCCACACCTGGGAAGGCCTGTTCCGCAACCTCACGCTGACCCAGATATATACCGACAACTATCTGTATTCCTTCCTGCACCAAGGGCTTACGCAGATGTGGAGTCTGGCGGTCGAGGTCGCCTTCTACATTGTGCTGCCGCTGCTGGCCTACCTGCTACTCGTGGTGCTGTGCCGGCGCAGGTGGCGGCCGGGGCTGTTGTTGGCGGGCCTCGGCGGGTTGGGTCTGCTCACCCCGGCGTGGCTGATCCTGGTGCACACCACCGACTTCCTGCCCGACGCGGCGCGGCTGTGGCTGCCGACGTATCTCCTGTGGTTCATCGGCGGGATGGTCCTCGCGGCCCTGCAGCCACTGGGGGTGCGGGCATATGCGCTCGCGTGCATTCCGCTCGCGGCCATCTGCTATTTCATCGTGTCCACGCCGATTGCAGGTGAGCCCACCACGTCGCCGGCGGAGCTGCGCGAAGCGCTGGTGAAGGCGGGCTTCTATGCGGTGATCTCCACGCTGATGGTGGCGCCGCTCGCGTTGGGTGACCGCGGTCTGTACGCGAGGTTTCTGGGTTCGCGGCCCATGGTCTTCCTCGGCGAGATCTCCTACGAGATCTTCCTGATCCATCTGCTGACGATGGAACTGGTGATGGTCGAGGTCGTCCGGTACCCGATCTACACCGGCTCGATGTGGATGCTGTTCTTCGTCACGTTCGCGGTGACGGTGCCGCTGGCCTGGCTGTTGCACCGCTTCACCCGCGTGCGCACCACCTGAGGAGCTAGTTAGGTTACCCTAACTAGCATGTCGGAAACGAAGCCTTCGCGTGGATTCCCGGGTGCGGTGCTCAAGCTGCTCAGAGCCGGTGACTACACGCTGACCGTGACGTCGCGACGCGAGCTCAGCCCGCACTACCTGCGGCTGGGTTTTCACGCCGGCGGGATGCTGAACGACCAGGCATCGCATCCGACGATGTGGATCCGGATGTGGTTCGCCGACGGGGACAAAATGCATCAACGCGGCTACACGCTCGTCGACCCCGATCCCACGGCGGGCACGGTGGACATCGAGTTCGCGTTGCACGACGGCGTTGCGGCCAACTGGGCGAAGAACGCGGAGCCGGGGGACACGGTGGACGTGACGGTGCTGGGTAGCAACTTCGGACTGCCCGAACCGCAGCCCGCGGGATACATCATTGTCGGCGACACCGCCTCGCTGCCCGCGATCAACTCGCTGTTGGACGCGATCGGCGACACCCCCTCGTGGGTGTTTCTGGAGGCAACCCACGAGGAGGACAAGCAACTGCCGGTGCGCGGGCGGGCGGCCGACGTGGAGTGGGTGGACCGCAAGAACAACGGTGAGGCCCTGGTACAGGCCATCGGCTCCTCGGTGTTCGACGCCTCCGACCACTTCGGCTGGGTGGCGTGCGACAACCGCACCACCCGCGCAGTGGCCAAGGTGTTGCGCGAGGACTACGGCATTCCCCGCAAATCCATCAAGGCGCAGGCGTATTGGGTGGCCTGACCAACCGGTGAAGGGCTTCTGGCGCACGCATTAAAAGCCCGCAACGACAGACAACGCCGCATAGTCTGGCCGTCTCGGGCTCGAGAATCGTGGTCCGGATCGCCGAGAGGACGTCTATGCCCAGTTCGTCGAACAATGGTCAGCCGGAATCGTCGGCGGTCCGACGCGACATCCTGCCGATTCCCGACGTTGCGCACGTCGGGCTGACGACATATGACGCCAAAGATCCCGACACCACGTATCCACCGATCGCGAGGTTGCGTCCGCCCGACGGCGCGCCGAATGTGCTGATCGTCCTGATCGACGACGTGGGTTTCGGCGCGTCATCGGCGTTCGGCGGGCCGTGCAACACTCCCGTGGCCGAGCGGCTGGCGGCCAATGGATTGAAAATGAACCGATTTCACACCACAGCCTTGTGCTCGCCGACCCGTCAGGCTTTGTTGACCGGACGCAACCACCACTCGGTAGGGATGGGCGGTATCACCGAGATCGCCACCTCCGCGCCCGGTTACAACAGCATTCGGCCCAAGGACAAGGCGCCGATCGCCGAAACCCTTCGGCTCAACGGATACTCGACGAGCCAGTTCGGGAAGTGCCATGAAGTCCCGGTGTGGGAGGTGTCGCCGGTCGGACCTTTCGGGCAGTGGCCCACCGGTTCCGGCTTCGAGCATTTCTACGGCTTCATCGGCGGCGAGGCCAACCAGTACTATCCGGGCCTCTTCGAGGGCACAACGCCCGTCGAACCGGAGAAGACGCCCGAGGAGGGCTACACGCTCACCGAGGACCTGGCCGACCGGGCGATCACGTGGGTCCGCCAGCAGCAGGCCCTGGCACCCGACAAACCGTTCTTCATGTACTTCGCGCCCGGCGCCACCCATGCGCCGCACCATGTACCCAAGGAATGGTCCGATAAGTACAAGGGCAAGTTCGACGAAGGATGGGATGTGTTGCGGGAGAAGATGCTTCCACAACAGAAGGCGCTGGGCGTCGTCCCCGACAGCGCCGAACTGACCGCGCGCCACGACGAGATCCCCGCGTGGGATGACATGCCCACCGAACTCAAACCCGTGCTGGCGCGACAGATGGAGATCTACGCAGGCTTCCTGGAGCAGACCGACCACGAGATCGGCAGGCTGGTCGATGCGATCGACGATATCGGCGCCCTGGACAACACGCTGATCTACTACATCATCGGCGACAACGGTGCATCGGCCGAGGGCACACCGAATGGGTGCTTCAACGAGATGGTCACGCTGAACGGTATGGCAGGACTCGAGACCACCGAGTTCCTCATGTCCAAGATCGACGACTTCGGAACTCCGAATGCGTACAACCACTACGCCGTCGGCTGGGCGCATGCGCTGTGCGGGCCGTATCAATGGACCAAACAGGTGGCGTCGCACTGGGGTGGCACCCGAAACGGCACCATCGTGCACTGGCCTAACGGTATTGCCGACAAGGGTGAAACACGCGACCAGTTCCACCACGTCATCGATGTCGCTCCGACAATCCTGGAAGCGGCGAAGATCCCCGCGCCGACAATCGTCAACAGCATCCAGCAGGCGCCGCTGGAGGGCGTCAGCATGATGTCCACGTTACGTAACGGCGATGCACCCGAGAACCACGTCGTGCAGTACTTCGAGATGTTCGGGAACCGGGGTATCTACCACAAGGGTTGGACTGCGGTTACCAAACACCGCACGCCGTGGTTGATGACGGGTCAACCGGCGCTTGACGACGACGTATGGGAGCTCTACGGGCCCGATGACTGGACCCAGGCCCATGACCTCGCGGCCGAGAACCCGCAGAAATTGGCTGAGCTGCAACGGTTATGGCTGATCGAGGCGACCAAATACAATGTGGTTCCGATCGACGATCGGTCGGTGGAACGCTTCGATGCCGACATCGCCGGGCGGCCCAAGCTGATCAGCGGTAACAGCCAGACGTTGTTCTCCGGTATGCGGCTGTTGGAGAACTGTGTCGTCAACATCAAGAACCGCTCGCATGTGGTCAGCGCGAAAGTGTCGGTACCCGATTCCGGTGCCGCCGGTGTGATTGTGACGCAGGGTGGCGGTGTCGGCGGTTGGTCCCTCTACGCGCACGAGGGCGCATTGAAATACTGCTACAACTTCTTCGGCATCGACTACTTCTACGTCACCGCCGACGAGCCGATTCCCGGCGGTGAGCATCAGCTGCAGATGGAATTCACCTACGACGGTGGCGGGCTGGGCAAGGGCGGAACGGTCACGCTCTACTACGACGGCAGGGCTGTCGGTACGGGCAGGGTGGAACGCACAGAACCCCTGGCCTTCTCGGCCGACGAAGCGTGTGATGTGGGTTCCGACACGGGTTCACCCGCATCGCAGGACTACGCGGCGCACGGCAACAAGTTCAACGGTGTCATCGATTGGGTGAAGCTCGACGTCGGTGAAGACAGCCACGGTCACCTGGTCTCCGCCGAGGCAAAAATGAACATCTCGATGGCACGGCAGTAACTTTCCGAAGCTGTCGGGAAGCTACCCGGACGTCTCCGCCGTCGCAGGCACGACGATCGGTACGACGAACTCCTCGATCATCGCGCGCTCGTCGGCTTCGTCGTGGCCGGGGAAAACCAGCAGTGAGGTGATGACCCGCACCAGCCAGCGGGCCCGGTGCGTGACGATCTTGGGATCATCGGGCGCCAAGGAGATGACGAATGCCTCGGTCAATGCCCTGATGACTTCGGACTGCTCGGCCATATCGCCGCCGATCGGTCGCTGCGTCATCGCGAACCATGATGACAGCGCGGGGCTTTCACGGACATTGCGCAGTGACGTGAGGATGCCCTCGATCAACCGATCGCGCGGATCGACCAGCGCGTTGATCTGATCGGTCATCTCGCGGTAGAGCCGGTACGACTCGCGATGCACATACGCGGTATAGAGCGCTTCACGGTTCTCGAAGTACCGGTACAGCGTGGCGCGCGAGCACCCTGCGGCCGAGGCGATTTCGTGCATGCCGACGGTCGCGGCTTCTTTCTCGGCGAACAGGTCGCCCGCCGCGTCGAGAATGCGGTCGGCGGCCACCTCGGTGCGTCGTGCGGCCAGCCAGTCGCCGGCCATCAGGTGATCACCGTGAACGGAACCGACAGCGGCCGACGCACGTAACTGCCTCCGGCCCAGATCATTTTGTCCTCGTCGACCTCGAAGTTGGGGATCCGTGTCATCAGTTCGCGCAAGGCTACTCGCGACTGCATCCGCGCGGCTGCGGCGCCGAGGCAGTGGTGCGCACCGTGGCTGAAGGTCAGGATGTTGCGTGGCTTGCGTGTCACATCGAGCTCACCCGCGTCATCTCCGTATTGGCGTTCGTCACGGTTGGCCGATCCGTACAGCAACATCACGCGTCGGCCCTCGGGGATGGTGGTGTCGCCGATCGTGACGTCGCGGGTCACCGTTCGGCCGAGCATCTGTACCGGCGAGGTCAGGCGCAGCAACTCATCGATGGCGTCGGGGATTCGATCGACGTTGTCCGCCAGCAGCTTTCGCTGGTCGGGCCGCTGGTGCAGCAGCTGCACGGAGCCGCCGAGCATGCCGGTCGAGGTGTCGTTACCGCCGGTGACCATCGTGAAGGTGAACGCGAGGATCGACAACACACCCGCGATGTCACCGTCGGCGCCGACGCCTGCGGCTACGAGATGGGACACCGTGTCATCCTCGGGTTCGGCACGACGCTTTTCGATCAGCGCGGTGAAGTAGGCCATCATCTCGCCCAGCGCGTCGCCCAAATGCTCGAGCGCTCCACCGATGCCGCCATCGGCGGTGTTGGCCGCGACGATCGCATCGGTCCACCCGTCGAACTTGTCGCGGTCGTCTTCGGGCACACCAAGGTAGTGCGCGACCACCATCGACGGCAGCGGCTTGAAGAGTTCGGCAACGATGTCGCCGCCGCCATTGGAGCGCAACCCCTCGATGCGTTCAATGACGTACTCCCGCACCTTGGGCTCGACCGCCTCGACCTGGCGCGGTGTGAAACCTCGCGACACCAACCTGCGGAACTCGGTGTGTACCGGCGGGTCCTGCATGACCATCGGCGGGTTGTCGGCGAGACCGATGAGGTCGAGTTCGCCGTAGTTGACCGTGAGGCCCTGTGCCGACGAGAAGGTCTCGTGGTCACGCGCCGCCGCGAAGATGTCGGTGTGCCGAGACATCACGTAGTAGTCGTGGTCGGGTCGGTCTGCGGGGACGACGTGGTGCACGGGGTCGTGGTCGCGCAGTGCCCGGTACATCTCCCACGGGCTGGCCCAGGTGTCGGCGGTGGCGAGTTGGAAACGGACCGGTGAGCTCTGAGACAGAGTAGCCGTCATGTCTCATTGGTACGACAGCGCGCATGATCTTGTCAATAGATATCGGCAGATTTGCGGATCTGTCGCAGATAGCGCACAGCGACTAGATCGCGGCGCCCGGGTTCAGGATGTTGTCGGGATCGAGCGCCGCCTTGATGCGCCTGTTGAGTTCCATCGCCTCGCGGCCGATCTGGCCCTCGAGCCAGGGGCGTTTCAACCGGCCGACGCCGTGCTCCCCGGTGATCGTTCCGCCGAGGCCGACGGCCAGATCCATGATCTCGCCGAAGGCCTGGTGGGCGCGTTCGCTCATCGCGGCATCGGCGGGGTCGTACACGATCAGCGGATGGGTGTTGCCGTCGCCGGCATGCGCGATCACCGAGATCAACAGATCGTGGTTCGCGGCGATCTTCGTCACGCCGCTGACGAGCTCGGCCAGCGCAGGCAGCGGGACGCCGACATCCTCGAGCAGTAGCGAGCCCTTCAACTCCACGGCGGGAATGCAGAATCGGCGGGCCGCGACGAAGGCTTCGCCCTCGTCCGGATCCGACGTGGAAAACACTTCTTTCGCACCGTGTTTCGTGAATACCTCGGCCATGAACTCGGCGTCCTCGATGCCGGTCGCGCCGCGGTCGTCGGTCGCCGCGACCATCATCGCGGCGGCGGTCCGGTCCAGCCCCATCCGCAGCTTGTCCTCGACGGCGTTGATCGACGTCGAATCCATGAACTCCAGCATCGACGGCCGCATTTTGCCGGTGATGGTGACGACGGATTGTGCGGCGGCTTCGACCGAGTCGAACGTGGCGACGACGGTGCTGGCCACCTGCTGCGGTGGCAGCAGGCGCAACGTCACCTCGGTGATCACACCGAGCGTGCCCTCACTACCGACGAACAGCTTGGTCAGCGAGAGCCCGGCGACGTCCTTGAGCCGCGGTCCGCCGAGTCGCACCGCGGTGCCGTCGGCCAGGACCACCTCGAGGCCGAGCACATAGTCGGTAGTGACCCCGTACTTCACGCAGCACAGTCCGCCGGCGTTGGTGGCGATGTTGCCGCCGATGCTGCAGATCTCGAATGACGACGGGTCGGGTGGATACCACAGCCCATGCTCGGCGACCGCCGCCTTGACCTCGGCGTTGAGGAGTCCTGGCTGCGCGACGGCCGTACGGGTGACCGGGTCGACGGTGATGTCGCGCATCTTCTCGGTGGACAGGACGATGGCGCCGTTGAGCGCCGTGGCGCCGCCCGAAAGACCGGTGCCCATGCCCCGCGGCACGACCGCGATCTTATTGGCGGTGGCCCACCGCAGCGTCGCCTGCACGTCGGCAGTGCATCGCGGCCGCACCACCGCCAGTGGTATGCCCGCGTTCGGATCGAACGCGCGGTCCTGCCGGTAGGACGTCAGAATGTCGGGATCGGTGACGACGGTTCCGTCGGGCAACTCGTCGATCAGGGCCGCCAACACATTCGCACTCACGGATCGATCCTACGAGCGTGCATCACGGGACCATCCACGACAGCACCGGGGTGGCTTGCAACCCCGACAGGATGCACATCAGCAACAGGAAGCCCAGACTCCACAGCACGACCCGGCGGAAGATGTCGCCTTCCTTGCCGTCGAGGCCGACGGCCGCTGCCGCGATGGCAAGGTTTTGCGGCGAGATCATCTTGCCCAGCACGCCGCCGGAACTGTTCGACGCGGCCATCAGAACGTCAGACAGCCCAGCCTGATTCGCCGCTGTCACCTGCAGTGCCCCGAAGAGGGAGTTGGCGGACGTGTCGGAGCCGGTGACGGCGACCCCGAGCCACCCGAGGATGGGGGACAGGATTGCGAATGCTCCACCCGCCGCGGCCATCCAGGTGCCGAGGGTGATCGTCTGCCCGGACAGGTTCATCACGAAGGCGAGTGCCAGCACCGTCATGACCGTGACGATCGCCCAGCGGAGCTGATGCAGTGTCACCCCGTAGGCCTTGAGTGCCCGTGACGCGGAAAGCTTCAACGCGACCATTGTGAGGATGCCTGCGACGAGCATCTGGGTGCCAGGAGTGGTGAGCAGATTCAGGCTGAATTTGGTGAGTGACAACGACTCGCCTTCCGGGTCGACGACGTCGAGGCCCGGCCAGTCGAAGGCGAACGTCGCCTTGTCGAGCAGGCTTTTCACCACGGATATCTGACACACGACGAAGACCGCGATGATAATCGCGTACGGCGCATACGCCCGGATGACATCGGCACGCGAATCGTGACGGTTGTCGCCGTTCTCGACCCGCTGGGCGAAATCGGCGGAAGGTTCGTCGGCAGCGCCGCCCGCGACGGGCGCGGGCTGTTCGGTATAGGCGTGCTTTGGCCGCCAGACTCGCACCAACGCCACCACCGCGGCGGCGGAAGCCAGCGATGCGACCACATCGGCCAACGGCACGGACAGGAAGTTCGAGGTCGCGTACTGGGCCACCGCAAAGACGACGCCGCAGACCACGGCCGCCGGCCAGGTCTCCCGGACGCCGCGCCAGCCGTCGACGATGGCGACAAGAGCCAGCGGTACGAGCAGCGCCAGGATCGGGGTCTGCCGACCCACCATTGCGCCGAGCGTGTCGACGGGCAGCTCGGTGACTTTGCCCAACGTGATGATCGGCGTCGCCATGGCGCCGAACGCAACGGGGGCGGTGTTGGCGACCAACGCGAGCACGGCCGCCTTCAGCGGCTTGAAGCCGAGCGCCATCAGCATCACCGAGGTCACCGCGACCGGGGTGCCGAACCCGGCCAACGCCTCGATCAGCGCGCCGAACGAGAACGCGATGATGATGGCCTGGATTCGCTGGTCGTCACTCACCTGACTGAATGATCGTCGCAACACGTCGAAATGCCCGGTTTCCACGGTCATCTGGTACACCCAGATCGCGTTGATGACGATCCACAGAATCGGGAAGAAACCGAACGCGGCGCCCTCGGTGCCTGCCAGCAGGGTCTGGCCGACCGGCATTCCGTAGACCACGACGGCGATCACGATGCTGACGGCCAGCGATATCAGCGACGCCACCCACGCCGTCATCTTCAACGCGCCGAGCATCACAAAAAGCAGCAGGAGCGGTAGCGCCGCGATCACCGCACTCCAGGCGAGCGAGCCGGCGACCGGATCAAGAATTTGCTGGTACATGACTTTCCTCGAGTTGTGCCGCGCGTCACATCTCCTTCGGGTACCCCGGGTCGGCCGGATGTGAAACGCCGCAACGGGAATCCCCGTCGTTCAACGGCCGAGAGCTCGCCGAGCGGGTTATAGTCGCGCCGTGATCAGCGGGGATCCGCTGGCGGGACGCGACGGCGAGCTCTCAACTATTCGTCGCGCGCTCAGCGGGGGCAGCAAGAATTCCGGCGTCGTGATCGTGGGGGCCGCGGGCGTCGGAAAGACCCGGCTCGCACGCGAAGTCCTCGCGCGCGCCGAGAACGCGGGTGAGCGCACGAACTGGATCGTCGGCACGGAATCGGCGAGGGCGCTTCCGCTGGGCGCCTTCACCGCATTGATCAGCGATCCGATTGCCGACCCCATGCCCAATGTGCGGCACGTGATCAATTCCTTTGTCGCTCAACAACGTCAGGGCCGGATTTTGCTCGGCGTCGACGACGCGCACCTGCTCGACGGACTGTCCGCACACGTCGTTCATCAACTTGCCCACAGTCGTGGCGCCCGCCTCCTGGTGACGTTGCGCGCGGGCACGAAACCGCCGGATGCCATCACCGCCCTGTGGAAGGACGGCCTGCTCACCCGCCTGGACCTGGAGCCGCTGACCGTCGACGCCACCCGCGCGATGATCGAAACCGCCGTCGGTGGTGTCGTGGACGCCCGCAGTGCGCGCCGCTTCTGGAAGCTCACGGGCGGAAACGCGCTGTTCGGCCACCAACTCGTCAAGGACCAAGTGGCCGCGGGACGGATGCGGATGGTGGCCGGTGTCTGGATGTGGGACGGCGACGTCGCGGTATCGCAAAGCATCAGCGACATGGTCGGCAGGCGACTGCACGAACTTGATCCGGACGTGGCCCTCGTCGTCGACACCCTGTCGCAATGCGAACCACTCGCCGTCGACGTGCTGTGTGATCTGGTGGGACGGGGTGACATCGAATGCGCCGAACAGCTGCACCTGATCACCATCGAGCGCTCCGGTGGTCAACTGACTGCCCGCCTGGCGCATCCGCTGTACGGCGAACTCCGGCGGGCCGCCGCGGGCGAAATGTACCTGTCGAAGATCCGCGGCCGGTTGGCGCTACGGCTCGCCCAGGATGCGGACGCAGACTCCCAGGCCATCGTGCGCCGGGCCTTGCTGGCGCTGGAGTCCGATCTGCCCACCGATCCGCAACTGTGCCTTCAGGCCGCGCAATATGCGATGACGTTGCTGGACCTCGACCTGGCCGATCGATTCGCCACCGCGGCAGCGTCGGCAGGAGCGCCCGATGCTCTCGCGGTGCGGGCGATGAACCTGCTGCTTCTCGGGCGAGGCCCCCAGACCGAGGAGGTCTTGAGCGCAATCGGCGATGACGGCGGCGAAGGGGCATACCAGTGGGCCACCCTGCGGGCCGCCAACCTGATCTGGATGCTGGGCCGGTGCAACGACGCCGCCGCTCTGCTGGATGAGTTGGCCGCCCGCGGTCCGGAATCGCCGGCCGAGACGGCTGCGCGGACGGCCGTGGAAGCTTGCGTCGATGCGGTCTCCGCCCGCTGTGACTCCGCAGTGGAAAAGGCCGTGGCCGCACTGGAATCCGGCTTACTTTCGGATTTCCATGCGATGCTGGCGTCGGTCGCGTTGACCATGGCCCTGGGCGCCCTGGGCCGGGGGGACGAACTCAGCACTGTGGCGCAGGTCGCTCTCGACCGTTCCATCACGTCATTCCAGGCGTCTCACATGCGCTTCTGGTTCGGCAGTGTCTACGCCCGGGCGTGCCGGCTGACCGGCAGGACCGACGAATGTGTGGCCATGGTTGCGCGCCTTGCCGACTCGGCACGTGAGGCTCCGAGCCTGGCCTACGCGAACCTCGCCTCGCTGATGGGTGTCGCCGACCTGATGCGTGGCGATGTCAGGGGCGCAGTGAGACTCCTGCATGAGGCGCTCGCCGGTGTCGAAAGACACAGTGTCAGAACCGGTCTGCGACCTGCCACCTGCTTTCTGCTCGCCGAGGCGCACGCGAAGCTCGGCGAGGCGCAGCCCGCCAAGGACGCGATCGCCGAGGCGCAGTCCTGCGTCCCGCCCGACTACCTGTTCATGCAGACTGCGCTGAGCATCGCCACGGGGTGGTCGCTTGCCGCCAATGGGTGCGTCAACGAGGCCATCACCACCGTGCAGTCGGCCGGGGCAGCGGCGCGCGACCGTAATCAACCGACTCACGAACTGGCATGTCTACAGGTGGCTGCGCAGTGGGGCGACGTCGCCGGTGCGGGGCGTGCCCGCGAGCTCGCTGACGAGCTGGACCTGCCATTGGCCAAAGCCGTTGCCCGGCATACGGAATCGTTGGCCACCAACGACGGCGAAGGCCTACTGCTGGCGTCGAGCAACTATCAGGCTATCGGTGACCGTGCGGCCGCCGCCGATGTCGCCGCGCAGGCGGCGGTGGCCTTCACGGCGGGCCAACAACGTAAGCGCGGTCTTTATGCCGCCGCGGTGGCCAAGGAACTCAGCGATGCGTGCGGCGGCCTGTGCACACCGGCGTTGCGCAGCCCGGCCAGCCAGCCCTTGACCGGTCGTCAGCGTGAGATCGTCGAACTCGTCCTGACAGGCCTGACCAACCGTCAAATCGCCGACCGGCTGGTGATGTCCGTCCGCAGCGTCGAGGGTCACGTGTACCGCGCCTGTCAACGGGTCGGGGCGAGCTCCCGTGAGGAACTGGCGAGCATCGCTCGGGCGGGGCCCGCCGCGACACGCTAGAACTCTGGCCGAACGTTCTGCTCAGGCTGACGCTTCGGCGGGCGGCGGGCGATCAAGGTCCCGCAGCCCGGGCATGAAGATCGCCCCCACGCCGAGCAGCAGCATCGGCAGAGACAGTGCCAGGAAGGTCACATGGAGGCCGGCGGTGTCGGCGAGCGGGCCCGCCACGATCAATCCCAACGGGCCTGCGGCGTAGGCAAGCGAGCCCATCACCCCGACGACCCGGCCGCGCAGGTGCTTTGGGGCCCGCGTCTGCATGACGTAGTTGTAGATCGGCGCGATCGGCCCGTACACGAGTCCGACCACGGCGCACAGCACGAGAATCATCGGCAACGGGGGTAGGAACGCGATCACGGTCATCGCCACGCCGAGCGTGAGAACCGCGGTCAGCATGGTTGTGCGGCGGCTCATGTACTTCGACAGCACCGCATACCCGAGCGCGCCGATCAGACCGCCGATACTCAACGCCATCAACACCCAACCGAGCTGCGCGGGCTCATTGCGATCCGTGAAATATTTGGGGAATAGCACCGATTCCATCGGCATGTAGAGCCCGGTGGCGGCCAGGTCCACGAACGCCAATGCTCGCAGCACCGGGTTGTGCCAGACGAACTTCAGTCCCTCGACGATGCCCGCCCAGACGTTCTCGGGCAGCGAGTCTTTGTCGGGTTTTCCGGTGCCTTCCAACCTCAGCACGCTGATCGAGATGATCGACAAGACGAACGCCGTCGCCGTCACCCACATGGTGTTGATGCCCCCGAGCGTGGCGATCAGCAGTCCGCCGATACCCGGGCCGACGATGTAGGCCAGATTGAAGATCGCCTCGTAGACGCTGTTGGCGTGGTCCAGCGTCCAGCCCGCGCGACCGGCCGCCTCCGGCAACATGGTCTCGCGGGCGGTCATACCTGCCGGATCGAATAAGGCGCCGAGAGCGGCGAGGGTGGCCAGCACCGCAACGTTGATGACGTCGACCCCGTAGATCAGTGCCAGCACAGGCACCGCCGCCACCGACAACGCGGACAACGTGTCGGAGATCATCGAAACTCGCCTGCGCCCGAGATAGTCCACTGCGGCGCCCGCGATCAGGGTGGCCGCAAGCAGCGGCAGGGTCCCCGCCATCGCCACAACCGATGCTTCAATGGCAGAGCCGTTGCGCTGCAATACAAGCCATGGGAATGCGACGATCGAGATGCCGTTGCCGGCGCCGGCCATCAGCGCGGAGAACAGGATGAGGTAGAGCGGGCCGCGCTTGCTTTTCGTCATGGTGATCCCGAGGAATCTAGCAGCGGTGGGGGCCGCTCGGCACGCCATATTGCCCCGCATGCACAGTGTTCATGTGAAGCTGGCCCATCCGCGTACCGGAGCACTGTTCGACTCGCCGGTACCGCCGGGTGTCGGGTGGCCCGGTGACGTGGCCACGTCCTCGACCGTTGTCGCGGCAACGCCGACGCAGGTGAGACGGCTGGCCCGTGCGGTGACGGCGCTCGAACAGCTGGAGGCCGAAGTGTCGGTGTGCCGAGCTTGTCCCCGGCTGGTGCAGTGGCGTGAAGACGTCGCCGTCGTCAAGCGCAAGTCCTACGCAGACCAGCCGTATTGGGGACGCCCGATCCCCGGGTGGGGTTCACAGCGACCGACGGTGATGATCGTGGGACTTGCGCCTGCGGCGCACGGGGGTAATCGCACCGGCAGGGTCTTCACCGGCGATCGCTCCGGGGACTTCCTCTTCGCCGGGCTACATCGCGCAGGGCTGGCGAACCAGGCGCTCTGTGTCGACGCCGCGGACGGGTTGGCGCTCAACGACACTCGTGTGCTCGCCGCTGTGCGCTGCGCGCCGCCTGCCAACGCGCCGACCCCGGCGGAGCGGGCCGCGTGCGCGCCGTGGCTCGATGCTGAGTGGCGACTTACGCATTCGTCCGTGCGGGTGATCATCGCGCTCGGCGGGTTCGGGTGGCGGGCGGCGCTCGACATGGTGCGCAACGCCGGCGGGGCCGTCGGATCGCCGGCACCGAAGTTCGGGCACGGTGCGCTGGCCGACCTCGGCGAGGTCACGCTCGTCGGCTGCTTCCACCCCAGCCAGCAGAACACGTTCACCGGGAGGCTTACTCCGCAGATGCTCGACGATGTGTTCGAGCAGGCTAAGGCTCTAGCAGCCGTCGAATAGCTGCGAATTGGGCGTCGGCAAGCGAACCGTGCTCGGCGGGCGGAATCTCGTCGTAGTGGGCCACCGTCCACTCGTCGAACACCTGGATCACCCCCAAGGCCAGGGGAACCTGCAACGCCTCTGGCAGGTCGTCCCGCACCGCTCCCGACGCCCGACCCACCAGCAGGAGTTCTTCGACCCAGGCGCGCACCGCGGCCAGGGTGTCGCTCACGGTGCCCTGCTCCGTCGACGGCGACTGGCTGTAAAACATCCGGCCCAGGGTGAGGAACCACTCGTGGGTTTGTGAGGCGACGACGAGATCGGCGAAGAACCGCTCGAGCCGTGGCCAGAACATGCACCCCGCGAATTCCTCCGGCTTCGGAATTGAGATCGTCCCGGCGGCACTATCCAACAGTTCGCGAACCACGAATTCGAAAAGGTCGGCCTTGGAGTTCAGGACGTAGTAGAACGAGCTCTTGCTCATGCCGCAGCCGTCGATGATGCGGTTGAGAGAGGCGTTTCCGTAGCCTTCAGACGCGAATTCGGCCGCTGCGATCTCGACGAGCCGACGTCTCCTATCAAGGTCCATTCGCCGGAGCCGACCCGTGTTCACGCGACCATGTTAGCAAGTGGACCACCTAGTTCACAGAATGGTAGATTGGCGGATATGTTCATTCCGGCAACCGTCGAAAAGCAATATGAGCAGGCCAAGGCTGACGATCTGAAGGTGTTGGTCGTCGGGGCGGGCATCGCCGGTGTCACGGCTGCGCAACTGCTGCGCCGGGGCGGGCGTCACCCGGTGGTCATCGAGCGGACCGGCGACGCCTCCGCCGCCGGTTACATGCTCGCCCTGATGCCGATGGTCGACGCGGCGATCGAAGACCTCGCCGTCGGGGACCGATACCGCGCGTCCAGCGTGGCACTGCAGCGTTACGCCGTGCACGGTCACACGGGCCGTCTGCTGCGCGAGGATTCGATGGCAGAAATCATGGCCAGCTTCGGGGATTACCGCGGCATCGCACGCGGCGAACTGCTCGACGTACTCTCGGCGGACGGATGTCCCGTCGCGTTCGACTCGACGGTCACCGAGATACGAGAAACTCCACGCGGCGTGGAGGCGCGCGTCGCGACTGCCGATGTGGCACAACGACTCGACTTCGATCTCATCGTCATTGCCGACGGAATGCATTCCACGACCCGTGAATTGGTGCCGGCATACCGGCCCGCGGGGATCACCGACACCAAGTGGGGTGGCTGGGTGGTGTGGGCCCGGTCGAAAGACGCGGAACATGCCGAAGTCGAAACCGATCTGGGCGAAGAGGTCTGGGGCGACGGATTTTTCATCGGGATGTATCCCGTCGCCGGGGCCTTGGGCATATTTCTCGGCGGCCCACGGGCCGACACTATTGCGGGGCCCGGTCCGTTCACCGAGCGGATCCGCGCAAGGCTCGCGACGATCAACCCGCGGATCGCCGGCGCACTGACGGCGGTGGCGGAAGACGCAAACCCGTACTACTGGTCGCTCACCGATTGCCGCGCGCCGGCATGGACAACCGGGCACACCGTGTTGCTGGGTGATGCGGCCGCGGGTTTCCTGCCCACCGCGGGTGTGGGTGCGGGCATGGCGATGGAGTCAGCGTGGGTGCTCGCCCGCATGTTGCGTCATGCGGACCGGGCGGGTCTTTCCCGTCTGCTGCGAGCCTTCGAACAAGGTCAACGTCCACGCGTGGAGGCGGCCCAGGACAATTCGCGCCAGTTGGCGAAGGTGATGTTTCGCCGCAGCCGAACCCTGGCTTGGGCCCGCGAGTTGGCGATGCGGTTCATGAGTGTCGAGCGGGCACTACGGCCCATTCAGCGGCTACTGGGGAATCAACCGGACCCGGATGCGCTTGTCCGGGAACGTGCCGGCGCCACGCAGCGTTGATGGTGCAATGCAGCTTTCCGTTCTAGACCTCGTCCCGGTGCGCACCGACCAGTCCACGTCGGATGCCCTCGCGGCATCGACCCACCTGGCGCAGACCGCTGACCGGCTCGGTTACACCCGCTACTGGATCGCCGAGCACCACAACATGCCGTCGGTCGCGGCGACCAGCCCCCCGGTGGTCATCGCCCATCTGGCCGCGCACACCACCCGGCTGCGGCTCGGCTCAGGTGGCGTCATGTTGCCCAATCATGCGCCGCTGGCCGTCGCCGAGCAGTTCGCGCTCTTGGAGGCCGCGCACCCGGGACGTATCGACCTCGGCATCGGCCGGGCGCCGGGTTCCGACCCGGTCACGTCGATGGCACTGCGCGGTGCCGCCGGACGTGACGATCGGGACATCGAGGCGTTTCCGGAGTATCTCGATGATGTCGTCGCCCTGATGGGTGCGCGCGGTGTCCGGGTGCCGATCCCGAACCAGCACTATGTCCTCAAGGCGACGCCGGCCGCGGTGACGGAGCCGAAGCTCTGGCTCCTGGGATCGTCGATGTACTCGGCGCACCTGGCCGCCGCGAAGGGTCTGCCGTATGTGTTCGCGCACCACTTCTCGGGCCAGGGCACAGCCGAGGCGCTGGCCGTTTACCGGTCGGAATTCCGGCCCAGCGAGCTGGCGCCAGAACCGCTGACGTTCCTCACCGTCAACGCGGTGGTGGCTGAAACGCATGACGAGGCAATAGCTCTGGCGCTGCCCAACCTGCAGATGATGGCGCGCCTTCGGACCGGTCAGCCGCTTGGTGCCCTCGACCTCGTCGAGGATGCCCAGTCCGCGGTGATCAGCCCGCAGGCACAGCACATCGCCGAAGCCGTCCTGAGTCGTACCGTGGTCGGATCACCGACGGAGGCGGCCGAGCAGATGCGTGCACTGGCCGAGGAGTTCGATGTCGACGAGGTCATGGTCAACCCGGCCGCGTCAGCACGCCGCGGAACCGACCCCGCGACCGCCCCTGCGCGGGACAAGACGCTGGAGCTGCTGTCCAAGGAGCTGTTCTAGTCAGGCTTTCGGCGTGAGCGCGATGACGGTGATCGGCCGCGTCGTCTTCTTCTGATAGGCCGTGTAGCGGCCGCTGTTGTTCTCGTCGGCGATCCGGAAGAGTCTGGCGTAGTCGGCATCTTCTGGTCCCACGATCCGCGCTGTGACCGGAAACCGCTTGGGTCCCACGTTGATCTCGACCTCTGGTTGCGCCTTCAGATTGTGATACCAGGCCGGATACCGTTTCGCGCCCGCGTTGGACGCGACGATCAGATAGGACTCGCCGTCCTTGGCGTAGGTCAGCGAGTTCGTTCTTGCCGCACCCGTTTTCGCTCCGACCGAGCGCAGCAACAGGTTCGGCGGAGCAAAGGGCAGGCGGTGACCGATCCAGCCGTTACTGGCCTGGTAGATCTTGTCGTGGACGCTCAGCATCTTCAGCGCCGCGCGCTGCATGCGTGAAGCCATGGGTCAATCCCTCTCGGCGGAGTCGAGTTTGGCAAGCGCTTCCCGTAGGAGGCGTCCGGATTCCTCCCGGTCCGGGTCGCGCCGTAGCAGCATGCCTTTCGCGAAGGACAGCTTGTCGCCGCTCTGCCTGGGCAGGACATGCAGGTGGATGTGGAACACGCTCTGGAAGGCGGCCTTGCCGTCGTTGATGACGATGTTGTTGCCGTCGGCGTGTAGGCCGGACTGCCGCGCCGCGCGCGCGATCCGCTGCCCAATGGTCACCATCGCGGCGACCGTCTCCGGCGGCGTATCGGTCAGGTCGACGGTGTGCCGCTTGGGGATGACCAGTGTGTGGCCCCGGGTGAAGGGGCGAATGTCCAGCAGTGCCAGATAGTCGTCCTCCTCATGGATCTTGATGGCAGGAGATTCGCCGGCGACGACAGCGCAGAACACACAGGCCATTCGGCCACGTTAGCCTGATCGACACGCCCGCAGTCGCCGGGTGCGCGGCGAGACGGAGGTATGACATGGACGATCGTGAACTCGCCTTCGCCGGCGCCGCGCAGCAGGCCCGCATGCTGGCGGACGGCACCATCACCGCGCCTGCGCTACTCGATGTGTATCTGAATCGCATCGCCCGCCTCGATCCCGAACTCCGGTCCTACCGCGTCGTCCTCGCCGACAGCGCTCGGGAGCAGGCGGTGGCCGCCCAGGCCCGCCTGGACGCGGGTGAGCGGGTGCCGCTGCTCGGTGTGCCGATCGCCATCAAGGACGACGTTGACATCGCTGGTGAGACCACGACGTATGGGACTGCGGCCCACGGCCCCGCTCGCACCGCCGACGCCGAGGTGATCGCGCGACTCCGCGAGGCGGGTGCCGTCTTCGTCGGCAAGACCGCGGTTCCCGAGATGACGTTGTGGTCGTTCGCAGAAACGGTCGCGTTCGGTGCTACGAGAAATCCGTGGAATACCGACTACACGCCCGGCGGCAGCAGCGCCGGCAGCGCCGCGTCCGTTGCCGCGGGTCTCGCGTCGATGGCGTTGGGGTCCGACGGCATGGGGTCGATCAGGATCCCGTCGACGTGGTGCGGGCTGTTCGGGATCAAGCCGCAGCGAGATCGGGTACCGCTGGCGCCCCATGACGACGCCTGGAACGGCCTGACCGTCAACGGCCCGATCGCGCGAACGGTCGAAGACGCCGCACTGTTTCTCGATGTGACGAGTGACGAGTCAGGTTTCGTCGCCGCTGCGGCGAAAGAGCCTGGCATGCTTCGGATTGCGGTCAGCACGAAGGTCCCGTTGGGAGTGGTGACGCGGGTGGGTGCCCAGCAGCGCGCGGCAGTGGAGGAGTCGGCAGCGCTGCTGCGGGATCTCGGGCATCAGGTTGTGCTGCGGGATCCCGACTATCCATCGACGGCGATAGCCCATGCATTGTCGCGGTACTTCCGTGGGGCGTACGACGACGTGCAGACTTTGCCTCACCCGGAGCGACTGGAAGCGCGTACCCGGGAGTTCGCCCGGATCGGTGGCTTGGTCTCCGATGAGCGAATGATTCGGATCAGGGCGGCAGAGCGTGAACTCGCCGAACGCGTTCAGTCGATCTACGACGATGTGGACGTCGTCCTCACTCCGGGCACTGCGTTGGGACCGTCGCGGATCGGCGCCTATCAGCGGCGCGGCGCAGTGTCGACGCTGACGTTGGTCGCCGCCCGGGTGCCGTTCCAGGCGGTGTTCAATGCGACGGGTCAGCCGGCCGCCGTCGTGCCATGGGGCCTTGACGGCAACGGCGTGCCGACAGCGATCCAGTTGGTGGGGCGGCCGTTTGACGAGGCGACACTGCTGTCACTGAGTGCCCAGATCGAGAAGGCGCGACCGTGGGCGGATCGCCGCCCGGCGGTGTCCTAGCGCCCTCAATTCTCCGCGACCGTGCGTGTCTGCGGACGACACGCCTAGAACTATCGCGACTTTACGCACGCTCGCGACGTTCGAGCGCCTCGCGCCAGGCGGTCAACTTCTCCTCGTAACGCATCGTCTGGGCGGGACTCGTCGACGGAAGCCGCCGATAGTGCACATCCGGAGCGGCCGGAGCGACACGGACGAGACGGTTGAAGTTCTTCTCCGCGGCCGCACCGTTGAATAGGACCCGCGTGATGCCCGGCTGTGCGATGAACAGCTCATCAAAGTCGTTTCCCACCATGCTGTCCGGCTCTACCGCCGAATCCAGACTGCCTGCGCGCCGACATGATTTCAGTACGTCCCACACCGCGATGCCGTTGGCGACAAGCGCCGCCGTCCGGTCGTGGTACGGATCGTCGGCGGCGAACCCGAAGAGCTCACCGGTGATCCGCCAGAACGCGTTGCGGGGATTGCCGTAGTACTGCTGGGACTGAACAGAGCGCACGCTGAGCATGTTGCCGAGGATCAAGGTGTGCGCCCCGTCGCCGACGATCGGCAGAAGCCCATGCACTTCTGGCGCGGTCATGGGCCGAATATCGCACGCTTGGGCGGTATACGTTGACGCGGTGGCCGAAGACTTCGACATCGAGGCGTCCGGGCTGCTCGACGGTCTCGACGGCAAGGCCAGGACCGAGCGCGCTGAACTCATCGAGTGGCTGTTGGGCGAAGACTTCACCGTCGACCAGATCCGGGCGTCGTTCATGCCGATGTTGCTCGCCGCTCGCCGAGTTCTGGGTGAGGACGGGACCTACGTGTCGGCCCGCGAGACCTGCGAGAAGACCGGCATCGACCTGGAGTTGCTCCAGCGCTTGCAACGCGCGATCGGCCTGCCGACCGTGGACGATCCCGATGCCGCCGTGCACTCGCGAGCGGACGCCGAAGCCGCGGCCTATGGGCAACACTTCATCGAACTCGGAATCGAACCCGATCAGCTCGTACAGATCACCCGGCTCCTGTCCGATGGCCTGTCGCGAGCGGCCGAAGTGATGCGTTACGCCGGGCTGGCTTCGATCCTCGATCCGAACGCGAGTGAGTTGACCATCGCGAGAAATTCGGAACTGCTCGTCGGGAAAGCAGCCCCACTGCTCGGTCCCATGATCCAGGAGATGTTACGACTACAGCTGCGACATCTGCTGGAAACCGAGGCTATCAGCGCATCTGAACTGGCCGAGGGCCAACGGCTTCCGGGCGCGCGCCTGGTGAGCATCGCCTTCGCCGACCTCGTCGGGTTCACGAGCCTCGGCGAAGTGGTGCCGCCAGAAGAACTGGAAGGACTCGCCCACCGTCTGACCGACCTCGCGCACGAGGTCGCGGTCCCGCCTGTGCGTTTCATCAAGACCATTGGCGACGAAGTCATGCTGGTCAGTCCCGATCCGGTGCTGCTGCTCGACGCTGTGATGAGGTTGGTCGACGCGACGGAGGGTGACGACGAGATCCCGCGCGTCCGCGCGGGTATGGCGACCGGGATGGCGGTCAGCCGGGCCGGTGACTGGTTCGGCAGGCCCGTGAATCTGGCCAGTCGAGTGACTGGTGCCGCCCGTGAGATATTGTCAAGACCTGTGGATGAGGTTGTTTCAGGCGACCTCGGTTTCGGTTGATTCGTCGCTCTCGGCGGGTGTGATGCCAACGGGCCGTTCGAGTAGCTTGCCTTTGTGGAACACCGCGCCG
>NZ_NVQE01000039.1 GCF_002591975.1 Mycobacterium neglectum | reverse complement strand
AGGCCGGGCGGCCAGTCCTTTCAAGCCGCACCACCAAGGCCGGCTAAACCGATGCAGCCTCACCCGGCCCACCCGGGTCACAGCACAACGTAACAACACGAAGTAACTGCACCTACGAACTTAAGGAATTCCGGTGATGGCTAAAGAGGATGTCGCCGCCGTAGCGGCTCCAGAAGAATGGCAGTCGACCGCGTGCATTCTCTGCGAATGCAACTGCGGCATCGTCGTCCAACTGGACGGCCGCAAGCTGGCAAAGATCCGCGGCGACAAGGAACACCCCGCGTCGCAGGGGTACACCTGCAACAAGGCGCTACGACTGGACCACTACCAGAACAATCGCGGTCGGCTGACCTCTCCGATGCGTCGACGCCCCGACGGCAGCTACGAGGAAATCGACTGGGAGACAGCCATCGTCGAGATTGCGGCGGGCTTCAAACGCGTCGCCCAGACCTATGGCGGCGACAAGATCTTCTACTACGGCGGCGGCGGACAGGGCAACCATCTCGGCGGTGCATACAGCAGCGCCTTCCTCAAGGCACTCGGCTCGCACTACCGCTCCAATGCGCTCGCGCAGGAGAAGACCGGTGAAGCCTGGGTCGACGCCCACCTCTACGGCGGGCACACGCGAGGGGAATTCGAGCACGCCGAGGTGTCGGTGTTCATCGGCAAGAACCCGTGGATGTCGCAGAGTTTCCCGCGGGCACGCACGGTGCTCAACGAGATCGCCAAGGACCCGCAGCGCGCGATGATCGTCATCGATCCGGTGATCACCGACACCGCCAAGATGGCCGACATTCACCTGCGCGTGCGGCCGGGCACGGACGCCTGGGCGCTGGCGGCGCTGGCCGCTGTCGTGGTGCAGGAAGATCTCTGCGACAACGCATTTCTTGCTGAACATGTCACGGGTGTGGAATCTGTTGTCGAGGTACTTCGCACCGTCGACGTCGGTGATTATGCGCTGCGGTGCGGCCTCGACGATGAGCTGATCCGGACAGCGGCGCGACGCATCGGCGCGGCGGCAAGCGTGTCGGTGTTCGAGGATCTGGGCGTCCAGCAGGCTCCCAACAGCACGCTGTGCTCCTACCTGAACAAGCTGCTCTGGATCCTGACCGGAAACTTCGCGAAACGCGGCGGGCAGCATCTCCATTCGGCGTTCGGACCACTGTTCCGCCACACTCCCGATGTGGGCCGCACGCCGGTCACCGGTGCCCCCATCGTCGGTGGGCTGATCCCGAGCAACGTCATCCCCTCCGAAATGCTGGGCGATCATCCGGACAGGTTCCGCGCGATGATCGTCGAAAGCAGCAATCCCCGCGCATTCACTGGCGGACTCCAATGCGTGTCGCGAGGCGTTCGGCTCGCTGGAGCTGATGGTGGTGATCGATGTTGCAATGACGGAAACCGCGCGGTTGGCCCACTACGTGCTGCCCGCCGCATCGCAGTACGAGAAGACCGAGGCGACGTTCTTCAACCTCGAATTCCCGCACAACACCTTCCATTTGCGGCATCGCTTGATGGAGCCGCTCGCCGGAACCCTCCCCGAGCCCGAGATCTGGGCGCGACTGGTGCGGGCACTCGGCGTGGTCGATGACGCCGACCTGGAACCGTTGCGGCGCGCCGCAGGCGAGAATCGCGAGTCGTTCACAGCGGCGTTCCTGCAGGCCGTCAGCGCCAGCCCGATGCTCGGCAAAGTGCTCCCCTTTGTCCTGTACGAAACGCTGGGGCCCACTCTGCCCGAGGGCCTTTCCGGAGCAGCCGCATTGTGGGGCCTCGCCCAGAAGGCGGCCATGTCCTATCCCGACGCGGTGCGCCGCGCCGGTTACGCCGACGGCAATGCCTTGTTCGACGCGATCCTGTCCAGCCGTTCGGGTATCACATTCACTGTCCATGAGTACGAGGACGACTTCGCATTGATCACACACGCCGATCACAAGATCGCGCTCGACATGCCGGTGATGCTGGACGAGATTCGCGCACTGGCCGACGCCACACCGCAATTCACGACGCCCGATTTCCCGATTGTGCTGTCTGCGGGTGAACGCCGCGCCTACACGGCCAACGACATCTTCCGTGACCCGGCCTGGCGCAAGCGCGACGCCGACGGTGCACTGCGGGTCAGTCTCGAGGACGCCGAAGCGCTCGGGCTTGTCCACGGCGGGCGGGCTCGCATCACGACCGCGGCAGGCAGCGCGGAGGCGAGCGTCGAGATCAGTGAGGCGATGCTGCCCGGTCACGCGTCACTACCCAATGGCTTCGGCCTCGATTTCACCGATGACGAAGGCCAAGCGCACGTTCCCGGCGTGGCGCCGAACGCGCTGACGTCCAGCGACTGGCGCGACGCGTATGCCGGCACGCCCTGGCACAAGCATGTACCCGCCCGTATCGAAGCGGTACCCACCAGGATCGAAGCGGTGAGCACCGCTTAGTCGGCCAGCAGACGCCCCGTAGCTCGTTCAAGCACCTGCCGCCTGCCCAGGCCGGGATGGTCGGCGGCGATGAAGTGGTTGGCGATCGCGAGGGAGAAAGCGAGCATGGCGCGCGCCTCCACATCGCCGGCATCATCGCTGAAGGTGCCGATCAGTGCGCGCAGGTACTCCATGCGCCGGTTGTCGACCCGGCGCAGGCGTCTGGCCGCCGACTTGTCCCGTCGTGCCCAGTCACGCACCGCGAGGTCAACGGGCAGTAGCTCTTTGGAGAAGGTGAGGAGACCCGCCTTGCGCACCTTCTCCCTGGCGTCTCCGCCTTCGGCCTCCACCCGGTCGAGCACCTCGTCGGTGCTGCGGCGCTCCCACTCTTCGAGCAGCGCGTCGAGAAAGACTCCCCTGCTCTCGAAGTGGTGGTAGAAGCCGCCGCGAGTGACTTCGAGAGCCTTCGCGAGAAGGTCCACCCGCACCGCGTCGGGTCCACCCGTCGCGAGCGCTTCCAAGCCGGCGTCGATCCACGTACCGCGCGGTGTGCGGGTCTGGGCAACCATGGTCCTCCAACCGAATCGACGGGTCTTGACTCCCGAGGTCAACCAAGCATACAGTACTGTATGCTTGGTTCCACGCCCCTCGACAAGAGCGAACACACTAAGTGGCCGTGGCGAATCCACGACCTCACCAAGGAATTTCAGGTTCTCGACGTCTGGGTGTTGCCGACACCCGGCGGCGAAGACGACTTCACACAACTGGTCGACTTATGGTCGACGTTCGATCCGGGACACTCCTCTCCCGTAGTGCGCGCGCTGTTCGCCATTCGGTGGACCCTCGGTCGGGTACTCGGCCTCGACCGACCCGACGCGGGTCTGGGCGCACGCGTCGAGACGCTGCGAGACCGGCTTCCAGACGACCTGCGCCACACCCGAAACGATCGCCCGAGAGACGGGTCTCCATTCAGCCCGCTGTACCTGGCCGACAATGAGTTCGCGATGGAGATCGCCAACCAAACGGTGCACGGGGTTTTGCACGTCGGCTGGGTGCCCGACGGCTGTGGAGGATCTGAAGGATTTCATGGACAGATGGCGGTTCTCGTCCGACCGAACGGCGCATTCGGTGTCGCCTACATGGCGGCAATCGCTCCGTTTCGCCATCTGATCGTCTACCCACTGATGATGCGCGACATCGGTCGAGCATGGCGGGAGCGCCGCAGCGGGTCCGTCCCCTCCCAGCGTGGACTCCAGTGATGCGCGCGGAGGCCGCCGAAACCGGTGTCCGTCAGATCGCGCCACTTCCCGGCGTCCGATCGGCGAGCACGCTAGGTCGCGTCGATTACGAAGATGCGTTCGTCGTCGATGTCGGCGAAACGTCCGCTCTGACGGCCGAGCAGTGGATGCGCATGATCCTGGAAGGCGCGTCGGCGGCGGTGCGGCTGCAGCTGCTGTCGGGCTGGTCAGCACTCGGCCTCCGGGTGAGCCTGTCAGGAACAGACCGCTCGGTGCTCGGCTGGCAAATCCGCACGGCAGACCCGACCTTCGTACTGCTGGGCGCCGAGTCGCGGGTCGGCATGCCCGGGGAACTGTTTTTGAGGCGTGAGGCGGACCGGTTGCTATTCGCCACCTTCGTGCGCCACGACAACGCGGTCGTCCGCGCGCTGTGGGCGCGCGTGGTGCCCACCCATGTACGGATGGTGCAAGAACTACTGGCGCGGGCGGGCAGAGACGTCCGCTCCTGACCGCTACGGCGTCGGCGGCGGTGCAGGCGCAGGTGCGGCAGGAGGCACCGGAGCGGCCGGTGGCAGTATCGGATCACCAGGAGGCGGCGGGGCCGCAGGCATCTGCTGCTGCGGATTCGCCGCGAGTCCCGGCGGCGGCGTGGCATCGGCGTTCAGAGGCCGCTGCGTCAGCAGAAGCAGCGCGTCCTTACCGCTGACCTCTTGCGTTTGGACGGCGTGCCAGAGTTCGCGCAGATAGGAGCCACCATTGCTCTGCTGTGGGCCGACCGGGGTGATGCTGGTGCCGGGCGGCAGGTTTTCCGGGCTCGCGAGATGCGGGACGTCTTCTGCGGGAGTCGCGGGAACGGGTGCGGATGCAACCACAGCGGGAGCAGCGGGGACGGGCATGGCCGGCGCGGAACCCGGGACGGCGGGCGCGTTCAACGCCGGCGGCGGAGGCGGAGGCGGAGCGGCCGGATCGGCATGGGCCACCGTCGCCCCCGAAAGCAGCGCGGCGAGCGCTCCCAGGCCGGCGGCGGCGACCGTCGCCGCCTTCACCTCAATGCCGACGATATCGATTACCACTTAAGCCCCCTTCCGCATGTTGACCCGAACCCGGTCTACTGAGTGCTTCAGATTGATCGTCAAAATTGTTACACCTGAGGCCCAAGTGAACAACCGGTCAAGAACTGGACGGCAACGGGAACACGTTCTACTTCGGAGTATCTGTAACCGCCCGCAGAGGGCCCCATCTGTGGTGTAGCAATGAATTACCGCCACTACGCAACGTCATACAAGGGGTGCATTGATGCCAACGCCGAATCTTCCGCCCGGATTCGACTTCACCGATCCCGACATCTATGCGGAGCGGCTGCCGATCGACGAGCTCGCCCATATGCGGAAGGTGGCGCCGATCTGGTGGCAGGAACAGGAGCGGGGCAACCTCGCCTTCGGCGACAACGGCTACTGGGTGGTGACCAAGCACAAGGACGTCAAGGAGGTGTCGCGGCGCAGCGACGTGTTCTCCAGTAACAAGAAGACCGCGCTGCCGCGCTACCGCGATGAGGCCGATCCGGCATCACTGGAGGCGGGCAAGGTGGTGCTGCTCAACCAGGACGCCCCGCATCACACCCACCTGCGCAAGATCATCTCGCGCGCATTCACCCCGCGGGCGATCGAGTCATTGCGCGAGGAGCTTCGCCTGCGGGCTCGCGACATCGCCAAGCGGGCCGCGGCCGAGGGATCCGGCGATTTCGTCGAGCAGGTGTCCTGCGAGCTTCCGCTGCAGGCGATCGCCGGGCTGATGGGTGTGCCGCAAGAAGACCGCATGAAGCTGTTCGAGTGGTCGAACCAGATGGTCGGCGACCAGGACCCTGAGTACGGCAGGAACGACCCGACGGCCGCATCCGTCGAATTGATCATGTACGGCATGCAGATGGCCGCTGAGCGCGGCAAGACCCCGGGGGACGACCTCGTTACCAAGCTGGTGCAGGCAGATGTCGAGGGCCACAAGCTCACCGACGACGAGTTCGGCTTCTTCGTGATCCTGCTGGCCGTTGCGGGCAACGAGACCACCCGCAACTCGATCACCCAGGGCATGATGGCGTTCACCGAATTCCCCGACCAGTGGGAGCTTTTCAAGCGCGAACGGCCCGCGACGACCGCGGACGAAATCGTTCGCTGGGCAACGCCGGTCACCTCCTTCCAGCGCACCGCGCTCGAGGACACCGAACTCAGCGGCGTCGAGATCAAGAAGGACGACCGGGTGGTGATCTTCTACCGGTCGGCCAACTTCGACGAAGAAGTGTTCGACGATCCCTATAGCTTCAATATCTTGCGAGATCCCAACCCGCACGTGGGTTTTGGCGGCACCGGAGCCCACTACTGCATCGGCGCGAACCTGGCCAGGATGACGATCGATCTGATTTTCAACGCGATCGCCGACGAGATGCCGAACCTCAGGCCGATTTCCGCGCCCGAGAGGCTACGGTCGGGCTGGCTCAACGGCATCAAGCATTGGCAGGTCGACTACACCGGCGCGGGCGTTACCTGACCGGATAGTCGACCAACGAACGCCAATAGTCCTCGGGGATATCGACATTCGACCGCATGGCTATCGCGAGACCGGTCGCCATGGCGATACCGAGCAGACCGAGCCACAGGCCCGCAAGCCCGATGATGACCCACGCGACGGTGGTGACAGTCGGCCACGGCGACACCAACACCAGCAATGGCGCGAAGAAGAATCCGGTACCGATGTACCACGACGAGCCGGCCCGGTCGGAGATCAGCACGAAGTGCAGCCACCGCGGTATCGGCCGGTCGGCGGGTGCTGTGGTCCGCATGGTCGCTCTCCTTTGCTCGACTGTCTGCACCCACCGTGCCGCGGCAAGGTAAGTGCCGCAATTACCTGTCGAGTAATGGCCCCGAGAGCAGAGCTGCGCGACACTGAGCCGGTGACCACAGCCCATGTGCAGTCTCCGCCCTTCGGCACGATGATGCGCGACTGGCGACAACGTCGTCGGCTGAGCCAACTCGACCTGGCGATCGAGGCAGACGTGTCCGCCCGCCACGTGAGCTTCATCGAGACCGGCCGGTCGAGCCCGAGTCGGGCCATGGTGTTGCGGCTCGCCGAGGTACTCGGTGTCCCTCTTCGCGAACAGAACCAGTTGTTGATGGCCGCCGGGCTCGCCCCGGTGTACGGCGAGCGGTCGCTGGCGGATCCCGACATGGCCGCGGTGCGCGACGGCGTCGAGCATGTGCTGAGCGCGTACGACCCGTATCCCTGTGTCGTGGTGGATCGGGGTTGGCAGATCGTGCACGCCAACGGCGGCGCCGGAGTGCTCTTGGAGGGCGTAGCGCCGAGACTTCTCGAGCGGCCGAATGCACTTCGCATTTCGTTGCATCCGGAGGGTCTGGCACCACGGATTCGTAATCTCGCGCAGTGGCGACACCATGTCGTCGAGAGACTGCGTCGAGAGGCGGCGGTGAGCGGGTCGGACGAACTGTCAGCCTTGTTGGCCGAGATCGAGTCGTTTCCAGGCGGATTCGACCCGACACGCGATCTCGGCGGCGTTGCGGTTCCGCTGGAGCTCTATACCCCGAAGGGGCAACTGCTGACGTTCCTGTCAACCGTGACGACCTTCGGGACAGCGCTCGACCTCACCGCCGCCGAGCTGTCCATCGAGGCGTTTCTCCCCGCTGACGAGGCGACCGCCGCCGCGCTCCGGTGAAATACACATGGCGGGCCGTCAACAGCAATAGAGTGACCCGACATGGACAATCGATTCGTCGCGGCAGTCGCCGTTGCGCTCGCCGCCGCCGCCGCAGGTTGCTCAACGCCGCCCGCCGCTCTCGGTGGCACGACCGCGAAGGTGACCATCGACGGCAAGAGCACCGGTGATGCCCACGCCGTGGTGTGCTCGCAGACCGGTTGGATGTGGAACATCAAGACCCCCGGCGAACCGACGACGTTGACTGCGTTCTTGAACACCGACGGCGAGGTCTCGGTGCAATCGGTCGACTTCCGCGATTTCGGCGGCTTCACGGGCACCTTCTGGCAGGGCCGGGTCGGTGAAGCCGAAGTGACCGGCCAGGGCGGGAAATTCACGATCAGCGGCTCGGCCGACGGTTCGTTCACCGACAACCCGAGCAATGCCGTGACGGCGACGTTCCGCATCGAAGCCAGCTGCTGAGCAGTGGCGCACCCCTTCCGTGCGGCGATCGAAGCCCGGGACCTCGACGCCGCCGTCGCGCTCCTTCGCGACGATGTCGTCTTTCGCAGTCCGGTCGTCTTCACGCCCTACCAGGGCCGAGCGGCGCTGCGGCAGATCCTTGCGGCGGTCATGGATGTTTTCCAGGACTTCCGATACGTGCGTGAGATCGGCGCCGACGGTGCACGTGACCATGCGTTGGTTTTCGAAGCCAGACTGGGCGACAAACAGCTCCAGGGTTGCGACTTCATCTCCTTCGATGACGACGGTGCGATCGCGGAGTTCACCGTCATGGTGCGCCCGATGCAGGCCATGCTTGCGCTGGCCGAAGCGATGAAAGAGCGCCTCGCCGCAGGCTGAGCAACTGGTCTGACCACTTGACCTCTGGCCAGTCGCCTGGCACTGTGGGCGGCATGGCCCTTCAACCGGTGAACCGCCGCTCGGTGCCCGAAGACGTCTTCGAGCAGATCGTCGCCGAGGTACTCAGCGGCGAGATGCAGCCCGGCCAATCGCTGCCCAGCGAGCGCAGACTCGCCGAGGTACTCGGTGTATCGCGGCCCGCTGTGCGCGAAGCCCTCAAACGCCTTATCTCTGCAGGTCTGGTCGAGGTGCGCCAGGGCGACGCCACCACGGTGCGCGATTTCCGTCGGCACGCCGGACTCGACCTGCTCCCCCGCCTGCTCATCCGCGCCGGCGAACTCGACGTGTCCGTTGTCCGCAGCATCCTGGAGACCCGCCTGCACAACGGACCCAAGGTTGCCGAACTCGCCGCGCGGCGTCGCGCCCCCGAACTGGCCGCAATCCTCGATGACGCACTGCGCGCCCTGTCCGACGAAAGCGATCCCGTCGAACAGCAACGTTGCGCCCTGACGTTCTGGGACCACATCGTCGACGGCGCCGACTCCATTGCGTTTCGGCTGATGTACAACACGCTGCGCGCGACCTACGAGCCGGCGCTGCCCGCCCTTGCCTCGGTGATGGCCGACGAGGTCGGCCGCCCGCAGGCATACCGTGAACTCGCCGATGCGGTCACCACGGGCGACCCCGAGCGGGCCAGGCAGGCAGCCCACAACCTGCTCGAACCCGCGACCACAGCACTCCTTACCGCCCTCGATGACCTGAAGGACCAGTCGTGACCAACGCCACCGCACGTACCGTACGCAAAAGGATGACACTGGCCGACGCCGCGCGGGAATTCGCTAAACACCCCTCCCCCTGGATGATTGGCACCGTCCTCGTCGCGGCCGTCATCGCGCGGATCATCGTCGGCGACTGGCAGATCACCGACGCGTTCGTACCGCTGGCGATTCTGACGCTCTTTCCGTTCTTCGAATGGATGATCCACGTGTTCGTCCTGCACTGGCGCCCGAAGAGGATCGGCCGCCTCACGATCGACCCATTGCTTTCCAGGGAGCACCGAGCCCACCACGTCGACCCTCGCAGCATCCTCTTGATCTTCATACCGTGGAAATCGCTTGCGACGTGGGTGCTTCCGCTCGTGGTCGGAATCGCGCTGCTGACGTTCCCACGGCTTCCGATGGGCCTGACCTTCCTGGTCTGCATTGCGGTGGCCGGGATCGGATACGAGTGGACCCACTACCTGATCCATACCGATTACAAGCCCAAAACCAGTGTCTATCGGGCGATTTGGCGCAATCATCGCAACCACCACTACAAGAACGAGCACTACTGGTTCACGGTCACCAGTTCCGGCACTGCAGATCGCGTGTTGCAGACGTATCCGGATCCGACTGTGGTCGAGAACTCCCCGACCGCAAAGAACCTGCACGCCGATTTATCGGCCTAGCGCGGCGCTAGGCCTGGACGATCACCGGATCGCCGATCCGAACCATGTTGTAGTACCAATCCGCGTTGTCCGGACTGAGGTTGATGCACCCGTGGCTGACGTTCTCATATCCCTGTGAACCGGTCGACCAGGGTGCGCCATGCACGTACACACCGCCCCAGGTGACGCGAACGGCGTCGTAAACGGTGAGCTTGTAGCCTTCCGGGTCGTCCAGTGGGATTCCGATCGTTCGCGAATCCATGATCACGACCGACTGCTTCTCGAGCGCGGTGAAATTTCCGATCGGCGTCGCGAACCCGTACTTGCCCATCGATGCCGGCATTTCACGCATGACCTCACCGTCCACGCTGACGGTGAAGGTGTGGGCACTGATGTCTGCCACTCCGACCGTGGCGCTGCCGGTCTGGAAGTTTGCTTTAACGCCACCGGCGGACAAAGCGATGGTGCTGTGTGCGGGCCAAAATTCGCTCGGATTCCATTGCAAGACATTGTCGTTGAGCCAGGTGAAGTTGCCCGCCGGCTTTTCCGGTGAGGTGATATCGATGCTGTTCTCCGCAGCGGCACGGTCGGTGATCCGTCCCGCGAACGTCACTGTGATCGGATGCGCCACGCCGACTGTCGCCCCGTTCGGCGAGATGCCCACCACGCCCGTCGGAGCGGTGACACCCGCAGAGACAGTCGCGATGGACCCTGACAGCGCGGCCACCATGACGCCGACCACGGCTACGAAACGAAGTTTCAGCACACTTTTATCCTAGTTCGTCTTGAGGAGTTAGCAGGTTAGCTGCAAGTCCCATGCGCCACCGCGGGTCGTCGCCACTGTTGGTAATAGTCACGACCGATCATCGAATCCGCGGTTGAGAACGTTTCAGACGGCGTCGATTCGCGCCGGGGTCGCCAGCCGGTTCACGGCCAGCAACGCATAGCCGACGGCGAGCACACAGCCGCCCAGCACACAAATATTGAGCAACACCATGGCCACCCCGACACTGCCCGGATCCAGAAAATAGTACGGCGCCCGACGCCCGGCCTGGTTGAGCACCACCACGGCCAGGACCACATATATGGCGGGGTACACCAACCAGGCCAGCGGATGCCACCAGTGCACTCGTCCCCATCCACGCCCGACGAGAAGCCAGTCGCTGAGCGCCAGGACAGGAACGACGACGTGAAGCAGGACATTCGCGGGCGTGTAACCCATGCTGCGGCCCGTCAACAACAGATTCCAGATGACGCCTGCAAGGACGACGTACAGGACGACCGCTCCGCGGAGTCCGACGCGCGCATCGGCGCGGGGCGAGACGAGAGTCCACAGGTAGTACGCCGCGGCCAGCAGGTTCGCCTGATAGGTGAAGGTGATCAGCCGCCACATCACCCCGGATCGCGAGGAGATTTCGACGGCGATCAGCGCGGTCAGCACCGCCGCGACGATGGCGGAGCGCAATGCAAGGCGCAGAACCGCGGAACCGGTGGCCTGCGACGTCACGGAGGCGGTGGAAGGGGGGGCGCTCCCGGTGCCGGCACCGGGGCCTCAGGCGCAGGCGGTGCCGCTTCAGGGGCCGCTGCGGCCGCGTTCGGTGGCGGTAGCGGTGCGCCCGGCGCGGCAGGCATCGGCGCTTGTGGTGGCACCTCGTCGTTATCGCCGATGTTCGACAGCCGGTCTCTGATCCTGGTCAACAGGCCCGGTCGCTGCTCCGGTACCGGGGTCGGCTGCGCGGGCACCAGCCCCGGCGCCGGTGGGATGGCTCCGGGCGGCAGCGCTTCGATCGGGGCGACCGGAGCGGGCAGCACCTCGGCGGCGGGAGGCAGCGCGTCGACGGGAACGACCGGTGGCGCCTCGGGGATGTCGACGGTGGCTTCCGGCTGGGGCATGACCTCGACGGGCGGGGCCGCAGGCGATTCCGCGATCGGGGCCGGGATGGCTGCGGGCCTGGGGGCGGGCGGCAGCGCGGCGCGCACAGCCGCCGACGCCACGTCAGGGGACGCTTTCGCCGCCGGACGTGACTCTGACGACACGACGTTCCGCTGGGGCGCCACCTCCAGGCTGACGGCGACCGACACCGATACGACGAACGTCACCGCACCTGCGACGAGCATGGCCAGCGGAGCGGTTTGAGTCAGGGGCCGACGGCGCTCACGCGGTGTCGGCTCGGGAGCTCGCCCGATCTGCAGGTAATCGCTGTTGTGCGCCGACGCGAGCGCTGCGCCCCTGGCGAGCGCGAGCTCGGACTCGGCCGGGGCGAACACGGGCACCGACAAGATGCTCTCGAGCCGGGGCATGACACCGTGGAGTTCGCTGCCGGAGCCGACCATGACCAACGCCTCGGGCCGCCAGTCGGCTCTGGCGAAGACGGCGCGCAACCAGCGAAGCAGCGACTCTTCGGTATCGATCCCGTTGTTGACGGCCGTCTGCACGGCACCCTCGCCGGAATGCACGATGAGCATGATCACCGTCTCGGGTTCGATCACGCACACCGCGGTGACGTCGTATCCGATGACCTCGGCGATGCCCCACGCCAGGGCCTCCGTCGCCTCGGGAAGTCGAACCGGAACGACATTGTCGAAACCGCGTTCGTTCAAGGATTTCAACAGCAACGCGGCCTCGGTGTCAGCGCCGTCGCTCCATGTCACGCCGATCGAATGCAGTCGCTGGCCGCGGGTGGCCGCGATCGCCTCGGTCCGCAGCACCGCAGCGGCCGCCTGCTCCGAGGTGTGGAACGGCGTCGCATGCCGTCCGGAAACGATCTCGAAGGCCTCGCGGTCAACCGTGGACCCGTCGGCATCTTGCCCCTCGACGAGGACGAGACCGACGGCGGACGGCGTCACCGATAAGCCGAGTACGGCTTCCATACCACCCTTCCGGACGTCCATCTGTTCGGGGTGACCTTACCCGCGCCCTCGTGAGCTGGCTCACCGGGCGCCGTTCCGACAGCTGCCACGACCGAATCGAAATGTGCTGTGTTGCAGAAAGCTACTGCAGGGTCTCCAACGGTGTCTTTGCCGGCGATGCGGGGGAGATTCGATCGGTCGCCGGAAATCGGCGCCGAGTGGAAGGGTGATCCTCATGGGAGCTGTGGAACATACCGCGGGAGATATCGAAGGCGGCCCGGCCGGACGCACAGTGTTCGGCCATCCGATCGGACTGACCAATCTGTTCGGTGTCGAACTCTGGGAGCGCTTCTCGTTCTACGGGATGCTCACGATCCTCGCGTATTACCTCTATTTCTCGCTCACCGACGGCGGCCTGGGAATGGAGAAGACCACCGCAACCGGCATCGTCGGCGCCTACGGCGGTCTGGTCTATCTGTCGACGGTCCTCGGCGGCTGGATCGCCGACCGGGTGCTCGGCATGGAGCGCACCGTCTTCTACGGCGGCGTGGTGGTCATGTGCGGCCACGTCGCGCTCGCCGTCGTGCCGGGCCTTGCCGGTGTCGGCGTGGGTCTGGTGTTGGTGGCACTGGGCTCGGGCGCCTTGAAGGCCAATGCGTCGTCGCTACTCGGCACCCTCTACGAGAAGGACGACCCGCGCGCCGACGGCGGCTTCACCCTGTTCTACCTCGGCATCAACCTGGGCGCGTTCGTCGGACCGCTCATCACCGGCCTGCTGCAGACCCGGCTCGGATTCCACTGGGGCTTCGGCGCCGCAGCCGTCGGGATGGCGCTGGGACTCACGCAATATGTCATTTTCCGGCGCAACCTCGGCGACCACGGCCGCACCGTGCCTAACCCCTTACCCCGCAGCGGTATTGGTTGGGCAGTTGGCGTAGGCATTCTCACCGTTGCGGTGATCGTGGCGGCGTTCGCCACGGGTTTGGTGAAGTTGTCCAATCTGTCTCAGGTGACGACGGGAGTCATTGTCGCGGCGGCGATCGCCTACTTCGTCGTGATGCTGACGAGTGCAAAAGTGGTGCCGATCGAGCGGACCAGGCTGCGGGCGTTCATTCCGCTCTTCATTGCCAATGCTGTGTTCTGGTCGCTGTTCCAGCAGATCTTCACCGTGCTCGCGATCTACTCTGACGAGCGGATGAACTGGTCGATCTTTGGCTGGACCGCCCCGTCGAGCTGGATCGGGTCCATCGAACCGGTGTGGATCATCCTGCTCTCTCCGTTGTTCGCGATCATGTGGACACGCCTCGGTCAACGCGCACCCACCACCCCACGAAAGTTCGCCTATGGCGTCATCGGCATGGGAGTGGCGTTTCTGCTGTTCCTACCGATGTCGGGCTCAACGGGCCGCGCGGTCCCCGCGCTGTGGGTGCTCGCCATCATGGCAGTGTTCGCGATTTCCGAATTGCTGCTGTCCCCGATCGGGCTCTCGGTCACCACAAAGCTTGCCCCCGAAGCGTTCCGGGCGCAGATGATGGCGTTGTACTTCTTCTCCGTCGGCATCGGCACGTCGATGTCGGGTGTGTTGTCGGGTTACTACGACCCGGCACACGAATTCGCCTACTTCGGCATCCTCGGCGTGGTCGCCGTCGTCGCGGGTGTAATCGTATTCGCGTTGTCCCCCTGGATAAGTCGCCTGATGGAGGGCGTGCACTAACGCCGCTATCCCGCCAGCATGTCCGTCAGCGCGGTCGGGTCGATGTTCCCGCCGGACAGGACCATCACTGTGCGCCCAGGAGGTGTCCCGCCCTGACGGTAGGCCGCCAGTGCGACAGCGCCACTGGGTTCACTGACCAGGTGCGCCTTCACCGCGAGTTCACGCACCGCACTGCGGATCTCGCTCTCTGACACGGTGATCACGCCGTCGAGGAACTTCTGAAGATGGGCGAACGTCAACGCCGAGGGCTGTGACCGAAGACCGTCGGCGATCGTGCGGTTCCGGTCCTCGATCGGCCAGTCGACGCGGTGGCCCAGCACGAGTCCCTCCGCGGTGTCGGCGGCCAGCTCGGGTTCCACTCCGAAGACCTGCGCCTGCGGGCACAGCGCCTTGATCGCGGCGCCGATCCCGGAAGCCAGTCCGCCACCGCTGACTGGGACGAGCACGTTCTCGACCGAGGGCAGGTCCTCGGCGATCTCGAGGCCGATCGTGCCCTGCCCGGCGATGATGGCGGGGTGGTCGAACGGCGGGACCAGCACACCGCCCGTTCGTTCCAGTACTTCTGCGGCCACCCGCTCGCGTTCGCCGGCTTTGCACAGCACCACCTCGGCACCGTGGTTACGGGTCGCCTCCACCTTGATGCCCGGCGTCTCCTCCGGCATCACGATGTGCGCGGGAATTCGATACACCGCGGCGGCGTACGCCACTGCCTGGGCGTGGTTGCCGCTGGAGTAGGCCACCACACCTCGGGTGCGGACCGACTCGTCGCGGTTGGCGATGGCGCCGATGGCGTTGAACGCTCCGCGCACCTTGAAGGCACCGATGGGCTGGAGGTTCTCCGGCTTGATCCACAGTGGCCGGTCCCCGTCGGCCCACAGCGCCGGCAGCAACGGCGTGCGCACCGCGAACGCGCGAATTCGCTCCGCCGCCGCCCTGATGTCATCGATAGTCACCATGTCCACGAGCCCAGTCTTCCCGAGTGCCGCCAACGGACACACTCGCGGTCGAGAACCGTTGCTGACCGCAATTGGCCGCAGTCCGGTCGAGCGTGCTCGCTAGGGTGATGCGGTGACCTCGTTCTCGCTGCCGATCACACCGCGTTACGCCGAGATCGATCAACAGGGTGTCGTGTTCAACGGCCACTACCTCACCTGGTTCGACGAAGCCTGCACCGGCTTCCTCGACTATCTCGACGTCACCTATCCAGGTTTGATCGCGAACGGATTCGACATCCAGGTGGTGCACAGCGAGATCGACTTCAAGGGGCCCGTCAGGTGGCGTGACTGCGTGCGCGTCGAGGTCTGTTGCGAGAGAATCGGATCCACCAGCTTTGCGCTGGGCTTCAATGTGTTGTGCAGCCGGGACGGCGACCCCGCCGCCGAAGAGCGATCCGCGGTGCGGGGCCACAACGTCTACGTGGTCGTCTCCACCGAGGACTGGGCCAAACGCCCGATCCCGCCGGCACTGCGCGAAGCGCTCACTTCGGTTGAGCGTCAAGCCCATAACGCATCCGATTGAGTCCTGGCGACGGTACGGTCGAGGGATGGGCCACGGTCACGATCACGAACATCAGCGCGAACTTCCGCCGGGGATGATCGAGCAGCTCGAGCTGGCGTACGCAGGCGTGACATCTTTCGGCCACCGGCCCTTCCTCACCGAGGTCGAACAGTTGGAGTCGTGGCGACCCGACGTGGCGATCGTCGGGGCACCCTTCGATGTCGGGACCACGAACCGGCCGGGTGCCCGCTTCGGCCCCCGCGCGATTCGTGCCACCGCCTACGAGCCGGGCACCTATCACCTGGATCTGGGCCTCGAGATCTTCGACTGGCTCGAAGTCGTCGACTTCGGCGACGCGTACTGCCCGCACGGGCAGACCGAGGTCTCACACAACAACATTCGCGAGCGCGTACACGCCATCGCGTCGCGCGGCATCGTGCCGGTGATCCTGGGTGGCGACCACTCGATCACCTGGCCCGCCGCGACCGCCGTAGCCGACGTTCATGGCTACGGCAACGTGGGCATCGTGCACTTCGACGCACACGCCGACACCGCCGATGAAATCGAAGGCAACCTCGCCAGCCATGGCACGCCGATGCGCCGGCTCATCGAGTCCGGCGCCGTGCCCGGTAGCCATTTCGTTCAGGTGGGCCTCCGCGGCTATTGGCCGCCGCAGGACACATTCGAGTGGATGCAAGAGCAACGCATGACGTGGCACACCATGCAGGAGATCTGGGAGCGGGGCTTCAAGGAAGTCATGCGCGACGCGGTGAATGAGGCCCTGGCCAAGGCCGAGAAGCTCTATGTCTCCGTCGACATCGATGTGCTTGACCCCGCACACGCGCCCGGCACCGGCACACCCGAGCCGGGCGGCATCACCACTGCGGATCTCTTGCGGCTGGTGCGCCAACTCTGCCGCGAGCACGACGTCGTCGGCGTCGACGTGGTCGAGGTCGCGCCCGCCTACGACCACGCGGAGCTGACCGTCAACGCCGCGCACCGCGTGGTTTTCGAAGCGCTCGGCGGCATGGCCGCACGCCGCCGAGATGCCGCACCGGATGCTGCGCCGCCAGGGCCGCCCGCCCGGTAGCGGATGGATCGGGGTGTCGCGCCTCACTTTGTGATCTCGGCCCGACCGGCTGTTGCCGAGCCGAGGCCGGGAGGACAATAGATCTATGTCCGGAACGCTGTTCTTCGATGGCAACTGTGGAATGTGCACGCGATCGCGGAACTTCCTGCTGAAACTCAACCGGACCGGTGGTCTGCTCACGGAGCCTCTGCAGACACCCGGGACCGCCGAACGCCTCGGAATTTCCGACGCGAGCCTGATGGACGCGGTGCGCTGGCTGGATGCAACCGGCAGCGTGTACGCAGGCGCGGAGGCCGCCAACGCCGCGGTGTCGGCGGCGCTCGGCACGCGAGTTCCACTGCTGATCTACCGCATCCCGGGTATTCGTGCACTTGAAGATGCGGTGTACCGCTGGGTGGCCGACCATCGCTACCGCTTTCCCGGCACCACCCCTTACTGCGAGTCCCATCCAGTCTCCTGCTGACCTCGGCATGGACATCGCGGTCCGGCCCGCGGTCACCGATGACCTCGATGCGATCGCCGAGATCTACGCCCATCACGTGCTGACCGGGGTCGCAACCTTCGAGCTGACTCCCCCGGACGCCGATGAGTGGCGCAGGCGGTTCGACACCGTTGCCGAACGTGAATTGCCCTTTCTCACTGCGACCTTGGACGGCCAGGTGGCAGGTTATGGCTATTGCGGACCGTGGAAGACGCGCCCGGCCTATCGCCACACGGCAGAAGATTCGGTCTACCTCGCGCCCAGCGCGCTGGGGCTGGGCATCGGTGGCAGGCTGCTCGACGGACTGCTCTCCGAATGTGCCGGCGCAGGTGTTCGTCAGGTGATTGCGGTCATCGTGGACTCAAATGGCGCGGCTTCCCTTGCGCTGCACAGGAATCGCGGGTTCATCGAAGTCGGCCGCCTCACCGCGGTGGGATACAAGCACGGCCGGTGGCTCGACACCCTCCTTCTGCAGCGCAGCCTCACAGACTGACTTCCGTCCACGCCGGGTCGTCGTTTCGATGGTCGGAGATGTTCCGACACTCGCCGTACAGACGCATGGTGGCATTGCCCGGAACGTCGAGGTTACGTTGCAGCACGGCCGTTACGCCGCCACCGGTGAGTTTCCGGCCGAAGTGCTCGGCCTTCGTGGGGGCATCCGTCCAGCCATCGGCGATCATCGCCGAGGCGACCTCGTTGAGATACCGCACCCAATCTCTCTGCAGCAGAGTAAAACTCATATAAAGAGCCGCTTGATAGGGAGGTCCGCTCTCCGTTTCGCACGGTACGAATGAGTAGCTGCCGGCGGCATCCCGCAACCGCGCCGCAGCGACGATCTTCCTGGCCGAACCGACGACCTGCTCGACCGCCTGCTCATCGGTCAGGGCCACACCGACCTGGTCGGCCGCGCCGGCTTCCTGCCGATCGACCACGACGAGCACCACCCCGAGAACCAACGACAACACGAGGGCGGCCCACAACAATCTTCTCGTCGGTGGCGTCCGGATCCAGTCATCCATCAGGCAAGCTATCCGCGACCGGCGATCCCGCTGATCAGCCGCCCGCACACGGCGTCCATCTCGTGACGCGCCTGTTCACGGTCAGCGGCACGGGACACGAACAGGGCCGCCTCGTCGAGCGCACCGAGCAGCACATGCGCGGTCGGACGTAACGGTTGCTCGGGGACGGCGCCTTCGGCGATCGCATGGGCGAGCATCGTCTCGATCACGCCGAGCCCGTACTTGACTCCCACGGCCCGCCAGCGGTCCCAGCCGAGTACCGCCGGGGCGTCGATCAGGACGATCCGTTGCACATCGGGCGCCGAGCACCCGTCGAGAAACAAGCGTGCCCCGACCCTCATCGCCTCCAGCGGATCAAGCGGCTGGCGCTCCATGATCTGACGGGCGATGTCCTCGACCAGTTGCCGCTCGACCTGCTCGTAGACCTCAGCGAACAGTGCCGCCTTATCGTCGAACTGGTGATATAGCGCGCCGCGCGTGACACCGGCGGCAGCGACGATCGCCTGGGTGGAAACGTCATTGAAACCCTTGTCAGCAAACAGCTTTCGGCCGGCGCCGACCAGCAGCGCGCGCGTGATGGCCGTCCGTTCCGCCTGCGTGCGCCGGGACGCCGCCGACGCCGCGGTCCGCTCGTTGACTTTCATACAGTCTGCACGTAACTTCCATACCAAGTGTTTGTAAGTTAGAGAAGGATAGCGAACATGCCGCAGATCGCACTGGAACAAGCCACCATCTCGTACCGCGTGTTGGGTCCGGAGGACTCGGCGCACCCGCCCGTGGTGTTCGTACACGGAATCCTGGTCGACAGCAGGCTCTGGGACCAGGTGGCCGAGGGTCTGGCCAGTCGCGGGTACCGCTGTTACCTGCCGAACTGGCCGTTGGGCTCGCACACGATTCCGGTGCACGACGGCGCCGAGTTGTCGCCGCGCGCGGTCGCAACGATGATTCGCGATTTCGTCGTCGAACTGGGCCTTTCCGACGTGACGCTCGTCGGCAATGACACCGGCGGCGGCCTGTGCCAATTGGTCATCGATGCGTACCCCGACGTCGTCGGCCGGCTGGTCCTGACCAACTGCGACGCATTCGACAAGTTCCCGCCGTTCCCGTTCAATGTCGTCTTCGCGCTGCTGCGCGGACCGGTATCCATCAAGGTGCTGTTCGAGCAGATGAGACTCAAGGCGCTGCGCCACTCTCCGCTCGGCTTCGGCCTGCTGGTCAACCCGGATGCCCAACTGACGGCCTCATGGCTGGAGCCTGGCCGCACCGACGTCCGGATCCGACGTGACCTTGCCCGACTGCTGCGGGCGGTCGCCGAGACCGATCTGACCGACGTGGCGACGCGGCTGCCCCGGTTCACCAAACCGGTCACCATCGTCTGGGGTCAGCGTGACCGCGCGTTCACCCCGTCGCTCGGCCGCCGACTCGCGGCGCTGTTTCCACACTCGACGCTGATCGAGGTACCAGAGGCGAGGACGTTCGTCTCCCTCGACAATCCCCCCGCCGTCATCGACGCGATCACCACGGTCGGAGCGGGTAGGCTCTCCTAGCTCTTGACCAGGGTGAACTGGCAGATGTCTGTGTAGCCCTCGCGGAAGAGATCGGCGCAGCCGGTGAGGTACTTCATATAGCGGTCGTAGACCTCTTGGGACTGCACCGCAATGGCCTCGTCCTTGCGGGACTCGAGCGCCTCCGCCCAGATGTCCAGCGTCCGGGCGTAGTGCAGGCGCAGCCGTTGGGCGCGCGTGAGCCGGAAGCCGGCCTCGGCCGCGTGACTCTCGAGCTGGGAAGGCTTCGGCAAATCACCGCCGGGGAAGATCTCGTCCATGATGAATTTCGAGAATCGAACGATTCGCATGGTCAGTTTCAGGCCCTTGGCCGTGAACTCCTCGTCTTCGGGCTTGATGATGGTGTGCACCATCATCACGCCGTCAGCGGGTAGCACGGCGTAGGCCTTCTTGAAGAAGTCGTCGTAGCGGTTGCGTCCGAAGTGCTCGAAGGCGCCGATCGACACGATGCGGTCAACCGGTTCGTCGAACTGCTCCCACCCCTGCAGCAGCACCCGTTTGGTGCGCGTGCTGGGCGACGCGGCGAATACCTTCTCGACGTGCGCCTTCTGGTTCTCGCTCAACGTCAGGCCGATGACGTTGACGTCGTACTTCTCCAGCGCGCGGTTGAGCGTTGCGCCCCAGCCACAGCCGATGTCGAGAAGCGTCATCCCGGGCTTCAGATCCAACTTGGAAAGCGACAGATCGATCTTGGCGATCTGAGCCTCTTCAAGCGTCATGTCCTCACGCTCGAAATACGCGCAGCTGTACGTCTGCGTGGGGTCCAGGAAAAGCCGGAAGAACTCGTCGGACAGGTCGTAGTGCGCCTGCACGTTCTCGAAGTGCGGCTTAAGGCCCCGGTGGTCGCTGGTCGTTTCTGGCAAGTTCTAGCCTCTGACGTTTTGGTTCTCGGAATATTTGCGAAGGCTCCGCGTCGGTGCGGGCGCCTCCCCCGTCATCTGCGCAGTTTACGCACATTACATGAGACAACCCCTAACAGCCTCATCAGCGGATCCCGTCTCTCGCGTCGCGGCGTCCGCTGACGCTAGCGAATATTCTTGGTTCCGACATCACCGCTGATATCCAGCCTCGCAGATAACGTAAGTTCGATCCCTTCTATACCCACATCCACGCTTTTCATGCTGCACGTTGCGAACTCCGTGTTCGGTTTCTGCGGGGCCAGCAGGGTATTCGAACCGGCGCACAGCAACGCGATGTCAGCAACTCGTCATAACTCCCAAAACGTCAGCCGAGAACCCGCGCCGCGCCGACGTCGTATTCCGCCACCGATGCGCTGAGAATGGCCGCGCCCTGTTCGCCCCCGACGCCGCTGCCGCGAAACGCCTCGACCGCGGCCGCCGATTCCCAGCGTTCGAGGATGTTGATTCGTCCCGCGTCGATGAGGTCGGCCGACAACGCAAAATCGAGGCAACCATCGGCGTCTCGGGCCTCACGGACCACGTCCACACACCCAAGGAGGTAGTCCTCGCGCTGCGAGGGGTCGACAATGAGATGACCGGCGACGATGACCACGAGAGAACCTCCTCTATGCGTCCGATACTGGCATCGGACCTGTCATGCAGACTTCGGCGGCCCTCAGTTCTGCCGCGGGAGAAGCTCGACCACGAATCGGTCGATGAATTCCGTGGTGCGGGGCGACCCTGCCTGGCGGATGACGAACTTACTCAGCCCGGCTTCGAGGTAGGCGTCGAGTTGTCGGTGGAGGCGTGACCAGCTGTCGGCGATGAATTCCGTCGGCTCCACATCGGGTCTGCGGCGACGGATCGCAACGGCGACGTCGTCGGGCAACGCGCCCTCGCTGACCGCGAGATTGATGCCGAAATGGTCCTCATCGATTGCGCGCCCGGCCCGCTCTGCCTCCCGTTGGATCTGTACGCGACCGTCACGAGCTTCGGCAGGAGTCAGGAAGCTGCCCAGCCACCCGTCACCCAGCCGACCGATTCGCCGGAAGCCCGCGGGGGCCGAGCCGCCGAGCCAGATGTCCAGCGGCTTGAGCGGGCGGGGCGCGACGGCGACGGAGCTCGCGGAGAAGAAGTCGCCTGCGAAGGTGATGTCGTCCTGTTCCAGAACGGATCTCAGCAATCGCAGCGATTCGTCGAATACGGCCGCCCGTTCGCCCTCGGGGACCACGAAGATCTCTCGTTCGGCCGCAATGGCGGACCGCAGGCCGAACACCGGCAAGACCCGCTTCGGTGCAAGGGCCGCCAAGGACGCCAGCTGCTTCGCGACCAGCACCGGGTGCCGGCCAGGGAGCACCGCGACCGACGTCCCGACCTTGAGGTTGTCGGTCCGCGCCAGCGCATGCGCCATGCCGATGAACGGATCAACGGCCTTGCTGTAGACGAGTTCGGAGAACCACAGCGAGTCGACGCCGGTCGCCTCCAGGTGATCGACGATGGCCGGCAACTCGTCCGGCGCCGTTTCCGCGCCCAATCCGACACCGAAGCGAATCTTCACACCGCGCCTCCTGAACTCCGCACGCAATGCTACGGACCGCGTGGTCATCGTCCTTGTTGCCGAGCCCTTGCTACCGTTGCAAAGCGCATGACAGCCAAGGCGTTTACCGAAACAGGAGTAACCATGGACGGATCGGTGACGGTGTCTATGCAGGCGCCCGCGGACAAGATCTGGAACCTCATCGCCGACGTACGCAACACGGGCCGCTTCTCACCGGAGGTGATGGAGGCGGAGTGGCTCGGCGGAGCCACCGGTCCGGCTCTGGGCGCCCGCTTCCGAGGTCACGTCAAGCGCAACGAAATCGGTCCGGTGTACTGGACGACCTGCGAGGTGACCGCGTGCGAGCCGGACCGCGAATTCGGCTTCGCCGTGCTGCTCAACGGTAAGGCCGTGAACAACTGGCACTATCGTCTCACTCCGGTTGACGGCGGAACCGATGTCACTGAATCCTTCCGGCTCGACGACTCGCTCACCATGAAGCTCTTCTCGGTGTTCGGCGGGCAACTGCGTCGCCGACGCAACATCCGCGACATGCGCAAGACGCTGGAGCGCATCAAGACGGTCGTCGAGGGGTCAGACGCCGCCTGACCATTAAAGACCGCGCAAGCGGCGTACCCGATCGCTGACAGCCCGCCTCGAGACGGCGGCTTCGCGGGCCAGAGCCTCGAATGCATGCGGGCAACCCGGGTACACATGCAACTCCGTCGGGACGCCTGCATCGGCGAGCCGCCGGGCGAAAGCGATGTCCTCATTGCGGAACACATCGAGGTCACCGACGTCGATGTAGGTGTCGGGTAAGCCGGTGAGATCGTCGGCGCGTGCCGGTGCGGCGTAGGCGGACACGTCGTCACCACCGGCGTTCTCGCCCAGCAGCGCTCCCCATCCGGTGACGTTGTCGTCGTAGGTCCACGTCAGGAACGGTTGGACCTGTGGATCGGGGTCTGCAGGCCGGTCGTCGAGCATCGGATAGATCAGCACCTGCTGGGCCACCGCCGGACCACCGCGATCTCGCGCGATCAGGCTGACCCCCGCCGCGAGGCCGCCGCCTGCGCTGTCGCCCATCACCGCGACGCGGGCCGGATCGACTCCAAGGTCCCGCGCGTGCTCGGCAAGCCAGACCAGCGCGCCGTAACAGTCCTCGACGGGAGTCGGATCCGGATGCTCGGGCGCCACGCGGTAGTCGACCATCAGCATCGGCACGCCCGACGCGGCCACATACTCCCGCACCGCGAGGTCGTACAAGGCGCCGACGTGCTCGAGGCCGAAGATCATGCCGCCGCCGTGCAGGTAGAGCGCGGCGCTGCCAGGTCCGTCGACTCCGGACGGGTGATACCAGGTGAGGTCCAGCGCCGCGCCGTCCGTGGCGGTCATGGAGTGCTGTGCGGTGTCGACACCGGCGGTGGGGGCCCGCCGGGAGGCGACAAGATCGAACATCCGGTGACCGCTGACGCGGCGCGCTTCGACGTCGCCGACGGGTGCAGGTTCCGACTCGCCGACGGCCGCCAACAAGGGCGCCATCTCGGCGAGCACCTGCTGGTCGATACCGAGTGTCATGGCTGCGACAGTAACGTGGATGTACGTGACGACGACGGAAACCGGGACAGCTTCGGATCGAAAAATCGCACCGTTCGCCACAACGGTGGTGTTGCCGATCGCAGGCATTGTGGCTGTGTTGCATTGTGCTGCAGGTGCTTTCGGTGGCGGCTACTGGTTCGACGAGGTGTACATGCTGGCCATCGGCCGCAATCACCTCGACTGGGGGTCCGCCGATCAGCCACCGGTGACCCCGCTGCTGGCCGCCCTGATGGACGCCGTCGCACCCGGTTCGATGCTCGCGTTGCGCATTCCCGCCGCACTGGCGACCGCCGGGGCGGTCGTTGTCGCCGGCCTCATTGCCCGCGAGATCGGATGTGACCGCCGCGCACAGGGTTTCACCGCAGCCGCGCAGGCGACAGCGCTGTGGACCACGCTCGCCGGCCATTGGCTGACCCCCTACACGCTCGAACCGGTCCAGTGGCTGCTGCTGATCTGGCTACTGGTCCGCTGGCTGCGGCTGCGACAGGACCGGCTGCTACTGGCGTTCGGTGCCGTCGCCGGGGTCGCCGCGCTGACCAAATTCCAGGTGCTGCTGTTGTGCGCCGTGTTGCTGGTCGCGGTGGCGGCCGTCGGTTCGCGCGACATTTTGCGACGGCCGCTGCTGTGGGTGGGCGTAGCGATCGCCGTGCTCCTCGCCGCGCCGATCATGGTGTGGCAGTACGCCAACGGATGGCCGCAGCTGCACATGGCGTCGGTCGTGGTGGGTGAGGCCGAGGCGTTGTATGGCGGACGGCCGGGTATCGCCGCCCAGCTCATTGCCTACGCCGGCGCGGCCGGGGTGATGCTTGTGCTCTACGGGTTGTGGCGGGTCTTCCGCGATCCCACGTTGCGCGATTACCGGTTCCTCGGCGTGACGTTCGTCGTGCTCTATGTGTTCTTCGTGGCCACCGCGGGCAGGCCGTATTACCTGGCCGGGTTGTATGCGCCGCTGGCCGCGGTGGGCGCCCTCGCATTGCAGCGCCGACGTGAGAAGGGCGTGACCCGCACGCGCTGGCTGTTCTGGCCGACCATCGCGATGAGCGTGGTGCTGGCCCTTGGCATGTTGGTGCTGTCGGTGGTGCTCGTGCGAGACGACGTCGGCCAGAGAATCGCCAAGCGCACCGCGGACGCCTACCACGCACTGCCCGACACGCAACGGCAGCGGACCGTGGTGATCGGTCAGTCGTACATCGTCGCGGCCTACATCGACGGGTATTCCAACGAATATTCGTTGCCCAAGGCGTTCAGCGCCAATCGGAGCTACGGCTACTTCCCACCGCCACCGGCCGACGCCGATACCGCCCTCTACGTGGGCGGCGACGCCGATGACATCCGGCCGTACTTCACCGCCGTCCGTCGGGTCGGCGATATCGGCGAGGACATGGGCGTGTATTTGCTGACGGGACAACGAGAGTCGTGGAACGAGATCTGGGCGCGGACGCGCACTTTGAAGGTGTCCTGAAATCCCCTCCCCGGCGCGGCCACCTTTGGTAGAACAGGTTCTAGTTCTGTAACGCGAGCCGAGGGAGTCTCAAAATGGGTCAATGGTCACGCGAGGAACTCGAGGAGGCCTGGCGCCGCTATCAGGAATCCGTCGTCAACGTCGGCAAAACGTGGGACTGGTCCAGCTACGCCGACCATTTCACCGAGGATGCGCGCTACGTCGAACACGCCCTTGGCAACATGGAAGGCCGCGAGAACATCCGCGAGTGGATCGTCTCGACGATGAACACCTTCCCCGGCAGCGAGATGCCGACCTACCCGGTCGAGTGGTACTCGATCGACACCGACAAGGGCTGGGTCATCTTCAAGAACATCAACACCATGCGGGATCCCGGCGACGGCAGCGTCCACGGAGCCGGCGTCATCACCGTGCTGGAGTACGCCGGTGATGACAAATGGAGTTACGAGGAAGACGCCTACAACCCGATGAACTTCATGCTGATGATCCAGCAGTACATCCAGCGCAGCCATGAACTCGGCACCATCTCCGACGACGCCCGCGCCTTCGCCAAGAACATGAACTGGGAGCTGGTCTGATGGGGTCCTCCACGAGCAAATGGTCACGCGACGAGATCGAAGAGACGTTTGAGCGCCACCAGCAGCTGGTGGTCGAGATCGGCAAGTCGTGGGAATGGGCGCGGTACGGCGAGCTGTTCACCGAGGACGCGACCTATGTCGAACACCTCTACGGCAAGATGGCGGGCCGCGACAAAATCAGCGAGTGGATCGCGTCGACGATGGACACGTTCCCGGGCAGCGAGATGCCGTTCTACCCGGTCACCTGGTCTTCGATCGACGTGGAGAAGGGTTGGGTCTTCAGCGAGATCATGAACCGGATGAAGGATCCAGGGGACGGCACCATCTTCGAGGCGCCGTGCATCACGATCTTGCGGTACGGCGGCAATGGGATGTGGAGCAACGAGGAAGACGCCTACAACCCGACGAATTTTCTGCCGATGGTCCAGGGCTACATCCAGCGCAGCCACGAGCTGGGAACGATCTCCGACGACGCGCGGACTTTCGCCAAGAACATGAACTGGGCACTGAACTAACGGATCACGAAGTCCTCGGGATCGGGTTCGCGGGTCCAGTCCCAGTAGTCGACGAGGCGCCACGGGCTCAGCGTGTGAATTTCGCCGAAGCTGTTCTTGAAGAACGAGTGCTTGATCGTCGGCTGTGACCACACCATTTTGCGCATCTCGTCCTGGCTGCGCTCATGCCAGTCCGTTGTCTTCTCGACCGTCGGCTCCATCGTGGCGTGTCCACCCGCGATCAGCAGCTCCAGACACTGCGTGATGTAACGCATCTGGCACTCGGAATGGAAGATCAGGCTGCCGCCGCTTGCCAGCCAGGTGCCGGGGCCATTCATGCAGAAGAAGTTCGGATAGTCGGGAATCGTGATGCCCAGATATGCCGACGGCCGCTCTCCCCACTTCTCGGAAAGGATTTCGCCGTTGCGGCCGCGAATGGTCATGGGCCACAATATCTTCGTGTGCTCGAAACCGGTGGCGTACACGATGACGTCGGCCGGATAACGGGTGCCATCGTCCGTCACGACCGCGTCCGCTTCGATGTGGTCGATACCGGTGCGCACCAGTTCGACATTGTCTCGGGTCAGCGTTTTCAGCCAGCTGCCGTTGTCCTGCAGCGTGCGCTTGCCGGTGGCCGGATAGTCGGGCACCACCTTGGCGGCCAGGTCCGGATCGTCGCCGACCTGACTGGTAATCCACTCGGTGAACATGATCCGCGTGATCTCGTTGATCTCGCTGACGGCCGTCTGTTGGTCCGGATAGTCGGGGTCGACGCGGGCCGCGTCCAGCCCCTTGTCGCAGCCCGGCCAGAAGATCAGGAAGCGGTACCAGCGACCGTAGAACGGAAGATGGCGGAGCGCCCATTGCACGCCGGGCCCCACCGTCTCGTGATAGTTCGGATTCGGGAACATCCACTGCGCGGTGCGCTGAAATACGGTTAGACGGTTGACATCCGGAGCGATCGTCGGGGCGATCTGAAATCCACTGGCGCCCGCACCGATCATCGCGATGTTCTTGCCGCGCAGATCCACCGAGTGGTCCCACTGGCTGGAATGGAACGCAGGCCCGGCGAAGTCCTGCTGCCCGTCGATGTGAGGCAGGTGGGGCCGGTCGAGTTGCCCGACGGCGCTGATCACCGCGCGCGCCGTGAGTTCCGTCGTCTCGCCGTTGCGGTCGCGTACGCGAACCGTCCACGTTGCATCGGCGTCGCTCCACGACGCCTCGGTCACCTCTGTCTGGAAGCGGACGTGCGGCGTGATGTCGTATTTCTCCATCACGCCCTGAAAATAGGCTTGCAGTTCAGGCTGTTCGGCGAAGAAGTGCGTCCAGTGATCGGTCGGCTCGAAGCTGTAGCAATAGAAGTGATTACCCACGTCCACCCGCGCACCTGGGTAGGTGTTCTGGTACCACGTGCCGCCGACGCCCCCGTTCTTCTCCACGATGGTGAACGGAATGCCGGCCTCCTTGAGCCGGATCCCGGCCAGCAGGCCGGATTCACCGCATCCGATCACGACGACTCCGAAATCCCCGCGGGTGGACTCTGCTGCCGCATCGGACGCCCTGGCATCGCGTCCGTCGAGTTCCATCTCCTCGAGCACCATCGGGACGTATTCGGCCGGTACCGGTTCGCACACCAGCCACTGCATCATCTCGTGCAGCAACTCGGCGCTGACGGGCTCGGGTTCCGGGCATCCACGATCTCGGTAGTCCGCGATGACCTCGAGCGCGATCTTGCGGACCGCGGCCTTGTCCTCTTCGGACATGTAGCCCTGCACTTCATTGAGAAACAGGCCCGCAGGCTTCAACTCGCCGCGGATGAGCTCGGGGTCGCCGGACATGTGCACCAGCGACAACATCAGGGTCGGGATGCTGACGTCGAGCAACACCTCGGCTATCTCGTCGTCCGTCGCCGTAAATGGTTGTCCGGCATGTGGGTTACGCACCCAAGAGTGCTATCACGCCAAAACGGCAATTGGAACATGTTTCAGAAATACGTGACGACGGCCCGACCTGAACCTACTCTCGACGAGTGGGCATTGCGACGCGCGTGAACGGTACCGCTCCCCCGGACGTACCGCTGTCCGACATCGACCTCGGCGACTGGAAGTTCTGGGTCCTCGACGACGATATGCGCGACGGGGCGTTCACCACGCTGCGTCGCGAGGCGCCCGTCTCCTTCCATCTGCCGCTGGAGACACCCGGCGTCGAGGCCGGACCCGGTCATTGGGCGGTGACCCGCTTCGACGACGTCCACTTCGCCAGCCGCCATCCCCACATCTTCAGCTCCAGCCCCGGCATCACCATCAACGACGCCAACCCCGACGTGTCCGAATTCTTCGGCTCGATGATCGCCATGGACGACCCGAAGCACCTGCGCCTACGCAACATCGTCAGCAGGGCATTCACCCCGCGCGTTGTTGCCAACACCGAAACATCGGTGCGGGAGCGGGCGCGCCGCCTCGTGGAGAAGATGATCGCCGAGCATCCCGATGGCACAGGCGAGGTCGTGACCGAGCTTGCCGGCCCGCTGCCTCTGCAGGTGATCTGCGACATGATGGGCCTGCCGGAGGACGATCACGAGCAGATCTTCCACTGGACAAACGTGATTCTCGGTTTCGGGGACAAGGACATCGCCCAGGACTACGAGGAATTCGTCAAGGTCGCGATGGACATCGGCGCGTATGCCACCGGACATGCCGAGGACCGCCGGGCCAACCCGCAGGAAGACCTGACGACCGCGCTGGTGCAGGCCGAGGTCGATGGCGAGCGGCTGACATCTGCCGAGATCGCGTCGTTCTTCATCCTGCTCGTGGTCGCGGGCAACGAGACCACCCGGAACGCGATCAGCCACGGCGTCCTGGCGCTGACCCGGTATCCGGACGAGCGCGCGAAATGGTGGGCCGACTACGAAGCGCTTGCACCGACCGCCGTCGAGGAGATCGTCCGGTGGGCGTCTCCGGTCATCTACATGCGGCGCACCCTGACCGAAGACTGCGAGTTGAGCGGCACCAAGATGTCGGCCGGCGACAAGGTCTCCCTGTGGTACTGCTCGGCCAACCGCGATGAGGAGAAGTTCGCCGATCCGTGGATGTTCGACGTCCACCGCGCTCCCAATCCCCACGCCGGCTTCGGCGGCGGCGGTGCGCACTTCTGCCTGGGCGCGAACCTCGCGCGCCGCGAGATCAGCGTCGTCTTCGAGGAACTGCACCGCCAGATACCCGATATCGCTGCAACGGAGGAGCCTCGGCGACTGTTGTCGCCGTTCATCCACGGGATCAAGCGGCTGCCGGTGTCCTGGACACCACCGAGCTGAGGTCCTCGCCGGCTTCGCACGGTTTGTATGCCAGGCGTCCGGGCACCCATCAAACATGCAATCGCAACAATGAGCGAATTTCACCCAAGGACGGGATCGCGGCGATCCTTCGCTATGCCCTCCCCTGATTGGCGCCTGCCCTGATCAGCGGGCTCCGACCAAGTTGGCGAGCGCCGCGATCGGGGTGTCGTCGAGGTGTTGGCACAAATCGCACGCGTCCTCGAAAACCTGGTGGGCCCCAGCCTCTTCGAGTTCACACTTCGACACCCCTCCACTCAGCACGGCGACGGTGACGACGCCTGCTCGCTTGCATGCCTCCACGTCCCACACCGCATCGCCGACGAACACGGCGTGCGTGGCATCGACACCCGCGCGGTCCAGTGCGACGTTGACGATGTCGGGTTTGGGCTTGGCGGTGTCCACGTCTTCCGATGAGGTCGTCGCCGAAACGAGATGGTCGCACTCCAGGACGCCACGCAGAATCTCGAGTTCGTCGTCGGGTGCCGACGTCGCCAAAACGACCTGAACACCGAGCTTTTCGACTGCTTCGAGAAGCTCGCGCGCACCGGGCAACGGCCGCAGCAGCGAGGCGGTCTCCTTGTAGTACTGCGAATGCAGATCCTTCGCCCGCGCCTGGGCGGCGTCATCGACGCCCTCGGCGAGCGTTGCCACCAGGGTGGTGCCGTCCATGCCTATGCAACGGTGGATGCGCCACGCGTCGACCGGCATTCCGATATCGGCGAACGCCCGGCACCAGGCCTGTACGTGCTGGTAGTTCGAGTCGACGAGCGTGCCGTCGATGTCGAACAGCACTGCCGCGGCGGCGGCGTTTTTGCGGTGTCTCACGAACGCTGACGCTCGTGCGGCGAGGGCGCCTGCTCCGGCGCCGCGGTGGCGTCGGCGCGCACATCGTGCTCCTTGCCCGGGGCAGGCTCGCCGGTGATCCCCTTCGGATCCAGCTTGTCGACCCGCTCGCGATGCGCGTCCAGTTCCTCGCGGGTGTTGTCGACTGCCTCGCGATGCGTGCGCGCGGCGTTCTGCAGGCGGGCGGCCTCGGCAGCCTTCGCCTCGGCCTCTGCGGCTGCAGCATTGGCCTTGGCTTCGGTTTCGTGGGCGACGGCTTCGCGCTTCTCGAGATGTTCTGTCCGTTGGCCGATTTCGCCACGCAATCGCTCGGCTTCGGCGCGACGGCGCGAGTTGCGCACGGTCCATGCGACGAACGCGATGACGACGATTGCCGCGACAACGACAACGATCCAGATCATGGCATTGCGGTCCATGTCGGCTCCTCCGATTCATCCCGGGTCACGACGATTGACGAACCCGCTAATTGTGCGGATGCCCGTCTGCCCTTACGTCTAAACCGGGGCCGGGCCGTGGGGCCGAACGACGGCGAGCGCTATTCGACGATCAATGTGCCCTTCATCGAAGGGTGATACACGCAGTAGAAAGCGTATTCGCCCGGCTCTGTCGGCGCGGTGAGCGTGCCCTGCTCGCCGCCGTCAACGTGCACGTCGAATGTCCCTTCGGTCTGCGACGTCACCGAGTGCTCGGCGGAGTCTTCGTTTTTCAGCGTGATCGTCGCCCCCGGCGCGACGGTGATGGGGTCACCGAAACTCATGTTCGCCATGATGATTGTCGGGCCGGTGGCCTCCGCAGGGGCGGCAGAGGTTTCGCCCGTGGCGTCGGGGCTGGCGGTCGCGGTTGCGGTACCGGTGTCACCTTCTGAGGTGGTGTAGCTGGATTCGCTGCCACACGCCGCGATCGCGGCGGCCATGCAAACGGTCGCGCACAACAGCAAGAAATTCTTCATCGCCCCTCCGCAAGGTTGCGCTTCGAGAACACGATTATCGACCCGGTTGCAGTTCGAACAGGCCGTTTTCTCGGCAACGGTGCCGACTAGATCGTCGCGGTGAAAGGCCCGACCGGCGTGCACACCGGCTGTGGCGGATTCCCCGTGTTGGCGCATCCCTTACCGGTGGAGACGTACGTGGCGCCGGGCTGGTAGGGGGCATAGAAGACCTGCGCGGCCAGCATCCCGTTGTTCGACTCGCATTTGGGAGCGTCGGGGCTGCCCTGCCTTTGCAGGCAGGCCACCGACAGGAACGCGTTGGATCGCTCGCACGCGCCCGGTGAGATCGTGGCGGTGACCATCTGGGTGCCCGACACATCGACGACCTGGGGCGCCGACAGGTTGTAGGTGCATGTGGGCGGCGGTTCAGCCATGGCTACCGCGGCGGTTCCGGCGATGGGCAGCGTCGCTGCGGCGATGAGGAACATCAGCGACCGGACCATCCCTGGATCGTAGATCACCGCAGGTGATCCTCATCGATGATGAACAGAACCAGTGTCATGGCCAGGAACCCCGCGGGCAGCCAGATCGCCCGCACTCCCCAGGCCACGCTGGCGAATGAGCCCAGGAGGGCACCAAGTCCGAACACGCAGATCAGTGCGCCGTACACCCCGAACGCCCGTCGTGACTCCCGGTGTTTCTCGACGAATGCGTCGTACCCGGACTCCATCAACCGCATCAAGTTGCCCGTGGTTGCAACCGGCATGTAAGCCAGATCGCCGACGTTGCGGAACAGTCCGATCTGCATCGCGGCGAGAAAAGAGATCGGCACCGTGACATAGCCGTGCGGCACGCCGGCCGGGACGAATCCGATGATGCCCAACGCGACGGACTGCACCCCAATCGTCCAACGCAGCGCGTGCGGAAGGAAACGCTCGACACGACCGGACTTGATATGCGATGCGATCGCCATGCCCGTGACGAACGCCAGCAGCGGCCAGACGTGGTTGAGCGCCGCTGCCCACTTGCCCTCCGACGTGTCGATCGCACCGAAGATCACATTGGCGGTCTGCACGTTGGCGAACACGCCACCGCGGACGATGTAGGTGTGCGCGTCGAGGAATCCGTTGGCCAGCGTGAGCAGCAGGGCGAACCACAGAGTCCGCGTTCGCTCGATGTCCTGCGGGCCGGTCGGCGGGCCACCCATCCCGACAACTTAGCCCGGCTCTGCTTCGGCGCCTACCCCGCGCCAAGCGCGTCGAGCATGCCGGTAGCCGCGCGCGGCCAGGTGAACTGTTCCGCGCGGCGTCGTGCATCGTTGCGGCGCAAACGTTCTGGACGGCTGATGATGGAGGCCACCGCGTCCGCAATGGCGTCTGGATCGTTGTCCGCTGCGACGCCACTTTCGATGGTCAGGATCTCCGCGAGCGCAGAGGTACGCGAGACCACTGCGGGGGTGCCGCATGCGAGAGCTTCCAGAGCGGCCAGACCGAACGTCTCGTGCGGGCCGGGGGCCAGGGCGACGTCGGCGGTCGCGAGGATGGTGGCGACGGTGTCGCGACACCCGATGTAGCCGGTGAAGTCGACGGGCAGGCGCGCGGCCTGACGTTCGAGCCTTGCGCGCATCGGACCTTCGCCGACCACGACCAGTCGGGCATCCACGCCCGAGTCCCGCAGGGAGACAACGGTATCGACACTTCGGTGCGCATGCTTTTCCACCGACAGCCGTCCGCAGTGCACCAGCAGGGTCTGTTCAGGGCTCGCCCACCGTTGCCGAACCGAACTGGACCGCCTGCTGGGATGGAACTGGTCGAGGTCGACGCCGAGCGGCACCGTGACCACATTCGTGGCATGGATCCTGTCGAACTCTTCCCGGGCGAACGCCGTCGTGCACACCACGGTGTCGTAGCTCTCGGCGGTGCGGCGGTTGGCGGCGTCGGCGATCGAACGGGCTGCGCCGGCCGGAAGTATCTGCCCGACAAGGCGATCGAGGCGTTCATGGGAGATCATCGCGGTGACGACCTCGCGGCGACGGCCCCACTCGCCCAGCGACCGAAGTGTGAGCCGGTCAGACACCTCGAGGGCATCCGGCGCCAGCTGGGTCAGCAGTTCGGTGACAGGTCCTGGCAGCACAGCGCGATAGCCCCCGGTGAACGGGATGAGCCGCGCCGGCAGAGCGATCCGAACGACTCCCGATGGCAACGCATGCCATTCGGAAACCGCACCAGGTACCACCAAGAAGACTTCGTGACCCCTGGCGCAGTATTCCGCGCCCAGACGATCGACTGCCGTGCGCAGGCCCCCCGAACGCGGGCCGTAGAAGTTCGCGACCTGCACCACCCGCATGAGCTGAATTTGGCGTGGGCGCATGTGCGGTCAACAACGCGACACCAACGGGGAGCTGAATTGCGCGCGAATTCGGTCCTCGCGAGGACCGTCAGACGAGGTGCGCGGCGAACCAGTCCTGTACCCGGCGCCAGGCATCATCGGCGGCGGCCGCGTTGTACCGGTCGCCGGTGTCATTGAAGAACGCGTGGTTGGCATCCGGTTCGGTGACCAGTTCGAACACCAGGCCGGCCTTTTCCAGTGCGGCCCGCGCAACCGGCTCGGTGGCGTTGACGCGCTGGTCCTGAGAGGCGTAGATACCCAGCACTGCAACATCTTTGGAGCCTGCGAAGTCGGGATTGTCAGGCGTCGGACCGTAGAAGGGTACGGCGGCGGCCAGCCGGGACTCACCGGAGGCCAGCAATCGCCAGACGAAGCCGCCACCCATGCAGAAGCCGACCGCGGCGACCTTCTTGCCAGGTACGCGGCGCTGCAACTCCTCGATTCCCGATTTCAGATCCGCCAGGGCCTCCTCGGGCGGCAGCTTGCCCAATGCCGCCGTCGCCTCGGCGGGATCGCCGAACGTGCCCGTGCCGCCCTGCGCCGAAAGCAGATCGATCGCCAGCGCGGAGTAGCCGATACCGGCGAACCGTCCGGTCACCGAGCGGATGTAGTCGTTGAGGCCCTTGTTCTCGTGGATGACGAGGACTCCGCCGCGCGGATCGGCGGCCGGCGCCCACGCGGCCCGCAGTTCGCCGCGGGGTCCGGCCCACGTGACGGGTGTGGACGGGACAGTGTTCTCCGAGCCCGGCGGCGGCGCGCTCACCGTCGCGGGCTCGCTCGACGTGACGGGCGCGTTCGAGACCGGCTGCTTGTTCTCACCGCACGCCGCGATCAATGCGGTGGCGGCCGCGGTGCCGACGCCGAGCAATGCCAGCCGGCGCAGCGCTTCGCGTCTGGACAGCAACCCGTCAACGTGATCGGTGGCGATTTCTTCGGCGATATACCGCTGTAGAGGGGTCACATTCAGCGAGTATGCCCTCATGGGCTGGACTCCGGATAGAGATGCGCTGCGCGGTCGGGTGGCCGTAGTGGCCGGAGCGACGCGAGGTGCCGGGCGCGGCATCGCCGCAGCGCTCGGCGAGGCCGGAGCGACAGTCATTTGCACCGGCCGCAGCAGCGTGTCCGGCAACGAGCAGTCCGACTACGACCGCCCGGAAACGATCGAGGAGACCGCTGAACTCGTCACCCAACTCGGCGGCACCGGTATTGCCATGCAGGTCGACCACCTCGACATCGCCGCAGTGCGCCGTCTTGCCGACCGAATCGCCGACGAAAACGCCACGATCGACATCCTCGTCAACGACATCTGGGGTGCCGAGGTCCTCAAGGGCGGCCCGCCCCTGTGGAACCGGCCGATCTGGGAGCACGATCTCACCGACGGTCTGCGGATCCTGCGGTTAGGCATCGACACCCACCTGATCACGTCGCACTGCCTGCTGCCGCTGCTGGTCGGCAAGCCGGGCGGACTTCTCGTCGAAGTGACCGACGGTACAAAGAGTTTCAACGACGAGAATTACCGGTTGTCGGTGTTCTACGACCTGGCCAAGACAGCGGTGAACCGGCTCGCCTACAGCCACGGCCACGAACTGCAGGAGTTCGGTGCCACCGCGGTCGCCGTGACGCCAGGCTGGCTGCGGTCGGAGATGATGCTCGACAACTGGGGCGTCACCGAGGAGGACTGGCATGCCGCGCTGGACCCGCTGCGGTCCGACGGCCCCATCGCTCCCCCGGGCTTCGCCGCCTCGGAGACCCCGCGATACGTGGGTCGCGGTGTGGCCGCGATCGCCGCGGACACCCGCCGCGCACGGTTCAACCAGCAATCGGTCACGTCCGCCGAGCTCGCGCGCGAGTACGGCTTCACCGACCTCGACGGCCGCCAGCCTGACGGCTGGGCACCCGGATAGACGCAGCTCACACCGCCTAGTAGACAAAAATCGAAATCTGTTCACCAATTTCGTTGACACTCGCGGGTCGGGCCTGTTCTATGACCTGGTGACGTACGACACCATCATCACGAACGGCCGTTGGTTCGACGGGTCCGGCGCACCGTCAGCCGTGCGCAACATTGGCATCCGCAATGGTCACGTCGTTGCCATCACCACCGCCGACCTCGATCCCACGGACTGCCCTCGAGTCATCGACGCGACGGGCCAGTGGGTACTGCCCGGCATGCTCGACATCCACACCCACTACGACGTCGAGGTACTGGTCGGTCCGGCGCTGACCGAATCGCTCCGCCACGGCGTGACGACGGTGATGCTCGGATCCTGCTCGCTGTCCACCGTCCATGTCGGTGGTGCGGACGCGGGCGACATCTTCGGGCGCGTCGAGGCCATCCCCCGTGAACATGTGATCGGCGCGGTCGACGAGCACAAGACCTGGCGGAACTGCGAGGAGTACATCGCAGCGCTGGAGGCTCGACCGCTGGGACCCAACATCGCTGCGTTCATCGGGCACTCGGATATGCGGGCCGCGACCATGGGACTGGACCGTGCGACCCAGAAACGGCAGCGGCCGACCAGAAGTGAACAGGCCCAGATGGAGAAGTGGCTCGACGAGGCGCTCCGCGCAGGGTTCGTCGGAATGTCCTCTCAACAACTGCTTTTCGACAAGCTCGACGGCGACGTGTGCCGATCCCGCACGCTTCCCTCGACCTATGCCAAGCCGCGGGAATTGCGTCGCCTCAAGTCCAAGCTGCGCCGCGCGGGCCGGGTTCTGCAGTCCGGGCCCGACATCGAGAACCCACTGAGTCTCGGGTCGCAGCTTGCCCAGTCGCTCGGCATCTTCCGCAACCCACTGAAGACCAGCCTGCTTTCGGCCGCCGACGTCAAGAGCAACCCGTATGCGATCAAGCTGCTGGGGCCGCTGGCGCGATTGGTCAACCGCCTCGGCGGCAACTTCCGCTGGCAACACCTGCCGGTGCCGTTCGAGGTGTACGCAGACGGCATCGATCTCGTGGTCTTCGAAGAGTTCGGGGCGGGCGCGGCGGCGCTACATCTGCGCGACGAGGTCGAACGCAACGAGTTGCTGCGCGACGAGACGTATCGCCGGCAGTTCCGCAAGCAGTACGAGAGCAAGTTCGGGATGCGGGTGTGGCAGCGCGACTTCTTCGACGCCGAGATCGTCGCCTGCCCCGACGAGAGGGTGGTCGGCAAGTCGTTCGGCCAGGTGGGGCTTGATCGGGGCGGCCTGCATCCCGTCGACGCATTCCTCGACCTGGTGCTCGAGCACGGCACGGCGCTGCGCTGGCGCACCACGATCTCCAACCACCGGCCCGAAGTGCTCAAGAAGCTGGCCCGAGACCCCGGCATTCAGATGGGCTTCTCCGACGCCGGCGCCCACCTTCGTAACATGGCCTTCTACAACATGAACCTGCGACTGCTGCGCCATGTCCAGGAGGCACAGAAGGCCGGACGACCCTTCATGACCGCCGAGCAGGCCGTCCACCGCCTCACCGGTGAACTCGCCGACTGGTATCGCATCGACGCCGGCCATTTGCGCATCGGCGACCGCGCCGACATCGTCGTCATCGATCCCGAACGCCTGGACGAATCACTGGAGACCTATGCCGAGGCGCCGGTCGAGCAGTACGGCGGCCTGTCGCGGATGGTCAACCGCAACGACGAAACGGTGCGGGCGGTGTTCGTCGGCGGACGCGCGGTGTTCGTCGACGGTGAGTCGACCGACCTCGTCGGCGCCCAACGCACCGGCAGGTTCCTGCGGGCCGCGCACAAAGCGCCCGCCAACGCGATTCAAGAATCGGAGTTATCAAGTGTCAGTTGAGGATACGGTCCTGAGCATGTGGAAGGCCCTGTCGGATCGCGACTGGGAACTTCTGAAGACCTTCCTTTCGGAGGACTGCATCTACCTCGATGTGCCGGTGGGTCCCGCGGCAGCGGCCCGTGGGCCCGAAGATATCGTCAAGCGTCTGAAGATCGGCATCGCGCCGCTGGCCTCCTACGAGAACTTCACCGGATTGATGGTCGATAACGGCGTCGATGTGATGTACGAGCATCACGAGGAATGGCATTGGGCCACAGGCGAGTCCGCGGTCCTGAATTTCGTCTCGGTGCATAAGGTCCAGAACGGCAAGATCACCTTGTGGAAGGACTACTGGGACATGGGTGCGCTCGCCAACAGTGCACCGCCCACCTGGATGGAAGATTTCGCGAGCGCCGACATGTCGTGGGTCTTCGACGCCACGGGCTTGGTCTAGTCGAGCGCATAGATGCGCCGGGCGTTGCCCCGGGCAATAAGGTCGACGACGCGCATCGCGTCGGACTCGCTCCACTCGTCTGTATTGACGAACCCCTCCAACACCTCTCGGATTCCGTTGCGCCACAGTTGTGCTCCGAGGTAGTGCAGCTCTGCGGGGCCGAAGCCGTCGGAGGAGTACACGATCTTACGGAATGGCGCCATCTCCAGAAGGCGACCGATGAACGCCGCCGACCGGGCGCCGAGATGGTTGATGGCCAGGCCACCATCGAGATAGACGTTGTTGAATGCCTGCGCGAGATAGCCCGCCTCGCGCTCGTACGGATAACAGTGCAGCAGCATGATCGGCACGTCTTCAGAGTTGCGCAGGAAGTCCAAGAGGTACAGCGGGTTGGCGGTGCGCAGGTCGCAGTCCCGGTCGCCGAACCCGACGTGGAATTGCAGCGGTTTACCCAGTCGCAACCCCTGATAGAGGCCGAACCGCAGGAGAACACGGTCGGTGAGGCGGGACTCTCCACCGTCGCGCCACATCTTGGCGGCCTGCGATACTTCGGCGGCGCAGGGTTCGGACAAGTCACCGACGAACCCACCTCGGTACGCCAGAATCGACTTGGTCGCGACCGCGGTCGCCGCCCGCTCGTGCAGGATTGCAGTGAATGCCGAAGCGTAGTCCCCGGATGCGCGGACTGCCTGTTCGGCCACCGACTCGAGTCGGACGATCTCGTGCACCCGGCCCACTCTCAAAGCTTTCAGGTCATCCAGATCGGCTACGCCGGTGGCGAATCCGGTGTCCACCAGCCAGTCGCACACCTGCGCCGACGAAAGGAACAGCCGGGCGATATCGGTCTCGGTGTGTTCACCGCGCGCCCGCAAGTACGCATCTGCATCTGCGTGAGGCGGCAATCCCAGCAGTGGTGCGCAATGCGCGCGAACCGCGAATCCGAGTTGGGTGTCGAACGCCGAATCGAATTCGGCCAGTGGCTCGACGTTGGCCTCGTTGAGGCTGTTCTCGAACCGGCGCCGGTCGACCGGTCGCAGCTGGCAGCCGTGCACGTGGTGGTCGATCAGGGGCACGGTGTCGATGTGCTGAGACAGTGCCGACAACGTCATACACTCCAGGCCAGACGGAATTTCTCGGCTAGCTCGTCCGGTGGCAGATCGCCGTAGTTCTGCTGCTCGTAGCGCCGGACCGCAACGACGGCGTCAACGGCCTCGTCACCGAGAATGCCCCTCAGCGAGGAGGATTGATCGAGCGCGTCGAGCGCGTCGGCCTGGTCGCTCGGCAGCTCTGCGATTCCGGCCTCCTCGCGCTGAGCATCAGTCAACGAGGCGGGGTCGACGGTGACCTCGGTCGGCAGCTTCAGTTCGCGTTCGATGCCGTCGAGCGCCAAGCCGAGCATCGCAGCAGTCGCCAGGTATGGATTCGCCGACGGGTCGATGACCTTGACCTCGACGTTGGCGCCCTGCGGATTGCTTGGCCCGCCCATCAGGAACCGGACCGCCGCCTCCCGGTTTTCAGTACCCCAGCAGACGTATGCACCGGCCCAGTGGCCGGGCTGCATCCGCATTCCGGAGAGCACCGAGCCACACAGGATGCCCTGCGCTTCGGGCAGACCCGCCAGCAAACCGGCCACTGCCGACTCCCCCTCCGGTGTCATGCCCGCCGCGCCGGAGCCGCCCGAGAACAGCGGCACTTCACCGCGTGTCATCGAGAAGTGTTGGTGTGAACCCGATCCGACGCTGCCTGCGAACGGCACCGGCGAGAGGCTGACACGCAGCCCGTGCCGCCGCGCGACCCGGCCGATGATGATGCGCATCAGCACCAGTTCGTCGGCCGCTGCCACCGGTGACTGCGGGGACAACGAGATCTCGAACTGATTCCTGCCGTACTCGGGGTGGAACTGTTCGATCGTCACCCCCGAGTTCGTCGCGGCGGTGATGACATCCCGGACGAAACTTTCGAACTCCAGCACTCCGGCAAGTCCGTACTGCGCCCACATATGCGAGGGAAGCTCGCTGCCATCGGGTCCGACGAGCACGAACTCCATTTCATGCCCGACCACCGCGTCGATACCGGCATCCGACAGTCGTGCCTGCACCCGGCTCAGAGTGCCGCGGCCACAGTAGGGATCCGGCGAGCCGTCCTGATTGAAGAAAGCGCCGGGCGCCCAGCACAATCCGTCACCGAGAATGCGCAGGGCGCCAAGATCGATCCGGATTCGCTGGTCTCCCACCACGCCGATGGCATCACCGAACACGATGCCGGTCTGATCGATTGCGAAGACGTGGAAGACAGGGCTGGCCCCGAGGCCCGGCTCGGCGAACGTGCTCATCCGGCGCAATGGAATGGTCTTCGCGTGCGTGAGACCCGCCGGATTCACGACGGTGCCGATCAAGGTGGCGACACCGTCGGCTTCGAGTTGGGCGATGGCGGCTGCAGCGAGAGGTTTGGCGGCCCGCGACGTCATAGCGCCATTGTGCTCGGCGCCCCGGGAGTTACAGGGTGATCTTGCAGCTTTGACCGATATCGAGCGTCCGCAGCATCCGGCCCATGCCCAGCCACATCGCGCACGACAGCGCGAGGTCGGTCAGCAGCTCGTCGTCGAACTGCTCGCTGGCGCGCGCCCAGAAGTCCTCGTCGTCGCGCAGCGCGGTGTGGTCGCCGGCGAAGCGCTCGGCGAACTCTGCGGCGACACGCTCCTGCGCGCTGTAGCCGGGCCACGTCCGCCACTGCGCGGCGTGGTCATACAGGTCCTCGTCCACGCCGGCGGCGATGCCCTCGGAGTCGCGGGTGTTCTGGCACACCACGCATTCGTTGTCGAGCGCGATCACCATCCGCGCCAACTCGCGGACCCGCATCGGCAGGCGGTTCTTGTTGTAGACCGCGTGGGTGAATCCGGCCATTGCGACACCGATATCAGGGGATTTCGCCACCCAGGCCGCGGCGTCGTCGTCGGCGAAAGGTCCAATTCGGCTCATGACGGCATCGTACGCCGAATGACCCTTTAATTGGAACACGTTCTAGTTTTCTGGGGTGGCGGTCGGCGTGCGTCGGCCGATCCTCAGTCGGCACCCCGCACGACAGCCCCGACTGTCAGCAACAGAATCTTCAAGTCAAGCGCGAGTGACCAGTTCTCGATGTAGTAGTTGTCCCATTCGACCCGGTCCGCGATCGACGTTTGGCCGCGCAGGCCGTGCACTTGTGCCCAGCCCGTGATGCCGGCCTTCACGCGGTGACGTTCGCCGTAGCGGTGGATCTGGATTTCGAAGAACTCAACGAATTGCGGCCTTTCCGGACGCGGACCGACCAGGCTCATCTCGCCTTTGAGCACGTTGATCAGTTGGGGTAACTCATCCAGCGATGTTGACCGCATTATCTTGCCGATGCGCGTCCGCCTGTCGTCGCCTTCGACGCCGCCAGGGGCCGACCTCGACTTCAATTCGAACTCGGCGTCCGACGTTTCGGTCGCCCGCATGGTGCGGAACTTGAGGCACTGGAAGACCCGGCCGTCTCGTCCGATCCTGTCCTGACGGAAGAAAATGGGTCCCGGTGAGCTGAGGCGAACCAACACGACCAGAGATATGAGCAACGGGGAGATTACGAGCAGTCCCAGGGCCGCCGCGACGCGGTCGATGACGTGTTTGGCGTTGAACTGCCAGCCGTGCGGGTCGGCGCTCGGTAGGGACATCAGCGGCAGACCGCCGAGATGATCGACCGTCGCCCGCTCGGCGACTGCGTCGAACATGCGGGGCACTACCCACACCCGCGCCTTGTGCCGGTGCGCCACCCGAACAACCCGGGTCAGCGAGTCGTCGCGTACCTGCGAGAAGGCAATGAGCACCGCCCTTGCCCCGGTCCGCTCTATCGCTGCGCCGACAGACTCCGGGGGGCCGATGATCGGAATATCTGGGTTCGCAGCCGATCTCGCGTCTGAAGCTTCGTTGTCGAGCATGCCGATCGGTTTCAGGCCGTACTCGGGACGGGCCTGTAAGCGTTCGACGATCCGGTTCGCGACTTCGCCGCTTCCGATGATGAGGGTGGGAGCCATGAAGTGGCGATTCAGCCTCAACCGCTTCTGAATCCGCGAATGGAGAAAGCGCGATATCGGCATCAGGATGGCGGCACACAGCCACGTCTTCGAAACGACGGATCCGGAAAGGTGGGGCCCTTGGGCGAGGGTCGTGATACCCAGCACGAGAATGGCGGCAAGCGCGACGTTGGTCTCGATCGGCCCGACCTCGTCGATGAAGTTTCGGTTCAGTTTGTGTCGATACAGCGATTGCACGGCGAACAGCACGACCACAAAGGGCACAAACAGGGCGACGATCCATGACGACGGGGGAAGTTGTTCCGACACCGACCACCACAAACCGATGGCGACCGCCGCCGACGCAGAAAAGATATCGATGGACACGGCGATGACCGTGCCGATCCAGCCGACACGAATTAAACCGGCACGTGCGTTGTTCTTCTCGCGGGCACCGAGGTACTGCCGATCGCCACCTTCGTCGGCCACCGCCAGGACTGTCGCCGATTTCGTCATATCGGTCGGTGGAAAATCTTTGCGCTCGCAAGGTCGGCCATGTCCTGCAGAACGAGTATTTGACCCCCCGACCAATTGAGCGGGCGAGTATCCCAAGCGAAGAGCGAACCGACCGCATCGTCGTCGTCGCTGAAAATCGGAACGCCTGCGTACGCCCCAACCTCACCGCTGAGCACGAGCGGATGGTTGGCCAGCAATGGATGCACGGTCGCATCCTCGACGATGAACGGGATACCGCTGATAACCGTGAACTTGCCGATTGACGCGGCCGCCGTGCGCACCCTTGCGAATTCGATGTCAGCCACGTTGCACCCGATGAGCAACTCCCTGCTGTCGTCGAGCAGCGACACCGCCGCGAACGGGGTTGCGAGCGCCTCTGCCGTCAACACCGCGACACCATCGAGCGCGCCGCTCTGAGGCGTGTCCAGCAGTCCCGTGCCGTGCAGAGCAGCCAGCCGTGCGGGGTCACTCAATGAAAGCCGGATGATGGGTTCCAGCGCGTCGGGGTCGGTCGAAAGTTGTCGAATCAACAAATCGGCACCAGCGTCGTCCACCCCTACGCCGACGACAGTCGCTATCAGTCCTTCTTTGAGTTTTCGCTTTTCAGCATCAGAAATCCCCGTCGCAGCGTGCCCCCCGTCTGACGGCATTGCGTCATCCACGGGCCTCAGCCTAAGTCGCCGGGACTCTCCCGGGGGCGAAGAGTGAAATCTCCCCGCCACATCTTCCGGCCGATGTCGTGGATTCGACGCCGCGCCGGTGTGTTTTCGCGCTTTGATCCCAATACTTCGCGCACGTGGCAAGCTGAACCAGTGCTTTGTCTAGCCGTTGGTTCTGATCCTGGTTCGGACGGGTGCCAACGGCGGCTACGACGAAGAAGGGGGACGTGATGAGCGAATTTTCCACTCGCACAACGAAGTCGGGTGTTGTCGTGGTCCAGCCTACCGGGCGGCTGAACATGGTCGCCGCCCCGGCGCTACGAAAACAGCTCAACGACATCGTCGATGGTGGGGTGAGTCGAATCGTCGTCGATCTCAGCGCCACGGAGTTCATCGATTCATCGGGTTTGGGCGCGCTGATCGCGGCCCTGAAAATTGCTCGCAACGCGGGTGGCGACTTGCGCATCGCGGCTCCCACACAACAGGTTTGCACCGTGCTGGAGTTGAGCAACCTCGACCGGGTCCTACGTAGCCATGCTTCCGCGGACAGCGCCTTCGATGACTGAGTACGCGATGGAGGCCCTGACCGGTCCGGACACGCTGGCGGAGATCCAGCGAACGCTCGATCTGGCATGGGCGTCAGACGACGTGCCCGAGTACACCAGGATGTGCATCGAACTCGCGGTCAGCGAGATCGGTACGAACATCATCGCGTACTCGGGTGACGGGCAACCGGTGCGATTGCGCATGGTGGTCGACGTGCGGCCGGAAAACGTAGCCGTCATGTTCACCGACGATGGCCATGCTGCGCCCGTCGACCTGGCTCGGATATCCATGCCCGACGAGACCTCGGAGAGCGGCCGCGGATTGGCCCTCGCGCATCGCGTTCTCGACGAGCTGACCTACCGGCGCGATCAGCAGGGCAATCACTGGACGCTGACACGGCGCCGATCCGAATGAGCCCGCGTGGCAGCGGGTGATGGGCACCGCTGAGGCAGCTGACCCGGTCACCTCGACCCCTCGATTATCGCGAGCCGGCATTGCGACAGGCACACCGCGTTTCCACATAGCCAGGTGGCAGATTCCCGACGCCGTATTCATCATCGCGATGCTGCTCGCTTTGGCCGTTGCGACGGCGCTCTCCCTCAAACTCCAACCGTCGGGCCTGATGACGCCGCCATGGTGGCCGGCCTCGGGCATAGCTCTGGGCCTGGGCATCTGTTTTCGGCGACGTTATACCTGGATGCTTGCGCTGGCCGTTTCCGCCGTCACGTTCCCGATCTTGCTGTGGGCGGGACGGCCGGCGCCCCTCGCTGCCGCGTTGGTCGTGGCCGTCGCCGTCGAGATGGTGGTCGGCACAGTGCTCCTGCGCGGCCGCGAGGATCGCCGTCCGCGTTTGTTCACTCCGGGCGATCTGGCCAGGTTTCTGGCGATCGCTCTGGTCTCGACGACTCTCTACGGCCTGCTGGCCTCTGCCGCCTTCTATCTGTCCGGGAATCCGGCCGCGGCAGTGGAAACGCTCCAGACCGGTGTGCTCAAGCACGTTGCTGGAATGGCGCTTCTCACTCCGTTGCTCATGGCGCCGACCCACCGGAAACAGCAGGCAGGCTATGCCGAGACGGTAGGCCACGCCATCTGGACATTGGGAACCGCCACCGGTGTGTTCATTTTCAACCACACGCTGCTGCCGTTGGCGTTTCTGACTTTTCCGTCCTTGGTGGCCGCGACGCTTCGATTATCGACCCGGCAGCTGTCCCTCGTCCTCGTCGGAGTTGCGAGTATCGCATCGCACGGCAGCGTCATCGGTTTGGGCCCATTCGCATTCGATCAGATCGGTGGGGCGGCGGGTGTCGCCTTACTACAGGCCTATCAGTTGTCGATCGTGGCGGTCTTACTCACGCTGTCCCTTCTTGTGGGGTCCGAGCGGGAGATGTCATCGCGACTCCACGAGAGCGAGGAGTTGTTCCGCGAGGGCTTCAACGCGTCGGTCGCCGGCAAGCTGATGGTCATCCGCACAGCCACCCTGTGGATTGTCGAGCGCGCCAACCCTACGGCCCGGGATCTGCTGCCGGGGCTGCGAGAGGGAGTCAGGCGCCTCGGCGCCCTGATGGGTGAGGAAGCCGTCACCAGGCTTTCAGAAGCCGCCGATTCCCTCTCTGAAAACGCGCGTCTCATGTTGAAGCTGGCCGATGGCCGCAGCTTCGACGTGAGTATCGCAGTCATCAAGGAGCAGCCCGAAGAAACCCTGTTCACCCTGCACTTCCACGACGTCACCGAACCGGAGCGGCTACGCGAACTCGAGCAGGAGGAAAGGAATCGGGTCGTCGAGGTCCAGCGTGCACTGCTTCCCGGCGATCTCCCGGAGACCCCGGGCTGGACATTCGGCACGTCCATCACCCCGGCCAGACTGGTCGGCGGCGACTTCTACGACGTGCGCGTGCGCGAACCCTCCATCGTGCTCAGTCTTGGCGACGTCATGGGCAAGGGCATGGACGCGGGAATGCTCGCCGCCGCGACCCGCACCGCGCTACGGTCCCACGACCCCGATATGACCCCGGCGGCGGTCGTGACCAGTGCCGCGGACATCCTCGCAGGCGATCTGCGGCGCATTGACGCCTTCGTCACGCTCGCCTACGTTCAGGTCGACATCGACTCTGGCGACTTCCGATTCGCCGACGCGGGCCACGGCCTGCACTTTGTCGTCAGGACCAGATCTGGCCGGGTCGAACGGCTTTCGTCCGACGACATGCCCGTGGGATTGGGCAACCAGTGGCGGGAACTCTCGGATCGCCTCGCCCCGGGGGACATGATCCTGCTCGTCAGCGACGGGGTGCTCGACCTGTGGGGCGGTTCGCTGGACGGACTCGAGGACGCAATCGCGCAGTGCGCCAACGGCAACGGAACGAACCCCCAGGCGGTCGTCGACTACCTCTGTGCGAATGCGGGCGAGCTACTCGATGGCGACGACGTCACCGCGGTAGCCTTACGCCGTGCCGGGCACGCCGCGCACGAAACGCCCGAGACATCGAAGTCGCTCCGATGATTCCTGATACCCGGTCGGATGCCGGTGCCGCCATCTCCCGTTGGCGGCGCATCTACTCGCGTCTGACTGTGCAGGGTTGGTTGACGATCGTGTTGTGCGTGATGGGCGTGATCGTCATCGCCGGTTCTGCAGCCATCGCCGTGCTGCAATTCCGCACCGACACTGCTACCCGCCAGTTGGTGGACACCACTTCGCCTGCACGTTCCACCGCTTTCCAGTTGCAATCGGCACTGCGCGACCAGGAGACCGGCGTGCGCGGCTACGTCATCACCGGAGACCTGCGGTTCCTCGAGCCGTACTTCACCGGCCAACACGCCGAGCAGGCCGCCGCCGCTCGGCTGCGCGAACTCTTGAGTGACAACGACCACCTGCTGGCCGATCTCGACGCAATCGAAACAGCCGCTGTGCAATGGCGCACCAGTTACGCCCAACCCCTGATCACACGCGTGGCGCCCGGACAACCCCGTCCGCTCACCAACGCCGAGGCTGATCAGGGCAAGGCGCAATTCGATCGTCTGCGCGCACTGTTCGACACCCAAAATGCAGACCTCGATTCGGCAAGAACCGACGCCCGTGCTCAACTGCAGCGGGACCAGACGTCGCTGAACCAGGTGCTGACCGCCGTGTTGGTGGCGCTCGTGGGCACCGGGCTGGCGCTGGCTTTCTTGGTGCGCGGCGCAGTCACCCGACCAGTGGCCGCCGTCGCGGCGGCATGCCGACGTATCGCCAAGGGTGATTTCGCCGCGACGATCCCGGTCGAGGGACCCAGCGATATCCGGGGGATCGCACAGGATGCCGACGATATGCGGCGGCGCATCGTCGACGAGCTCGAGACATCGCAGGCAGCGCGAGCCGAGCTCTTCAAGAGCGAGGAGTTGTTCCGCAAGAGCTTCAATTCCTCGGTCGCCGGCAAGTTGCTGGTTGTCCGTACGCCTACCCAATGGATTGTCGAGCGCGCCAACCCTTCAGCACAGGACCTGCTGCCCGGGCTGGCCGAGGGAAGCGCGGACCTTGACCTGTTGATGGGTTCCGATGGCATGGCCGAGCTTTCGGCCGCCGCCGATTCGTTCGTTGATGACGACAATGCGCGGCTGACACTGCAGCTGGCCGACGGCCGCAGTCTCGAAGTGAGTATCGCTGTCATCGGCGAGAAGCCCGAGGGAACCCAGTTCGTCCTGCACTTCCACGACGTCACCGAATCGGAGCGGCTACGTCAGCTCGAGCAGGCGGAGATGGACCGGGCCGTCGAGGTTCAGCGGGCGCTGGTGCCCGGCACCTTGCCCGCGACCCCAGGTTGGACCTTCGGCACGTTCACCAGCCCTGCCCGACAGGTCGGCGGGGACTTCTATGACGTGCGCGTGCATCAACCTTCCATCGTGCTGAGCCTCGGCGACGTCATGGGCAAGGGAATGGACGCGGGAATGCTCGCTGCGGCAACCCGAACGGCGCTGCGCGCCAACGATCCCGCGGCGACTCCGTCAGTGGTAGTCAACGGTGCTGCGGGCATCCTCGAGGGCGATCTGCGCCGGATCAGCGCATTCGTCACACTCGCCTATGTGCGGGTCGACATGGACTCTGGCAATTTCCGATTCGCAGATGCGGGCCACGGCTTGCACTTTGTCATCCGCCCCCGTTCCGGCCGGATTGAACGCCTGTCGTCCGACGACATGCCCGTGGGATTGGGCAACCACTGGCAAGAACACTCCGACCGCTTGGCCCCCGGGGACATGATCCTGCTCGTCAGCGACGGGGTGCTCGACCTGTGGGGCGGTTCGCTGGACGGACTCGAGGACGCAATCGCGCAGTGCGCCAACGGCAACGGAACGAACCCCCAGGCGGTCGTCGACTACCTGTGTGCAGATGCGGGCGCATTGCTCGATGGCGACGACGTCACCGCGGTAGCCCTGCGCCGTAACGGGATGAGCCAGGCGCACACAAACTAGTCGCGCGTCAGCCTGCGTCGGCCAGTTCGCTTCGGTCTTCCGTCCAGTTCCGCTGCACCAGCATCCGATGCACGATGCGCTCGAGCGCAGCCTCCACCTGATCGCGATCTGGTCGCCCCTCGAACGAGGACGACATGGCCAATTTGTCGACGATGCGACCGACGATGAGCGCGGATATCGCGTCGACCTGCTTCATTCCGGCCTGCGTCAGCCACAGCCTGCCCGCTGTCCCCAGCACGAGTCCGTCGTGGATCAGTGCCTCGAAGGCGGGCGCGATGACCTCGTGGGGCACCCGCAGGCGTTCGGCGATGTCGGTGAGGGTGGCCGTGCCGAAGACCTGGTTCTGTCGGTAGACCTGCAGCAGCGCCCACATCTGGGTGACGTCGAGGTTGCACCCGGGAAGTTGGGCGAGACTGCGCAGCCGGATCTCGGGTGAGTCGCGGAAGAGCCGCCCGATGGCCACTTCGAGGATCTGTTCGGGCGACTCGGTGCTCGGCATACCGAAGCCCTCACCGAGGTCGGTCGCCGATGCGGTCTCGATTTCGCGCAGTCGCACCTCCTTGAGGAAGAGCGAGACCACAAAGCCGACGATTGCGACGGGCACCCCGCACAGGAACACGGTGCCCAGTGAGTCCGCATAGGCGTCGACGATCGGTGCAGCCATCTCCGGTGAAAGCGCGTGCAGTGCCTGCGGGGAATCCGCTGCCCTGGCGGGGGCCCCGCTTGCGACCAGCGCCGCCGGGATGCGGCCGGCGAGGAAGTTGGCGAACAGCGAGCCGAAGATCGCTGCACCGAAAGAACTTCCGATGGTCCGGAAGAATGTGACGCCGGAGGTTGCCACGCCGAGGTCGGCGAAGCTGGAGGTGTTCTGGACGACCAGAATCAAGACCTGCATGCACAAGCCGATGCCCGCGCCAAGGATGAACAGAGACACCGACTGTTGCCAGATCGGCGTTGCCGCGCCCATCTGTGACAACAGTGCGAAGCCCACCGCCATGGTGGCGGTGCCGACGACGGGGAACACCTTGTAGCGGCCGGTGCGGCCGACGATGCTTCCGCTACCGATGGAGGTGATGAGCATTCCCGCCACCATCGGCAAGGTGCGCATGCCCGATTCGGTCGCGGACACACCGTTGACGAACTGCATGAACGTGGGCAGGAACGTCAGCGCACCCAGCATCGCGAAGCCGACGATGAACCCGAGAATGCAGCACACCGTGAAGACCGGGTTCGAGAACAGCCGGATCGGCAGAATCGGCTCCGCCACACGGGATTCCACCCACACGAACATCGCAAGCGCCAGGACGGAACCTACGAACAGGCCGATGATCACCGGCGACGACCACGCGTACGTGCTCCCGCCCCAGCTGGTAGCCAACGTCAGCCCCGAAGCGGCCACACCGATGAACAGGATGCCCGCGTAGTCGATCACCGGCTTCGCGGCCTTGGCCAACGACGGGATGGCCAGCGTTCCGACCACGATCACCAGGAGCGCGATCGGGACGTTGATCCAGAACGCCCATCGCCAGGTGAGGTGATCGGTGAAGAACCCGCCGAGTAGCGGACCGATGACCGTGGTGACTCCGAAAACGGCACCGAGCGCGCCCTGATAGCGGCCTCGTTCGCGCAAGGGGATGACTTCGCCGATGACAGCCATCGCCGTCACCATCATCGCACCGCCCCCGATGCCCTGAAATGTCCGCGACGCCACCAGCATCGTCATCGAGCCCGCCAGCCCACACAGGACAGACCCCGCGAGGAAGAACAGGACCGCGACCTGGAAGACGGCCTTGCGGCCAAACAGATCCCCGAGCTTCCCGACGATTGCGGTGACGATCGTGGAGGCCAGCAGGTAACTCGTCACGACCCACGACTGGTGGCCCGCTCCCCCGAGGTCAGCGACGACGGTCGGCAGGGCGGTGGCGACGATGGTCTGATCCAGCGCGGCCATCAACATGCCGAGCAGCACCGCACCGAAGATGATGTTGCGGCGCTGCGGGCTGATCAGCGCGCTGGGAGATTCACAATCCGCGACAGCCGCGTCCGTTCGCGTGTTCGCCATACCTGCCTTCCTTTGGTGGCGTGCCCATCAGACCTATCGTTAGATAGGCTATGAAAGTTACGCCACCGAGGAAGACCCGATGAACGAACGTGTGTGAAATTCGGTTAGGCGCTGGTTGGCGGCCTTGACACGCACTGAGCCGAATACAACTCGACGCCGAGCTTGTTCATCAGCTCGAGCTGGGTCTCGAGGTAGTCGATGTGCTCCTCCTCGTTGGCGAGGATGCCCTCCAAAAGGTTCGCCGAGGTGGCGTCCTCCTTCTCGCGGCACATGATGATCCCCGGCCTCAGCCGGCCGACCACCTCGTATTCGATCGCCAGGTCCGCCTCGAATTGCTCGCGCAGCGTCTGGCCAATCCGCAGGGAGAATAGCCGCTGATAGTTCGGCAGGCCGTCGAGCAGCAGAATTCGGTCGGTAATCGACTCCGCATGCTGCATTTCTTCGAACGACTCTTTGCGCGTGTATTCAGCCAGTTCGGTGAATCCCCAATTGGCCTGCATCTTGGAATGCAGGAAATACTGGTTAATGGCCGTGAGTTCGCTCGTCAGCTGCTCGTTGAGCAATTTCAGAACGTCGGGATCCCCTTGCATCATCGCTCCTAAGCAACTTGAGGGCTGTCAGTTGTCGCCGTCGGTAGTGCAGTACCCAACATAGTGCAGAAAATGCCTGCCGGCCCACCTTTTTTGTTGCGCGGAGCGGCGTTTCGGGCCGATCGCGATCGATTGGGGTAACCGCGGGGCGCAGATCAGGAACCTAGTCTGGACTGCCTAGGCTAAGTAAGGTTAGACTGCGCTAACGCTTGCAAGCCTCGCCTAAAGGACAGGGAATAGGGAATGAGTGATTTCGATTTGCACTCACTTATTCTCGCCTGTGATTACCGCGTCGACGACGTCGACCGCATGTGGAAATGGCTTAAAGGGCATTCCGATGGACTTGCTTCCATCGGGGCCCACCACGTAGTCCTTTATACGTCGATTTGGGAACCGCACCGCGTATTGGTGACAATCGGTATTCGGCATGTTCGTTCGATGCGCGACGTGCTGCGGTCCTCCGCAATTTTTGAGTGGTTCAATATTTCGGGCGCCGATGACATTCCACCGATATTCGGTGGCGAGGTAGTCGAGAAGATCGACCTGTATCCGCCCTCGGCCGACGAGCATGTCGGGCGCGTCGTCGTCGGCGTCATGTCCTCGGTCGAGGACGTATCTGCACTGATGGTCAAGTTGCACGACGGAATCGAGCGCTTCAAGCGCGGCGGGGTTCGCAAGATCTGGGTCTATCGTGCACTCGACGACGGGCAGGAAGTGATGATCCTGCAGGAAATCGAGGACGAGGACGCTGCCCGGCATTGGATCGAACACCCGGATGCCGCCGCGGAGTGGATGTCGAATGCTGGCCTCGGCCCTTACCCCACCCATTTCGTGGGCAGGTTCGCCCACCTCATGAGCATCGACGAGCCGAGCTGAGCCGCCGATGTTCGTCTGTCTGTGCATGGGAGTGACGAGTCACGACGTCGACAAGGTCGTGGCCAACGGCGCCTGCACCTCGAAACAGATCACCGAAGCCTGCGGCGCAGGCGGTGACTGCGGGCGGTGCCGACGTACTCTGCGCGCCATCATCGACACCCATCACGACGCCGCCGGCTGTCCCTCAAAGAACAACTGTACGAAGAAATCCGTGACGACCGACCGGCTAGACGGTATGGGGGCGACTTGAGGCCGAAGGCCTCGGGCTGCAATTGGACGTGGGTTGCCGGTGACGAGTGAACACTCGCACCGGTAGAGCCACAGTTGCAGATCAGGAGGCCTCCGGTGAGTTT